>NZ_SRMQ01000004.1 GCF_004768785.1 Caproiciproducens galactitolivorans
GCGTGTGTAAGCACGGTAACGTGTTCAGCTTGGCAGTACTAATAGGCCGAGGGCTTGACCATATTTTTCTTGGTCTCCCTCATTTCTCACTTCTGCTTTGTTTCCTTTATTCAGTTTTCAGTGTACAAATGAAAGACCTGTCCAAAAAACAGGTCTTTTTGTTATCCGCTTCGGTGTATACAACCAACCGTTCTGCTAACGGAATCAAACACGGATAGCGGTTTTCATTATTTCGAAGCCGAAAATCGGACAATGCATTATAATTTAAGCGATAGGGCTTGCGGAAATGGCTCCGTTAACGGGCCGTAGGGCCATGTAATATGCCTATCGTTTTCTGAAAAAACGATAGGCGCTATGGTTCTTTATATGCGAGTGCATATCGCGTGTGTTTGGCGCTTGGTATTGCTTATTATACGAATACCCCCGGGTTATGGAGGCTCCGGTTACTTCGCATTGAATAGGAAAACCAAACGAAACGGCACCCGATCCATTTATTATTTCAGGACACTTCTACGGCAGGGATCTCCAGCAGGCGCATCGTGCCAAGGTGCTTTTAATCATTGCAATTGTTTTGCTTGCTTTTGTTATCGTGGCGGGCATTGCCTGTGCGGCTAGCCTTGTTTCCAGTATTCTTTCTTCCGCAGAAGGAATATTTTACGAATAAAAAAATTAAAAAAACACTTGCAATTTGTCGGCAAACGTGGTATTATAATAAAGTCGTCACGAGAGATAATAGTTGGTGCTGATGATGATGAGGGTCCACCCGTTCCCATTCCGAACACGGAAGTTAAGCTCATCGATGCCGAAGATACTTGGCTGGCAACGGCCTGGGACAATAGGAAGGTGCCGACATCTTAAAGCAGTCATCCAATAGGGTGGCTGTTTTTTTATTTGTTTTGTAATTCGAAAGAATCTGGTTATAGCCCGGATTTCGAAAGGTTTCGCGGCGAGCAAAAAGGCAAGCGGATTTTATTATAAATAATAAGGATTCATGCGCTACAAGTTGCAATTTCCGAATATCCATGATAAGATATTTAGTGATTTAAAGCATAAAGTAATTGAAGTGACGAAAGAAAGGAATCCTCTAACCGGGGAGTGGGATAGATCTTATGATTATTGTAATGAAAAAGGATTCTACACAACAGGACGTGGAGAAAATCGTTGAAGTCCTAAAGGAGCACGGTTTAGGCGCGAACCTTTCCACCGGGTCGCAGGCGACGATTATCGGCGTTTTGGGCGACAAGACAAAATTAGGCGATTTTGATTTTGAATTAATGGAAGGCGTTGAGAAATGCGTTCCGATTATGCATTCCTATAAGCTGGCAAGCCATGAAATGTGCCCGGACGGGCGTGTGGTAGAGGTCGGCGAGCTGAAAATCGGCAAAAAAAAGCTGGTCATAATGGCAGGCCCGTGCGCGGTTGAGAACGAGGAGCAGATTATGCATGCGGCTCTGGGTGTAAAAGCCGGCGGCGCGCAATTCCTTCGTGGCGGCGCCTATAAGCCGAGGACTTCCCCCTATTCCTTCCAGGGCATGGAAGAGGAAGGACTTAAACTGATGCGCAAAGCCGCCGACGCCACCGGATTGAAGGTTATCAGCGAAGTAGTGGCGCACGACCAGATTGACACAGCCGGAAAGTACTGCGATATGTTGCAGATTGGCGCGCGCAATATGCAGAACTTCCGCCTTCTGCGGGAAGTCGGGCGCTCGAAAATCCCGGTGCTTCTGAAACGGGGAATTTCCTCTACGATTGAGGAATGGCTCGACGCGGCGGAATACATTATGAGCGAGGGTAACTATAATGTCGTGCTCTGCGAACGAGGGATCCGCACCTTTGAAACCGCCACGCGCAATACGCTGGATGTTTCCGCGGTTCCGGTCGTGAAGGAGCGGAGCTGCCTGCCGATTATCATTGACCCGTCCCACGCGGCGGGGAAAGCAAGGTATGTTGCCGCCCTGTCGCTGGCGGGGATTGCCGCGGGTGCGGATGGGCTGATTATCGAGGTGCACCCGAACCCGAAAGCCGCGATGAGTGACGCCGCGCAGCAGCTCACCCCGGAAAGCTTCGGACAGTTAACGAAAAAAGTCGGAGAGCTTGCGCGTGTTGTCGGACGCGAAATATAGAGAAAGACGACCGTTTTTCCGGCCGCCATTTTTATGTGTATTATCCGGCATAGGGGAACGAGGTCAACGTGATGGCTACAAAATACTTGCGCGGTTGGCGCAAATCGATGGGACAGCGTGGATGATCCTTTAGATTTCACCGATGAAAAAGCGCCTTATCGAAGAGGAAATAGAATATACAATATGTATAATAAAACAAAAATATTACAAAAGGCGAAATCCTTGCTATGCGCCATCATGACAAAAATAGAAGCCGGAACATATACTCTAGGGATAATTATTTTCTTATTATCCAGGTAGTTGTCAATTTTATTTGTCAAAATCTATACAATTGGGAATAATTTCGACTGAATTAACGCTTTGTTGATCGCCGGGGCAAGTATGGCGCAGGCGGCAAGTTTCAGGCAGTCAAACAAGACAAAGGGGAAAACCGTCGCCGAAAGGGCCTTTACCCAGCCGACGTTTGCGGAAACTGCGAAAAATACGGAGCCGAAAAGGTAGCAGATGAAAAGCGCAGCGAGCATGGCGGGAACACAGGCGGCGGTGTTTTTCTTTTTACTCCGCTCCAATATGAAAGCTGTTGCGAACGCCATAATCGGATAAGCGACCAAAAAGCCGCCGGTCGGGCCGAAAACAACGCCAGGGCCGCCCTTCCATCCGGCGAATACGGGCAGGCCGACAATCCCCAGCAGAAGATAGGCAAGCTGGGACAGAACCGCAAACCGCTTCGGCAGAATCGCCCCGGACAGGAACACAGGAAGCAGGGAAAGAGAAAGCGGCACCGGCGTAAACGGCAGCGGAAGAATGAGTTGGGCAAAGACTATCGTCAATGTGGTGAAAAGTGCGGTAACTGTTAGTTGCTTTGTTTTCATAAAATTCTCCTAATCTTTTTTATTTTAAAGTATAGCATTGAAATTTTAATTGTCAACCTTTATATTAATTATAAGTTTACGATAGACAAAAAATGAAATGACGCGCTCGTAACAGTACGATACAGCCCAAAAGCGCGTGAAATTAAGAGATATACGTCGGCAAATTAAAATATTGGCGATTTGCTCTTGACACTGCCGCCGCAATATGGTACTATCATACATGCAAATCCTTTGCGCCGGATTCCAGCGCGCTTTTTTAAAAGGCTGCCCTGCCAAAGGGGCAGGGTTTTTTATAGGATTCAAACAAATTTCAGGAGGTATAGTCATGTCCACCTATATGCCAAAGGCCGGCGAAGTTGAGCGTAAGTGGTACGTTCTCGACGCAGCAGGCAAACCGCTGGGGCGCGTAGCCGCGCAGGCCGCCATGCTGCTCCGCGGAAAACACAAAGTCACCTATGCCCCGCACGTTGACTGCGGTGATCATGTGATCATCATTAACTGCAAAGATGCGGTTCTCACCGGAAAAAAGCTGGAAAAGAAATATTATTATCATCACACAGGGTATATCGGCCATTTAAAAGCGGTTCGTTATGACACCCTTATGGATCAAAAGCCGTGCAAAGCCATGGAACTTGCCGTTAAAGGCATGATCCCCAACAATACCATCGGCCGTGCAGCCATGGGCAGACTTCGCTTGTTCGAGGGCGCAGAGCATAAGCATGCCGCCCAAAAGCCGCAAGTCTGGGATCGATAAGGGAGGAGGACTAGAGAATGTACGAGAAAGCACCCTATTTTTATGGAACCGGAAGAAGAAAAAGCTCCGTTGCCCGCGTAAGGCTTTATCAGGGCACCGGCAAGGTTACCATTAATGACAGAGATATCGACGATTACTTCGGATTGGATACCTTAAAGCTCATCGTTCGCCAGCCGTTGGTTCTGACCGGCACGAACGAGAAGTTTGACATTGTCTGCCGTGTTGCAGGCGGCGGCGTTACCGGGCAAGCCGGCGCAATCCGCCACGGCATTGCAAGAGCGCTGCTCCAGTACGATTCCGAAAATTTACGTTCTCCTTTGAAGAAGGCCGGGTTCCTGACCCGCGACCCGAGAATGAAGGAGCGCAAGAAGTACGGTCTCAAAGCGGCCCGTCGCGCACCTCAGTTCTCAAAGAGATAATTTCCATCTTCAAAACGAACGTTTTCGTGGGAAATCCACGAAAGAAAGAGCCTCCAATTGTAGGATTGAAACCTACGATTGGAGGTTTTTGTTTGTGCTTAAAAGAGGTTCCCTGATGCGGAAGCAAGGAATCGCATCCAAGCGAAATGCTTCTTTTCCGGCGCGAAAACCGATTTTTCCTTTTCTAATATATATTATAGAAGTAAGTCTGTCGGCTGTTTTTACCCCCGGATTTTAAGCGGGAAACCGGTTTCAGAAGTACAAATTTCCTTAGAATTTCAAGGCGAAAATGGATCGGAACAAGGCGCTTTCTTCAAAGGGAAATAATGTTCTTGCAGAAGAAATGGATAACCAGCGGAAAGTATGTGTGTTTCCCACATATTGGAAAATCTAGTGATAGAATCAGTTCCAATTTTAAAGCTCCATGGGAGAGGATTTCCCTTACATTATATATGGAGTTTTTACCCCTTTTTACGCTTTTCCTTTCAAGCGTTTCCTATACTATATATAGTATGTTCTCCGGACGGATATCGAATCTTTTAAAATAAAAATAGGGATGTGTAACGAAGGGATATTCTAGACGAGAAAAAACGGGGAAACTTCGTTCTTGGAACAGCAAGCTAAGTTCGACACGATTCGTCAATACAAAAAGTACAGTGAAAAAATCCAGGTACAGAGCCAAAATTTGAAGATTTTCTCTTTTTAAGATAAGCTAAAAAAAGAAAACTGTTGTCAAAAAATAAAGAATAAACAACGCTGTAATAGTTGTAACAACTTTGTAACTATGATTTTCTTACACTTTGCACAGAAAAGCCATTTTTAAAAACCGTAAGGAATGTGAAAATAATGTCAAATCAGCAATTACAGAAGGGAAAGAAGATTTTAATGACTTTTAGCATTGTGCAATATGCACAAACCAAGTCGTGTTAACAATTTGACAGCTATGCATTCGGTGGATATAATTACGCCATTGACGCATATCCTGAAAAATAGACGTGTGCCAATGTGGTGGGTAAAGCCCATATTTACTGTGCAAAAGCAAAGAAAAGGGTGACTGAATGCGAAATTTCATACGAAATAGAGCAGATTTTAAAAGCACAATAAAAAGAGTGGCTGCGCTTGCAATTATGATTATGATTACGGTCGGTTCGGTCGTCACGGTAGCGGCTGCAACTCGTAACGCTGTAATCGACTATAACGGTGAAAAGAAGAGCGTTCAGCTTTTTAGTGACGAAACCGACGATATCCTTACCGCGGCAAAAATTACGGTAAGCGACGAAGATTTGGTTGTACGCAGTCCTCAAACCGCTTCGGACGGTTCCATTCAACTGATTGTCCGCAGCGCGTATTCGGTAAATATTGAAAACGGCGGCGAAACAAAAGCCGTCACATTGCACTATGGTGACACAGTGGCGCAGGCACTTGCACAAGCGGGTGTTACGCCGGGGAAAAACGATGCAGTTTCTCCTGCGGCGGACACACCGATTACAGGACAGACCGATATCAAGGTGATAAAACGCTATAATGTCAGCATTGCGGCGGACGGGAAAACCACCCCGGTGGTCGTCAGCGAGGGCACAGTAGCGCAGGCGCTGGACGAAGCTGGTGTGGAAGTCGGGAAAAACGACATCGTCAGCGTGAAACAGGATGCCGCCGTAAGCGAAGGCATGAAGATCGCCGTCGCAAGGGTCGAGTACCGCCAGGTTACCGCCCAGCAGGCGATTCCTTTTCAGAACCGCACGGAAAAGAGCGCCAGCCTTTACAAGGGGCAGAAGCAGATCCGTATTCCCGGAAAAGCCGGCGTTAAGTCGGTTGTTCTGAATCAGAAGTTTGTCGACGGCAAGCTTGCCGGCAGTGAAGAAATTTCAAGCACAGTAATTTCGCAGCCGGTGGAGCAGGTGACCGTAGTAGGTACGAAGAAAAGAGTCGGCACGGTTGAAAACGGCGACGGAACCTTTACCGACAAGAACGGGAAGGTCGTACGCTACCGCAAATGCGTTTACGGAAAATGCACCGGGTACACCGGCGGCGGCTGGACTTCTACCGGTCAGGCGGCGGCGTTCGGGCTGGTGGCGGTAAATCCGCGGATTATTCCTTACGGAAGCAGGCTGTATATCACTTCGCCCGACGGCAAGACGGTTTACGGCTATGCAATTGCGGCGGATACCGGCGGCGGTGTTATGAACGGCAGAATTGTTGCCGACCTGTATTTCAATACAGTTGGCCAGTGCAGGCAGTTCGGCATCCGCAACATGAATATCTACGTTCTGTAAAGCGAAGCGGGGGAAACCCCGCTTTTTCCAGGAAAGAATAAGCGAGGCGGTTTTATGCGATACCTGTATTCCGCGATGTGGTTCGCGGCGGGGTTGATCCTGATTTTCCGTCTGGGCAGGGAAAACCGTATTTTTTATATTGCGGGGACGTTCTTCCTTTTCCTCGGCGGATGGTGGCTTGCCTTTGCGGCGGGAGCCGCTAACCTGTTTGCCGGCGTGTGGGGCTGGGTTTACCGCATTATTACGGCGGCGGCGCTGGTGATCTTCTGCTTTGCTTACTATAAGGAAACACAGAAAAAGAAAGCGGAAGAAACGGGCGGCAAGCCGGGTGAAGATGAATAACAAGAAAAGAGCTTCGTTTTTACGAGGCTTTTTTACTGCCAAAAAACGGATTTGTGCATACAATAGTGTGCGGGGCAAATATATTTAAACCGCTTTATTATAGATCGTCTGCCGGGACTCGCTCCCGGCAGGCACTATATAAAGTTTTGGGAACCGGTTCCAAGAAGTTGAAATCCTTGTGAAATTAAGGTAAAATAAAATATATATGGATGGAGGGATGAAAATGTTGATTGCACCTTCCGTGCTCTCTTCGGATTTTTCACAGCTTGGAAATGAAGTAAAAAGAATGGATATCTGCGGCGCAGACTGGATCCATCTTGATATAATGGATGGGCATTTTGTTCCCAACCTTACGTTCGGCGCGCCCGTTGTGCAGGCCGTGCGCAAATTTACGGACAAGCCATTTGACGTGCACCTGATGATTGACGAGCCGCTCCGGTATATGCCGGACTTTTTAAAGGCCGGCGCGGATATTGTTTCGTTCCATCTGGAAGCGCAGTCCGACCCGCGCGAAACGATTGCTGCCATTAGGGCGGGCGGTGCAAAACCGGCGATTGCCATTAAGCCGAAAACACCGGTGGAAGAGGTGTTACCTTACCTTGACGATCTTTACATGGTGCTGGTCATGACGGTAGAGCCGGGCTTCGGCGGCCAGAGCTTTATGGCCGATATGATGGAAAAGGTACGCGCGCTGAAAGCGAAAAAGCCAGACCTGCTGGTGCAGGTGGACGGCGGCATCAATCCGCAAACAGCCGTTACGGCGGCGCAGGCGGGCGTGGATATCTGCGTTGCCGGAACAAGCGTATTTAAAGCCGAGGACGCGCGCGAGGCGATCGATGCCCTGAAAGCGGCCGACGAACAAAAATAAATTCAATTTGTCCTTGACTTGATAGAGTAAATGGGGATGACGGTGTGATATTGCGGCACGGCATAAAACTGGATCAGCAAAAAGCGGCTTCCCTTCGGCACAAAATTCAGGATCTTCCGACCGCGGAAAATCAAAAAAAAACGGAGTGGCTTCCGCTGCGAAAAGGGGAACTGAATTCCAACGCGATTATCGCGGCAGCGCAGGCCGCCGGAATTGTGGACGAGTTCGACGGGGTGCCGCTTTTTCGAAAGCTGAAAAAGCTGCGCCGCCTAAAACCGGATATGATCGTCGCGTGCTGCTTTGACGAAGACCCCTGCACGACCAGCGCGATGGCCACACTTCGGGAAAATACGAACGCTATTATCGCGGGGCTGGTGCTTGCCGGGAAAGCGTGCGGCGCAAAGGAAAACAAAATCGCTGTCGCTACGAAGCACGAGGCGAAAATGATACAGAAAATAAACCCGCAGGCCGATCTGATTCTTGCCGGCGAGATGTATCCGGCGCGCGCCCTTTTGAAAAGGAAGCTGTTTGCGAACAGGAAAAATGCCGCCTATATCGGCGCGCAGGCCTGCGCTGCCCTTCTTGCTGCCATAGACGACGGCGAGCCCCAAACCTCTACGGTCGTAACGGTGGCGGGCGACGGCGTGGAGCATTGGCGCAACGTCCGGGCGCGTATCGGAACGCCGCTGAAGGAACTGCTTGAATTCTGCGGCTTAAGTGAAAAAACCTCGCTGGTGGTAACCGGTTCCTCGATTACCGGCAGGGCGGTAACGGATTTAAACGAGCCGATTGCCGCCACAACGCGCTGTGTGATTGCCTTGAAAAAGGCTCCGAATTATAAAGAGTATCCCTGTATCGGCTGCCAGCGTTGCGCCCGCGCATGCCCGCGCGGTATTGTGCCGTGGAAGATACAGCAGGAGATGCAGAACGCGAAGCCGAACCTGGTCCGGCTGACGAATGTGCAGAAATGCATCCGTTGTGCCGCGTGCACGGTCGCGTGTCCTTCGGGAATCGATTTGACCGGCGCCGTCCGGAAAGCGGCGCAATTAAAGAAAAGCGGTGACTTCATTGACATTACTTAACGCGAAAACTCCGTATCTGAAAAAAGAAACCTCCGTTTCCTCCATGATGCGGGACACGTTAACCGCGCTCGCCTTTCTGCTGGTTCTGCCGGTTGCGCGCTACGGCGCCCGTCCGCTTGCGATGGCGGCAGTTACCCTGGTAGCCTGCGTGTTGTGTGAAATCGCGTGGAGCCTGCTTCAGTCAAGAAGCATCAATACGTCCGACTGTTCCTCCATGGTGACGGGCCTGATCATTGTAATGCTGATGCCGCTGAACGCGCCGCTATGGCTTCCCTGTGCTGCCGCTGCGTTTGCAATCTTGGTTGCAAAAAAGCCGTTCGGCTCTACTGGGCATACGCCCTTTAACCCTGCGGCGGCGGGCATGGCGTTTATAACGCTCCTGTGGCCGCAGCGGATCTTTTCCTATTTCAACCCGTCAGCGGGTGAAGTGCTTCCTGTGTTTGCGGACTGCAATGTCGAAACCGCCCCTTCCCCAGCTGCAGTCCTGAAAAACGGGCTGAAACCGGATATCCTTCCGTTTGATATGCTCTGGGGTGTGTTCGCAGGCCCTGTTGGCGCAACCGGGATTCTGGTACTGTGCGCCTGCGGGCTGTATTTGTTTTTGAAACGGACCGCGAACTGGGAAATTACGGCCGGTTGCCTTTTTGCGGGCGCAGTAATGGCGGCGCTCTGGCCGCGGATTGCGTGTGCCCCGCTGACTTCCATAAAATATGAGTTGATGTCGGGTTCCCTTCTGTTTTGCGCTGTGTTTATGCTGACCGATCCGGTCACTTCGCCCCGGACGGGTTTCGGAAGGGTGCTTTACGGACTGCTTGCCGGTGTCCTGATCATGCTTTTCCGCCGCTACGGCGCGTATGAGCAGGGAGCCTGGTTTGCGATTCTGCTTGCAAACGCCGTCGTACCGCAGATCAACAGCCTGGTTTGCGGCGACCGCAGATGGGGGGAGGAACTGTATGAGGAATAGAAGGGTCCTTCTTCGGGAAACCGGCACGATCTTTTTAAACGGCGTGCTTTATAAAAATCCTGTGCTGGTCGGGGCGCTTGGGATGTTTCCGGTGGTTTTTGCAGGGAACGATTTGAAAAACGCCGCCGAACTTTCCCTTTTGTATTTTTTTCTTTCGGTTCCCTTGTCGCTCTTTTTCTGTCTTGTGGGGGAAATGGTTCCTGCGTGGATGCGCCCGGGATTGGTGCTGGCTTCTTCCGCGCTTTTTTACCTCCCTGCGGCATGGCTAACCGATAAGATTGAACCGGGTTCGATCGCTTCGCTCGGTATGGCGGCAAGCCTGATGATCTGCAATTCCATGATGCTTTCCCGCGCGAACGAATACGCGCCCACGCATATCGGCTGGGCTGTGGCTGCCGACGCGCTGGGCTGTTCCGCTGGATTTATGCTGGTAATTACGCTGACCGTATTGGTGCGCAGCCTTTTGATGACCTACGCCGACACCCAAGGGGCCATCAGCGTTTCCATGCCGTTTTTCGGTTTTTTGATTTTGGGCTTTTTTGCCGCGTTTGTCCAATGGATTAACGAGAAACGCAGCCAAAAGTCCATAAAGAAGAGGTAGCGTATGACGACTTTTGTGCAGATGCTGATCGCGGCCCTGCTTGCCGTTACAGCGGAAAACATCCTGTTTAACGGCGGTGTGGGATTCAGCCACGTGCTCCGTGCAGCGCGCCGCCCGAAGACGCTCGGCGTATATTCGCTGTTTGTCACACTTTTTTCCCTGCTTTCCTCCGTGGGCGGATTGTGGATTAGCACGCAGATGGCGAGCAGCGTATTCCGCCCGGTTTTGTTTCCCTCCGTCGTTGCTTTTTGCGCCGTACTGGAGTATGTTTTGGCGGCAATGGTTTTGAAAATGCTGTTTCTCCCGTTTTATAAACGGTACGGGCAGGTGCTCGCGCCAGCGGCGATCAATACCGTGGTGCTTTCCATACCGTTTGCTGTGAACCGTTTTTCGCTAAGCCTATCCTCCGCGGCGGGGTATGCGCTTGGAACGGGAATCGCTTTTTATTTCGCTGCGGGGATTTTGGCCCACGCGATGCCGGGGCTGAAAAACGATGCGATGCCAAAGGCGTTCCGGGGGCTTCCCGCAATGCTTCTCTATATTGGAATCCTTTCCATGGCCTTCGCTGGGCTGACGGGTGCCAAGCTCTTTTAAGGTTGGGGTGCACAGCGTTTGCTCCTGTTGCCTTCAAAAAAATCCTCCCGGCTGGTTTCCGGGAGGATTACTTAATATTTGACTGCTTTCATAAAATCGTCCACTTGATTTTTGTGGGTGAGGGTTGCTTTGCCGTAAATGACCGTTTTATTCATGCGCACCAGCGTGTGGGTCAGCTCGCCGTTTACATAGGTGTATTTGTTATAGGATGAGGAGTCCACATTGGTAGCTGTTCCGCCTGCGCCGTTCGATATGCTGGATTTTATGCTTTTGTAGGACTGCTGCGCGGAAGTTTCGGAGGAAAAGGCAAGATACGTTATCGTTGTGCCGGTTTCGCTTTTTGTCGCTTCGAGGCTTTTTTCAGCACTTACGCTGGAGCCGCTTGTGTCGGTTACTTTAAAGCCCTGGGCTTCGGCCTGCTTTTTAAATTCGTCCGCTGTAACTGCGGTGCGCGCCGAACAGCCCGCAAGCGCGAACAGGGCGGCAGCCGCGAGCACGGCGGCGCATACTTTCCACATTCTTTTCAATGTAAAACCTCCAATTTTCGGGAAAACTTATTACGCTCATTATAATACGGAGCGCCGCCGTTTACAAGCGAAAACAGGCTTCCGAAAAAGAAATACCCCTCAGAAGGAAGAAAAACCAGGGCGCTTCCGGTTTTCTTTTAATTTATTTTATGTAATTTATTAAAGAAAATCGTGAAAGAAACTGGGGCAAAATTTCCCAAAATCAACCTTGTAAAATCTTGCATAGCTTCGCTTTTCCTGCGGATAATAAGCAATGACAACACCGTAACAGGAGGGAAATAAATTTTGAAAGCTACAGGAATAGTCAGAAGAATTGATGATCTAGGCCGCGTTGTCATCCCAAAGGAAATCCGCCGCACACTTCGTATCCGCGAAGGCGATGCGCTTGAAATTTTTACCGATACGCAGGGAGGGGTTATTTTTAAGAAATATTCTCCCGTGGGTGAACTCTCCTCTTTCGCCGGGCAGTATGCGGACGTGCTTTCCAAGGTGGTCAGCCTGCCGACCCTTGTCTGTGACCGCGACCATGTCGTTGCGGCGGCGGGGGTTCCGCGCAAAGAGTTTTTGGAGCGCCGCGTTACTCCCGAACTGGAGGAGTATATGCAGAATCGGCAGAGCTTCGTGAACAAGGGAAATACCCCGCTCAAGCCGATTGAAGGCATTGACCGCACAGCGGAAGTTATCTGTCCGATTATTGCTTCCAGCGACGTAACGGGAGCTGTTATCCTGCTGTCTAACGACGGCAATGAAACCCCCACCGAAAGCGAAACAAAGCTGGCGCAGGTCGCCGCGTCGTTTTTAGGAAAGCAAATGGAAGAATAAGCGGAAAAAGGTGCAGATTTGCCCTTGCATTTAAGCGTTTGTTGTGATATTATAAACAAGTAATATTATGAAGGATGAAAGAGTGGGGCGACCCGCTCTTTTGTTTGTATTATGAGGTGAACGGATTGTCAAACAGGAAAAAGGGCGGGAATACCGTTGACGTGGTCTGGAAGCTTGCCGCTCCGATTGCGGCCGGCCTTGGCCTTACGATTTGGGACGTACGCTTTGTGAAGGAAGGGGCTGGTTGGTTCCTGCGCATTTTTATCGACAAGGAAGGCGGCGTGGGCATCGAGGACTGCGAGGCTATGAGCCGCGCGATCGACGATCCGCTCGACCAGCTTGACCCGATTGATCAGTCTTACTGCCTGGAGGTTTCTTCCCCCGGAATGGAGCGCGAGCTTGTCCGCGAGGAGCATTTCTGGGCGTTTTTGGGGGCAAAAGTCCGGGCAAAGCTGTTTCACCCCCTGGAGGACGGTCGGCGTGAGCTTATCGGAACGCTCCGGGATTTTCAGGAAGGTACGATCATTTTGGAAACGGAAAAAGGAGAAACCGTTTCACTTGCCCAAAAGGATGCCTCGTCCGTACGGCTGGTGGAAGATGATATTGTTGGAGGTATTGAGGAATGAACAGCGAAGTTTTCGAGGCTCTTTCCCTTCTGGAAAAGGAAAGGGGCATCCCGGTCGATTTTATGATCGACAAAATTAAAAAAGCGATTGTTACGGCCTGCAAGAGCAGCTACGGCAACGATGATTGCGTGATTAACATGGAACCCGAAACAGGTACGTTTGAGGTCTACCTGCGCAAGGCCGTCGTTGAGGACATAACCCATCAGGGAAAGGAAATCCTTTTGGAGGATGCGCGCAGCATTGACCCCACGGTGGGGATCGGCGACATGGTCAATGTTCAGCTCAATACCAAGGAGTTCGGGCGCATTGCGGCACAGACCGCGCGCAACATTATCCGCCAGGGCATCCGCGACGGCGAACGCGGCCAGATGATGCAAGAATTCCAAAGCAAGCATCAGGAACTGGTGAGCGCGCTGGTTGAGCGCGTTGACCCGCGCACCGGCGCGGCGACGCTGTTGATTGGAAAGGCGGAGGCAATCTTGCCGAAAAGCGAACAGGTCGGCGACGAAAAGCTGACTGAGGGCGACCACATCAAGGTGTACGTGGTCGATGTAAAGGAAACCGAAAAGGGACCGCGCGCCATGATCAGCCGCGTCCATCCCGATTTGGTGAAACGCCTGTTTGAAACCGAAGTGCCGGAAATTTACGACGGTACTGTGGAAATAAAAGCGGTGTCCCGCGAAGCGGGCTCCCGCACAAAGATTGCGGTGCTGAGCCATAACCCTGATGTAGACGCGGTCGGCGCATGCATCGGCGCGCGCGGCGCGCGCGTATCCAACATTGTCAACGAACTGGGCGGCGAAAAAATCGATATTGTCGAGTACAGCGAGGATCCCGCGAAATTTATCGCTTCCGCGCTTTCACCCGCCAATGTCCTTAAAGTGGTTCCCGCGGAGGACGGTTCGCACGCGTGCCGCGTAACGGTGCCGGAAAACCAGCTTTCCCTAGCCATTGGCAACAAGGGGCAGAATGCCCGCCTTGCCGCCAAGCTGACGGGCTGGAAAATTGATATAAAGCCGGAGAGCGGATTCTACGGCGAAGACGAGGAAGAATAACCCAGATAAGGCGGTGAGAGCGATGCAAAAGAAGAAAATACCGCTTCGCATGTGCGCGGGGTGCGGGGAAATGAAGCCAAAAAAAGAACTTGTGCGGGTTGTAAAATCGCCCGAAGGGGAAATCTCCCTTGACCTTACGGGGCGCAAACCGGGGCGCGGCGCGTATGTCTGCAAAAGCATCGATTGCCTGAAAGCCGCACGGAAATCGAGAAGATTTGAAAAATCCTTCTCCTGTAAAATTCCCGATGAGGTTTACGATCGTATGGAGGAGGAAATCAGCCAGAATGAATGAAAAAATACTGCAGCTTCTTGGCATTGCGCGGCGGGCCGGAAGGCTTTCGCTCGGAAATGACGCGGTGATCGAATCGCTGCGAAAAAGAAGCGCAAAACTCGTGCTGCTTGCAAAGGATCTGTCGCGCCGAACGTCGGGCGGGGTACGGTTTGCAGCCGACAAGGAAGGAATCGCTGTTCAGGTGCTTCCCTCCACGATGGACGAAATCAGCATGGCTCTCGGAAAGCGAACCGGAGTTGTTGCGGTGAATGATGCCGGGTTCGCTTCCAAGTTGCTTACGCTGTGCACAGCGGAAACGGCCGGAACTGAGGAATGAGGAGGAATTTGATATATGATGATAAAATACAGGGTTCATGAGGTGGCAAAAGACCTGAACGTACCGAATAAGGAAGTCATCGACACATTGCAGAAATATACCGGCGAAGTAAAAAAACATATGACCGCCCTTGACGAAAACGAACTCGATCTTGTTTTTGAAGCCTTTACGCAGAAGAACAGCTTGGAAAATCTGGACGCGTATTTTGCGGAAGGGAACCAGAAGGAAACCGTTGTCGAACCGGAAAAGCCGGATGTTTCCATCCAGCCGGAAAAACCCGCCGCATCTTCGCAGCCCGCAAAAGAGGCGCAGAAACCCGCGCGCAAAGCGGTGAAACCGGGCAAAATTACGCCGGTTGGCCCGAAACCGCAGCAGAAAACACCCGTTCCTTCCAAACCGGTTCAGAATACCCAGCCGAAAAAACCGCAGCCGGTGCATAATACCGACAACAGCATCCGCCGCCCCATGGGCCGGATTGTCGACACCCGTGCTTCCCATGTGGAGCTGGATAAATACAACGAGAAGTATGACCGCCTCGCTTCCGAGAAGATCAACACTAATAACACCGTACAGAAGCAGAAGCTGACCCAGCGCAGCAGCCAATACCGCAACAAGCCACGCAATTCCCGCAAGGAAACCGAGGCCGAGCGCCTGCGCCGTATCGCGATGGAGCGCAAGGCAAAGCCGATTACCGTTCAGATTCCGGAAGAAATCACGGTTGGCGAGCTGGCTATGCGCTTAAAGGCAACCGCCGCGGAAGTCATCAAAAAGCTGATGGGCTTGGGCGTGTTTGCCACCGTAAACGATGTGATCGACTTTGATACGGCTTCGCTTGTGGCGATGGAATTCCACGCGAAGGTGGAAAAGGAAGTCGTCGTTACCATCGAGGAGCAGATTATCGACGACAGCGAGGATGAGGACGACAACCTTGTGCCGCGCGCGCCGGTTGTTGTCGTTATGGGCCATGTTGACCACGGAAAGACCTCCCTGCTCGACGCGATCCGCCACGCGAACGTTACCGCAACTGAAGCAGGCGGAATTACCCAGCATATCGGCGCCTATCAGGTAAAGCTCGGCGACCGCGAGGTTACGTTCCTGGATACGCCGGGTCACGCCGCGTTTACCACCATGCGTGCAAGGGGTGCGCAGGTAACGGATATCGCGGTTTTGGTTGTCGCTGCGGACGACGGCATCATGCCGCAGACCGTTGAGGCGATCCACCATGCGAAGGCGGCGAGTGTTTCGATTATTGTCGCGATTAATAAGATGGATAAACCCGGCGCGAATCCCCAACATGTTATGGAACAGCTTACCGAATACGACCTTGTGCCGGAGGAATGGGGAGGCGATACTCCGTGCATTCCGGTTTCTGCGTTGAAGAAGACCGGCATTAAGGATTTGCTCGAAATGATCATCTTGGTCGCCGATATGAAAGAACTGAAGGCAAACCCGGACCGCGCGGCAAAGGGTACCGTAATTGAGGCAAGGCTCGACAAGGGCCGCGGCCCGATCGCTACGATGCTGGTGCAGAACGGTACGCTCCATACGGGCGATATTCTGGTTGCCGGCACCACCGTCGGGCGTGTGCGCGCCATGACGGACGCGAACGGCAAAAAGATTGATTCCGCGGGTCCGAGCGTTCCTGTGGAGATTACCGGTTTGGACGATGTGCCGACGGGCGGAGACATTTTCAACGCCGTTTCCGACGAACGCCTTGCAAGGGAGCTGGTGGAACAGCGCCGCAACGCGCTGAAGGAAGAGCGGTTCAACGCTCGCACGAAGGTTACTCTTGACAATCTGTTTGACCAGATGAAGCAGGGCGATATGAAGGAACTCCAAATTATCGTCAAGGCGGATGTGCAGGGTTCCGTGGAAGCGGTAAGGCAGTCGCTGGAAAAACTGAGCAACGACGAAGTCCGCGTGAATGTCATTCACGGCGGCGTCGGCGCGATCAGCGAATCCGACGTTATGCTTGCAACCGCGTCCAACGCTATTATCGTCGGCTTCAATGTGCGCCCCGACCCCGTTGCCGAGGAAAATGCGAAGCGCGACGGCGTGGATGTGCGTTTGTACCGCATTATTTACGATTGCATCGACGAAATCGAGTCCGCCATGAAGGGAATGCTTGCACCGAAATACCGCGAGGTTGCCCTTGGCAAGGCGGAATGCCGCGAAATTTATAAAATTTCCAATGTGGGCACCATTGCCGGATGCCATGTTACGACGGGCAAGATTACCCGTACCGCGGAGGTCCGCGTTGTACGCGACGGCATCGTGATCACCGAGGATAAAATTGCGTCCCTGCGCCGCTTCAAGGATGACGTAAAGGAAGTGGCCGAAGGCTACGACTGCGGCATCGGGCTTGAAAAGTTCAACGACATTAAGCAGGGAGACATTTTGGAAGCCTTTATGATGGAGGCTTATAGAGAATAAGGCACAGACTGATGGCAAATCTTTGCAACCGCAAAATTGTTCGCAATTTTGCCTCCTAAGTTGGCTGCGCTTGCAAATTCCGGCACATACGAAAGTATGCTCCTCCCTTACGGCGCTTGCCTCCTTATCTTGCACGTTTTGTCACAGGCTGCCCGTTTTCCAAACCGAAGGTTATTTAAGAATAAACCCAATGAGTGTTATATTACGGAGGTATGAAATGGCCAGCCACAGAATGGGGCGCATTACCGAGGATATTAAACGCGAGCTTACGGCCATTTTCCGCGAGCTGAAAGACCCGCGGATCCAGGGGCTGATCAGCGTTGTCCGGGTAGAAGTTACCAACGATTTATCTTTCTGTACAGTTTATATCAGCGCGATGGAGGGAATGGAGCGCGCGAAGCAGGCGGTTACCGGGCTGAAATCCGCTTCCGGCTTTATCCGCCACGAGCTCGGCGCGCGCCTGCAGCTCAGGCATGTGCCGGAGCTGCTCTTCAAGCCCACCGATTCCATTGAATACAGCGCGAATATTTCACGGATACTCAATGACCTAAGGAGTGATAAAAAAGATGGTTAGCCGGAACGAAGCGGCTGAGTTCCTGCGCGGGGCGGATGATATCCTGATCCTGTGCCACCAATACCCCGACGGCGACACCCTCGGTTCGGCTACGGCGCTTTGCCGCGGGCTGCAAAAGCTTGGGAAGCGCGCCATGATCAAATGCTCCGACCCGATTGTGCCCAAGTACGATTACCTTTTCGGCGGCGTGGAGAAGCAGGAATTCACTCCGAAGGCGATTGTGGCGGTGGATATTGCCGACACACAATTGATCGGTGAGCCGAATCAAAGCTTGTACGGCGAGAAAATTGACCTATGCATCGACCACCATCCCTCCAATATGGGGTACGCGAAGCGTTCCTGTGTGGACCCGAAAGCGGCGGCGACCTGCGAGATTATTTTTGACGTGCTGAACCTTTTGAATGTGGAAATCGACCGTCAAATCGCGGACTGCCTTTATACGGGGATTACCACGGATACGGGCTGTTTTAAATACATTAACGTCACGCCGCGGACGTACCGCATTGCGGCGGACTTAGTGGAAAAGGGCGCGGACGGCAACCGCATCAACCGCGAAATGTTCGACACGAAATCCCGCGCGCGCATCGGGATGGAGCGCCGCGTGATGGAAACCATCCGTTATTATTACGATAACCGCGTCGCGGTCATTAAAATAACCTTGGAAATGATCCGCAGCACCGGGGCGACGGAGGGCGATATCGAAGGGCTTGCTTCGATCCCGCGTGCGATTGAAGGGGTGCTGGTCGGCGTTTCGCTGCGCGAAAAGCCGGACGGCACCTGCAAAGTTTCGCTGCGCGCTCGCCCGCCCATCAACGCTTCCGATATCTGCGCCGCATTCGGCGGCGGCGGACATGCTGGTGCGGCTGGCTGCACGTTTGATACCACCATGGATCAGGCGGAAAAGCAGATGCTGGAGGAAATTCGGAAACATATATGAAAATGCGAGGGAGGACGCGGCGTGAACGGCGTTATTGTATTGGATAAGCCGCGGGATTTCACTTCGTTTGACGTGGTCGCGGTGATGCGCCGGTTGTGCGGCGAGAAAAAAATCGGCCATACCGGCACGCTGGACCCCATGGCGACCGGGGTGCTGCCCCTGCTTTTGGGAAAGGCGACGCGGGCGGCTTCGCTTTTGACGGACACGGACAAGGAGTATGCGGCCGGGTTTGCGCTTGGCTACTCTACCGATACACAGGACAGCACCGGCAAAAAGCAACAGGAAAGCGCAAAAAAGGTAACAAGGGAACAAATTGAGGCGGTATTGCCCTATTTCCGGGGAAATATTTTTCAGCTCCCGCCTATGTACTCGGCGGTGCAGGTCAACGGCCAGCGGCTTTATAACCTTGCCCGCCAAGGCGTCGAGGTCGAGCGCGAAAAGCGCCCGGTAACCGTTTACCGGTTGGAGCTTACGGATTTTGACAAAAATACCCAGAGCGGCGGCCTGCTTGTGCGCTGCTCGAAGGGGACGTATATACGCACCCTCTGCGCGGATATCGGCGAAAAGCTGGGGACCTTCGGCGTTATGACCTCGCTGAGGAGGACTTCGGCGGCGGGCTTTACCCTTGCGCAGGCGATTACGCTGGACGAAGCGCGGGTGCTTTCCGTTCAGGGTTCGCTTTCGAAAAAGCTCCTGCCGGTGGAAAGCCTGTTTTTGCATTTCCCTGCGGTTCGGGTAACCGGGGCGCAGGCGAACCGGTTTCGAAACGGCGGCGGGCTTTCCCTGGACCGCACGTCCATTTCCCCCCGCGCCAGGGAAAACGGCGCGGTTTTCCGCGTCCTTTCTCCCAACGGCGTATTTCTGGGGCTGGGGAACGTGGATACCGGAAAAGCGGAGCTATGTGTGCTTCGCCTATTTTGTGACAGCATGGACAAAACAGATGGAGCGAAGACAAAATGAGGATAAACTATGATTTAACACCCGCACTCGCTAATACTGCGGTCGCGCTCGGTAGTTTTGACGGCCTGCACGTCGGCCATCAAAAGGTAATCGGTTCGGCGGTGGAAGCGAAAAAAGATGGGCTTTTGCCCGCTGTTCTTACCTTTGCGCGCAACCCGCTCGCCGATCTGGGCGGCTGCGCGGGCGGTGAAATCCTTTCGCAGGAACAGAAAATCCATATTCTGGAAAAATTCGGCGTGGAACAGCTCTATATCCTGAATTTTTCCACGATCAAGGATTATACCCCGGAGGAATTTGTGGACCGGGTGCTGATTCGGGTCTGCCATGCAAAGCAGGTTTGCTGCGGATTCAACTTTACGTTTGGCTGTGGCGGAAAGGGAAATAGCCACACGCTGGAGCAGCTTTGCGGCGAGAGGGGCTTGAAAACCAAGATTGCCGAAGCCGTCCTGCTGGACGGGGACACCGTCAGCTCCACGCGTATCCGCGGTTTGATTGCAAACGGGGACGTGGACGAGGCGGCCCGCCTTCTGGGAAGACCGTACGGTTACCGCTCGCCCGTTCTGCACGGGCGCAAGCTGGGGCGCAGGCTGGGAACCCCCACGCTGAACCAGGCGATTCCGAAAAATTTCGTGCTTCCCCGGTTCGGGGTTTACGTTTCCCGGGCTGTTTTTGGCGGGAAGGAATACTGCGGCGTGACCAATGTCGGAATTAAACCGACGGTCGGCTCGCCTTGCGTTTTAGCGGAAACTTGGCTTCCGGATTACAGCGGTGAGGATTTTTACGGAAAAACCGTCCGCGTGGATTTGATGAAGTTCCTCCGCCCGGAGAAAAAATTTGCCGGGTTGGACGAGTTGCGAGCGGAAATCCACAAAAACGGGGAACAGGCAAAGGAATATTTTCAAAAAAACAGGGCAATATTCGAACAAGGCATATAGAGGGCAAAAAACAATTTACAAAAAAAGTTTAGCATGTTATAATAAAAAAGTATGATGCCCCTTTCCCGGATAAAGGAGCAAGCCCCGCTGCGGGGAATTCACCAGCCTTTTTCTGCGATTGAGGGTCTATTATTAGAAAGGGTGGAAAATAATGTTAAAAGAAGAAAAGACAGAGATTATTAAAGAGTATGCTTTGCATGAGGGCGACACCGGTTCTTCCGAAGTGCAGATTGCGATTCTTACCAAAAGAATCAACGATCTTACCGAGCATTTGAAGACGCACCAGAAGGATCACCATTCCCGCCGCGGTCTTCTGAAAATGGTCGGTGCAAGAAGGAACCTGCTTAACTATTTGCAGAAACGCGATATTGAGCGTTACCGTTCCATCATCCAAAAGCTTGGTATACGCAAGTAATCCAGTCCTTTAGGGCAGGCGGCCATGCCGCCTGCCTTAAGGCTTTTTTATTAAAATCAAAAAACGGGCTGAAACGGGACTTAGCAGTGAAACGGGCGCCTGCGCGTTGGACGTCGGTTTTATTGCTAAACCTGTTTTTCCCGTTTGAATTGGAGGAAAACTATGTTCGAAAACTTTAAAGTTTATGAAACAGAGTTCGCCGGGCGTCCGCTGGTTATTGAAACCGGTAAAATGGCCCAGCTTGCGAACGGCGAATGCTTGGTTCGTTATGGGGAAACCGTGGTTCACGTTGCCGTAACCGCTTCCCCGAAACCGCGCGAGGGCGTGGACTTTTTCCCGCTTTCCGTTGACTTTGAGGAAAAGCTCTATTCCGTTGGCCGTATCCCCGGTTCTTTTCTGAAACGCGAAGGCCGCCCGAGCGATAAGGCGATTTTGACCTCCCGCGTCATCGACCGCCCGATTCGCCCGCTGTTCCCGAAGGATATGCGCAACGACGTTTCCGTTGTCTGTACGGTTATGTCGGTTGACCACGATTGCTCGCCGGAAATTGCCGCCATGGTCGGTACTTCCATTGCGCTCAGTATTTCCGATATCCCGTGGAAGGGCCCGATTTCGGGTGTTTCCGTCGGCTATGTGGACGGGCAGTATGTTATTAACCCGACCTCTGAACAGCGCAAGGTTTCCCAGATGGCCGTAACCGTTGCTTCCACCGAAACCCGCATTGCCATGATTGAGGCGGGCGCAAACATCGTTTCCGACGAGGTGATGTATAACGGCATTATGGCCGGGCACGAGGCAAACCAGAAAATTATTGCCTTCATTAAAGGGATTCAGGCTGAGATCGGCAAAGAGAAGTTCTCCTACCCAAGCAATGAGCCGGACGAGGAGATGCTCAACGCGATCAAGGAATTCGCCTTGGAAGATGTGAAGCTCGCCCTCGACACAGACGATAAAAACGTGCGAGACGCAAGGCTCAAACCCATTTATGAAAAGGTACACGCGAAATTCGACGAGATTTACCCCGACCAGGAGGCAAAGATCGACGAGTGTATGTATAAAACGCAGAAATATATTGTACGCCGCTGGCTTCTTGACGAGCAGAAGCGTGTGGACGGCAGAAAGATGGACGAGATGCGCCCGCTTGCTGCGGAAGTAAGCCTTTTGCCACGCGTGCACGGTTCCGGTATGTTTACCCGCGGCCAGACGCAGGTTCTGACCGTTGCAACCCTCGGCCCCGTCAGCGATGCCCAGATTCTGGACGGCATTGACGAGGAAGAAACCAAGCGCTATATCCACCAGTACAATTTCCCGTCCTATTCGGTCGGCGAAACAAAGCCGAGCCGCGGCCCGGGCCGCCGCGAAATCGGGCACGGCGCCCTTGCGGAGCGCGCGCTGGTTCCGGTTATCCCGAGCGTGGAGGAGTTTCCGTACGCTTACCGCCTTGTTTCCGAGGTGCTTTCTTCCAACGGTTCTACTTCCCAGGCATCCATCTGCGGCTCCACGCTTGCGCTGATGGATGCCGGCGTGCCGATTAAGGCACCGGTTGCGGGTATTTCTTGCGGCCTGATTACCGAAGGCGACCGCTGGATGACCATGGTTGACATTCAAGGGGTGGAAGACTTCTTCGGCGACATGGACTTTAAGGTTGCCGGTACGCACGAAGGAATTACCGCCATTCAAATGGACCTGAAAATTGACGGCTTGACTCCGGAAATAATCAAGGAAGCCCTTGAAAAGACGCATAAAGCAAGAAATTATATCCTTGACGAAATCATCTTGAAGACTATCCCGGCGCCGCGCGAAAAGCTTTCTAAGTACGCGCCGAAAATGTTCTCCACTTTAATTCCAATTGATAAAATCCGCGAAGTCATTGGCTCCGGCGGAAAGATTATTCAAAAGATCTGCGCCGAATGTGACGTGAAGGTTGATGTGGAAGAGGATGGGCACGTGTATGTTTCCGGCCTCGACGCCGAAAACTGCCAGCGTGCGCTGACCATCATCGACACGATTGTGAACGACCCCGAGCCGGGTGCAATCTACAACGGTAAGGTTACCCGCATTATGGACTTCGGCGCGTTTGTTGAAATTGCGCCGGGCAAGGAAGGTCTTGTCCATATTTCCCGTTTGGATGTGAAACGCACCGAGAAAGTGACCGACGCTGTCGATGTCGGCGACGAGGTCATGGTCAAGGTGCTTGAAATCGACGATAAAGGCAGGCTGAACCTTTCCCGCCGCGACGCTTTGATCGAGGTGGAGGGCCTGAAGCCGGAAAATGAAATTTCTGACGCACCGCGCCGTTCGTTCCCACGCAGGGATGACCACCGGCATGACGACCATCGCCGTAGCGACCGTCCGCGCGCAAGTAACGGTTTTATTGCCAATACCAATAAACCGCGCGGCTCCAAGAGCTGATCAAATACAATTTTTCTCCTGGGGTATCTGCCCCGGGAGTTTTTTTCTGCCCAGTGCAATTGATAGTAGCGCGGCCGAACCGACCGCGCTTTTTCTTCGATTTTGCGTATCATTCGAAACGCTTCTTCAAAATCATGTGAAAATGTGCTATAATTTTACTTACATGGACCCTGTAAAAGAATGTGAAAAACGGTTTTTCAGGCGGTGCAATGGCAGCCTGCCGGGAAGGAAATCCGCAAAAACAGGATCAATAAAATTTAGGAGAAAAGATATGTCGGCAATAACACAGGCAAAAAGAATCGTTGTCAAGGTAGGCACATCCACCCTGACGTATGAAAACGGAAAACTGAACCTGCGCAGGATGGAAACGCTGTGCAAGGTGCTGAGCGATCTGCAGAATTCCGGCAGGGAAATTATCCTTGTCACGTCCGGCGCAATCGGCGTGGGCGTTGGAAAACTCGGGCTGCCGGAACGACCGC
The DNA here is from genome assembly GCF_004768785.1 of Caproiciproducens galactitolivorans. GTDB lineage: Bacteria > Bacillota > Clostridia > Oscillospirales > Acutalibacteraceae > Caproiciproducens > Caproiciproducens galactitolivorans. The sequence goes on from NZ_SRMQ01000004.1 coordinate 23,676, forward strand.
AGGAAACGGAACGCAAGCAGGCGGTCGCGGCGGTCGGCCAGTGTGAGCTGATGTTTATGTACGACAAGCTGTTCGGCGAGTACAACCGGATGGTGGCGCAGGTTCTTCTGACCACCGACGTCATTGCGAATGAACATAATAAGCGCAATACCCAGAATACATTCAATGAGTTAATCAAAATGGATATTATTCCCGTTGTGAACGAAAACGACTCCGTTGCCATCGACGAGCTGGTTGGCAACAATTTTGGCGACAACGACACGCTTTCCGCAACGGTGGCAAGGCTGGTCGATGCCGATTTGCTGGTCATCCTGACGGATATCGACGGCCTGTATGATGCGAATCCGCGCGTGGACGCGAATGCCAAACGCATCCCCTATGTGCCGGAGGTCACCGATGAAATCCGGCGACTTGCGGGCGGCACTGGCTCCAACCGCGGTACGGGCGGCATGAGCACTAAGGTGAGCGCGGCGGCTTATGCCAACGAAGCGGGTATCCCTTGCTGTGTGATGAGCGGCGCGGACCCGAAATCCCTGTACCAGCTTTTCGACGGCGTACAAATAGGGACAGTTTTCGGCACGAAAAAGAAGTAAGATAGAACAAAGGGGGTAACGGCATGACCGTATTGGAGCAGATGGGGAAAAACGCGAAGGAAGCGGCCCGCGCGCTGGCAACGGCGGGGTCGTTAAAGGACAAGGCGCTTCTTCAAATGGCCGCGGCAATTGAAAGCGGCGAAAGAGAGATTCTTGCCGCCAACGCGCAGGATGTGAACACCGCGCGCCAAAGCGGTATGAGTGAATCTCTGCTGGATCGTTTGACGCTGAACCGCGACCGTATCCTTGGCATGGCGGAGGGGATCCGCTGCGTGGCGGCGCAGGAAGACCCGGTCGGCACCATCGTGGGCGGGGGCGTTCGCCCAAACGGGCTGAAAATTGAGCAGGTGCGCGTCCCGATCGGAGTTATCGGCATGATCTACGAAGCAAGGCCGAACGTCACGGCCGATGCGGCGGCGCTCTGCCTGAAAGCGGGCAACGCGGTGATTCTGCGCGGCGGAAAAGAAGCCTTCCTTTCCAACCGGTGCGTGGCGGAAATCCTGCGCGGCGCGATTGAAAAAGCCGGGCTGCCGAAAGACGGAATCCAGCTTGTACAGGATACCAGCCGCGCGTCCTCCTTAGAAATGATGCAGCTTACCGGATATCTCGACGTGCTGATTCCCCGCGGCGGGAAAAGCCTTATCCGGTCCGTGGTGGAAAATTCGCGGGTGCCGGTGATTGAAACCGGCGCGGGCAACTGCCATGTTTATGTGGACGACAGCGCCGACATCGATATGGCGGCGGAGATTATTTTTAACGCAAAGACTTCCCGCCCGTCCGTCTGCAACGCGATTGAAACCATTCTTGTCCATAAGGATATTGCGGAAAAGGCGCTGCCCGCCATCAAGGCGCGGCTGGACGAAAAGCATGTGGAAATCCGCGGCTGCGAACGGACGCGCGCAATTCTGGGCGGAGATATCGTCCCCGCGCAGGAGGAGGATTGGGTGACGGAATACCTTGATTTTATCCTCGCGGTCAAAGTGGTGGACAGCATCGACGAAGCGATTGACCATATCGCGCGGTATTCCAGCGGGCACAGCGAGGCCATCGTTACCCGAAGCTATGAGCGCGCGCGGGAATTTACCGAGCGGGTCGATTCCGCGGCAGTCTATGTCAACGCCTCCACCCGTTTCACCGACGGCGGCGAATTCGGGCTGGGCGCTGAAATCGGAATTTCCACACAGAAGCTGCACGCGCGCGGCCCCATGGGCGTAAATCAGCTTACCTCCACAAAGTTTATTATCAGTGGAAGCGGTCAAATACGATAGAAAGCGGAGTTTATTCAGATGAGCAAAAAACGAAAGAAATCCATTCCGGGCTTTTCAGCCGACTATCGCGATGCTTATAACAAGCCCAATCAGAAGATAGACCCCGTTGAGCCGGAGGAAATGGAGATCGACGATTTCCTTCCAGAAGACGAAACCAACGGCGATGAAGAGCTTTTAGCCAAATGGGATGACGGTTTGAACCCAGATGAGCCGGAGGATGCCGTGGAGCCGGAACAGCCGGCAGAGCCCAAGCGCACCGGTACGCACCGGCGCCGCCGTTACGGCGTGGCGGCCGGCACCCTGGTGCTGCTTCTTGCGCTGGTCGGCGTATGCTTTATTGCCGGGACAATCGGAAAGAGCATTTACCGCGCGGCTACCGACGACAGCAAGCTGCGAGCCTATGATTCCTTCCTTACAACCGTCGTCATGCAGGATCCGCAGCCGTTTGCTTCGCCGGATAAGGCCGATGAGGAATTTGTGCTGAACGCTTCGCTTTGGAAAACGATTACGGCGAACGGCGGTTCCAACTACAACAGCTACGACGACAGCGGAAGAGTCCTTGTTCCGCTTGGCGACGTGGTAAACGCTTGCCATGAGCTTTTCGGGCCGGACTGCCAGCTTCAGCCCAAAACACCGGCCAAGGAAACCTTTTTTGAATACAATTCCGAAAAGAACCAGTTCCATGTCGCACTATATTCTTCGGACAGCAGCTTCACGCCCTATACGGAAAGCGCAAAAAAGCAGGGGGATACCACCGTGCTGCGTGTCGGATACGTTTCGCCAAGCGACGCGTCGCGCAACCAGACCACGAGTGCCGTTGTAACCCCCAAGCCTACAAAATATATGGAGTACATACTCAAATCCGATCCGAAAACAAATCAGGAATACATCTACGCCATTCGGACACCGCAGGAAAAGTAATCACAGCACCAGATAAAGCAGCGCGAAGATCAGCCCGGTGTCCGCGCGCTCTTCAATGAGGAGCAGCATCAGCACTAGGATGAGCGTTCGCTCGCTGTCGTCGAACAGGGTGTCGAACAGATTCCGGAACGGAACCATCTGACCTCCTGTGTTGTTGGAATGCTGCGGAGTGGGCTTTTCTGCCGGGGAAGCGGTTGGCGCAGCCGCCGAACGCTGGGAGGACGGGGCATTGTTGCGTGCCTGGTTTGCCCCCGGCGGATTCGGGATATTTCGATTCGACTGTGAAACAGCAGCCTGTGCGCGCGACTGCATTTCGCGCGCGCGCCGGATTGCATCTTGCTGTAGGCGCTGCATATCGTAATTGTAACTATCAGCCATGTTCCACCTCAGAGAATACCGCTGCTTCTTAGCAGCGGTAGCAACCGGACCAGTTGAAGGATTTTAATGGATTCGTCCAGCTTTTTTTGGCGCGCCGGGCTTAAAAGCGGCCGCAGGGCGCGCAGCAGCCGTGTGTTGTCGTCTTCCTGCCGGAAGTTGGACAGCAACGGCATAATTCTCGTAACCATTTGCAGGACTTCCGTATCAATTCCCGGGGAGCCCCCCTGCGCCGGTTCCTCCGGCGCAGGGGGCGGCTGTTCTTGTACCGCGCCGCCCAGAAGCCCGGCAAGGCTCTTCAGCTTTTCCAGACTGCCGGGATTGTTCAGCAGCTCGCCGAGCTTCGCGGCAAGATCATCCATTTATTTTCCTCCCTTGAATTTCTTCATCATCTCTTGCGCCTGCGGCGTGCTTAATATTTTTTCAACCTGTGTTTTATCCGATAAAATACTGTCAAGCTTCTTTTTGTCTTCCGGGCTGAGCTGCTTGAGAAGACTTTGCAGGAGCTTTTGGTTTTCCTCCTTGCTTTGCATACAATCACCCCGCTATCATTGTATGATACGGGAGTTTAATATATGACGGCCACGGGCCGCGAATCATCTGGAGGTTTTGTTCATGCGAATATTAGTGGTCTCGGATACGCACCGGGACGAAGCAAATCTTCGGCAGGCGATTTTAAGCCAGCCCTCCGCCGAAGTGGTTATCCATCTTGGCGACGGTGCCGACGAAGCGTTGCAAATGAAAGACAGTTTTCCTGAAAAAATGTTTCTGCTTGTCCGCGGGAATTGCGACTGGAGCAGTACGCTGCCGAACGAAGGGGAAATTACCCTTTGCGGCAAGCACATTCTATATACCCATGGGTATACATACAATGTAAAATACGGATTGTATAATATTACCATGGCGGCGCGCGAACGGAAAGCGGATATTGTCCTGTTCGGCCATACCCATGATGCGCTGACCGATTACGAGGACGGGCTGTATCTGATGAACCCCGGTAGCCTGCATGGATCCAGGGGAACATATGGAATAATCGACCTATCCGCCGCCGGTGTTGTGACCAATATCCTGAAAATTTGATTGACACCTGGTAAAACAAATGGTAATCTTTAGTTGTTGATAAGCAAAAAATCTCATGAGGAAAGGGATGTCTCTATGTCTGAATTTGAAAGATGGCTCCGTATGGAGCTGGACGACTCCGATTTGACGGAAGAGTTGAAAAGTATAAAGGACCAGCCGGATGAGATAAACGATAGATTTTACCGCAATTTGGAATTTGGAACAGGCGGGCTTCGCGGCGTAATCGGCGCGGGAACCAACAGGATGAATGTTTATACCGTCCGCAAGGCAACCCAGGGACTTGCGAATTATCTGAACAAGCACGGGAGAAATCCGTCGGTTGCAATTGCGTACGACAGCCGCATAAAGTCCGACGTGTTCGCAAAGCAGAGCGCGGCGGTCCTGGCGGCAAACGGTATTAAAGCGTATATTTATCCGAAGCTTTCACCGACCCCAACGCTTTCCTACGCGGTTCGTCACTTAAAATGCGATGCGGGCATCTGCGTTACAGCAAGCCATAATCCCGCCAAATACAACGGGTACAAAGTTTACGGAAGCGATGGCTGCCAGATTACGCTGGAGATGGCGGACGAAGTTCTGAGTGAAATTAACAGCTTGGATATTTTTGAGGACGTTAAACGCATCTCTTTTGACGACGGTCTGAAAAACGGCATGATTGAGTATATTAAGGATGAAGTAATCCACGCATTCCTGAGTGATGTGCTTAAGCAGAGAGTTCTGAAGGACGACTGCTCCAACCTGAAAGTGGTGTACACGCCGCTGAACGGCACGGGGCTTGTCTGTGTAACCCGTATGATGAGCTTAATCGGCATTCAGGATGTTACTGTTGTTCCGGAACAGGAATATCCGGACGGAACCTTTAAAACCTGCCCGTTCCCGAATCCCGAAATCAAAGAGGCGCTGCAGAAGGGATTGGATCTTTGCGAAAAGGTACAGCCGGATCTGTTGCTTGCAACCGACCCGGACTGCGACCGCTGCGGAATCGCGGTAAACCAGAACGGGAAATTCGTACTGATGAGCGGCAACGAAGTCGGTGTGCTCCTGCTCGACTTTATCGCCCGCCACCGCAGGGAGAATGGCACTCTGCCAAAGAATCCGGTTGCGGTGACAACCATCGTCAGCACCGATATGGCGGACGCGGTTGCGAAGGACTACGGCATAGACATGGTGCGTGTGCTTACCGGTTTCAAGTATATCGGCGACCAGATTGGCCTGCTGGAGGCAAAGGGCGAAGCCGACCGTTATATTTTTGGATTTGAAGAAAGCTATGGCTATCTTTCCGGCAGTTATGTCCGCGACAAGGACGCGGTAAACGCAAGCATGCTCATCTGCCAGATGGCTTATGCTTATAAGCAGAAGGGCATGACCCTGGTAGACGCGATGGAAGCGCTCTATCACAAATACGGCTACTACGAAAACGCGCTGCTGAATTTTGCCTTTGAGGGCGAAGAGGGCATGAAGCGGATGGCCCGGATTATGCAGAACCTGCGCGAAAATGTGCCGGCGGAAATTGCTGGCGTAAAGGTGGCCGGCTGGAGCGATTACGAAGCTTCCAAGCGCTGCGACGCGGGCAAGATAAGCGAAATCAAGCTGCCGAAGTCCAATGTGCTGGAATACCGGCTGGAAAACGGAAGCAAGCTGACGGTACGTCCCAGCGGAACCGAACCCAAAATCAAGATCTATATTTCTGCGAAGAGCAAGGAAAAGGCGGCTGCGGAAGAGCTGATTGAAAAGCTGAAAGAAGCAGCGCCGGTAGTTTTTGGAATTCAATAAAAAATAGCAAAAGAGTATTGACAAACAAGTTTGTATGTGCTATTCTATCTATAGTTATACAGCACAGAACAATCGAGGTTCGCGCGATATATTGGAATTAGCGCCATGCATTTTTGCATACCATCCGTTGGATGGTAAGGTCTGTATAATCTGTAAGAACAAGAGGTTAGGGAATCTTCCTTAACCTCTTTTTTTGAATTTTCTACAAAAAATTAGCTATTAGAATACGAAATATCCGGCATTAGGGGGCTCTGAGGCGCTCTATTTTGCGTCGGGTTTTTCCCTTTTCCGCTCGACCATTCGTTGCGGCAAACAAGCTTTCTCAACGCGCTTTCGGTGCATTTTCAGCGTGTTTATTTTATAAAGCGAATACGGGGAAAGCAAGAATCTTTCATGTTTTTATTATATAAAAAACAGCCCCGCCCTTCCCGCAAGGAAGGACGGGACTGGATTGTTTTATCCGTAGAGGAATTAGATTCTTGCCACGCCGGATTTGCGGGCAGCTTCGGCAACTGCCTTTGCAACGGCGGAAGCAACATTGCGGTCGAGGGCGCTCGGAATGATGTAATCGGCAGAAAGCTTGTCGTCGGAAACAAATCCGGCGATTGCATACGCTGCCGCAATCTTCATTTCGTCGTTGATGTCGCTTGCGCGTACGTCAAGCGCACCGCGGAAGATGCCAGGGAACGCCAGAACGTTGTTGATCTGGTTGGGGAAGTCGCTGCGGCCCGTGCCAACAACGGCTGCGCCTGCGGCGAGGGCAATGTCCGGCATGATTTCCGGAGTCGGGTTTGCCATCGGGAACAGGATCGGGTCCTTGTTCATGCTCTTGACCATTTCCGCCGTTACGCAGTTTGGAGCGGAAACGCCGATGAATACGTCGGCACCCTTGAGCATGTCCGCAAGGCTTCCGCTGCGCTTTTCGTGGTTGGTGATCGCGGCCATTTCCTCTTTCTCTTTATTCAGGCCGTCACGTCCCTGGTAAATCGCGCCATGGCGGTCACACATGATAACGTCCTTCAGGCCGAGCGCGATCAAGAGTTTAATAATTGCGATGCCGGCCGCGCCCGCGCCCGAGGTAACAACGCGGATTTCGTCCAGTTTCTTGCCGGTCAGCTTCAGCGCGTTGAGCATGGCGGCAAGGGTTACAACGGCGGTGCCGTGTTGGTCGTCGTGGAAAATCGGAATGTCGCAGCAGGCTTTTAACTTTCTTTCAATTTCAAAACAGCGGGGTGCGGAGATATCCTCCAGGTTAATGCCGCCGAAACTTCCTGCGAGCAGACGGATCGTGTTGACGATTTCGTCCACATCTTTGGATCGAACGCAAAGAGGGATCGCGTCCACATCACCAAAGGTCTTAAATAACGCGCATTTACCTTCCATAACCGGCATGCCGGCTTCCGGGCCAATGTCGCCCAATCCGAGAACTGCGGTGCCGTCGGTTACGACTGCCACCAGATTGGAACGGCGGGTCAGCTCAAAGCTCTTGTTAACGTCCTTCTGAATCTCCAGGCAGGGCTGCGCTACGCCCGGAGTATAGGCAAGGGAAAGATCCTCGCGGGTCTTTAGCGGTGCGCGGCAAATCATTTCGATTTTACCGTTCCATTCGTAATGCTTTTTCAGCGATTCCTGTGCGTAATCCATGAATATACATTCCTTTCAAAACAAATTAAATATTGAGAGACGAAATAGTTTCCTTCAATACGTTTGCACTATGGACGAATTTTTCCTGTTCCTCAGCAGTCAGATCGGGCACCTCCATCGGCGCTGCACCCCGCGCGTTGATAATGTACGGTAGGCTCAGGCACACGTCGTTAATGCCGTAAGCGCCGTGCAGCATGCCGGAGCAGGTGACAACGGTGTTGGTGTTGCGGAGGATGCAGGTGCAGATATGGCGCGCCGAAAGTGCGATGGCATAGAAGGTGGCGCCCTTCAGCTTGATAACCTGTCCGCCGGAGGTATGTACATCTTCCACGATCTGGTCAAGGTCAAGACCCGGGAAGTCCGGATTTTTTGCCTTCATTGCGTTAAGATAGTGGTTCAGCGGCATGCCGCCAATGCTGGCGAGGGACCACGGAACCATGGAAGAATCGCCATGCTCGCCAAAAACATCCGCGTGAACGTTTTTGGGGCTGATTTCGATTTTGCTGGCGATGATTTCGCGCAGGCGGGCGGAATCAAGCAGAGTGCCGGAACCAATTACATGGGATTCCGGAAGACCCGTCACTTTCATGATCGTATAAGTGATGATGTCGACCGGATTGCTTACAACGACATAAATCGCGTCCGGCGCGTAACGAACCGCGTCTGGCATAACGCTCTTGATAATGTTGACGTTCCCCTGTGCAAGGTCGATCCGGGTCTGACCTGGTTTGCGGGCGCTGCCCAGTGTGACGATGACAATGTCGGAATTCTTGATGTCGCAGTAATCACCGGCATAGATGTTGACCGGCGGGCATAGTGCGGTGCCCTGGATAATATCCATTGCTTCGCCCTTTGCTTTGTTTTGATTGATATCGACCAGTACGATTTCAGAAGCGACACCGCTTACCGTAAGGGTGTATGCGATGGTTGCGCCAACGTTGCCCGCACCTAAAATGCTGATTTTCGTCCCTTTTTTCATAACAATCCCTCCGACTTAAATGTAAAATTTCCCAATAGAGCGTTTAAATGCCGAAAGTAACGAAATGGATAAATTATGCTAAATTTCATTACAAGCGAAATAAAAGAACTAGTGTTAAAAAAATAACGCATATTTTTACAATAATTTGCACAAAAAAAAGTAAGATCACATTTTTCCGCTCACGCTCATGCGGTAGCCGACCCCGGCTACGGTTTGGATGTACCTTGGATGTGCTGGGTCCTGTTCGATTTTTCTGCGGATATTGGCCATGTTTACCCGCAGAATCTGGTGGTCACTTTGCGCAAAATTTCCCCAGACGTGGTGAATAATGTGCGAATACGTAAGTACATTGCCCGCGTGGCTTGCAACCAGCGATACGATTTTGAATTCAATCGGCGTCAGATGTACGTCCCTGCCGTCTACGGTGACAAGATGCCTTTCGAAATCGATGAACAGACCACCCCTGCGGTAAACCCCGCCGGGAAGATCTTCGCCGGATTCCATTTTCATGCCATGACGGATCGCGGTGCGGATTCGGGCAAGTAATTCGGCTGTGCCGAACGGCTTTGTAATATAGTCGTCAGCGCCCGAGTCAAGCGCCTGAACCTTTGTTTTTTCATTTCCCCGTGCAGACACGATAATAATCGGAATTCCAGACCATTTCCGAACGGCTTTCAGAACTTCCATTCCGTCCATATCGGGAAGGCCTAAATTCAAGAGGATAACATCCGGACAATGTGACGAAACCATCGATAAGGCAAAAGCACCGGTTTCGGCTTTGAGCGGACGATAATTGTCGGCGGCCAGTACGGCAGCAATATGATCGCTTACGGCGGCCTCGTCCTCAACAATTAAAACTGAAGCTTTGCTCGTCATCTTATTCAGCTCCCCTCAGCGGCAGCTATATTTCCGTTCCCGCTCCATTATCGCCTGCTTTGTTTTCCTTTGCTTTTTGTGTCATGGATCCCTTTTTGCAAGCGGACTGCGGTTTGCAATCAAAATGGAGATAGGGACAACTCCTTTCGGCTTGGTTATGCAGGTTAAAGCGTCCTTTAATCTGCATACCGGAACACTTGCCGTAGCATGAACCCGACCCCTGTTCAATTCTCTGATTCCAATCACTTCCCGCCAGTATCATAGTTTATTAAAAAATTACGGTATTCGCATATATTATATCACAGGTTATTTAAAGAAAGAAAGGGCAAAACCATAAAGAAAACGTTAAGAATTTCTGTGTATATTGTATATTTGGAATAAAATGTAATTTTGGGGACAAGTAAATTCGGAAAGCCGTTTCCCTTGTGGGCGGACCATGGTATAATAAATAAGAATTAAGAAAAACACAGGGGGAAAATACATTGAACATTAAGCTGATTGCGCTGGATATGGATGGCACCTCGTTAAAAACAGATAAAACCATGTCGCCGAAAACCACCCGGGTTTTACGGGCCGCAGCGCAGCGCGGAATACACATCGTTCCGGCGACCGGGCGCGTACGCAATCTGATCCCCGACCAGATTCTGGAAGTTGGCTCCATCCGGTATGCAATCACGGCAAATGGTGCAACGGTTGTGGATTTGGAAAACGACACCGTGATTTACGAGAACCTGATGACCGAAGAACAATCCGGCCGCTTGGTAAAATACCTGATGGGCTGCAATGTGCTGGTGGAAGCCTATACCGGCGGAGACTCCTATGTGCAAAAAAGCCAGCTTGACCTGGTTTCAACCTTTAAAGATTATCCGCAGCTTTATGTCGATATGTTTCTGAAAAAACAAATTGCCGTAGATGATCTGCCGGAATTTCTGAAAAAGGGGAAAAGAAGGCTGGAAAAAATCAATGTTCCTTTCATGGAACCGGAGGTGCGGGAGAAAATCTGGAACAAGCTCAGCGAAACCAATGAGTTTGCCCTGACGTCCTCGTTCAACAATAACCTTGAAATCAACGGTGCCACCACAAATAAGGGGGACGCCCTTCGGCATCTCTGCGAAAGGTTGGGCATTAAAGCGGAAGAGGTCATTGCATTTGGTGATGAAACCAATGACCTTAAGATGCTTGCATTCGCCGGATGCGGCGTCGCCATGCAAAACGGCTGCGACGCGGCAAAGAAGGCTGCCGACTTCGTAACGCTCTCAAACGACGAGGACGGTATTCCCTACGCTTTGGAAAAGCTGGCGGGAATTAAAGCATAAGCCCGGGGATGTAACATAAAGGAAGTTTTTCCAAATACATAAAAATGCGCCTCGATTCAGCCGGTAAAGCTGTTTCAAGGCGCATTATTCATACGGTTATTTCCACCGGTTTCGTTGCAGGACGACAACCCGCCTATTTTCCGCTTTTGCGCTTCTGCATGTGGTAGGCAACTTTCAAAAGCTGTTTGTCCGGCAGGAACCTTCCGAATCCGTGGGCGAGTTTCATGGTTATTCCCGGAACAATAACCAGCTTTCCCCGGAACATTTTGCGGATAGCGTATTCGGCAACATACCGGCTTTCCAGCCCTTTTACGCTGAATTTTACGTCGGCAACCTCGTCGAACTCCGTCCGGACGGGGCCGGGGCAGAGCGCACAGATGCGTACCTTGCTGCCCGCGCGCCGAAGCTCCTCGTAAACTGCCTGCGTCAACCGGAGGACATACGCTTTTGTCGCGTAATAGGACGACAGAAGCGGACCGGGCTGGAAAGCGGCCGCGGACGCAACATTCAGAATATAGCCGGAATTCCGCGCTTTGAAATCCCGCAGGAAAAGCTTTGTCAGGATATGCACCGCCCGGACATTCGTATCGATCATCCGAAGCTCCCTTTGCAGGTCGGTTTCGTCGAACGCGCCGAAAACGCCAAAACCCGCGTTATTGATTAGGATATCAATGTGCTCGCCCTTTACCTGTTCGTAAAGCTGGATGCACGCGGCGGCGTTGGACAAGTCGGCGCAGATGATTTTCACGTTGGTTTTTAATTCGTTCTTTACCTGCTCCAGCCGTTCCAGCCGGCGCGCGACTAGAATCAGATCAAAACCCTGTTCGCTCAGCACAGCGGCTATGTCGCGCCCGATCCCGGAACTGGCGCCTGTAATCAATACTTTCATACAATCTCCTTTTTCGGCTTCTTATTGCTCTACTTTCAAAATAAACTCAAAAAACTTGCATTGTTCATAATTTATTCATTGTTTATTAAAATAATTTGTGCTATACTACAAACGAAAAAGAGGAAGAGGAAAATAGCCACGCAATACAACTATTCAGAAGACCGTCATGCCGGACTGCACCGGATGGCGGCCTTTCCGTTTTTACAGGATTTTTACTGTGTCCGCATAAAATAGGCAAGGCACTTCCCAAACGCGGCCGGTATGCTGTACGTTTCCGCAAGCTCCCGCTGCCCCGCCCAAACGAAGGCCTGCGTTTCCGGCAATGCGATGGGGACAAGGTAGTTGGTCATATGCCATTCGATATGGGAAAAAATATGCTTGGAAGGGGGGATCGGTACGATCTTTTCCGCCGTAACGCCCAAGATTTTCAACTGTTCTGCCGCTTCCTGTGGAGAAAGCTTGCCCAAAACATTCGGAAATTCCCAGAGCCCGCCTAAAAGCCCTTTGCCCGGCCGCTTTTGAAGCGCTGCCCTGCCTTCGTGAAGAAGCAGGAAAACCGTCCGCTCTTCGATTTTCCGCTGCTTTTTTGCAGCTTTTATGGGCAGCTCCCGCTGCGCCCCCAGCGAATGTGCGGTGCAGAGCGAAGAAAGCGGGCATTCCCCGCATTTCGGTTCGGCGTTTGGAAGGCAGACCGTTGCCCCCAGCTCCATCAGGGACTGGGTAAACGTCCCAGCCTGCTTTTTCGGATAGATTTTTCTTAACCTGTCCGCAAATTCACGCTTTACGGCGGTTTCACTAATATTTGACCGGTCACCCGTCACGCGCGCGATGACGCGCAGAACGTTGCCGTCCACTGCGGGAACGGGCTCGCCGTAGGCGATAGAGGCGACTGCCCCGGCGGTGTATTCCCCGATTCCGGGAAGCCGGAGCAGTTCCTCCGGCTTTTTGGGAAGAACGCCGCCGTAATTTTTCATAACAACCCGCGCCGCCTTTTGCAGGTTGCGCACGCGGCTGTAATAGCCCAGCCCCTCCCACAATTTTAAGAGCTGTTCCTCCGGCGCGTCTGCAAGCGAGGAAATCGTGGGCAGCTCGGACAGAAAACGTTCAAAATAAGGTTTCACAGCCTTAACCCGTGTCTGCTGAAGCATAATTTCGGAAACCCATACACGGTACGGCGTGGGGTCGTCCCGCCACGGGAGGGCCCTTGCGTTTTCCGCGTACCAGCAAAGCAGAGGCTGCACGATTTTCGTAAGTTGATTTTCCATGAACCGTCCTTTTATTTTTCTTTGATTGTACCGCTTCGGTAAGCCTGAAGCAGTGCGTCCAGTTCTTCAATCTGCCGGCTTAGGTCGGCGCCATTGTCCGTATCCGCAACGGTCACACGCTTTTTAATTGCTTCCACAACCATGACCTTCGGTGAATTTTCCTCTACGCAGCATCCGGTTTTCAGCGGTTTATGTTCCGCCAGCGCCAGATAGCGCGAGTTGAAGATGAAGGTGTACCCCCCGATTCCCGTCTGCGATTGGTACGCCTTGGAAATACCTCCGTCGATCATAAACAGAAGCCCGTCGCCCTTGACCGGGTTTTCGCCTGCCTTGACCGGCACATGACCGTTGATAATATGGGACGTTTCGGGGTCAAGGCCGAATTCCCTTAATATCATTTCGCAGGCGGAACGGTGTTCAATATGGGTGTAATATGGATTCATTTTCTCATAATGCGTTTCCTTGTCTTCGATGAAATAGCGTTCGAAGGTGGAGAGCTTTTCTTTGCCGAACAGCGGCGATTTCGCACCGCACCACAAGTACCACATCATATCTTTCGCATTTTCTTTTTCGGCGGAACCGCAGGGCGCAAAATAGGCGTTTCGCGCCACACCGTCGAGGAATTCCAGATATTCGCGTCCGGAATGGTTTGTTCCGAACGATTTGATGACGTCCAGCCGGCCGTCTTCCGTCAGCGGGATGCAGCCGTGGTAAAGCAGGTTACCGTTGATGCGCAGGTACATGCTGCCGTGGGAATATAAGAAGCGGATATGCTTATGAAGCCGTTCGCTGTGGCAGAACGAAGCGGTGATGGTTTTCATCAGCTCGGTCTCGGCTTTCGTAAGCTCTAGCGGGTTGTTGGGGTCTACGGTGGGGAACAGGTTGTCGCGCAAAGGATATTCCTTTCCATCAAGCTTGATGGTTCCCTTTTTAAAGTCGATTTTATCGAGAAGGATACGATCATCCATTCCGTATTCCGGATGTTTCTTAATCAGCTGCCCCTCCACCTTGAACTGGATAATCGCCATGGCCTTGTGCATTTTTGCGGCCAGAGGGATGTCGACCGGGTCGTACTGGTTTTCGTCCAGAATATGCGGGATAAAGACTTCGCACGGGTCGTCGCGGTAAGTCTGCTCCGCAAAAACGGACAGCGGGCGCAGGTTGATTCCGTAGCCGTCCTCCAGAAGGTCAAACGTATTGTAGCTGATGCCAAGCCGGATTACGTTGGCGATGCAAGCCCAGTTCCCGGCGGCGGCACCCATCCAGGAAATGTCGTGGTTGCCCCACTGGATATCGACGTCGTGGCAGTTGATTAGCGCGTCCATAATGGCGTCGGCGCGCGGTCCGCGGTCATAAATATCGCCGATAATATGTAGTTTATCAATCAAAAGCTGCTGAATTAAGTGGCACAGGGCGGTGATGAATTCTTCGCTCATGCGCGTTGCAACAATAGAACGGATAATTTCGCTGTGGTAGTGCGGCTTGTTGCTGCAGTCCGCGTGGAGCAGCTCGTCGATGATATACGCGAAGCTTTCAGGTAGCTTTTTCCGGACTTTTGAACGCGTGTACTTGGAAGCGGCTTCCCTGCACACCTCCACTAGACGGTAGATGGTGATGCGGCACCAGTCGTCAAAATCCTGCTCCTGCTTCCTCTTTTTGGGATATTCGGTTTCAGGGTAATAAATCAGTTTGGCCAGAGCGGTGCGCTCGCCTTCCGACATGGACTGCTCGAACAGCTCGTCGATTTTTTTTCGTACAACGCCCGAAGCGCTTTTCAGTTGATAAAGAAACGCTTGTTGTTCTCCATGCAGGTCGCTGAAAAAATACTCTGTACCCTTTGGAAGGCTGAGAATGGCTCTGAGGTTGATGATTTCGGACGCGGCGGCCTGTGCGTTCGGGTAATCCTTTGCCAGAAGCTTTAAGTATCGCTCGTCAATCATGAAATTTACCTCCTCATTTTATTCAGCTTCAGGGGACGCTGATAGAGTTTAGATGCGTTTGTAACAATAATATATTGAGATTCTTGTATATTTTGTCATTCTTACCTTATAGTTTAGACTATTTCAAAAAGAAAATCAATGATCATGATGTAAAATATTAATGAATGAAAGCGGATAAAGAGTTGCATTATGTTGAAATATGGGATATAATAAAAAGAATGCAAAAAAATAATTAGTATAATACGGAGGGATATTTTTTGTCAACCAAACAAACCGTAACGGGCTATCTGCCTGATGAAAGGCCGCCTTTTTTTAAACTCCTGCTGTTCGCCTTCCAGCAGATCATCGTCATGTTCCCGGCAACCGTACTGGTAGCGCTTCTGACCGGCTTTCATGTGTCCACCACGATATTTGCCAGCGGGCTTGCCACCATTGGATTTATCCTGATTACGGGGAGACAAATCCCTTTGTTCTACGGCTCCAGCTTTTCCTATATTACTGCGATCTGTTCCATTACGGGCGCGAAAGCGTTCGCCGGACCAGTTGCGGACGACAAGATTGCCGCCGCGCAGTTCGGAATCGTGCTTTCCGGCCTTGTTTCCATTGCGGCGGGCCTGATTATTAAGCAATTCGGGCAGGAAGCGATTGAAAAGGTTCTGCCTGCAACCATCACCGGCAGCATCGCCCTGGTGATCGGCCTTTCCCTTGCCGGAACCGCGCTGGGCGATCCGGTCAACCTTCCGAACGGGGTTTCCGAGGCTTCCAAGGCGCTGGCACTAAATCTTTCTTGGACGATCTGTATTGTTACGCTGCTTGCTACTATCCTGTTTTCCGTATATTTGAAAGGCACCTGGGGTCAGATTCCGATTCTTCTAGGGCTTCTGACGGGATATGTCTTGGCTCTGATTCTCGGTGCTGTCAACCATATCCCTTTCTGTGATTTCAATAAAATCCCGGAAACGCAAACGCTCTTTTCCATTCCCGCAATTGGCTTTGCGCTTCCCCATTTTACCTTGCCGAAGGCAGATTGGGCGGCGGTCGCGGCCATTATGCCGATTGCAATCGCAACGATTCCGGAATCCACCGCGCACCTATATCAGCTGGATATTTACGTCAATAATCTTGCAAGGCGGAAAGGCTCGGACAAAAAGTACCCCATTTCGGACAAGCTCGGCCTGAACCTTGTCGGCGACGGCCTGGGCGACATGATCTCCGCTTTAATCGGCGGTCCGGCGGGCACCAACTACGGCGAGAATCTGAGCACCATGGCCATTACGAATAACTTTTCCACGCCCATGCTGATTACAGCGGCGATTATCACCATGATTATTTCCTGCTTTACACCGCTGACCGCAGCGGTCTACTCCATACCGAACGCGGTAATCGGCGGCATTTCCATTTACCTGTTCGGCGTTATCGCTTCGCAGGGTATTACCATTATGATCAGTAAGAAAGTCGATATGTTCGATTCACGCAACCTCGCGGTTATCGCTACGGTTTTGATTATCGGCATCGGCGGCAGCTTCGCGTTTTCCGACGGAATGATCCCCATGTTCGGCGCAAAATTCCCGGCGATTGCGACAGCGGCTATTTTCGGTATTCTCCTGAACCTACTTTTGAACATCGGCAGGCCGAAGCCCGAGGCACAGTCTGAGGACTAACAATAAAAAATGCTTTCAGGGCGTCCGTTTTAACGGGCGCCTTTTTCTTATTTGTGTTTATGAAACTCCCTTTTGTGACTCCGTAAAAGAAAGAAGAAAGCAAACTTTTGTTAAGAAAATAAACAAATGTCCAAATATGACAAATGGCGGAGCAATGTAGAAATTGTTCGAAATGTGAGGAATATTGAAGGGAAACGGGAGCTTCGTTTTGGTATTGGTTACAAATCTTTGGTAGATTGCGCCAAAGCTGCCCATTGAATCTTTAGTGAATATAACAGCGTTCTTCTATTGCATAAAGAGAATAATCTGCTATAATTAACTTACAAATTTTTACAAGCAAAAAAGGGGGAAGGCAAGCTTGAAAATTCGGAAATATCTCATCTCTTTATTGGCTGCCTTTTCCATTGTTCCCGTGCTTACGGTTATGATATCAAGTATCTCACTCTTTCAGAGTAAAACGGCGGAGTTTTTGCAGAAAAATGCCGAAAGCGAAGCCACGCAGGCGGCGGATATTGTCGACCAGTTTTTTGCGCAGAGAAAGTCGTCGCTGGAGGTTACGGCGGATCTACCGGGCGTGAAAGAGCTTTTGTTTTTTTCGAACGAAGGAAGGTCGGAGAGCGAGCTTGAACCATACCGTCAAATGGCGATTAATATATTGAAAACAATGACCTCCAGGCAGACGGCTATCCGCGATGGAAATTCTCGGGGAAATTACGTAAAGCGGTCGTGTCTGGTGAACCGGGAAAATATCGTCATTGCTTCCGACGACAGCGAGATTATCGGCACGCGTTCCACGATTGGCGAAAATATGCGTGAGCTTTCGGCGGATAAAATGTATATATCCAATATTATGAAGAATCCGATTTTTTTACAGGGGCATAAGTATTTCGAAGTAGCCGTACCGATTTTTTCCGGAAGCAATTACGAGGGATTCATCCAGTCCACCATTGATATGACGTATTTTGATCAGATCTGCCGCCGTGCGTTTATGGAAACCGGGCGAACCTTTATTATCGACCCCATGGGGAATATTGCGAGCGAACAGTTTACGGATACCGACGGAAACACGCTCGACAATATCAAATGTATGAACGGGAACAGCGATTTTTACCAACAGCTTCAAAAGATGGATTTGGAGAAACATCCGAGTGGTGCTATTTTTTACAGCGTCAACGGGGAAAACAAATGTGGATATTACTCTAGTGTGGCGGGGGACCGCTGGATCGTTGTAAGCGCGGTTAAACAGGAGGAGCTTCTGCATCCCATCCGGCGCATAATTAACATTTACATAATCTTGCTGTTGATTTTTATTATCCTGATGATCGGCTTTTCCTGTTTAGCGGCCAACCGTTTTTTAAACCCGATCCGGGATATGTCCGCCGCGTTTGTAAAGGTGGAACAAGGGGATTATCAGACCCAGCTTTCCGGTACATATAAAGGAGAATTCGCCGAAATGGCGTCGTCGTTTAATCATTTAATTGAAAAAATTAAGGAGGATACCGATGTGTTAAAGCTGAATGAGACACGTTATGCGCTGATTATGGAAGAAACGAATCAGGTTGTTTTTGAGTGGGATATTCTTCTCAATCAAATCTACCACACGGTTTACTGGACCAACAAATTCGGATTCTCCGCCGTGGAGGAGCATCCGGATTCGGAAATTCCAAAATTCCGCCAGGTCCATCCGGATGACCAGATCATTATGGATGACCTGTTCCGTTCCATTCTACAATCGAAGCAGCCCGGGCCGGTTGACGTGCGCATGAAAGACATCAGCGGCAAGTATATCTGGTGCACGGTGAATGTGAAGGCGCTGTACGACAAGGAGAATAAACCGTACCGTGCAATCGGCCTCATTACCGATACGGATCGGCAGAAGAAGAAAATCCAGCAGCTTGAAAATAAATCCCAGATGGATTTATTGACGCAGCTCTATAATAAGGTAACTGCGGAATCACTAATCAAGAAGCATCTGAAGGATTGCTCCCGGAAGCTTTTACAAGGCTTTATTATTATCGATATTGATAATTTCAAGAGCATTAACGATATGCTGGGGCATATTTTCGGCGACGCTGTTCTGAAAAAAGTGGCGACGGAAATCAAGGCCCTTTTCCGCGCAACCGATGTGATCGGCAGGACGGGTGGCGACGAATTCATCGTTTTCATGAAAGATTTGGATTCCAGGGAACTGCTGAGCCAGAAAATGAAGGAAATCTGCGAGGTGTTCCGCAACGCCTATACGGGCGAGGACGGAACCTATAAGGTATCCGCCAGCGTCGGCGGGGCGGTTTTCCCGGATGACGGCACTACGTTTGCAGAGTTGTACCGGCATGCGGACGAAGCGCTTTACGACGCAAAGGACAGCGGGAAAGACAGCTACCGCCTGTATTCCGGTGCGTTAATGGAAGAGGCGCAGTAAATCGAAACAAAGCCCTCTGGCGAAAATGAACCGAACCAGTAAAAATGGACAATAGACAAAAGCTCCTTATGTAGGGAAATGAAAGTACTACATAGGGGGCTTTTTGTGCTATCCGCATAATCTGAAGCAGTTCAAAAACCGGAGGGAATTTTTTAGTATTGATAGGGCTGCCGGTATTCCTGTGCAGGCTGGACAAGGCCAAGCTCCGCCGGATTCAGCATGTTTGTCTGGATCGCGCGGTCGCGCAGGTAAATATAAAGCTCCGTCATGGTTGCGTTAAAGTAAGGAATGACGAACAGAATCCCGACACCTAAGCAAAGCGTGCCGAGCAGGAACCAGCCGAGGAAGGAAAGCTCAAGGACAAGGATATTCCATTTTTCCCCGTTGGTCATCATGCGGCTGATTTCCCGCGCTCGGCTCCCCGGAAGGGACGGATTGTCCGCCAGCAGGTAGGGAACCATAGTGTATTCCAAAGCTTTTATAATTCCCGGAACTACAAGGAGAAGGGACCACAGGCCGATTAAAAGGTTTGTAACAAACATGGCGCCTACGCCGTTTGAATAATTCAATTGGAAACCGCTGAAAACCGTTCCGAAATCCGTCACGCCGAAATGATTGTGCAGAAAAAAACGGCAGGTGCCGATCACAAACGGCATGGAAACGAATATCATAAGAAGAATATCTCCGTAGGGAGGTAAAGTCCAAGCCATATGGATCCCTTTTGTCAGAAAGCTGTACCCGCCGCCGAGCAGGCTTGTCAGAAGCGAAACAGCGAAAGCCACCCAATAACGCCCGGTGAGTGCAATTTTTGCGTTCGATTTTAGAATGGTTCTATTCCACATAGAAATCCCCCTGTAAAAAGTATCCGTTTGTAAAGCGATATCATATTTATATTCAAATTTTTCTTGTTTGTGCCCTAAACCCAAAATTAAGATTTAGATAGAAAAGGTGCTCCGCCGGCATTGCGCATGGGCCAAAAATGCCGCCGCCCCGTTCCCAGACGCCAGGCGCCCCCTTAACCGGGGTTTTGCCAACCGGTGTCTGAAAACGGACACGGCGGATACCGTTCTTTTGATTATACGAATGCTGGGCGCGGATTAGTCGATCGGATCGTCATTCCACGCATACATTTTGCGAAGCTCCTTGCCGACTTCCTCAAGCTGGTGGCTTGCGGCAATGCGGCGGCATGCGTTGAAGTGCGCACGGCCGTTCTTGTTTTCGGCAATCCACTTGCTGGCAAAGGTGCCGTCCTGAATTTCGGAGAGGACTTTCTTCATTTCTTTCTTTGTTTCTTCCGTAATCAGGCGCTTGCCGGTTTCGTAATCGCCGAATTCCGCGGTGTCGCTGATGGAGTAGCGCATGAGGGAGAAGCCGCCCCTGTAGATCAGGTCTACGATCAGCTTCATTTCATGGATGCACTCGAAATAAGCGTTTTCCGGTGCGTAGCCTGCTTCGACCAGCGTTTCAAAGCCGGCCTGCATCAAAGCGGTTACACCGCCGCAAAGCACGCACTGTTCGCCGAACAGGTCGGTTTCAGTTTCAATCTTAAAGGTGGTTTCCATAACGGCGGCTCTTGCGGCGCCGAGCCCGGCGGCGTAGGCAAGCCCGAGATCATGCGCATGGCCGGTGTAGTCCTGCGCCACGGCGATCAGGCACGGAACACCTTTTCCCGCGGTGTATTCGCTGCGGACGGTATGGCCTGGCCCCTTCGGCGCGATCATAAATACGTCGACATTCTTCGGCGGCTGAATCTGGCCGTAATGGATGTTGAAGCCGTGCGCGAAAGCGATTGCCTTGCCTTCCGTAAGGTTGGGGGCAATGTCTTTTTTATACATATCGGCCTGACGCTCGTCCGGAATCAAAATCATAATAATATCGGCGGCCTTCGTCGCTTCTGCGACGCTGAGAACCTTTAAGCCGGCGGCTTCTGCTTTTTCCTTGCTCTTGCTGCCTTCGTAAAGGCCGACAATTACGTTTACACCGCTGTCACGCAGGTTCAGCGCATGGGCGTGGCCCTGGCTGCCATAGCCGATAATCGCAACGGTCTTCCCTTTAAGCAAATTGATGTCGCAATCTGCTTGGTAATAGATTTTTGGCATTTCTAATTCCTCCTGGCCTTACGGCAAAATATTAACGAAATACTTAAGCGAAAATGCTCAAGCATTGGTTGGCGGTTTAAGGATTCTTCTTTTTTGTGGTGGTGGCGCCTTTTTCAATGGCGAGCGTGCCGGCACGGACGATTTCCTTAATGCCGTACGGCCTTAAAAGGCTGATGAGTGTCTGGGTGCGTTCGTCATTGTCGCACAGGCGGAGCGTCAGCGAAGTGGTGGCAACGTCGACAATCTGCGCCTGCATCAGCTCGGCAATTTTCATAATTTCCGCGCGCTGTTTGGTGTTGCAGCTTACCTTGATCAGCGAAAGCTCGCAGCTTATGAAGCGGCCGGGTTCCAGAACCTTCACCTTAATGACGGGTATCAGCTTGTTGAGCTGCTTTTCCACCTGCTCCACAAGGTATTCGTCGCCGTTCACCACAATGGTGATGCGGGAAATGGTGGGATCCTCCGTAATCCCGACAGCGAGGCTGTCAATATTGAAGCCGCGGCGGGAAAACAGGCCGGAAACCTTGGAAAGGACGCCCGGCTGGTTTTCAACTAAAACGGAAAGGGTATATTTCATTCAGCCGCCTCCTATATCGTCGGCGCGTCGGGATCCACCCGGCACACCAGTATAAACGCTTTGTCGGATTTGAGCATTTCCGCCGCAAGCTTTTCGGCTTCCTCGTTGGAGGAAGCAAGCGCACAGCGGATTCCGTAGGCTTCCGCCAGCTTCACAAAGTCCGGATTGCCCTCCAGGACTGTCAGCACATAGCGGCTGCCGTACTTTTTTTCCTGAATTTCGCGAACCATGCCCAAACGGTCGTTCTGCATCAGGATGATTTTTATATTGACGCCGTACTGGCAGACGGTGCCAAGCTCGCACATCGCCATCTGGAAGGAACCGTCGCCGCAGATGCACAGAACCTGCCGGTGCGGCTTCGCCAGCTTTGCGCCGATGGCGGCGGGAAGCGCGTAACCCATGGTGCCGAGCCCGCCCGAAGTGAGGAAACGGCCTTCCTTTACGTTGAAATTGCGCGCGGCCCATATCTGGTTCTGCCCTACGTCGGCGGTCAGAATGGCGTCTTCCTCCATCATGGAGGAAAGCGAACGCATAAAGGAGCGCGGCTCCACAAAGCCGCTTTGGCTGTCCGGTTCGCCGACTGGCTTATATTCGTCTTTATAGCGCAGGACGGTGTCAATCCATTCCTGCGGCACGGAAACATTGGACTGCTCGGCAAAATCGCGGAGCACCAGCCGAATATCGCCCACAATGGGGATATGGGCGGTCATATTCTTGCCGATTTCGGCAGGGTCAATATCAATATGGATAATTTTTGCCTTTTCCGCCATTTGTTCCGGGGCGGAAACCGCCCGGTCGCCCACTCGCGCGCCGCAGAGGATCACAAGGTCGGCTTCGCTTACGGCGCGGTTTGCGTTTTTGTGCCCGTGCATGCCGATCATGCCAAGATACAGCCGGCTGTCCATCGGAACCACGCCAATGCCCATCATGGTGGAAACGACGGGGATGCCGCTTTTTTTCGCGAACGCGACCAGTTCATTCCGCGCGCCCGCCAGCACGACACCGCCCCCGCAGACCAGAACCGGGCGCTTTGCTTCCTGCATGGCGGCAAGTGCCTTTTTAATCTGCATGGCGTGTCCCTGTGTGCGCGGCTTGTAGCCGATAATTTCCGCGCGCTGGGGATAGATAAATTCTGGGACTTTAGAAAGCTGAATATCGACCGGAACGTCGATCAGCACCGGACCGGGGCGTCCAGTAGAGGCAATGTGGAACGCTTCTTTAAAAATCCGCGGCAGGTCCGAGGCGTTTTTTACCAAATAAGAATGTTTGGTAAACGGCTCGCATGCGCCGGTGATGTCCGCTTCCTGAAACACGTCGCGGCCAAGCAGTTCGGAACTGACCTGACCGGTAATGGCGATCAGGGGGACAGAGTCCATGTACGCCGTAGCAATACCGGTAATCATGTTGGTGGCACCGGGGCCGCTTGTCGCAATGCAGACGCCCGGTTTTCCGCTCGCCCTTGCGTAGCCGCTGGCTTCATGGGCGGCGTTCTGTTCCTCGCGCACCAAAATGTGCCGGATCGGTGAGCGGTATAGGTAGTCTAGGAAAGGGCAGATGGCCGCGCCGGGGTACCCGAACGCAATCTGCACGTTCTCGCTTTTTAGGCATTCTACCATGATTTCCGCTCCGCTTATCAATGCATTCACCTCAATAAATTTACTTGGATGTTATTCCTTATATTATAGAATTTTTGCCGGAACCCGTCAAGAAATTTTAGCGAACTAAATTGCTAAATTATTGCCGGTTCTTTCCCGTTTTTTCGTTACTGCTGATGAGATTTGTGCCCCTGCCCGAACCCCCGGCTTTGCCGCGGGAAAAAAGAAAGCCGTCCGCTTTGGTTCCCGGCGGATTTGCATTTGATTAAGAATAACAATTTCTGCAATAATTAATCCGCTTTCCGGGAATTATAGAGGAAGATTATCATGAAAAACGAGGGCTAAAATCCATGAATAAAAAATTTAGCAGAAAGCATCTGGTTTTTATGTCACTTGGGAATATTATCGGCTCGGGCCTGTTCCTTGGAAGTTCCACGGTTTTGTCCGTCGCGGGGCCGGCTGCGATTCTTTCGTATCTTTTCGGCGGGTTCATCATGGCGCTGGAGGTCATGTTCATTACGGAAATGTGCGTGATCCATCCGGCGCCGGGCGCGTTCCGGGTTCACGCCTCCGAAATCTTCGGACCGTGGATCGGCTTTGTGAACGGCTGGATGTTCTGGTTCAGCGGCGTTCTGGGAATGGCGAGCGAAGTTGCCGCGGCCGCCGTTTTCACGAGCTTCTGGTTCCCAAACGTGCCGCTTTGGATATTCTGCCTCGTCTATGCGGTCGTCATGACGGGGATTAATCTAAAGGATGTAAGAGGATTAAGTGAAATCGAAATGATTCTGGCTTCGGTAAAGGTGATCGCATTGGTTTTCTTCATCCTCTTCGGTTTTTCCGTTCTGCTTGGGTTCGTCCCGGGATTCTCCGTGGTGAACCGCCCGTTTGCGTCGTGGGAAAGCTTCTTGCCGAAAGGTGTAAACGGCGTGTTCGCTTCCATGATTATGGTGATGTTTTCCTTTACGGGAACGGGAATCATCGGCCTTGCCATCGCGGAAACAGAAGACCCGGCTCGAAATGCGCCTGCCGCGATTTTTATTATTAATGCCGTTGTCATTCTGCTTTACAGCATCTCTGCGCTCTTCCTCGTGTTGCTGATTCCGTGGGATACGCTGTCCCCGACGGTCAGCCCGTTTGTCACCGTCCTCAACCGTTTGAAAATCCCGTTTTCCGACAGCATCCTGAATTTTATTGTCCTGTCCGCTGCGCTCTCCGGGTTGAATTCCTCGATGTACAGCTCGTCCCGCATGCTGAATTCCCTCAGCCGCGGCCGGCAGGCTCCGGCAATTTTCCTCAAAAATAACAAAAACGGCGTGCCGGTTTACGCGCTGGTTGTAAGCAGCGTGGCGTTGCTTTTCACAGCGGTTTTATCGTACTGGCTTCCGCAGAAGGTCTTTGTCCTGCTCGCGACCGCCAGCGGCTTTCTGGCCATGTTCAATTGGCTGACGATTTCCGTCACCCACTATTTTTACCGCAGAAAAACGCTTCGGGAAAATCCGGAAAAGCTGCGCTACAAAGCACCGGGCTATCCCTTTACTTGCTTCCTGGAAGCGGTGCTGATTTTGGCGGTTCTGGCAACGTCGCCGTTTTACGAGGGGCAGGTGTCCGCGCTGGTCTGCGGGGTTATCCTTTTTGCAGCGCTGATTCTGTGCTATTTGCTCTTGAAAAAATTAAAGATTTTAACCTGAATTTCCAAAGAAAAGAAAGTTATTGCTTTCTTTTCCGCTCTTTCTTTCGTTTTCATCCGTTGTAGTAGGATTATGGGGAACAAGTACAAAATTTCCCCTAAAAATCCGCTTGTCTATGCATTGACAAAAAAATAACAATATGATATATTTTTAACATTAATAGCAACGGCGGCATAGCCCGTCAGCTCCTGTAGGGACAAATTATATGAGAGGAGAGTTCCAATTGGAATCGGTGTGTGACGTAATCCAATTAGACAAGATACTGGAAAAGTATCAGTATGATCCCGGAAGCATAATTGCCATTCTTCAGGATACACAGGAGGTGTATCATTATCTTCCCCGGTGCGTTTTTCCCTATTATTCGAGCAAGCTGGGAATCAGCGAAGCGCAGATTTTCAGCATAGCGACTTTTTATGAGAATTTCTCGCTGGAACCAAAGGGAAAATATGTCATTAAGGTTTGCGACGGAACAGCTTGCCATGTCCGCAAGTCGACGGCTATTCTTGAGCAGCTCCGCAGCGAACTGGGGCTTTCCCCTTCAAAAAAAACGACGGACGACCTTCTTTTTACGGTGGAAACGGTTTCCTGCCTTGGCGCCTGCGGGCTTGCCCCGACATTGACGGTGAACGATAAGGTAATGGGAATGATGTCTCCGGATAAAGTGAAGGAGCTTCTGACAGGGCTGAAGGAGGGAACGATTGATGCTTAAATCCCGTGAAGATTTGCAAAACCTCCGCGCGCTTTACAAGGAGCGGTTGGACCGCCAGAAAGTAAAAATCCTGATCTGTGCCGGAACCGCCTGCGTGGCAAACGGTTCGCTGAAGCTGTACGATACCTTTATGAAGCTGATCCAGGAAAAAGGAATCAACTGCGTGGTTGACCTGGAGCATGAGCCGGAAGGCGACCCCATCGGCGTGAAAAAGAGCGGATGCCACGGCTTCTGCGAAATGGGCCCGTTGGTGCGCATTGAGCCGAAAGGCTACCTGTACGTAAAAGTAAAGCCCGAAGACTGCGAAGAGATTCTGGAAACCAGCGTGGTTGGCGATACCTGCGTTGAGCGGCTGACATACCACAAAGGGGACGAAACCCACAAACATCAGGAATCCATTCCGTTCTATAAAATGCAGAAGCGCGTGGTGTTGGAGCATTGCGGGCAGATTGACGCAACCTCCATCGGCGAGTACATAGCGAAAGACGGCTACACCGCGCTGGAAAAGGCGTTGTTTGAAATGACGCCGGAAGAAGTGCTGCGCGAAGTTGAAATTTCCAACCTGCGCGGGCGCGGCGGCGGCGGATTCCCGACCGCGCGCAAATGGTCGCAGGTAAAACGGCAGAAGGCGAAGGAGAAATACATTGTTTGTAACGGCGACGAGGGCGACCCCGGCGCGTTTATGGACCGTAGCGTGATGGAGAGCGATCCCCACAAGATGCTGGAGGGCATGATCCTCGCGGCATACGTCTGCGGCGCGAAGCAGGGCTATATCTATGTCCGAGCGGAGTATCCGCTCGCGGTAAAGCGCCTCGGCATCGCCATTGAGCAGGCGCGTGAGCTCGGTATCCTGGGCGACCATATTTTAGGGACTGACCTTTGCTTCGATATAAAAATTAGCCGCGGCGCGGGCGCGTTCGTCTGCGGCGAGGGCAGCGCGCTGACCGCTTCCATCGAGGGCAAGCGCGGTATGCCGCGCGTAAAGCCGCCCCGTACGGTTGAGCATGGCCTTTACGACAGCCCGACGGTATTGAACAACGTGGAAACCTACGCGAACGTTCCGGCGATTGTCCTGAACGGAGGGCAGTGGTTCCGTTCCATCGGCCCGGAAAACAGCCCGGGAACCAAGGCATTCGCCCTGACCGGCAACATCGTGAACACCGGCTTGATTGAAGTGGCGATGGGAACTACCCTGCGTGAAATCATCTACGATATCGGCGGCGGCATGCGGGACGGTGCCGAATTCAAAGCCGTGCAGATCGGTGGTCCTTCCGGCGGATGTCTTACGAAGGAACACCTTGACCTGCCGCTGGACTTTGACAACCTGAAAAAGGTCGGCGCCATGATCGGCTCCGGCGGACTGGTTGTTATGGATGAACACACCTGTATGGTGGAGGTTGCCCGCTTCTTCATGAGCTTTACCCAGAATGAATCCTGCGGAAAATGCGTGCCCTGCCGTGAAGGCACCAAGCGCATGCTGGAAATTCTGGAGCGGATTGTCGCCGGAAACGGCCAGCCGGGCGACGTTGAACTGCTGGAAGAACTTGCGGAAACCATTTCGGCAACTGCGCTGTGTGGCTTGGGCAAATCTGCGGCGCTGCCGGTACTCAGCACGATCAAGTATTTCCGCGACGAGTACGACGCGCATATTAACGACAAAGTCTGCCCGACGAAAACCTGCCAGAAGCTGAGGAAGATTTACATAGATCCCGCCCTGTGCAAGGGCTGTTCAAAGTGCGCCAGAAATTGTCCCGCAGGGGCGATTACCGGGCAAATTAAATCGCCGTTTGTCATTGACAGCGCAAAGTGCGTGAAGTGCGGCGCGTGCGTCAGCGCCTGCGCGTTCCATGCGGTAAAGGAGGATTAATGAAATGAGCAGAGATTTTGTAATGGTCGACAATATTCCCGTGGCAATCGAGGGCGAGAAAAACCTGCTCAGCCTGATCCGCAAGGCGGGCATTGAGCTGCCAACCTTTTGCTATCATTCTGAACTGTCCGTATACGGCGCCTGCCGTATGTGCATGGTTGAAAATAAATGGGGCGGTATGGAAGCCGCGTGTTCCACTCCGCCGAAGGCCGGTATGGTGATTTACACCAATACGCCGAAACTCCGCCGGTACCGCAAAATGATTTTGGAGCTTCTGCTGTCCAATCACTGCCGCGACTGCACTACCTGCGAGAAAAACGGTGAGTGCAAGCTGCAGGAGCTTGCAGAGCGCTTCGGAATCAAGCGCGTCCGCTTCCAGAATACGGCGGATCAGCCGAAGCTGGACGATTCTTCCCCGTGCATTGTACGCGATACCAATAAATGCATCCTCTGCGGCGACTGTGTGCGTATGTGCAACGAAGTGCAGAACGTCGGCGCCATCGACTTTATGTCGCGCGGAGCGAAAATGACGGTTAGCACCGCGTTCCATATCCCGATTGCGGAATCCAACTGCGTGGGCTGCGGCCAGTGCGCCGCTGTTTGCCCGACGGGCGCGATTGTGGTGAAGAAGGAAACGGATCAGGTTTGGGCCGCGCTCAATGATAAAAAGACCAAAGTTGTGGTACAGATTGCTCCCGCCGTGCGTGTGGGCCTTGGCGGAAAGCTGGGTCAGAAGGCCGGAGATGACTTAATGGGCAAGATCGTCGCCGCGCTCAAGCGCATGGGTGCGGACGAAGTGTACGACACCGCGACCGGCGCGGATTTAACCGTAATGGAGGAAGCGAACGAGTTCATTGAGCGTTTGGAAAGCGGTGAAAACCTGCCGCTGTTCACCTCCTGCTGCCCGGCGTGGATTCAGTACGTGGAAAAGAAGCATCCGGAGCTGCTCCCCAATGTTTCCACCTGCCGTTCGCCGATGGAAATGTTCGGTTCCGTTCTGAAGGAGGAAAACAAGCACTCCCGCCGCAAGACCGTGGTCGTGGCGATTATGCCCTGCACCGCGAAAAAATTCGAGGCGGCAAGGGAGGAATTCAAGGAAAACGGCGTGCCGTATATCGATTACGTCCTTACCACGCAGGAATTAATCCAGATGATTAAGGAATCCGGTATCTATTTCTCCGAGCTGGAATCCGAAGCGATCGATATGCCGTTTAGCGACAAGAGCGGCGCGGGCGTGATCTTCGGAGTGACCGGCGGCGTTACGGAAGCGGTTATCCGCCGTCTGGCCGAGGATAAGTCCAGCGCAGAGCTTCGTTCCATCGCGTTCAACGGCGTGCGCGGAATGCAGGGCTTGAAGGAAACAACCGTCCAATACGGCGAACGCGAGCTGAAAATCGCCATTGTCAGCGGTCTGAAAAACGCGGAAGACCTGATTCAGCGCATGAAGAGCGGCGAAACGCATTACGATTTCGTAGAAGTCATGGCGTGCCCCGGTGGCTGTGTCTGCGGCGCGGGTCAGCCGATTACCGACGCGGAGGGCAAGAAAAAGCGCGGTGCCGGCCTGTATGCGGCAGATAAGATGTGCAGCATCAAGCGTTCGGAGGAAAACCCGGTGGTTATGTCCCTGTACGGCGATCTGCTGAAAGGGAAGGTTCATAAGCTCCTTCATGTGGATTATCAAAAGGGGAACAGGTGATTGCTATGACCATACGCGTTTGCGTCGGAACCTCCTGCCATTTGAAGGGCAGTTATAATGTCATCGCTGTTTTTCAGCAGTTAATCGAGAAGTATAAGTTGTATGACAAAGTAAAAGTGAAAGCGGCCTTCTGCATGGGTAAATGCGGCGGTGAGGGTGTGTGCGTAAGCATCGACAGGGGCCAGCCGCAAAGCGTTACCGGCAGTACCGCCAAGGCTTTCTTTGAGGATAACGTACTTCCGGAATTCCATAAGAAAAAAGCAAACAGCTAAAAACAAAGGGCGCGGGGACAAACCCCCGCGCCCTTTCCGTATCTTCATCTATCGGAAATTCCGATCATGCTTGGGCAATTGGTATTTCTCCGAACTAAAGAAAAATATAACAAATGTTATCTTATTAAGCCAGAAAGGCTTTTCCCTTAATAAATTATTAGGGAAAAAGCCTTTTCTTATTGATTGTCTTCATTTTCGGAATTCCTATTGGGAATTTAACAATAAATTACTTTGAATTCTTATTATTATAATTATTCAATGCCTTACCCAACTTAAACCCATAAAAATAATTGTAATATAAACCAAAATTCTCAAAAAAGACTCTATTACTGCTATTGCAGGTAATAACATAAAACTCCCCATCATCTTTAACTCCTTTTATATTAATACTCAATTACAGCATATTTTCTATTGAGAATAAAAATGAATTTGTCAACTGGAATTCTGCACTTCCTATGATTTGAACGTCAATGAAAACCTGTAAGAAAGCATGTACACGAAAGGTAGTTGGGGATACCCGGGAGTGCTGGGGGATTGTTTTGAACCCTCTCGACGGGAATTGTGAATTCCCCTGCGAGGACTTTGCATACTTTCGTCCGATACCGAAAGTAAGGGCCCTTCCAGCCTGAGGGTAAACTAAATTATTACCGGATTCTAAAAATTAAAAAGAGCTTAATCTCGTTTTTCCTACAAGCATGAGAAGCAAGGAAACCCAATTGTCGTTAATCACGACAATTGGGTTTCCTTATATAAAAATACTGGCTATGCTCTTGACGGGGTGCGGTGTTCTACGCGGTCGAGCGCCTTAATCAGGATGACGGCGACCACAGCGGTGAGAATCCCTTCGGGGAGCATGTAGCTTCCGTTGTATGTAAGGGAGTAGAGCCAGACCGGCATATCCTTCGGCGCGTAGTCCTGCCAGATAAGGATTCCCGAAGCGAAGCTGCACAGGAACCGCAGGAATGTTACGACGGCTGCGCCGACAGCGACGCTGACGGAACGGTTCTTAAACGGCTTGCCGAAGAACGCCGCGATTCCCAGTACGGTGAACGCAAGGACGTAGTCTAAGAGCACAACGCCGGCGAAAGCGGCAAAGCTGTTTGCCGGCGGCGGATTGAATTTGATCAGCATTTGCAAAAGGCTGTGCACGAACGCGGTGCCGGCGCCCCATTTTAGCCCGTGGCGGTAAGAAACCAGAACCAGCGGCACCAAGCTTCCGCAGGTAACCGAGCCGCCCTGCGGCATTTCGTAAATTTTGAACATGCTCAGTACGGTCGACATGGCGATCATCAGAGCGCATTCGACGAGAATCAAGGTATTGCTCTTTTTCATAATTACCCTCCGAAAATTGTAAATTTTGAACCGAAAAACAATACCCGGGAAATAAAAAACGCTCCACGGATTCCGCTGGAGCGTTAAAAAGCAAATTTCCTACGCTGGCATTATCCAGATCAGGTTTAAGGGTCAAAAACGTCGATTCGCTTTCTCTCAGCCGAGGTTACTCAGCGCCCCTGTGTATTCAGTTCAATAATATATATTACAGAAAAGGCATTGATTTGTCAAGTGTTTTTGTGAATAAAATGACAAAGTTCCGCCGGGCGCGGCAAATTTCGCGCTTTAATCAGGAATCAGGAGGAGTTCTTTCAGCTCCGCAAGGTTGTGTGCGAAAACCCTGCCGCCCTTTTCTTCCATTTCCTCTTTTGTTCCAAAGCCGTATAGCACGCCGATAAAATGGGTGCCGGCCCTCTGCGCGCCTTCAATGTCGAAGTGTGTGTCGCCGATCATAACGGCGTTTTCGGCCTTTACTCCGCAGTGCTTCAGGCACGATTCCAGCAGCACGTATTTTTCACCGCTGTGTTCTGATTCATTGGGGCAGGCGATATAGGAAAAATAAGGCGAAAGCTTAAAATAATCCAGAACGCGGTAAGCAATAGGGTCGGGCTTGGAGGTTGCCACAGCCATCGTTGCGCCTGCGCTTTTCAGTTCCTCCAGAAGTTCCATAATGCCGGGATAGGGGGTGTTTTGGAACGCGCCGGTCGTGTGGTAGACTTCGCGGTAATAAACGCTGGCCTTTTCCGCCTGTTCCGGCGTCATGCCGCAGAATTTAACGTAACCGTAATAAAGCGGTGGTCCGATAAACTTGCGGAGCACCTGATGGCTGGGAACCGGGAGCCCCATTTTTTCAAGGGAGTACTTAACGCAGGAGGTGATGCCCGGTTCGGAATCGGTGAGGGTGCCGTCCAAATCAAATAAGATTAAATCGTATGCTGGTTTCATTTGATCAACCCTTCTTTTATTGATTTTTTCTGTTTTCTGCTTTTTCCTCAAAACGATCCTTTTTCACGCTTACCCGCTCGTGCGTGCCGGTTGCAATCAGCCCGGCGTTGTCGTAGGCTTCCAGCTTGAAACGGTATATGCGCCCGTCGATTTCCGTCAGCTCGGCGGTAACGCTTACCTTGCAGCCGAGAGCAGTAGGGGCAAGATGCTCAACGGTAATGACAGAGCCCACAGTAGTGTAAGGTTCTTCCAGGTTTTTTTGCGCCAGCTCGGCTGCCGTCCCTTCAAAAAAGGCGGCAACCATCGGAGTGGCAAGCACGCGCACGCTTCCGCTGCCGAAATTGACGGCAAGCATCTCTTCCTTGACGGTGTATTCGCGGGTCAATTTTGTCTCTTTCATTGAAATTGCCTCC
Organism: Caproiciproducens galactitolivorans; assembly: GCF_004768785.1. Taxonomy (GTDB): domain Bacteria; phylum Bacillota; class Clostridia; order Oscillospirales; family Acutalibacteraceae; genus Caproiciproducens; species Caproiciproducens galactitolivorans. Next base: position 55,868 of record NZ_SRMQ01000004.1, read on the forward strand.
TGTATCATGATATAATAAATGATAAACGAATGGAAATAGCCGGAAGGAACCGGACTTTGTCTTTAGTATAACATACTCTGTCGGATTAATAAATAGAAAACAATAACCGGAGGGCAGCCTGCTGGCTAAATTCCGAAATGGCAAAATTTCCAAAACGTCGGTTGCGGGTTTGCTGCTCCGGTTGCGGCGCTTGCTGCCCTGTTTGTACGATTTTTGACGCCTGACGGCTTTTTGATATTTTACTGGGAGGGGAACGGATGCCTCAAACTTCGGGCGCTGGCCGCGGGCGCATTCATTTGATGGACGAGCTGCGCGGCTTTGCGGTTTTCTGCATGGTCTTCTATCATGGCTTTTACACGCTGGCCTTTCTTTATAACAGCAAAGCGGGCATGTTTCTGCTCGACTTTTTTATGCCCGCAGAACCCTATTACGCCGGACTGTTTATGCTGATTTCCGGTATTTCCTCGAACCTTTCACATTCGAATCTTCTGCGCGGTATAAAGCTCCTCGGCGTGGCGCTCGCGGTTACGCTGATTACCTGGCTTGTGGTGCCGGAAGAAGTGATTGTGTTCGGCATCCTGCATTTTTTATCGGTCTGCATGATTTTGTACGGCCTGTTAAAGCCCCTTGCCGACCGTTTCCGCTTTTCGTGGGTTGCGGTTGCGGCCTGTGCGGTGCTTTACGTCTGCACCATGGGGATTTCCAGCGGATACCTTGGCATTTCGCCACAGATTGGCGTATCGCTCCCGCAGTCGCTTTATCAGACAAACTGGCTCGCGCCGCTTGGAATTTACAGCAGTACGTTCCGAAGCGCGGACTATTTTGGGCTGTTCCCGTGGATTTTCGTATTCGCGGCGGGTACGTTCCTTGGCAAGCTGGCCGTGCAGGGACGTTTCCCCGCGTTCTTTTATCCGTCGCGCGTCCCGTTCTTTTCGTGGCTTGGGCGGCACGCCCTTATCATTTATATTGTCCATCAGCCGGTGATTTACGGCGTATGCTACGCCGTTTCCGCTGTCGTAAAATGGATACAGTAAAGCATTTTGATCTTTTCGGAGGGATTTCATGGATTTTGTTTCAATATTGGCGCAGCAGTTCCAACTGCAGCAGTGGCAGGTGCAGAAGGTGATTGAGCTGATCGACGAGGGGAACACCATCCCCTTTATCGCGCGTTACCGCAAGGAGGCACACGGTTCGCTCGACGACCAGATGCTCCGGAACATAGCGGAACGGCTGGAATACCTGCGTTCGCTGGAAAAGCGGAGGGAGGAAGTAACCGGGTTGATTACCGCCGCCGACTGCATGACGGACGAAATCGCCGCCGCCCTTGCCGCCGCGGAAACGCTTTCGGAAATTGACGATATTTACCGCCCGTTCCGCCCGAAGCGGAAAACCCGCGCGTCCGTTGCGAAGGCGAAGGGGCTGGAACCCCTTGCAGACGCGATTTTCGAGCAGAAACCGGATTCGCCCTACCCGATCGATCTGGCGGAAGGCTATGTGAACGCCGAGCTTGGCGTAGAAACCCCGGAGGACGCGCTTGCGGGCGCGCTCGATATTATTGCGGAGCGCATTTCCGACGACGCGGGCGTGCGCAAGCGCCTGCGCGTGGTCGCCATGGCGCAGGGGGATGTGGTTTCCAAGGCCGCGAACCCGGACGAGGATTCTGTTTACGCCCAGTACTACGATTTCCGCGAGCCATGCAGAAAAATTGCCGGCCACCGCGTGCTTGCCATTGACCGCGGCGAGCGCGAGGGCTTTTTGAAAGTGACGATCGATCTGGACCGCACGCGCGGGCTTCATATTGTGGAATCCACCTTCGTAAAAGAAAACAGCCCCTGCTCCGAAGCCGTCGGGCAGGCGGGGGAAGACGCTTACGACCGGCTGATTTTCCCGTCCATCGAGCGGGAAATCCGCAATTCGCTGACCGAAGCTGCGGACGAAGCGGCAATCAAAGTTTTCTCCGTAAACCTGCGCCAGCTTTTAATGCAGCCGCCGGTGAAGAACCGCGTCGTGATGGGGCTTGATCCTGGCTACCGGACGGGTTGCAAGGTGGCGGTGGTTGACCCGACGGGCCGGGTGCTGGATACGGGCGTGATTTATCCGACCCATTCCGAGAAAAAAGTGCAGGAAGCAAAGCAGATCATCTCCGATATGATTAAAAAGCATAAGGTGGAGGTGATCGCCATCGGCAACGGAACGGCTTCCCGGGAAACCGAACTGTTTACCGCCGACCTGATAAAGGAACTGCATGGCGGCGTTGCCTACATGGTCGTCAGCGAAGCGGGCGCCTCCGTTTACTCCGCGAGCAAGCTTGCGGCGCAGGAGTTCCCGGAATACGACGTCACCCTGCGCAGCGCGGTTTCGATTGCGCGCCGTTTGCAGGATCCGCTTGCCGAGCTGGTAAAAATCGACCCGAAGGCGATCGGCGTGGGGCAGTACCAGCATGATATGCCGAAGAAACAGCTTGACGAGGCGCTTGGCGGCGTGGTCGAGGATTGCGTAAACACGGTGGGCGTGGATTTAAATACCGCTTCGCCGTCCCTTCTGGAAAAGGTGGCGGGCATTTCCGCTGCGGTGTCGAAAAATATTGTCGCCTACCGCGAGGAAAACGGCGCCTTCCATTCGCGCGGGGAACTGAAGAAAGTGCCGAAGCTGGGGCCCAAGACCTTCGAGCAGTGCGCGGGTTTCTTGCGCGTAAGCGAAAGCGAGAATATACTGGATAATACCGCAGTCCATCCGGAATCGTACGACGCGGCGAAAGCCTTGCTTTCCCTTTGCGACTACGATATGGACAGCGTGAAAAAGAATCGTATTGGCGAGCTGAAAGAGCGCGTGATGAAAATTGGGGAGGAAACCGCCGCCCAGAAGCTGGGCATTGGTCTGCCGACGCTCCGGGATATTGTAACGGAGCTTCTGCGCCCCGGCCGCGACCCGCGCGACGAGCTGCCCGCCCCGATCCTCCGCACCGACGTGCTGAGCATGGAGGATTTGAAGCCCGGCATGGAATTGAACGGGACGGTGCGCAACGTTATCGATTTCGGCGCGTTTGTCGATATCGGAGTGCATCAGGACGGCCTTGTGCATATCTCGCAGATCTGCGACAAATTCATTAAGCATCCGGGTGAGGTGCTGAAGGTCGGCGATGTGGTTAAGGTGCGCGTGCTTTCCGTTGACATGGCGAAAAAGCGCATTGCCCTTACGATGAAATAGGATGTGCAAAAAGATTAAGTCGCTTTTTTATATTTGCTCCGAAGCGGAGCACTAAATCAAGGAAGAAAGAAATAAAAGAGGGAAACAATCATGAAGCTTGGTATCGTAGGCTTGCCGAACGTAGGCAAGAGTACCCTTTTCAACGCAATTACCAACGCGGGCGCGCAGTCTGCAAACTATCCGTTCTGTACCATTGAGCCGAACGTGGGCGTGGTGGCGGTTCCGGACAAACGGCTGGACAAGCTTGCGGAGATGTACAACCCGGAAAAATATACGCCCGCAACGATTGAATTTATGGACATTGCCGGCCTGGTGCGCGGCGCAAGCAAGGGCGAGGGGCTGGGTAATAAGTTCCTTGCGAATATCCGCGAGTCCGACGCGATCGTCCACGTTGTTCGCTGCTTTGACAACGACGATATTATCCATGTGGAGGGTAGCGTCGACCCGAAGCGCGACATTGAAACAATTAATCTGGAACTGATCCTGTCCGACTTGGAGGTGCTGGACCGCCGCATCGAGAAAACGCAGAAAATGATGAAGGCGGACAAGAAGTACCAGGCTGAATATGATTTCTTCCTCCGCGTAAAAGAGGCGCTGAACGCCGGGAAATCCGCGCGCAGCGTGGAATGTACCGAAGAGGAGGCAGAGCTTCTCGGCTCCGTTTCCCTTTTGACCAACAAGCCTGTGATTTACGCCGCCAATGTGAGTGAGGACGACTTCAAGGGCGGCATTGAAAAGAATCCGTATTTTAAAACCGTAAAGGAAATTGCCGACAGCGAGCACGCCGGCGTTCTGCCGATCTGCGCGCAGATTGAGGCGGAGATCAGCAGCATGGACAAGGACGAGAAGGAGCTGTTCCTTGCGGACATGGGGCTAAAAGAGTCTGGGCTGGACCGCCTGATCAAGGCCTGTTATGATTTGCTTGGCCTGATTTCGTACCTGACCGCCGGTCCGCAGGAGGTTCGCGCGTGGACGATCAAAAAGGGCACGAAAGCGCCGCAGGCTGCCGGGAAAATCCATACGGATTTCGAGCGCGGCTTCATCCGGGCAGAAGTGGTTTCCTTCAACGACCTGATGGCCTGCGGAAGCATTACCGCTGCCAAGGAAAAAGGTTTGGTTCGCAGCGAAGGCAAGGAATACGTTATGAAGGACGGGGACGTTGTCCTGTTCCGGTTTAACGTATAATTTGTAGCGGACGTAAAGCTTGAGGATGTGGGGCTCCTCAACCTCCAAAAATTTTATACGGGGGAAGTTTTTTATAAATTTGTAAAATTTTACAATTGTTAGATTGAAGCACAGGAAAATTTATGTATAATATCTTTAGGGATACACAGGCTAAATAATAAAAAGACTGAAGGAGGAAAATGAGATGGAGTTAGGCAGCAAAACAGAAGCGAATCTGATGGCCGCGTTCGCAGGTGAATCACAGGCGAGAAACAAGTACACCTTCTACGCTTCCAAGGCAAAAAAAGAAGGCTACGAGCAAATTGCGGCGATTTTTGAAGAAACCGCCAACAACGAGAAGGAACATGCAAAGCTGTGGTTCAAATTACTGCAGGGCGGGGAAATCGGCCCTACGCTGAAGAACCTTGAGGATGGCGCTGCGGGCGAAAATTACGAGTGGACATCCATGTACAAGGAATTCGCCGATGTAGCCGAGGAGGAAGGCTTTACGGAAATCGCGAAGACCATGCGCCTGATCGCGGAAGTGGAAAAGTCCCACGAAGAACGTTACCGCAAGCTGATCCAGAATATGAAGGACGACATCGTATTCAAGGCGGGCGAGGAAACCATTTGGGTTTGCCGCAACTGCGGTTACATCCATGTGGGCAAAAACGCTCCGGAGAAGTGCCCTGCCTGCAAGCATCCGCAGTCTTATTTTGAGCGCAAGGCGACAAACTATTAATTTTTTGAAGTCTTGCATAAAAAAGGCCTTCCCGGACGCTTCGGGAGGGCCTTTGCTATCGAAAAATTATTCTGCCTGTGCCAGTTCAAGCACTTTTTTTGCCAGTTTCTCGTCAACGACCAAGGTGTTGATATAGCCGCCGCGCACAGCCGCCAGCACAGCTTCCGCTTTAAACTCCGCCGCGCTGATACCGATCGACCAGTGCGCCGCACGCATTGCTTCGAGCGGTGCGCTGATCGCAAACCTGCCGTTTAAGGGGATTTCGTTTCCGTACCGGTCAATCGGATGGGCAAGAAGCTGCCCGACCGCCCCTTTTTCGATCAGCTCCAGCCGGTCCCGTTCGGTAAGGTAGCCGGCTTTGCGCAAGGTGGAGTTGGAATCGAGCGATCCGATTCCGGTCAGGATAATATCGGTGTGCATCGCCTTTTTCAGCGTGGCGCTGATTTGCGGCTCCGCCACAAGGTAGGAATAGACCACTTCGCTTTCCACGTAAATCGGGGCATAAATATTGGAATAAGTTCCGCCTAGCTTTTTCGATATGCGAAGAGCCAGCTCCAAACCGTCCAGCTTGGGGTTGCCGGTGGCAAGGCAGCCCACCATCTGCACGACGTTTACATTGTAATAGTCCTTCGTTTCAATCAGATCGCAGAGGATTTTCAAGGCGGAACCCCATGTGATTCCAACGGTTGTGTTGTTTTCCATAATGGTGCTGAAAAGCTGGTTTGCCGCTTCGCAGCAGCGGCTCAATCCCCTTTCGTAATCGTAATTGCCGCTTACCACAACCGCTTCACGCAAGCCGAGGTTTACGCGAAGGCTGTGGGAAAGGGCGGCGTTCTTGCGAATGGGGCTATGTACAATCACTTCTACCACGCCGCTTTCCTTGGCTTCATCCAGAAGGCGGGAAACGGTGGGGCGCGAGGTGCCTAAAATATCAGCAATGGCGCTTTGGTTCAAGTCCTGCTCATAGTACAGTTCTGAAACCCGGACCAATAAATCCATTTTTTTGTCCATTTCAATTTTTTGCTCCTTTTCGACGCGATTTTGTGGAATTTTATGTAAGAATTATAACACAAAGATGGAAATTTCGGAACAAGAAATTGAAAAAAAGTCCTTTTTGTTCGGGGATGGAAGCGGAACGGAAATCCGCGGGAACTTCCCAGCTTCGTAGACGGAAACAAGTGGAGGGGCCCTATTTTCAATAAAGTCTGGAGGTAGTTTTAATGAACGCGATTTTAGAGAGAAGAAGTATCCGGAAGTATACGGGCGAAAAAGTTAGCGACGCGTTGGTCGAAGACCTTCTGCGGGCGGCGATGGCCGCTCCCTCTGGCGGGAATGAACAGCCGTGGGAGTTTATTGTTGTGCGGGATAAAGGGATACGGGAGAAAATCACCGAGATTCATCCTTATTCTCAAATGCTTCCCGGCGCGGATTTGGCGATCATCGTTTGCGGGGATGTTTCCAGGGAAAAATATAAGGGCCTTTGGGTGCAGGACTGCGCCGCGGCAACGGAAAACATCCTGATTACCGCACAGGAAAAGGGCCTTGGGGCGGTATGGCTCGGCGTTTACCCGGAAAAAGACCGGATGGACGGTCTTGAAAAGCTGCTGGGTTTGCCCAACGGTGTTTATCCGTTTTCCATTGTGTCTGTCGGTTACCCAGCCGAGCACAAGGAACCGGCGGACCGCTTCGATAAAGCGAGAATCCACTACAACAAATGGTAATAAAAAACACAAATATACCAGTTGTTGAATTGTAGTTGGTTTAAAAGCGCGCAAGCGTTGGAACGGCTTGCGTGCTTTTTTTATACACTTTCGCGGTGGACAATCATCAAACTCCACAAAAAATCATTCTAGAATTTGTCAATCTACGACTTGTAATATAACGTTATAGTATGATATAGTATGTTACAGTAACAATGATGAAAGAGCGGTGGATTTTATGCAAGCTGAAAGAGAAGAGTTCCTTGTATTGCTGTCGAAGAATATTTTTACAGCAGCCGAGGGAAAGCCGTTGGATGGATTCCTTGTGGTCAAGGGAAACCGCATTTGTGCAGTCGGTCCCCGCAGTAAAGCGGAAAGCTGGGTCAAACAGGCCAAGCGTGTGATCGACGTTGGCAAGCGGGTGGTCACTCCGGGCTTTGTGGACAACCATACCTTTTTTTCGGGTTATGTCCTGCGCAGCATAGGAGTCGATTTTACCGGAATCCGCTCCGATGTGGAAGGAATCGCCGCGATTAAGGAATATCGGAAAACCCGCCCGGCCGACAAACCGGTTTTCGGGCATTGCTGGGAAGCAGAGGGCTTCCAGTACAGCGGGGAGGATCTGCTCAGTAAGGAATTCCCGGATCTTCCGGTTGTGATCTTTACGTTTGACCGCGACACCTGCTGGATGAATCAGGCGGCGCGCGACAAATACGGCTTTACGCCGGAAGAATGCTACGCCGAAAAGCTCTACCGCATGATGCCCGAATATTTAACCGAGGAGGGCATCGAGCAGAAGTATCTGGACTACATCCAAATGCTGAACGAACGCGGCGTTACTACCATCAAGGAAATGAGCTTCGACACGTACTACGGCTTTACCGATGTGATGGAACGGCTGGAAAAGGATGACCGCCTGAATATGCGCGTCGCCTTTATGTCGCAGCCGGTCGGCGAAGGCATCAACATTGCCTACGGCGAAGCGATGCGTGAAAAATTCAAGGGGGATTTTGTCCGCTTTGAAGGGTTTAACCGCATGACCGACCGCGGGATCGCCCGCTTTTTGGGCGAGCTGATTGAGCCGTACGCCTCCAAGCCGGACACAACCTGCCTTGTGCCGGTGGAATGGGAACTGATTGAGAAGGAAACGCTGGAAGCGGACCGGCACGGTTTCCGTTTCTCCCTGCACTGCCAGGGCGACGGGGCTGTGCGGCATACGGTCGATCTGTATGAGAAATGCGAAAAGGTAAACGGCAGGCTCAAAAACCGTCACGCCATTACCGACCTGGAATACACCCATCCCGCCGATTTGGAGCGCATGGGCAGGCTGGGCGTGATTGCGGAGGTTTACCCGCAGATTCAGTCGCTGGATAAGAAGCAGGATATTATGGATATGATTGAGACCCAGCTTGGCGGGGACCGCGGCAAAAACTACTGGAACCGCCGCAAAATGTGGGACAGCGGCGTATGCGTAACCTGCGGCACAGACCTGCCGCTGCTGATTCCCGATATTCCGGAATCCATTTACTGCGCGGTCGGCGGGTACTTCAAGGATGGCGAAAGCTTCAACCGCCAGAATATGCTCACCGTTACCGAGCTTCTTACGGCGTGGACAAGGAACGGGCAGTACAATTGCTACAATGAGGACCGGCTCGGCACGCTGGAAGCCGGGAAGCTGGCGGATATTGCCGTTCTGGACGCGGATGTTTTCCACACCCCTGTTGAAAAGTTACGAGATGTGAAGGTTTGCCTTACGATTTCGGACGGACGCATTGTACACAATACATTAAGGTAAGGGGGATTTGTCGTGGCTCATTTAAGGCGGGAACAGGTAGCGGGCAAGAATACCCATTATGTCTATTATTCGCTGGACTATTTCCTCGACGCGCAGCAGCGGGCGGGCTTTAAAACCATTGAACTGCTGGGCGCCGCGCCGCATTTTTTAATTGACTACACCGGGTTTCAGGACACCGCCGAGGTACGTGAAAAATTGGAGAGCCGCGGCATGAAAATCGGCATTTTTACCCCGGAATGCGCGGCGTACCATTATCTTTTGTGCTCGCCTGACCCGGACTTCCACAAAAGGAGCATGCAGTACTTTCAGCAGGGCATAAAGGCCGCAGGGATGCTTGGGGCGAAAATTATGCTTATGAACTGCATTGGCGGCACCTGGGACGAAGCCCCCGGCGCCACCTACGAGCGCGCGGTGAAAAGCTTGAAGGAGCTTGGCCCGGTGGCTGCAGAAAACAATGTGACGATTGCGGTAGAAACGGTTTGCCCGGAGGAATCGAAAATCATTACAACGCTTCCGGAACTGGAGCGGCTTTATAAAGATGTGGGCCACCCCAATGTAAAAATTGCGCTGGATACGGTTGCCATGGGGGTTGCGGGGGAAACGCCCCGCCAGTGGTTTGAAACCTTCGGCAAAGAGATCGTGCACTGCCATTTTGTTGACGGGAGGCCGTACGGTCACCTTGTCTGGGGCGACGGTCTTTACCCGATGGATCGCTACATTCAGGTGCTGAACGATTTTGGCTATGAGGGGTACCTCGGGCAGGAAATAACCGACGGGCAGTATTTTGCGGATCCTGCGTCGGCAGATTTGCGGAATTTCAAGGCTTTTGAACCGTATTTTATCGATTGAAAAGGGGGAGGACCGGTTTGGCAACGATTCGGCGTGAACAGGTAGCAGGTATGAATATCCACTATATTCATTATTCTTTGGATTATTTTCTTGATGCGCAGCAGCGCGCCGGCTTCAAAACCATTGAGCTTTGGTGCGCCGCGCCGCATTTCTGGCTGGATCATATGACGTACTCCGACACAAAAGCGGTCGGCAGAAAGATAAAAGATCGCGGTCTGAGCGTACAGGTGCTCACCCCGGAAAACTGTACCTATCCCTATCAGTTTGCTGCCAAGGAGCCTGCCCACAGGGAGCGCAGCTTTGGCTATTTTGCAAACGGAATCCGCGCGGCCGCGGAATTGGGGTGCCGGTTTATGGAGGTAAACTCCGGTTGGGGCTATTGGAACGAGGAAAAGGAAGAGGCGTGGAAGCGCTCGCGGGAAATGCTGTGCCGCCTGGCGGACGTCGCCGGCCGGGAGGGTGTTACGCTGGTCATGGAATCCCTTCGCCCCGAGGAATCCCAGCTTGTAATTAATTTGGAAAGCGCGAAGCGGATGTTCGACGAGGTAAACCACCCGAACTTTAAAGTGATGGTGGATACCTGCGCCATGGGGGTTGCGGGCGAAACGTTGGAGGACTGGTTTCAGGTGTTTGGGGACAACATTCAGCATATGCATTTTGTCGACGGCGAGCCGTACGGACACCTTGTCTGGGGCGACGGGAAGCACCACCTCGGCAAGTTTATCCAGACCCTGAACGATTACCATTATGAGTGCTATCTTGGGCAGGAAATTACGGACAGCCGTTATTTTGCGGACCCCGCCGCGCATGATCTGCGCAATATGCACAACTTTGAAAGATACATGGATTGATTCGAATTCTATATTAATACTATTGGAGGAAATGAAATGAACGCAAAAAATGTTATTGCAGATGTGTTAAAGGAGAAAGGCCGGATTAAGCAGGTGTACTGGGTAGCCTGCGGCGGCTCCTTAATCGATTTGTATCCGGCGCATTTTATGTTGAACGCGGAGTCCGAAACCGTGGAGTCCGGCTGGTACACCAGCAAGGAGTTCCTGGTTCTCCCCCCGAAAAAGCTCAGCAAAGACAGCCTTGTTGTCGCCTGCTCGCATTCGGGCAATACGAAGGAAACCGTGGAGGCCGCCGTTTTGGCAAAAGAGCGCGGCGCGGCGGTGATCACCCTGACCGATAAGGCCGGTTCCGCCTGCGACAGGCCCGATTTTATCTCCTGGGTGTATCCGTGGGGCGAAGGCGTTTCCGTAAGCGAAACCCCCGGCTGCATTTCACTTGCATTGGCAAGCGAGCTGCTCGCCGCGCAGGAGGGCTTCGCGAAGGAGGATAAGGTAGCGGACGCGATTTCGAAGATGGACGAAATCATCAAGGGCGCTGTCGCCAAGGTGAACAGCGGAATGACGCAGGAATTTGCGGAAAAATACGGCGAGGAGCCTTTCTTCTATATCCTGGGCAGCGGTGCCGCTTTTTCACAGACCTATGGCTTTTCCATCTGCTCCCTTATGGAAATGCAGTGGAAGAACTGTGCGTACCTGCACTCCGGGGAATACTTCCATGGCCCGTTTGAGTGTACGGAAAACGGCGTGTTCTATTTCCTGCAAAAGTCAGCCGGAAAATGCCGCGTAATGGATCAGCGCGCCGAGGACTTCCTGAAAACCCATACGGACAAGCTGATGGTTCTGGATGCGCTGGAACTAGGTATGGACAAAATCAACCCGGAGGTGGTAGATTACTTCAACCCGATTCTGTTCTACGCGATGAACTGCGAATTCCGCGAGGCTTTGGCGAAGAAACACAACCATCCGGTGGACACCCGCCGCTACATGGGGATTGTGGCTTACTGATTTTAAAGAATCTGCCCGGGATTTGCCGCGCGAAATCCACAGGGCATTCCATAAACTATTAGACGCGCGGAGAAAAGGTGGTAAAAATGGCGGAATATAATGTTAAGGTTCTTGGCTTCGGCGACAATGTCGTCGATAAATATGAGCATATCAAAACGATGTACCCCGGCGGAAACGCCGTAAACTTTGCGGTTTACGCAAAAATGTTCGGCGCCCGGCGCAGTGCGTATATGGGCTATTTCGGCGACGACAAGGAAGCGGAGCATGTGATCGAATCCCTTCGGCAGGAGGGAATCGAAACGGTGAAATGCAAACAGCTTGTCGGTGAAAACGGCTGTGCCCGCGTTACCGTTATCAACAATGACCGCGTGTTCTTAGGTTCCAACGAGGGCGGTATCCGTGGAGAAACGCTGTATGTGCTCGACCGCTTCGACCTGGAATACATCCGGGGGTTCGACTTGGTGCACAGCGGAAATTACTGCTTCACCGAGCGTCAGCTCCATAAAATTAAAGAGGCGGGGGTTCCGCTCTCCTTCGATTTTTCGGATGACTCTACGCCGGAATACTATGCGCAGGTTGCCCCGTTGGTGGATTATGCGTTCATGTCCTGCAGCGAAATGTCTGAGGAAGCCATTCAGGAGCATTTGAAAAAGGTGACCGGCTACGGCGTGAAAATCGCGGTTGCCAGCCGCGGCTCCGAAGGCTGTATTGCATACGACGGAAGCCGCTTCTATGTGCAGCGTGCCATTCCCGTAGAGAAAATGGTTGACACAATGGGCGCGGGCGACAGCCTGCTCACCTCCTTCCTTGTCAGCTATATGGAAAAGGTGAAAGAGGGAAAAGCAGGCCAAGATGCGATCGCGGAGTGCCTTGAAAAAGCCGCCGGATTTGCTTCCAAGGTTTGCGGCATGGCCGGAGCATGGGGCCATGGGAAAAAATACGAATAAACCGCAAGAAAGACGAAATTGGCTTGCCAGTTTTAAGGAAGATGCAGAGAGGGCCGGCATCCTGTCCAAAAGGATGCCGGCCTTTGTGCGGGCAAAAAATTCTGACGGTGTGCCTTGCGGGTTCGAAAAGAGCCCGGCAAGGGAATAAATTTTACAAAGAGTATAGAAGCTGTCGCACTTTGCAAATAGCAAAATAGAAAGCTCACAAAAGGATCCCCCGGCACAAGTTGCCGGGGGACTTTTGCGAATGGAGGAAATCTTCCGTGTTTTCTGTTTTATACCTTGTGGGGCGTGTTAAATTTATACTCGGAAAGAGTCTGGACGCGCTTTCCGTCCGCCTGGAATTTTTCCAGCATTTTTTGTTTCAGCAGAGCGCTTGCCGTTTCTTCGCGGTCTTCGCCCCAGTCGAGGATGCGGGGGATTTCTTTCTTACTAAAAAAACGCTGCATGAATTTGCGCGCCAGAACCAGCAGAATCCGAACGAGGGCTGTGGCCGCAACCACGAAGGAAAGGATTCCCCAGATGTTGGAAAATCCATTTTGGGCTACCTTAAACCAGAGCAGCTCCAAAAAAAGATACAGGCCCAGCCCGGAAAAATCACCGCTCAGTTTTTTATTGACACAGCCCGCACAAACATAATTGCTGTAAAGGCAGTCGTCGAATACCAAGCGTCCGGTGTCCGGCTGTTCGGCGCAGGGGGTTCCCACATGGATTTTTCCTTTGTTTTCGGTTTCTTTTCCGCAAATTACGCAATATCCCATTTTTATACCTCATCGTTCTTTTTCGGTGGAAGTTCCTCAATGAAACGGAGATGTACAAGCGCATGGTAAACGCCTTCCTCCCGGATGGTTCCGGTCACCATGGCGGCAATATCCGCAAGCGCCCGCGGGGCGTTTCCCATGGCGACGGCGATTCCTACGTTTTGGAACATGGCGCAGTCGTTCAGGCTGTCCCCGAAGGCGACCGCGTTCTTGGGCTGCGCGTGGTAATGCTCGAGAACCCGCGCAATGGCGGAGCCCTTGTCGCGCCCCTTGCGGACGCATTCGCAGAAAGTTCCGTTTTCATTGGGATAAAGGTCGTAATACCGTTCCAGAAAGCCTTTTATGGGGTCCAACTCTGCGGCGCTTGCCACATGCAGGGTGAATTTTTCAATATCCTGCGTGGTTTCCAGTTGCTCCATACGGCAGATGGCTGGCAAGGGGTTTTCCCAGCACAGCGGAACCCCGCCTTTTACAATATACATCTGATCCGTACCTTCCAAAACGCCGGAGATGTTGTGCGAAAGCATTCTGGATACCGTTTCCCGAAGCAGAATAGGGGGAATGGAGCGTTGGAACAGGGTTTTCTCTTTCAGGGTAATATTGGCGCCGGCGCCGGAAATAATCCCGTGAAAACCGATCGATGTAATCGCGGGATACACGTCGCACAGGGTGCGCCCGGTGCAGACAAAGATGCGGTGCCCCTGAAGGCGAAGCTGCCGCAGGGCATATTTGGTCATGATCGAGGGGGCGCGGTCGTTTTCCGCGATAGTGCCGTCAATATCAAAGAAGAAATATTTTTTCGGAATCGGTATCACTTCCTTTATCTTTATAAGGAATGCATCAGCTCTTTCGTTGAAATATACAGGGCATCAAAAATTTTGCGGTGCTTTTGGTAAACCGCATGGTTTTCCATGTTCGGGTGGATTTCCATAGCAGGCTTGACCACAGCTTCAAGCTCGCCCCAGCTTTGGTAGGCACCTACAGCGAGGGCCGCCATAATGGCGTCGCCGTATGAAGCGCCGAAGGTGATGCTGGATGTGCAGACCGTTCTGCCGAGGATGTCCGCCACGATTTGCAGCCAGACCGGATTTTTGGTTCCGCCGCCGACCGCCATGATCTTTTTGACGGGTAGGTTGTTTTCCTCTAAAATATCAAAATGCTGAGCGATGGAGTAGCCGATGCCTTCCAGCGCGGATTTGTACAGGTGCGACCGGGTGTGACCCAGGTTAAGCCCGAAGAACATCCCCTTTGCGAACGGGTCGTTCAGGGGCGTCCGTTCCCCCGCAAAATAGGGGAGGGTGATCAGCCCGTCGCTGCCCGCGGGTATTTTCTCAATATCTTTTGCCATTGCGGCGAATGCGTTCTCGCCGCCTGCCGCCTGCGCCGCAGCCAGGTCGGAATACAGGTTGTCGCGGAACCATTTCGTCAGGGTGCCCGCAGTATTGGTTCCGGCGCAGACGCTGTACGTGCCCGGGATGATAAAGGTGCCCGGCCAGACCCGGTTGTCCTGGATCAGCTTATCCGCAAGATAAACAAAATAGCAGGAGGAACCGAGCTGAACCATAATATCCCCCGGCTGGAACACCCCGGTGCTAATCGCCTCCGCGCCGGAGTCCCCGGTGCCGACCAGCACGCTGGTGCCTTCCTGCAGGCCGGTTTCGGCCGCCGCCTGCGCGGTGATGCCGCCGGCAATCTCGGTTGCCGTCATAACTTCCGCCAGCTGGGATGGCTTGCAGAACATGCCGCACATCGCTTCGTTTACTGTATCGTTTTTCAGGTCGTAAAGCGGGGCGAAGTCCTCCGCAAGATATTTGTCGATGCAGTACCGCCCAGTCAGCTTTGCCGTGATATAGGACGAGGCGGTCAGGAATTTATACGTTTTCGCGTAAACATGGGGAAGATTATTTTTAATCCACAGGATTTTCGGGGAAATATCGGAGGAGCATATCGGGTGGCCGAAAACAGTTTCCGCGTTCTCCCCATAGTACTCGTTCAGGTAATCGATTTCCTTGTGGCTTCTGGAATCGATGCCGTACAAAATCGCTTTGCACAAAGGCTTGCAGTTTTCGTCCACGGGTAGGCAGTCGCACCCTAGCGCGCTGATCCCAAGGCAGGCGATTTTGGAGGGCGAAATCCCCGATTCCTCCAGAAGTGCGCGGCTTACGCTGCAAACATCGCCCCACCAGACCTTTTCCGCGTCGTGTTCAAAATAGTTTGGCTGAGGGTTTTCAATATCGTGTGTTTTCGACTGGTATGCAACCACTTTGCAGTTCTCGTCAATCAGCACGCCCTTTGTCTCGTTGGTGCCCACGTCAATTCCCATGAAAAATTGAGAGCTCATTTTCATCCTCTTTTCTATTCTAAGCCGTTCCGGAACGCACGTACTTTTTCCATGAATTCAGAAACGCGGTTTACGTCAATTTTTCCATCAAATTTCCCGTTTTCCTTGAATGTCGTGCCGACATAGGAGCCGTCCGCAATACGCAGCACGGATTCTACGTTGGAAAGATTGCACCCCGTTCCGCAGAATACCGGAGTTTCGCCCGCGGCGGCCTTTATCTCTGCAAGCAAAGACGTTTCGGGACCGCTTCCTGCCATTCCGCCCGCAACCACAAGGCAGTCCGGCGCGCAGTTGAAGATCATGGTTTTTGTAATGCTGGCAAGATCCCTGTCGTTTAAATAGACTTCGCCCTCTCCGTTAATAAAATACGTCAGGCGTAGTTTGTCCAGCCGGAGCGCGCTTTTCAGCCGTATCGTTTCGCCGATGTCGCGGTCAATCACGCCAAGGTCGCCCACCCAACCGCCGGTGAACATACAGCGAGTAAACTGGGCGTCCGTTGCGGCGCAAAGCTCGATGGTTGCATCGGGGTCGTAAATCGCTTCCGCGCCGTAGGGGATCCGGAAATCGTCCGAAAGCGCGCCAATCACCCTCCCCATTGCCGCCAGCGTGACGGCGGAAACCTTTTTCTGGTACGGCAAGCTGAATTCATTGGTGATAAGAACGCCGTCCACGCCGCCGTCCTGCAGGGCCTTTAAATCCGACCGGGCCTGTTGGATAACCTTATCCATTGAGCTGTTGTTTATGTAGAACGAAGGATCACCGGGAAGTGCCCTTAAATGCAGCAGCCCGATAATCGGCTTTTCTGTATGGAATAGATCCTTTATCCAGGACATTTTTGTACCTCCAAGTTATCAAACGGTATGACGTAATAATACGACATATTCAATGCCAAGAAAATTGCTCATCCTGCGGAAAGCAAAACGAGCATACGAACGACAATTATACCTACTATTCTACGATTACAATCATACTATAACATATGCTAATGGGGAATACAATTATAAATTTTGTACAATTTATCAGTTTGATTTAATCTATTGTAACGAAATTTAGACTTTCTATCCACTTTTTCAGGGGATAATTTTCTTAATGAATTAAAAATCTATTGTAAAGAAACGAAATATGTAATATAATAAATATAAGTTGAATTAGAACGTTATTTTATTGAAAAAGGTTTGAAAGGACAAATTCTATGGGTCTTTCTTTAAATATGGAGTCACAAACTCCCCTGTATCAGCAGCTAATGGAGGAAATAAAGCGAAAAATTGACATCGGCGAATTCCGCTACGGCGATAAGATTCCCAGCGAGCCGGAGTTTATGAATATGTATTCCATCAGCCGGATTACCGTGCGCAAGGCGGTGGAGGAGCTTGTTACGGAAGGCTACCTTGTGAAAAAGCAGGGGAAGGGTACTTTTGTAAACAAGCCAAAGCTCAAGCGTAAAATCGAAAATGTTTTGAGCTTTAAAAACGCCTGCATTGCCTGTGGCATGAAACCTTCCCACACCCTGGTGGACCGGAAGATCATTAACCCCGGTGTGGATGAAAAGAATTTTTTAAACCATGGAAGCAACGATAAAATTATATTTACGCAGAGGGTGCTGTCGGCGGACGGCGACCCCATTATGCTCGAAAACAATTATTTCCCCATTAAGGGCTTTGAATTTTTACTGGAAGAAAAGCTCGACAGCTCTTTGTATACGCTTTTGAACAGCAAGGGGATTTATCCCGCGGGTTCGGAAACCTGTACGCTGGAGCTGGTGCGCGCGACCGCTTATACAGCTAAGCTGCTCCATGTTTCGCTTGGCGAGCCACTTTTTTACATGATTGCCAACATTACGGATAGCAATAACCGCCCGGTGCATATTGGAAGGCAGTATATTGTCGGTAGCCGGTATATATTCAATCTTCCTTGATCTATACAAATACATACGATGGCAGCATCCCTTGCAGCATCTCTTCAAGGGATGCTGCTTTTTTCTTATAAATAAAAACGCCCGGCTGCGGACTCAAAAAGGCGTATTGAAAGGAAAAATCAAAAAATTCCTCAGGTTATTCTTGTGCGGAAACACAACTGAAAAATATGACGAAAAAATGAACAAATTTTTTAAGGAATCCACAAATCTGTTAAATACTATTGACAATGGGTGTGAAAATTGCTAATCTCTATATGACGATGTATTACGACATATGACATGCTAATACGATTACAGCAAGCCTTTGTAAGCACAGCGGAATGATATTAAGGAGGAGAACTATGTCTACTGGAACTTCAGCTTTATTAAAAAAGAAAAAATTCACGCTGCCCCACGTTTACACAATTGCCTTTCTGCTTATTGTTTTTGTTGCCATCCTCACCTGGTTCGTACCCAGCGGCGAATTTGACCGAAAGGAAATTGAAACGGCGGCAGGAACCCGGTCGGTAGCCATCGCCGGAACATACCACCTCGTTCCAAAGGTGGACGAGGACGGAACCGACCATCGTCAAGACATTGCGGACATTCTTCAGGCGCCGACCAAAGGAATTCAAGCGGCTTCCGATGTTGTGGCGTTTGTCCTTCTGATTGGCGGCACATTCCAGATCATCAACACGACGGGCGCAATTAACGCCGGCATGAAACGCGTTGTAAAAAAGCTGCGCGGCAAAGCATCTTTGATTATTCCGATTTCCATGATTCTTTTCGGGCTTGGCGGTACGTCGTTTGGCATGTCCGAGGAAGCGCTTCCGTTCTACGCGATCTTTATGCCGATCATCATGGGGATGGGGTACGACTCCATGACGGCGTTCATGATCGTTTTCCTGGGGCCGCAATTAGGATACTGCGCCTCCACTACGAACCCCTTCAACGTATTGATTGCGCAGGGAATCGCGGGCATCTCCGGAAATCCGCAGTTGGGCTTCCGCTTTATCCAGTGGATTATTTTCATGGCGATGGGTATTGTTTTCGTCATGATGTATGCAAAGAAAGTAAAAAACAATCCGGAAAGCTCCATTACCTACCATGACGATATCGCGAAGCGCGAAGAATTCCTTGTGAACGCTCAGGAAGAGGACAGCGAATTCACGCTAAGGCAAAAGCTCGTCCTCCTTGCCTTCACCCTTGGCATGGGGCTCATCATTTTCGGCCTAGTCAAGTTCGGGTGGTATATGGATGAAATCTCCATGGTCTTCCTTGGAATAGGGCTGGCTTCCGGTATTCTCGGCGGGTTGAAGGAAAAAGAAATTGCGGAACAGTTTGTAATTGGCTTGAAAGATTTTGCATATGCCGCCGTTATTATTGGCGTTGCCCGCGGAATCCTTTCCGTTGCGGAAAACGGCCTGATTATCGACACAATCCTGAATGCTCTGGCCACTTCCCTGCAGGGTGTTCCGACCGTCATCTTCACAACAATGATGTATTTCGCACAGAGCCTGATCGCCCTGTTAATCCCCTCTTCTTCCGGACAGGCTGCCCTTACCATTCCGGTTATGGCGCCGCTTACCAGACTGATGGGCGTTAACCCGGAAGCCTCTGTAACCTGCCTCCAGTATGCAAACCAGTGCATCAATACCATCAGTCCCACCGCCGGTATGACGGTTGCAGGGCTTGCGGTTTGCAAAATTTCTTTCCAACAGTGGTGGAAAACCTGCTGGAAGCTGTTCATTGTCATGACGGTTCTTGGTATTGCCTTTACCGCGATTTCCGGTATGCTTCCTGCTTAATCCAATCCCATTGGCACTGGGGATATCCGGTATTGTACTGAACAGAAAACAACATTCCCTGATTTCGATACAGGTTTTGCCGGCGCCATAAACATGGCGCCGGTCGCGTTTTTCACCCAATAACAGGAATTATTTGATAAAAGATAGGAGTTTATTATGAAATTCAAAAAAAGAATTGCGGCGACGCTTGTGAGTGTGCTTCTGACGGCGGGGCTGATAACCACGGCCGGCTGCACGAAGTCCGAAACAGCGGCGCCGGCCTCAAACGCAACAAAAAAAGTACTGCGGGTTGGCATGGAATGTAACTACGCCCCCTACAACTGGACGCAGGCGGACAACTCTAACGGTGCGGTCCCCATTGCCAACAGCGGCGGCGAATACACCAACGGGTACGACGTGATGATGGCGAAGAAAATCGCCGACGCAATCGGCTATGAACTGCAGATTGTGAAAACAGAGTGGGACGGCCTTGCGCCGGGCGTGGTTTCCGGTAAGCTGGACGCGGTTATCGCCGGCATGAGCATTACCGAAGAGCGCAAGAAAACCGTTGATTTCACCGACCCGTACTATAAGGCAACCATCTACGCGCTGGTCCGCTCCGACAGCAAATATGTTTCCGCAAAAAGCGTGGCGGATTTAAAGGGAGCTTCCTGTACCTCCCAGCAGAATACCGTCTGGTACGATATGCTAAGGCAGATTCCGGACGCGAAGATTCAGCCGGCCATGAAAAATGTTCCTTCGCTAATCGTCGCCCTCTCTTCCGGTAAAACCGATGTTTTTGTAACGGACAAGCCGACCGCAATGGGTGCCGTGTATGCCAACAAAAAGCTGGTGATGCTCGACTTTTCGGGCGAAAACGGCTTTCAGGCTTCCGATGAGGATGTGAACCTCGGCATTGCGGTGTCCAAGTCGAACCCCGAACTGAAGGCCGCCATCAACAAGGCCCTTTCCGCCATCAGCGAGACGGACCGCGACAAAATCATGCAGGATGCGATTGCCAAACAGCCTTTGGCGCAATAACGCGAAAATACAGGAAGTGAGTTGTCAGTTATGAATCTCCCCGGCGACGCCGACTTTTTCGGCTGGGTTCTCTATATTGCAAAACATTACGGCGTAATTTTCCTAAACGGCGCGGGCATAACGTTCCTGCTGGCGCTGGTCGGCACGCTGATCGGCTGCGTCATCGGCCTTCTGGTCGGCGTGTTGCGCACGCTCCCCGTCCGCAGGGACGCAAACACGTTTGTAAAAACCCTGCACAGGCTGCTCCAGTTCATTTTGGCCGCCTACATCGAAGTTTTCCGCGGCACCCCGATGATTGTGCAGGCAATGGTGCTGTACTACGGTTCCATGCAGGTGTTTAAAGTAGATATGACGCCCCTCTTCGCGGGCTTCTTCGTTGTTTCCATCAATACCGGCGCGTATATGGCGGAAACCGTCCGAGGTGGGATTGGCTCGATCGATATCGGCCAGACGGAAGGTGCTATGGCTATCGGGATGTCTCACTGGCAGACGATGCTGTACGTCATCTTGCCGCAGACCCTGCGCAACATCCTCCCACAGATTGGAAACAACCTCATCATCAATATCAAGGATACATCCGTTCTTAATGTCATTTCCGTAACGGAGCTGTACTTTTCCGGGAACTCCGCGGCCGGCGCCTTTATGCGCTACTTTGAAGTGTTCTTCATCATTTGTGTGATCTACTTTATCATGACCTTTACATGCTCGCGCCTGCTTCTCTGGATCGAGCATAAAATTGATGGTTCCAGCTATTACTCGCTCGTAAAGAGCGACATGATGGCCGACCCTTCGGGTCATAATCCTGTCCAAATGGGAGGAGGGAAAACATGGACGAACTGAAATCCCCCATTCTGCAGGTTCGGCATCTGAGCAAGAGATTCGGGGACAATGTGGTGCTTCGGGACATCAACTTTGAAACCCGGCACGGCAATGTAATCTGTATTATCGGTGCTTCCGGCTCGGGAAAATCCACGCTGCTGCGCTGCATTAATATGCTGGAAACCCCAACCTCCGGCCAGATTTTGTTCCACGGGCAGGATATTACCGGGAAGGGGATAAACATCAACGCCTACCGCGCCAAGGTGGGCATGGTGTTCCAGTCCTTTAACCTGTTCAACAATATGACCGTTCTGGGAAACTGCATGGCGGGCGTTACGAAGGTTCTGAAAAAGGATAAGAAAACGGCGGAGGAAACCGCGATGGAATACCTTTCCAAGGTTGGCATGGCGGAATATATCAACGCAAAGCCGCATCAGCTTTCCGGCGGGCAGAAGCAGCGGGTGGCGATTGCCCGCGCGCTGGCGATGGAACCCGAGATGCTTCTGTTCGACGAACCGACCAGCGCGCTGGATCCGCAGATGGTGGGAGAGGTGCTGGAGGTTATGCGCAGCTTGGCGAAGGAGGGCATGACCATGGTGATCGTTACCCATGAGATGGCCTTCGCGCGTGACGTTTCGTCCCGGGTGGTCTTTATGAAAGACGGCGTTGTCGCCGAGGAAGGCGAACCGGCAGAACTTTTCGAAAACCCAAAGCAGGAAGCCACCAAGGACTTTTTGGCGAGATTCCGGAATAAGTAATGTAAGGATCTATTAAAATAAAAAACGGAGTTTCTGTTCGAAACAGAGCTCCGTCTTTTTCCTTTGTGCGGCTGTTAATAAGCCAAGCCGCCGTTATTCCCTTTTAACAATCGTGGCGCAGCCCATGCCGCCGACACAAAGGGCGGCAAGCCCCTTTTTCGCACCGCGCTTTTCCATGGTATGCAGCAGGGTGACCAGGATGCGGCAGCCGGAAGCGCCCACCGGGTGGCCAAGGGCAATTGCGCTGCCATTCACGTTGATTTTGTTTGTGTCCAGGCCCAGTTCCTTTATCACAGCAAAGCTCTGGGCGGCGAAGGCTTCGTTGGTTTTGAACAGGTTGAAGTCCTCCGGCTTCATGCCGGTTTCCCCAGCACTTTTTTCACGGCCGCCACGGGGACGATTTCCATGATGGACGGCTTAACGCCGCCAAGCGCGCCCACTACCCAAGGCCGCCATGGACTCAACGCCAAGCTTCTTTGCTTTTCAGAAAAAAGTGCTGTTCCAAAGAACAGCGCTTTTTCTTAATTTATTCGGTTTGGAATTTACACAATTCGAGCGGGTTTGCGCCGCTTTGCGTGTTGTTATTTCAGTACCGAAACCTGATAGCCCACAGAATATTCTTTCCCGGCTGGGAGTACAATCCGGTAGGGCTTATCCTCAAAATTTCCGCTTTCATCTGTAAGCGCCGGAAGCCCGTTCCACGGCTCAAGGCAGACGAACGGCGCCTGCTTTTTTGGCGGCGTCCACAGCACTAGGACTTGGAAACCGTTAAAGTCAAGCTCAACGCCGGTCCCGTCGCTTTTCTTTACAAGTCGGACCTTGCGACTCTTGAGATCCTTTGCAATGAGCGCGTCAACGTCAAAATCGCTGTAGAGAAGGGGGAAGGTGTACGATTCAATGCGCTTGCTGAATTTATAATCCTCGCTGAACAGGCTGTTTTCGTCCGTATAATAAAGGTCGGTATTCTCCGCTTTCTCAAATTTCAGCTCGTAGTCCTCGATCGAGCCGTCCACGCAAAAGCCGGGGTGCCCGCCGATGCAGAACTGCATATCGCCGTTTCCTGTGTTTTTTACCGTATAAGTGGTCTTGTAGCCGGCTTCGGAAATTTCATGCGCGATGGTAAGCGCGAAGTCATACGGGTACTGCGCCCTTGTTACCTCGTTGGAAACTAGTGTGAAAACGGCCCTTGTGTCGGTGCACTCGGTCAGTTCAAACTGACTTTTGCGCGCAAATCCATGCTTTGCTGTTGCGGAGCAGACGGTTGAACCGAACTTCACTTTGTTGTCTTTCAGCGCGCTGACGAATGGGAAAAGAATGGGAGCGTGTCCGGTCCAATACTTTGGGTCGCCCGTCCAGACGTATTCCCTCCCGTTGTTTTTGTACGAGATTAATTCGCCTCCAAGCGTGTCAACGATTCCTTGCGCACATCCAAGTTGTAATGTTTTTTGCATTTTGAACGTTCCTCCGTTTTTATGATTTCAGATGGTAACAGTTACCTTTTCTATTATAGCGGGCGGTGGAAATGAAAATTGTTCGAAATTAACATTAAAAATATTTCTTTCTAAATAGAAAGTATCGCGTTCTTTTGTAGAAGCCCCAAAACCGCAAACGGAATTTCCCACTTCATCCTTTTTCGGGAATTGGCTTCGGCTGTTTTCAAGTAAATTTCATTTTCTAATGCACGCTTGCTGTTTTCGTGGTAAAATATATCCATATGCAAGTTTTGAAAATGCAGGTTATGCAATATCGATAATTTTTTCGGTCACATAGAAGCCGGACTAAGGTGTGTGGGTTTCGTGACTGGAATAAAATAAATGGAGGTAAGGCATATGTTTGAAAAAATGATCGAACTGCTGAAATCGAAACAGAGGAGCTTGGTTTTTACGGAAGGAACGGACGCGCGTATCCTCGAAGCGGCTCATCGTCTGCATAAGGAAAAAATCCTTCAGCCCATCCTTTTGGGCAACCCGGACGAAGTGCGGGCCGCAGGGGAAAAATGCGGTTTCCCTGTCGATGACGGAATCGAGATTATTGATCCGCTGAATTACAGCGATATGGAAGCAATGGTTTCGATGATGGCAGAGCTGAGAAAAGGGAAGGACGATGAAGCAGCCTGCCGTGCGGCGCTTCGGAAATCCAACTATTTCGGAACCATGCTTGTAAAAATGGGAAAAGCGGACGCGCTTTTGGGCGGGGCAACCTATTCCACCGCCGACACGGTCCGTCCGGCGCTCCAGATTATCAAGACCAAGCCCGGCAATAAGATCGTATCCAGCTGCTTTATTCTTCACCGCAGGAAAGATGATGCCGAGGAGCTTTACGCCATGGCGGACTGCGCCATCAATCTGGACCCGAACGAAGACCAGCTTGCCGAAATCGCGGTGGAAACGGCCAAAACGGCGAGAGTTTTCTCCATTGATCCCCGCGTCGCGCTGCTTTCTTACAGCACGCTTGGTTCCGGCAAGGGCGAATCCGTAGAAAAGATGCGCCGGGCGATGGACAAGCTCAAGGCGCTGAATCCGGACTTCCCGGTTGACGGCGAGCTTCAGTTTGACGCCGCTTTCTCCCCGGAGGTAGCGAAAACAAAGGCTTCCGGTTCTTTGGTTGCGGGCAAGGCGAACACGTTCATCTTCCCGAATATTGACGCCGGAAACATTGGCTATAAAATTGCCCAGCGCCTCGGCGGGTTTGAGGCTTATGGCCCGATTCTCCAAGGCCTGAACGCGCCGATCAACGACCTTTCAAGAGGCTGCAACGCGGATGAAGTTTACAAAATGTCGATCATCACAGCGGCGCTGATCTAAAATAATAAAGGAGAAAGAAAGAACCGCGCCTGCCGTTTCAAACGGCAGGCACGGTTCTTTCTTTTTGGAAATATATTATCCATCGGAGAACTCGCGCCTAGCTTTGTATCAGCTCGAAGCCCATCCCGTCCGTAATATAGTCAAGGTACGGCAGGGACGCTTCGTCGATCTGCCCGACAATGTTGACTTTCGGCTCAGGCTCCAAGTCCCTCCGCGCAATTTCCAGCTCGCCGGAATAGCGCAGATAGCCTTCGTTGCTAACGGAAATACTTCCCCGGATTCGGGGCTTTACGGCCTGCGCGGGGAACAATCTGCCTTGTGAAGCATAGGCTCTGGATTCTTGGGAGCGGATTACGTATTCGCTGGAATCCGGGCGGTCATGGTGGATTCGATTCGTAATGAAACGGTACGCAGGGTCAATATCGGCTTTCAGGCTGACATAGCCCTGTGACAATTTCCCGACGTTTTCCCACGCTTTGTCGCTGATGTCAATGTCTCCCACTATGCAGATATCCGTGTGGCAATCCTTTATCAGTTGAAGCATGCTGAGCAATACGTCGGCGCGGCGGTGTGCTTCCACGGTGGGAAGCCCCATCTTGAGCGGCCCGCGCAGTTCCTTATCCCCGGCAACAAAGGCCATGGTGGTCATTCCAAGCTGGCGGAGGTTATCGTTGATGCTTCGCGTTTTCGCAATGGATAGTCCCGTCAGCGGTTTCGGGTAAAAATTATGGCACGCGCTGAACCGGGTGAAGTCCGCATTCCGCTTCTGCAGTTCACGGATATCCTTCTCAAGGAGGGTGCTTGCGTTGAATACAATCTGAAAGCTTTTCGACAGGTCAATGATCTGCTCATACGTAAAGCCGTAGTCCACGCGCAAATGGGAAATCGAAGTCTGCTTCAACTCCTCAAAGCGCCGGTAGCCCAGTTTTTGCAATGTCCTCGGGCCAATATCCACAATCAGGGAAATGGAACAGCGCTTGCACAAATCCAGCAGCCTTTTTACCTCTTCCGCGTAATTTTCAACGCTTTCTTCGGGAATGTGCAGCGAAGTGAAGGCATAGCCCAGATTTGCCCGCTTTGCTTTTTCGATGATCTCTTTATTCTTTTCATAGCCTGTTCCAAGATAAAGGGAAATTCCAAATTGATTCATCCGTTTTTCTCCTGTTATTTTTCGTTCTCGCCGTAGACCTCGTTAATTCTGTTTTCATCCACACCGAAGAAATAGGTAAGAAGGAAGCCACCGGCGTAGGCTGCGACCATCGAAATGGCGTAAAACAGCTGCTGCCCCGGAACCACAATCAAAAGGCCGAACAGTCCGGACACACCCTGTGAAATGGTGCCGATGTGGAACAGCGAAGTGAGGATTCCGCCCAGACCGGCCCCAAGGCAGGCGGTGACAAACGGTTTGCCGAGCGGCAGGGTAACCGCATACATCATCGGCTCGCCAATGCCGAGGATACCAACCGGCAACGAATCCCTTGTCAGCCTCTTCAGCTTCTTGTTTTTGGTTTTCAAAAACAGGGCAAAGCCCGCGCCAACCTGGCCGCCTCCCGCCATCATCAGGATGGGAAGAAGGTAGTTTACGCCCTGGGTTGGTCCATCGGGGTTGTTGAGCATGACGTGAATCGGGGTTAACGCCTGATGCAGGCCGACCGCCACGAGCGGCAGGAAGCCTGCGGAAAGGATATAGCCGCCCACAACGCCTAAAGAAGTATAGAAGAAGTTCAACAGCCAGTAGATTCCGCTGGTAAAGAGCGCGCCGAGCGGCTGAAGCACAATCAGCGCAATCAGGCTGCCGAAGATAACCGTAAGCAGAGGGGTGAAGAACGTATCGAGGATGTTGGGCATCCATTTGCGGATCCATCTTTCCAGATAGGCAAAGAAAATTCCGGCAAACAGCGCGGCCAGCAAGCCGCCCGCGCCCGGGTTGAATACTTTTCCCGTTAACGGAAGAAGAACGTCCGCATCGTGAAACTTCGTCAGCAGGGGCATGGATGTGTTGGCAATGGACATTGCGCCTGCAAGAGCGCCTAAAACCGGCGAACCTTTGAATTCCTTGGCAGCGTTCATTCCTACCAGAAGGGGCAGGTAGAGGAACAGCGCCCAGCCCATGGTGCGGATACATTCATACCACCACAGGCCGCTCAGCGCGCCGCCGGAGGAAACATTGATGACATTGCATATGCCGTTGATCAGGCCCGCCGCAATAATGCCGGGCAGAAGGGGGATGAATATGTTTGCAATCCGCTTAAGGAACTGCTGAACGGGTCCGTTATGTTTTTCTTTATTGATCGCCTTGTTTTGCTGCGCAAGGTTTTGCGCGCTTTCTTCGGCCTCTTCGGAGCCAAGGGCAAGGCCGGTAAGCTGGGAAAACGCCGCGCCTACCTTGTTTACGGTTCCCGGCCCGAACACGATTTGAATTGTGTCTGATTCAACCACGCCCAGAACGCCGTCAATCTTTTTTATGGCCGCAATATCCACTTTGGCTGGGTCGATAATTCCCACGCGAAGCCGCGTCATGCAGGTGGCGTTGGCGCGGACATTTGCCTTCCCTCCAATGGCCGACAGGACATCTTGTGCTGTCTTTCGATAATCCATAGTACACATACCTCTCTTTCATAAAATCAGGGCGCCGCAAAAGAACCGTTTCCTGCTTCTTCCCGCAAGGGGAGAATCCAGGTTTTCTTCTCCAATATGCCCTTCCGTTGCTTCGACTACATTTATTATACATTTTCGAATTTATAAGTCAATAATATTTTTAAATAATGTATATATTTAATGAAATTTTATTTTACATTTTATTTAGAATCCAAATGGATTTTTTTGATTTAGAAATAATTTTATACTTTGTTGCCTATTTAATTTCATGTTTATTAAAATTTTATGGATATTTTGTAATAAGCAACATTCGTAGAATATAGTGAATAGATAAAATATAAGAAATTATATTTACTATTTTTTCAACTATCGTTGAATTTATATTTTAATATTGCTATAATAAAAACGGCCTTTCATTGAATGATTTTAATACTGTCAAAAAGGAATAAGGGGAAATGTGGAATGTCACTGAATTTAAATGAATTGGATACGGAAAGCGTGAATCCGAAAAGCAAAAATATCGATACGATGGATACGATGGGTATTCTGAATATCATTAACGAGGAAGATAAAACCGTAGCGTACGCCGTGGAAAAAACGTTACCGGATATCGCTTTGCTGATTGACGCCGTTTACCCCCGCATGCTTAAGGGCGGGCGGGTGATCTATATCGGGGCCGGTACCTCCGGCCGGCTTGGCGTGCTGGACGCCAGCGAATGCCCGCCAACTTACGGCGTGGACGCTTCCCTAATACAGGGCATGATTGCGGGCGGCTTTGGCGCGCTGCTGAAAGCAAAGGAGGGCGCGGAGGACGACCCTGCCTTAGCCCGGCTTGACCTTGAGAAAATTTTGCTCACAGCGGATGATACGGTAATCGGCCTTGCCGCGAGCGGGCGCACCCCCTATGTCATAGGCGGACTGGATTATGCGAATGAAGTCGGCGCTTACACCGGCGCGATCAGCTGTGTGAACCATGCGGAAATCTCCAGGCACGCAAAGGCAAAAATTGAAGCGGTCGTCGGGCCGGAGGTCATCACCGGTTCTACCCGGATGAAAGCGGGGACGGCGCAAAAGATGATTTTAAATATGATTTCCACTTCCCTTATGATCAAGTACGGGAAAGTGTACGGAAATTTAATGGTGGACGTGCAGCCCACCAATGAAAAGCTTGTGGAGCGCGCGAAGCGCATCATCGCATCCAGCAGCGGATGCAGCTACGAAGATGCCGCAGGCTTTCTGGAGAAAAGCGGCTCCAATGTAAAAATTGCAATTTGTATGGCGCTAACTGGCCTTTCCCGCGAAAATTGTGATATAATTTTAAAAAGAAACCAGAACAATATTTCCAGAGCGATCCGCTCGCTGAAAGAGGGCTCCTCTGAAACCGTTCAAGCAAATGCAAAGTAGCGGAAAGGATTTTGCGCCATGAGCTGTGTTTACAAGATTCGTGAAGGAATGGCAAGCTATACCGATACGGAAAAAAAGCTTGCGGATTACATCTTGCAGCATGCAAGCCAGGTCACCTTAAATTCGGCACAGATACTGGGGGAGAAGGTCGGCGTTTCGGCTGCTGCGGTGATCCGTTTTGCCCATAAGCTCGGCTACAGCGGGTTTACGGCGATGAAGGTTGACCTTGCGCGGGATACTACGGATGACATCATGAATTTTGACGACATGATCAATGAGCACGATACGATGGCGATGGTGGTGAAAAAAGCGGAAAACTTGAATACAATGCTGCAGAATCAGGCTTATCGGCTTTTGAATATTGAGAGTCTGGAAAGGGCGGTCAACGTTTTATTGAACAGCCGGACAATCTATCTGTTCGGCGTCAGCGGCTCCGGGAATGTCTGTACGGACTTTATGGAAAAGCTGAGCAGAATCAACCGCCATGTCGTTTACCATAAGGATTTTCACGACCAGTTTGCGTCCGCAGCCCATATGACGCCCCAGGACGCCGCCCTTGCGGTAAGCTACAGCGGGAAAACGCACGAAGTAAATACAGCGATGCAGTTTGCAAAGGAATCCGGCGCGGCTACAATCGCGATTACACAATTTAAAAAGACCCCGCTGACTAAGCTGGCGGACGTCTTGCTGTATATTCCAACAACGGAGCGGGAATTGCGCCTTGGGGCGATTGCCTCCAGGAACGCTTCGCTGATTGTGACGGATCTTCTCTATCTCGGCATTGCGAAAAATGATATTGAGAAAACAAAGGAATCTTTGGTAAAAACAAAAGAGGTTGTAAAACGTTTGAAATAAAGAAATGCGCCACCGCGGATAGGCCTGCGGCGGTGCATTTTTCTGTCGCCATTGCTTCACTATGCGAAGGAATGGCGATTTGTACGGAATAAAATCCACCAGCTCTGCTGGTGGGTAAAAATCTTTAGCTATGGACAAAAATAAAACTCCCCGATATATTAAAGTTCAGGTCTGTCAACCTAACAAAAATATCGAGGAGGTCTTCAAGATGAAAGCGAGCAAAAATACATTTTTTGTATATCAGAGGATAAAAGGGAGCCAAACACTTACAAAGCTTCCGTAAAATTAAAATATTGTCTAACTTTTGGGGGCATTTTATTTACAGCCGAAAGTATAATCTATTGTCCAAAGCATTAAGGCCTAAGCAATGCTACTTAGTATGACTGCCGTTGAATTCACAATGTTAGGCAAACACAGTTCCATTGCATGGCTCAATCCGGCCTGAAGCGACAACTCAAACGGTTCAATCCCTATGATTAAAATAGTGAAAGCCCCTGTTGTCTTCAACAATGGAATGAGATGCTGATTATGCATGGATAGACCATTTTGTAAGCATGCCGAACATTCTTTCAGGTTAAATAGATGAATACTTCCCGGTTTGTATCCGGCGTATAAAGCGTCTACGATGACAATGCGCGACGCATGAATTTTTGATAAGCAATAATAAATATCGGACTCGGCAATTATGAATTCAAGGTGATCATCTTTATTCCGTTCCATTAGCCTTCGCACCACTTCGCATCCGACACCGTCGTCACAGTAAAGGCTGTTTCCTATTCCGACAACTGAAACATTATTCATGAAACCACCTGATAGACTTTTGTTTCATTACCCGGACATAAAACATGGGTTGCGCAGGAAACGCATGGGTCGAAGGAACGCAAAATGCGCCCTATTTCGACCGGATTATAGGTATCGTGGATTGGAGTACCGATTAGAGATAATTCGGACGGTCCTTGTGTTTGCCCGTCACGCGTGGAAAAGTTCCAAACAGACGGCGTAATAATCTGATAAAAAGCAATTTTTCCTTCGTTTATTTTCATCCAATGGCCAAGAGCACCCCGAGTGGTATCGATCAGCCCCATTCCCTTCGCCCGCAGTGGCAGTTCATAACGGTTTTGTGTCTCTACGCCAGGTACAACCTGATCCAGTAAAACTGTCAGGATTTCTATGATTTTATGCGTTTCATAGACACGCGCAACAATCCTGTCCATAGCGGAAACATGATTTTCGTAACACCCGCATAAAATCTGACGCGCAAGTGGCCCTACTTCAAAAGGTTTTCCAAGGTATCGCGGCGCCTTGATCCAGGAATACGCTTTTTGTTTCTGCATATCCGGTTCCGAGACTGTTTCAAAAGGTTCATAACTGTCTTTTCCCGAATACCATGCGTAGTCGATGGATTCGGTTATGTTGCGTGCGTCAAACGGCTGTTTTACCCCATCCGTCATGATGCAAGGTTGAAGATAGAGCGTTCCAAGTGAATCATAACCTTGAAAGCAACCATAGCTTAGAAGATTCCCACATCCTCCGCCTAAATGGAAATAGTCCTGATAAGCGTTTGCGATTACCCCCATATCACTGACCATTTTGTTGTCAACAAAATCACGGATCACAGACAGCAGAGATTTCATATGGATTACGTTGTCCGTAGTCGGTCTGACGGTAACCCCGCCAATAAAAATGCCATGGTTATGAGGAGCTTTTCCACCAAGTACGGCCAGCATTTCATGGGTCTGCATACCGACTTTTAATGAGTCAAAATAGTGGTTTGAGATTGCTTCCGTCTGCTCCGGCGATAGACGGAAGTCATTGCCGACAGTATCAAATAGTGGAAATTTTTCCGGAAGCCGGACATAATCTGGAACAGTATATTGATAAAAATGCCGGATATGGTTCTGCAGAAATTCACAACCGTGGACAATATCCCGCAGGATCTTCCCCTGTTCGGAAGGGATAATACTAAGTGCATCTTCCAGAGCGAGAGAAGATGCCATGGAATGAGCTGCGGAACAGATTCCGCAAATGCGCTGAGTAAAATATACGGAGTCAAACGGGCTGCGGTTTAGAAGAATCTTCTCAAACCCACGAAATAGGAACCCACTATTCCGCGCATCCTCGATAACGCCGTTATTAATGGTCGCTTCTATCTGCAAAAATCCACTAATTCGCGTAAGGGGGTTAATTAAAATATGTTCCATATGTTTCCTCATTTTGTTGTGTCATAAGAAATGAATGGTTCCATTTTATCGGGAAATCCAAACTGTGCACAGCCAATACACGGTGTGCTGGCTCCAACAGGCCAATTCGTACGCCCGTTCCATTTACGGACCGGGCAGTCGATTCGGGTAACAGGCCCCCGGCAGCCCAGTTTGAACATACATCCTCCATCGCCGAGTTTCTGTGCAAAAACGCCGCGGTCAAACAGAGAACGGCGCTCGCAGCGGTCGTGAATGGTATGTGCGTAAAACATTACCGGCCGGTTCATTCGATCAAGTTCCGGTTCTCCATACAGCAGCAAATATGCAAGGGTTCCCACAAACCAGTCAGGGTGGCAGGGACATCCGGGCAGTTGAATCACTTTTCGCGTAAGTACGTCTTGTATTCCAACGCAATGCGCCGGGTTTGGAAAAGCTGAAGATATTCCCCCATGGGATGCACAGGCTCCCACCGCAATGACCGACTTAGCCCGCTCTCCAAGCATTTTCAAAGCAGCAAGGGCTGTCAGCGGCTTTCCATCCATTTGGCCGATAATATTATAATAACCATCATTTGCGGTCGCGACAGCACCCTCTACTGCCAGAATATATGGCGTCGCCACAACGCTTTTCAGTTTCTGCATGGCAGCGTTTCCCTCAGCGGCCATCAGGCTGTTGTTGTAGATAAAACGAATCATGTGGGTGATTAGGAAGGTAAAATTCGGCTGACTGCCATCCAGCAGGGAAATAATATTGCCAGAGCATCCGGTAAGTTCCAGCCAGACAAGATTGATATCCGGTTTACATGATACGGAAAACCGGTCCCGCACTTCCCTCATCAAACACTCTGTTAAATTTTCATAACCATTCATTCCACCATCGTCCCCACAATAGGCAAATTTTGTAAGATTGGATGTCCAGCATGGCATGACGCAAATTGTGTGGATAGATCATTCCCTGCTGTAAGGCCAAAATGGGTTGCAGCTCCCCATGCAGCATTGTTCGTCACGTCATAGACAGTACCGTTCACAGCGACATAGGCAGGCATGCCGTTTTTTCCGTTATACCTTGAGAGTTCTTCCTTAGTAAAAATTCTGTTGTTCTGAAAAGGCAGCGTCCTGACGGCATTGCTTTGCATTTTCAGCTCTGCACCCAAGTTGTTAATCAAATAGAGATCATAAATCTTACATCTTATATGGTCCAAAATATTGCTTTTGGTTATTTCGTCTGCCGTAACCTGCAAGAGGTTTACACTTGTACTGAAATCTTGGATTATTTTATTCATTTCATCACGGCGGTTCATTGCGATTCTCCTTTAAGGTTTATTCGGATTTGCTTTATTATATTCCACCGTAATTTCCTCTGTGTTTTCCCAGAGCTCTGAACTTTATGGATATCCAGTCAAATAATTCCGGCTGGCAGTTCTAGATAAAACTGCCAGCCGGAAAATCTTCACTATTTTTAAGAGTTTTAGTCAGTTTCTGTATTTTAATGAAATCGTCTGGAACCTCATTTTAACGGCTTATCTTACCTTTTGCAGTATCTTAACGATATCCTCAGTATTAAGAACCTTACCGTAAGAAACAATCTTTCCATCTATCACAAGGGCAGGTGTTGACATGACGCCATAGGCTGCGATTTGTGAGAAATCGGTCACATGGTCAATTGTCGTATCCATGCCGAGTTGTTCCAGCGCTGCTTTAGCAGCGGCTTCAAGCTGATTGCATTTTGCGCAGCCGCTTCCAAGCACTTTTACACTTGCGCCTTCGACTTTAGCGCTCTCAGCCTTGGCCATGCTTTTCGCATCGCAGTTTCCTCCGCAGCAGGAAGTCGTTTCTTTCTTTTTCTTTCCGAATAGTGACATATTCATTACGCTCCTTTATTAGTTGTTGTTATTGGTTAGCAGCAATTGCTCCCGCAGGAGTATGCTGATTTACTGGCTTTCCCCTCATAAAAAGTTTTCAGATTGTTCGGCAGTTTATAGTCGCCGCAGTAACAATCACTTGTTGTTCCGAATATGGTTTTCAGAATTGCCTCGGCAAGCATCTCATTGGGAGGCACTTCATAACTTTCCCCATTGTATTCAAATACCCGACAGTCAACATCAGCTCCGTTGATTTCGCTGCAGCATCCGCAACGGTTCTCTTTTACGAACCCGCAAATATCCTGACCGTTTACACGGATCGTCGGAGAGGAAAGAAATCTAAACCTCTCGGCGATCTTGTTATACTCGATATCAAAACCGGCAAGCTGCAGCGCGGGGTAAGCGTCGCCATTACTTCATCAAGCACAGTATCCGTTCCGATGCAGCGGTTACAGGTCTGCAAAATCAAGATCTTGTAACGCAGGTGCCGCACTCCGCGCATATCAGATAGTCAATAATAGGATACCATGTCTTTGCCATAACACTTTTCTCCTATATGATAAATCCTTGAATCGCGTTGAAAAAATAGCCTACAAGGATAATGCCTATGGTACAGATGCCGATGAACAGTGCCAGCAGCTTCGGTTTGACCGCCTTGCGGAGCATGATCATGGACGGAAGGGACAGCGTTGTGACAGCCATCATAAATGAAAGGATAGTACCAAGCTGTGCCCCCTTATATAATAGTGCCTCAGCAATCGGAATAGTACCGAAGATATCGGCATACATCGGGACCCCGATTAGGGTTGCCAGAACGACGCCAAAGGGATTTTTGCTTCCCAGCACGAGCGATACCCATTCTGCCGGAATCCAGTTGTGAATGACCGCGCCGATGCCTACACCGACCAGAATATAGGGAAACACCTTTTTGAAGGTGGAGAGCATTTGCTCTTTTGCATAAATCAGTCGGTCTTTTTTTGTCAGGTCTGGCGATTCGATGTCCACACTACCCGCTGACAGGATAAAGCTCTCAACATACCGCTCCATATGCAGTTTTTCAATAATCGTGCCTCCGACGACTGCGACGATCAGCCCAACAATAACATAAATAATTGCTACTCTTGCACCGAAAATGCTCATCAACAGAAGCAACGATCCGAGATCCACCATTGGGGAAGAAATCAGGAACGAAAACGTCACACCAACAGGAAGCCCTGCGGATGTAAACCCAATGAATAGTGGTATAGAGGAACAGGAACAGAACGGCGTCACCGTGCCAAGGAGCGCCGAAATGCAGTTTGCCCAGACACCGTGGAAACGACCGAGAATCCGTTTGCTGCGCTCCGGTGGGAAGTAACTTTGGATATAACTGATGAGAAAAATCAGCGAACACAGAAGTATCGTGATCTTAATCACATCGTATAAGAAAAACTCAATGCTTCCACCCAACCGCGCCGATGTATCAAGTCCAATAGCGGTCAGGCCACTTCGGATTAGGCCATCCAGCCATTTCATAGCAAGGATCTGGTATTGGAAAAAGTCCCAAATTAATTTTAGTATCTGCATGAGAGATAAACCTCACTTTCAATAACATCAAAAAAATTTGATGTATTCTGTTCTTAAAAAAGCCATCGTCAGGATGGCTTTTTAGATTTGCAACAAATTTTTTCTTCTGTAACCGCGTTGGGCGTTGTCAGTTTTTTTAATAGATTACCGGTATAGGCGCTTCCCTTTTCACTAATTTTGTAATGCGTCCATTTGCCTTCCTGCCGACTCTCCACAATACCCGATTCAACCAGAATCTTCATGTGATAGGAAAGCCCCGATTGCCCCAAGTCCAACTGTTCCGACAAAACGCAGGCGCATTTTTCCCCGTCGCGCAGAAGTTCAAGTATCCTAAGGCGTTTTTCGTCGCAAAATGCCTTGAACACTTTTGCCTGTTCTTCATATACGGTTGACAAGCTATCACCTCATATCAAAATTATTTGATATGTTATTAATATATACGTCAAATCAAGTTTTGTCAATATGAAATCAGGAAGTATTGACTGGAAATAATAACCCAATAGTAAGATTAAATCAGAGACTCCCTTAATAAACTCTCGTTTTCTTCAAATATCTTCGTTTTTTAGAGCATTTGATTTTATTGGGCTACTATTTTTCCAAACCAGCAGGCGAATAAAGCGAAAAAAAGGTTTAATCCTGCATTCATTCCACCCATCAGGTATTCGCCGTCGGAAAAGAATGAGACGGTTTCATAGCTGAAAGTGGAGAAAGTGGTAAGGCCGCCCATAATCCCTGTAGTTAAAAATATTCTGGCATTTGCAGAAATAGGCCAGATACTGGTGCTTGCTTCCATGATGAAGCCCATGGTGAAGCCGCCAAGGACATTTACAATAAGAGTTCCTATGGGAAAATCGCCAAAATATTTTGCTGTAGCGGTCGAAATGATGCAGCGGAGCGCGGTGCCAAGGAAGCCTCCCAAGCCAACTATTAAGATTCTACTGAGTTTCATAAGAAATATACCACCCTCAAGGCAAAAATATAAGCTTCTACCTTTTCTCAAAGTAGAAGCCGTTAGCATTGACTGCATTATGGTGAGCTTCATCACCAAATCGCTATATTATTATTATACAACTTTCATTGCTTTATAAATTTAATAAAAGATACGAAAACGAACCAAAAGGTAGAAAATTATTAATTTTTCGGTTTGATTTTGTGTATTTATTACAATTTGAGCAAAAGATCATCCACGCTTATTCGGGATTTTCACCATTTTTTGGATGCCCAGTATAACTACCGGAAGGATTACTGTTAAATGACAAATTGAAATATAAGGATTGTATTACTGATCAACACTAGATAAAATTGACAAACAATGAATTGCTATTTTTAATATTGAAGATTGCTTTCCCAAGTGCTATACTATGCAAGGGATGAAGCTCCCCTTTGGAAATGTCCAAATTGTTGCTGAGAACAGCTGATGGCTTCTACTAAATTGGTGAAGTCATCAGCTTTTTTACGCATGCATTTCCAAAGGGGAATTTTTTAGTTTGATAGCGGGTGGGTAAAATGGAAGATTTTATTAGACCGTTCAAGGAAAGCGACTGGAATAAAGTCCAAAAAATATATCATCAGGGAATTGATACGAATTTAGCGACATTTCAAACAATGTGTCCAACTTATGAAATATGGAACAAAACATATCTACAGAAATGCCGTTACATATATGAGCAAAACGGGAGAATTCTCGGTTGGATTGCGTTGTCGCCTGTTTCAAATGAAACTGCATATTCTGGTGTAGCTGAAGTTAGTGTCTACGTGGAAAACAAGTCAAAGCATCAAGGAATTGGAACATTGCTATTAGATAAAGTCATAAAAGAATCAGAAAAAGAAGGATTTTGGACGTTACAAGCGACAATAATGCATAATAATTATTCTTGCATTTTGTTGTTTCAAAAGTGTGGATTTCGGGAAGTCGGTTTTCGTAATAAAATAGCTCGTGATCGGTTTGGAACTTGGAGAAAGACAGTACTTATGGAAAAAAGAAGCAAATCAGATATGTTAAGCAACTGTTGCGATTCGAAACCAGTCTAACTACGTTTTCTCTGTTCACGTTTAAGATTATTTATAAAAGCAATGAATACAGCAATAGAGAGTACTTCTATTATAACGGCATACAGAATTACATAAAGAACTGACCGCTCATATATAAAACCCATGGCTGAATTTCCAATTAACATTGCCATTCCATATATTGTGTTAAAATAACCAAAGGCTTTTCCTCTATCGGCAACAGGGGTAATATCAGATATTGCTGCTTTCATAACAGTTTCATGAATGCTCATTACACATCCCCACAATAAAATGCTGATGACAGCAAAAGCAGTTGAAGTAGAGAAGCCTAAAACTGATACAGCAATACTTAAAAGCGAAATAGATACGAGAACTTTTATTCCCATACGATCATAAAGCTTTCCGATAAAAACAGCAAGCAATCCATCAATTGCCATAGCAACTGCATATAATGTTGGAATTGCCGCTTGGTTTAATATTCTTTGAAATAAAAAGTGATAGGAAAGTATAGGAAAGCCGGCAAAGCCAAGAACACTAAAAAAAATGAACAGAGAATATAACCAATAATCAGCCGATACCTTCCTTTTTGAAGCTTGCGGTTTTTGATTTGCTGCCCCTCCGGACACGGTGATTGTTTCAAATTGCGACGGATTCGGATACTTATGCTTTGTATATAATACGACGGCAATCGTTAAAATTGCAGGAGCCCACATAATTTGAACCCCCTGCTTATACCCGCCAAAAGATGAAAGACATACCGTAAAAATAAGAGGCCCAATAATTGCGCCGATCTGGTCAAGAGCCTCACTAATACCAAAACCAAATCCAGATCCTATATGCTTTGTTGCATGTGAAATCATAGTATCTTTGCCGGGGCTGCGTACCGCTTTGCCAATTCGTTCAAGAATAATAAATAGTGCTGCAATTTCCCAATGCTCAGCCAAAGCCAGTAATGGAACTGAAATAAGCATAGCATAGCCTATAGTCGTCACAATCCAGCTATTACCGGTTTTATCAATAAAATATCCCGAAACAGCCCGGATTGCATATCCCAGGAATTCTCCAAAACCCGTTATAAGTCCAACTGCCACGGCATTGGCACCCAATACACCTAAATAGCTGCCATAGATACTACGCGCTCCTTCATAAGTAATATCCCCCAAGGCGCTGATTAATCCAAATAATAGAATAAATTCAAGTGCGAGATTTTTCTTTTTAGTTGTTTTATCCATATATTATTGTCTCCCAAATGTTGTTTCTTTTTTGCGCAGCAATTTCTTAGCATTGCCTAATCGGCAGCACATCTTTCTAATTTTGAAAAGCTTAAAAGAATTAAAGATATTATTGCACAAGCAGCTCCGAAATAAAAAGTTGCTGCCGGTGCAACTTTGTCCCATAGGAATCCGGCAATTAAATTTGCAGGTAAGGACATTAGTCCGAGAGAAGCATTAAAAAATCCGTATGCTGTGCCACGCTGATTATCAGGCACAATATGTGCAACTAACGCTTTTGCTATACCCTCTGTCGTCGCATAATAGAACCCGTAAAAGATATAAATGATCCAGATTTGCCATGCTTGATTTGCAAGAGCAAACCCGACATAGGCGATTGCGTAAATCAGCCACCCGGCTTGCATGACTTTAACCCGCCCGATTTTATCGGACAACGCACCTGCCGGTGTGGATAGGAGCGCATAGAATAGGTTAAACAGTGCATATACAACAGGAATTGCGATGACGCTGACACCTACATTTTGAGCACGTAAAATTAAATAGGAATCACTTGAATTTCCTAAAGTGAATATTAGCATTATAATCAGAAAATATAGGAATTTGCCTTTTAAGAGTGTCCAATTAAACTTACTCCCTTGGGGTGAATCCGGTTGAGACTTTTCTTTCACGAAAAAAACAATCAGCAAAAGGGTAATGGCTGAAATCAATCCGCCAATATAGAAAATAATTCTGTATCGCATAATATTTTTCGCAAGAAGCCATAAGAGACCGGCGGTAGCAAGTGGGCCAACAACAGAGCCAAATGTATCAAGTGTGCGCTGATAGCCAAAGGAAAATCCCATTTCCCCTTCTTTTGCGGATTGAGCAACAAGCGCGTCTCTTGGCGCATCCTTTATGCCCTTTCCTATACCGTCGGCAAAGCGGAGAACAAAAGCCTGCCATGCTGTAGAAGCAAAGCCGAACAAAAATCGACTGACTGCAGATAATAAATATCCAATAAATACGATTGCTTTACGCTTTTTTAGTTTATCCGACAAAAATCCAGACAAAATTTTGAAGATGCTTACGATTGTTGTAAGGCTACCTTCTACTAACCCTATCATCTCCTTGCTCATGCCAAGGACTGAGGAATAGAATACAGGCAGGATGGGCTGTATCATATCTTGCCCGAATCCTCCGAAGAAAGCTACCCATCCGAGAGTACGAACATTGTTTCTGTTTCGCTTCATGATGATACACTCCTTTTTTCTCCAACAAAAAAACTTCTATTATTTATAATAATAGAAGTCATTAACCCCAGAAATGGGGTATAAGGCGAACTTCATCGCCGTTATTCTAATTGCTTTAAGTTTAGTCATAAGACTGTGTTTTGTCAACTATAATTCAATGCTGCAAATACAATTGATAAAAGTTAGTATAATTCTTGCAGATGCTGATGCAAAGTGCTATACTACCCTTAAAGGGATGAAGCTCCCCTTCGGAATATCCGAATTGCTGATTACAGCTGATGGCTTCTACAAGATTGTAGAGGTTGTCAGCCTTTTTCATCGTCTAAGGGGGGGACTTATCAGATGGGAGGCACTGTCATGAGAAATATCCTTATCCCGATTGACGGAACGGAACGCAGCATGAAAGCGGTTGACTTGGTAAAGTCACTATACATGCCAAAAGACGTGAATATTGTACTGCTCATGGTTCGGGAAGATATTGCGTCAATGTTTTCTGCGAAAGAATTTGATAAGATAAAAAAGGAAATGAAATCGACTTTGGATGCTGTTTCCGATCAAATGCCGGGTTTTCAGGTGAAAAAAGAAGTAGTGATTGGCCGCGCCGGGGAAGGGATTTTGGATTGTGCAAACCAAAATAACATAGATATCATTGTAATGACAAAATCCACCAAAGACGGTTGGTCTCAAATGATTGGATCTGTAGCGTCTTATGTGGTAAAATACGCTAGTTGCATCGTCATGATTGTACCGGAAAACGGTTCCTATGAACGATTGAACCGTAAATTAGTAAGATGCAAGCATATGGATGATATTGTCACCTTGGCAGGGCAAGCCAGTCTGAAAACGAGCACTTGTTATCTGCCGGTTCAAGCGGGAATATGCAGTTATTTTATTACGGTCTTAGAGGGGAAAATGAGGCTGAATCATCTAGCTTTTAACCCGGATGGAAATATGTGGAACCTTCCGCCTCAGAACAAACAGCCGGATCATTACGATTTAAAGAAAGGGGAAGAAAAAGAGATTCAGGTTGAAATACTGGTTTGTTACGACCATCTGGATCAAATAAAAGTAGTAAACCCAAGCATGACGGAACCACTAAAATTCCATTATATTGCCCGCTTTGAGAACACGGAAAACTAAATAAAAGGGAATGAAGTTCTCCCTTGGCAACAAGCCGAAACGAATGGCTGATGACTTCTACAACAAATTGCGGTAGATGGCATCAGCTGTTTTTTACGGTGCTTACCGCTCAAGAGGGAATTTTTATGACCGATGAACCAACTGAGAAATATTCGGGGCCTGTTCCATTAATTGATGGATTTACGACAATTTATAAGCAAAGCATTGAGGAATTGGATAAGTCAGGGTAATTCAATTTATGAAATGGTGTTATATGAAAGTTGATAATGATATGATGCGGCGCATCCCACTTTATTTTAAGTATTTGCAAAATATCCCCCAAAATATACAAGCCTTGAAGCTAAACGCTATCGCAAAGGATCTTTCTATCCCTTCAAAAACTGTCAAGGGAGATATACAGATTCTGTTAGGTATAGAACGTTTCAGAGAAATTAATCGGGAAGAACTTTTTCAAGCGGTTTATCAGCATATGCTCTGCAAATCAGCAAGTGCGGTGGTATTGGTCGGTGTTGGAAAAATCGGGAAAGCACTTTTGGGTTATGCTGGGTTTTCCGTCTACGGTCTCGACATTCTCGCCGGTTTTGATATTAACGAACAATTGATTCGAAAAGGCGTATCGGGAAAGCCGGTTTATCCTGTTAATGAGTTGGAAGCAATATGCCATCGGTTGAATGCGAAGATTGCCATTATTGCGACACCAGGTATCAGCGCGCAAGCGACCTGTGATGCACTGGTCAGAGCAGGTATCGTTGCTATATGGAACTTTTCTTCCGTCCAGCTCAAAGCTCCGAGCCATATGATGATATTCAACGAACGCATGACGGACACGCTTAGATCACTTGCTGCATATGCAAATACAATAACCCAATGTGACATGTCAACAGACGTACAAATTGGAAAGGATTGATGCTTTACGTTCTTCAGCATTTTATTCCCAAATGATGATAAGATTCCTCATCAGGAAGCGGAATCAGAACCGGGCTATTTCAAAGACCTAAATTTGGATCAAATAATCCACCCAATTTTAACCGGCTACAAAACATACCAGCTGGATCGCTGGTTTTTGACACCCCTCGCTAATGCGGATATTATCCAATATCGGCAGGATGTTATGCGTGACCTTGAAAATGATGGGCTACGGGAGCTCATTTCCACTTTTTCTAAAACCATTTTTGAGCTCAATGCCTTTCAAGATCAATTGAGGAAAATTCTGGTTTCCAATGACGCTTATCAAAACAACTATTTGGCCAGAGGACGAATGTTGGATTTTGCAAGTCGATATTGTTCCGTCATCATTGAGGCAGTAAATGGTCTAAATAAAAAGACGATACTTTCGAAAGGCTTACAGAGATTTGTGGACTATCTGCATAACTATCAAGAAAGCGAGAAGTTCCTTACCTTGAAAACAAGCGTGGATGATCTGAAAAAGGAACTTTCCACGGTGCACTATTGTATGTTGATAAAAAACGGCGCCATACGAGTCCGAAAATACGAGAATCAGCCAGACATCAGCGTTGACGTCCGCGAATTATTTGCCCGTTTTCAGCAGGGAAATGTGCAAGAGTACCGCCACAAGCTGACGGAAGAACCTCGGGCAGAGCATGTGGAAGCTGCTGTTCTCAAACTGGTCGCAACCTGCTACCCAAATGTTTTTTCTGATCTGAACGATTTCTGTATGCGGAACTTGGAATTCATTGATCCGGTTATCGCGCAGTTTTCACGTGAAGTTCACTTCTATCTTTCATGGCTGGGATTTATAGCACCTCTCAAAGAAAGGGGGCTGCCTTTCTGCTATCCCAGGCTTACGTCCGGTGCTGACAGGCTCTACGACCTAAACTTCTTCGATCTTGCACTGGCAAAGTCGCTTGGCTCTGAAAACAAGCCGGTTACAAACGATTTTACGCTGGAGCCTCCGGAACGGATTTTAGTCGTCACAGGGCCAAATCAGGGAGGAAAAACTACCTATGCGCGCGCATTTGGGCAAATCCATTATCTTGCAAGTCTCGGCTTGTGCGTTCCGGGAAAAGAGGCATCGCTTTTATTATTTGACCAGATTTACACTCATTTCGAACGCGAAGAAGATTTATCATCACTCAACGGAAAACTACAGGATGATTTGGAACGACTGTATGACATTCTAAGCCATGCCACTTCGAAAAGCCTTATTGTCATCAACGAAATATTTTCTTCAACCACCCTATCGGACGCTATTTTGCTGGGCAACCATATGATGGATGCCATTGTGAAAATCGGCTGTCCGGCTATTTGTGTAACATTTATTGATGAACTTGCCATTTACGGAAAAGAAACAGTCAGTATGATGAGTACGGTAGATGAAAACGATCCTACAATAAGGACCTTTCAAATTGTACGTAAGCCTCCTGACGGACTGGCTTATGCACTTCACATCGCCTCGAAATACCATCTTACTTATGCTCAGCTCAGCGCACGGCTAAAGCAAAAAATGTGAATAGTACCAAGTACGGAAGGAATAGGTAAAAATGGAAGTCAGATTATTAGCTGATGATTTTGATTTTAATATGCAGGAAAAACCCTCTTGTGATTGGAAAACATTGTCTGATGATCTCGAATTAAAACGGATTATATCCGCAATGGGCAACGGGGACGACTTGGTTGAGAATGTATGCGATCAAGTCCTGTCTCATTCTTTGAAAAACATAGAGCAAATTCGTTACCGACAGGATATTCTCAAAGACTGTATTAGTAATTCAGATACCATAAGGAAATTATATAAAATTACTTGTGAAACAAAGGAACAGAAGAGCAGATTATGGTCGTGGTTATCGCCTAATCAGTCTTTGTCAATCAATTATTCAAGCTCCATTACCCTTCTAAAGCTTTATTCCGAAGCATTGTTGAACATCCGTAATGCAGCAGTACGTAATTCGCAGAATTTTCATGCAAAAGGTTGGAAACGATTCATTCAGATGTTGCAAGATGAACTGAGTGATGACTATTTTACACAGGTTAGAGCGTTGCTGAATGAACTAAAAGATGAAGATAACAAAGGAATATTGATTAGTGCTAATCTTGGTAACTATTGTCAAGGTGTGAATTATGTTTTAAGGCGCAAAGAAGGAAAGCATTTTTGGTGGCATTGGAGTTTCTCTCCTGAATTTAACCTAGCGCCAAGGGATGATGCCGGTGCTTCTGATTTTGGAAAAAGACGTGATCGGGCAATTAACGAAAGTACCAATGTTCTTTCACAATCAGCGGAACACATTGGAAACTTTTTTCTGACCCTTCAACAGGAGCTTGCCTTTTATATAGGCTGCTTGAATTTGCACGACAAAATGAAGGAATTAAAGATGCCTCTATGTATTCCTGAATTACTTTCTCTCCGATCTGAAAATAGAAAATTTGATAATTTATACGACATTAGCCTTGCTTTGACCAAAAATACATCGGTTATCGGTAATCGGGTTTGTGCAGAAAATAAGCGCCTTACTATCATTACGGGCGCAAATCAAGGGGGAAAGTCGACATTTCTCCGAAGTATTGGCCAGGCTCAGTTGATGATGCAATGTGGGATGTTTGTCGGAGCTGAATCCTTTCAGGCTCCAATAAGGAATA
This sequence comes from Caproiciproducens galactitolivorans, assembly GCF_004768785.1. Taxonomy (GTDB): domain Bacteria; phylum Bacillota; class Clostridia; order Oscillospirales; family Acutalibacteraceae; genus Caproiciproducens; species Caproiciproducens galactitolivorans. The sequence goes on from NZ_SRMQ01000004.1 coordinate 100,023, forward strand.
AAATTTTTACCCATTTCAAAAAAGAAGAGGATAGTTCTATGAAAAGCGGAAAGCTTGATGAAGAACTGTCTCGTATGAATCAAATTTCCGATCAACTCAGTCCCTATTCTTTTGTGCTCTTTAATGAATCATTTGCGGCTACAAACGAACGGGAAGGTTCTGAAATCTGCCGACAGATTACAAAGGCGCTGATTGATAATAAAATTGAAGTATTTTCTGTTACACACCTTTATACTTACGCAATCAGCTTTCTTCAGGATGGACGTCAGGATGTTCTGTATTTAACAGCACAAAGGTCAGAAGATGGAACGCGGACGTTTCAGATCGCTCCCGGGCAGCCAGTTCAAACTGCTTATGGCGAAGATCTGTATCGCAAAATATTTCTTCAAAAAAACTGGGTTTTGCCCAAAACACAAGGAACAGAGTAGTATCCACTTTATATCGTTCCTTATCAAATAAAAGAATGCAGGTTTGGAGAAGCTATTTTCACACCCTGAATCAACTGCGTCATAGTCCTCCAGACTTTGCTGGTCTGGAGGATTTTTTACTATGCGGTTTAAATTCAATTAAAGTACCGGGGAATCGGAGTGTAGAAATGCACTTCAATTCCCCGGCTTTTCTTTTTCCGGATTTAAAGATATGCCTTGTATAAGGCAAAAAAAATACGTACTTTAATAAGCTTTCAAAAAACTGCAATTTTTTGAAGAAGTTAAAGGAACCGACTACCTGCTAGTAGGCGGTATATATAATATATAATTGATTGGTACTAAAGAGGGCGTAGAAAAGGGCAGAAAAAGGAAGAGCCTGTTGCGGACATAGACCGCAAACAGGCTCATGGCGGAGGCGGTGAGATTCGAACTCACGTGCCGATTGCTCGACAACCTGATTTCGAGTTATTTGAAGGCAAGTTCTTATGAGTTTGCGAGAGTAACTTTAGGAGAAGATAAAATCGAGCAAACCCGCATAAATAAAGGCTTTTCAGGCACAAACGCTGAAATTCCAGCGTATGGACACACCGCCCTGATTTAGCAGTTTTCAAGGCGAAGTGTAGAAAAACCGTAGAAAAACAACCGGCGAAATAACCTTAAGATACTTTAGTTTCCCGGCGATTTAAAAAATCAAAACCAAGCGTATCCTACCATTGACATTGATTTTTAACAGTACATCCTGCAGCAGACAGAGCATAATTCTCTGTCCTAAGATCAATGTGATGGGAGGAACGATGATGGCGACCGACTACTCTTACCTTCTGGCTGAATATCCGGAGAAGATAAGTCAAGACCAGCTTTACGAATTTGCCGCATAATCAAACGAAAAGCCACATGGCTTTTGGAGAACGGATATATCCCCTGCGAGGATACCGGCAAAAAGACCCGCAGGTTTAAAATCCAAATAACCGACGTTATTGCATATCTTACCCGCTTGAAAGAATCTCCCGAGACCCTGCTGACACCACCGGGGATATTTTCAAGCGGAATAAAATATAAACCGAAGCGCCAAACGGCGAAGGCAATCAATTCCGAGAAGTTTATGGCAATGCTTAAGAACAAGTGGCACACCTTTCCGGATGCCCTCACGGTAAATGATGTCACAAAGCTAACGGGATACTGCCAAACCACAGTTTCTGAATGGATCAAGGCAGAAAAGATAACGGGGGTATGGTATTATACCAAGTATTTAGTGCCAAAGGACAGCTTGATAAGCTATATGGCAACAGAAGCTTGCCGCATCCATCAGAAGTCCAAGAAGCACATGGAGCTGTTGGAGCAGTATCGAAACCCCTAAATGCTCGGTGCATCCATTTACATGAAAACAAGGTGACTACTTTGCATAGTGTCACCCTGTTCTTGTATCGATTATAAAAATCTGATCCAGTCGTGTCTGCTGTACAGAATTCTTTCAACGTCAACCGCCTTGTTCTTCTCGTCTATGGAAAAAAACACAACGTAATTTTTTACAATTAGTTTCCTGTATCCCATTTGACATAGACGATCGTCTGAAACAAACGGACAGCGCTGCGGCATATCGGACAGACTTAGCATTGCCTCTTCAAGAAGCTCCATCATGCGAGTTGCCGATATGGGAGCTGACAGCTGAGAAGCAATATACCGAACAATGTCCTTAAGGTCGTTTTCGGCTGGTTCAGATACATCTGCCCTATATTTCGCCATCGGCGATGCCTCGCTTAATATCCTTCATGACATCTTGAAGAGGACGCTTTTTACCCGCGTTAACGGCCGATCGTCCTTCGTCAAGCAGGTGATACAGTTCAAGCTTACCGCTGAGTGCCTCATAGGTTTCAATGCTCATAACCGCCAAATCTCCCTGCCCGTTTTTTGTGATAAAAACAGGTTCACGGTTTTCATGACAGAAGGTGGATATCTCATTATAGTTATTCCGCAGGTCAGTACTGGACTTTATATTTGGCACAGCGTTTGCCTCCTTACACAATTCTAAAGATATTATACACGAATTCTTTAGAATATCAATTAAATTTCGCTGACTGCAACTGGTACTGATGATTAGTCCAATTCTTCCACCATTCGATATCCGACGCCTATCTCTGTCAAAATATATTTGGGTGAACCAGGATTCACTTCAATTTTCCTGCGTATATTTGCCATATTAACACGAAGTGTATGACTATTCCCGGCGTAAGGCCCCCATATTTCCTTCATGATATAATCATGTGTCAGTACCTTACCTGCATTCTTTGATAAAAGTGCCAAAATTTTATACTCAACAGGGGTCAGATGAACCGCTTTTCCAGCGAGGAAAACCGAGCGTTTGTCATAGTTTATCTCAAGATCTCCAATAACGTTTTTTTCTTCGCCCTTTCCCTGTGTCCCCATACTTTGTGGACTATGCCGCAAAGCCGTACGGATTCTTGCCAAAAGTTCAGATGTGCCAAATGGTTTTACGATGTAATCGTCGGCGCCAAGATCGAGCGCTTCCACTTTTTCTCGCTCATGTCCACGAGCCGACACTACAACAATCGGTGTTTTCGACCACTCACGAATACTTTTCAGTATTTCAATCCCATCAATATCCGGTAAACCAAGATCCAGCAAAATAACATCCGGCGAATAGGATACTGCCATAGAAAGACCTTTTTGACCCGTACCGGTCTTGATAACCTGATAGCCATTTGAGTTGAGAATAGTTGTTATAAAGTTGCAAATTACTTCCTCATCCTCAATAATGAGAATTGTTGGTTTTATCATAGTCCATCACTTCCTTCCAATGGTAGCGCAAATTTAAATATCGCACCACCTTCTTTTCGATTAGCGGCTTCCATTGTTCCGTTATGGGCTTTAATAATTGTCATGCAAATTGATAGTCCAATGCCCATTCCACGGGAAGAATCCGAGCTTTTTCTTCCGTTTGGTACATAACAGGTAAATAGATAGGGAAGATCTTCTTTTGCAATTCCCTTACCGTGATCAGCCACTTCGAAAACCGCATAGTTTCCCTGCTTACTTAATCTAACTTCAACAGGCGAAGTATCTGTAGAATGCTTAATTGCATTTTCAAGAAGATTAATCAGCACTTGAGCGATCAATGTGCCATCCATGGGCACCTCTAATAGCTCGTCCGGTACAAAGACCTCAATCTTGTGGTGTGGAAACCTCTTTCGGATTCGGTTTACGGCCTCTGCCACTACTTCTTCAGCTGCTTCCGGATTCTTGTTAACCTTGGATTCCCCCTCATTTATTCGTGTGACCGATAAAAGATTTTCTACCATTCGTATCAGCCACTGCGCTTCTTCCTGTATATCCGCATTTAATTTATCGCGTGTACCTTCATCCAGTATTTCTTTATTTTCGCGGATAGCGGAACTGGCTCCAAGGATTCCGGACAACGGCGTACGCAGGTCATGAGCAATTGCACGAAGCAGGTTGCTTCTCATTTTTTCCTTTTCGGCTTCCACAATGATATTACGCTGTTCATCAGACAAACGCTGCCGTTCCAACGCCATAGCCACTTGGGAGGCAATCATACGTAAAAACTGGCGAGTATCATGATTGAGAGCTCCTTTTGTACAGGAAATCCCTAATACTGATAACACCTTTCCTTGCGATAGTACAGGCATATAAAAACCGACCGCTCCCATTAAAGTATCTGTTCCAGAGCCTGCACGTTTTTGGTTGACAAACACCCAATGAGCGACTGCTTTTTCATCTGCGGAATTAAGAACGGATTCATCCACATCACCATTAGCCTGCATGACAATACCATCGATACTTGCTTCAGGGTCGGAAGAAAAGAATACAACTGAACGTTCAAATAAATTCACGATGTATGAGTTGGTTAGTGATATAATATTTTCAAGCCCCCGGGTAACAAGAAGTTTTTTGTTGATTTCGTAAAGAATCTCCGTACGGTGCTCTCTTTGAACAGCCAGTTTAGCCTGCGTCTTTATTTTTGCAGTAAGTGTGCTGGTAGTCAACGCTACCATAAGCATAATAAGAAAGGTAACAGGATAACCTGCCTGAATGGCATTAAACGTGTAAGTGGTTCGGTAAAAAAGAAATTAAAGCTTAGTACACTTGCTACTGAAGCAACGATCCCCCAAATATGTCCTTTTGTATTCCGTGATATGACAAGCACAGAAAGAATATAAGCCATGATAACGTTTTGATCTCCAATTCCAACCATTCGCAGACCAAGAGACGCCAGTGTGGCTACGACAAGCAGCGCTGCTGTTTTTGCACAGTCTATCCAGGAAAATTCTATTTTGCCTTTCCAAATGACTTTGTGCGGCTTTTTATAGTCCCTGCGCACAGTAGCGCCAGGGATAATATGGACTTCTATACTTGGTAAAAGAGAAATCAGTTTATCTTCAAAGTCCATATCGAACATATTTTTAAGAGTTCTCTTGTTGTAACTTTTTCCAACTACAATATTTGTGATACCAGATAATTTCGCATATTCGGCTACAGATATGGCAATATCATGGCCTGTGAGTGAAACAATTTCCGCGCCAAGCTTTCCTGCCAAATCCATATTTTCACGGAGATTTTTTTGCTGCTGAGGGGTTAAATGCTCGCTGTCAGTACTTTCAACATAAAGAGCCACCCACTTTGCATGAAAGGCCTCTGCGGCTCGTGCCGTCCATCTTATACATTTAGCTGAGGATGGGGATGGACCAATACAGGCCAGCATTTTTGTATTCGCCATTTTTTCAGTCGTGAGGCGCTCATTTTGGTTCTCATCGCTGATTCTATCAACAGCCTTGCGCATGGCAATTTCACGCAGGAGCTTTAAATTCTCCCGTGTAAAAAAATGATTCATGGCTGTCTGTACCCGCTCCGGCTTATAAATCTTTCCGTCCTCGAAACGTCTGAGCAATTCATCCGGCTCAATATCAATCAATTCAACTTTATCGGCTTTGTTGAAAATATAATCTGGAACGGTTTCCTTTACCCGAATACCGGTTATTCCCTCAATCACATCATTAAGGCTTTCAATATGCTGAACATTTACGGTCGTGTAAACATCAATTCCTGCATTTAAAAGTTCTTCAACATCCTGAAAGCGTTTTAGATTTCGAACGCCTGCTGCATTTGTATGAGCAAGTTCATCCACTAAAATCAGTTCTGGCTTTCGTTTTAGAGCTTCATCCAGGTCAAATTCTTTGAGCTCTATATTACGGTAAAACACCAATTTAGGAGCAAGGGAGGGAAGCCCTTTTAAAAGTTCCAGAGTTTCAGGACGGGTATGCGGTTCCACGTAACCGACGAGTACATCTTTCCCCATGCGATACTGTTCTTGTGCATCATCAAGCATGGCGTAAGTTTTACCTACACCGGCTGCATATCCGAAAAAAATCTTTAATTTCCCCGAATGATTTTCCTGTTGTGTTTGTATGTCTTCCAGAAGTTGATTGGGATCAGGACGTTTGTCAAAATCATTCATTTTACATCACCTCCTCTCCTCTGTATTTAACTATCATACCACTAATGTATTTTATAGCAAGTGATTCCAGTTATAATGTACAATCTTTTCAATTCTTTCTCCAAAAGATCATGATAATAACTGATTCCAGACTTCCTTGTAATAATTCACATAAATTTACGCTATCATCTACAACAGGAACATAATTTTGCATAACGCATATGAGCAAAACCTCTACAGCCGTGCTTATTCATACTGCTGGATTCCATCCAGAGTGGATAATTTAAAAGCGTAACAAGAAAGATTAAAGCGTTTTGAAGATTTGGCGGTCATCCTTGAATAATTCTGTATATTTTCTCTTCTGAACTTGGCATAAATTCACCTGCATGCTGATTTAAATTGGTTTAGATAGCGAGGTCATTTAATGCGCCGATAGGTCATGTAAAAACACATGACCTTCGTAGCTGTTGACCACTCGCTATATGGCTTACAGCAAACCATCTAACGCAAGGTTAACCTTCAATACATTTACAGCAGGTTCACCGAATATTCCAAGAAAACGGCCGGTAGTATATTTACTAATTATTGCCCGTACATCATCTTCGTTCATACCACGTTCCCGTGCAATACGAGCAACCTGATATTCTGCAGCTTCCGGAGTGATATTCGGGTCCACACCACTACCGGATTTCGTAACTAAATCCATTGGAATATCCGCCGTATTGTCCGGATCTAAGGAATGCAGCCAATCAATACGCTCCTGCACAAGCTTCTTTTGTTCCTTGCTGACTGGCGAAAGATTTGTTGTTCCCATCGGTCTTCCAATCATATATTGGGCACCTGTAAATTTTTGCGCAATCAACGCAGAACCATAATCCTTTTGTGTGCCATCCTTCAAGGTAATTGTTATGATGCTACCATTTGCCTGATTTGGAAATAGAAGCTGTGCGATTCCTGTAACAGCAGCCGTATAAATGATACCGCATACTACAGTCATCGCAAGAAAGCACATAACAGCTGGTCGCAGTATTTTCATTGTTTTAGTCATTTTAATCCTCCTCATCTAATTCCGCAAGCCGTAAGCAACATGTCAATTCCTTTAATAGCTATAAACGGAGCAATAATTCCTCCCAAGCCATAAATCAACAGGTTTCTTTTCAATAGTTTTCCGGCGGGCAATTCCCTATATTTTACACCCTTAAGTGCCAAGGGTATGAGCGCAACAATAATCAGCGCATTGTAGATAATAGCGGACAAAATTGCTGTCGTGGAACTGGTAAGTCCCATAAAATTTAAAGCCGTCAGCTGCGGATAAATGCTAAAAAACAGCACCGGAATAATAGCAAAATATTTCGCCACATCATTTGCCACACTAAAGGTTGTCAATGCCCCACGAGTCATAAGAAGCTGTTTTCCGATGCGCACAATGTCGATAAGTTTGGTAGGACTGGAATCTAGGTCAACCATATTCCCGGCTTCCTTAGCTGCCTGCGTACCGGTGTTCATTGCCACGGCAACATCTGCCTGAGCCAGTGCAGGTGCATCGTTGGTACCATCGCCCGTCATAGCTACCAAGTGACCTTTTGACTGATAATCACGGATTAAATCCAGCTTTGCTTCCGGTGTGGCTTCTGCCAGGAAGTCATCCACTCCTGCTTCTGCTGCGATTGCCGCAGCAGTCATGGGATTGTCACCTGTAATCATAATGGTTTTTATACCCATTTTGCGAAGATCTTCAAATCGTTCTTTAACACCGTTTTTAACGATATCCTTCAAATAAACAACGCCGAGCACTTGATTGTTTTTTTCAACTACCAAAGGTGTACCGCCTTCCCCGGCGACTTTTCTTACGATTTGCTCGCACTCTTCAGGGTATTCTCCACCATTGTCCAATATAAAAGCCTTAACTGCATCAGCGGCACCCTTACGAATCTGAATCCCCTGATAATCAACACCGCTCATTCTGGTTTTTGCTGTAAATGCTATAAAGTTGGCATTCATTTTTGAAAACTCACGACCACGGATACCGAATTTTTCTTTTGCCAGAATAACGATACTTCTACCTTCAGCGGTTTCATCTGCCAATGAAGATAATTGAGCAGCATCCGCAAGTTCCTGTTCTGTGATACCTCTTACCGGCAAGAATTCACTTGCCTGACGGTTCCCCAAAGTTATAGTTCCGGTTTTATCCAGCAATAGAACATCCACATCACCCGCTGCTTCAATAGCGCGGCCACTCATAGCAAGCACATTTGCCTGATTGAGACGGCTCATGCCCGCAATGCCAATAGAGGACAACAGCGCGCCGATGGTGGTAGGAGCCAGGCAAACCAGTAACGCAATCACATTTGTAATGGAAATCGCGGATCCTGTTCCTGCCTGACGGCTTGCAAAGCTCGAAAACGGAAGCAGTGTTGCCGTGACAATTAAAAATATAATGGTGAGTGTTATCAACAGAATTTGTAGAGCTATCTCATTGGGCGTCTTTTTTCTGGATGCTCCTTCAACCATGGAAATCATCTTATCCAAAAAGCTTTCTCCGGCCTCCGCTGTCACCTCAATGACAAGCCAGTCAGACACCACAGTTGTTCCCCCTGTCACGGCACTACGGTCGCCGCCGGATTCACGGATGACCGGTGCGGATTCACCGGTGATTGCGCTTTCGTCTACAGAAGCGGCTCCTTCGATAACCTCACCATCCATGGGAATCTGCTCTCCTGCCCGAACAATGACGATATCCCCCTTTTTTAGCTGGGCAGAAAGCACCTCAGTATAATCATCTATATTATCCTTGGATATCAATTTTTTTGCTTTTACATCCTTACGTGTTTTGCGCAGGGTATTAGCTTGGGCGCGTCCACGTCCTTCCGCAATGGCTTCTGCAAAGTTTGCGAATAATACGGTAAACCACAAGATGAGCGCAATTGCTAAAATGTATCCGCTGGATGCATCTTTGATTCCCGTAAAGGACAAAATGTATAACGCTGTAGTTAGGATGGCGCCAATATAAACGACCAGCATAACCGGGTTCTTGACTTGAATTGCCGGAGCGAGTTTGGCAAAGGATTGCTTAAGCGAATCTATTAAAATACCCTTATTTATACTTTTCTTTTCCATTTCAATCACCTCGTTCTATCGCATTGTAAAGTAATCGGCAATAGGTCCAAGAGCCAGTGCCGGTAAAAAGCTCAATGCGCCGACAATTAAAATAACACCGATTAGCAGTCCCACAAACATTGTGTTTGTTGTTGACAGCGTTCCTTCACTGACCGCAACCGACTTCTTTTTTGCCATATTTCCGGCAAGGGAGATGGCGGCAACCATAGGAATAAAGCGAACCAGAAGCATAATGATCCCACCGACAACATTTGTAAACACAGTATTTGCAGTAAATCCCGCAAAGGCGCTTCCGTTGTTATTACCCATTGATGAAAAGGCATAAAGGATTTCTGAGAATCCATGTGCACCTGAATTGGTCAACCATGAAGTGATATCCGGCATTGATACAGCAGCGGCCGTGCCGAGAAGAGTAAACATTAGAGGTGTCAGAATAATCAGGCATACCATCTTCATATCATATGGTTCAACTTTTTTCCCAAGATACTCCGGGGTTCGACCGACCATAAGTCCGGCGATGAACACTGTCAGCAGTACAAACGCCAACATCCCATATAGCCCACTTCCTACACCGCCAAACACAATTTCGCCCAATTGCATCAGGAACATGGGAATCATTCCTCCGAGAGGTGTAAAGCTATCGTGCATAGAATTGACTGAGCCGTTGGATGCTGCCGTTGTAGCTGTAGCCCACAAGGAAGAAGCGCCAACACCGTGGATAACCTCTTTTCCTTCCATACTGCCAGAAGCAACAACACCATCAAAAGCAGGCCCTGTATACTGCTCACTTATTGTTGTAATACCAAGGGCAACCACAAACAAAATCATCATGGTAATATAAATGGATTTTCCTTGCTTACTGTCTTTAACAGCCTTACCAAATGATACGCATAACGCACATGGAATCAGTAAAAGAGATAAGCATTCAAGTAAGTTTGAAAGTGGAGTGGCATTTTCCAAAGGGAAAGCAGAGTTTGCTCCAAAGAAACCACCGCCGTTTGTCCCAAGCTGTTTGATAGCAATCTGACTGGCTGCGGGACCTAAAGGAATAGTTTGTGCTGCTCCGCTTTCCAGCATAGTTACTTCCTTATAAGGTGAAAAAGTTTGTACAACACCCTGTGAAACAAGCACAAGTGCGAGAACAAAGGAAATAGGAATCAGCACATAGAGAGTAATTTTGGTTAGATCAGTCCAAAAGTTCCCGATGGTTGTTTTCTTTCTGAAAACAAAACCCCGAATTAGTGCAAACAGAACTGCAATTCCAGTTGCCGCCGACACAAAGTTTTGGACGGTCAGCCCCAAAAACTGAGTCAGGCAGGATAATCCGTTTTCTCCGGAATATGCCTGCCAGTTTGTATTGGAAACAAAGCTAGCTGCCGTGTTAAAAGCAAGATGCCAGCTTGCACTTTGAATCCTGGCCGGGTTAAAGGGCAGGATACCTTGCAACAACTGAAGCAGCCAGACAAAGAATAAACCAACGCCACTAAATGCTAAGGCAGATAGAGCGTATTTTTTTGCACCCATTTCTTCATTGCTTTTGACACCCATAATTTTGTATATCCCATTTTCAACAGGAGCAAATATGCGAGTTAAAAAAACTTTTTCACCCGACATGACTTTGTAAATGTAAATTCCCAATGGAATAGATAGACCTATCAACAGTAAAATATATATAATATCCTGCAAAACAATCATGCTCATAATTCCTCACCTCGAAACAGTACATAAAATAAGTAAACCATTAGTGCTAATCCAATAATACCAGTAAGAACCAACACCACATTCATATTCTTATCCCCTCTCGCTTTTTAGCATCTGTACGGCAGAATCATGATTCCTCATACCGCCATAATAATAGCATAGTGACTATTAAGAAGAATACAAAAGATAAAATTCCTATCCAATTGTACTTTGCTCTATCATTATTTCATGCCGTAACCGCCCTTTACTTAATTTTGCAGTAAAGTTTTAGGTATTATGTACTAATATTTATTTCTTACTCACATACCCTGCTTCCCGCTATCATAATAATATATCAAAAAAGATGACAATGAGGTGTCAATTCGAATTAGGAAGACGTCAAGAAAGCGTCCAGATATCGTGTGATCAACAGATTTGGATAGATCATAAAGAATGTCCGGACTGCCGCAGGCATGACACAGGATGCTCTTGCGAAATATGTGGGAGTTACGACGAGGTAAAGAATGGATATAGAACGAAAACAAATACCCAAGAATGCCAGTACTGTTTAAGCTCATCCACACCTATTTCAGCCAATACGTTTTTTTATCCTGAAATTAAACATACAGACGAGGAAAAGAACCGCTCGTGCACATGATTTAGGCTATAATATCAAGTAGGAACACTTCATAGTGACTAAACTATGAAAGAAGGATTCCACACAATGCCCGGTAAAAATAGTATTCCTAAATTCGAAGGAGTTGAACATCTTTTCATACGGCTACTATATTCAGCAGGCGGAAAAAGCTTTGGAACAAGGGCTGATATCCAACGGCAAATATAATGAATTGCTGCTATCTGCTTTCCGTTCCGACCTCGTCTATGGGGAGGAAATCGAAGGGGGCGAATTGCTTGACTGATTCGTTCTTTTTTGATAGCGACTGCATCTCGGCTTTTTTGTGGGTCGAAATAAAAATTTATTGGTTAAGTTATATCCCGGCAGGATCGTTATTCTCGGGATTGCGCACCTAAAGGCAAGAGTATATACATTCCTTTTAGTGGGACAAGCACAGGTAATTTCCATTGATGTGGCTACGGATGCCTATGATATATTATATTATCAGCTTACTGAAAAACCAAAAGCCGGGCATATAGTTATCGGCAAAGGAGAAGCCGCATCCATCGCATTAGCAAAACAGTATGACGGCATTGTAGCAAGTAATAATCTGAAGGTATTTCTTATATATCGCTCAAATGGATCTTAAGCATCTAACCACTAGCGATATATTATTTACGGAACTGAAAAGAGGATACATCACCGAAGCACAGGGAAATACTATTTGGACTAAAATGCTATCTAAACAAAGAAAACTGGGAGTGGCAAACTTTACTGCTTACTTACAGGCAAAGCAAAAATAAAAACGCCTATCGCTCATTTCATAATTTATAACGCAAAATTAGAACTAAAGACTCCAATATTGCAAATTGGAGCCTTATTTATTGGTCGGGGAATCGGAGTGCAGAAATGCACTTCAATTCCCCGGCTTTTCTTTTTCCAGAAGTGAGGAAAGATATGTTGGTACGCTACAAGAAAAACAAGAAACCTGCCTGTTATGATTCTGATGTCCTTGTAACCACAGGCACAATACCGGCAGCCAAGCGGCCTAAGGGACCATTTAAAAGCTGTGGAAACTGCCCATACCCCTCTCACGGTTTTATCTGCTACAGTTCCGAGGAAGATTGCCTTAGAGCCGATATGCAGAAAATAAACAAAAAAGCCAATACAAAACAAAAGTCCATATAAAGGAGATGGACAGAATGGAGTTATGGAAAGTTGATTCCTATACCCGCATCAATAACATCAAGCAGCGGTATGACAACGGAGCGCAGTTTCCAGAAATCCTCATTGCCAATTAAGATATGGGGGAACGGACACGGGAGGCTCCAGCGCAACTTAATCTATTTGACAACGGAGGGATTGATTACTAATCAAAAGCCAAAACAGAAACGCCGTCCCAATCTGAGAAATATTTAAAGGAGAGGATAGATTCCATGAAAAACAATCAGAAGGAAAATAAGCAGGCCCTGCAAATCCCCATAATTTATACCCTATGAAGAAATGGTGCGGCAATTTGGAGAGCCATCTCTCGAAAATTATAACATCGTCTATGACGGTCAGTTCGACACCAACGACCTCGAAGCCATCTACACAAGGTGCAATGCAAATTACCCGCCCGGCTATAACGGACACTCTCTTTCCGTGTCTGATGTGGTGGAGCTGTATGACGCCCAAGGCAGCGAATATCGTTGGACGAACCTATAAGATTCCAAAGGCATGTGTTATTGAATATCTGCTGGGTGAAGAAATGTGCCACATCAAGCTTGGCTGATATGGATTTTTGTCTATCATTGACAATAAGGCGTAGAAAAATCATGTGGATGATTTCCGCATAAAAGTAATAGCTATCTTAAGCTTTCTGTGGTATTGTGGTGCTGTCAATGGTAGGCAAATACGCTGTTATTTCGAAGGAGGATAGCAATGATAACAGGATGCCTACAGCAAAAAAATAATACTTATTACGCTGTCCTTTATACAAAAGTGGACGGCAAAAGAAAGACAAAGTGGATTTCCACCGGATTGCCGGTAGAGGGAACCAGTGAAAGAAAAGCAAAAAAAGCCTTTGACCAAATCCGTTTGGAATATGAACGGGAGCAGGAGGAAAAAAAGCGTCGAGCAGCGGAAGAACGGGCCAGGGAACTGATTGAAGGAAAAAGGAACCCTCAGGCGGATGTTCCCTTTATGGATTACCTTCAAAAATGGCTGATTCAAGCAAAACCCACCATATCCAAGACCACGTTTAAAGGCTACCGCACCATGCTGGACAGCCGAATCAGCCGGTACTTTAAAGAACTGAACATCACCTTAGCGGAAGTTACGCCGCAGCATATACAGGATTTTCATCAATCCATTTTCGATGAAGGGTATACGGCAAATACGGTGATTCACTATCATGCGGTGCTTCGCAGGGCGCTGCAGCACGCTGTGAAAAAGGGAATTATCAGTAGCAATCCTGCCGACAGGGTGGACAGGCCGAAAAAGAATGTGTATCAGGCACAGTTTTATTCGGCGGAAGAAATGGTGGCGCTGTTCGATGCAGTATCAGATGATCCCTTGGAAGTCTGTGTAAAACTGGCCGCTTACTATGGGCTACGGAGAAGTGAAGTCCTTGGTTTGAAATGGGATGCGATCAACCTTGAACAAAAGACCATCTCTATCAAGCACAATGTCATTGAGGACATGGTCGATGGCAAAGCAGTGGCTGTTGGCGAGGATGTGCTCAAAACCAAATCCAGCTTCCGAACCCTTCCGTTGCTGCCATCCGTTGAAAAAATTCTGTGGGCGGAAAAAGAGAAGCAGGAAATGTACCGCAGATTGTTCAAGCGTTCTTACTGCCGGGACTATCTGGATTATATCTGCGTCGACCAAACCGGAAAGCTAATGCGTCCCAACTATGTAACGGAGCATTTTAGCTGGATACTCGAAAAAAACAACTTGAAGAAAATCAGGTTCCACGATTTAAGGCATTCATGCGCCAGCTTACTGCTCGCAAACGGAATATCCATGAAGCAAATCCAGATATGGCTTGGGCACAGCACGTTCTCTACCACGGCGGATATTTACTCACATCTGGACTTCCATGCGCAGATCGAATCCGGACTGGTTATGGATGGCATGTTTGAAAAATCCAAGCGGGAAGAACCTATTGCACTTGAAATGGCGGAATAATTTTCTACGAACTGCTAAGTCGAAACACGGCAAAGCCATATAAAATAAGGATTTTATAAGCATCCGTTTTCTACAAAAGCAGCAAAAACGCCCTCAAAAGAGGGCGTAGAAAAGGGCAGAAAAAGGAAGAGCCTGTTGCGGACATAGACCGCAAACAGGCTCATGGCGGAGGCGGTGAGATTCGAACTCACGTGCCGATTGCTCGACAACCTGATTTCGAGTTATTTGAGGGCAAGTTCCGATGAGATTATCAAGGTGACTTTGAGACACCTTGAAATCCAGCAAACCCGCATGAATCAAGGCTTTTCGGGCGAAAACCATGAAGTTGCCACGCTTCGGCTCAACCCCCGAATTTTACGGTTTTCAGAGCAAAGTGTAGAAAAAGCGTAGAAAAACAACCAGCGAAATAACCTTAAGATACTTTAGTTTCCTGGCATTTATAAAAACATAAACCACAGCGAACCCTACCATTGACATTGATTAAAACTGAATAACGCAAAACAGACAGAGCTGATATCTGTCTGCACCATCAATGCATTGGAGGGATGGACATGGCAACTGACTACTCTCACCTTCTGGCTGAATACCCGGAAAAGATATGTCACGACCAATTTTACAGAATTTGCAGAATAAGCAAACGAAAAGCCACATGGCTTTTAGAGAACGGGTATATCCCCTGCGAGGATACAGGGAAAAAGACCCGTAGGTTCAAAATCCGGATAACGGATGTGGTAGAATACCTTACCCGCTTAGAAGATTCTCCGGAGTCCCTGCTGACACCTCCCGGAATTTTTTCAAGCGGAATAAAATATAGACCCAAGCGTCGGGCAGAGGTTCAAATAGATGCGGGTAAATTCATGGAGATGCTAAAGAAAAAGTGGAGCAGCTTTCCGGATGCCCTTACCGTGGGCGATGTCATAAAAATGACGGGCTACAGCCAAACCGCAGTATCACAATGGATATCCAAAGAGAAATTATTCGGAGTGTGGTACTACAACAAATACTTGATACCAAAGGACTGCCTGATAGAATACATGGCAACCAAAGCTCACCGCATCACTCAGAAATCAAAGAAGCATATGGACTTGATACAACAGTACCAAGTTGGACAGACACCGACTGAATGTCGAAAAACCTCATAATCAATTATCCAGTTAAAGAGCCGGAGAATCGGAGTGCAGAATGCGCTTCAATTCCCCGGCTTTTTTTGTTTTTCAGAAGGGAGGAAATCATGTTAGTGCATTACAAGAAAAATAAAAAACCAGCTTGTTATGATTCGGATTCCATCATAACAACAGGCAGAATACCGCCTGACGAGCGGCCCCACGGCCCGTTCAAGAGCTGTGGCAACTGCCCATATCCCTCGCATGGATTTATCTGTTACGGCTCCGAGGGTGACTGCCTAAGAACAGATATGCAGAGGATTCACAGTAGAAATAAGCAGAAAAAGGAGGAACTCACATGAGACATCAGCAAGAATTTCTGAAATTTATAAAAGAACAGTATCCGCCCGGCACCCGCATTCGGTTAACAGAAATGCAAGACCCCTATGCGCCTGTGCCGTCAGGTATGGAGGGAACAATTAACTTTATTGACGATGCAGGCCAGTTCCACATGAAATGGGATAACGGCCGATCCCTCGCTCTCATCCCAGGCGTAGATAAATTTTCGGTTATCCCACAGCCCCTCCAAACGCTAAAGCTGTATATGCCTCTGGCTGTGATGCAGTATGAACGCGATGAATGGGGCTCTTTGGAGGAATACCCCTCGGAACTCGACCAGGGAACGATACTTTCCTATCACGACCGAATCCTTGCCGCCATCCTCAAGGAGCGGATGCCGGAGGAAACGGAACGAGGACTCATGGAATATTATCACGGGGATGACAGCGTAAGTCAGAAAGTGAAGTCCCTCTTTTTCACAGTGGAGCAAGTTGGGAACAAGCTGATGGGTGTGGCTGAATGCCGGGTACAAGGGGATTTGAATGATGCGGAGCTGGAGCAGCTCAAAGATTATGCTTCTGGTCAGGCATCAGATGGTTTCGGTGAGGGCTTCGAGCAGCATCCGATTAAGATTGGCAGCGATGAACTATATGTCAGCCTTTGGACGGCGTCAAGGGACTGGAGCATAACGACAAAGGATGAATTAGAGGCTATGAGCCAGCAAATGGGAGGAATGCATCTTGGATAAACAATCAAGGAATAGGCTTCCCGAACAGTGCCTGTTCATGAATGCGAATGGCGAAATTATGCGCATTGAATATGGGAAGCCAGGATTCAGCCGCTCCGAACTCAACACGGAGAATAGAAAGGCAAACCAGGTAATTGTCAACAGCTACAATGAGAAGCACGGCATTACAGCCGAACAGGTCGATACCATGCATCAAGGGGCGCTGTTTGGCTGGAATGTTCCCCAGCTTTCCCAACAAGAGCATTCCGGCATGGAAGGCGGCCGTATTTTTGAAGTGGAAATTAGCCGCCCCGGTTCATTTGGTGCGGAGACTTCCTCCACTCTCAAGCTCCCTGCTACACCATACCAAATATTGGATGCGCTGGACAAGGCCCGCATCACCGATAAACGTGTCATCTATTCTACGAAAATCATAGGCTGCGAGCTGGACTATCTGCCTCAGTTTATCGGCACGAATGCGAACCTATATGAGCTGAATCATCTGACCGAGCGTTTGTCCTCATTAAACGAATGGGAGCTGGACTGCTTCGAGGGGATGGTCATGATGGATACCATCCGGACCCAATACTCCCCCATCGCAATAGACCGCCTCATCAACATGACCCACAGCATGAAGGACTGCCATGTCGTCTATGAAGCCCATAACGACAGCACCCTCGGTAAATTTTATGCGGATAACGACTTTGTGCCGGAACTCGAAAATGTGCCGGATGAAATTTACGAATGCCTGGACTTCGGTAAAATTGGCAAAGAGATGCGTGAGGGCGAGGGTGGCGTATTCACTCCACATGGCTATGTGGTCCAAAATGGCGAGATTTCGCAGACCTACCATAGCGGTGATGCCGTCCCCTTGGAAAAACCGGATTATACCGTGCTTCTCCGTATCACCAAAGGGTATTTTAACGATCCGCAATATGATAACAATCTGGTTGCTTTCCTGAAGCTCCCCGCGGATGATGAGATGCTCTCTCAAGCCGTTGAAGCGGTGAAAGCAGCATCACCGGAGGAATGTGTATTCTCCGCTGCGGACTGCATGATAACCTCCCTTACTGAAAAAATCGAAGATTCCCTATATGAATCGGAGGGCGACAGATACGGCTTGGTCAATGAATTGGCACAGCAGCTCCGCCACATCAAAGAGGAAAATGGTGTCCTGACCTACAAAGCGATGCTGGAAACAACCCCTGCGGATATTTCGTTAGAGGATGCGCTTGATCTTGCTTTTCTGACGGGGGAATTTGAGATTCTGTCCGAAACTGCTTCTCCCGCCGATTACGCTGAAAAGGAAGTTCAGAGGATGATGTCATTTGAAAGCGACGATGGCTTGGAGCAATTCTGCAACTTGGAAGGATACGGGCGGTATCTCATGGAGAAATACGGCATTGCCGAAACCCCTTATGGACTGCTTGAACAACAAAATGGTCGGACGGTGGAGCAATGCCTTAACCGTCCAAGCCAGAGCCACGGCATGGAAATGAAATAGCAGAATCTTTGTCTGCATTTGGTATAGCTATTTTCATAAATCTGTGGCATGGTGTTGTGCTTGAAGGAGGTGAGCGGAATGGAGCAATGGAAAGACTCCCTGCAAACTGCTCTGGATGATCGGCTCAATGCGGCATTTGCAGAGCTGGCGGAATCCAACGCCGATGTCCGAGATGCTATGAAACAGCAACTGGAGGCATCAATACTGTTAAAGGATCATCCCAAATACGATGATGAGCTGAAACAGATCGCAGACTCATACTTTGAAGCCATGCAGCTTTTATTAGGCGAATACAGTCAGCATATGTACATCCAGGGCGCCAAGGACTGTGTGACAGTTTTAAGGGAGCTTGGCGTAATCAAGTAGCACAGGCAATGATGTCTGTGCTTTTTTAGACCCCCAATATAGAAACAAGGCCGTTTCCCCGACAGGAGGCGGCCCTGTTTTTTTATGCCCTTTTTGCCTTGACTTCCTTTCCGGGGAAACAACCGGAAAGGAGGCAATGATGCTCAAGGAGCAGCTTGCGGAGTATCTGCATCGTTATCATCACGGCGCCGAAAATGCCGTCACAAGCAAAATGATGGAATACGCATTCCACGTTTCAGGTAAGGAACTGCGTGACCTTGTCAATGCCCTGCGCCGTGAGGGTATCCCCATTGCCAGTGATCAAAGCGGCTATTTCTACGCAAAGACCGAGGCTGAAGTGCGCCTGACCATCCGGCACATGAAAAGCCGTATCAGCGGAATCAGCGCCGCCATCACCGGACTCAAGCGTTCCCTCACGGCGTTTGACGATACGCAGATACGCCTGCCGCTGGAGGGAGGTGATGACTCCTGAACAGCTTTATGTCTTGGATCGGTGGCAAGAAATCCCTGCGTGAGCTGATCGTCACCCTTTTTCCCCTCTACTATGAAAGATACATCGAGGTATTCGGCGGGGGCGGCTGGATTCTTTTTCATAAGTTCCCCGGCAATGACTTTGAGGTGTACAACGATTTTAATGGGTTATTGGTCAATCTTTACCGCTGTGTGCGGGATAAGCCAGAGGAACTCATGGACGCACTGCGTTATGTTCTCAATGCCCGTGCAGATTTTGACCATGTCAAAAATACCCTTGCCCGTGACAGCCCTGCCTCGGATGTGCAGAAAGCCGCTTGGTTTTATCAGCTCATCCGCTACAGCTACGCATCGGGGCTGACGAGCTACGGCAGCCAGCCACATGATATTCGGTCCAATTTTCCGCTGATTGAGCAGGCCCACAGGCGGCTTGCCAAAGTGGTCGTTGAAAACAAGGACTTTGAGAAGCTGATTGGGCAGTATGACCGCCCCGTTAGTTTCTTCTACTGTGACCCGCCGTACTTTGAAACAGAGAACTACTACAAAAACGTAGGCGAGGATGGCTTTACAGAAAAAGACCATATCCGCCTGCGGGATGCACTGCTGCGGATTGAGGGCAAATTCCTGCTGTCCTACAATGACTGCGAATTTATCCGGGAGCTATATGATACACCGGGCATTCAAATCGACTCCTATACCCGAATCAACAACATCAAGCAAAGGTATGACAATGGGGCGCAGTTCCCTGAAATCCTCATTGCCAACTACGATATGCGAGAACGGACGAGGGAGGCTCCTTCACAGCTCAACTTATTTGATGACGGAGGGATTGAACTCTGACCGGAAGCAGAAAACAAAATTCGCCCCATATCAAGGGGCAAACATTTTAAGGAGGAACAGACCATGAAAAATCATCAGAAGAAAACCGAGCAGACCCTGCAAATCCCTCTTGTTATTCAGCAGCGGTGCGGGTTTACCGATGCCGAAACCCTTGCAGTGATGGCTGCCGATGGTGTATGCGTTATCCACAAGGGTAAGATGACGGCGCTGGAGCTTATCCGTGTTATCACCGCACTCAGTGAACTGGCAAGCGATATGACGATCCATCTCGCCAAAGCCTGCGGCCTCTGCAATAACTGCGGCGATGAAAATCCTGAAGCTGGTACGGAATGCGGCTGTGGCAACAACCCCGCCGAGTGGGTGGCTAACTGCTCCCTCTGCCATGATCTGCTGGACGAGAGCCAGAGCATCCATATTCCCGACTATCTGCTGGAGGAAGCGGGTATTCCCGAGGGTGCCAAGCTGGAAGCCTATACCGATGGGGACAGCGGTGAAATCACGGTGGTGGAGGCGGACATCCAGCAGGACATCAACGATGTGCCTCCCTGCATTCTTTCAATGCTGGCGCAGAGCGGCATCTGCCTTGCGGCATTGGATGAACTGATTATGCAGGAAAGCATCATCTATGGCAAATAACCCGTATTCGCTCTCCAAAACACCGCTTGGGAGGTGAGAATATGCCGGGGATTTCCCTGAAAAACGGCCTCATTTCTTATTACGGAAACCCGGCCGGTTATACAGAAAAAGAAAATGCAGTTGTGGACAACATCTTTCAGAGCAATGAGCTGTCTGCTTGGCTGAAAAGCCGTTCCCTAACACCGCAGTGGACGGATGGCGTGATGGAGCGGCTTCTTGCCGGGGAACGGCTGGGTGGTATCGAAACTGCTGCTCCGCTGAAAAATGTTCGCATCTGGCAGCTCAAGCCCGACGTGGATATCCACATGAAATTTATTTCCTATGAGGAAATGGTGCGGAAGTTCGGAGAACCGTCTCCCGGAAATTACCGTATCGCCTATGACGGCCAGCTTGATACCAATGATCCAGAAACTATCTACGAGCGGTACAGCATACGGCAGCCTCCCGGCTTTTTAGGGAATCCACTCTCCATGTCAGACATCATTGAGCTATACAACGCTGCCGGAAGCGAGTTCTACTATGCGGACCGTAAGGTATTCCGGCAGATCGAATTTGAATCACCCGAACCCATCCAAACCATGGACATGAGTATGTAGGCAGCCTTGGGCTGTCTTTTCTTATGCCCGCCATCAATAGAACGGAGGAAAACCATATGATTTATGTTATCAAAAAAGTAAAGGCTGCGGTTTCTCATAAGCTGACGGCGGCAAAGGACACCGCCGCCAGACTTGCATTCCGCGGCAGGCGCATTCTCTCAGAGAGTGCCGGGGAGGGCTACATCGACACGGCCATTAAAATCCTGCTGGCCGTTGTCATTGGCGCCCTGCTCCTTGCAGGGCTCTACGCACTGTTTGGCGAAACCGTGCTGCCGACTCTGACTCAGCGTATCAAGGAGATGTTCAACTACGCCGGTTAAGAGTACCGGCAATTTTAAGAAGGAGGAAAAACCATGCCTAAGAATACAACACCGGCTGTCCCCAAGTACGATGTGAAAATCCATTCCATCCGCCCGGAGGGAAGCTGCAAGGCCACCGCCTCGGTTAACATCTACAGTGATTTTGCCGTGCGGGGCATCAAGATCATGGACGGCTCCAAGGGGCTGTTTGTCTCCATGCCCAGCTATAAAGCCGGAAACGGTGAGTACAAGGATATCTGCTTCCCTTGCACCAAAGAAGCCAAAGCAGAATTTGACAAGGCGGTCATCGGTGCCTACCAGCAGGCGCTCACCCAAGGGCAGACCGCCGTACAGAAACAGGAATCTCCCGAACCCCAGCAGGAGCAAAGCCAGCCTGTCATGGGTGGGATGTAGGAGGTAGACGATGAAGGAGAAAATGAAAAGACCTCTCAGCATCCTCCTCGTGGTCTGCATGGTTGTTGCCCTGCTTGCGGGCAGCGCCTATGCGGTAAACCGATATTTTGAGGATGCCAAAGGCCATTGGGCGGAGGAAGCCATCCAAATCCTCACGGATAAGGGCGTCATCAGCGGCTATCCCGATGGTCTCGCACATCCCGACGCAATCATTACAAGAGGCGAGTTTGCCGCCCTGATTGCCAGGACTATGGAACTGCCGGAACCGGATGAAAGTGAAGTCACCATTCGCTTTACTGACATTGCCGGACACTGGTCGGAGCAGTATGTAGAGTCGCTCATCATTGCAGGAATTATCCAAAAGGACGATTTCGGGACGAAGTTCCTGCCGAATGATCCAATCACCCGCATGGAGATGATCCGAATGCTGGTGAGGGCTATCGGCAAGGGCGACCATGATGTATCCTGCCCCTGTGTCACCGGGTTTTCCGATGACGATGGACTCGCTGATGGGGATAAAGCCTGTATCTGTACAGGCAAAAAGTACGGCATTGTGACTGGTTACCCGGACGGTACAGTAAAGCCGGAAGGCAAAGCCACCCGTGCGGAAGCCTTTGAAATGCTGGTGGATACGGAGAAAGCAAAGGAACAGATCAAAAAAGAAGAACCTCCGAAGCCGCCCGTAACACCCAAGCCGGAGGATAAGCCTTCCGGTGGCGGCGGTTCTGGCGGTGGTGGTTCCTCTTATGTTCCCGCTCCGCAGTTCAGCTTCACATTGCCCAAAACCGCCTACACCGCCGATGAAATTGAGATTAAGCCGGAAAGTCGCTATGTGAGCGGTGTGACATGGACAATTCTTAAAAACGGACTGCCCGCCGAGCTTCCCGGGCTGACAGAGGGCGAACTGACCGCTGCAGGCGGCAAGGTGAAATTCACGCATACCGGTAGCATCACCCTCATTGCCACGGCAAAAAACAGCCGGGGCGCCACGGTGACCCATGAGCAGACGGTCAGCATCTATCCGGTGGTGACAGCGGCATTCACACTGCCCGAAACCGCCCATACCGATACCGGCGTGCCGGTGGAGCTTTCCACGGAGAATCTCGGTTCCAATTCGGTGCTGTGGTCCCTCCAAAAAGATGGAACCGCCGCCGATATGGAGAAAGCCGTCACCGGAGAGCTGACCGCTGCTGGCGGCACGGTGCTGTTCAAGGATAAGGGCAGCTATACGCTCACGGCCTCCATCACAGACGAGCTGGGCAAGGTTGTCACCGCACAGAGCAGCATTACCGTCTACCCTGTGGCGGAGGTGAATCTCACCCTGCCGGCAGTTACCCATACCGATAAAACCGCCCAGCTAAAAACAGAAACGAAAGAAACGGATGGGCTCACGCTAACCTACACCCTGACCCGCAACGGAGAATCCGCTGACATCGACACATGGATTGAAGGAGATCCCGACCATGGCAGCATCCGATTCAAGGAAAAAGGTGTCTATGCGCTGACCGCTTCCGTTACCGATGCTACCGGCAGAGTGTTTGCCGGTAGCGCAGGCATCACGGTCTACCCGGTGGGCTCGGCGGGATTCTACTTGCCCGAAGTCTTCCATACCGACAAAGCGGTTGTGGTGGAAGCGGTGTTCGGAGAGATCGGCAGCCATACCGCCAAATGGTCCCTGCTGCATGACGGCAAGGAGGTATCCCTCACCAATGCGGCGGAGGGTACGCTGGGCAACAACGGCGGTGAGCTGAAGTTCCGCTCCAAAGGCAGCTATATCCTGAAAGCGGAGTTCACCGATGATGGCGGCAGGAGCTACCGCTATGAGCAGGGCTTCAAGGTTTATCCCGTGCCCAACCTTACCTACGGCCTGCCAAAACACGCCCATACCGACACCGATATCGTGGTCAAAACCGAAGCCAACCATCTGGACGGTCTCGCCGTTGAGTGGCTGGTGGATAACACATTCGGTTTCCAAGATTGGTCGACTTATGTGGACGGAAAGCTCTCGAATGACGGAGGTACCATCCGCTTCAAAAGAGCGGGCATCTATGAGCTGGTAGCGAGAATCACCGATGATACCGGCCGTGTCTTTCTGTACGAAAGCAAGGACAGGTGCGAGGTGCTTCCCGTACTGACTATCGGCTTTGAACTTCCTGCCTTTGCCTACACTGATACCGCCATTGACCTCAGAACTCATGGCAATAATAATGTTCTGCCTGTGGAGTGGTCCGTCAGCAAGGACGGCAAGAGCATTCCGCTCTCCGAGGCGTTTGACGGCAGCCTCACCCCCCAGGGCGGCAAGATTACCTTTAAGGGCGGCGGCGAGTATGTTCTTACCGCAGCCATGACCGACTATCTGAAACGCAGTTATTCCCACAGCGAAAACATCCGCATCCTGCCGGTGGTGCAGTATGCTTTCACCATGCCGCAGACTGTTCACTACAGTACGGAGTTTGAGGTTGCCGCAAGGGATGTTCGGCATATCGGCAGCTATGCTGTGGTCTGGACACTGCAAAAGGATGGCAATACCGCACAGTATCAGGGTACCCTGGGCAATGACGGCGGTAGAATTGCCATCCGTGACATCGGCACTTTTACCCTGACCGCTTCCATCACCGACAGCGCAGGACGTGTAATCTCACATGCGGAGAGTATTACGGTAACCAATACGGCGCCGAATGCTCCTGTGGTAGAGGCCGTTCCAACCCGTACAGCCAAGGATGGAAAGTTTCTCGTCAACATCACCGCCAATGCCACAGATCCCGATGGAGATGCGGTGACCTTGGAGTATGCGGACACTGCGGCTGACGGCTACTATGCGCCGGGTACCCACACCATCCGTGTCAGGGCGAAGGATATTGCCGGGGCTTACTCTACCTGGACCGAGAAAACTTTCACCGTGACCAATGCCGCCCCCACTGTTACCCTGACAGCCGAGCCAACCCGCATTGTCAAGGACGGCAAGTTCCTTGTCAATATCAGTGCGACAGCCGCCGATGCGGACGGCGATGCAACCACGCTGGAATGGGACAACAAGGCGGCTGACAACTACTATGCCGCAGGCACGCACACCATCCGCGTCCGTGCCAAAGATATTGCCGGAGCATATTCTCCTTGGGCATCAAAGACTTTCACCATCACCAGCTCCGCACCGACTGTAACTCTGACCGCAACCCCCACTCGAACAGCGAATAACGGCAAATTCCTTGTCAATATCAGCGCAACAGCCGCTGACTCGGACGGCGATGCCACCACTCTGGAGTGGGACAACAAGGCGGCTGACAACTACTATGCCGTTGGCACGCACACCATCCGTGTTCGTGCCAAAGATGCTACCGGGCTGTATTCGGAGTGGGTGTCCAAAACATTCAGCATCGTAAACTCTGCACCGACTGCGCCGGTCATCAGCCGAACTCCAAACGGCAACAGCGTAGCGCCGGGAACGCCGGTCACCATTAAGGCAACCAGCTCTGACCCCGATGGCGATGCTGTCACCCTTGTCTGGGAGGGCCGAAATGCTGAAACACAGACCTATCCCCGTGGAAAGAACGTGGTCCGCGTCAAAGCGGTGGACTCCGCAGGCGCTGAATCGCCTTGGGCTGCCATCGTTTTCTTTGTGGCGGACTCAAACGGCGGTGGTGGGATGGTCTTAACAGGGCCTGACTCCGTTATCATGGAAAACGGGCTCGAAGGCGCCACCATCACAGAATATACCTTTACGGTGCCTCCTGTAAGTGGTCACAGCGGCTCGGACTTCGGCAGAGTGCGTGGATACAACAGGCTGACCAGCCAGTGGGATCAGCTTGACTACGGTACCACCACCAACGGCATCACTTTCACTCGCAGCCTTGGCGCAGGCGTATACACAAGGCTGGAATTCTATTATTACACCAATCACGACTGCAGTGCGACACGTTCCTAACTGAAAAGGTTAGGCGTCGATTGAAAGGAGGATAGATAATCGATAGAACTAATGCTCCGAGAAGTGGAATGACGGAGTAACGTCCCGAAACGCTTCCCTTAATACTCCGACTGGCAATTTGAAATGTAATGAGAGAATTGTCAGACGCTCGGTGAAGTCGAGAGAGAGTTGCCCAAACAGGACAAATATGTTGCTGTGGAAAGCTGTTCAGCGATGAATGGTGCAACCTATATTGCGGAGGTCTATAAAATACCTATGGTGAGAATGGGCAGTTGCCCTGACGAACTTGCGAATGTACGGGTCTATAAGTGGTGTATACAGAAATGTATATTTGCCTTCGGGCAAGTGCGTGAGGTAGAGTAAGAATTGCACTTATGAAATACCTTATACTGTTACAGGCAGTATCCAGCGTACAGGCTTAAAGCAAGCACCTAAGGGTATCATGAACAGATAGGAGCATTGGAACGTGGTAAGCCGTAAAACGTGGAGATGATTACACATCTATGATACGGTGGTGACGAAGAACAATAAGCACCTTTAATTACGGTGAAAGCGATGGCACGACCTCAAAGGGCAGAACCAATCTGTCAGAGGAATAGCCATTAGTCGTTAGCGATTTTGAAATGAAAATGATGTGAATAAACGTAGCTTCGAGTATGACCAAGAAAATCGTATCCGAAAGGAGGCGATGCCTATGTTGATTTCGAAGAAGCGAAAAGCCAAAAAGTCAAAAATCAGACACGCAGAATATTATGACCTTGTTGCAACTTTCGATGATTTATATGCAAAGAGCAAAGAAAATCAGATGTTTGATAGGCTCATGCCCCTCATACTATCAGAGGAAAACATACTTTTAGCGTATAGAAATATCAAACGCAACAAAGGAAGTGAAACTTCGGGTGTGGATGAAAAAACAATAAGGAATTTGGAGAAAATCCCCAAAGATAAGTTTGTAGAGAAAATCAGACAAAAGTTAAGTTGGTACAAGCCAAGTCCTGTAAGACGAGTTGAAATAGCAAAACCCGATGGACGAATGCGACCACTGGGCATACCTACGATTTGGGACAGAATTATTCAGCAAAGCATTTTACAAGTGTTAGAGCCGATTTGTGAAGCAAAGTTTCACGAGAGAAGTAATGGGTTTCGACCCAATCGTTCAGCAGAACACGCTGTTGCACAGTGCTACAACATGATACAGCAACGTCACCTGTACTTTGTGGTGGACATTGATATTAAAGGATTTTTCGATAATGTCAACCACACAAAGCTAATACAGCAAATGTGGCATTTGGGTATTCGTGATAAAACACTGTTATGTATCATAAGGCAAATGCTGAAAGCACCCATTGTACTGTTAGATGGCAGTAAAATATATCCACAAAAAGGAACTCCACAAGGAGGTATCCTCTCCCCACTTCTATCAAACATTGTTCTCAATGAATTGGACTGGTGGATAGCAAGTCAGTGGGAAGAAATGCCGACACATTATCCGTACAAAAACTTTGTTCATAAAAACGGAAGTGTAAACCGTGGAAATACCTTTAAGGTAGCACTTAGGACAAGCAATTTAAAAGAAATGTGGATTGTGCGATATGCAGATGACTTTAAGATATTTTGCAAAAAGCGAAATGACGCTGATAAAGTGTTTATTGCAACACAGATGTGGTTAAAAGAACGGCTTAGCCTTGAAATCAGTCCCGAAAAATCAAAGGTTATGAATCTTAAAAAGAAGTATTCGGACTTTTTAGGATTTAAGATTAAGGCACATAAGAAGAAATCTTCCTATGTTGTCTACTCCCACATGAGTGACAAGTCAATCAAAAAGGAAGTACAAAAGTTGAAAGAGCAGATATGGCATATACAGCACCCAAAGAGCCCAAATGCCGAGGGTACTGCTATCAATCTATTCAATTCTATGGTGATAGGTATACACAATTATTATCACATAGCAACCAATGTTAATCTTGACTGTGCCAAAATCAAAGCACAAATAGATATTGTCTTACACAATCGGTTTGGAAACAGGCTGAAAAAGCATGGTGAACTGAAACCTCATGATTATGTCCGAAAACGATATGGAAGTAGCAGTCAGCTACGTTTCCTTAGTGGCAAACCACTTTGTCCTATTGGATATGTTCAAACAAAGCCACCAATGTGGAAGAAACGTAAAGTATGCAATTATACCGTGGAGGGTCGTGCTGAAATACACAAATCCCTTAACATGGACATGACCGTATTGCACAAGCTAATGAGGGCATCTGCAAATGACAGAAGTATTGAGTTTATGGACAACCGAATTTCGTTGTATACAGCACAACATGGTAAATGTGCTGTCACAGGAAAATATCTCAAATATGACGAACTTCATTGTCACCACAAGCTACCTATCTATTTGGGTGGTAAGGATAATTACTCAAATCTTGTTATTTTGCACATAGATGTACATAGGCTTGTTCATGCAGTGGCACAAAAAACGATTGCGTTTTATCTCCAAAAAGTCAGTCCCAACAAAACAATGATGAACAAAATCAACAAACTTAGAAAAACGGCAGAATTAGAACCGATTACCTTATAGCAGTAAAAATCATATCGTTTCGAAGAAATGTGTAAATTCACATAAAGACATCAAAATACGCTAACGATGGAACGCCGTGTGAAGCGAAAGTTTCATGCACGGTGTGGGGCGGGGGAAAATCTGGAGATAACCTCAAAGGATTACCTATCGTCATTGTATAACAAGAGCAACATCACGTATTCCGTAACCTATCATTTCGAGTAAGGAGGAAAATCTATGAAATCTCTCATTTGCAAGCTGAAGAACAAGTCTGCCACAGCCGTAGTCAGAACCCGAAACACCCTTTCCGGAAACCGCGGGGAGGGCTACATTGATACGGCCATTAAAATCCTGCTGGCGGTTGTCATCGGCGCTCTGCTTCTGGCAGGGCTTTATGCCCTGTTTGGGGAAACGGTACTGCCGACCTTGACACAGAGAATCAAGGAAATGTTCAACTATGGAGGCTAATGGCATCGCACAGGCGGCGCTTTTTTCTTCTCTGCTTCTGGCGGCTTCTGTGTGGGACCTCCGCAAACGGATCATCCCGGACAGCATCTGCCTCCTGATTGCACTGGCGGGGCTGATTGATTTCAGCCCCGCCAATTTCTTGGGAGTGCTTGCGGCGCTGCCGCTACTCATTGCCGCCCTATACAAACCGGACAGCATTGGCGGCGGGGATATCAAGCTCACTGCCACCGCGGGCATTGTTTTGGGATTTTGGGGATGCACGGCCGGGTTGACACTCGGTCTGATGGCATCCCTCTTTTTTTATTTCTGGGCCCAAGCCATCAGAAGGCTCCGCAAACTGGAGCCTCAGAAAGCGGCGCAGGCATCCCTGCCGATGGCGCCGTTTTTGTCCCTCGGCTTTCTTGCCATAACCATTCTAAATATCGGAGGAGTTATCTCATGAAAAGAATCCATATCAGCAGAAAAAAGACCATTCTCATCGCCGGTATCGCCGCCGTTTCGCTGGCTGCCGCCCTTATTCCGGGGGCTGTGAAAGCAGCGAAATACCGCAAATACAGCTCCGTCAGCTTCTAAATCACAATGAAATAAAGGAGGAAATCCTATGAGTCTTTTTAAGAATCGCACTGTTGTCGGTGTAATCTGCATCCTTTTGTCCCTGCTTATCTGCTTCGGCGTAACGCCGCTGTTCAACAAGTCCGTCAGCCAGAAAACCGAGATCGTCCGCGTGGTTAAGGAAATCAAAGCAGGCGATGAGATCACAAAGGATACGGTCCAGACCGTGGAGGTAGGTGGCTTCGGTCTGCCCGACAACGTCATCCGCCAGAGCGAAATGGTCATCGGCAAGTATGCCAAATCCGACCTCTCCATCGGTGATTATATCTTGAACACCAAGCTGTCCGACACCCCCGCTGCGGAGAATGCCTATCTTTACAATTTGGACGGCACCAAGCAGGCCATGTCGGTGACCATCAAGAGCTTTGCAAACGGTCTGTCCGGCAAGCTCCAGAGCGGCGATATAGTGTCGGTCATTGCCGCCGACCACAAAAAACAGGGCTCCACCGTCATCCCCGCCGAGCTGAAATATGTGGAGGTCATCAGCGTGACTGCCTCCTCCGGCTATGACGCCAACACCGGTGAGGCCAAATCCGAGAAGGATGAGCGTGAGCTGCCCTCCACCGTAACCCTGCTGGTATCTCCCGAACAGAGCAAAGTGTTGGCGGAGCTGGAGGCTGACGGCAAGCTCCACCTCGCCCTCGTTTACCGTGGCACGCCTGCCAACACCGCAAAGTTTACAGAGGCGCAGGACAAAGTCATTGCCGCTCTGTATCCTGTGGAGGTGCCACAGGACAGCTCATCTGAACCCAAGTCTCAGGAATCGGAGGAAAGCACTGCATCCGAAACACCCGCGGAAAGCGAGGTGCAGTGATGCTGAATTTCAAGAAAAAGAGCATCTTCACCCGCCAGTCCGCCAGGGAAGATGCCCCACCGGAGCAGGAGCCTCAGAGCGGCATTCTTGCCGTTTGGGGCTCTCCCGGCAGCGGAAAGACGGTCACCGCCGTGAAGATTGCAAAGCATCTTGCGGACCGGAAGAAAAACGTGGTACTTCTGCTCTGTGATATGACCGCACCCATGCTGCCCTGTGTCTGCCCTCCCTCCGATCTGGAGAGTGAGCATTCGCTGGGCAGTATCCTTGCCGCTACCCATGTGACCGAAGCCCTCATCAAGCACAATCTGGTGACCCTCAAGAAAAACAGCCACCTGACCATCCTCGGCATGAAAAAGGGTGAGAACGAGTACACCTATCCGCCCTATGAGCAGCTACAGGCACAGGAGCTGATGGACGGACTACGGGAAATCGCCCCATTCGTTGTGGTGGACTGCGGCAGCTATATCGCCAACGACATTCTCTCCGCCGTGGCGCTCATGGAGGCAGACAGCGTCCTGCGCCTTGCCAATGCAGACCTCAAGTCTGTGAGTTATCTCTCCAGCCAGCTCCCTCTGCTTCGGGATTCCAAATGGGATGCTGATAAACAATACAAGGTTGCCAGCAACGTAAAGCCCCAGCAGGCCAGGGAGCAGATCGGTCAGGCGCTGGGTTCGGTAGCCTTTACCATCATCCATTCTCAGGAGCTGGAGGAACAGTACCTTGCAGGAAATCTGCTGGCTGATTTGTCCCTAAAAGACAGCCGCTTGTTCCGCAGGGAGATTGAAAAAATTGCAAAGGAGGTGTTCGGATGTTAGGGAAAAAGAGAAATACCCCGGCATTTGCCAAGGGAAAAAATAAGGCACAGGCCGAACAGGAGCAGAAAAAACAGACACAAAACCAACCATCCACACCCCCGGCGACGGCTCCCGCTTTGAGCAACACCATGGATCAGGAGTCTACGGTGAACCGCACTGTGGATTTTTCAGGGGTAAACCGCACCCATACGCTGTTCTTCACACCTGAAGCAGAGGGTAAGGATTTCTCATCAGTCCTTGCCGATGTGCAGGAGTACATCTCCGAACATTACAGCACCCTCATCACTGCGGGCGGCGAGGATGCCAAGGCACAGCTCAAACGCTACATCACAAAGTACGTTCAGGACCGTCGCGTATCGGTAAACGGCATGAGCGGCGGCAAGCTGGCGGATGCTCTCTACACCGAAATGGCGGAGTTCGGATTTCTGACGAAATATATCTTCGGCACCGGAATCGAGGAAATCGACATCAACTCGTGGCGGGACATTGAAGTGCAATATTCGGACGGCCGCACGGTCAAGCTGGAGGAACGCTTTGAGAGCCCCCAGCACGCTGTCAATGTAATCCGCAGGATGCTCCACATCAGCGGCATGGTCTTGGACAACGCCAGCCCCATCGTGCTGGGGCATCTTTCTAAAAACATCCGAATTGCCGTTCTCAAAAGTCCCATCGTGGATGAAGATGTGGGCGTCGCCGCCTCCATCCGTATCGTCAACCCGCAGAGCATGAAGAAAGACGATTTTGTCAAAAGCGGTACGGCGACCGACCCCATGCTGGACTTTTTATCCCTCTGTATCCGCTACGGCATATCGGTCTGCGTGGCGGGCGCCACCAGCTCCGGCAAAACCACCGTGGCGGGCTGGGTGCTGACAACCGTCCCCGACAATAAGAGAATCTATACCATTGAAAACGGTTCCCGTGAGCTGGCATTGGTTCGGGAAAAGGACGGTAAGGTGATCAATTCGGTCATCCATACCCTGACCCGCGACAGCGACAATGACCGCCAGCGCATCGATCAAACCAACCTCCTGGACTATGCGCTCCGTTTTAATCCGGATATTATCGTAGTGGGCGAAATGAGAGGCGCCGAGGCCAATGCCGCCCAGGAAGCCGCCCGAACCGGAGTTGCGGTGCTGACCACCATCCACTCCAATTCCTGCGAGGCTACCTATCGCCGCATGGTGTCCCTGTGCAAACGTGCGGTGGATATGTCCGACCAGACCCTTATGGACTATGTCACCGAAGCCTACCCCATTGTGGTGTTCTGCAAGCAGCTTGAAAATAAGCAGCGCCGCATGATGGAGATTCAGGAGTGCGAGATCCTCCCGGACGGCACAAGAAACTACCGTCCATTGTTCCAGTATATCATTACCGAAAACCGCATGGAGGACGGCAAATTCATCATCGAGGGACACCACGAACAGATCAATGCCATCTCGGAGAGCCTTGCCAAGCGGCTGCTGGAAAATGGTATGCCCCAGGCGGTCATCGAGAGCTTGCGGGGAAAGGAGGCGCAAAGCGCATGACAACGGTACTCTTAATCGCCTGCATCGGAATGATAGCAGGCTCTTTTATTTTACTCGGCCTTACTCCGATAGAGTTCACCACGGCAGTGTTCGGAAAGCTCACCGACAGGCCCAAGTCTCTCCGCGACGAAGTGGGTGAATTCACCCGCAGGAAAAAGCAGTCCTATCTGCGCCGGGAAATTGCCGAGGTGCAGTCTATTCTCAAGGTAACAGGCAGGACGGCACGCTTTCCCATGCTCTGTGCCCTGTCTCTGCTGTGCTTTGCCGTGGGCGCATCCATCGCCATCATGCTCTCGAACTTTTTCCTTGTTCCTGTGATGGCGGTAGGCTGTATGTTCCTGCCTTTCTGGTGGGTAAAGCTCACAGCCAGCCACTTCAAGCGGGATATTGCGGCGGAGCTGGAAACAGCGCTCAGTATCATCACCACAGCCTACCTCAGAAACGAGGACATCCTGACGGCAGTAGACGAAAATCTGCCGTATCTTAACCCTCCCGTGCTATCGGTTTTCAAAGGGTTTGTGTCCCGTGTCAGGTTGGTTGACCCCGATGTGACGGCAGCGCTCCATGACCTGAAAGACCGCATCGACAACGCTGTATATGTCGAATGGTGTGATGCCCTCATTGCCTGCCAGCACGACCGCAGCCTCAAGACCACCTTGACCCCTATCGTCAGCAAGCTGTCCGATATGCGGGTGGTTAACGGTGAGCTGGAAAACATGGTGTTTGAGCCGAGAAAGGAATTCATCATCATGCAGGTTCTCGTCGTCGGCAATATCCCGCTCATGTATTTTTTGAACAAGGATTGGTACCACACGCTGATGCACACACCGCTGGGGCAGATTATTCTGACCATTTGCGCCGCCGTGATTTTCGTTTCTACGGCGTTTGTCATCAAGCTCACGCAGCCCATCGAATATCGAAGATAGGAGGACGCTCATGACAATCTACATCTTTTTATTTGGAGTCCTCCTGTCGGCAGGGCTCTTTTTCATTACCGCCGATCTGCTGCGGCTGCCCACTCTCGCCACCCAAAAGGCGATGCTGTCGGCGGGTAAGCAGGCCAAGGCAAAACCCAAAGCCACCGATGCACTGCTGCGAAACGCCGCCGTCCAGCTTTCCCGCTACCTCCGCATGGATGAGTACAAGAAAAGCAGAATGGAAAATGTGCTGTCGGCGGCAGGACTTTCCGACTCGCCGGAGCTGTTCACGGCAATGGCAATCGTCAAGGCAATGAGTATTGCGCTTTGCATCATTCCCTGCCTTATCGTCCTCCCGCTGCTGACACCCATTGTACTGTTTGCTGCCGTGCTGGTCTATTTCAAAGAGATACGCAAGGCGGACGAGGCTCTGGCAGCTAAACGAGGCAAAATCGAACAGGAACTGCCCCGCTTCGTTGCAACCATCACCCAGGAGCTGAAAGCCAGCCGGGATGTGCTGTCCATGCTGGAGAATTTCAAGAGAAATGCGGGAGAAGATTTTTCCGCAGAGCTTGATATCCTCACTGCAGATATGCGCTCCTCCAGCTACGAGGCGGCACTGACGAGGTTCGAGTCAAGGTTCAATTCGCCCATGCTCTCGGATATCACGCGAGGGCTGATTGGCGTACTTCGCGGAGATGACGGCGGGATGTATTTTCAGATGCTGGCACACGACATGAAGCAACTGGAACTCCAGCGGCTTAAAGCGCAGGCCATGAAGATTCCGCCCAAAATCCGAGTATTTTCCTTTGCCATGCTGATGTGCTTTCTCATGACCTACATGGCGATTATTGTCTATGAAATCATCACATCCCTCGGCGGGATGTTTTAAGGAGGTGTGCAAATGCAGCGAGAACAGATGATAGATGCATTTCGGGAAAAACTCGACCGCAACTGGAACGATTACCTCCGTGAACTGGACGGACTTTCCAAAGGTGTTCTCATCGGAAAAAGCGATGAGATTACTGCCGCCCGCTTTGTCTATAACGAGCTGTACGGTGGTGGGTACCCGGAGGACTATATGGAATACCTCCTGTGTTTTGAAAACCCGCTGGAGGTCGCAAGGGATCAGTGGATATCGGAGCAATCGGTGGATTTCAGTGAAGAACTCAATCATGCGCTCTGGAGTCTGATGGACAAGGGTACAGCAGAACAGGATTATGCTCTTGACCCGGAATATACGCCGGGTCCCGCAACAGACAAAAAAAACACTGTGCGGGAATTCATTGAACACCATCCCTGTGCCAATCTCGACATGTTGACTCCCGGTGGTAGTGTGTATCTGACTCCGGAAAAAGCACAGCTTCTGCTGTCCGGGCAGAGCATAATGGGGCATCCTGGCAGTCCTGAGTATGGGAGGGAAATCACCGCGGAGGAACTGCTTAATCAAGAAGTCCGTAGGGCCAGTTTCAGCAAGGGTACATGGCGCATATTAAGCGATTACATCCGGGAGCCGGAACAGGAGCAGGCCCCCTTTGAACAGGGGGTGACCATGTGCTGAAAATACTGAAAAGCAAAGCCGGAGAAGGCTACATTGATGTGGCGGTGCTGGTGCTGTGTGCCATGCTGGTTATCGCCCTTGCGGTGAAGGTGTTCCCGGTGTATATCCAAAAACAGCAGATTGACACCTTTGCCGTGGAACTCATTCGGGAGGCGGAAATCTCCGGTCAGATCGGCAGCGAAACCGGCCGCCGTGAACAATTCCTGCGGGAAAAGACCGGACTGACCCCCACCGTGACATGGTCCAAGACCGGCAGGATTCAGCTTAATGAAGAAGTCACGGTGACGGTCACCTACAAGACCAACATCGGGCTTTTTGCCGGGTTTGGCTCGTTCCCCATTACGCTGAGAGCAGATGCAGCGGGAAAAAGCGAGGTCTACTGGAAATGACGGAAAAAATCAAGCAAATCCTACAAGGGAAAAGCGGCTCAGGCTTCCCGCTCATCATTGCCATCGCCTTGTCGCTGGTGATTATCTTTACCGGCATTTCAGAATATTTCCGGCTTGTAATCGTAGCGCAGGGCGTGCGGGATGCGGTGCAGACCGCTGTTATCTCCACCGTCAACGACAACTACGACGATGTGTACCACGGCGTGCGGGAGGGTTATTCGGGAGCCTACCAGCCCATTGCCGAGGATTTTGAGGAAAGCATTGATTACGGCGATATCTATGACAGGCTGGATGGTGTACTCGGTCTTTCCTACAGCGGCGGCTATCATGAAAAACGCACTCCGGACGGCAAGTTGGAATTTAAGGTGTGGAATCTGGAGGTGGATATCCGAAACGCTCCCTTTGCATCGGGCGACCAAGCCTCCTCCCGCTTTGAAGCTGACAGCACCATCATGCTGGAGGTTCCCGTGTCTTTTGGCGGAAAACTGCTGCCCCCCATGACGATCAAAGTCAAGACCAGCGCCGGATACACACCGAGGTTTTAACCCTGCGGAGAAGTTTTCTTGGAATAATGATAGACTTTTTGAAAAGTTCGTGGTAGGGTGTGACTTAACAGGAACCTATCAAAATTTAACAAATAGGAGGACACTCTTATGAAAAATATGAATGCCAAAACGAAGAAATGGCTGGCCGTAACCGGATGCCTCGCCCTCTGTGCGGTGCTTGTGGTACTGATCGGACAGCAATTCATAACCCCAAAGCCGGTGGATACCCCACCCTCGCCCCAAAGCTCCGAGGTGAGCAATGTGACGGTGGACACCAGGGTGCCGGATAGCACAGAGAAAGAAAAAGAGAGCACCGTAGCCCCGCCTGATACCACCCAACCGACAAACATCGACAACGGTGCAGTTTCCAGCGGCACGGAACAGACCATCCAAAGCGATGCAACCAAGCCGGAATATACTGAGGAACAGCTCAAAGACCCCACGCAGAAACCTGACGGCGAAAAGGTCACGGAGCCTCCCAAGCCCGTCGACCATGATAAGGTGGAAAAGCCCAAGGATACCCCAAAAAACGACAATCAGCCGCAGGGCGGCGAAACCAAGGACGGCAAGATTTATGTGCCGGGTTTCGGGTGGATTGACGATAACGGCGGTGGCGGTCAAGGCACAACTGTAGACGGTGACGGCGATATCAATAAACAAGTCGGCAATATGGGGGAATAACAGAATACTTTCACAAGGCACGGTTGAAACAGACCGTGCCTTTACTTTTGCAAAAAGGAGGCCGCAATGAAGAAATTATTCAAGAGCATAGCCAGTCTTATGCTGGTGCTTTGCCTATTCTGCCCCCTAACCGCATTTGCTGATACCGGCGGCAGCGGAAATATCGATGGCGGCGGTGGAGGCATGGGCAGCGGAACCAGCACCAACACATGGAGCGGCGGTAACGAGGGTGTGCGTATTACTGTGGTTCGGGCAAGTGATCACGCAACGGTCACCACGCCGGTAGATTTTACAAATAAGAAACCGGACAATATTCGTGTTCATTTTGGAAAGGTAAGCAAACTGTCCTATAGCTCCGGTCAGCAATTAAGCCCTACCACAAGTGTGTACCATTATATCAATCCAGCTCAAACCATACCCCGCATTATCAGTACCAACGGAAGCAACAATATTGCCGCCATCAAGAAGTATTTCTGCTCGGAATATGTCATCAAACGCATTGCAGATGTAACAGGCATGAATTACGATGTTCTCATCGGCGGTGAGTATAAAATCCTCTTGGAGCCCATTGCCTACTACAAATTTGAGGGAGTTATGATTGCCACCACCGCTACCGAAGCCGCCCTGTATGATGAACAGGTTAGCGGTCTGCTCCGCAGAAGAATGGTGTCTCTTACCCACAAGAATCTGCCCCTCGCCATGTTTTTGGAGGTAGGCGACCTCGGCTATCCCGCATGGGGAGGCAGCAAAAGCAGCGCCGCATCCAATGCGGATATCAAGTCCAGCCTTGGACTTGGCATTGTCCGTTTTACGGAGAAACCAGAGGAACCTCAGATTGACGCCTACGATTATGAGTACCGGGTAAACACCAATGTCATCACGGCGGTGAGGATCAGCGGAGGTCAGTCCGATCCCGACAGGCCCACCCGCATCAGCTTTAATATCGGTGGGCAAACCTACAGTGTGGGCAATGTCTACTACCCCGAAGGCGATAGCCAGCTTGCGTGGGTAAAATGGAAAACCCCCGATACTGAGCAGAACATGACAATTCAGGTGACGGTATCCGGTCCCGGCAGTACGGCGAAAATGACCCTCAACGTCAAAATCCTTGACCTTGATAAGAACCCTCCGCCCAATCCCGTAGCCGATGACCGCAACGATAGCTTCCGTGCTTCTGCCATACCAAGCAGAGCGGTAAAAAGCTCGGCAAGCTGGAGTGTCTGGCGGCCGTGGTGGCAGGAATATTGGGTGTGGCACAGTGATTATGACGATGAAGGAAACGATAACGGATATTGGTGCGATCACGGATGGTGGGAGTTTGACCTGAACCGTTACAGTGCCAGCCTGACCGCCGCCATGAGCATCAAATGCGACAGCATGAATCCGACTGCCAGCGGAAGAACGATGAAATCGGGATATGGCATCAACCAGACCGTCACCGGAAGTATCAGCTCCAACCAAAGCTCGGCGGTTACCCAGCCGCAGAATGCGGTCAGCTATTTTCCCGAATTTGCCTATGAAACCTATTGGCGGCTCTTGGAGCGCATGGGATCGGGGCGATTTGAGCTTCAGCAAAACCCTTACTCCACCTACAAAAACCGCACCCATTTCAGCCCGATCTGGATGCCGGACGGAGCATATACCGTTAACACATGGCTCATTGATGGGTGGACTCCGGATGGAATGCTGTCGGCCAACCTTACAGACAGCCTGACCATAAGGGGCAACTTGTGGCAGGACTGGCACGTCGCTCCTAAGAAGCCATAGCAGGGAGGATACAATGGCATATGAACGAATTGAGGCGCCAAAAGGCAGCCTGTACCACTACACGCAAAAGGACCGGCTGGATGCAATATTGCAGGATGGGCGCATCCGGCGATTTGGAGATCGTGAGTGCTGGTTCTGCACTTCTCTCGCAGACACCCTGCAGCTTATGGAAATGACCGTCATGAAGGAAGGACATCCCTATGTTGATACACGGGGATTTTTACAGAGATACCCCGCTTTTGTACCAGAGGGTTACATCATCCTAAAGCTGGAGCAACGGCATCAAAATGGGGAATGGGTAAGATGGAATCAGGAGATGCCACCCGGCGTCCTCCCGAAATACTTGCGGAGGCTGAAGAATTCAGCTTGTTGAAGAAAGGCTTCCGCGGTGACCTGAAATTTTATCAGAACCCCCAGGTAATTGAAGTGTCCTCGCTCCTGGAAGAACAGGCTCAGGGCATGGATATGACAATGAAACTATAAATACAGAAAAAGAACAAGGCTGCAGGAGCAATTCTGCGGCCTTTTCTTAACTTTTAGAAAGGTGGTTTTTATGAAAAGGTATAAGAAAATTGCTCTTATGCTTATCCTCGTCCTCATGGTAACCATGTTCTTCAGCACAACCGCTTTTGCGGCAAATGGCGATGTTGCGGGAGCTATTGAGGGCACATGGAATGACGCCTCCGGGCAGATTAAGACGGTGGTCAACAAGGTGGTGTTTCCCGCAATCGACCTCATTCTGGCGGTGTTTTTCTTTGCAAAATTAGGGATGGCGTACTTTGATTATCGAAAGCATGGTCAGTTTGAGTGGGCGGCTCCGGCGATTTTGTTCGCCTGTTTGGTGTTCACCCTTACGGCTCCGACTTACATCTGGACTATTCTTGGCATGTAGACAAAGCAAGAGCCGTTGCGTCAAGTAAGATGCAACGGCTCAAATTCGTGATAAGTCAGATTTTATTGTGTAGGTGAAGTTAAACCACTAACAGAGGGTGTGCTCATACCCTTACACAATGTTTTCACCCAAAATAATTTTTGGCATAGTGGTTAAGCATCTGTTCCATCGCTTGTAAAAATGCTCTAACCCTAACTTTGACACCCTTGCGTGAGTTTCTTCATCTCTAACAGTCCAATGTAAAACATAAGTGACTTTGCCTACATTGCGTGTGAGGCGAACAGGCAATGCCCCTTCTTTAACGGCATTAAAATCTGTTTGGCGGTGGGTGCGTTTGATATATCTAACTTCAATAACACCATCCTGCTCCATATAAAAGGCGGCAACCTCTTTCATAAGTTGCTCAATTTCCTCTTGCTTTTCAATCTTTGCCTCATAGATACAAATTTCATTAAACATTTATTGCACCACCTCACACATTATATAAATTATATAAAACTTGCTCACCGAGCGTTAATTTCCCATGCTACCGTTTCACAAAAGTTTTACACGGCAGATATATAAAGTGAGTTTACCATAGTAAAGCGGAACTTTCAATTAAACAAATATGAACAATGGAAAGGACACAGATACTATGAAAAAGTCCGTTCGCCATCCTTTTGCAAGGATACTCTGGACGATTTTGGGGATGTAGACAAAGCAGGAGCCGTTGCATCAAGATAAAGATGCAACGGCTTAATTTCATAATCTAAAATAAGGGTAAAGCTTCTTAAGAAAAATACCATGGCTCACTGATAAATTTGATATATATTTTTTTGTTTGCAATCTCAATTAAGCCTTCGTCCTTCATTCGTTTCAGTTCCCTGAAAAGTGAGGGGCGTTGTACACCGAAGTAGTCAGCAAGCTGCTTTTTTGTGATAGGTAGCAAAACAGATTCCGATTTTTGCTGGGTAGAAAGTGCCAGAAGGTAATGAAGCAAAGTTTTTAGGTCCCAAGTTCATGGCCATTCGTTGGGCGCTCACTGTACTTGCCATAATCATCTTCTCATGGATTTCGGCAAAAATTATTCGGGATGAGGATCTACCGGGAGAAATGCTGGCTAAGCCCGGCCTCCATATTAACAAGGATGCCTGTATGGGCTGTACCCTTTGTGCAAAGAACTATCCCACACTGTTTATAATGCAAGGGAAAAAAGCTGTTGTCAAAGCATATGATAAACAGGCTCTTGATTATGAAAAACTCCAAAGTGTAATAAAGGCATGTCCGGTTCATGCAATAGAATATTCGGAACAATAAAGATAAGGAGTTATATCACAACGTGATGTAGCTCCTTATTTACTTTATTAAAAAGGTTGTAAGCCTATCTTTGTATCCAGGATTAATATCATCGAGAGGGGTTTAAGTGTAATTACCCTCAGGATTCAATCACCCTATTAATCCAATCGCATAAGATATATAAGGGTAATGCTATGCAATTTATAATTTTGTGATGTTACCTAAGCTGAAAAAGGAGGTGTTTTTTTGTGAGTCGATATAATGAAAACAGAAGGGGTTGCGGAAATCAGACCGTAGAGTCATGCCAACAAGACCATGGGCCTTATCCCTATGTTACCAACATTTCGCAAGCAACTGGGCGGAATCAGAACTATCGCACGACATTGTGGACTGGATGTCACCTGCAGTTAACTCTGATGAGTATTCCCGTATGCGGTGAAATTGGGTTAGAGATACATCCAGATACTGATCAGTTTTTGCGTATCGAACAAGGAAACGGTGTTGCTTTGATGGGAAACCGCAAAGAGCAATTGGATTTCCAGCAATGTATAGCAGCAGATGATGTTATTTTTGTCCCTGCCGGAACATGGCATAATGTTGTTAATAAAGGGCGATGCCCTTTAAAACTCTATTCAATTTATGCACCACCACATCATCCGCATGGCACAGTGCACAAAACTAAGGCAGATGCCGATAGATTGGGGGATTGAAACCACAATACATGTAAAAAAAGTAAGAGCCACGTGAGAATTCACGCAGCTCTTATTTTTATTGCATTGAACCATTTTTCAGTTTTTGTCGTTTTACCAGTTTCACTAACTCAAACCAAAACACTGCGATAAATGCAATAATAACAGCCTTTAATAACAGAGAAGCAGAAAGTGGTGCCAACTTTAATAAGCCATTGAGTGGCGAATACAAAATAATGCCAAGCATAGCCAGTGTACCAAGGTTAACTGCCCACATCACTTTGTCTTTCACAAGGCGCTTTACCGATTGAAAGGTAAAATCGTGATCAGAACTATTGACCTGTACAAGAAACAAGTTGGATAGCATGATAATTGCAAGCCCCATTGCCCGGGCAACTGGTGCATTATCAACATTTCCATCGAGGATTACGTAATACGTTCCAAAGGAGGCCGCAAAAATGATAAGTCCCTGCAAAATGCTTTTGGCTAGAGTTTTTGCGGTCAACAGTTTTTCCTTTGGATCTCGAGGGCTTCGCTCCATAATGTCTGCTTCGGCAGGCTGACGCTCTAGTACAATCGAGCAGGTAGGGTCAATGAGTAGCTCGAGCAGAACAACGTGGAGAGGAAGTAAAAGCAGTGCTGAGGGGGCAATGCCAAGGATTGGTGCAAGTAAGGAGGCAAAGGCAATGGGAATATGAATGGTGAACACATAGCCCACAGCCTTGCGAATGTTATCATAAATACGGCGACCGTCTTTTACCGTTTCTACAATAGTAGTAAAATTGTCGTCCATTAGAATGAGATCTGCTGCTTCACGGGAAACTTCACTGCCGCGTTTACCCATTGCAATGCCAATATCGGCATATTTGAGAGCGGGTGCATCATTCACGCCATCACCGGTCATCGCGACAATTTCACCGTTATCTTTGAATGCTTTTACAATACGCATTTTATGTTCAGGAATGACACGAGAAAAAATGCTGACATCCTTCACTTTTTCACGCAGTTCTTCATCGGTCATTTCGCTTAGCATATCGCCTGTAATGATATGGTCGCTGTTTTGCATACCGATTTTCTTTGCGATAGACGCGGCGGTGATGCCATTATCACCTGTAATCATAACAACACGAATACCCGCTTTATTGCAAACGGCGATGTCTGCTTTTACACCTTCACGGGGTGGGTCGGCAAGCCCGATCAGTCCGCAAAGCGTTAAATGGCAGTCTGTGATCTGTGCAGGAATTTCTGCTTCACTTTGTAGCTTTGCAGTGGCAACTGCAATTACACGCAAACCTTGTTTGGACATTTCGGTGATCTTCTGTTCTGCTGTTTGTTTTTCTAAATCTGTAAGCTTACAAATAGTTAAGATACGCTCAGGGGACCCTTTTGCGGCAACGGTAATTCCGTCATCTCTGCGCCAAATATGCCCCATCATCTTCAACTCATTTGTAAAGGCATATTCGCTGATTAGTTCTCCAGCAAAAAGATCTTCCTTTAAAATTCCAAGGGTTTCGCAATGCTTGAGCATTGCCTTTTCCATTGGGTCATAGGCATCGGTCTCGCAGCCCATACCCATTACTTCACAAAGTGCTATGGTGTTGCCATCAGTAGCCCACGTATCCTGCACGGTCATCTGATTCATCGTGATGGTACCTGTTTTATCTACGCATAGCACAGATACGGCGCCAAGCGTTTCCACTGAAGGCAACTTGCGCACCAGTGACTGCTTTTTGGCAAGTCGCCAAGCTCCCATTGATAAAAATACCGTGAGGATGACAGGAAACTCTTCTGGAATCATTGCCATGGCAAGGGTGATGCCCGACAAAATGCTTTCAATCAGCCTGTCGCCAAAGCTGTGGTCAGGAATATTTAGCCATGTGAATATTCCTACAAGGGCAAACAAGACTGCAGCAATTCCTGCGCATAGTTTAACAAGACTTCCGGTTTGCTTTTGTAGGGGTGTGGGTTCCTCTGGTGCAGATGCAACATTAGCACCGATTTTTCCATATTCGGTGCTGCCACCAATTTTATCTACCAGTACCGTTGCTGTGCCCTGTGTAACCAGCGTGCCAGCATAACAATAATCACGCCGCCAATAGTCGCTTGTTGAATCTGCACTCTCAGTGTTGATTTTCCACACACCTTCCGCTTCGCCGGTCAACGAAGATTCATCGACACACAGGTCGTTACATTTTATTATAATGCCGTCTGCCGGGATTTTAACCCCCTCATAAATCATCATTAAGTCGCTGGGCACAAGGTCAGCACTTGCAATGGTCTGCTCCTTGCCATCACGAATAACAGTGACATGCGGGGCA
This sequence comes from Caproiciproducens galactitolivorans, assembly GCF_004768785.1. Classification (GTDB taxonomy): domain Bacteria; phylum Bacillota; class Clostridia; order Oscillospirales; family Acutalibacteraceae; genus Caproiciproducens; species Caproiciproducens galactitolivorans. The sequence goes on from NZ_SRMQ01000004.1 coordinate 143,545, forward strand.
GATAAATCTTTCAGGGCATTTAGGGCTTTATCGGTTTTCCATTCTTGAATTACATCAATGCTAATGATGCCCACCACAAAAATGAGCATAATCGCACCATCCCTGGATTCTCCCAGAATAAAATAAATGGTCGCAGCAACAATGAGCAGTAAGAACATTGGTTCGCAGATAATATGCAGGATTTTTTTGAAAAAGCTTTCTTTTTTCCGTGCGGTCAATTCATTCTTACCATATTGCTCCTGCAATCGTTTTGCTTCGGTGGCGGTTAAGCCAGCCATGTTTTGCTTTTTGTCTGTCATAAAAGTTACCTCCGTTTTAGCCTTTCGGCAGTCGTTTGATAGCTCTATGGCACTCCATTTCGGGGTCATGTGTTCCATCAGGGTATAAAAAATAGCACACCTATGGAACATACTACTGTCCCACAGATGTGCTCAAATTGCAATCTGTTGCCGCTCATTGGGCGGCCCGGCCCCATGACCTTTACAAAAAGGTTCATCGCCTGCTCAGTTTGTACTGTTGATCTCGCATTCATGCTGAATGTAATGCAGTGCAAAGAGATTCTATATATTATATGCAGGATTGCAATCATTGTCAACCAGAATATTATAGAAGATGTAAGGAGAATTAAAATGAAAACAAAAATCCGTTCACCGTCTTTATGCAAGGATTGTCTGGACGATTTTGGGGATGTAGTAAGGTGTTCCGATTATGCATGATGGTGTTTACATCAGAAAAGTAAGGAGAGCAGCTCGTGCCACTCTCCTTACTTTACAAAATGATTCCGCTATTCTTTTTCGCCCTCAGGCCCGGATTCTTTTCTAATCTCAAGTACGATGCCATCATCGCCAGAGATAAAAAGCTCCTCCGTTTTTTGCTGTGCGCGCTGAAGCAACGATATCGCGTCCGTCACATCATTGAACAGCGAATCGTACATTTTTTTGTAATCTGCCATGCAATTGACCTCCTAAGATTATTTCGGCGGCCACCGTTGTGTGGTATTGAAACTCTGAAAGAGCTGATTGTCAAGTTGTTTTTGAGCTTTACTCAAATAAAAATCATTGCTCGAAATTTATTAACCGAGATGAATGAACACACCGTGTGCCTTGCTACGGTGTGATTTTTTATGTCTCGAAGGAGGTGAACTTCCAAATGTTTATATGGGATTTTGTCCTCGGAACCGTGATGGATCAGATCATCGAATGGCTCTACGGACAAGTGGTTGGCTTTCTTGCTGACTTTTTTGCACAAATGGGAAATATGGGCGTGGAGCTGTTCTCTATGGAATGGGTACAGTCCATCGTCCTGTTTTTCTCTTATCTGGCTTGGGCGCTGTACGGGACCGGGCTTGTGGTGTCGGTGTTTGAAACCGGAATCGAGTACCAGCACGGCCGGGGCAGCATAAAAGACGCCGCCTTAAACGCCATCAAAGGCTTTATGGCGGTGTCCCTTTTTACCATCTTACCGGTGGAGCTGTTCAAGCTCTCGGTCAATCTCCAGAGCAGCCTCACGGCAGGAATCACCGGCTACGGAAGCAGCTTCGGTGACCTTGCGGGGAACATCATAGCAGAGCTTGGCAGCTCGTCAGACCTGGGCGGTGCTATGGGCTCCGGTATCTTTGGAGGGCTGTCGGGCATCACAAACCCCATCATGATGCTTTTCCTGATTATCATGATGGGATACTCGGTCATTAAAGTTTTTTTTGCCAATTTAAAACGTGGGGGCATTTTGCTGATCCAGATTGCTGTAGGCAGCCTGTATATGTTTTCCGTTCCTCGCGGTTACATTGACGGATTTACACAGTGGTGCAAGCAGATCATCGGTCTGTGCCTCACCACATTTTTGCAGGCAACCATCCTTGCCGCAGGGCTTATGGTCCTGAGAACCCACGCCCTGCTGGGGCTTGGGCTGATGCTTTCCGCAGGGGAAGTGCCAAGAATCGCTGGAGCTTTTGGGCTGGACACCAGCACAAAGGCTAATGTGATGAGTGCCGTGTACACGGCGCAGGCCGCTGTGAACACCACCCGAACTGTGGTGCAGGCGGTTGCACCGAAATAACGCAGAAAGGAAAAAGGCCATGAAATTGATTTATATGGCGTCCCCCTACGCCGGGGACATCGAAAAGAATACCGAGTTTGCCAAGAAAGCGTGCCATCATGTAATGAACGAGGGGTACGCTTTTTTTGCGCCCCATTTGCTATACCCCACCATTCTGGACGAACATCAGCCGGAACAGCGTCAGCTTGGGCTTGACATGGGAATCGCCATGTTGTCCCGTTGTGATGAGTTATGGTGCTACGGCGACCATATCTCACTCGGAATGCACCTTGAAATCGAGGAAGCGGGCAGACTCGGAATCCCGGTACGCCGGGTAATGGAACAGGAAAACGGCTTTGCCATAGGCAGAGTAAAAAACAATGTACCGGCCGAGGCTCCCGAACAGGCTATGAGGATGGTCTGATGATGACGATGGGGAGCCTCTTCGATGGGATCGGAGGCTTCCCGCTTGTTGCTGTCCGCAATGGAATCACCCCCTTATGGGCAAGTGAAATCGAAGCCTTTCCCATTGAAGTGACAAAAATCCGATTTCCTGAAATGCTCCATGTCGGAGATATCACAAAACTTGACGGAGCGGCATTGCCTCTTGTGGATGTGATCTGCGGGGGCAGCCCATGCCAGGACCTGAGTGTGGCTGGGCAGCGTGCCGGACTTGCCGGAGAACGCTCTGGTCTATTTATGGAGCAGACACGGATTGCAAAGGAGATGAGAAAAGCCGATGAGCAGCGAAACGTACCAGCTCACTTTATTCGACCTCGATACCTCGTTTGGGAGAATGTCCCCGGAGCCTTTAGCTCCGCAGACGGCGAGGATTTCAGGGCGGTCATCGAGGAGATCGTCCGCATTAAGTACAGTGCCTGTGATGTGCCTCGACCTGAGTCCGGGCGCTGGGAATCTGCTGGGGCTGTCATATTGGGAACTGAATTCAGCTTGGCTTGGCGTGTCATGGACGCTCAATTCTGGGGAGTCGCCCAGCGTCGCCGTCGCATCTTCCTTGTCGCAGATTTTGGAGGCACAACCGCACCCGAAATACTATTTAAGCAAGACGGCCTGTTTGGGGATATTGCGGAGAGCGGAAGCCAGGGGCAAGGAGCTGCCGCCCCAGCTCAAGGAGGCACTGACGATACAGGCGGAGCTTGCCTGACCCCATGGGATGTGCAGAGCCGCCGCATCTTTGAGGAAACTGGAACATGGCCCTCTCTTTATGGCGGCGAAGGCGGCGGGCATGGGTATATCCAGACAGAGGAAAAAACAGCGATAGCCTTTGCCGCCAACCAGCGTGATGAAGTGCGGAACCTCCAGGATGTAGCCGGAGCCTTGGGTGCCAGCCCCGGCATGAAACAGCAGACTTTTGTGGCGGATGCTGAAAAAATCAGCGCTTTTCATGTCAACCAACGGGACGAGGTGATTGATCTTGACGGCATATCAGGCGCTCTGCTGGCAACCCGCAATATGCAGATGCAGACCTTTGTCACCCAGCAGCCATTGGTCTGCTTAAACGACCATGGCGGAGAACGAATGGATATCACCGAGGAAGTAACCCCTACGCTCCGTGCAGACATGGGAGGTCATCCTCCCCTTATATCCCAGCCGAACTGTCTAAACGGATGGGATACCCAGCAAAGCCGTGTGTTCACGCCGGAGGGTGTGGCGCCCACTCTTGCCGGAGCGGACGGGGGCGGCGGAAGAAACCCGGCAGGACTTCTATTTGCGGCAGGAGTTATCAGCAAAGGTGACGGCGATTGTTTTCTCACGCCGGAGGTTCATACCTCCATCACCAGCGGCGGCGGTCAGGCCGGACAGGGCTATCCCTGTGTGCTTACCGCAGGATTCTGCGGCAATGCCAGCGCAGAGGCCAGAGGAATCGGTTATCAGTCAGAGTGTTCGCCCACTATTAAAACCGGTACTGCTCCATCCGTGCTTTGCTTAAACGATCAAGGCGGCAGCCAGATGCACTGTACGGAGGACATCACAGGTACGCTCCGCGCCCAGGAGCATGGTCACCAGCCGCTGGTCATGGCGACCCAGCAGGGAGGCGCAGAAATCGGCGTCGGCATCTGCCCAACCATCACTGCCAGCGCAGGCATGAGCGGAAACAACCAGCCGGTGCTGTTTGATAACCATGCCAAGGATTGCAGATATAACGGACCGTTGGAGGTAGCCCCTACCGTCACCTCGACCTATGGTACCGGCGGCAATAATGTACCGCTCGTGGGAAGTGCTATTTTGCAGGAAACCATCTGCATTGCTGGCAACACCATTGACCGGGAGCCGGAGAACGGCGGCAACGGATTGGGCTGTCAGCCGGACATCAGCTATACCATTACCACCAGCGACCGCCATGCGGTATTCAGCCGACAGCGGAGCGATGAATTTTCCGAAAATGATGTGGTTGCCACACAAAGTGCAAGGCAGCATAAGGATGCCACCGATCTCATTTGTCAGCCTGAAGTATTCGGCCAATCACAATATGGCAACTATGCGGAGGGCTGTACCACTCTGCGTGCCCAGGGTGGCGACAACGGAGGCGGAAGCGAAAATCTTGTAAAAGAGAATGGACGCAACCTCATCCGCAGACTTACTCCTCTGGAATGTGAGCGGCTCCAGGGCTTTCCTGATGGCTGGACGTTGATACCGGGAGCATCGGACAGTGCCAGATACAAGGCACTTGGAAACAGCGTGGCGATACCGTGCGTGGACTTTGTCCTCCGTGGCATCGCTTATTTTTTGCGAATAATCCATGAGGAACAGGAGGAATCACCCCCATGTATATCTACCCCGACAACTTAAAGTCAAAGGCTACCCTGTGGCTATGGGAGCTACGGGATATTGGAATCATCGGCGTCGGATGTCTGATTTCTGTCTTTGCCCTTTCCCAGCTCGGCTGGCTGCCGCCCATCGTCCTGACGGCGCTCTATGCCTTTTTATCCATACGTTTTGAGGACGTGAGTATCCTCGATTTTATCCGCTATGCCGCCGCTTTCTTCTTCGGCAAGCAACAATCCTATGAATGGAGGGCATGAATATGAACAGAAAAAGGAAACAGGAGGCAAGGGAGAAAGCCTCCACCCGCCAGCTCATCGGCATCGAGGACATCACAGGCCACAGCCTTGTGACTCCCCATGGTGAGCTGGTGTTTTTTATGGTTAAACCCACCAACATCAGCGTCCTGTCCGATTCCAGCATCGGGGCAAGGATTTATGCTCTTATGAATGTGCTGAAAGGCATCTCGGATATTGAAATGCTGTGCCTTAACAGCCGTGAAAACTTTGAGGGCAACAAGAGCTATCTGAAAGCCAGGATGGATGCCGAGCAGAATCCTGTCATCCGAAAGCTGCTGGCACAGGACATGACCGCCCTTGACCGTATGCAAGTGCAGATGGCAACAGCGCGGGAATTTTTAATCATCATCCGCCTGCGTGGAGAAAAAGAAAAGGACGTAGGCCCCTACCTCTCCCGTATCGAAAAGAGCCTCAAGGATCAGGGCTTTACTGCGCGCAGAGCCGGTGAAGCCGATACCAAGCGTCTGCTTGGAGTCTACTATGAGCAAAATGTCACTACTAAGATGTATGAGGATTATGACGGCGAGCGCTGGGTGATTCTCGGAGAATAAGTAAAATTCAATAGGCCGTAGGGAGGTACCTTGCGGCCAAAAGGCATGGAACCTCCCACGGCTGGACAGGAGGTATTTTTTCATGCCTAAAATCAAAAAAACAAAGGCTGATGCTGGGGCGGCAGAGTCGAAAATCAAGGATTTTCTTGACATGATCGCACCGGGCATCATCAAGTTCAATACGGACCATTTTATATGCGGCAACACCTATCGGTGTGTCTGGGCTCTCCGTGAGTACCCTACCGCAACCGATGAGCAGGCCATCCTGCGTCATCTTGGGGAAAAGGACGGTGTGACCCTGCGTATCTACACCAGACAGGTAACGGCGGCAGAGGAAAAGAGAATCATCCATAACGCAGCCAATAAAAACCGCATGGATAAGAGCAGCACCAACGATCTCCAGCAGACAGTCACCGCCGAAAGCAATTTGCAGGATGTGGTCACACTGGTGTCCTCCATGCACCGAAACCGTGAGCCGCTCCTCCACTGCGCTGTTTTTATTGAGCTGACAGCGAACAATTTGGACGATTTAAAGCTCCTCCAGACCGACGTCTTGACTGAGCTGGTCCGCTCAAAACTCAATGTAGACCGGCTGATACTGCGCCAGCGGGAGGGCTTTCTGTCGGTCGGCCCTGCGGGACGGAATGTGTTCGGCAGCCAATTTGAACGGGTTTTACCCGCCAGCTCGGTGGCAAACCTCTATCCGTTCAATTACAGTGGCAAGACCGATCCCCACGGCTTCTATCTTGGCCGTGATAAATTTGGTTCAAATATCATTGTGGACTTCGATAAGCGTGACGATGACAAGACGAATGCGAACATTTTAATCCTCGGTAACTCCGGTCAGGGCAAGAGCTATCTCCTCAAGCTCATCCTCTGTAACATCCTCGAATCGGGTAAGTCCGTCCTGTGCCTTGATCCTGAACATGAATATGTTGACCTCGCAGAGAACCTCGGCTGTTTCATCGACTTGATGAGCGGGCAATACCGTATCAATCCTCTGGAGCCTAAAACATGGGATGAAGGAGGCAGCCCGGAGGACACCGACGCACCCCAGGCATTCCGCCAGTCCACCAAGCTCAGTCAACACATTTCCTTTCTTAAGGATTTTTTCCGCTGTTATAAAGATTTTTCCGACCGCCACATCGACGCCATAGAAATCATGCTGGGCAAGCTGTACGAAAAATTTGGCATCAGCGACCGCACTGATTTCAGAAGCCTTGCCACCACAGACTATCCTGTCTTATCTGACCTTTATGCTCTCATTGACGATGAGTTTAGGGGATATGACAAAAGTAACTATCAGCTCTACCCGCAGGAATTGCTGCAGGAAATCCTGCTGGGGCTCCACTCCATGTGTATGGGAGCCGAAAGTAAATTCTTCAACGGCCACACCAACGTGACCGACCACCGCTTTATTGTGTTCGGAGTAAAAGGATTGCTGCAAGCCAGCCGGAATGTGAAAAACGCCCTGCTGTTCAATGTGCTTTCCTTTATGAGCGACAAGCTCTTGACCGGGGGAAATACCGCCGCATCAATTGATGAGCTGTATCTGTTCCTGACCAATCTGACTGCGATTGAGTATATCCGAAATTTCATGAAGCGTGTCAGAAAAAAGGAGTCGGCGATAATTCTGGCTTCTCAGAATTTGGAGGACTTCAATATAGAGGGCATCAGGGAGCTGACAAAACCGCTGTTCTCCATTCCTACTCACGCTTTCCTCTTTAATGCAGGGAACATTGACAAACAGTTTTATATCGACAGCCTCCAGTTAGAGGAATCCGAATACAACCTAATCCGCTTCCCCCAGCGTGGTGTGTGCCTCTACAAATGCGGCATAGAGCGGTATAACCTTGCGGTCCATGCCCCTGCCTACAAGGAAAAGCTGTTCGGAAAGGCGGGTGGCAGATAATGAAGAAGGGAGAAAAAGTCATGGACAGAGTTCAAAATCAGAAAGAAAACAAGGCGGGTATCCTCGATGATATGCTGTCTTTTATCCGCTACACTCCGAACCGGGAAGCGGATATATTAGCTTTTATGGAGAAGTACCAAAAAGCGGATCACGAAGAACGCCCTGCTATTTTGGAGCATCTCCGGTGCTGCATGGACGGAAAGGAATACCCCAACCCTTACGCCGGGGGCTACCATTATACGCCGGATGATGTGTCCCTCATGGGAAAGATTCTGGATGAGTACATCGATGATCTCGTATCCGCAGAGGGTGATCCTGCCGCTATCTCGGAGTGTGTGCGGGATACAGTCTTGAAAATCAATGCTCTCAATGAGGAATGCGGACGGTACCTGATTGATACCTGGCGCAGGGAACGGCTGTGCGGATTCATCAACTCTGCTGCGGAAACAGCGGGACTGTCACAGGAAAAAGACCTTACCCTGCAGCACAGGATGTGGTAAAGGCGGTGGGTAAATGGAGATACAAGGTCAGAATTTCGGGATTGAAATTGAAATGACTGGGATTACACGAAGCCGTGCCGCCGAGGTGATTGCAGAACATTTCGGCACGACAAAGGAATATGAAGGCAGCTTCTACGATGCCTATTATGCCTGTGACAGCCAGCGGCGAAAATGGAGGGTCATGAGTGACGGCAGTATTGACTGTCAGAAGAAAGACGGCCGCAGAAAAGTAAGCGCCGACAGGAGCTACAGCGTAGAGATGGTCAGCCCCATCTGCCAGTACCAGGATATCGAAACTGTGCAGGAATTGATGCGCAAGCTCCGGGAAGCCGGGGCATTTGTGAATTCCTCCTGCGGTATCCATATCCACATCAATGCCGCCCCCTTTGATGCCCCCAAACTCCGCAACTTGGTCAACATCATGGCGGCCAAGGAGGATATGATCTATAAGGCATTAAAGGTTTCAAGAGGCAGGGAAACCAACTACTGCCAAAAGATTGACTCTGCCTTTTTAGAGCGGATCAACCGGCAGAAACCCACTACCCTCGACCAACTGAAGCGTATCTGGTACAACGGCAGCGATGGCAGCCGGGAGCATTATCACGATAGCCGCTACCACTGTCTCAATCTGCACAGCGTGTTCCAGAAAGGCACGGTGGAATTCCGTGCTTTCAATGGGGACCTCCATGCCGGAAAAGTCAAAGCATATGTGCAGTTCTGCCTCGCCATGACCGCACAGGCGCTCAACCAGCGGTCGGCAAGCCCGACAAAAACACAGTCCACCAATGAAAAATATACCTTTCGGGTGTGGCTTTTGCGCCTCGGTATGATTGGGGATGAATTTAAAACGGCCCGTAAGCATCTGCTGGATCACTTGGAGGGCTGCATCGCATGGAAAGACCCGGCACAGGCAGAAAGGCAAAAAGAACGGCTGCGGCAAAAGCGTGAAGCGGAGCGGTCGCAGGAGCAGACACCGCCGGAAGAAGCTGTGCCGGAAACTGTATTGGAAGCGGAGGATGAACAGTCCTCCGCTTTTACTATGTCAATGTAAAGGAGATCGTATGAAAAACAAACTGTATATTGCCTATGGCAGCAACCTCAATCTGCCGCAGATGGCTGGGAGATGCCCCACCGCCAAGGTGGTCGGGGCTTCCGAGATAAAGGATTATGCCCTTGTGTTTCGGGGCGGCAGGCACGGTGCGGTGGCTACCATTGAGCCTTGCGAGGGTTCTTCTGTTCCTGTTTTGCTGTGGAAGATCACGCCGAAAGATGAGACTGCCCTCGATATTTATGAAGGCTTTCCCAGATTTTACGACAAGGAAACCATGGACCTCCCGTTGGACGGCAAGACTGTTTCAGCCATGGTCTACGTTATGACGCCGGGGCATCGCCTGGGCTATCCCTCCGACTATTATTACAATACCATCCATGACGGTTACAAAACTGCGGGCTTTGATACCGCTGTTTTGGAGCAGGCGATAGATTATACCGAGCAGCTCATGGAAAGCGAACCGGAGCCGGAACAGCAGAACCTGTTCGGTTTTGGCAGCCAGAAATGGTGGTGATGGCATGGCAGATCCCGCTACCATTACGGCTGTTGCAAAAGCCGCCGCTGCCGCTCTTTCGGATGAACGCACCCGAAAGACCATCGGCTGGACCATTGCCGCCATCCTGTCGCCGCTTATTTTAATCATCGTGCTGGTCTGCTCCCTGCTCTCCGGAACCACCAACCACAACAACACCGCCGTGGAGCTGTGCTTCCATGGCGGTGTGATACCGGGGAGTATGCCCGCGGATTACAGGGAATACATCGGGGATATGCGTCGCAGCTTTACCCTCATAGACGGAGCCATCGCCACAGTGAATTCGCAGATGGAGGACGGCAACAGCCTTGACGATTACCGGGTCAAGGCTATTTTTTATTCTCTGTTTTTCGGCGCTGAGTCCCCCTCCCGGCTGGAACACCGGAAATATGTGGACTGTTTTGTGACCTACGAGGAACGCACCCGCACCGTGGAAAATGATGACGGAACAACCTCGGAGGAAACTTATACCGTGGCTGTTCCCATTACCTCTCTGCCTGCCATCTACAACAACATCAGGACATTGTTAGGCAGAGCTATTACCTATGAGGATCAGGCAAACGCCAATGAAATCTATTACCGTGCCTTATACGGTATCGGAGCTCCGGCCGAGGATGATGATTTCACCATGTGGGAGGGTTGGACTCCAGACCAGCTTGACGGTTTCTTTTCTGACTTGCCTGTGGGTGAGGTGGGAGCTGAAGCTGTCCGCCTCGGCCTTTCCCGCCTCGGTGATCCCTACTCCCAAGAGCTGCGTGGACAAGGAAGCTACACCGACTGCAGCTATCTTGTGCGGTGGGTGTACAAAAAGCTGGGGGTAAATCTTCCCGGCACGGCTGCGGCGCAGGGAAAATACTGCGTGGACAATGGGCTGACCATTCCAAAATCAAGTCTTGCTCCCGGTGATTTGGTGTTCTGGAGCCATAAACCTAACGGCCGTTTCATGAACATCACCCATGTGGGAATCTACGCCGGTGACGGCAAAGTGGTTGACGCTTCCTCCTCCAGAGGACAGGTCGTCTACCGGGACTTATTCGATTCCGGCAATCAGGTTCTGTACGGCAGACCCTACGCCGAGGCACAAAAATCTTCTGCCGATGGCTTTATTTCTCCCCTCGGCAGCGGCTGGCGTTCCATGGTGACCTCGGAATTTGGTGGCAGGACAGACCCCCTCACAGGGGAATGGGCGGGACATACCGGCCTTGACCTTGGCGCCTCCAAAGGAACTGCCATCCGCTCGGCAAAGGCGGGGACAGTGAAAACTGTGGTCTACGGAAACACCGGCTACGGCTACTATCTGACCATTGACCATGGGAATGGAATGGTCACTTTATACGGACACTGCTCTCAAATCCTCGTCCGTGAGGGGCAGACGGTAAAGGCCGGAGAAACCGTTGCAAAGGTAGGTTCCACAGGGCGAAGCACCGGAAATCATCTGCACTTTGAGGTGAGAGTGAACGGTGCGCAGAAGAATCCGAGAAACTATTTGCCGTAAACAGGCTGGTTTTTTCTTTCTGTTTTGCGGCATTGATACCAATAAAAAATTCAAGGGAGGACACTCAATATGAAAAAAGAAGCCATCACCGTACAAATGGATGCCGAAAAACTCCGAGCGGTCAAACGCTATATGGAGAAGAAAGATGCGGACTTGGAGCAGGAGCTTTGCGACCAGCTCCAGCGCCTTTATGAAAAATTCGTCCCTGCCAATGTGCGGGAATACATCGATGAAAGTGCCGATATCGAAACCCCGGCAAGCACTTTGTCTAAAAAACAGAAAGAAAAAATCAGGCAGACCGCAGAGCCGAGGCAGGCGGATGAGCAATGATGCAGTATTTTGATAAGCACGGCAATGAGATTAAGGCCGGAATGTTTCTCCGAATGGAGGACGGCAGCATAGAGGAAATATACGCCTGCACTGACTCATACGGCAAAGAGGATCTCGGCATCAATGCCAGCAATGATGAATTTCTGAAACAGCACGGCTTGGGCGAGTTTGACCGGGAGTTCTATCCGCTTTCCTCTTTCAGCCTAAGAGAAACAGAACTTTGCCAATCTGAGCCTACCCAAGGTTATTCTGGCATGGAGATGAAGTAGCGTACCGCCCTACTGCCCCCGTCACCCAGCGTTGCCCCCTGTTCGCCCCTGTGTGGGCTTTTGCGGGGCTGGGTGACAGGTTTACCCGCCAAACCGAATACAACCGATTTTGAGGGCTTTGTGCAGAGCTGTAAGAACCCCGCTTCTCAGCCAAAGCATACAGAACCCTCATGCGGCCTCTACGGTCGAAAAAAGAGCAGGATAAAGGCGGGTGGTCGCAAGCGCCCTCCTGCCAACCATTTCGCCCAGCAGTGCTGGGCGTTTTTCGCACTTTCCCATGAGGTGGTCGGATTCCGGATTTGTCACGGTCAGGGTGGTCGGGATTTTAGAAAAGGCAAGAAAACAAAGGAATTTACACGGTCACCTCACAGGTGGACACCCATGAAAGGTCGGATTTCACATGAAAAATAACAAGGAACGAACAGCGGTCTGGCTGTACCCCGAAACAATGGAACGGCTGGACGGCTGGCTGTCAAAGGATAACTGCAAGAGCCGCAGCGAGTTTATTGAAAAGGCACTCAGCTTCTACATGGGCTACCTTGGGACGGAGGACATCTCCTCCTATCTCTCCAAGGCTCTGCTTGTATCCATCCAGGGCACATTGCAAAAGACCGAAAACCGGGTGGCAAACAATCTGTTTCGGCTTTCTGTGGAAATCAGCATGATGATGCATCTGCTGGCAACTACGCTGGAGATTACCGATGAGGAACTGCACCGGCTCCGCGGCCGATGCGTTGCCGAGGTAAAACGGACCAGAGGGAAAATCCGTCTGGACGATGCGGTGGATTTCCAGAGCAGCCCTGAGACGGAAGAATAATGGCCCGCATCATTCTCAAGTGCCCCTACCTCAAAGGCGGGGAAAAGACTGCTGCCCATTTAAGCAACCTCGTCAAATACATTGCCACCCGCGACGGCGTAGAAAAAATGGAAAGTGGTCATAAGCTCTGGCACTCCACCAAAAAACAAAAGGATTTGATTGCACAGATACTCCGGGAGTTTCCCGATGCCAAGGAACTGTTTGAATATGAGGATTACCTCGAAAATTCCAACCGGGGAAACGCCTCCGAATTCATCACCATCGCATTGGAACGGCATCTTGATAAAATCAGCGGCCGGGAAAAATATCTGGACTACATCGCAAACCGTCCCCGTGTCGAAAAGTTTGACAGCCATGGCTTATTCACAGCCGGTGACGATCCGCTAGTTTTATCACAGGTCGCTGATGAAGTAGCCAACCACACCGGAAATGTGTGGACTCCGATTATTTCTCTCCGGCGTGAGGATGCCGCACAGATGGGATATGACAATGTACTTGCATGGAAGGCTCTGCTTTCTGAAAAGGCTGTGGAAATTGCGGAGAACATGAAAATCCATCCTGACCATCTGAAATGGTATGCCGCCTTTCACAATGAATCGCACCATCCGCATATTCACATGGTCTGCTATAGCACCGACCCAAGAGAGGGCTATCTTACGAAACAGGGCATCAAAAAAATGAAGTCCTCTCTGGCAAATGAGATTTTTCGTCAGGAGCTCATTCCGCTCTACGGAGAAAAGACGCAGCGGCGGGATGACCTGAAGGAACAGGCGGCCGAGTCCATGAGGGAGATGATCCGTCAGATGAAAGGCGGCGTTTTACAGAGCGGCCGCATGGAGCAGCTCATTACACACCTTGCTGAGCGCCTGCAAAACACCTCCGGTAAAAAACAGTATGGCTATCTCAAAGCAGACCTGAAAAATGTGGTGGATGAAATCGTGGATGAGCTTGCCAAGGACAGCCGTATCGCAGAAGCCTATCGCCTGTGGTGGGAGGTCAGGGGCAGGATCGAATCCATCTACACCGAAACACCGTCAGAGCCGCCGCCCCTTTCCCGCTGTGATGATTTTAAGCCCATCCGCAACATGGTCATTCAAGAAGCATTGCTGATTGGGAGCATGACCTTTGAGGAACCGGCATCTGTGGAAACAGCCCTGCCGGAGTCGGAGGATGATCTGGAGATGCCCTCCTCTGACATGGCGGATGAAGAAGATCAGGAACCGGCAGATGATTCCGGGGAACGGTCCTCCAGCGATGAAGCCTCTGCCGATAAGGAATCCTCCGACTCATGGTGGACGGATGGCTACAAACAGGCAAAGCAATATTTATATGGCGATGAGGATGCCGGAATTTTGCAGGATTTTGAAAAAGCCCATGAACTCTTCCTCATGGAAGCGGAGGCAGATAACCCTCTCGCCTTATGTGACCTGGGCAGAATGTCTGCGGATGGTCTTGGCTGCGAAGCGGACGCCGATGAAGCATACCGCTGGTACGAAAAGGCCCTTGCTGTTTTCCATGCTGCCGAGGAAGAAAAACCTTGGAAGTACACCGAGTACCGTATCGGCAAAATGTATGCCGCCGGACTTGGCACAGAGCAGGACTATCTGCAGGCGGCGGATTGGCTCACCCTGTCTGCGGATGAGAATTACAAGTACGCACAGTATTCTCTTGGCGGCCTGTATTACCATGGCAAAGGTGTGGATCAGGATCATGAATCTGCCTTTGCCCTCTACACCCGCTCGGCAGACCAGAGCTTCCCCTATGCCAGTTTTGAACTTGGTAAAATGCTGAGGGACGGAATTGGCTGTGTAAAAAATCAGCAGGACTCTGACCGTCGTTTCAAGGAAGCCTTTCTCGGTTTTGTTTCCCTGGAGGAACAGGGCCATGATGATAAGCTCCAGTACCGTTTGGGCTGGATGCTTCTGAATGGTGTGGGTACCGACAAGGATGAAGCCAGGGCAAAGGAATACTTTGAAAAAGCGGCATTCGTGGGAAACCCCTTTGCCTACCACCAGCTTGCCAAGCTTATCCTCTCCGATGAAAAAGCACCACAGCAGGATGTGGAGAAAGCCCTCGGCTACCTCAAAAAAGCGGTGGAGGCTGAGAATCCCTATGCCGCATATTTTCTCGGCAAGCTCTATGAAAAGGGACAGCACGTTCCGCAGAATATCGCAGAGGCAATACGGCTTTATACCCTTTCCGCAGGACAGGATAATGACTTCGCCGCATACCGGCTCGGCAAGCTGTACCTCGGCGGTGAGGGCGTACTGAAGGATGTGGAGTCCGCCATTCGCTGGATGACCTTTGCCGCCGACAGAAAGAACCAATTTGCTGAATATGCCCTCGGCGTCCTCTACTTCAAGGGGGAGGATGTTCCGAAGGATGTTCCCAAAGCTCTGGAATACCTAAAACGGTCTGCCGGTCAGGGCAATCAATTTGCACAGTACCGGCTGGGCAAGATTTACCTTATGGGCGAGGATGTGCCAAAGGATATTCAGACTGCCCTGCAATTTCTGACGGCTGCCGCAGAACAGGGAAATCAGTATGCGCAGTACACCCTCGGCAAGCTGTATCTGATGGGAAAAGATGTCCCCAAAGACAAAGAAACTGCCGTCCGCTGGTTTACCCTCTCGGCAGCACAGGGCAACATTTACGCCCGATTTTTCCTCGGCCATATAGATGATTTCAAAGACCCCTCCGTTCTGCTGGCGGGAACACGGCTCCTGCATCACATGAGCCGTGTTTTTGCAGACAACGCCCCACCGCTGAAACCACCCGGCCAGAGAACCGACCGTAAGCTCCTCCGCAAGCTCCGTGAGAAAAAGCAGGCGCAGGGCCATGCGAGGGATGACCACGAACAGACCATGTCATTATAACGATTGGAGGATAACCGTGAAGAAACAGAAAAAGAAAATTGAGCAGCCGCCGATCAAAGAGAAATCGCTCCAGACCTATTGCCGTCCTGTAAAAAGGGCGGCTTTTTTTCATAGAATCGGCACTCGCCATAAATAGGAGGGGGATCATGGGTGTATATGTGCATTTTACAGATGACCAGAAATACCGTGCCAACAATGTAGACCTCGTGGATTTTCTCCATCGGCGCGGTGAGAAGCTAATCCCCAGCGGCCGGGATAAGCGGTTGGCGTCCGACCACAGCATTACCGTCCGGGGAAACGAGTGGTACGATCACTCTGCAGAGAGCGGCGGGTATGCCATTGACTTCGTGCGACAGTTCTATGGCCTCACCTTTCCTGAGGCTGTAACCATGCTGCTGGGCGGTGAGCAGGGCGAAGTCTATCGACCCGCCTCACAAAAGAAACAGGAGGCGAAACAGCCCTTTGCCCTTCCGAATCCCCACAGCGATATGCGCCGCGTCTATGCGTACTTGGTGAAAACCCGGCTCATCGACCGTGAAGTGGTCAGTTACTTTGCCAAGGCGAAGCTCCTGTATGAGAGCTGTGAAAAATCTAAGGACAGCATGAAGGAATACCACAATGCGGTCTTTGTGGGATACGATGAAAACGGAGTTCCCCGCCATGCCCATAAACGAGGGCTCTATACCGAGGGAACCGGCTTCAAAGGAAATGTGGATAGCTGCGATCCGGCATACAGCTTCCACCACATCGGCACAAGTAACCACCTCTATGTGTTTGAGGCTCCCATCGACTTGCTGTCTTACATCACCCTGCATCCCAACGACTGGCGGAACCACAGCTATGTGGCGCTCTGCGGTGTTTCCGAATACGCCATGCTGAAGATGCTGGAGCTGCATCCGAACCTAAACCATGTGGTTCTGTGTCTGGATCATGACGAGGCGGGGATCGAAGCCTCGGAGAAATATCACGATCTGCTCATAGAAAAGTGTGTTTCATGTGATAGGGATTTGTCCATACACAAGGACTGGAACGAGGATATCAAGGCAAATCACGGATTACCGGCAATCCCTGCTGAGGAACATCCCCAGCATTTAATCCGGGATGAAATATGCCGGGAGCTTACCGAAACGTCAATGACTGTGAAATCCAACTGTTCCGCCAACACCCTGTCAGCCCTGCTCGTAAAAGCCCGATCCCATCTGCATTGGGGACAATTTTCAGGGGTGGATGAATGTCTGAGGGAAATGTGTCGCCTCTCCATGGCTGCTGCTGCGAGGGAGTATCGGCAGATGGATCACAGCCGGAATCTCTCCACGGTGCAAAGCCGCCTGCATAGTGGTTTCAGGACTTATGAAAACCGCGGACATCTGAAAACCCGGCTGGATTTACTGGAATCCGATATCATGGCTCTGCAGGGCTTTGAGCGTGTGGTGACCGCCGGTGAAAAGGAAAAGCTGGCAGAGTGCTATGAACGCATTGCCTCCCACGGCCTCAAAGGAGCGATCCTGCTGGAGAAATACCGGCAAAAGATGGAGCAGACCCAGGAAATGAAACTGTCTATGTAATCCCGGCAATAACTCCATCCCCGCTTCTGACATTCTAAATGAATTCAGAAGAAGGAGGATACTATTATGCCGTCTCAGGTCTATATTTTAATTGCAGCGGCCGCCGTGATGTTTTGTGTCATCGGCGGTCTTTCCCTTTTGGCTCACTATTATACCCTAAACGGAATCAAGTCCCGCACGGTAGGTGATGGCCAGCATGGTACGGCACGGTTCGCATCAAAACAGGAAATCAAAAATACCTATAAGCACATCCCCTTTCAGCCGGAGCTGTGGAGGCAAGGACAATGCCTCCCTACTGCCGCCGAGCAGGGAATCATTCTCGGAAGCGTAGGTGCAAAAAATAAAGTTACGGCAATGGTGGATACTGACGATGTCCACTGTCTCATGATCGGTGCCTCTGGCGTGGGGAAAACTGCATACTTTTTATACCCCAACCTGGAATATGCCTGTGCCTCCGGCATGAGCTTCCTGACCACCGACACCAAGGGCGACCTGTATAGAAACTATGGAACTATCGCCCGCAACCACTACGGCTACCATGTGGCGGTCATCGACCTAAGAAACCCCACCCGCTCGGACGGCAACAATATGCTCCATCTGGTGAACACCTACATGGATCAGTACCTTGCCGATGAAAACAACATTGTGGCAAAGGCAAAAGCAGAAAAATACGCCAAGATTATCTCCAAAACCATCATCAACGCCAGCAACGAGAATTACGGACAGAATCAGTTTTTTTATGATGCCGCAGAAGGACTCCTGTCCTCAGTGATTCTGCTGATTGCCGAGTATTTGCCCCCCACTGAGGTAGATGGGAAAAAGGTGGACTGCCGCCATATCATCAGCGTGTTCAAATTGGTTCAGGACTTACTCGTGCCCAGCAAGGTAAAGGGGAAAAGTCAGTTTCAGCTATTAATGGATAAATTGCCATCCGACCACAAGGCCCGCTGGTTTGCAGGAGCAGCCCTAAATTCCGCGGAGCAGGCTATGGCGTCGGTACTTTCCACTGTGCTATCCCGTTTGAATGCCTTTCTCGACTCCGAAATGGAACAGATTCTGTGTTTTGAAACATCCATTGATGCGGAGAAATTCTGTAACGAAAAATCCGCTCTGTTCATCGTATTACCAGAAGAAGATTTGACCAAATACTTTATGGTCAGCCTTATGATCCAACAGCTCTACAGGGAAATCCTTGCGGTTGCGGATGAAAACGGAGGCAAGCTGAAAAACCGAGTAATGTTTTACTGCGATGAGCTCGGAACGCTTCCAGCCATCGAATCGCTCGAATTAATTTTCAGCGCCTCACGCTCTCGCCGGCTTTCTATGGTACCAATCATACAGTCCTTCGGCCAGCTCGAAAAGAATTACGGCAAAGAGGGTTCAGAAATAATCGTGGACAATTGCCAGGACACCATCTTTGGCGGCTTTGCCCCCAACAGCCAGACCGCCGAAGTGCTGAGTAAAGCATTGGGCAGCCGCACGATCATGAGCGGCAGCGTGAGTCGTGGTAAGAATGACCCCAGCCAATCCTTGCAGATGATGGAGCGCCCTCTCATGACACCGGACGAATTGAAATCCATTCCAAAGGGCAGCTTTGTCGTGATGAAAACCGGCACCCATCCCATGAGGACAAAGCTGCGGCTGTTCCTTGAATGGGGCATCCGTTTCGGAGAGGCTTACACCATGGAGGAAAAAGCTCATCGAAAAGTGGTCTATGCCGATAAGCAGATGCTGGAGGAAAATATCGTCCGCAAGCACACGGCCTGCCTTATGGTGGACGAAGAAACCGGGGAGATATTGGAGCCGCCGTCCAGAACAGGAACCCTTCATACCCCGGTAGCAGAACCATCTGAAAACACCATGCGCCGCCGTAATGTACTCAAAACGTAAAGGAGGTTCCCATGAGCTACTTCAACCACATTTATACCGCTTCGCCCGATGAGATTCCCCATCGGGCGAGGGCTGTTTATATATATATTTGTGACCGGGCAGGAAAAGGAAAGGACTGCTGGCCTGCGGTAAAGACCATTGCTTCCGATCTGCAGCTTTCCCGCAGCACCGTCAAGCGTGCCTTACATGATCTGGTGAGGGCGGGACTCATTGAAAAGGAGCCTCGCTTCCGGGAGAATGGGAGCAATACCAGCAACAGACTTATTTTAAGAAAATAGCAGGATGCGGCAAAGCGAAAAGACAGAGTTCCCGCCAAGGGGGTACTCCGTTTTTTTGCTGGACCGAGGTGCGGTTCGTGGTGAACCCACCGGAATCTCTCACTCTAAGAAGATATTATCACAGAAAAAGAACAAGGTGTATCTTACTATGTTTTTATGTAACATTTTGGAGATCTTCTGGAACATCCCGTGATACCTGACAGCGTGGAGCAGCTCGGAAAGCAGTTTAAACATTTGATACCGGAACAGATTGAAATGATTAGCGAAATGGTGGAGGTAAATGATCAAAAAGCACACCACCTCAAAAGAAAAATGGCAGTAAACGAATAAGAGTCTCTCTCAGAGGCTCTTTTGCTATTGATAAAGTGATTGAAAGCTATCCTTGATGTGCGAAAAAACTTTCTATAAAAAATCATGACTTCACATTGACGAATTTCGATTTGAAACATATAATATAACATATCAAAGTATTTAGATTTGAGGTGTTGGTATGAACTATTACTTAGAGAACACAAAAGTGTTCAAAGCATTGGGCGATCCCAAAAGAGCCATGATTGTGGATATGCTCTCCTGTGGAGAACTTTGTGCCTGCGAGATTTTAGAGAAGTTTGAAATGTCCCAATCCACGCTGTCCCATCACATGAAACTCCTCTGCGAATGCGGACTTGTCAAGGCACGGGCAGAAGGCAAATGGACGTATTATTCTTTGGATGATGATGCCATCGGCAAAACAAAGCAGTTTTTCTGGGCGATCACATCCGATAAAGAAAATTGTATTTGCAGAGATAAAACAAATTGTTGTAAGGGGTGTAACGAAAATGAGTAAATGTTGTTGTTCTTCTGAAAATTGCTGCCAGCCAGAGCCGAAAAAGTCAATAAACATTGATTTTCTTTATCTGGACACGACCGTTTGCGGCAGGTGCCAGGATACGGAAAAAGCTCTGGACGACGCAGTTTCCGGCGTAGCCGTGGTGCTGAATGCGTCAGGATATGAAGTCAAGGTAAATGAAGTGAACATCACAACGAGAGAGTTGGCGATACAGTATCATTTGGTCAGCTCACCGACCATCCGTGTGAACGGAAACGATATTGCCGTGGAATCGCGGGAATCAGTCTGCGAGGACTGTGGAGAACATTGCGGTGATACCGTAGATTGCCGTGTATGGGTATATAACGGAGTCGAATATACATCCCCTCCGAAGGAATTGATCGTGGATGCCATTCTACGGGAAGTGTATAACCCCAATCAGGGCGAGCCGGAGCGTGAAGCCTATTGGCTTCCAGAAAATCTGGAAACATACTTTATAGCCAAGACACACAAGGATGAAACGGAACGTCAGGGAAAGGGCGGTGATGTGATATGAGCCAAGAAAAAAATAAAGGTATTGGCTTTTTTGAAAAATATCTAACCGTGTGGGTGCTGCTGTGCATGGCGGCTGGAATCCTTGTCGGAAAATTCCTGCCCGGCATTCCAGATGTCTTGGAAGGATTTCAATACGCCGGGCAGAACCTCCCGATTGCCGTACTCATTTGGATTATGATTTTCCCCATGATGATGAAGATTGATTTCCAGTCTATCAAGAATGTGAGGAAAAATCCTTCAGGCATCCTTATTTCCAGCGGTAGCAGCTGGCTCATCAAGCCCTTCCTCATGTTCGGGTTAGCAACCCTGTTTTTCAAAGTTATCTTTCAAGCCTTCATCCCAGCGGATTTGGCACAGGACTTCGTAACAGGCGCAGTATTGCTGGGCGTAGCACCCTGCACGGCGATGGTGTTTGTATGGAGTCATCTGACCAAAGGCGATCCGGCGCATACGCTTGTACAGGTTTCGGTCAATGACCTCTTGATTCTCGTATTGTTTGTGCCATTGGTACAAATCTTGTTGGGAGTAAACGGCGTTACGATTCCTTGGGATACGCTCTTCTTTTCCATCGTATTATTCGTTGTCGTTCCGCTGGCTGGCGGCGCACTTACGCGCTTTCTGATGATACAGAAAAAAGGCATAGAGTATTTCAACGAAAGATTTCTCCCCAAGTTTGACGGCATCACGACCTTGGGGTTGCTGCTCACCTTGATTATCATTTTTTCCTTCCAAGGTGACATTATTTTGGAACAGCCTCTGTTCGTTTTGCTGATCGCAGTACCGCTGGTTCTGCAAAACGTAATCTCCGCCAACTTTACCTACTTGATATGCAAGTGGACAAAGCAACCACACAATATTGCGGCTCCGGCTTCTCTGATTGCAGCCTCGGACTTCTTCGAACTTTCTGTAGCGGTAGCAATTGCCCTTTTCGGTCCAAATTCGCCGGTTGTGCTTGCTTGTACGGTGGGCGTATTGACCGAAGTCCCCGTTATGCTTTTGCTAGTACGCTTTATTAATAAGACCCACCACTGGTTTCTAAAGGAGGTTTAAATGGTGTATATATGCTATTGCAACAAAGTCAAAGAAGCAGATATCATGAAAGCAATTACAGAAAAAGGTGCAAAAAATGTAGATGATGTTATTAAGATTACCGGAGCCATGCAAAACAGTAATTGCGCTGTAAATAATCCGAAGGGAATTTGCTGTTACTCAGATATTGTGAAAACTTTTAATAAATATAGGGAGAAAATTATTATGAAAAAAATGAAAATCTTTGAACCCGCCATGTGTTGCCCGACCGGGCTTTGCGGCTTGGGTGTTGACCCTGAACTGCTGCGTATGTCCACGGTACTGGAAACACTGAAAAAACATGGCGTTATTGTTGAACGTTTTAACTTGGGCAGCGCACCGGCAGAGTTTATCACCGACCAGACCATCAATGCCTATATTAATGAGAAAGGCACAGAGGGACTGCCCGCTGTGATGCTCGATGGCAAAATTGTCATCACAGGTCGGTATCCCACCAATGAAGAATTCACAAAGCTGCTCGACCTTCCTGAAAATGTGCTGGGCAAGCAGAAAAAATCCGAGTCCGGCGGAGGCTGTTGCAAGGGAGGTTGCTGTTAAATGAATCAATTCGATCCCGGCAGTATCAAACTGACAAAGTATCTTTTTTATACCGGCAAGGGCGGCGTTGGTAAAACCAGCGTTGCCTGTGCCACCGCCGTCTCCCTTGCGGACAGTGGGAAAAAGGTGCTGCTTATCAGCACCGACCCTGCTTCCAATTTACAGGATGTCTTTTCGATGGAACTGACAAACAAAGGAGTGCCCATCTCCGATGTGCCGAATTTAGTGGTAGCGAACCTTGACCCCATACAAGCGGCGGCTGAGTACCGGGAAAGCGTGATCGCGCCTTATCGCGGCAAGCTGCCCGCATCTGTCATCACGAATATGGAGGAGCAGCTTTCTGGCTCCTGCACCATAGAAATTGCGGCATTCAATGAGTTTTCCAATTTCATTACGGACGGTAAGGTTCAGCAGGAATACGACCATATTATTTTTGATACCGCCCCTACTGGACACACCCTGCGGATGCTTCAGCTTCCGTCCGCTTGGAGTAATTTCATCAGTGAAAGCACCCACGGTGCATCTTGCCTCGGTCAACTCTCCGGCTTGGAGAGCAAGAAAGCCATTTACAAGCAAGCCGTGGAAACACTGGCCGACGGAAGCCTGACCACGCTACTCCTTGTCACCCGCTCGGAAACCGCGCCGTTCAAGGAAGCGGAACGTGCTTCCGGCGAATTGTCCGCGCTGGGCGTCGACAATCAAATGCTGGTTGTCAACGGAATATTGATGGAACATAACGATGATCTATCTTCCAGTCTGTACGAAAAACAGCAGTCTGCACTTGCCGCGATGCCGGAAAGTCTGAGGGCGCTTCCAATCCATAGCGTTCCTCTGCGAGCTTACAATGTCACAGGGCTGGAAAATATCCGCGCCTTGCTGAACACCGATTATTTTACTGCTCCCGTGCAAACGCTAAATGCCACGCATATTCCTGCGCTGAACGATGTGATAGATGAGTTAGCGATGGAGGGCAAACGTGTTATTTTCACGATGGGCAAAGGTGGTGTGGGTAAGACCACCGTCGCCGCCGCCGTTGCGCTGGGGCTTGCGAAGCGCGGAAAGAAAGTCCACCTCACTACCACCGATCCCGCCGCGCACCTGAAGTTTGTGCTGGATGAAACTGGCGGCGTGTCCATGAGCCATATCGACGAAGCCGAGGAATTGAAAAAGTATCAGTCCGAGGTGCTTTTCAAAGCCCGCGCGTCCGGCATGGGCGATGAGGATATTGCTTATGTCGAGGAAGATCTACGTTCGCCCTGCACACAGGAGATCGCCGTATTCCGCGCCTTCGCCGAGATCGTCGAAAAAGCTGACGATCAGGTGGTGGTAATTGACACCGCCCCCACAGGGCATACCCTGCTTTTGTTGGAATCCACACAAAGCTATAACCATGAAATTCAGCGTACCAAGGGCGAAATCCCCGAATCGGTGGCGCAGCTGTTGCCGAGGCTGAAATCCGAGGAAACCGAGGTACTGATTGTGACCCTGCCGGAAGCGACCCCTGTTTATGAGGCGCACCGCTTGGAGGACGATCTGAAACGGGCGGGCATCGCCGCCAAATGGTGGGTGGTCAATCAATCCCTTTATGGCACGAACACCACCAATCCTATGCTGGTGTCAAAGGCGGCTGGCGAAGTGGAATGGCTCAACCTCATCGACGAACACGCCGGTGGCAAATTTGCCCTGATCGCGTGGAGCGCAGAGGAAATCAAGGGCGACAGTCTGCTGGCGCTGTAAGGAGGTAAAAATGATAAAAGTTGCATTTATTTGTGTTCATAATTCTTGTCGCAGCCAGATTGCAGAGGCGCTGGGACGGCATCTTGCCGGCGACGCTTTTGAAAGCTATTCGGCGGGAACGGAAACGAAGCTGCAAATCAATCAGGATGCCGTGCGGCTGATGAAACAACTTTATGGCATTGACATGGAAGCGACACAGCGCAGCAAACTCTTGTCCGAAATCCCGCCTGTTGATATTGTCGTTACAATGGGCTGCAATGTCGAGTGTCCGTATCTGCCCTGTAAACACCGCGAAGATTGGAGGCTGGATGATCCAACGGGCAAAAGCGACGAGGAATTTATTCAGGTTATAAAACAGATTGAGCAAAAAATGCTTGAGCTAAAAAATTTTGTGGGGGTTCTTTAGTAGTAAAATCATTGGCTGTAAATGCTAAATTCAAAAAAGCCAATTAAAGTCATTGATTTTAATTGGCTTTTTTGTTTAGAGCAAAACAGAATTTCCATTCAAATTCCTTTTGGATGAATATAAAGTTAAGAGATTTACACTCACTCAATCGAAAAGACTTGCATTGGTATCCCGCACTTTTTTTGCTTAATTGATTGTAAACTTCGTGCCACATGACTTCCGTTCCACGCAGCAGATAAACTGCTACGAACCACTACACAGCCTGATCTCGTGTTGGGATGATTTTAAAAAAATATTCTAAAAACCCCTTGACAATTGAGTATATATTCAACTATACTATATACAGTTGAGCGTTTGCTCAATTAAAATTTCGGAAGGAGGACTAATTATGTCTGTCAGAAGCGATGTTTGCGATTGTGATGTTATACACGAAGAAACCGTCACCGCAGTAAAAACAAAAATGCTTTCAGATGATACTTTTAATATTTTGACGGAATTTTTGAAAGCTGTGGGAGATGGTACAAGGATCAGAATTTTATGGGCTCTGGATGTCAGTGAAATGTGTGTCTGTGATTTGGCAGTCTTGCTTGGTATGACAAAATCCGCTATATCACACCAGCTACGCACTTTGAAACAGGCAAATCTTGTCAAATTTAGGAAAGATGGTAAGATTGCTTATTACTCTCTCGCGGATGACCATGTGAAAATCGTTTTGGAACAAAGTTTAAGCCATGTAACTGAATAAAATTTAATTATAGGAGGAAAATAACATGAAAAAGTCATTTAGGTTGGAAGGACTGGACTGCGCCAACTGTGCGGCGAAAATCGAAAAGGACATCAAGGCGCTGGACGGCGTAACCGAAGTAACCGTAAACGCTATGACGACTAAGATGGTTCTTGTGGCAGACGACGACAAAATGGACGAGATTATTAAGACCGCTGAAAAAATCGTCAAGAAGCATGAACCTCATGTTGTCGTAAAAAAGGCGTAAACATTTACCGGCAATAATTCCAGCTTTTGGCGTAACACTTCAAAGCGATACGCCAAAAGCGAAGGAATTTAAAAAATTCAAATTTTTTTGCGACAATAGTTGAGCGTTCACTCAATGTTACTCGTCATTCTCTTATAGCAAAGATAAGAAAGGAGTTCAATATGAACAAGAAGCTTGTAAGAATTATCATAGCAGCGGTTATTTTCGTAATCGGGCTGCTAGTAAAAACCGACATTGTTTGGCTTAGTCCCGCTATCTTCATTGCCGCCTACATTGTAGTGGGCAGCGAAGTCGTAATAAAAGCCATCAAGAATATTATGCAAGGCCAAGTTTTTCAGGAAAGCTTTTTAATGACCGTGGCGACCGGTGGCGCACTTATCATTGGGGAATATCCAGAGGCCATTGCCGTTATGCTGTTTTATCAGGTTGGCGAATATTTTCAAAGTTATGCCGTTGCGAAGTCGCGGAAATCCATTGCAAGCTTAATGGATATACGTCCTGATTACGCAAATGTTAAGAGGGGCGATGAATTGGTAAAAGTCGACCCTGACGAAGTTGCGATTGGCGATATCATCGTTGTCCGTGCTGGTGAAAAAATCCCGCTTGACGGCAAGGTGCTTGACGGCAATTCAATGATTGATACGTCCGCTTTGACCGGCGAATCTGTTCCGCGCGAAGCTGGTGTTGGCTCTGATGTTTTGAGCGGCTGTATCAATGTGAACGGCGTACTGACGATTGAGGTCACAAAAGAATTTGGGGAATCGACGGTCAGCAAAATCCTTGATCTCGTGGAAAACGCCAGTAGTAAAAAGGCGAACACCGAGAATTTCATTACAAAATTTGCACGAGTTTATACTCCGATTGTTATGGCTGCCGCACTGTTGCTTGCAATTATCCCGCCTCTGTTCTTTGGTGGTACTTGGGGCGACTGGATTTACAGGGCTTTAACTTTCTTAGTGGTTTCCTGCCCTTGCGCTCTGGTTGTTTCTATTCCACTCTCCTTCTTTGGCGGTATCGGCGGCGCGTCAAGGCGTGGTGTGCTTGTTAAGGGTAGCAACTATTTAGAAGCTTTGGCGCAGACTGAAATCGTTGTGTTTGATAAGACGGGGACATTGACAAAAGGCGTATTTAAAGTACAAGAGGTAAATGCTATCGGCATTTCCGAAGCAGAACTGCTGGAACTTACCGCACATGTTGAGAGTTATTCCAATCACCCCATTTCACTCTCTTTGAAAACTGCTTATGGGAAAGATATTGACAACGAAAGGATTACGGATGTTGAGGAAATCGCAGGCCACGGCGTCAGCGCAACGGTTGATAGTCGTAAAGTTTTCGCAGGAAATACAAAACTCATGCAAAAAATCGGCGTTAAATTTTCTCAAGACGAAATTATTGGAACAGCCGTACACGTTGCTGTTGATGGCAAATATGCGGGATATATTGTAATTGCTGATGAGGTTAAGGAAGATGCAGCGGAAGCGATTAGATTGCTAAAAAAGGCAAATATCCGTCAAACGGTGATGCTGACGGGCGACGCCAAGAGTGTGGGAGAAAAAGTTGCCAAGGAATTGGGGTTAGATAAGGTTTACACAGAGCTTCTTCCCGGTGACAAGGTAGATAAAGTAGAGGAACTGCTGGCTCAAAAATCAGCTAAAGGCAAGCTGGCCTTTGTAGGCGATGGGATTAATGACGCACCAGTTTTAGCTCGTGCCGACATTGGTATTGCGATGGGTGGCTTGGGTTCCGACGCGGCTATAGAAGCCGCCGATGTTGTAATAATGACCGATGAGCCGTCCAAACTAGCTACAGGTATGAAAATTTCACAGAAAACGCTAAGAATCGCACAACAGAATATATGGCTGGCTTTGTCGATAAAAGCAATTGTGCTTGTACTCAGTGCACTCGGTTTTGCTACCATGTGGGAGGCTGTGTTTGCAGATGTTGGTGTGACGGTTATAGCGGTATTGAACTCTTTCCGTGCTTTAAACACAAAGAAATTATAATCAGGTCAAAAGCCTGTTGTATCGGAAGCGATAAGTAAAATGTTAATTGTCCTGATTGCCTTGTTAGTTGGGATTTTGTGAACTTGCTTTGGTAGCGCAGTTGCTATTATAACAAAAGAAGTTTTCTGAAAATATGGCGAATTGCCTTTTAGTTTTCGCTGGTGGCGTAATGATGAGCCTTGTGTTCTTTGAGCTTATGCCGGAAACTTTAGAGGTATCAAATGTGTGGATGGTGGCCGGCGGCATCCTCATTATTCACTGAGATAAGGGGCAAAGTGAGAATCATTATATGAAGATTATTTTATTCGGTTTATTGGTGAAAGCAGTTGAGCTATTGAGCGCGATTGAATTAAAGCATAAACAGAAAATATGTTGTATGGAAAGGTGTGTGGCATGAAAAAGCAATGGCTTATCACAGGAATCTTGGCAGCAGTTGATCAAACAATAAAACTGCTGATAGCTCATTTTGCGATAGATAAGATGATTATCTGGATACCGAGTGTTTTGCGTTTTGAACCTTTCCAGAACACAAATTTGAATTGGTTTGCAAGTATGGCTAATTTTAAGACTCCTGTAATCGGAATGATCTTTTTACAGATAACGGCTATAGCAGGATTGCTTTTATTCTATCGATTCCAAACATATAAAGTTGGTGCAAAGAGTCGCTTGTTGAGTGGAGCATTCTGTTTTGCATCTGCTGGCATATTATGTTCATTTATTGATGTAGTGTTCTGGGGCGGCAGCCTTGACTTTATTGGTTTATTCAATTGGTTTATTTTTGATACAAAGGACGTATTTCTGAACACGGGATGGATTTTGGCTCTAATTTGGACGTGGCGGCATGAAAAAAAGCTAAAAAAGTCTTATTCAAACGATCTCAATACAGAAGATATAGCTTTTGCTATATGGTTTCGGAGCGGATGCAAACTCCTTCCCAACACAACGTCTGAATATACCAGAATATAAAATATATAAACACAATTGAGAGGTGGTCACAGTGAAGCGAAAAGAAAATAGAAACTTGACGGGCATATTTCGTATCGGTTTGGCCACCCTTGTTGTGATTTTACAACTTTTATTTATCTATTTTATCATCAATATACTCAAAAACTATGCGGTATATTTTTATGCACTCATTCAAATTATAGCGGTAATAAACATCTTTATTATGGTGAGCAAAAGTAAAAACACATCTTACATAATCGTATGGCTTATTATAATATTTATCCTTCCGGTTTTCGGTTATTTCCTATATCTCTTATGGGGTCGTTCCGATGTGTTCGGACGATGTATAAGAAATAATCGAATAAGAGCGGCTATCCAGCACGGTTCCATGTATTTATATAAGGACCCGGAAGTTTACGCCGAACTCGATCAAATCCATCCGTCAAGAAAAAGAATAGCAGGATATTTAGGCAGGAAAGGATTCCCTCTTTATAAAAATACAACGTGTGAGTATTTCTCGCTTGGCGAGTATCAATTTGAAGCAATGATAAAGGATATTGAAAACGCTGAAAGATACGTTTTCTTGGAATATTTTATTTTAGATAGTGGGGAGCTTTGGGACAGGATTTCAGAAGTATTGATTCGCAAAGCCGAACAAGGAGTGGAAATACGGCTGATGTTCGATGACTTTGGGAGTATTGTTACAGCACCAGATAATCTGATTAAGGCTCTTAACAGTCACAATATTCAGGTGTTGCGTTTTAATCCAGTTCATCGGTATATTTCATCCTTTTGCTTCAATTGCCGTAATCACCAGAAAATTACGGTCATAGACGGCTGCGTTGGGTATACAGGGGGAACGAATCTTGCTGATGAATATGCCAACATATACCCAAAGCACGGCCATTGGAAAGACACGGCAATCCGGCTTGAAGGCGACGCGGTTTGGGGTCTGACCTCAATATTTCTTCAGATGTGGGATGCTGAAAGTGGAGGAACTACAGATTACGAAGCTTACCGGTCTGTAGTGAACTACGAGGGTCAAGGCTTCTATCAACCATTTTCAGACGGGCCTTCAAATAATCCCGATAACCCTGCCGAGGTTATGTACCGCACGATGATATATAATGCAAAGAAATATGTTTATATATCTACCCCCTATCTTGTCATTGACAACTCCATGAAGGAAGCGTTGTGTACATCCGCACAGGGAGGTACAGATGTCAGGATTATTACTCCAAAGATATGGGATCATTGGTATGTGCATATGGTAACGCAATCGAATTATGGAGAGCTGCTGGAATCGGGTGTTAGAATCTATGAATATACCCCGGGGTTCATCCATGCAAAGACTATCATAAGCGATGATGATCATGCCATTTGCGGAAGCATTAACATGGATTACCGGAGCTTTTATCTCCACTTTGAAAACGGTGTGTGGATTTGCGGATCGCCTGTACTCCAAGACATAAAAAATGACCTCCAGCAAACATTTGATGTTTGTGAAGAAATAAGTCTTGATGAATGGCGTCGCCGTCCCTGGCACATAAAATGCGTTCAATCGTTCCTTAGATTGTTTGCTGTATTCTTTTGAGATTAATTTGTTATGAAGTCAAAAGAATAGCACTCATGTTGTCCCTATCATCTTGGCAATTTCAACGGATCTATAAGACGTAGTTCATCCCAATTTGCCGGAAATCGAGGGAATGTATCTATCCACGAAAATGACGGATATAAAAGGTAATTACCGTTATTTGACTGAATTGGAGTGCTTAAAAAAGAACAGAGAGCTGTTCTATCAGTATTGCTTTAAGGAACTGAAGCTATGTATATGGCAAAAGCAGAAGGAAGAAATAGAGTGAAGGTGTTATAAAATACCTGTTCAATGCATGAAGTTTAACGATGCATAGAGAAAGTCCAGTAAAAATAAAAATAAAGCCAAGGGCAAACCCATCAAAAGATGGGGACGCAAAGCCATAGGGTCTAAGGTGCTTTACTGCGCTATGATAGCCTGGCTGCCAAAAACCATGCGGAGCCTGCCCTCATTCAAAGGGCAGGCTCTATATCTGTCTGTCGGTTTTTGACGGATAAACAGGATATCGGGATACCGGCTTTCGCCATGCTCCGGCGAGAGGGGTATCCTATGGGGTTTTATACTTATAAGAGGTGGCAATAGAGCAGACAGAGCTCGTACATATTACCCACCACCCAAACAATCTCATATTGTAATTTTGAAAAAGTCAGCATTTCGCCATGGGCGCAGTGCTGACTTTTTTCTTTCGACAAAAAAATCTATACTCCGACCATATTTACCATATTCAGGGGAAATGTGGCATGTTTCTAATATAAGCAGGTCGTTTCCACGCTGCCGCTCCCCTCCGCTTCTGACATTTTGACTCACCATCAAAATTTCAGAAAACGGAGGACAAGCCATATGGCAGAAAAGAAAGAGTATCAAATCAAAGTTCAGGGGCAGCTCGTCCCTGTCACCGAAGAAGTCTATTTAACATATTACCGCATGAAACGCCGTGAACTACATCTGGAGGAAAAGGACGCAGCACATGGTGTGTTTTATTACAGTGCCTTGGATACGGAGGAAACCAATGGTGAGGATGCGATTTCAGATCTCTCTTCTCCCCGTGTGGAGGATATTGTCACGGACAAGCTGATAGCCGAAAAACTCCACTTGTGCCTTTCCCAGCTTGCCAAAGAGGAACAGGAACTGATTTTTACTCTGTTTTTTAAGAATAAAAGCGAGCATCAACTGGCAGCGGAAACTGGTATCCCGCGCATGACAATCCACGACCGAAAGGTTAAAATTCTGCGTACTTTAAAAAAACTTATGGAAAAGTAAAAATTTTTCCGTCCAACCCCCTCACGAAACCGGATTAGTAGTGAGGGGGTTTTTCTCATTCCCTCCATGGTTCCTTGAAAACTTAATATCCGATGACCTGAACACGTTAGCTGACGGACCCCGAAAGGGTAAAGCGACCTCGGAGGATGCGCCAAGACCACCTGTAGGCAGGCAGCAAGAAAAGTGAAATCACTCATTTTTCTGTTCGCTCGTTTCTTCCTGCTCCTATCAAAGACGGCCAAATAAGGTGCAAAGCGGTACCCATCCGACCGGAAAACAGGCTGTGGCGGCCTGTCTCGCAATGATCCCGTCAGCCTATAATGATACTTTTGCTCCGTCATAGCCCCCCGCGACCGGGGGATCACGCAATGAGAGCAACCGGCAGAGATCCTGGCGGGGGTGAAATTCCCATGATGCGGCGAAGCCAGCCGCAGTTCAGGCCATCGCCTTTGTTGTGCAAGACTCATACGCTTTGCACAGTGCGCTTGGGGAGTAGTGTCGAATTAAGCGCCTTGATTATAAAAAAAGACTTAATGTCAGAAGCGATGGGGATCGCTCTGCTTATACAGCAGGGCGATCCCTATATTTGTGCCATTAAGAAAAAACAGAGAATCTCGAATCAAGGAGGTGTAAAGTTTGAACACGATGAAGCAAGGCATCAGCCGCGGCGATATTTACTACGCCGATTTAAACCCCGTTATGGGCTGTGAACAAGGGGGCATCCGTCCTGTACTTATCCTGCAAAATGACATAGGCAACCACTACAGCCCCACCACCATCGTCTGCGCCATCACCGGCAAGCCGAAAAAGCCCTTACCCACCCATACGGCTATTGCCGGGGCGGGCAGATTGTCCAGAGAGTCCTTTGCACTTCTGGAGCAGATACGCACCATTGACCGGACTCGACTTCGGGGCTGGATCGGCAAACTGGATGAACAGGAGATGGAAGAAATCAACCAGGCACTTTCTATCAGCATCGGACTTAGTCCGGCGCTTTTTTTATGAAGGGGGGAATTTTTATGAGCAACAAAACAATCATGTTTGAAAAATACCCCGATGTAGTCGAGGTAAATCAATTACGAGAAATGCTCGGAGGCATCAGCCGGAAACTGGCTTATAAATTGCTTTCGGAAAAAGAGATACATAGTGTTCGCATTGGACGGACCTATAAGATTCCCAAAGCATGCGTTATTGAATATTTACTGAGTGAAGAAATGTGCCATATCAAGATTGGTTGATATGGTTTTTTGCTTATTATTGGCCCAAGACCGTAGAAAAATCCGTTGGGTTGCTTCCGCGTAAAACAGTAGCTATCCCATGCCTTCTGTGGTATTGTGATGTTGTCAATGGTAGGCAAATACGCTGTTATTTCAAAGGAGGATAACCATGATAACAGGCTGCCTACAAGAAAAAAACAATACTTTTTATGCTGTCCTTTATATCAAAGTAGACGGAAAAAGAAAAACCAAATGGATTCCCACCGGACTGCCGGTAGCGGGAACCAGCGACAGAAAAGCTAAAAAAGCCTTTGACCAAATTCGGTTGGAATACGAACAGGAGCAGGAAGAAAAGGAGCGTCGGGAGGCCGAGGAACGGGCCAGAGAGCTGATCGAGGGCAAACGTAATCCCCATGCGGAGGTGCTGTTTACCGACTACCTTCAAAAATGGCTGATACAAGCAAAGCCCACGATAGCCAAAACAACATTCAAAGGCTATCAAACCATGCTGGATGGGCGAATCAGCCGGTACTTTACTGAACTGGACATCACCTTGGCGGAGGTTACTCCACAGCATATTCAGGACTTTCATCAATCAATTTTTGATGAGGGTCACACACCGAATACGGTCATCCATTATCACGCAGTCCTCCGCAGAGCATTGCAGAATGCGGTGAAAAAGGAGATCATCGGCAGTAACCCCGCTGACAGGGTAGACAGGCCAAAGAAGAATGTATACCATGCTCAGTTTTATTCCGCAGAGGAAATGATGGCGCTGTTTGATGCGATATCAGATGATCCCTTGGAGATTTGTGTGAAGCTGGCAGCTTACTATGGCTTACGCCGAAGTGAAGTCCTGGGATTAAAGTGGGATGCGATCAACCTCGAACAAAAAACCATCTCCATCAAGCACAAGGTGATTGAGGACACGGTAGATGGCAAATCCATAGCGGTCGGGGAAGATGTACTGAAAACCAAGTCCAGCTTCCGCACCCTTCCGTTACTGCCATCGGTGGAAAAGCTACTGCTTGCAGAAAAGGAAAAGCAAGAAATGTATCGAAAGCTGTTCAAGCGCTCTTACTGCCGGGATTACCTCGACTACATCTGCCTCGACCAAACAGGGAAGCTCATGCGCCCTAATTATGTGACGGATCACTTTAGCTGGGTGCTTGAAAAAGCCGACCTCAAAAAAATCCGGTTTCACGATTTAAGACATTCCTGCGCCAGCCTACTGCTTGCAAATGGGATATCAATGAAGCAAATCCAGATATGGCTGGGGCACAGCACATTTTCGACCACAGCGGACATTTACTCTCATCTGGACTTCCACGCACAGATCGAATCTGGCTTGGTTATGGATGGGATGTTTGAAAGAAACTAAGTGGCAGAACCTACTGGACTTGCAGCGGTCAACTGATTTTCTACGGACTGCTTTATGGGAATACGGAAAAGCCTTATAGAGTGAGGACTCAGGCATATCCGTTTTCTACACAAACAAAAAAACGCCCTCAAAAGAGAGCGTAGAAAAGGTAAAAAAATGGAGGGCCTGTTGCGGACATTGACCGCAAACAGGCCCCTGGCGGAGGCGGTGAGATTCGAACTCACGTGCCCGTGAGGACAACCTGATTTCGAGTCAGGCTCGTTATGACCACTTCGATACGCCTCCATATTTATTTTAATACACCAAGCCCCGCGTAGAAGTCAAGGCAAAGTGTAGAAAAACCGTAGAAATCGCTAAAACACTAAATTTTCAAAATCCCGCAAACCCACGGAAACTCAAGGGTTTCCGGCATTATCAAGGCAACTGACCGAGTGGATTTCGAGTCAGGCTCGTTATGACCACTTCGATACGCCTCCATATTCTATTTTAATACACCGAGCCTTTCGAAAAAGTCAAGGCAAAGTGTAGAAAAACCGTAGAAATCGGTAAAAAGCTAAATTTTCAAAATCCCGCAAACCCGCGAAAACTCAAGGGTTTCCCGCATTTTCAAAACAACTGACCGAGTGGATTTCGAGTCAGGCCCGTTATGACCACTTCGATACGCTTCCTTATGAACTTGACCTGCGAAAAACGCTACCTATACATTTTACGGATTTGTCTGCTAAATGTCAAGTGTTTTTCGGTTTTCCAAAATCTATAAAAATATTCCTCGATTTCCGTAGATATTGTGCCATGCGGAGCAAGGGGGACATATTATGCAGTAAAACAAACTTATGAATAGGTGATTATATGCCCTTAACAACCAGAGAACTTTTTGCAAAGCTCCTGAAATGCGAGGCCGAAGGGGAAGGGGACAACGGCATGCGCGCGGTGGCTTCTATTGTTATGAACCGGGCAAATGTGGATTACGGGGAGTTTGCCCGCATCAGCCAGGGCGGAAATGTACGCAATATCATTGAACAGCCCAATCAGTTTACATGCATGAAAGAAACCATAGGCGGTGCTTACAATGCGCAGAACGTGTGGAATATGGACCCGGATGAAATTGAATACGAAATAGCGGATTGGGCCCTTGCCGGCAATACGGCTTCCTCGGTCGGCCCGTGCCTTTTTTACTTTAATCCGTACAGCCCGCAATGTCCCCCGTATTTTCCCAAAAACCGTGCGGGCGTCATTTATAACCGGATCAATCAGCATTGTTTTTACAGCCCAACCGAAGTTTATGCGAACACTTGACAAAAGGAGGATATTATGGACAACAACCGTTCCAATGAAGAATATTCAAAAACGCCCTGCGCCGGATGCCAGGGTGCCGGCATGCCGACAGGGCTTTCCATACAGAGCACGATGCCTACGTTAGAGGATGTTGCAAGCTATAACTATATGAATCCGCTGCAGAAGCAGCAATTCAGCCAGCAACTAAAGGAAATGGGGAGCAGCCATCCTTCGATTCCGGGCACAAGTCGCAACAGCGGGGTACAGCCCCCTTTGCTGGCTGCCGGGATCGGCGGCGCCGCAATGGGCATCACGGCGGAGCCTGCGGCTCCAGGTCAGTTTCCGGGAATGATGACCCAATCGGTTCCTGGTAGCGGAACCGTCCCGACGGGCAGTACACAAACGGGCCAGATGCAAAGAATGCCCGCGTCACCGGCCGCTCAGGCGGCTCTGCTTCCGGCGGCCACCGGCAGCGTAATGAGCCCCGGTTTGAACCAGGCCCCGCCCCAGTCGGTTACGATCAACGCCGATAGCCTGCAATATTTAAATGGTTTTCTGCGCACGCAGATCGGTAGACCCGTTCTCGTGGAATTCCTGATCGGTACAAATACGCTGGTCGACCGGTCGGGCACGCTGCTTGGCGTTGGCGTAAACTATATCCTGTTGCAGGAAGCGGAAACCGACGACCTTCTGGCATGCGACTTTTATAATATAAAATTCATTAAATTTTACTATTAAATTATTGTCTCCCTTGCCGGGCAATGCCAAAGGGCAAGGCCAGACAAGGGAGTAAAAACCGGCGATTGCTTAACCGGCGGCTTGCACAGTTTGCGCGGCGGCGGCGTCGGGGGGCAGCGATACGGCGGGGGCTTTGCCGATATCCGTAATATCCCCGCTGGTTACGCACCGGGATACATTCACTTTTATTCTGCTGCCGTCAATCGACTGGAATATTTTATTGACTGCTTCCGTAGCGTCCAGTTCCAGCCGGACAATCTGCCCGGTGGATTCGTCAAGATAGGCGTAGCCGTAAACCGTGGGCGCGTTTTCAAGAAGGGTTTGCACAATGGTTTTTGAACCCTCGCCCATCCCCGTTGCGGTAACAATGTTTTCTACCGTGCTGCGGAGCACATCGCTCTGGAAAGTAAGTTCGATTTTATGTACTTTGCGGGAATTGATTTTCGTTTCCCGTACGTATTTTTGGCTGGATATACTGTCCGTTAGGCGCAGGATATCGATTTGTTCCAACGGCGTGGTGCCCACGCCTTCAGATGAGGTTTTCTGCCAGCCGCTTCCGGCGTTGGAGTAAAACCACACGCCGTCCTCATCGGTTACGGTATAGGAAACGCTGGTGTTTGCCGTGTTGCCCAGAAGGGTGTTTTGGGTGGATTTCAATGCAAACGGCTTTGCCCAATAAACACAGTTTGCATTTGTTTTGAAAACATTCTGTTTGCCGTTTGCCGTAAAAACCAGTTCACTAATATAGGTGGCGCTGCAGTTCTGGATTGCGTTCGTGTTTGTTTTTGCCTCACGCATCAGAACGTCCGCGTCGGCCTTTTTTTCGCACGCGGACAGGCCCACAACAAGAACCGCCGCGAAGAGAAACAGGATCGCTTTTTGTATTTTCATGGTAACCCTCATTCATTTGCTTCTGTTTATTATAATAGCAAATCTTTATCCGAATCGCAACCCAAATCCTCCTGATAACTTGACATAATACCTGCGATAAGGGTAAAATAACAAAGATAGCGGTCTTATATGACATAAGGAGCAAAATATGAACGAGATGAAGCGGGCCGCAATGCAAATGGCGTCCCTTTCTATTTATAAAGGAATTTTAAATCGCACCGTTCCCAAGGCTTTGTACCGCCTTCTCTGGTCCTGCGACAGGACGGAGGAGGAATTTCTGAACGCTTGGGGCGATTTTTTCGCTGTGCTGTGCGAACGCGGCTGTAGCGAAAACCTCTCGGAATGCATCACAGCAACGGCGCTGTTTGATCAAAACGCGTATTCGCTTGCCGCCACCGCGGGGCAGACGGAATTTCCGCCGACGATGATGGAGGCGGTGGAGCGCGATCTGAGAATTATTTTGGAGGTTTCCTCACTTACACCGCAGGAAATTATCGGGAGCTGCCGGTTCGGGCAGCAGGCGGAAGCCCTTGCGCTGCCGCAGTGGAAAACCGGGGAACCGGTAGAAGCGCTGCGGGGCGACTTAAAAGAATGCATCCGCAAAATGACGGAATATTACCGCCAAAACGGCTGCGGGATGTATGCGCGTTACCGTGCGTTTATCTGGCGCGAGAAAAGGATTGAGCCGGTCGCCTATCCCGACAAAACCACGCTGGCCGATTTAAAGGGCTATGAGCAGCAGCGCAGTCTGGCGATAAACAATACCCTGTCTTTTCTGCAGGATCTTCCCGCAAATAACTGCCTGCTGTACGGCGACCGCGGAACGGGGAAATCCTCCACCGTAAAGGCGCTTTTAAACGAGTATTCTTCCAGGGGGCTGCGCATGATCGAAATGCCGAAGGAATATCTGATGGATTTTCCGCTCTTGGTCGATCAGATTGCCGCAATCCCGATGAAATTCATTATTTTTATTGACGATCTGTCCTTTTCCAAGCAAAATGATACCTATGCCGCGCTGAAAGCGGTTCTGGAGGGCGGCCTTGCCGCCCGGCCGGAAAACACGCTGATTTACGCGACTTCCAACCGCCGCCATCTGGTTCGTGAAACCTTTTCCGACCGCGACGGCGACGAGGTGCACCGGGGGGACTCCATGCAGGAAAGCCTTTCGCTGGCCGACCGGTTCGGCCTTTCCATTGGCTTTACCCTGCCGGATAAGGAACATTATCTGGAAATTGTGCGCCAGCTTGCGAAACAGAGAAAGCTGAATATAGCGAGAGAAGAACTGGAATTTTACGCGGAACGATGGGCGACCACGCGCGGAGGGCGTTCACCACGCTGCGCAAGGCAGTTTATCAGGGACGCGGAAGCGCGCGTCCGCCGTGGGCAGGGGCTTGCGTAGCCGCTGCAGAAAGGAGCGAAAATATGCTGAAAAGATTGACAGCTTTTTTTCTGAGCGTAATACTTGCCGCGGGCGCGTTGACTGCCTGCGGGTCGAAAAACGATATTTCTTCCGGCGCGGGGGAAAAGGATTTCCCTGTTAAAATCGGGGATGTAACGATCCATCGGGAACCCTCCGGCGTTGCGGTGCTTTCGCCCAATCTTGCGGACGTGGTTCTCGCGATGGATTATGAGATTTCCTTAAAGGCGAAGAGCGTGGAATGTACCCAGAGCGATCTGTCGGTTCTGCCGAACGTAACACTAGATGAGGCGCAGAAAATTAAGGATTTGGGAGCGGATTTGGTGCTCACCGACAAAAAGCCCTCCGAGGCGCAGATAGAGGCGATGAACAAAGCGGGCATTACCGTTTTGACCATCCGCGCAGCCACCAGCCGGGAAGACCTTGACCGCCTTTACTCAGAGGTGGGTTCGGCACTAAAAGGCGCGAAAACCGGGTATGAAAAGGGACAGAAAACATCCCAGAGTATTTTTCTGACGATTGACGATATTAGCCGGATTATCCCGCACAGCAACAAGCCGATTACGGTGGCCTATCTGTTTGATGCGGATGGCGGGGTGGTTACCGGCGACACCTTGCAGGGAAAGCTCATTGAATCGGCAGGGCTGATTAATGCCGCTTCGGGCGGAACCGGAAATAAAATGCCTGTGAGCGAACTGCTGATTGCGAACCCGCAGTACATATTTTGCCCGACCGGCGTGAAGGCAAAGCTGGAAGCGTCCGCGGAATATAAAAAGCTGGACGCTGTGAAATCGGGCAAGGTCTATGAAATGAATCCGAACCTCATGCTCCTGCAGGGCAGGGGAATGGTGGATGCGGTTACCTTTATCGCCGGGAAAGTCTATCCGCAGCTTACAGAAGGGACGAACATTTCCGGTACGTCCTCTGCTTCCTTCACAACGGGCGGCGCATCCGGATCGATGGACACGTCGATCACGCTGAAAAAGGGCGACAAGAACGACAATGTCCTAAAAATGCAGAAGCGTCTGCAGGAGCTGGGCTATATGTTCGTGAAGCCCACCGGTGAATTTGCGGAAGGAACGGAACAGAGCGTCAAGGACTTCCAGTTGCTGAACGGCATGCCGACAACCGGCATTGCCGATCCGAAAACCTTGCAAAAGATGTTTTCAAGCGACGCAAAAAAACGCACAACTCCATAAAAGCACTATTCAGAATGAAAAAGCCTCGTACAATCCCTCATGCGATGTACGGGGCTTTTATGTATCTTATTCAGTTTTTTCAGCTTTGGGACGGGGATGTCTTTAAAAGATACTGCCGCAGCAGGTCAGCTTTCCGGGCAGATCGGCGCGGAAATCGGGCGCCCGTGGGTCAAGGCTGTTGATCACCACGCCGTGGCAGTTGTTGCTTGCGGTAGCGTGGATATACCTTCCGTCCCCAAGGTACATGGCGACATGGCCGGGAAAATACAGAAGATCGCCTTCCTTGATTTCATCGAAGCCTATTTCATGTATGGGGAAACCCGGCTGAATGTGTGCGTCCCGGTAGATGATGACCCCGTTTAAAAGATAGGCCATGGAGCAAAGCCCGCTGCAGTCGATGCCCAGCGGGGTTTTTCCGCCCCAGCGGTACTGGACGCCAAGGTAGGAGCGTGTGGTTTCCGTCAGCGCTTTGCGCAGAGCCGGTTCCTCTTCTTTCTGCCATGCGGTGCGGTATTCCCCCAGAAACGCGCCCCAAAGGTAGCCTTCGCGCCCGTCGCAGAAGCGCACCCTCTGCCAGCCGTCCCCTGCTTCGCCGGCGGGGCTTAACAGGCCGCCGCGCGGGATTTCGCCGACGAGATGCCCCTGCACCTTCGGCGCATCCAGAACGTCCGCCCAGGCTTGCAGCACCACCGCCTTCGGGGCATTTGTCCATTGCCGCACAAGACAGCGGTCAAAGCAAAGGTGCCTTTCGTTTACCCAGCCCTCGTACCGGTAATGCGTGCGCACGCGAACCCACGCGCCGCATCGCTCCAGAATTTCCACAGTCATTCCGCAGAGTGCTTCGTCGGTACGTTCGCTTTTATGCGGTCCCTTCATCAGCGGCGCAATCGGAGCTTTTATCAATGCGAATTGCATCTCAAACCCCTTTGAAATATTCGTAGACTTCACGGGAAAGCCGTCCGATCAGCTTTTTGGAAACGGGGTTTTCCTTCGTGTCGTCCATGGATTCGGAAACAAAGCAGCCGAAATAATACACATTGCCGTCAAGGTAAAACAAACCCGAATCGTGGTTCAGACGATCCAGCCCGCCGGTTTTGTGCGCGGCGGTCAGCGATTCGTCCGCAATATACCGGAACGCCAGGCTGTAATCGCGCTGGCGCTTTAAAATGCCGAGCGCCCGGTCGCAGAGCTTTGGGGTCAGGATCGTCCTGCGGTGCAGGGCGGCAAAGACGGTGAGCTGGTTTATGGCGCTGGTGTAATTGTTGCGCCCCTGTTCGATTGCACCCCAATCGTGCATTTTGCGTTCCAGCACCGTGGATTCCAACTTCAGCTTCCGGCAGTACGCGTTGACGGCGTCCATGCCGAGTAGGTCGATCAGCACATTTGTGGCGGTGTTGTCGCTGGTAATAATCATCCATGTCAGAAGCTCTTCCAGGCGGT
Source organism: Caproiciproducens galactitolivorans (assembly GCF_004768785.1). Classification (GTDB taxonomy): domain Bacteria; phylum Bacillota; class Clostridia; order Oscillospirales; family Acutalibacteraceae; genus Caproiciproducens; species Caproiciproducens galactitolivorans. Next base: position 184,212 of record NZ_SRMQ01000004.1, read on the forward strand.
ATTCCCGCACATCCCGGTCGAACACGCGGGTATCCGGCAAAATTTCCAGGGCGGGGACTGTGACCATCTGGCTCAGCTCCAGTTCGCTCTTTTGCACCTTTTCCAGCGCGGCAAGCAGAATCAGCGTTTTGATTGTGCTTGCGGCGACAACCTTTTGCTCGGCGTGAAAGGACAGAAGCGTTTGGCTGCGGGTAAAATCGTGAACGAGCAAGGAAACGTTCGCATTGCTATTATTGATTTCGTTTTCTGCGTAATCGCGTAAATTCCTTAATTTCATAAAATCAGTCCAATACATTAATTTTGCAGGAAATCGAGTTCATTTCGACGGTTTTCCCAAGCGGAAGGGACATGGACGGCATACCGTGGCCGCAGGCCATGTTCATGATGGCGGGCTTGTGTTCGGGGACAATCAGCTCCTCAAGAATCTGTTCCAGCGTCAGCGAGCGTTCCGGATTTTCCGCTTGGCATTTTGTAAAGCTTCCGAAAAGGATTCCGGCGCAGTCGCGGAATTTCCCCGCTGCTTTCAGGTGGTTCAGCATGCCGTCAATCCGGTACGGCTCCTCGCCAACATCTTCCAGAAACAGGATTTTATTGCGGGTGTCGATTTCGTACGGCGTGCCAAGCGAGGACGAAACCAGCGAAAGGTTGCCGCCGGTCAGGACGCCGCAGGCGCATCCGCCCACCAGCGTTTTCAACGGTATATTTGCGGGATTCTGCAATTCCCCGATTTTTTCCCCGAACAGGACCTTTTTCAGGCTTTGAAGGGTATATTCGTCCGGGTTCATGCAAAGCTCCGTGGAGGGCATGGGGGTATGGTAGGTGACAAAGCCGCATTTCTGGTTAAAGACGGTGTGCAGCGCGGTAATGTCGCTGTAACCGCAGAAGCACTTCGGGTTTCTGCGGATTAGGTCAAAATCGATGAGATTCATCAGGCGCTGGGCACCGTATCCGCCCCGCACGCACAGAATGCCGTCGATGGTTTTGTCTGCAAACGCGTCGCAGATGTCTTTGGCGCGCATACGGTCATCCCCAGCGAAATAGCCGTGCGCCCGGCGGCAGCTTTCAAAAATGACGGGCATTAAGGAAAGATTTTCTACCGCCCGCACGGACGGGCCGAATTTTTCTGGCAAAACCGGTCCGGAGGGCGCAATCAGCGCAACGCGCGCGCCCGGAAATAGTGGCTTGGGTGTAAACATACAATCACTCCAATGAATTTTATATTTCGCGTTATATTACACAGGTTCAGATTCGTTTGAAAGGCCGGGCTGCCCGGGCGCCATTTTGCACCGGTTCATTTTTTAGCCGAATAATCGTGCATGACCGGGTTTGTCCGCATGCCAACAACCTGTAACGGCTCCGCCAAAACAGCGGAGCCATTAAAAAAGAAATGGATTCTCTTGTAAACAATGTTTTTTCCTTTGCGGCGCTCTGCTTTCCTTTTCGCAGCGGCGTATTATCCGCCTCTCGGCGTGGAAAGAAGGCGCCGCCCTTTTAACGGGATGGAAACGCGGGAACGCTTTGAATACCGATACCGGGGCGGTCGTTCATCACAATCCGGCTTTCAAGGAAGTCCGGGCCGCCCTCGAACGGGTCAATTCTGCAAAGCGACGGGCCGTCCAGATCGGTGCGCGTGATAATGCTCTTTGCCGCGGCAAGGTGCGCCGCCGCGCTGACCGCCAGCTTGCTTTCCAGCATGCAGCCCATCATGCATTCTACGCCGCAGGTTTCCGCAATGGCGCAAATTTTTAAAGCGCCGTAGATTCCCCCGGCTTTCATGAGCTTAATGTTGATCAGATCCGCCGCGTGTGTGCGCAGGATTTCCATGGCGTCCCCGGCGGAAAAGACGCTTTCGTCCGCCAGAATAGGGGTGGAAACTGCCTTCGTCACCGCGCGCAGGCCGTCGATATCCTGCACCTTTACCGGCTGTTCGCAGAGTTCAATGTCCAGCCCCTCGCGCTCCAGAACGGAAAGGATACGGATCGCTTCCTTAGCGGTCCAACCCTGGTTTGCGTCCACCCGGATTTTTACATCTTTGCCGACGGCGTCCCGGATGGCGGCAATGCACTCAATATCCTTTTCGCCCTCTTGGCCGACCTTTACCTTTAGTATGCGGAAACCGCGCTTCACGGCAGAAAGGCTGTCGCGCACCATTTCGTCGATCGGATTGACGCTGATGGTCAGATCCGTTTCCAATTCCCTGCGGTACCCGCCAAGCAGGCGGTACAGCGGCACGCCGCAGCGCTTTCCAAAAAGGTCGTAAACCGCCATATCTACACAGGCCTTGGCGCTGGTGTTCTTTTGTATGCAGGTATGGAGCTTGTGCATAATCCCGTCGATATTTTCAATTTCCATGCCCAGAATGGCAGGGCGGATATAATCGCGGATGGCACAAATGATGGAACCCCTGGTGTCCCCTGTAATAACAGCGGTTGGCGGCGCTTCACCGTAACCGGTTTCACCGGTATCGGCGGTTATTTTTACAACGATATCCTCAATGGCTTCCACCGTGCGCAGCGCGGTTTTGAACGGCGTTACGAGCGGAACGGAAATCTCTCCAACTTCAATTTCTGCTATTTTCAAGCGACGGCCCCCTGCAAATCAAATGCAACTATTAAAAAACAGAAATTCATTTTATCTGAAAAACCAGAAAAATTATACCACTTAAGGGCGAAAATGTAAAGTTTGGAAATTAAAAAATGAATTTCAAGTTGATTAAAGTTTCATTACGGTTTTGTCATACTTTGTAATCCGTACAGCGGCCCGCAATATCGCCGGCAGTTCCTGTCCGGCGTGCCGGACATTTCTTATAAATCTTGTTTTTAAGGCTTTCGTGGGTTTCCCATTTTGTGTCCTTATTATAATCGTATTGAAATATTAATACAAGAAAACTTTTCCGATTTTCATACGGTTGATTAATCTGACAAATATCTATACAAATTTTTAAAAATTAAAATTAAATTATATAAATATCATAAATTTTCACATTGAATTACGTTATATTTTGCTATACAAGGATAGAGTACAATAAAGTTCGCAATTTCGAGAAGGTATAGAAAAGCCATTGGGACTCCTTTAAAATGAATGGTGTCAAGACATTCAAAAAGGAGTTGGTCCCAATGACTCAAGGAAAGAATAACACA
>NZ_SRMQ01000005.1 GCF_004768785.1 Caproiciproducens galactitolivorans
GAATACGCTGAAGACTGGTCCGTTTCCAGAGCATATTTGAATCCCAAATCGATTCAGACACTTCTGCTAAGCGCAGCTTAATTCATTTCGTGGAGTCCCCAAATTGCGAACTTCTCTTGACATAGCCTATTTCCAACTATAGTATAATGGGCTATAAGATTATATGTTTTTCTACAATAGAAATTATCAAGCGGATGTGAACCAACTCGAGCCATTTCGCCCCGATTCGATTCCATAAGACGGTATGGCGGATTCCATGAAAATGCGTTAAATTCGGTTTTTTTAGCTTATTACCGTCTTTGTGTTGAAATCCGATTTGTGATAAGATAGCAACTACAATCAGGAAAGGGGTGGTAACATGGAAGCATATTTACCGTATATCTGGCTTGGAGTAATCATTATTGCTGCAATTCTGGAAGGGTTAACCGCACAGCTTGTGTCAATTTGGTTTGTAATAGGCGGTGTGGCCGCGCTGATTGCGAATCTTTTAGGCGCTCCGATGTGGCTCCAAACCGTTTTCTTCGCTGGGGTGACGACGGTTACATTAATAGCGACGAGGCCGGTTGTTGGAAAACTGATGCGTTTTAAAAAGGAGGATACGAATACCGGTCGCTATATTGGTGAAACAGGCCTTGTCATTGCTGAAATCAATAATACCCTCGGCGTTGGCCAGGTAAAAGTCCGTGGCAGTATCTGGACCGCGCGCAGCGAGGACGGTTCCATTATTCAAACGGGAGAAAATGTACGAATCAACTCCATTGAAGGAGTAAAACTGATTGTAGCACCCATCCATAAATAAGGAGGATTTTTTAATGGGTTATATTTTGTTATTTTTAATCATTGTCGTCATTATAATTTTTATTACGAATATTAAGGTCGTTCCGCAGGCACATTCTTATGTTATTGAGCGTTTAGGCGCCTACAATAGCACATGGTTAACCGGGCTTCATTTCAAGATTCCGTTCATCGATAAGGTTGCGAAAAAAGTATCTTTAAAGGAACAGGTGATTGATTTCCCGCCCCAGCCTGTTATTACAAAGGATAACGTTACCATGCAGATCGATACAGTTGTTTATTTCCAGATAACGGATCCGAAGTTGTATGCTTATGGTGTTGAACGCCCGATTTCTGCAATTGAAAATTTATCCGCCACGACATTGCGTAATATTATCGGTGAGCTGGAATTGGATCACACGCTTACTTCCCGTGACGTAATCAATACGAAAATCCGCACTATCCTCGATGAGGCAACCGATGCCTGGGGCATTAAGGTAAACCGTGTTGAACTGAAGAATATCATCCCGCCGAAGGAAATTCAGGAATCTATGGAGAAGCAGATGAAGGCTGAGCGTGAACGCCGTGCGCAGATCCTGACGGCGGAAGGCGAAAAGAGTAGTGCGATTCTGATTGCCGAAGGTGAAAAAGAATCCGCGATCCTGCGTGCCGAAGCGAAGAAGGAATCCAAGATTCGTGAAGCACAGGGTGAAGCGCAGGCAATCCTGCTGGTACAGCAGGCTTACGCGGACAGTATCAAGCTTTTGAACGAAGCAAACCCGCGCGACGGCGTTATTGCCCTGAAGAGCCTAGACGCATTTGCAAAGGCTGCCGATGGCAAAGCAACAAAGCTTATTATTCCTTCCAATATCCAATCTATAGCCGGCTTGGTAGCCTCCGTAAAGGAATTGGTCGCAGATGAACCGAAACCGGCAGAATAGCGGCGGCATATTATACAAAGTAATGCCGAGGTTCATACCTTACAGCAATAGTTCTGTACAAAAATAATTTTTCGTACGATCATCTATTGAAATTCAGGTTTGAATCCCCTACAATAAATATATCATAAGTTGTCGGAGGGAACGCAAATGACAGGATTTTCCGTTTCCAGCAATTTTGAAATGCAAGGAATTCATTGTCGAGTTGCGCCAATATCCCGTTTGTTATCATAAGCTTAGGCTGTGCCTTTTCGTGGGGTGCAGCCTTCTTTTTATGTTCTTTTTACGGGCCGACGAAAACAATAGGAGAGTGTAATGATGGGTGTAAAAAAGGCAGCGATTATTATGGGTAGTGACAGCGACTTTCCAACCGTTTCAGCCGCTGTAAAGCGTTTAAAATTACTGGACATTCCCATGGAGGTACACGTAATGTCCGCTCACAGGACGCCGCAGGCAGCGGCGGAGTTCTCCGTTTCCGCTGTGAAGAACGGTTTCGGCGTCATCATCGCCGCGGCAGGAAAGGCAGCGCATTTGGCGGGCGTACTTGCCGCGCATACGACCCTTCCGGTTATCGGGATTCCGATTAAGTCGTCAACGCTGGACGGGCTGGATGCACTTTTAGCCACCGTACAGATGCCAAGCGGCATTCCGGTTGCTACCGTGGCAATTGACGGCGCGGACAATGCGGCCATTCTTGCTGCGCAAATCCTTGCTCTTTCCGATGAAACCCTTGCCGCAAAGCTGGTGGAAATGAAAAAGCAAATGGCACAGGGCGTTGCGCAGAAGGACGCGGCAATACAGGCAAAGGTTCAGGAACTGTGACAGGAGTAGGGAGGATAAAAATGAAAAGTTTCAGCGACAGCTATAAGGCGGCCGGAGTGGATGTTACTGCGGGATATAAAGCGGTTGAACTCATGAAAAGCCATGTTGCGCGTACAAACATACCGGGCGTTGTTTCCGGGCTCGGCGGCTTCGGCGGCCTGTTTCAGCCCGATCTGTCGGGAATGAAAACGCCTGTATTCGTGAGCGGCACGGACGGTGTGGGAACAAAACTGAAAATTGCTTTTTTAATGGACAAGCATGACACCATTGGCATTGACTGCGTCGCCATGTGTGTAAACGATGTGGTTTGCTGCGGGGCAAAGCCGCTGTTTTTCCTAGATTATCTTGCTGTAGGGAAAAATTTCCCGGAAAAAGTCGCGCAGATCGTATCCGGCGTGGCGGAAGGCTGTGTGCAGTCCAACTGTGCGCTGATCGGCGGGGAAACCGCAGAAATGCCCGGCTTTTATCCGGTCGACGAATACGACCTTGCCGGCTTTTCCGTGGGCATAGTGGATCGCGAAAAAATAATCGACGGATCGCAGATTGAAGTGGGCGACGTACTGATTGGCCTGCGCTCATCCGGCGTCCATTCCAACGGTTTCTCGCTTGTTCGCAAAATCTTCAATATTAGTGAAAAGAACATCAATATGCATATCGATGAATTCGGTCATACACTTGGCGAAGAGCTTCTAACGCCGACAAAAATTTATGTAAAACCGGTGCTTGCGCTGATGGAAAAAGTCTGTATCAAAGCAATTTCCCATATTACCGGCGGCGGATTTTTTGAAAATATCCCACGCATGCTTAAACCGGATACTACTGCGAAAATTGAGCTTGCGTCCCTGCCGAAGCTGCCGGTCTTTTCCGTGCTGCAGCGTGAGGGGAATATTCCGGAACGCGAAATGTACAATACGTTCAACATGGGAATCGGTATGTGTATGGCAGTTTCGAAGAACCAGGCCGATACGGCGGTTCAAGAGCTGAATTCCATGGGCGAACAGGCCTATATCATCGGAAGTGTTGTCAGCGGCGGGGAAGGGGTATCCCTATGTTGAATATTGCCGTGCTGGTATCCGGCGGCGGCACGAATTTGCAGGCGCTGATTGACGCCCAGAACCGTTCCGAGATACTGGGCGGCAGAATTGCGGTTGTCATTTCCAGCAAGGCGGAGGCCTACGCGCTGGAGCGCGCGAAAAAAGCCGGAATTCCAACGGAAACACTCATCCGGAAAGAATATTCCACCCAGGAAGACTATGATGCGGCGCTGCTTCGAATTTTGGGTCGCTATCAAATCGGTTTGATTGTTCTTGCTGGTTTCATGACTATAATCAGCGATAACGTTATCCGTCATTATGAAAATAAGATCATAAATGTTCACCCGTCGCTGATTCCGTCGTTTTGCGGCGCAGGGTTTTATGGCCTGCGGGTACATAGGGCGGTGCTTGAAAGGGGCGTAAAGCTGACTGGCGCGACAGTACATTTTGTCAATGAGGTCTGTGACGGTGGTCCGATTATTTTGCAGAAAGCGGTGAAGGTGCTTGAGGGTGATACGCCCGAAATTCTCCAGCGCAGGGTGATGGAACAGGCCGAATGGATACTGCTTCCTAAAGCGGTTGCTCTATTTTGCGAAGGGAAAATAACGGTTCATAACGGGAAAACTAAGATTCGGGAGGATTCGATATGAAAAAACAATGCCTTTTAGAAAATCTGAAAGCAAATGCTTACCCTGGTCGGGGGATTGTCGCTGGAAGAATCGGTTCGTGTGCGGTCATTGCTTATTTTATCATGGGCCGCAGCGAAAACAGCCGCAACCGTATTTTTGTTCAGGACGGCGAGGGTATCCGAACTGAAGCGTTTGATCCCGCCAAGCTGGTTGATCCTTCTTTGATTATCTATTCTCCGGTGCGGGTGTTGGATGGTACGACAATTGTTACAAACGGCGACCAGACGGACACGATCTATGCGTTTATGAAAGAAGGTAAGTCTTTTGCCGACGCCCTGCGCACGCGTACTTTTGAACCCGACGGGCCGAATTATACGCCCCGCATTTCCTGTATTATGGATAAATCGGGGGATTACCGGCTTTCCATTCTGAAAAGCGCAAACGGCAATCCGGATTCCGTACAGCGTTATTTCTTTGAATATACTTCTCCTGTCAGCGGAGAAGGGCACTTTATCCATACCTATTGCGGGGACGGGAGTCCGCTTCTGTCTTTTGAAGGCGAACCGACGCTTGTTGGCATTTCCGGTGATATTGACGAATTTACCGGGAAAATATGGGAAAGCCTGAACGAAGACAATAAAGTTTCACTCTTTACCCGGTTCATCAATTTGGAAACCGGTGCGACAGAAACACGGATCGTAAATAAAAATCAATGACAGGAGAGGTTGAAATGGCAAACGAGCTTACGTTGAAATATGGATGCAATCCAAATCAAAAGCCGTCGCGCATTTACAGAAAAGACGGCGGAGATTTGCCGGTACAGGTGCTGAACGGCAGACCGGGTTATATCAATTTTCTCGACGCTTTCAATAGCTGGCAGCTTGTGAAAGAGCTGAAGGAAGCGACGGGGCTGCCTGCGGCGGCTTCCTTTAAGCATGTCAGCCCGGCGGGCGCCGCGGTGGCAACCGAACTTTCCGATACCTTAAAGAAGATTTATTTTGTAGACGATCTTGATCTTTCCCCTTTGGCCAGCGCATACGCCATGGCCAGAGGAGCGGACCGGATGTCCTCCTACGGCGACTGGATTGCCCTTTCCGATCCCTGCGACGTGCAAACCGCAACGCTGATCGCACGCGAGGTTTCTGACGGCATTATCGCGCCGGGCTATTCGGATGAAGCGCTGGAAATTCTCAAATCCAAACGTAAGGGCAGTTATAATGTCGTTGCGATCGATCCCGATTACCGGCCGGAGCCGATTGAATGCAAGGACGTATTCGGAATTACTTTTGAACAGGGCCGCAACGAAGTTAAAATTGACAACCAAATGCTCGAAAATGTTGTTACCGAGAATAAAAACATTCCGGAAAACGCAAAGCGCGATTTGCTGATTGCATTGATTACGCTAAAATATACGCAGTCGAATTCCGTCTGCTATGCGAAAGGCGGTCAGGTTATCGGCGTGGGTGCGGGGCAGCAGTCCCGAATTCACTGCACACGCCTGGCGGGCAATAAAGCGGATACCTGGTACCTGCGCCAGCATCCGAAGGTGCTTGGTCTGAAGTTTAAGGAAGGCATCCGCCGTCCCGATCGTGACAATACCATCGACGTTTATATTTCCGAGGAATATATGGATGTTCTGGCGGAAGGCACATGGCGGAACTTGTTTGCAGAAAAGCCGGAACCGCTTACCCGCGAAGAAAAGCGCGCGTGGCTCGATACCCTTCAGAATGTTGCGCTTGGTTCGGATGCCTTTTTCCCGTTCGGCGACAATATTGAGCGCGCGCACAAGACGGGCGTGAAATATATTGCACAGCCAGGCGGCTCTATTCGGGACGACCATGTAATTGACACCTGCAATAAATACGGTATCGCCATGGCATTCACCGGCGTGCGGCTGTTCCACCATTAATTGACAAGTAAATAAAAGGAATTGAGGCGAAAGCGATGAAGATATTGGTAATCGGCGGGGGAGGTCGGGAGCACGCAATTATCCGAAAGCTGAAGGAAAGCCCCAAAGTAACGGAAATCTACTGTGCGCCCGGGAACGGAGGAATATCCCGGGACGCAGTCTGTGTGGATATTGCTGCAACAGATATTGACGGCGTTGTAAAGTTTTCCAAAGAGAAGAAAATGGATCTGGTGTTTGTTGCTCCGGACGACCCGCTTGCCGCCGGAATGGTGGACGCTCTGGAGGAAAACGGAATCCGTGCATTCGGACCGCGTTCCAATGCGGCAATCATCGAGAGCAGCAAGGTGTTTTCCAAGAATTTGATGAAGCGGTATCATATTCCTACTGCAAATTACGAAGTATTCAGCGATTCGGGCAAGGCTTTGGACTATATCCGAAAGAACGGGCAGTATCCCATTGTGATTAAAGCAGACGGACTGGCGCTTGGCAAAGGCGTGATCATCGCCGCGGATTTCAAGGAAGCGGAGAATGCCGTAAAATCCATTATGGAGGACAAGGTATTCGGCGCTTCCGGAAATCAGATTGTCGTCGAAGAATTTATTATGGGGCCGGAAGTGTCTGTCTTAGCGTTCACTGACGGCAAATGCGTCAAACCGATGGTCTCCTCGAAGGATCACAAGCGTGCCCTTGACAACGACAAGGGCCTGAATACCGGGGGAATGGGAACGGTCAGCCCGAACCCCTACTATTCCGAAGAAATCGCCAAGCTCTGTATGGATACAATTTTTCTTCCCACAATACAAGCGATGAACGCGGAGGGAAGGATGTTTAAGGGCTGTCTGTACTTTGGCCTAATGCTGACAAAGGACGGGCCGAAGGTAATTGAATACAATTCCCGTTTCGGTGATCCGGAAGCGCAGGTTGTGCTGCCGCGTTTAAAAACGGATTTTGTCGATATTCTGAACGCTGTGATTGACGGCCGCTTGGAAGAACAGCCCATCGAGTGGAGCAGCGACGCCTGTGCCTGTGTAGTAATGGCTTCCGGCGGCTACCCGGGAAAATACGCCAAGGGGCTTGAAATAACCGGACTGGACGAAAACGGGCAGGTGGAAGGCGCCACCGTATACCATGCGGGAACCAGCTGCAAAGACGGTGCGTTTTATACCAACGGCGGGCGTGTGCTCGGCGTTACTGCTTTAGGAAAAACGCTGGAGAAAGCGTTGCGGAAGGCGTATGAAGCAGTAGATAAAATCCATTTCGAAGGCGCGCATTTCCGGCACGACATCGGAAAATAAAGAAGCATGAAAAGGGCGATACGGTTATTCCGTATCGCCTTTTATCTATTGTTATTCAGCCAAAGCCCTTGTAAGCCATGCGTCCGCAATATCCATCGCTAAATATAATCCTTCTTTTTCGCTGGATTTTACAATCTGTTTCCGTGCGCGGATGTTTTGGTCGGTATACATTAGTTGAATGGTTACTTTATCGGCAACGTCCATGTCCTTAACTTTTTTTTTGCTTTTGATTTCAAGCCGGACAACATATTTATCTTTCATGCTTCCGTAATAAATCACATCACCGCAGCGCACCAACGGTTTGCCCTTATAGGTTGGAAACTGAGGTGTGCTCTCCTTAGAGTCATTCATTCAAAAGTGTCCTCCTTATTATTCGATTCATATGATAAGTGCTTCTTTACAAGTGCTGTGATTTACTCACCTAAATACGATTTTAATAATACTTGTAACAACTCGTCGCGATCAATTTTGCGGATCAGGCTGCGCGCATTATTGTGTGTAGTAATATATGTGGGATCTTCCGAAAGAATATAGCCAACAATTTGGCTGATGGGGTTGTACCCCTTTTCTTTCAAAGCATCGTACACCTGGGTGAGTGTTTTTTTAATATCCTCTTCACGGTCGTTACCGAGTGAAAAGGTCATTGTTTTATCAAGCATGGAAACACCTCCAACAATGTCATCATACAACATACATACAATAATTTCAAGAACTATTTTGTGAACACATGTTTAAGAGCGCAATCTGGCCCCCACTTTTTCAAGTTCATTTATTGTTTTTTTGATGATTCCGCTTACGCGTTCTTCGGTAAGTGTTTCGGTTAAAGAACGTAAAACAATACTGAATGCAACGCTCTTTTTGCCTGCGTCAATCTGTTCTCCCTTGTAGACATCGAACAGTTTAATGTTTTCCAGCAGATTTCCCGCGCCGCGGACAATTGCCTTTTCAAGCGTTAAAACAGGAATGCTGTCGTCGCAAATCAGCGCAAGATCGCGGGTAACAGCCGGAAATTTCGGTAGCGGCACATACGTTTTCTCTGTTTTCGCGTATTGGAACATCAGCTCAACATCCAATGAAAAGCAATAAACCCTTTCATCAATGCCGTAATTTTCAGCAACCTTCGGGTGAATTTCACCAATAACACCCAGACGATGCCCGTCAATGCTCAGAACGGCGCAGCGGCCGGGGTGGAAGCTTGTTTCTTCGGATGAAGCTTCAATTTCATAATCGTATACACTAAGTTTTTCCAAAAGCTGCTCTGCCATACCCTTCGCGGTAAAGTAATCCGATTTATTTCCGTACATTCCAACAATCAGGCTGGTTTTTTCGATTGGCAACTTATCGTCGGTTGTCGGAATATATTCGCTGGCCAGCTCAAACAGGCACGCCTCCGCGTTGCGGTTATTAAAGTTGCGGGAAAGCACTTCCAGCATGGAGGGAAGGGCGGTTGTGCGCATGATGCTGGTATCTTCCCCGAGCGGATTGGAAATGGTAATGGACTTGCGAAGCGGGGAATCGGCGGGCATGCGGATTTTATCGTAGTATTTCGGGCTGATAAAAGAATACGTCATAATTTCGCTGGCGCCGAGCGCAAGCATGGTATCGCTGATGGCGCGGTTGAATTTCTGGCGCGGGGAATATTTTCCCTGCGCGCCGCCGCTGAGGGACGTTGAGAGAATTTTGTTGTAACCGTAAAATCTGGCGATTTCCTCCGCAATGTCGGCTTTATGCTCCAGATCAGGACGGAAGGTTGGCACCAAAATATCGTTACCGTCAAATTCGCAGCCCAGTTTGGCAAGGATCGCTTTCATCTGGTCGGCGCTCAGGTTTATATTGAGGAAATGATTGATCCAATCGGCGTCCAGATGGATTCTTTTGGGTTTCCTGTGGGAATGGTCGTCCAGAATCACGTCATCCAAAACATCGCCCGCGTCCAACAATTCCACCAGCTCGCACGCGCGCTCAAGAGCGGGTAGGCAGTTGTTCGGGTCAAGCCCTTTTTCGTACAGGGAGGAAGCGTCTGTGCGCATGCCCTGGTTCCTGGCGGTTGTACGCACGGAAGCCCCGTTGAAGCAGGCGGATTCGAAAACGATGGCGGTTGTGTCGTCCATAATCCCGCTGTACTCGCCGCCCATTACGCCGGCAATGGCAATCGGTTTGTTTGCGTCGGCAATGACAAGGTTTTTTGGAGTCAGCTTCCGCTCAACGCCGTCAAGCGTGGTGATGCTTTCGCCGTCTTTTGCGCGGCGCACACGGATTTTCCCTTCGTCGATGAAACGAATATCAAAAGAATGCATCGGCTGGCCGTATTCCAGCATAACGTAATTCGTAATATCGACGATATTATTAATAGGGCGTACACCCATGGCGCGTAGGCGCTCGCGCATCCAGCGCGGCGACGGCTTTACACGCACATTTTTTACAACGCGCGCGGAATAAATGGGGCATAGCTCGGGCTCCTCGACTTTTATGTCCAGCATTCCCTTGCAGGAGCCGTTTCCCGCTTTCACAACGGGCTTGTGCAGCTTTAACGGTTTGTCGAAAGTAGCGGCGGCTTCCCGCGCAAGCCCGATGACGGAGAAGCAGTCCGGGCGGTTCGAGGTGATTTCGAACTCCACCTTTGTATCGTTAAAGCCGAGCGCCTCACAGATCGGCTGCCCCAGCTTGCAATCCTCCTGCAAAACGAAAATGCCGTCCTCAATGGCATAGGGAAAATCATGCTTTGTAAGCCCCAGTTCGCCTAACGAGCAAAGCATGCCATTGCTTTCCACGCCACGCAGTTTGCCTTTTTTAATTTTTTTACCTCCCGGAAGAGTGGAATTATGCATGGCAACGGGAACTATGTCGCCGACTTTTAGATTCTGCGCGCCGGTGACAATTTGAATAGGTTCACAGGAATCAACGTCAATCTGTGTAATCCATAAATGATCGGAATCCGGATGCTTATTCAGAGAAAGCACCTTGCCGACAATAACATTCTCAATTTCGCTGCCTTCGACTTCCCAGCCCTCTACTTTGGAGCCGCTCATCGTCATCGCCTCGGCGAAATCCCGGATCGGCATTTCCTCCAGCGTTACAAATTCTTTTAACCATCTCATAGAAAGATTCATTATTCAGGCCCCCTTAAAATTGCTTCAGGAAACGTACGTCGTTTTCGTAGAAAAGGCGTAAATCGTCAATGTTGTATTTCCGCATGACTACGCGTTCCAGTCCCATGCCGAGCGCAAAGCCGCTGTATACCTCCGGGTCGATGCCGCAGTTGGAAAGCACCTTCGGATGAACCATGCCGCAGCCGAGAATTTCAATCCATCCTTCGCCCTTGCAAAGGCGGCAGCCTTCTCCGTGGCAGTTGAAGCATTGTACATCCACTTCGGCGGACGGTTCGGTAAATGGGAAGTGGTGCGGACGGAAACGCACAACGGAATCTTCGCCATACATGCGTTTCACAAAGGTTTCGAGGGTTCCCTTCAAATCCGCAAAAGTGATTCCCTTGTCAACCACTAAACCCTCAATCTGATGGAAGAGGGGGGAGTGGGTAGCGTCCACAGCGTCGGAACGGTAAACCCGGCCGGGGGAAATAATGCGGATAGGCGGTTTTTGCTTTTCCATCACGCGTACCTGAACCGGGGAGGTTTGTGTGCGCAGAAGAATATTGTCATTGATGTAGAAAGTATCCTGTGTGTCGCGCGCGGGATGGTCTTTCGGAATATTCAGCGCTTCGAAATTATAATAATCGTATTCGACCTCAGGGCCTTCCACGATTTCAAAACCCATGCCGATAAAAATTTCTTTTATGGTGTCAAGCTCAATGCTCAGCGGATGCTTTGCACCGAGTTCGCGGCGGGTTCCCGGCAGGGTAACGTCGATTTTTTCCCTTTCCAACCTTTTTTGCATTTCGGCTTCTTTTATTTCGGCTGCGCGTTTTACTAAATCTTTCTCTATAAAAGAGCGCACTTCGTTGGCCAGTTGCCCGATTTTCGGGCGTTCTTCCGCCGAAAGGCTGCCCATTTGTTTTAAAATGGAGGTGAGTTCTCCTTTTTTACCGAGGTATTTTATTCGCAGATTTTCCAGAACCTGCTGCCCTTTTGCTTCATTCAATTCACGCACTGCTCTTTCGCGAATTGCCTCAAGCTCCTGCTTCATAGCATAATCTTCCTTTCAGTTAGAAACTTTCCATTGGAATTAAAAAACGCCCCCGTCCCAAAGGGACGAAGACGAAACCTCCGTGGTACCACCCTAATTGATTCTTTTGGGGCCTCTAACGGTGCCTGCCGTCACAACCTACTGCTATTTCAGCCGTGCCACTCCGAAGGGAACTTCGCTGTTAGCATCTGCAGGCACGCTTTCAGCCGTGACGCACCCTCTCTTGGCAGGCGGGATAAACAGTTACTTCCTTCATCATCGTGTTATATTAATTAAATACTATATCATCTTCATGCGAAGATTGCAAGTACAACCTTATAATTTCGGATTCGGGCCTGTCGAATCGCGGACAATCAGTTCTGGCTTCAGCAGAACCTTGCTGATGTTAATGCCGTTGATCAATTCTTCAAGCATCATGAACGCGCTTTTCCCGAGGGAGAGACGGTCCTGGCGTATTGTGGTAAGCGAGGGGGAAAGGCGCCGCGCAATCGGAAGGTCGTCAAAACCAACCACGCTCACGTCCCTTGGAACCCGGACGCCAAGGCGTTTCAGCTCATATAATACGCCGGACGCGATTAAATCGCTAGCGCACATGATGGCGGTCGCCCCATGATTAAGAAACGTACTCACATAATCCTTTGCACAGTCCGCCACATAATACCCGTTGGCGATCAGCTTTGGATCGGCTTTTAAAGAATACCGTTCCATAGCTTGAAGGAACGCAAGGCGGCGGTCATTCGTTACCATGCAGTTCTTTGAGCCGTTCAGAAGGGCAATCTTTTTATGCCCATAGTCGTGTAAATGTTTTATCGCCATGTCGATGCCATGATATCCGTCAGTACCGACATAGCCGACAAACGGGTTGGGATTGTAGTTATCAAGCAAAACGGTAGCCACATTCGTTTTATTCAACTGTTGGATATAATCGTCGTGAAGGGCAAAGCCTAAAAGAAAAGCCCCGCTGAAGCCGTTCTTTAGCATAAAGCAATCGTATTTTTCCCGCGTCAGCAGGTTCAAGTTCGTGGGGATTACGGAAACCTCGCAATGGTGCCGAACCGCGCTGAGTTTAAAGCCAAGGACGATTTCATAACCGAACTGGTCAATATTTTCGTATTCCAAGTTTTCAATTAAAATACAGACCCTGCGTTTTCCGGGTTTCTTTCCCCTTTTTGGGGCGTACCCCATTTCCACAGCGGTATCCAGCACCATTTGCCGCATTTCTTCGCTGATGTCGTCGGCGCCGTTAAGCCCTTTGGACACGGTGCTGATCGAAACTCCCAGCTTATTTGCAATGTCTTTTATTGTGACCACTGCAATCCCTCATTTATTTTATTCCTAAGCGGGAATCATTCCGCAACCTATTTGAAATCATACAATAAAAAATTGGAATTATAAAATAGAAAAAAGAAATTTTGAATATTATGCATTTGACATTCATTATCCACCTTGTTATTATAAGGTGATATTTTCGTTATTTTTCGAAACAAGGGGCTGATATTCATGCCTGATACCGTCAAACACAAACAAAATAAGCGAAGTTCAGGAATTTTGCTCCCGGTAAGCAGTCTGCCTTCCGATTATGGCATAGGTGCTTTTGGAAGCGAGGCTTTCCGTTTTCTTGATTTTTTAAAAAGCGCCAGGCAAAAGTACTGGCAGATTCTCCCACTTGGCCCTACGAGTATTGGGGACAGCCCTTACCAGTCTTTTTCAGCTTTTGCGGGGAATCCTTATTTTATCGACTTGAACATTTTAATTGAGGAAGGATTGATAACGAAAGAGGAGGCCGGGGCGTTTAACTGGGGAAACCGGAATGAAGTGGATTATTCCTCCCTTTTTGCATCGCGGTATAAGCTTTTGCGCATGGCCTATAACAGAAGCAGACATTCAGCCACACAGGAATACGAAGTATTTTGCGGGGAAAATGCATATTGGCTGAATGATTACAGCCTCTATATGGCGCTGAAATTCCATTTTGATCAGCAGGCGTGGTGGCTCTGGCCGGAAGACATCCGCTTTTATGAAGTTTCCGCCATTCGGAAATACGAAAAAGAGTTAAAATACGAAACCGAATTTTGGAAGTTTTTGCAATTTAAATTTTTTGAACAGTGGAAGAAGGTAAAGGATTATGCAAATCATAACGATATAAAAGTGATAGGTGACATCCCGATTTATGTCGCTATGGACAGCGCGGATGTATGGTCGCACAGCGAATTGTTCCAATTGGACGCTCGGCGCAGGCCGGTAAAAGTTTCCGGCGTTCCGCCGGATGCCTTTTCAAAAAAGGGACAGCTTTGGGGTAATCCGCTGTATGATTGGGAAGCAATGGAGCGGCAGGGCTTTGACTGGTGGAAAAAACGGATGGAGTATTCGGCAAAAATCTATGACAAGATCCGAATCGACCATTTTATCGGCATTGTGCAGTATTATGCTATTCCGGCGGGGGAAACAACGGCGGTTAACGGAATCTGGGAAACGGGCCCCGGTCTGAAGCTTACGAACGCGATAAATTCCTCCGTAGGGAAAACAAGAATTATTGCGGAGGATTTGGGCGTTGTGGCGCCGGAAGTAAAACTCCTTCTGAAAAAAACAGGCTATCCCGGAATGCGGGTTTTGCAGTTCGCTTTTGAAGGGGACCCTCAAAACGAGCATTTGCCCTGCCATTATACCAACAATTTGGTGGCCTATTCCGGGACGCATGATAATAATACCCTTGTCGGTTTTTTTGACAGCTTGAAAAGAAAACATTTGAAATTCGCCAAAGAATACCTTCATGTGAAAAAGAAAAAAGAACTGCCGCAGGCTGCTATATGCGCTTTATATGCAAGCGTGGCGGATACGGTTATTTTACAGGCGCAGGATATTTTAATGCTGCCTGCCGGCGCAAGAATGAATTTCCCTTCGACAATCGGCAATAACTGGCGCTGGCGATTGGGGAAAAATGAGCTTAACCGGGAACTTGCGAAAAAGCTGGAGCGTTTAACCGTTGTTTATGACCGGTGATTTTATTATGGGAGAAGAATATGAACACATTTAAAAACGACGTTATCTTGTTGCTGGAATTGGAGTATGGGAAAACAGTTCAGCAGGCAAGTACCGTTGAGCTATATCATGCAATTACAAAAGCTGCCATGAAGCAGGTAACAGCAAAATGGGAAGTCCCGGTACCAGGGAAAAAAGCCTGTTATTTCTCTGCTGAGTTCTTAACCGGCCGGCTGATTTACAGCAATCTGATGAATTTAGGCCTTTTAAACACGCTTTCGGAATTGTTTCATGAACACAATGTCGATGTTCAAGTTTTGGAAGAAGTAGAAGACGCCGCCCTTGGAAACGGTGGGCTTGGCAGGCTTGCCGCCTGTTTCCTCGATTCCGCGGCCACAAAGGAGATTCCCCTCAACGGATATGGAATCCGTTATCGCTACGGCCTATTTAAGCAGTATTTTGAAAATGGCTTCCAGAAAGAAGTTGTAGATGATTGGCAACGGTTTGGCGATCCATGGTCGTTGCGGCGCGAAGAGGAAAAAGTAACCGTTCGGTTTAAGAACCAGACGGTTTACGCAGTGCCATATGATATGCCGGTAATTGGCTACGGGGCGCAAATGATCAATACGCTTCGCCTTTGGCAGGCGGAACCCATTCATCCCTTTGATTTCCAACTCTTCAATGATCAGAAATTCGAAATGGCGGTTCGGGAGCGGAATGAAGCGGAGGCGATTTCTAGTGTATTGTATCCGAATGATTCCTCTTTGAAGGGGAAAAAGCTCCGCCTGAAACAGCAGTATTTCTTTACCAGCGCCTCCCTGCAGGATATGATATGTAGCTATAAAAAAAGGTATGGGAACAACTTTTCACATTTTCCGGATGAATACGCCGTGCAGTTGAACGATACGCATCCGGTTGTGTCGATTCCGGAGTTCATACGCCTTTTGGTTACAAATGAGAGAGTCACTTTTTCGAAAGCGTTAAAGCTTGCTAGGCAGATGTTTGCCTATACAAACCATACGATCATGTCGGAAGCCTTGGAAAAATGGGATGTCAGTCTTTTTAAGAGCGTCATTCCGAACGTGTACCGTTATGTTGTAATGATCGACAAGGCTCTGGTTAAAGAACTTGCGAAAATGGGGATTCCCGAAGACGAGCGGGGAGAGTATCGTATTATCGATGAAAACAATCAAATCCATATGGCAAGTCTGGCGGTGTTTGCCACGCATTCGGTCAACGGTGTTGCAAAAATTCACACGGAAATTTTGAAAAATAATACGCTGAAAGAATGGTATGCCCTTTACCCCCAGCGGTTCAACAATAAAACAAACGGGATTACACAGCGGCGCTGGCTTGCGCTCAGCAACCGGGAACTGTCCGGGTTCATTACTGAGAAAATCGGCAGCGGATGGCTGACCGATCTTAATAAATTAAAGAATCTGGAAAGATATAAAGATGATCCGGAAATGATTCGGCAGTTTGCGGAAATCAAGCAGATTAAGAAGCGCCAGCTAGTGGAGTATATTGAAGGGCAGGAAGGAATCAAACTGGATCCGAGCTTTCTTTTTGACGTTCAGGTAAAACGGATGCACGAATATAAGCGTCAATTGTTAAACGCTTTTTCCATCATGGATATTTACTACGGGATTAAGGAAGGGAGAATTCAAAACTTCCAGCCGACGGCTTTTCTTTTCGGCGGGAAAGCAGCCCCCGGTTATCTCCGTGCGAAGGGGATTATCAAGTTTATCAACGAGATTGCTAATCAAATCAATAATGACCCGGAAGTAAACGACAAGATGAAAGTCGTTTTTCTTTCAAATTACAATGTTTCCTATGCGGAAAAAATTATGCCCGCAGCGGATATTTCCGAGCAGATTTCAACCGCGGGAACGGAAGCTTCCGGAACCGGAAATATGAAGTTGATGCTCAACGGGGCTGTAACGCTGGGGACGTATGACGGGGCGAATATTGAAATTGTGCAGCAGGCGGGGGAGGAGAATAATTATATCTTCGGCGCGCGCGTTGAGGAATTAGAAAAGATAAAATCATTCTATGACCCGAAAGAAATCTATCAGCGTGAAGAAAGGGTACGCAGAGTGGTGGACAGCCTGGTCAGTGGGGAACTGGACGACGGCGGGACGAAGATATTCAGAGAATTATTCGATTCCTTGTTAATAGGCGCAAGCTGGCATCAACCGGACGCCTATTTCCTGCTTTATGATTTTCTGCCCTATTGCGAGAAAAAGCTTCAGGCAATTCAGGATTATGCGGATCGCTTCCGTTTTACCCAGAAATGCTTTTTGAATACCGCCAACGCGGGCGCGTTTTCCAGCGACAGAACCATTCAGGAGTATGCGGAGCAGATATGGTATGTATAAAGGCGCGGGCACGGCTCGTCCTTGCAAACCGGAGAAGGTTATGCTACAATAACGAGTAATAATGGTTGGGGAGATATGCATGGATATTTTTATTGAACAGCTTGTTAAGAGAAAAAAAGGAAGCAAGGACATTCTCATTTGGGTCGGCGTCCTGCTTGGTATTGCAATCATACTTTTTCTGGTTTTTGCCATGGCTCCTGTCCTGCTTCTACCTGTACTGATCGGACTTATCGCCGCGGCGTATTTTATTTTATCTTCCCGCAATATCGAATACGAGTACAGCGTAACAAACAGCGACATTACGATTGATAAGATTATTAACCGCCGGAAAAGAAAAAATGTTCTTTCCGTGGATGCGCACGACATAGAGTTTTTGGGGAAGTACACCCCGAAGGATCCTCATGCTAAATCCGGTGCGCAGCGCATCAATGCATCGGATAACGAAAAAGGAGAGGACGCGTGGTGCTTTACAGCGCGCCATCCACAGAAGGGAAATGTCTTTGTGCTGTTCAGCCCGAATGAAAAGGTTTTAACTTCCATAAAGCCATTTCTCACAAGGCAGGTAGCAATTGATGTTTTTGGTAGGAATTGATCTGGTCGAAAATAAAAGAATACAAAAATCGATATCTAATCCGCGCTTTTTAAGGAGAATACTGGGAACATCCGAGTATTCCCAGCTTGAGATGCGCGGATTTCCTGTTCAGAGCGTTGCGGCAAGTTTCTGTGCGAAAGAGGCTTTTTCCAAAGCGCTTGGAACCGGAATGCGCGGGTTTTCGTTGAGCGAAGTCGAGCTGCTACGCAAAAGTAGTGGGGAACCGTATTTGTGTTTAAGCGGGGAAGCTCAGCGGATTGCGGAAAGCCGGGGAATCGTCTTTCGTGTTAGTGTAACGCATACGAAAGAATATGCTTCCGCAGTAGTAATCGGGGAGGAAAAAAACAATGAAGGTATTAAATTGTGAGCAGTCGAAGGAGCTTGAAAAAAAGGCTGTAGACGCAGGAATGAGTTATTTGGAGCTGATGGAAAACGCCGGCGCCGCAGCCGTTCGCTTTATGCGGAAAAAATTCAGCCTGACCAATAAGAAGGTGGTTATTCTCTGCGGGAAGGGAAATAACGGAGGGGACGGGTTTGTTGCCGGCCGCCTTCTTTCTGAATACGGCGCACAGGTTTCCGTGGTTCTTGTGGACGGATACCCGGTGACGGAAATCGCCAAAACTATGTTTTCTCGTCTGAGCGACACAGCGGTGCGTATTGTTCATTATGCGGACAATGCGGGTACTGTCCATCTGCTGGTAAGCGGAGCGGATTTTATTCTGGATGCAATTTACGGAACGGGTTTTCATGGTTCCGCCGCAGAAAACCTACTTCCGCTTTTCCATTCGGTGCGCCATTCCTCCGCGACCGTCATCGCTGTGGATATGCCAAGTGGGGCCAACTGTGAAACCGGCGCTGTGGAAGGGGAATGCATCAAAGCGGATTATACGGTTACGTTTTCCACTTTGAAAAACGGACATATGATTCGGCCTGCACAGGAATACTGCGGGGAAATCGCCGTTGCGCCGATCGGTATCCGTTCGGATCTGATCAATTCGCAGGAGCATTCCCTTGAGGTTACGGAGCAGGCCGACGTCCGTTCGTATTTTACGCCAAGGAACCAGGAAAGCAACAAAGGGGATTATGGTCGCCTGCTGTGCCTGTGCGGGAGCGACGGAATGGCGGGGGCGGCCGTAATGAGCGCAAAAGCCGCTGTCCGCTGCGGGGCCGGTTTGGTAAACGTAGCTTTGCCCAGGTCGATTTATCCGATTGTCGCTTCTCAGGTAATTGAACCGATTTATACTTTGCTTGATTATGATCACAGAGGAAATTTGCAGAACGACAGCCTCACAGCCCTGTTTTATGCCCTTTCCTCGGCAAGCGCCTGCCTGATCGGGTGCGGGCTTGGACAAAGCAAACAGGCAACGGAGCTTGTCCTGGAGTTGATTTCCAAATCACAAGTACCGCTCATTGTTGACGCAGATGGCATAAACATACTAGCAGAGAATATAAATATATTGAAAACAGTCCAGGTTCCGGTCATATTGACGCCCCACCCCGGCGAAATGGCCCGCCTGCTTCAAACTTCAGCAAAAGACGTGCAGGCACATCGGCTTGCATACGCCCGGGATTTTGCGAAGGAGCACAATGTGATTTTGGTGCTTAAAGGAGCCGGCACGATCATTGCGGAACCAAACGGGATGGCGCATTTGAATATGACGGGGAATGCCGGAATGGCAAAAGGCGGCAGCGGTGATGTGCTGGCGGGCATGCTTGCTTCCTTTGCCGCGCAGGGGATGGACCCGGTAAAGGCGGCGGTTGGTGCGGTTTACCTTCACGGAGCTGCCGGCGACCGATGTGCCAAAGAATTTTCCAAAACCGCGATGCTGCCGACCGACATCCTTGATATGCTTCCGGGGCTGTTCTTGGAAATTGAGCAGTAAAGCCGCCTGTTTTCCGCGAAATACCGCGGCGCTCAATATTTTTTTGCGGAGAATGTACAGCCATGCGCCGAATATTTTGTATTTTCGCTTTTCTTGTTCTGGTTTTGCCGCTTGCCGCTTGTTCTTCGCCAACGGTGCAAGCAGCCGAGATTCATTTTTCTTTTCAATGCAAAGCCGATGTAAACACCAACGGAGAACAGTTCCTCTGCAATCTGAGCCGTACCGCGCCGGGCAGGGCAAGCGTTCAGGTTTTAAGCGGGGATTTAGATGGGTTGTCTTTTGATTGGGACGGGGACGGCTTTTCCATTTCATACAAGGACCTTTGTGCGAAGAGCGAGGACTGCGTGCTGCCGGATACGGCCTTTGCATCCGTTCTTGTTAAGGTTCTGGATTATGCGGAGAGAAGCGATTCCTTGACTTCGGGCGCAGATGGAAGCTTCACCGGAACTTTTGAGGATAAGGACTTCACGATCACCGTCGATAAAAATACAGGGGATATCCAAACGCTCGTTATTCCTGAAACAAATTTATCCGTTAAATTTTATAATCACAATAAAGAAAAAAGGTGTAACGTCTGTTACACCTTTTTGTTTTATATTTATGTCATCAGGCACAGATAAATAATATTATGTGTTAGGGACTGCCTATGAATAAAACCATTCAGCAATGTCAAGAATATTGGCAGAAACTATATCATAAATTATGCGGAGTGTGAAAGTGGTGAATATTCGAAGAGGCGATATCTATTATGCTGACCTAAGCCCTGTCGTCGGTTCTGAGCAGGGCGGTGTCCGTCCGGTTCTGATTGTTCAGAATGATGTTGGAAACCGGTTCAGTCCAACCGTAATTGCGGCGGCCATTACCAGCCAGCGGTCGAAAGCCAATCTTCCAACGCATATTATGCTGAACGCGGAAACCACCGGACTTGCGAAAGATTCCGTCGTATTGCTGGAACAGGTTCGTACAATCGATAAGCACAGACTGAAGGAGCGCATGGGGCGCCTTGATAATACGTGCATGTCACAGGTCGATCAGGCTTTGTCTATTAGCTTTGGCCTTGATTTTGCTCAGGAACAACGTGAGGCTACATAGAAGTGCCTGAAATCATAATAGCGACGTATATTTATTTGGGAATGCGGAAAACTAAGAAAACCAAATAAAAAGGAGTGTGTTACAATTGGCGTTAACGGAAAAGGAGCTGTCCGCAATTGAGGACCAGCTTAGTAACGAAAAGCTTCTTATCACAAAGTTTAAAGCCTACTCCCAGATGTGCTCGGATTCGGATATCAAGCAGAAATGCAATTCCATTGCGAGCCGGCATCAGGAACATTATGACAGGCTTTTAAACTTTTTGAGTTAAGGAGTGGGAACATGAACAATTCACAATCGAGCAATTCACAGTCCAGCGGCGCTCAGATGCAGGATAAGGAGATTTTGACCGATGTCCTGACTTCCCAGAAACATGTGACAGAAACCTATAATTCGTTTGCAAATGAGTGCGCGACCCCGAATATCAGAGACGAATTCATGCGTATTCTTGAAGATGAGCACAAAATCCAAGCCGAAGTTTTTGACGACATGAAAAAACGCGGCTGGTATCCGACGCCCGCTGCGGAACAGCAGAAAATCCAGCAAGCAAAGCAAAAATTCCAAAATCAGAACCAACAGTAATTACCGATCTGCCGGCTTCTTCCCGAAGCCGGTATTTTTAATTCTTGTTCCAATACAATATTTGACACAATGTTTGACCTTATACCGCTATAATAACTTTATCGCAGGGAGGGATCCTCTTTGAAGCAGAAGATTTACATAGATATTCTGGTCGGCGTAAATCTTTTTATCAATTATTTTTTATTGCTTGCTGTTTCAAAGCTTCTGTCGCTTCCGGTAAAACGTTCGCGCCTTCTCCTTGCCGCTTCTTTGGGCGCTGTTGGTTCCCTTTCGATTTTACTGCCGGAAATTCCGATGTTTTTTTCATTTTTATTAAAGATGGCAATGTCGGCGCTCATTATTCTGGCGGCGTATCCGCTTGCCGGGCTGAAATCCTTTCTGCGTGAACTCGCTGCGTTTTACGTCATCAGCTTTTCCTTTGCGGGATTCATGATTGCATTGTGGTATTTTTTCGCCCCTCAGGGGCTAATTATAAAAAATTCGGTTGTCTACTTCAATATTTCACCGCTGTTTCTAGTGGGGATGACCGTTATCTGTTATTTCATCATCCGGCTCATTCATCGCATAACCGGGCGGCAGGCCCCGGAAGACCTGTTCTGCACCATTCAAATCGATATGAATGGCAGGACCGTTTCCTGTTCAGCGAAGGTGGATACCGGGAATACGCTGAAAGAGCCGTTTTCAAATGCCCCGGTTGCTGTGGTGTGTGAAGACTGCATAACAGAAATCATACCAAAGGAGAATAAAAAAATCCGTTTGGTTCCTTATCAGTCCGTTTCCGGCACCGGGCTTCTTCCCGCGTTTAAGCCGGATAAACTGACCGTATGTATCGGAAGCCGGAAAACGGAAATTCACGAAGTGTACATAGCGGTTACAAAATCCAAGCTGGGAGCATTCAGCGCGCTTCTGAACCCGGATCTGTGTCAAAAAACGTCTGCCTAAATTTGGCCGTAGGCGGACGATTTATCCGCCGCGGCGGCAGCGGCAAAAGGGACAGATGAAAATGGGAATGAATAATTTGATACGGGAATTGGGAAATAAGCTGTCACAAATATGGCTTCGGCTGGGTCTGAACGGGCATATTCACTATATCAACGGGCCCGAAACGCTTCCTCCGCCGCTGACCAAGAAAGAAGAGGAGAAGGTGATGCAGAATATTCTGAATAATATTCCGAATGCGCGGGAACCGCTCATCACCCATAATCTCAGGCTGGTTGTTTATATCGCAAAAAAATTCGAATCAAGTAGCGCCGGAGTCGAAGATTTGATTTCCATCGGGACCATCGGCCTGATTAAGGCCGTAAACACTTTTTGCCCTGAACGGAACATCAAGCTTGCTACATACGCTTCCCGCTGTATTGAAAACGAAATTCTGATGTACCTGCGCAAAAGTTCCCAGCTTAAAAACGAGGTGTCGATCGATGACCCGCTAAATGTCGACTGGGATGGGAACGAGCTTTTGCTTTCCGATATTTTAGGTAGTGAGCAGGATACGGTCAATCGCAATATTGAGCAGGAGGTGGAACGGGATCTGCTGCTGGATGCAGTCGCACATCTTGCTCCGCGTGAGCGGGAGATTATGCAGCTTCGCTTTGGTTTAAATAATACCAAGGAGCATACGCAGAAGGAAGTCGCCGATACCCTTGGAATTTCCCAATCCTACATATCGCGCCTGGAAAAGCGCATCATTGAACGGCTGAAGAAGGATTTGGAGCGGGTCAGTTAGCTTTTAAATAGGGGAGGATTATGCTGTAGGCCTCTTTTAAGCGTTCATAATTGTAATACCGGCAGTTGGCCGGACTTGTAGAAGGCAGGGGGATAGAAGGAATTCCGGTGTTTTTCTCGCAGAAGCGATGGTACAAGGAAGCTGCTTTTGCGCCAGTTGTAAATACGGTGCTTATTCCGTTTTTTCTCAGGAAATCGCCAATGTCGTTCGGTACAGGGTTCTGTATGCTGTTGTCGTCCGCGCCGGTAATGGTACAGCTTTTCAGAACGTCCCAAAGCGCAATATGGTTCCGAAGCAGGAAATCGGTTTTTTCCTCATTTGTTACCGGAAGTTCCTGGGACAGCAGGTCGGAAACTACGCGCCAGAAACGGTTTTGTGGATGGGAGTAATAAAAACCCGCCTCGCGGGATTTGGGCGACGGCATGGTGCCCAAAATCAAAACGCGGGAATCTACGTCGTAAATCGGCGGTAAAGTATGTTCAACCGTTTCCATTGCAGATTCCTTCCTTTTGTTGAATCATATATTTTATCAACTCCGAATTTTGGTTCGGGCATTTTCCGTCCATTACGGCGTTCAGAAGAAAAGAAAGCGTTTTGCCGATCTCGGCGCCCTTGGGAATGCCCAGCTTCATCAAATCCACACCGTTGACGGCAAGCCCCTTTATGGAATAGCAAAGGCCGGATTTCAGAATGTCGTCCAGAATTTTTTCCGTTTCCGCCAATTTTTCCAGCGCTTTGCTATCAACCGGGAGCCGTGCTTTCGCATCCGCCTCTTTTACTTTTAGCAGCAGCCGGAAATGATCGGCTCCAAGTTGGTTCAAATACCTTAAAATCTGTTTTTGTTCAGAAGGCAGCGGAAGATTCCGCTGCTTTACCAGCTCCGATACAGTACGGACAGTCCCTCCGTCGTATCGGAGTCTTTTTAGCGCCTGTTCTACCATTTCGGCACCCTTCAAATCGGGATATTCATGCTCTGTTTTGCTGATCTCATGAAGAAGCATTGTCAGGCGCAGTATGGGCGCTGCTTCCACGGCGCTGATGGCTTTCAGAGTGTGCTCCCAAATATTCTGGCCACAGCTGTTGTGCAATGTGGGCAAGGGTTCAATTTCGGGGAGAAACTGTTCGATGGCTATGCGAAAATCCCTTAGAATTCCTTCGGCTCCGCAGCCACAAATGAGCTTGGTGAATTCCGTATGGATCCGTTCGGCCGAAATCAGGCGGAGACGACCGCGATTTCTTCGGATGCTTTCCGATGTTTCTCTTTCAATTTCAAAACCTAGGACGGAAGAAAAACGCAGCGCGCGTAAAATCCGCAGACCGTCCTCCTGAAATCGAAGGTCTGGATTGCCTACGCAGCAGATTCGCCGGTGCCGTATATCTTCCAGCCCTTTGAAACAGTCGACCAGTCCGTTTGCGGGATTATAAGCCAACGCGTTCATGGTAAAATCCCTGCGCGCCAAATCCTCTTTCAGATTCCGCGTAAAGCGGATACTGTTAGGGTGGCGGCTGTCGGTATATTCGCCATCTATCCGATAGGCGGTAACCTCAATTGGCATATGGTCAATTTGCACGGTTAAGGTTCCGTGCTTTATTCCGGTTTCAATACATTTATAATTTGTAAAAGCCTTCTTTATTTCCTCCGGCCTTGCGGAAGTCGTAACATCCCAGTCAAAAGGCTTCTTGCCCATTATGGTGTCGCGCACGCAGCCACCGACTATGTAGGCCTCAAAGCCGGCGCGCACCAATATTTCGATTGCTTTTTCAACCTGTGGCGGTAATTGTATCTTCATTTCTCCGCCCTTCTTACACTATAAAATAATTGCGAAAATTCATTATAAATAGTATATACTGGGAATACGGGGAAAAGCAAATAGGTGTCCGAATATTTTTAATTTTTCCTTCGCATGAATCACCCTACCCATGGTAATAATGATAGTAAGTTTTACATGGAATGAGGGGACGGCATGCAGTACAACAAAGTTGAAATCTGCGGGGTAAACACCTCTAAGCTCAAGGTTCTTACCGAAAAGGAAAAGATGGAGCTGCTACGCCGTGTAAAAGAAGGCGATACAAAAGCGCGCGAGGACTTAATCAACGGAAACCTGCGCCTTGTGTTAAGCGTAATTCAGCGTTTTACGAACAGAGGGGAAAACCTGGATGACCTTTTCCAGGTTGGCTGCATCGGCCTGATTAAAGCGATCGACCATTTTGATATCAGCCAGGGCGTCCGTTTCAGCACATATGGCGTTCCCATGATCATCGGTGAAATCCGGCGTTATCTGCGGGATAATAATTCCATTCGTGTCAGCCGCTCTTTGCGCGATACGGCCTATAAGGCCATGCAGGCGAAGGAAAGGATGACGGCACAGAACAACCGGGAGCCGACCATTGAAGAAATTGCAAAGGAACTGGACTTGCCCCGGGAGGATGTCGTTTTGGCGCTTGAATCCATTGCCGAACCGGTTTCCCTTTACGAGCCGGTTTTCTCGGACGGCGGCGATACAATTTACGTAATGGATCAGGTGGGGGATAATAATGATGATTCCAACTGGCTTGATGAAATCGCGCTCAAGGAAGCCATCCGGGATTTGAACAGCAGGGAAAAGCGTATTCTGTCCATGCGCTTTTTTCAGGGGAAAACGCAAATGGAGGTTGCTTCGGAAATCGGTATCAGCCAAGCGCAGGTTTCCCGGCTTGAAAAAGCCGCTTTGGACAAAATTAAAAAAGACATATAATGGTCATTTTTTTATCACTTTGTTATCACAATGAATCATTATAATCGCTGTATTAGATTTTAGGAGGCTTGTCTATGCAGCGATTTTTTGTTTTTGTTCGGAAAAACAAATATTTCATTGCGCTGTTTTTAATTTCAGTGCTCTCTTTCGGCTTGAATTTTTATGCCATATCCAATAATGGAACCGGAAACGAATATTACGCGGCCTGCGTTAAAAGTATGACGCAGAGCCTTAAAAATTTCTTTTTCGTATCATTTGACCCGGCCGGAATGGTATCGGTTGACAAGCCCCCGCTCGGTTTGTGGGTTCAGGCAATTTTTGTACTTATTTTCGGCTACCACGGTTGGGCGATGATGCTTCCGCAGGCTTTAGCGGGAACTGCGTCCTGCATTCTAATCTATATTTTGACCGCCAAGTATTTCGGAAAACCCGCGGGACTGATTTCCTCCCTTTTCTTTGCTTTCACTCCGGCTGTGGTGGTTGTGGCGCGGAATAATACGATGGATATGCAGCTTGTCTTCGTCCTGCTTGTATCCGTATGGTTTTTATTCCGTTCGATTGAAAAAGGGAAATGGCGGTATCTTTTTGCAACGGCTGTCTTTATCGGGCTTGGCTTTAATATTAAAATGTTACAGGCGTACATGATTCTGCCCGCAATTGCGCTTACCTATCTGATTTATGCGAAAGAAAAACTCGGCAGGCGGTTCCTTGCGGGCATCCTCAGCATGGTCATTCTGCTTGGCGTGTCTTTTGCGTGGGTTTTGGTTGTCGAATTCTATCCCTCCGAAAACCGTCCCTATGTGGACAGCACCAGCAACAATTCCATGCTTGAACTGGTAATAGGACACAATGGAACAGAACGGATGTTTGGGCAAGGCATGGGCGGCGGAAAAGGAATAGGGAATGTCGGTACACCGCCTTCCGGGGATGGAACCAACGCACCCAAAATTCCGGACGGAAGTAATACACCCGGAGATAATATGCCGGGAAAACCGGACGGGAATGGTATGCCGGACAGTCAGGACGGTAACGGTACAGATGGATTTGCGAAAAGGAACCGGGACGATGGGCGCCGTGCGGATAACCCGAATGGCGGCGTGATCGGAGGCGGCGGTTCGGAAATTGGAAACGCCTCGCCACTACGGCTCTGGTCGTCGAATCTGTACGGCCAGGGTTCCTGGTTCCTGCTCTTTGCGCTTTGCAGTATTCCTTTGTGCCTGCGAAAGAAAAGGAGTATGCAGCAGGGAGCGTTGGTTTTCTGGACGCTCTGGCTTGTTGTCATGGCTGTTTTCTTTAGCTTTGCCGGGTTCTATCACCGCTATTACCTGTGTATGCTTGCACCGGCGATTGCGGTATTATGCGGAATCGGCATTTTTGAAATGTATAAGGGCTTTAAAGAGCGCAAGGAAAAGAAATCGGACTATTTGCGGCCGGTACTGCTCCTGATCGCTTTCCTTGCCAATATCGGGCTGCAAATCGTATGCGTATTCTGGTATTCGGAGCTGGTAGCGTGGATGCTCCCCGTTATTGCAGGTGCAGCCGGGATCGGAATTCTTCTTCTAGTGGTGTTCTGCGTTAAGACGAAACAGGGGGTTCTCCTGCTTGCAGCCACGCTGCTTGTGCTTTCGTCCCTCGTTGCCCCGGCTTACTGGGCGCTGACCCCCGTAATGGGTTCTCCGAATGCCACCATGCCTTATGCCGGGCCGGAGCTGATCCAAAGCGGGAAGGTCGGCCGGGGAGGCGCGTTCGGTACGCAGAAGGAGCCCCAAAACGCAGTATCCGGTCTGGAGCAGTACCTGCTCAAAAATTATAAGGCAGGGAGTTTTCTTATTACGGCCCAGCGTTCTGCAACCGTTGCGCAGTACATAATCGATACGGGGCTTCCCTGCTATGCCTATGGCGGATTTTTAGGAACGGATAATTCCTTAACGCAGGAGAAACTGAAAAACCTTGTGTCAGAAGGAAAGATCACGTATTTCCTCCTATCCGGAGAGGGCAGGCAAAATGATGAGATTGCTTCCTATGTAAAGGAAAATGCGGTCAAAATTGACGCGAGCGAATACAACTCCGGTGGCAACTCCGGAAAGACAGGCGCGATGGGCCAAATGGGCGGGACGTTATATTTATTTAAGTCCTAAAGATAGAATAAAGCCGCTGTGATATATGACAGCGGCTTTTGAAATCTATCGCTATTTACAAAACTTATTTAGATAATTGTCAATGCAAGTCTGAATAATCTCCTTTGCATCCTCTGATCCTTTCATCTCGTCAATCGCGGTGACTTTTCCTTCCAACTGTTTGTAAACGGAGAAAAAGTGTGTCATTTCATCAAATATATGTTTCGGAAGTTCGTTAATATCGTGATAACTGTTGTAGTTTGGATCATTAAAGGGAATGGCGATGATTTTTTCATCCTTCATCCCATTGTCCGTCATAATGATTACGCCGATCGCATAACACCGAACTAGTGACAAAGACTGGATATCCTCAGAGGAGAGGATCAAAACGTCTAGCGGATCCTTATCGCTTGCGTAGGTACGCGGTATAAAGCCGTAGTTAGCAGGATAGTGGGTGGATGTGTAAAGAACTCGATCCATTAGGAGCAAACCGGTTTCTTTGTCCAGTTCGTATTTGATTTTGCAGCCTTTTGGAATTTCAATTACAGCGCAAAAATCATCAGCGTGAATTCTTTTGGGTGAAATGTTATGCCAGATATTCATGATTAGCTTTTTACCCCCTGATTTTATTAATTTTACTCTATTCTACCATTTCTGATAGGGTTAATCAATTAATTAATTATATAACAAAGTCGGGCATATAACTGTAGTGGAGGTGGGAGCGTGAATTGCAGACTGATTGATATGCGCCACAAAGAAGTCATTAATATAAAGGATGGAACGCGGATAGGATGTGTTTGTGATGTGGAAATAGATACGGCGGACGCGCGCGTGGTTGCAATTGTAATTTACGGCCGCCTGCGCTGCTTCGGCCTTTTGGGAAGGGAGGACGATATTATTATTAAATGGCAGGATATACAGGTTATTGGTGACGATACTATATTAGTGTGCTATAATAATTGTTGTCATGCGAGAAAACGATCGCGCGGATTCGGTGGATTCTTTGGAAATAATTAAAAAACTTGAAATTCTTTCCCGTTTATGGTATAATAGTCGGCACGATAAAAAACTCACGCTTTACTATGACGATTTGGTGCCCTTAGGGGTGTTGCGTCTGATCAAGTAGAGCGGCGGAAAAACCAAGGAGGAAAAATTATGTCAGTCGTATCAATGAAACAACTTTTGGAAGCAGGCGTCCACTTCGGTCACCAGACCAGAAGGTGGAACCCGAAAATGGCTCCGTATATTTTTACAGAGCGCAACGGCATTTACATTATTGATCTTCAGAAAACCGTTAAGAAGCTGGAAGAAGCCTATAATTTTGTACGCGACCTTTCGATGGAAGGCAAATCCGTACTGTTTGTAGGTACGAAAAAGCAGGCGCAGGATTCCGTAAAAGAGGAAGCGGAACGTGCAGGTGCTTATTATGTTAACGCTCGTTGGCTCGGCGGTATGTTAACAAACTTCCGTACCATCCGCCGCAGAATCGACCGTTTGAACCAGCTGAAAGCAATGGAAGAAGACGGAACCTTTGATCTTCTCCCGAAGAAGGAAGTTATTAAGCTTCGCTTGGAAATTGATAAACTCGAGAAGTTCCTGGGCGGCATAAAAGAAATGAAACAACTTCCCGGCGCGCTCTTCATTGTTGACCCGCGCAAAGAGAGAATTGCCGTAGCTGAAGCAAAGAAGCTTGGCATCCCGATTGTCGCAATTGTGGATACCAACTGCGATCCGGATGAAATCGACTATGTTATTCCCGGCAACGATGACGCAATTCGTGCCGTTAAATTGATTTCCGCGACAATGGCGAATGCGGTTGTTGAAGGCAAAGAAGGCCAGATGGGCGCCGCTGCGGCAGAAGAAGAAAAAGAAGACGAAGCAGTAGAAGAAGCAGCGGAATAATTACTTTAGAATATACAAGAGCGGAGGAAATATTCATGGCTTTTACAGCAAAAGACGTTGCAGCACTTCGCGAGAAGACCGGCTGCGGAATGATGGATTGTAAAAAAGCGCTTGCAGCTTCTGATGGAAACATGGACGCTGCAATCGATTATCTTAGAGAAAAGGGTCTTGCGGCCGCAACGAAGAAAGCCGGTCGTGTTGCCGCTGAAGGCGTGGCTTATGCAGCCGTAAACGAAGAAGGCAATGTCGGCGTTGATATTGAAGTGAACGCAGAGACCGACTTCGTTGCCAAGAACGCAGAATTCCAGAATTTTGTAAAGATTTGCGCCGATACCGTTATTGAGCAGAATCCTGCCGATCTCGACGCGCTCCTCCAGTGCAAAGCGAAGGGTATGGATCAAACCGTCGATGCTTTGCTGAAGGATAAAATCCTTACAATCGGTGAAAATATTAAGATTCGCCGCTTTAAACGTATGGAAGGCGTGGTTTCCGCTTATATCCATGCCAATGGCAAAATCGGCGTTCTGGTAAAGTTTGACACCACTCCGGACATTGCCGCAAAAGAAGAATTCAAAGAGTATGCCAAAAATATTGCAATGCAGGTTGCGGCAATTAATCCTCAGTATCTGAATCAACAAGCCGTACCGGCTGAAGTGGTTGAGCACGAGAAAGCAATTTTGAAGGAGCAGATTGTCAACGACGGCAAACCGGCCGCAATTGCTGAAAAAATTGTTAACGGCAGACTTGGCAAGTTCTTCAAGGAAGTTTGCCTTGTGGATCAGACTTATGTCAAAGACGGGAACCTTTCCGTTCAGCAGTATACGGATGCAACTGCAAAAGAGCTGGGCGGTAAAATTGCGATCGTCGATTATGTGCGCTTTGAAAAAGGCGAGGGTATTGAAAAGCGTGAAGATAATTTTGCTGAGGAAATTGCCAGCATGGTTAAATAAAAATCGCTTTTATAAATGGCGCAGGGATACATCCTGCGCTGTTTTTTTGCCCTCGTCGGTTATCCTGCCGGGCGAAATGTTTCGAAATTATAAAACTTGACAATAATAACTATATTTAGTTATGAAAGCCTTTACTTTATACAATGCTTATTGTAGAATAATATAAAAAGATAATAGGGGTGTTCTGTTTGAAACCTAAATATAAAAGAGTGCTCTTGAAGCTGAGCGGCGAATCCCTCGCCGGAAATGAAACGCACGGGATTGATTTTGATACGGTTTTAAAGATCTGTGAACCGATCAAGAAATGTGCGGATATGGGCGTTCAAATCGCGATTGTAGTTGGCGGAGGCAATTTCTGGCGCGGCCGCAGCAGCGGAAAGATGGACAGAACACGCGCGGACCATATGGGTATGCTCGCAACTACGATCAATGCGCTTGGCGTTGCCGACGCATTGGAGCAGCTTGGGATGCAGGTTCGCGTTCAGACCGCGATTGCTATGCAGCAGATTGCGGAACCGTATATCCGCAACCGTGCCGTCCGTCACCTTGAAAAGGGAAGAGTGGTTGTATTTGGATGCGGTACGGGAAACCCGTTCTTTTCGACGGACACGGCGGCGGCGCTTCGGGCCGCTGAGATTGACGCCGACATAATTATGAAAGCGACCATGGTGGATGGCGTTTATGACTGTGATCCTAAGAAAAATCCAAATGCCGTGAAATATGATTCGTTATCCTTTATGGAAGTACTGAATAAGAACCTTCAGGTAATGGATAGCACGGCTGCTTCATTATGCAAAGATAACAACATTCCGATTCTGGTATTCAGCATCAACGAGCCTGAAAATATCGTAAAGGCAGTATGCGGAGAACCGATCGGCACAATTGTAGAGGAGGATTCGTTATGAAAGAAGTATTGGCAAATGCAGAGGAACGCATGAAGAAATGTGTTAACACGTTATCGGATGAATTTGCATCAATCCGGGCTGGAAGGGCGAACCCGGCAGTTCTGGATAAAATCAAAGTCGATTATTACGGCACTCCGACTGCAATTAACCAGCTTGCCGCGGTATCTGTGAGCGAAGCAAGAATTTTAACAATCCAGCCTTGGGATGTTTCTGTTTGCCAAGCAATTGAAAAAGCGATTCAAACTTCGGATATCGGCATCAATCCGCAGTGTGACGGTAAGATTATTCGAATTACCTTCCCTCCGCTTACTGAGGAAAGACGCCGTGATTTGGTTAAGGATATCAGTAAAATGGCAGAGGAGCGAAAAATTACCATCCGGAATATCCGCCGCGACGCGTTGGAAAAGCTCAAAGGGATGAAGAAAAATTCGGAGCTTACGGAAGACGAATTAAAACAGGCCGAGAAGAAAACGCAGGACTTAACCGATAAATACTGCAAACAGGTCGACAGCGTGTTTGAGAAAAAGCAAAAGGAAATTTTAGAAATATAGGATCATTAAAAATGAAAGAGTATCGTTTGCCGCGCCATGTCGGCATCATTATGGACGGGAACGGTCGCTGGGCCAAAAAACGCGGCTTGCCGCGTTCTGTTGGCCATTCGGCTGGCGCGGCTGTTTTTAAAACAATCACACGATACTGTAGCTCCATCGGGATACAGTACCTGACGATTTACGCTTTTTCAACGGAAAACTGGAAAAGGCCGCAGGAAGAAATTCTTGGTCTGATGAAGTTGTTTAAGCAGTATTTAGAAGAAGCTTTGCGCGACTTTTTAAATGAAAATATAAAAGTGCGCTTTATTGGGGATACTACAGTTTTTTCACCGGAGCTTCAGAAATTATTTGCCGAAACGGAAGCCGTTTCGGCGGATCATACCGGTATGGTGTTAAATATTGCCATGAATTACGGTGGACGCGCGGAAATTGCGCGTGCGATGAAATTGTTAGCGGAAGACGTGAAAAATGGCAAATTATCACCGGAAGAGATTGATGAAAACTCCATAGCCCAAAAACTGTACACAGGCGGGCAGCCGGATCCGGATTTGATTATCCGCCCGAGCGGGGAGAACCGTATTTCGAATTTTTTACTGTGGCAGTCCGCCTATTCCGAATATGTCATTATGGATATTTTGTGGCCGGATTTCAAAACAAAGGATTTGGATCGCGCGCTTAAAGAATATGCAAACCGCGACAGGCGATTTGGAGGGGTTTAATTGAAACAAAGAGTTGCTTCGGGAGTCTCACTTATTATCTTTTTAGCAGCAATCGTGATATTTAACAATACTTGCCCGGCAGCTTTGAATGTTGCAATTTCCCTCATTTCCGTGTTGGCGGTTTACGAAATTATAGCCGCCTTGGGATTATTGAAGAAACATGTTCTGGTTATCCCAAGCCTTCTTTTTTCTGCGGCGGTGCCGTTGTTGCAGCTTGTTGCCGAACCGCATATGCATCTTGGGGTTTTGCAGCAAGGATTTTATTTTCTATATACCGTTGTGATTTTTAGCGCCCTGATCCTCTACCATCAATTTATAACGTTTCGTGAGGTTGGCGTTATCTACAGCATGTCCTTGATGATCCCGACCGCTTTGCAGACGATTATCAGTTTGCGTACGGTTGGCGGAAAACATGGCATGTTCTATGTGATTATTGCGATTTTTTCCGCATGGATTGCAGATACGGGAGCTTATTTTGCGGGGAGCCGCTTTGGAAAGCATAAGCTCTGCCCGAATATCAGCCCGAAAAAAACGGTGGAAGGGGTCATTGGCGGTTTTCTATTAAACATTGTTGCGATGATCGTTTTCGGCTACATTTTTCATGTGGTGTATTATGCTTATAGTGTGAATGTTTCCTATTTATCGCTGTTTTTAATCGGATTTTTCGGGACGATTATGTCCATATTGGGAGACCTCAGTTTTTCGCTGATAAAAAGGAGCTGCCATATTAAGGATTTCGGCGAACTGATTCCGGGCCATGGCGGAATTCTGGACCGCTTCGATAGTGTGATTTTCGAAGCGCCGTTTGTGTATCTGTTCGTTCATTTTATGCCGATTGTTATCCATTAATTTACGGCGGCGATGCAATAAAATTGCAAAATGGTGAATAATAATGAAAAGATGTTTATCGATTCTAGGTTCAACAGGCTCGATCGGCACGCAGACGCTGGATGTTGTTCGGGGGTTGAACCTTCGTGTTTGTGCGCTGGCGGCAAATTCGAATATTGCGCTGCTGGAGGATCAAATTCGTGAATTCAAGCCGGAGCTTGTTGCGGTTTTTGATATAGATGCTGCGAAAAAGCTGAAAATTGCGGTGGCGGATACTTCGGTTCGCGTTGTTGGAGGAATGGAAGGCCTTTGCGAAGCCGCGGCTTTTTCCGGCGCGGATCTGATTGTAAATGCGGTTGTCGGCATGGTGGGTTTAAAGCCGACTCTTGCCGCGATTGCTGCGGGAAAAGACGTCGCTTTGGCAAATAAGGAAACCCTTGTGGCCGGTGGCTCGCTGGTTATGAAAGCAGCGAAAGAAAAGTTTGTCCGGATTTTACCCGTGGACAGCGAACATTCCGCGATTTTTCAATGCCTGCAGGGCTGTCCGGAGAAGAAAGCATTGAAACGCCTACTTCTTACCGCTTCCGGCGGGCCATTTTTTGGAAAGACCAAAGAAGAATTACGGGATGTTACACCCCAGCAGGCTTTGAAACATCCGAACTGGAATATGGGCGCAAAGGTTACGATCGATTCTGCCACTATGATGAACAAAGGACTGGAAATTATAGAAGCGTCCTGGCTGTTCGACATGCCGGCTTCGAAAATTTCCGTTGTTGTGCACCGCGAAAGCATCGTGCATTCTATGATCGAATACGAAGACAATTCTGTGATTGCGCAGCTTGGCCTGCCCGATATGCGCATCCCGATCCAGTATGCCGTTACATGGCCGCAGCGCTTCCCCTCTCCGGTCGGGCAATTGGATTTGACCGATTATGGTAAGTTGACCTTTTATAAACCGGATTTGGAGACCTTTACCTGCCTTGCCGCCTGCCGAAAAGCAATCGAGCGCGGCGGGCTTGCTCCCGCGGTGGCGAACGGGGCAAACGAAGTAGCGGTTAAACTGTTTTTAAATCGCCGGATCTCCTTCCTTCAGATTGGTGAACTGGTCGCTCAGGCGGTGGAAAATCAACCGGATGTCCGGTTGGTTTCTTCCGTTGACGAAATAGAAAATGCAGACACGTATGCCAGAGAATATGTTCTAAAAGCATCTGGCAAATGATGAGGTGATCGTATTATACAGGTATTATTAATCGTTATCGCGGTATTGCTTTTCGGTTTCATTATCTTTATTCACGAATTCGGCCATTTCTTTACAGCAAAACTGTCCGGAATTCGGGTGAATGAGTTTGCAATTGGTATGGGACCAAAGCTATTTCATTTTCAGAAAGAGGAAACGTTGTATTCCCTGCGTGCATTCCCAATCGGCGGCTTTTGCGCTATGGAAGGGGAAGACGGGGAAAGCAACGACGAACATGCGTTTAATAACCGGCCCGTTTGGAAACGGATTTTGGTTGTCGCAATGGGTGCGGTTATGAATATCCTTCTCGGCATTATCCTGATGATGGTTCTTCTGGTGCAGCAGCCTGCTTTTTCCTCTACGACAATTGCAAAGTTTCCGGAGCCTTCCGGCTTTCAAGCTGCGGGGCTGCAGGTTGGTGACAAGTTCGCCAGTATTGACGGTTACAAAATCAATAGTGACCGTGACTTGAGCTTTGCGTTATCCATCATGAACCCGCAAAAAACGGATATCCAGGTCATAAGAAACGGGAAACTGCTGACTTTTGATAATGTCAAGTTAAAAACAAAAGACATTAATGGGAAAAAGGTTCTTGTAGCGGACTTTTATGTCGCTCCCATTCAAAAAAATCCAATTACCCTCCTGCAAAAATCGGTTGAGGATACGGTATCCACCGTTCGAATGGTCTGGTTCAGCCTGGTAGGAATGGTTACCGGAAGATTCGGAATGCAAGATGTTGCGGGGCCAGTCGGTGCGGCAAGCATGATCGGGCAGGCTGCTTCAATCGGTTTGAAGCAAAGCTTTGTCGCAGCCCTGAATAATATCATCATGATGATGATGCTGATTACAGTAAACCTTGGCGTTGTGAATTTACTTCCACTTCCGGCTTTGGATGGCGGCAGGCTCCTTTTTCTGCTTGTGGAAGCAATCCGCCGCAAGCCGCTGAATCCAAAGTACGAAGGCTTGGTCAATACGGCTGGTTTCTGTTTACTGATAGGGTTAATGGTCCTTATTACGTTTAATGATATCGTTCGGCTGGTAACCGGCAAGGGGCTGGGAGCATAATGAAGAAAACTAGAAAAATTTACGTGGGAGGACTGCCGATCGGCGGCGGTTCCCAAATTTCCGTACAGTCAATGCTGAACGTACCTTCCACGGATATAGATGGTAGTGTAAGGCAGGCGGTGAAGCTTGCGGAAGCCGGCTGCGACATCATACGTATCGCATTACCGAATATGGAAGCCATCGCGCTGATTCCGGCAATCAAAAACGTTGTCAAAGTACCGTTGGTTGCTGATATCCATTTCGATTACCGGCTCGCGCTGGAGGCGGTTGCCGCCGGCATTGATAAAATCCGGATTAACCCGGGAAATATTGGCTCGGACGAACATGTGAAAGCAGTTGCCGACGCTTGCAGAAGAAGAAATATACCGATACGCATCGGCGTGAATTCCGGTTCGCTGGAGAAAGAAATCCTTGCGAAATACGGCAGCCCCACGCCCCAGGCATTGGCGGAAAGCGCCTTATATCACGCGTCCCTGCTTGAAAAATTTGATTTTCAGGATATCGTTATTTCAATGAAATCGTCGGATGTGGACACAACGATCAGAGCATACGAAATCGCAGCGGAAAAGTGC
The DNA here is from genome assembly GCF_004768785.1 of Caproiciproducens galactitolivorans. Classification (GTDB taxonomy): domain Bacteria; phylum Bacillota; class Clostridia; order Oscillospirales; family Acutalibacteraceae; genus Caproiciproducens; species Caproiciproducens galactitolivorans. The sequence continues at coordinate 36,355 of NZ_SRMQ01000005.1, forward strand.
GACTATCCGCTGCATCTCGGTGTAACCGAAGCGGGAACGGAACACATGGGGCTGATAAAGTCCGCGATTGGAATCGGTTCGCTTTTGCAGCGCGGAATCGGTGATACCATCCGTGTATCGCTTACAGCCGATCCCGTTAAAGAGGTTGCCGCCGGGTTTGATATTTTAAGAGCTCTGAATTTAAGGCGGGAAGGCATTCAGTTTATATCCTGTCCTACCTGCGGAAGAACTCGTATTAATTTAATTCGACTTGCGGATGAAGTTGAGCGGCGCTTGAAAGGCTGTAAAAAGCCGATTAAGGTTGCTGTTATGGGCTGTGCGGTCAACGGCCCGGGCGAAGCTCGCGAAGCCGACATTGGGATTGCCGGCGGGAACGGGGAAGGCCTGCTCTTCAAAAAGGGACAAATTATCCGAAAGGTTCCGGAAAGGGAATTATTAGACTGCTTAATGCAGGAGATTGAAAAGATGTAGAGGGTGAATCCCATTGAAAACATTTGGCGAATTTTTTAGCGAATACATAGAAACCGCACGACTTCCTTCCCCCGTATATGACGGGAATATTTCGTCGCTGCAAATTGATACGAACAAAAGAATCATTACTGCGGACGTGGCGTTTCCATCTTTGGTGGAGCGCCGCGTGCTTTATGACGTGGAAAAACGAATGGTTGCCTGTAAAGCACTAAAGCTTGCCAAGGTGCGTATCTTTCCATCCTTTCCTTCGGAATGCTTCTGCGTCGACTATTATCCCAGCCTGGTATTAGAACTGAAGCGCCGTGAAGCAAGCGTGAACGGCATTCTTACGGACTCTACCGCGCGCTTGGAAAACGGAAAGCTGATTGTTTCCTTGACGCATGGAGGCGGCGATCTGCTTCTTGCGCGCCGCGTTGACCGGTTGCTCGCGAAGCTGATTCAGCAAGAATTCGGTATCGGTTTAACCGTCGAGTTTGACGGCTTGCTTTCGCTCGACAGCCAGCATCCGGTCTATATAGAAAAAAAGCGGAAGCAGCAGGAAAAGATCCAGCGGGAAGCTATCGTGGAACAGATGGAAACGTACGAGTCAAACTTGAACCGTGTAAACCCGCCGAAAACGATTCAGGTTCGTTCCGGAGAAACGCTGCTTCCCACCATTATTCCGGAAAGCGCCCGTGATTTATATGGGCGTTCGGTAAAAGCAAAGCCCATCCCGATTAATCGGATTTCGCCTGATATTGGCACGGTAACGATTTGGGGAGAGATTTTTCAAAAGGACGAAAAGATCACGCGGGACGGGCAGAGAAAAATTATCACGATCAATATAACGGATTACACCGGCTCAATGACCCTGAAAATTATCGAAATGGTTCCCCAGTGCAAACCGATTGACACACTGGAAAACGGCATGTCAATCATTGCGCACGGTGAAATTGAATACGATAAATACGACCATGAAATCGTGCTTCGCACGAAATGTATTCGTACGGTTCAGCAGGTAAAAGTGGTAGACAAAGCGAATGTGAAACGGGTGGAGTTGCACCTGCATACCAATATGTCCACCATGGATGCAGTAAACTCCGCCAGCGATATCATTAAGCGCGCAGCAGAATGGGGACACAGCGCCATCGCGATTACCGACCACGGTGTTGCACAGGCATTCCCCGAAGCGATGAATACGGTTGAAGAACTGAAAAAGAAAGATATCCATATTAAAGTGATTTACGGCGTGGAGGCTTATTTTGTCAACGATCTGGTACAAGCCGTAAAAGGGAAATCTTCCAAATCCCTTAACGATGAATTTATAGCGTTTGATATAGAGACAACCGGTTTAAGCCCCAACAAAGAGCGGATTACCGAAATTGGCGCGGTCAGGGTGAAAAATGGAGAAATTATAGAAAGCTTTGACACCTTTGTCAACCCGCAGATACCGATTCCTGCTAAAATAACGGAATTGACCGGCATCACGGACGAAATGGTAAAGGACGCGCCTCTAGAAAAAGAAGCAATTCAGGCTTTCTATGATTTCTGCGGAAAAGACGCGGTTTTAGTGGCGCATAACGCCGATTTCGATACGTCGTTCATCCGGATTGCGGCGCAGCGGAACGGAATGGAATTTCCGTATACTTATATCGATACGGTACCAATGTGTCGTTCCATGCTGACAGGCATAAAAAACTGCAAACTGGATACGGTTGCAAAGTATTTAAAACTCGCTCCGTTTAACCACCACCGCGCAAGCGACGACGCTACCGTGCTGGGGGAAATTTTCAGCGCCCTATTGGAGCGTCTGAAAGAGGACACGTCTGCCCAAACGGTCGATGATATCAATACGTCGCTGGCGGGCGGCGACCCGAAAAAAATGCAATCGTATCATCAGATTATTCTGGTTAAAAATAAGACAGGGCTGAAAAATCTGTATAAGCTGATTTCCAAGGCGCATCTGGATTATTTTTATAAAAAACCGCGGATTCCAAAGAGCGAACTGGTAAAGCTCCGGGAAGGGCTGATTATTGGAAGCGCGTGTGAAGCTAGTGAACTTTACAGGGCTGTGTTCAATGCCCAGCCTTGGGAAACCCTTTGCGAAATTGCTAGCTTTTACGATTACCTTGAAATACAGCCGCTTGCAAACAACCAGTTCATGGTGCGGGATGGCTTAGTATCGGATGAAGAAAAGCTTAAGGAGTTCAACCGCACGATTATTAAACTGGGAGAAACGCTGAACAAGCCGGTGGTTGCTACCTGCGATGTGCATTTTATGGATCCGAAGGACGGCGATTACCGAAAAATTCTGTTGGCGGGACAGGGCTTCAAGGATACGGATATGCAGCCTCCGCTTTACTTGCGCACAACGGCGGAAATGCTGGAGGAATTCGCCTATCTGGGCAAGGAAAAAGCTTATGAGGTAGTCGTAACGAATACCAATCTGATTGCCGATATGATCGAGGAAGTCCGCCCGATTCCGGAGGGCACCTTCCCGCCATTCATTGAGGGCGCGGAGGAACAGCTTACCACCATTACCTGGACAAGAGCGAAAGAGATTTACGGTGATCCATTACCGGATATCGTGAAAAAACGCCTTGAACGTGAGCTGGACTCAATTACAAAGCACGGATTTTCTATTTTGTATATGACCGCACAGAAGCTGGTTGCCGACTCGGTGGCACACGGCTATTTGGTTGGCTCGCGTGGTTCCGTTGGTTCCTCCTTTGTTGCGAATATGTCTGGCATATCGGAAGTCAATCCGCTGGAGCCGCATTATGTCTGCCCGAAATGCAAGCACAGCGAATTTATTACGGATGGCAGCTATGGAAGCGGATTCGACCTGCCGCCGAAAAAATGCCCTGTTTGCGGAACAGATTATAACCGCGACGGGCACATGATTCCATTTGAAACCTTCCTTGGGTTCGACGGCGACAAAACGCCGGATATTGACCTGAACTTTTCCGGCGAATACCAGACAAGCGCGCACCGCTATACGGAGACCCTGTTTGGAAAGGATAATGTTTTTAAAGCCGGTACGATTGCTACGGTTGCGGACAAGACCGCTATTGGATTTGTAAAGAAATATGCGGAGGAAAGAGGAATCGTCATGCACCGCGCGGAAGAGCAGCGGCTGGCGAAAGGCTGCACCGGCATTAAACGGACCACCGGCCAGCATCCGGGCGGTATGGTTGTCGTACCGAAAGGAATGGAAATTTACGATTTCTGCCCGGTTCAGCATCCGGCAAACGATCAGAATTCCGACAATATTACAACGCATTTTGACTTCCATTCCATTCACGATACGATCTGCAAGCTGGACGAACTCGGGCACGATGTTCCGTCGATCTACCGTTACCTTGAAGATTACACCGGCATCCCGGTCATGGAGGTATCCATGAGCGACCCCAAGGTAATGTCCCTCTTCACGTCGACCAAAGAGCTCGGGGTTGAGCCGGATGATATCGATTCCCAGACCGGCACATTCTCGTTGCCGGAAGTCGGTACAAGCTTTGTGCGCCAGATGCTGATTGATTCCCAGCCGAAAACCTTTTCCGATTTGCTTCAGGTATCTGGTTTGTCCCATGGTACGGATGTCTGGCTGGGCAACGCGCAGGAATTGATTAAGAACAAGACCTGCACCATTTCGGAAGTAATCGGTACACGTGACAGCATTATGACTTATTTGTTGCATAAGGGCCTAGAACCGAAAATGGCGTTCAAGATCATGGAAATTACCCGAAAGGGAAAAGCTACGAAGCTCCTTACGGAAGAGCATATAAAAGCAATGAAGGATCATGGTGTGCCGCAGTGGTACATTGATTCGTGTATGAAAATAAAGTATATGTTCCCGAAAGCCCATGCCGCCGCATACATGATTTCCACCTTACGTCTCGGTTGGTACAAGGTACACAGGCCGGTCGAATACTATGCCGCCTACTTTACTGTTCGCGGGGAAGATTTCGATGGGGCAACGGTTATGAAGGGCAGGGATGCCGTGCGGCGCCGTATGAATGAAATCAAAATGAAGGGGAAAGAGGCCAGCGCGAAGGAAGAAGCTGCATATTCTACCTTTCAGATTATCAATGAAATGCTCGCGCGCGGGATTGAAGTGCTGCCGGTTGACCTTTACAAATCAGACGCCAAGAAATTTTTGGTGGAAGACGGAAAAATACGCCTTCCGTTCTCCTCTCTCAGCGGCGTTGGAGAAGCTGCGGCAAACAGCTTAGCCGCAGCGCGGGAGCAGGGCCCGTACATATCGATTGACGATCTGCAGGCACGCTCCAAGGTTTCCAAATCGGTGATCGAAACGCTGGAAGAAGCCGGAACACTTGCCGGCCTGCCGCAAAGCAGCCAAATGACATTATTCTAGTTGACATATGCGTTTTAGTATGCTATTATATTAGCACGCTAAAGCGAATAATCCTGGAGCATGGGGGTGACGCAATGAAAAAGTATAACAAAATAACTCCCGAAGGGACGAGGGACCTGCTTTTTGAAGAATGTCTGGTAAGACGCCATGTTGAAAAAACGCTTACCGATGTTTTTTCGGCCCGCGGATTTAACGAAGTGGTAACTCCGGGGTTGGAATTCTACGACGTGTTTGACCCTGAATTTTCGGGGATCGGACAGGAAGTCATGTATAAAATGTCGGATAAACGGGGCAGGCTTGTTGTAATGCGCCCTGACTCAACTCTTCCTATTGCCCGGCTTGTGGCAACAAGACTGCAAAATCTTCCGAAACCGATACGGCTCTTTTATACACAGCCGATTTACCGGAATAATACGGCTTTGACCGGGCGCAGCGATGAAACCGTACAAACTGGGATTGAAATGCTTGGCGCGCAGGGAATGCGTGTCGATCTGGAAGTCATTGTTACGGCGGTTGAAGCATTGAACCGGTGCGTACCGAATTTCCGTTTTGAATTGGGCCACGCCGGTTTTTTCCGGGCTTTGGCGGAGCAGCTTCCCATTTCTGAAGATCAACGGGAGGACATCCGCCAGGCGATTGAATCAAAGAATTATGCGGCGCTCAATACAATTCTAGACGGTTTGGCGCCTTCCAGGCAGGTTACGGCGATGCGGTCGCTACCGCGCCTGTTCGGCGGTGAAGAAGTTTTTGACCGCGCCGCTTCCTTCTGTTTAGATGAAAAATCCGCGAATACGCTTACCTATTTGCATGATTTATACCGCGCTTTAATCCAGTTCGGGCTTGGGGACAAGATCATTGTGGACTTGGGCTTGGTTCAAAGAAACGATTATTACACAAATATTGTTTTCAGCGCTTATGTGGAAGAATGCGGGGACGCTGTACTGCTTGGCGGACGCTATGACGAGCTGCTGAAACGGTTTGATACGCCGATGCCGGCCATTGGTTTTGCGATCAATGTAGACGCCATTTCGAAAATCCTGCTGGGAAGTGGCAAAGCCGAAAAAGTTTTACCCGCGGATGTCCTTGTGCATGGGGAGACTGGCTTCGAGATTCAGGCTTTACAATATGCTTCCGAACTTGTTCAAAAAGGTTTGAAATGTGAAAACAGTATTTTTGAGGAACGGTCAAAAGCATTGGAATACGCAAAAATCTGCGGAATAAAACGTGTGGACTGTATTGGAAATACGATGGAATCAATCGCGATCGCACAGGATGGAGAAAATTATGAAGCCACTTAGAATTGCCTTGACAAAGGGCAGGTTGGAAAAAGACACAGTTGCGCTGTTCGAGAAAATCGGCTTTGACTGTACCGCATTAAAAAATAAAGGCCGGAAGCTGATCCTGCCGGTTGGCGGCCATCAGTTTGAGGTTGTGCTTGCAAAGGCGGCGGATGTGATTACTTACGTCGAACACGGCGTTTGCGATTTGGGCATCGTCGGAAAAGACACCATTCTGGAAATGGGAAACAGCTTTTACGAAGTGCTTGACCTTGGCTTTGGAAAATGCAAGTTTGCGCTTGCCGGCCCAAAGGGTACGGATTTTTTTGGAGGATATTCCGCTAAGACCATTGCGTCGAAATATCCCAATGTGGCAAGGAATTTCTTTGAAAGCAAAGGAATGGATGTGCGGATTATTAAAATCGAAGGCTCCGTGGAGCTTGCCCCCCTGCTTGGACTGTCTGACGCAATTGTCGATATCGTGGAAACTGGTTCTACGCTAAAGGAAAACGGTCTGGAAGTCATTGAAACCATCTGCGATGTTTCCGCAAGGCTGATTGTGAATGCGGCAAGTCTGAAGCTTCGGAAAGCCGAAATTGAGGATCTTGCGGAGAAAATGGATAGGGCAAAGGAGGGAAAGCTGTGATTCGGGTTGTAAAAGAAGGCGGAAGCATTGGCATTGACTTTATCCGGCAATTAAAACTGCGCAGCGAGGAAACAAATAAGCAGGTGGAAGCCGCCGTAGCGGAAATTATAGAAAATGTCCGGACGGACGGCGATAAGGCACTCCTTGCTTATACAAAGAAATTTGACGGCAGAATCCCTGATAAAATGGAAATCCGTCGGGATGAAATCAAGGCGTTGGCAGACCGCTGTGAGCCTGCATTTTTAAACGCCCTCCAGAATGCCGCGGATAACATCCGCGATTTTCATATGCGCCAGAAGCAGCAAAGCTGGATGAATACCCGTTCCGACGGCGTAATTATGGGACAGCGGATCCGGGGCCTTGCAAAGGTTGGGATTTACGTGCCGGGCGGCACGGCGGCCTACCCTTCTTCGGTGCTTATGAACGCGATTCCAGCAAAAATTGCGGGCGTGGACGAAATCGTTATGGTTACGCCTCCGGGCAAAGACGGGAAGCCGAATCCGGAAATTATGGCGGCGGCGCTTACCGCGGGGGTTGACCGGGTCTTTTTGGTTGGGGGCGCGCAGGCGGTTGCCGCCCTCGCTTTCGGAACGGAAAGCATCCCGAAGGTTGATAAAATTGTTGGCCCGGGAAATATTTATGTTGCGACCGCGAAGAAGCAGTTGTACGGAACGGTCGATATTGATATGATCGCCGGGCCGAGTGAAATTTTAATTATTGCCGACGAAACCGCTAATCCGAAATTCCTGGCGGCCGATCTGATGTCACAGGCGGAGCATGACGTGCTTGCGTCCGCAATCCTGCTGACTCCTTCGGAAAAAATTGCGGAGCAGACCGTCGCGCAGATATACGAGCAATTAGAGCACCTTTCGCGCAAGGAGATCATTCGCCAGTCCCTTGACCGCTTCGGTGCGGTAATTCAATGCCGGGATGTGGATGAAGCGGTTGCGTTTGCGAACGAACTGGCGCCCGAGCATTTGGAAATCTGCGCGGCGAATCCGATGGAATACATCGGAAAGATCGATAACGCGGGTTCCGTCTTTTTAGGGAATTTTTCGCCTGAGCCCCTTGGCGATTATTACGCCGGCCCGAATCATGTCCTTCCGACAAGCGGTACGGCAAGATTTTTCTCTCCGCTTTCCGTAGACAGCTTTATCAAAAAATCCAGTTTCATTTATTACACGGAGGAAGCAATGAAAGCAGCCCAGGAAGATATTATCCGGCTCGCAAAGGCGGAAGGCCTGACTGCCCACGCAAATTCAATTGAAGTGAGGCGTTGATTTTGGGATACGAGTTGAATGAAAAAATACGCGATTTAAAGCCATACGACCCGATAAGCGGGGATTTTCCCGTACGGCTGGACGCGAACGAGTCGTTCATCCAAGTACCGCAAAAAATATTACAGAAGATTTCGGATGCTGTTCTTTCAATTCCATACAACCGGTATCCGGACCCGCTTGCAAAGGAACTTTGTGAAAGCTTTGGAAATTACTATCATCTCAATTCGGGTTTGGTTACTGCCGGAAACGGTTCTGACGAATTGATTTCGGTGATTTGCAGCGCATTTTTGATGAAAGGCGACACGATGCTCACGATGTCCCCGGATTTTTCCATGTACCGCTTCTACGCCTCCATTGCCGAAGCAAAAGCCGAATTGTATTACAAGAAGCCCGACATGACCATTGATGTTGATAAATTAATTGCCATGGCAAACAGCAGCAATGCGAAACTAGTGATTTTCTCCAACCCATGCAATCCAACTTCGCTCGGCTTAAAAAGGGAGGATGTCCGGCGGTTGGTTACTTCCGTAAACGCCCTTGTGGTTCTTGACGAAGCCTATATGGATTTTTGGGATGAATCTTTGCTGGATGAGGTGGTAAGCTACGATAACCTGATAATCCTTCGCACATGTTCCAAAGCATTTGCAATGGCGGGAATCCGGTTGGGCTTCGCGGTTGCGAACCGGGAACTGACCAACGCGATGAAGGCGGTAAAATCTCCGTATAATGTAAATACTCTGACGCAGAAGGCAGGCTTCGTTATTTTACAGGAAGGGCAATGGCTGCGCTCCTGCATTGAAGAAGTCAAAGCCTCGCGTGATATGCTTTATGAAAGGATGAGCATTCTCGAAAGCAATTACGCCCAGAGGATGCATGTATATCCTTCTGTTACCAATTTCCTATTCGTAAAAATTTCTCAGGCGGATGATGTCTACTACCAACTTGTGAAATCCGGTATCGCCGTACGGTATTTCGGGGATTTTCTAAGAATCACCGCCGGAACAAAGGAAGAAAACGAAAAATTCCTTCTGGCGTTTGAAAAAGCTATCCGCTTGTAAAAGAGGTGTATCCATGAGAACGTCCATTCAAAAGAGAAAAACGAAAGAAACCGATATTTGCGTCGAACTGAATCTTGACGGAGGGGAAACGGAAATCTCTACGGGAATCGGTTTTTTTGACCATATGTTGCATTCTTTTGCTGTTCATGGCGGGTTTGGTTTGAAAATTCGGGCAAAAGGCGATTTACAGGTTGACGGGCACCACTCCGTGGAGGATGTGGGGATTGTGCTGGGGAAGGCTTTTGCACAAGCGCTTGGAGACCGTTCCAGTATTGCCCGTTTCGGTTCTTTTTTTATTCCTATGGATGAAGCGCTCGCTTTTGCCGCCGTGGATATCAGCGGCAGGCCGTTTCTTGTTTTTCAGGCGGATTTTCAGCAGGAACGCGTCGGCGGGTTCGATACCTGCCTGACAGAGGAATTTCTGCGCGCCTTTGCGATAAATGCCGGTATTACGTTGCACACCCGGGTGAAATACGGCGCGAATGCGCACCATGAAATCGAAGCCTTAATGAAAGCGGTTGCCCATGCTTTGCGGCTGGCGGTTACCCAGACGGGTGCCGGCATGCTGTCTACGAAGGGCTGTCTTTCCTAATTTCAGGAGGTTCCAATGATTCTTTTACCTGCCATTGATATCAAAGACGGCGAATGCGTACGCCTTGTAAAAGGAGATTATGCAACCGCGCATAGGGTTGCTGCAGATGCCGAAAAGACCGCGGACAGCTTTCGTACCGCCGGGGCCCAATGGATCCACATGGTCGATTTAGACGGCGCGAAGGTGGCGGAACCGGTGAATTCAGAGCTGATTTTCAAAGTCGTGAAAAATTGCGGCTTGAAAGTCGAGGTTGGCGGGGGCATACGCAGCCAAAAGACGATCAGCCATTATATTGACAATGGTGTTTCGCGGGTGATTTTAGGTTCCGCCGCATTAAATAATCCCGCGCTTGTGAAGAAAGCGGTTCTTCAATATGGAGAAAAAATCGCTGTCGGAATCGACGCGCGAAACGGGAAAGTTGCCGCGCAAGGCTGGACGGAAACTTCAGATATCGATTATATCGAACTGGCGAAGCAAATGGAACAAATTGGTGTAAAGTATATTATATTTACAGATATAAGCCGGGACGGAACCCTTTCCGGACCGAACCTTGAAATGCTATATGCGCTGAACCATGCCGTAACTAGCAATATTATCGCAAGTGGCGGTGTCGGAAGCCTTGAAGACATCGCAAATTTGCGGGATTTGGGCCTTTATGGCACTATTTGCGGAAAGGCGATTTATTCTGGCGATCTGGATTTGCAAGCCGCGATCTGCTTATGTGAGGACTGAACATGAAAACAGAAATAGATGTAAAGTCAAAAGACTTTATAGATAAATTTTTTGAAAAGTCGGAGCTGATTCCGGCCATCATACAGGAGTTTGAAACGAACGAGGTTTTAATGCTTGCCTATATGAACCGTGAATCCATGCGAAAAACATTAGAAACCGGATACACTTGGTTTTACAGCCGCTCAAGGCAGGAGCTTTGGAATAAAGGAGCAACTTCCGGACATTTGCAGAAGGTCGTGCGAATTTACGGCGACTGCGATAATGACACACTTTTGGTAATTGTAAAGCAAACTGGCGCCGCCTGCCATACGGGCGCGCACAGTTGTTTCTTTTATGAGATTTGGAGGGATTCTGGTGAATGATGTTTGGCAGGAACTGTACAAAACCGTGCAGAGCAGGAAAGAGAGTCACCAAGAGGGTTCTTATACCAGCTATTTGTTTGAAAAAGGAATTGACAAAATTTTAAAAAAGTGCGGGGAAGAGTGTAGTGAAGTGATCATCGCGGCAAAAAACGGCGACAATGCCGAAACCGTACTTGAAATTTCCGATATGCTTTATCATCTGACTGTTTTAATGGTAAACCAGGGAATCAGCCTTGAAGATGTAGAAACGGAACTAGAGAAACGTAGCAAAAAAACGGGGAACCTGAAAACGTTCCATCAGGTTGATAAAAACAGTTGACAAAAGGCCGGCACAATACGCCGGCCTTTGCTATTTCCAATTGTAAAAATCTTTTAAAAACCAGATTTCTTTTGCTTCATACTTTTGATTGTTCAGGTAGTTTAAAATTCCCGCGTCGCTTGAAAAGGTGAATTTTAGCCGGTAGGAATACAGCGCCTGATAAGGAAAACCGGTTTTCTTGTTCAATGCGTTTGTTCCGTATTTTCCGTCCCCGGCAATCGGATGGCCGATGGACGCTAAATGTGCGCGGATTTGATGGGTTCGACCTGTCAGCAGTTCGACTTCTAGAAGGCTGAAGTCGACCCTCTCGTCCAACACGCGGTAGCGGGTGCGGATCGTTTTTGTCCCTCTTGACGCTTTCTTGGATATATAGACACGATTTTGACTTTCATTCTTTTCCAGGAAAGCTTCTAAAGTGTCCTCGCTCTTTTCCATCCTGCCATTTACGATACACAGGTACAGCTTTTTCATTTCACGGTTTTTCACTTTTTCATTCATTATACGGAGCGTTTCGGCATTTTTCGCCGCCATTACAATCCCGCCAGTATTCCGGTCAATCCGGTTAATGAGGGCGGGGGCGAAGGAATTTTCGTCCTCCGGACGGTATTCCTGTTTTTTATATAAATAATGTTGTATGCGCGCAATCAGGGAGTCAAAATGATAATTTTCGTCCGGGTGGACAATCAGCCCCGGCTTTTTATCTAAAATCAGGATGTTTTGATCCTCATAAAGGATATTCAGCTTGTCCGGAGCCTTCAGAAAATCATATTCTTCCGGTTCCTGCTGAAAAAATTCGTCTTTTAAATACATTGTCAGGACGTCGCCCTCGCTCAGACGGGTTGAAATTTCACATCGCTTTCCGTTCAGCTTGATATCCTTTTTCCGGATACATTTATACATCATGGACTGCGGAAGGTTATGGAAGGTTTTGGTTAGGAATTTATCCAGTCTTTGTCCGGCGTCATTTTTTCCGATTACTATTTCTTTCATATTTTTTAAGACCGCTCCTTAATATAAGGATTTGCCGTAAATACCTCAAATATGTGTAAAATTATAACATAGATCAACGAATACGGAAAGATTAAATGCTTTGCAAAAAAGACATTTTAGTATATAATAAAATGAAATGTGATTAAGGAGAAGAGCTGTTTATGATAACACAGAAGAGAGTTATGGAAATCTTACAGGAAGCGGGGGTATTGCTCGAAGGGCATTTCAAATTAACTTCCGGAAGACATAGCAATAAATATTTGCAATGTGCAAAAATATTTCGAAATACAAAATACAGCGAGGAGCTTTGCTCCGCCCTTGCGGAAAAGTATCAGAACGACAACGTGCAAATCGTAATCGGACCGGCAATGGGCGCGGTGCAAATGGCTTATGAGGTAAGCCGCTCCCTGCATTGCGAAAACTTTTTCACCGAACGGGATGAAAACGGCAAAATGACTTTGCGGCGTGGGTTTGCCGTTACACCCGGCGACAGAGTCCTGATTGTAGAGGATGTTGTTACAACCGGCGGTTCCGTCCGCGAGGTCATTGACCTTGTGAAGGAAGCGGGCGGCGTGGTTGTTGGCGTAGGCTCTATTGTAGACCGCACCGGAGGAAAAATTGATTTCGGCGTGCCGTTTAAGGCCGTTATATCTGTAGATGTGCAGTCCTGGGAGCCGGAAGAATGTCCCCTCTGTAAGGCCGGTGCGCCGGCACCCGTAAAACCCGGAAGCCGAAAAATATAAAAATAGGGGGCAGGCGCCGTTGGTTCAAAACAAGGATGGCCATGAGAAAAAGGCAAATGCGGCCAAGCCTGTTCATACTGGACACAGAGAACGAGTAAAAAACAAGTTTCTGAAAGAAGGACTTGACGGCTTTGAACCGCACGCGGTTTTGGAATTGCTTCTTTATTATGGAATCCCATTAAAGGACACGAATCCGATTGGACATGCTCTGCTGCAGAAATTCGGTTCACTTTCTGCGGTGTTCGACGCACCGTACGAAGAGCTCCTAAAAGTGGACGGAATGGGTAAGTCCGCCGCTACGCTGATAAAATTAATCCCACAGCTTTGCCGTAGGTACCAGGAGAATTTGGACAAGGACAAAGTCATGATTTTCAGCTATGAGGAAGCCGGCAGAATTTTGGTCAATAAATTTATCGGCCGTCCCGAGGAAGTCATTGTCCTCATGCTTCTGGACAGCAGAAACCGGATGATTTATTGCAGCGTTATGAACGAAGGGACGGTAACGACGGCAAACATTTACGTGAAAAATATTGTCCGGCTTGCCGTTCAATATAACGCGGCCTATGCGATCCTTTCGCATAATCATCCAAGCGGGGATTGTATGCCGTCCAGGCAGGATCTTCGTTCAACCGAATGGATCAGCGAAGCGCTGAAAACAGTAGAAGTTAAATTGATTGATCATATTATCGTAAGCGGAAATGATTTCTTTTCTATTGCAAATAGTGGTATTTTACCGGAGGTTTTTGATTCCGGAATCGATACGGAGTAGACTATGGATTTTAAATTGGTTTCAAAATATCAGCCGAAGGGTGATCAACCCAAAGCAATTCAACAGCTTGTTGACGGGATTTTACGAGGCGATAGGGAACAGACGCTTCTTGGCGTTACCGGCTCCGGAAAAACGTTTACAATGGCAAATGTCATTGCAAAACTGAACCGCCCGACGCTGGTTCTTGCGCACAATAAAACGCTTGCGGCACAGCTTTGTTCCGAGTTTCGTGAGTTTTTCCCGGAAAATTCGGTTGAGTACTTTGTAAGCTATTATGATTATTACCAGCCGGAAGCGTATATTGCCACGACGGACACCTATATTGAAAAGGATTCTGCGATTAACGATGAAATCGATAAGCTGAGGCACTCTGCTACCTCAGCTCTTTCGGAGCGCCGCGATGTAATTATTGTCGCCAGCGTATCCTGTATCTACAGCCTCGGCAGCCCAATTGATTACCGTACAATGGTTATTTCCCTACGCCCGGGAATGCAGAAGAGCAGGGACGAACTACTTCGCAAGCTGGTCGAAATACAATACGAGCGGAACGATATCAGTTTAACCCGCAATAAGTTCCGCGCACGGGGCGATGTTGTAGAGATTTTTCCGGCTCAGTCAAACGATACGGTTATCCGCGTGGAATTTTTCGGGGACGAAATTGACCGGATCAGCGAAATCAATGCTTTGACCGGAGAATTAAAAGCCGTCTTGAAACATGTTGCCATTTATCCTGCGTCCCACTATATTGTACCCAAAGAAAAAATGCAACGTGCGGTCAAAGAAATTCTAGAGGAAATGGAAGAGTGCGTTGCAAACTTTAAAAGCAGGGATAAACTGATTGAAGCGCAGCGGATCCGGGAGCGTACGCTGTATGATGTCGAGATGCTGCAGGAAATCGGTTTTTGCAAAGGGATTGAAAATTACTCACGCGTATTGTCCGGACGGGAGCCAGGAAGCGCGCCGTTTACTCTTCTGGATTATTTTCCGAAGGATTTTTTGCTATTTGTGGATGAATCGCATGTTACTCTGCCCCAGGTCCGTTCCATGTACGCCGGCGACCGGGCGCGCAAGGAATCGCTGATTGAATATGGGTTCCGGCTTCCGTCGGCTTACGACAACCGTCCGCTGAATTTTGATGAATTTTACAGTCATTTGAATCAGGCTGTTTTTGTCAGCGCAACTCCCGGCGATTTTGAAAAGGAAAAATCAACCCAGATTGTGGAGCAGGTAATTCGCCCCACCGGCCTTGTCGATCCGGAAGTTATTGTGAAGCCCACGGACGGGCAAATCGACGACTTGATTTCGGAAATCAATCTGCGAACCGCAAACGGGGAGCGCGTTCTTGTAACGACATTAACGAAGAAAATGGCGGAGGATCTGACCTCATATCTGGAGAGTATGGGAATCCGCGTGCGCTATATGCACCATGATATTGATACGGTTGAACGCATGGAAATTATCCGCGACCTGCGCCTTGGCGAGTTCGACGTGCTGGTCGGAATCAACTTGCTGCGCGAGGGGCTGGATATTCCGGAGGTTTCCCTCGTTGCCATTTTGGATGCAGATAAGGAAGGATTCCTACGTTCGGAGCGCTCGCTGATACAGACGATCGGCCGCGCCGCGCGCAACGCGCACGGACAGGTCATCATGTATGCCGATTCCGTCACACCTTCCATGGAGTCGGCAATCCGGGAAACGGAACGCCGTCGCGCGCTCCAGACGGCTTACAATAAGGAGCATGGCATCGTTCCGAAGACGATTACCAAGAAAGTATCGGAAATCCTTGAAATTTCGACGCATAAAGAGGATGATAAAGAGAAGAAGCAGAAGCGCTTAAGCCCGGCCAAACGCATACGGATGATTGAGCAGCTTACAAAGGAAATGAAAGCGGCTGCAAAGCTGCTTGAATTTGAACACGCGGCTTATCTACGTGATAAAATCAAACAGCTCAGCGGCGGCAAATGAGCATGGAGGTTTCAATTTAATGACGACAAAGAACATTTTTGTAAAAGGCGCGAGAGAACATAATTTAAAAAATATCGATATTGAAATTCCACGTGACGAACTGATTGTATTTACCGGCCTTTCCGGGTCGGGGAAATCCTCCCTTGCTTTCGACACGATCTATGCCGAGGGGCAGCGCCGTTATGTTGAATCGCTTTCTTCCTACGCACGCCAGTTCCTGGGGCAAATGGAAAAGCCGGATGTGGATTATATTGAAGGGCTTTCTCCCGCAATTTCCATCGATCAGAAAACAACGTCGAAAAATCCGCGTTCCACGGTTGGGACCGTAACGGAAATCTACGATTACCTGCGCCTTTTGTATGCGCGGATCGGGGTACCTCACTGCCCGATTTGCGGCAGAGAAATCAAACAGCAAACGATTGACCAGATTGTCGATCGGATTCTGAATTTACCGGAGGAAACGAAAATTCAAGTGCTGGCTCCGGTTGTCCGCGGCCGTAAGGGAGAGCACGTAAAAGAATTTGAAGCCGCCCGGAAGGGCGGCTTTGTCCGCGTTCGCGTGGATGGCATCATTTACGACCTATCCGAAAATATCAAGCTTGAGAAAAACAAAAAGCATACCATTGAAATCGTTGTGGACAGGCTCGTAATTCATCCATCGATTCAGTCGCGTTTATCGGACTCGATTGAAACGGCCTCCGCGTTGGCGGGCGGAATTACGGTTGTAAGCATTGTTGGAGGGGAGGACATTACGTTTTCACAGAACTACGCCTGTCCGGAACACGGCATCAGCGTAGAGGAGCTTTCCCCAAGGATGTTTTCCTTTAATAACCCGTTCGGCGCCTGCCCGAAATGCACCGGGCTCGGCGTATTTATGAAAATTGACCCGGATCTGATTATTCCGAACAAAGCACTTTCCATTAATAAGGGCGGATTAAAGGCGAGTGGCTGGGCCATGGAAGGCAGTACGATTGCCTCCATGTATCTTAACGCGCTTGCAAAGCACTATCATTTTTCTCTGGATACCCCAATCGGGGAGCTTCCGCCGGAAATTATCGATATTATCCTTTATGGTACGAAAGGCGAAAAAATCAAGGTGGAGCGCCGCAACGAATACGGAAGCGGCGTTTATGAGGTGGAATTCGAAGGGATTATCAATAATCTGGAGCGTCGTTTTCGGGAAACCCAGAGCAGTTGGATTAAGGAAGAAATCGAGGCCTACATGAGCGCAATTCCCTGCGACGCCTGTCATGGGAAGCGCTTGTCTCCCATCAGTCTGGGCGTAACGGTCGGCGGAATCAATATTAGTGATTTCTGCGACAAATCCGTCACACAGGCGCTGGATTTTCTCAATAACCTTACGCTTTCGAACCGGGAAGCCATGATCGCTTCCTCTATTTTAAAGGAAATCAAAAGCAGGCTGGGATTCCTGAAAAGTGTCGGGTTAGAGTATCTGACTCTTTCCCGTTCCTCTGGCACGCTTTCCGGAGGGGAGAGCCAGCGCATCCGTCTTGCTACACAGATCGGTTCCTCCCTCATGGGCGTGTTGTATATCCTTGATGAACCAAGTATCGGGCTTCACCAGCGCGACAATAACAAGCTCCTTGCCACCCTCAAGCACCTGCGTGATTTAGGGAACACCGTAATTGTGGTTGAACATGACGAGGATACCATACGTGCGGCCGACCACGTTGTGGATATCGGCCCCGGTGCGGGAATTCACGGCGGGAATGTCGTGTTTAACGGCAAGGTGGAGGATCTTATCAAATGTGAAAAATCCATAACCGGACAGTATCTGAGCGGTGCGAAAAAGGTCGAGGTTCCCAAAACCCGGCGCAAGGGCAACGGGAAAAAGCTCGCGATTCTGGGAGCGGCCCAGAACAACCTGAAGGATGTGGATGTGGAAATCCCGCTCGGCGAGTTTGTCTGCATTACCGGGGTTTCCGGTTCCGGAAAATCCTCGCTGATCAATGAAATCCTGTATAAATACCTTGCTTCGGAGCTTAACGGTGCGAAATGCCGCCCGGGCGCGTTTAAAGCGATTAAGGGTGTTTCGGAACTGGACAAGGTGATTCAGATTAACCAATCCCCCATCGGAAGAACACCGCGCTCCAACCCAGCAACCTATACGGGTGTGTTTACGGATATACGCGAGCTGTACGCTTCCACACAGGACGCTAAGCTGCGCGGTTTCAATTCGGGCCGTTTTTCCTTTAATGTAAAAGGCGGGCGTTGCGAAGCCTGTCAAGGCGACGGCATTATTAAAATTGAAATGCATTTTCTTCCGGATGTGTACGTCTCATGCGATGTGTGTAAGGGGAGGCGCTACAACCGGGAAACGCTCGAAATCAAGTATAAGGGAAAAAGCATTTACGACGTTCTGGAAATGACGGTGGAGGAAGGGTTGGAGTTCTTTTCCAGCATACCGAAAATCGCGCGGAAACTGAAAATCCTGCAAGAAGTAGGGCTGGGGTATATTAAAATAGGGCAACCAGCCACTACGCTGTCCGGCGGCGAAGCACAGCGTGTAAAGCTTGCCACCGAGCTTTCCAAGCGCCCGACGGGCAAAACCATTTATATTCTGGACGAACCGACAACCGGCCTGCATATTGCAGACGTCCACAAGCTGATCGAAGTCTTGCAGAAGCTGGTGGACAATGGCAACACGGTTGTAGTCATCGAGCATAATCTGGATTTGATTAAGACGGCGGATTATATTATTGATCTTGGACCGGAAGGTGGGGACGGCGGCGGTAGAGTGATCGCCAAAGGGGCTCCGGAGCAAATTGTGGAAGTAAAAGAATCCTATACCGGGCAGTATCTGAAAAAAATGCTGTAAAAAAGAACGGCTATCCAACAGCAAAGCAGATAGCCGTTCTTTTTTAAGTTTTTGTTATTTTGAATGATCCGGTACTTCCAAACTCTTCTTTTCCAGCTTTAAAAAGGAAGGTTTCATTTCCGAAATCATAATAGAAAGGAAAATCAAAATTGACCCGAAAAAGGTTTTCATTGTCAGCGATTCACTCAAGAAAATGATTCCGAATATGGAACCAAAGAGGGATTCCAAAGACATAATCAACGAAGCCCTTGCCGGCGGCGTGTATTTCTGGCAGACCGTTTGAAGAACAAGCGCAATCAGCGTACAGCAAATTCCGATATAAAAAGTGGACAAGACAGCGTTTGTGTCCATTTCTTCCGGAAACGGTTCGGTGAAAAGGGCCACAGCGAATGCGAAAATTGCAGTAACAACAAATTGCGTAAACGAAATGAGAATAGGATCATTCTTTTCGGCTAAAATACTTACAGCTACGATTTGCGCGGCAAAGGTGATCCCGCAGAACAGGGAAAGCATATCGCCAGTATTCATGGAGAAACCCGAGCGAAGAGTAAGCAACCCAATACCCACAATGCATAGAAGCGCAGCGAAAATATTATATGCGTCCGGCTTTTCTTTTCGAATAATCCAGTACAAAAAGGGGACGACAACCACATATACTGCTGTGAGAAACGCATTGTTCCCGGCTGTCGTATATTGTATTCCAACGGTTTGCAGATAATAGGAAATGAACATCAGCAAACCAAGGATTATCCCGGATTTTATGCAGTTCCAATTTAGTTTTTTCAGCCGGTTAAAGAAGATCAAACACATCAGGCCGACCGCGATTCCAAAACGCATGGCTATCATATAGCCGGGCGGAATTGCATCGACAGTATTCTTTACGACAACAAATCCGCTGCCCCAGATGATGGTTATAAAAACCAGTCCTAAATCGGCTGCCATTGCTTTATTTTTTATTTCCAAATCTTTACACCTCGTTGCATTATTATATCATTTATACGTTTCTGCTGCAAGCAGCAAAGCCGGTTATTCGGATAAAATGCTAATATAATACAAAAATCATTGCATGTTCATAAATTTTTATTATATTATTTCTTTTCTAAAGTAAGGGTTTGTGATATAATGTTTTTTGAATTTTAGTAAGTAAAATTTTGGAGATGAATAATTGAATGTTAGGTATAGAACAGCGTTCCGTTTGTGAAGGCGTAAATTTCAGAAGCGTGAAAGATACCCGTTTCAAAACGGTTCGTATGTCCGTTAATTTTTTATTGCCGATACAAAAGCAAACCGCGGCTTCCTATGCGATTTTGCCGTTTCTGCTTAGCCGGGCCAGCAGAGAGTACCCTGATTTTACAAAACTCGGCCAGCGTCTGGCGGAATTGTATGGCGCCGAATTGAACGCGGATGTCCAGAAGCTCGGCGACGCACAGCTTCTTTCCGTTTCCGCTGTCGGCATTGCAAATCGTTATGCACTACAAGGCGAAAATATTGCGGGGGAACTTTCTAAGCTGCTTTGCAGTATTATTTTTGACCCTCCGTTTGAGGACGGCCTCTTTCCGAAGGAGGGCTTCGAACAGGAAAAACGGCAGACGATCGAGCTGATCGATTCTGAATTTAACGATAAGCGTATTTATGCGAGGCAGCGCTGCGAGGAGATTATGTGCAGCAACGAGCCGTACGGAATCAAGCGCTACGGCAGCAGAGAAGCGATTCAGAATCTGAAGCGCGAAGAGCTTACCGAAGCGTGGCTCTATTTGATTCACAACGCCAAAGCGGAGATTATGGTCTTAGGGGATTGCGACCCGGCTCCGGTTTACGAGGGCTTTTGTGAAGCATTCCAAAAGGTAGGGAAAAAATCCACAGTAGATTGCCCGACGAAAATCATAAAACAGGCGGATCGGGTGAAAGACGTTACCGATAAAATGGATGTCGCGCAGTCCAAGCTGGTTATGGGCTTCCGGACCCAGACGGCGATTCCCGATGAAAAAGTGGAAACATCGACACTAATGGCCTCTTTATACGGCGGGACGCCGAACTCTAAGCTGTTTTTGAATGTCCGTGAAAGGCTGAGCCTTTGCTATTATTGCAGCGCGTTGTACAATGCGATGAAGGGCATTATGCTGGTGCAAAGCGGAGTCGAAACAAAAAATATCGACAAGGCCCGCGAAGAAATTCTGGTTCAGCTTGAAAAAATTAAAAAAGGCGAATTTGACGATAGTGAAGTGGATGCGGCTAAGCTGAGCTTGAGCAACAGCTACCGCACACTGTCCGATTCACTAGGCGGCTTGGAAGCTTGGTACCTTTCTCAGACCTTCTCCAATCAGATCAAACGTCCGGAGGAAGCGGCGGCAATTGTTAATTCCGTCACCCGTCAGGAAATCATTGACGCGGCAAACCGTGTAACGCTTGATACGGTTTATCGTTTAGAGGGAAACGGGGAGGAACAAGTATGAATATTATCAAGGAGATTAAAAGCGACCGGGTCGGTGACCGATATTATGAAGTAGAGCATCCATCCGGGCTCAGAATTTTTGTTTATCCGAAAGAGAATAATAATTCCACTTACGCAGTTTTTGGAACCCGGTACGGGTCAATTGATATGTGTTTCAAGTCGAGTGATGATAGTGAGCCGAATAAAGTCCCCGCTGGGATTGCCCACTATTTGGAACACAAGCTTTTTGAAAGTGAAGACGGCGACGCTTTTGCACGCTTTGCAAAGACAGGCGCTTCGGCAAACGCGTATACTTCCTTCGATAAAACCTGCTATCTGTTTTCCTGTACGGAAAATGTATATGAATCTTTGGAAATCCTGTTGGATTTTGTCCAGTCCCCTTATTTTACTGAGCAGACGGTACAGAAGGAGCAGGGCATTATCGGACAGGAAATTCGCATGTACGACGATGATCCGCAATGGCGCGTAATGTTTAACCTTTTACGTGCGATGTACCATAATCATCCGGTAAAAATCGACATTGCCGGAACGGTTGAAAGCATTGCACAGATTACGCCGGAACTGCTTTACAAATGCTACAATACTTTTTATAACCTGAACAATATGGTCTTGTGCGTGGCGGGCAATGTGGAGGTCAATAAGGTTCTTGAACTTTGCGATAAAATGCTGAAACCTTCCAAGCATCTTTCTATTGACCGCATTTTTGAAAACGAGCCCGACGAAGTTGTTCAGAGCAGAATTGAGCAGAAGCTGTCCGTTTCCACAACGATCTTCCAACTTGGCTTTAAAGAAAAGGTTGGTAAAAATCGTGTTTCGGCGGAAGAAATCGCCCAAACGGAAATCCTGCTTGAATTAATGGCATCCGATTCTTCCCCGCTTTTCCGCAGGCTTCTGGATGCGGAACTGATCAATCAGTCCACTTTTGCGTATGAATATTTTGAAGGCCCTGGTTATGCGTCCGTTATTTTTTCCG
This sequence comes from Caproiciproducens galactitolivorans, assembly GCF_004768785.1. Classification (GTDB taxonomy): domain Bacteria; phylum Bacillota; class Clostridia; order Oscillospirales; family Acutalibacteraceae; genus Caproiciproducens; species Caproiciproducens galactitolivorans. Next base: position 58,177 of record NZ_SRMQ01000005.1, read on the forward strand.
GAGAATCCAAAGACCCGGATGCCGTTGCGGACGAAATTAAAAAAGAAGCGGAAAAGCTCCGCACGCAGGGAATTGACCCGGTCGCCTTTGAGCGTTCGAAGAAAGCAGTTTACGGGCGCCTTATCTCTTCCTTCAATAGTGTAGATAATATTGCAAATACGTTGGCTTCGCTTGCTTTTACTGGCCATGAGCTGTTTCATTATGTTGATTCGGTTTCACAGGCAGATATTGCTTCCGTCCAGGCGCGCCTGAATACACAGTTGCGGGCGGATTCATCTGTCCTTTCCATTATTAAACCGATAGATTAAACTTAGCGGAATTCTGCCAATACTTCCCACGCGGAGATTGGCAGAAACGCTTAATTTTGCGCGTGGAGAATGGTGGAGTATATGTATCATGTTCAATTTCCCGGATTAGGCTTCCATTTTACAATTAACCCGATTGCCTTTTCGATCGGGTCTTTTTCGGTTAGATGGTATGGCGTAATTATTGCGGTAGGATTTTTACTTGCTTTTTCCTATGCAATGGCAAGCTGTAAAAAGTTCAATATTGATCAGGATAAGCTAATCGACGTGGTAATCCTTGGAATTATCGGAGGGATTATCGGTGCCAGAGCATATTATGTCATATTCGACACCAGCGATCAGTATTTGAGGAACCCGGTCAGCGCACTTTACATTTGGGAAGGCGGGTTGGCAATTTACGGCGGGATTATCGGCGGTATGCTCTGCGGTGCCCTGATGGCGAAACTCCGCAAAATCAGCATACCCGCTGTTTTGGATATCGCTTCGCTTGGCTTTTTAATCGGACAGGCCATCGGGCGCTGGGGAAACTTTGTCAACCAGGAAGCTTTTGGTGTTGAAACGAAACTTCCGTGGGGAATGGTCAGCGAAAGAACATATGCGGTGACCAATAATCCAGTGCATCCGTGTTTTCTTTATGAATCCCTGTGGTGTATTCTTGGTTTTGTGCTGCTACATATTTTCAGCCGCAAGCTTAGAAAATATGACGGGCAGGTATTTCTCCTGTATTTAATCTGGTATGGCGTTGGCCGCTTCTTTATTGAAGGCCTGAGGACCGACAGCCTGATTACGCCGGTTGTGCCTTTAAGAGTATCGCAGGTTGTTGCAGCCGTGACGGTTCTTGCGGGCGTTGTGCTGCTGATTATTTTCCGCAACCGCACTTCGCTTCTCGGGTGCGGTTCTGCAAAGGTAATGGAGCTGAACGCCATTGTGGATGAAGTTCCGGCGGAATGCATGGAAAGCGGCGCGGACGAGTTGGCAGAAAAGGATACAGAAGATGCGGAAACCCCTTCCGATTCAGATGAATCGGTTGGTGGGGAACCTTTCGCGGAAGAAACGGCGGAAGGTTCGGATAACGAAGGAAAAGAAGCTCCGGAAGCTTCGGAAACGAATACGAAATAGAAGAACGGAGGGCAGAGAATGGCTATTCGGATTGACGGAAAAGCAGTTGCGGAAAAAGTCCGCGCAAAGGTAGCCTTTGAAGTGGCAGAGCTGAAAAAACAGGGCGTTACACCCGGGCTTGCGGTCGTAATTGTCGGGGATGATCCCGCATCAAGGACTTATGTCAACAACAAGAAAAAGGCTTGTGCACAGGTTGGAATTTATTCCGAGGAATATGCGCTTCCCGCTGCCACTTCACAGGATGAACTGATGGAGCTGGTTGCAAAGCTGAATGTGAAAAAAGACATTCACGGGATTCTGGTTCAGTCCCCCCTTCCGAATGGTCTGGATGAGAAAGCAGTAGTGGAGGCGATTCATCCGGACAAGGATGTTGACGCGTTTCACCCGTCCAATGTTGGCAGGATTATGATCGGAAATTATCATTTTCTGCCCTGTACCCCTGCGGGTGTTATTGAGCTTCTGCGCTCGGAGAATATTGAAATTGCAGGGAAGAACTGCGTTGTAATCGGCCGTAGCAATATTGTCGGTAAACCGATGGCCATGCTTTTGCTTCATAATAACGGTACGGTGACAATTTGTCACAGCAAAACAAAAAATCTGAAGGAGATTTGCAGGAACGCAGATATTCTTGTCGCGGCGGTTGGAAAACCGAAGTTTGTAACCGCAGATATGGTAAAGCGCGGCGCTGCGGTGATCGACGTCGGCATGGACCGTGATGAAAACGGCAAACTGTGTGGCGACGTTGATTACGAAAATGTAGAGAAAGTGGCTTCCTACATAACACCGGTTCCAGGTGGCGTAGGTCCGATGACGATTGCAATGCTTCTTCAAAACACGGTAACAGCAGCCAAAAGTCAAAACTGGCTAAAATAAGCGTGCTTTTGGGTGCTGTCCAAAGAGGTTTTAGAATGGACAACCTTTTAGAAAAAATAAATTTTCCGAAAGATTTGCAAAACTTTTCAATCAGCGAGCTAAATGAACTCTGCAAGGAAATACGTGAAAAAATTATAAAAACAGTTTCCAACAACGGGGGGCATCTGGCTTCCAATCTGGGCGTTGTGGAATTGACCGTTGCGTTGCACCGGGTGTTTTATTCTGAATATGATAAAATTGTTTGGGATGTTGGGCATCAATCCTATACGCATAAAATCCTGACCGGCAGGCGAAAAGCCATTTCAACAATCCGGACAAAGGGTGGTCTTTCCGGGTATCCCAACCGCCAGGAAAGCCCTTATGATGCATTTAATGCGGGGCACAGCAGTACTTCTATTTCTGCGGCACTCGGCATTGCCAATGCAAAAATGCTGACCGGCGAACCCGGTCATGTGATCGCCGTTATCGGTGATGGCGCGCTGACCGGTGGCCTTGCCTATGAAGGCTTAAACAATGCCGGGCGCTTTAAAAAGAATTTAATTGTTATTTTAAACGATAATAAGATGTCTATATCCCGGAATGTTGGTTCCATTGCCCGCTACTTGGCTCATATTCGCACAAAACCGGGATATTTTCGGGTAAAGGGCAATGTGGAGAATGCTGTCGACAGTCTTCCACATTTAGGTAAACCGATTCATCGTTTTCTCTCCAAAACGAAGATGGCATTAAAACAGATTTTATATAACAACACCATCTTTGAGGACATGGGATTTTACTATTACGGCCCCTTTGACGGACATGATCTGGGAAAATTAATCGATGTTCTGGAAAATGCAAAGAATATTGATCATCCGGTGCTTTTGCACGTGCTGACGCATAAAGGAAAAGGTTATTCCTATGCGGAGCAAAATCCGGGAGCATTTCACGGGATTGCAAGTTTTGATATTAAAACGGGGAAATCCCAATTCACCGGCGAAAACTTTTCCAGTATATTCGGAAACCATCTCTGCACCTTGGCGGCAAACGACAGCCGCATTTGTGCCATAACGGCCGCCATGCAGATGGGGACGGGGCTAACTGGATTTGCAAAACAGTTTCCCGAACGCTTTTTTGACACAGGGATTGCCGAAGAACATGCGGTGACTTTTGCGGGCGGGCTCGCATCCGGGGGCATGCACCCGGTTTTTGCTGTATATTCCACCTTTTTGCAGCGCAGCTATGACCAGATTATCCACGACGCCGCCATACAAAAGGTGAAGCTCACTTTTGCCATTGACCGTGCGGGCATAGTGGGCGAGGACGGGGAAACGCATCAGGGAATTTTTGACGTAGCCTTTTTAAACACAATTCCGAATATAACGGTGTTTTCTCCTGCGTATTATGACGAAATGTACCAGAGTCTTGATCTGGCAATCTATCATTGCGAAGGGATTTCTGCTGTACGCTATCCAAGAGGAAAACCCTTTTTTAAGCCGTACGACTTTGAAAGTACGGGAATGTCCTTCGATACTTACGGAGAGAAGGATGCGAAAACGGTTATTGTGACCTATGGAAGATTGTTTTCCTTTGTATGTAAAGCAATTTCCGATTTAAAACAGCATGGGATTTCGGTTCGAATTATTAAGCTGAACCGGATTATACCGGTTGACCCGGGCGCAGTTGCAAGTGCTGCAGACGCAGAAATGGTCTTTTTCTTCGAAGAAGGAATTCAGCATGGAGGAATTGGGGAGCATTTCAGCTACCTGCTGAATAAATTTGGATATAAAGGTAAATATTTTCTGCGGGCAATTACCAATTTTGTCCCGCATGCAACTATGCTACAGTCGCTTAACGCGCTTGGGCTTGACGACAAGGGCATGGTAAATATGATTCTAACGGAGTGCAAAAATTGATAGAGAAAAAAAGGCTTGACTGTCTGCTTTTGGACCTTGGACTTGCTGAAAGCAGGGAAAAAGCAAAAGCCATGATTATGTTGGGCAATGTATATGTAAATAACCAAAAATTCGACAAGCCGGGCACAATGTTGCCAATCGATACGAAAGTGGAAATCCGCGGAGAAAAGATGCCTTACGTCAGCCGGGGCGGCTGGAAGCTGGAAAAGGCGCTGTCTGTTTTCCCAATTGATTTGAAGGGGAAAATTGCGATGGACATCGGGGCTTCTACCGGAGGCTTTACCGATTGCATGCTGCAAAACGGAGCGAAAAAGGTATATTCGATTGACGTAGGCTACGGGCAGCTTGCGTGGAAACTGCGGACCGATCCCAGGGTAGTTAACTTGGAACGCACAAATGTACGGTATATCACGACGGAACAGGTACCGGATAAAGTGGACTTTTTCAGCGTGGATGTTTCTTTCATCTCGCTTTGTCTCGTCCTTCCGCCAGCAAGGGCCTTGCTGGCGGAGAATGCGCAGGCGGTCTGCCTGATTAAACCGCAATTCGAGGCGGGACGCGGAAAGGTCGGCAAAAAAGGCGTTGTAAGGGATAAAGGCGTCCATACAGAAGTGATTGATAAGATCGTCCATTTCGTATTAGAAAACGGTTTTTCCATATTGGGGCTGACGTATTCACCGATAAAAGGGCCGGAAGGAAATATTGAATATCTGATCTTTCTACAAAAATCCGACGAACCGGCTAGTGTCGAATTGGATATAAAAGGGATCGTGGAAGAGTCGCATAAGCAATTAAGTGGTGGTGACTAATTTGAAAGTAGCCCTCATTCCGAATTTAAGCAAACATAACGCTCAGCTCCACACACTGGAGGTCGTTCATAAGCTTCATAAATTTGGGGCGGAAGTCTTTATGCGTTCGAATTTGAAAAGTTGTTTTGCAAATTCAAGGATCACATTTTACGATGATTTTGACAAAATGATGTTCGACTGCGACGTGGTGATTGCCGTAGGCGGCGACGGAACGATTATTCATTGTTCCAGACATGCGGCGGTGGCGGGAAAACCGATTTTAGGCATTAATGTTGGACGGCTCGGATTTGTGGCCGAATTGGAAACGAATGAATTGGACAGGCTGAAGGATTTGGTCGATGGCGATTATGAAATCGAAAACCGGATGCTTCTGGAAATCCGGCTTGAAAATAACGGCCATAAAGAAACCTATTACGCATTAAATGACGCGGTAATCGCGCGGGGGGCGCTGTCCAGAATATTGGATTTTACCGTGCATTTCAACCGCAAGAATGTTTGCAATTACCGTGCGGACGGGTTGATAGTCTCGACGCCTACCGGCTCGACCGCCTATTCTCTTTCCGCCGGCGGACCGATCATCGATCCGAGTATCTGCTGTATTTTGCTTACGCCGATTTGCCCTCATTCCCTGTTAACCCGACCGGTTGTTTTCGGTCCGGATGCAAAATTGAGCGTTACGGCTACTTCCAACTATAACAGCGAGATTTTTCTTACCATTGACGGGGACACTTTTATTCAGATAGAGGATAACCAAAAAATTGATTTTTGCCGTTCCGAGCGTTCGGCAGGTATTATAAAATTAAAGGATAACAATTTCTATGAGGTTGTTAATAAAAAATTAACAGAAAGGAGAATTTGATTTGAAAGCACGACGACACGCAAAGATTCTTGAGCTGATCAATGCCTATACGATTGATACGCAGGAAGAACTGTTGCGACGCCTGCGGGAGAATGGGTTTGAAGTAACTCAGGCTACGGTCTCCCGCGATATAAAAGAATTAAGGCTGATTAAAACATTGTCCCCGGATGGGAAATATAAATATTCCGTAGGGCAGGAGAATACAAGGGACTATCCCACGAAGCTGTATTCCCTTTTGTCCGATTCTGCGGTACAGATTAATTTCGCCGGTAACATGGTTATTGTTAAGTGCTTAACCGGTATGGCACAGGCTGTCTGCGTGGCAATCGACTCCATGCACTTGCCGAACATTATCGGTACTCTTGCGGGCGATGATACAATCTTTATTGCTGTAAAAAATGAAGAACAGGCACAGCAAATGGTAGCCGAATTGAAAAAAATGGTTGGGTGATTGCATGTTGTCTCAGCTTTATATTGAAAATATTGCAGTGATTGAAAAAACCGGAATTGATTTTCATGAAGGATTGAATGTCTTAACGGGTGAAACCGGCGCGGGCAAATCCATTGTGATCGATTCCATTAACGCTATACTTGGCGTGAGAACGTCGCGCGAATTAATCCGTACCGGCGCTCATTCCGCCAATGTCACCGCGATTTTTTTGAATATAGGGGAACAGGCAGTACGACAGATGAACGAGCTTGGGTATGCGCCGGAGGAAGACGGGAGCGTCATGATCCAGCGTGAACTCCATATGGACGGCAAAGCCGTCTGCCGCATAAACAGCCGCCCGGCAACCGTATCGGTTTTAAAGGCAATCGGACCGTTTCTGATCAATATCCATGGTCAGCACGAAAGCTACGATTTGCTTTCTCCCGATTTACATATCCACTATATTGACCGGATGGGCGTGCCGGAAGATCTCATCCAAAGCTATCAGGATGCTTTTGAAGCCATGAATGAAATCAAAAAGAAACTGGACTCCACTCAAATGGATGAAGCGCAGAAAGCAAGGCAAATAGACTTATTAGCTTACCAAATACAGGAACTGGAAGCCGCCGACCTGCGCGCCGGGGAGCAGGAGGAGCTGAACCAGACGCGGACCAGATATTTGAATATGGAGAAGATTGTGGACTCGGTCAATACTGCAAAAGTCGCTCTGCATGGGGATGAAAATAGTGAAGGTGCTTTGGCCGCTGTTTCCGCCGCGGCGGGCGCTCTGGCCGAAGCGGAACGATATTATCCGGAACTCCATGAGCTAACGGAAAGAATCACGAATATTCAATATGAGCTGGAAGACTGCGGCGACGAAATCCGAAATCTAACGGACGGACTGGAATATGACCCGGGTGAACTTGACAGAATAGAAACAAGACTGGATGTTCTGTACCGGCTGGGGTTGAAATACGGCAGTACCGTTGAGGAAATGCTTGCATTCCTTGAAAATTCCAAAAAGCAGATGGAGGATATTCAGCTTTCCGATGAAAGAACGGCTCAATTGACAAAGAAATATAACGAAAGGAAAGCACAGGCCGAAAAATATGCGGAGGAAATTTCGGCCTGCCGTAAAAAGACTGCGGATGCTTTTGTTATGAAAGTAAAAAAGGAATTGTGCTTCCTTGATATGCCGAACATTGATTTTAAGGTGGAACAGGAACGCTGCGAACTGAATTCTCTTGGCTGCGACAAGCTGCAGTTTTTAATATCGACAAATCCGGGCGAACCCGCAAAGCCGATTGCAAAAATTGCCTCCGGCGGCGAACTGTCGCGTATTATGCTTGCAATTAAAACGGTTTTGGCCGATAAAGACGATATTGATACACTGATTTTCGACGAAGTGGATACTGGCGTCAGCGGAAGTGCCGCCCAAAAGGTTGGGCTGAAGCTCCGCGAGGTTTCCAGAAACCGTCAGGTGATCTGTGTTACGCATTTGCCTCAGATCGCCGCTTTGGCAAATACACAATATCTCATTAAAAAGCATGTGAAGGATAATAAAACCTTTACCAATGTAACGGAATTGGATTTTGAAGGCAGAAAGCAGGAATTGGCACGGATAATGGGTGGCTCTCAGATTACGCCGCTTCTGCTGCAGAATGCCGAAGAAATGCTTGAAATGGCGCAGAAACAGGAATGAGGCTTGACAGAAGCAATTTGATTCGATATAATGCATATTAACAGCGATGAAGGGAAGAAGTACTCCGACCAAACGGCAAAGAGAGCCTGCGGGTGGTGTAAGCAGGAGCGTCAATCGGACGAAATACATCCCGGAGCTGCCGGGCTGAACGGTATCCATTAGGTCCGGCCGTGATAGCGCACGTTACAAGCGCGTGGGTATTATTTGTACCCGTGAGGCCGCATCTGTGAAGCTGCGGCGAACTGAGGTGGTACCGCGGTTATTTCCGCCCTCTGCAAATAAGCAGGGGGTGTTTTTTTACCCCCTGAAGAAAAATGGAGGAAAAAACATGGGAGTATTTGAAGAACTCAGAGAGAGGGGCTTAATTGCCCAAATGACGGACGAGGAGAAAATTCGGGATCTTCTTGACAATCACAAAACGACCTTTTACATCGGTTTTGACCCGACGGCGGACAGCCTTCATGTCGGCCATTTCGTGCAGATAATGGTCATGGCCCATATGCAGCGCGCCGGGCATACGCCGATTGCCTTGTTCGGCGGCGGAACCGGCATGATCGGCGACCCGTCCGGAAAATCCGATATGCGAAAAATGCTGACAAAAGAGGAAATCGACCATAATATCGAATGTTTCCAAAAGCAGATGTCCCGACTGATCGATTTTTCCGATGGCAAAGCAATTATGGCAAACAACGGAGACTGGCTGTTGAATTTGAATTATATCGAATTCTTACGCGATATTGGCGTGCATTTCTCCGTAAACCGCATGCTTGCCGCAGAATGCTACAAACAGCGCATGGAAAGGGGTCTCTCTTTCTTTGAACTGAACTATATGATTATGCAGAGCTATGATTTCCTGGAATTGAACCACAGATACAACTGCCAGTTGGAGCTCGGCGGGGATGATCAGTGGAGCAACATTATCGGCGGCGTGGAGCTTCTCCGCCGTAAGGAAGGCAAGGAAGCTTACGGCATGACCTTTACCCTTCTGACTACCAGCGAAGGCAAGAAGATGGGCAAAACGGAAAAGGGTGCGGTTTGGCTCGATCCAGAAAAGACATCGCCGTTCGACTTTTACCAGTACTGGCGCAATATCGGGGACGCCGATGTGATCAAGTGCCTGAAAATCCTCACTTTCCTGCCGCTGTCACAAATCAATGAGCTTGCAAAGCTGCAGGGCGGTGAACTGAATAAAGCGAAGGAAATCTTAGCCTATGAAGTTACCAAGCTGATTCACGGCGAAGAAGAAGCGAACAAGGCGCAGGAAGGCGCGCGCGCGCTGTTCGGCTCCGGTGAGAATACGGATAACATGCCTTCCACCGATCTTACCGCCGCAGATTTTACAAATGGCGAAATCGGTGTTCTGGATCTTCTGGTAAAAACAAAGCTTGCTCCGTCAAAGGGAGAGGGGAGACGCCTGATTACGCAGGGCGGTATTTCTATAGATAATGAAAAAGTTTCCGAAACAACAGCAAAATTGACTTCCAAGGATTTTGAAAAGAAATATATTATTATTAAAAAAGGCAAGAAAATCTTTCATAAAGTAAATCTGGTTGACTGATTTCGAATCCAAGTAAAAAAGAAGCAGGTCCGCGCCTGGAACCAGGTGCGGGCCTTTTGATTGATTTTATGTAATTTTTTCCTTATAATAAGAGTATTGATTGTACGGAGGAAAACACAGAATGAAGAGAAAATGCGACTATCTGGCCGCGCCCGCAGCGGTAATGCTTCTAATGCTGTCCGTATTTTGTGTTTGCCAGATGTATCCCTTTGGAATGAATTCCCTTTCTTGGTGCGATATGAACCAGCAGGTAATTCCGTTTTTATTGGATTTTAAGGATATTTTAGCCGGCAAAGCAAATATGTTCCTGAACATGCAAAATTGCGGGGGCATGAACTTCTGGTGCGTTTTTCTCTTTTTTATTTCCAGCCCTTTCACATTTTTGGTGGCTTTGGTCGACAAGGCAAGCATTTACCAATTTGTCAATATTCTTGTCCTCTTGAAAATGATGACATGCGCGCTTACTGCGGAAATCTTTTTCAGGTACCGTTTTAAAAACCTCACGCCGATGCAGAGCACGGCCTTATCGGTCATGTATGCATTCTGCGGGTATACAATGTTCTATTACCAGAATCACGTATGGCTCGATATGATGTATCTGTTCCCGATTCTTTTAATCGGGCTGGACAGGCTGATCCAGAAGGAAAGGGTAGGGCTTTACATTTTCTCCTATACCGCCATGCTGACGGTTAATTTTTATTTGAGTTATATGGTCACGATTTTTCTCGTGCTCGCCTTTGGCCTATATATCTATTTTTTTGCACCGCGGGAGCGCAGCAGAAAAATCCTGCTGCTGTTTGAAATTTCCACGCTGCTGGTTGCGCTGCTTACGGCTGTCGTCTGGCTTCCGGCTTTGATGCAGTATGTTCAATCTGCAAGGACAGAGAATTTGTTTACCAGCCTCCGCGTGGGAACCTTCTTTACCCGGTTCGACACAACTCTGGTGGTAATCCTTTGCACAAGCGCCGTGTTTTCAGCGGTAGTAATGTATCTTCTGTTTGTAAAGAAGCAGACGGAAACTGCGGCTTTCTCCTTTTATATTTTCCTGCTTATGATGACTCCTGTCTTTATTGAACCGATCAATAAAATGTGGCATACGGGCAACTATCAGGCCTTTCCTGTGCGTTACGGATATATAACCGTTTTTTTCGGTCTGATCCTGCTTGCTGCCGTTATATCCGGTATCAATGAGGATATCCGTTTTTCCCATAGCCGCATGCTTCCCTTGTTTGGCGCCATGCTGGCGGTCGCGGCCGTATTTATCGCGGAATGTCTGATCCTTTACAAGGATTATCACACGGTCACGGTTTATACTAGAACCCTATGGGGGAATAGTGAAAGCCTGCGCTTGCTGCTCGCATTTTTCCTTACGGCGGCGCTCGCATACCTCGTCCTGCTCCTTCTTTACCGTTACCGGCAGATCAGCAAGACGGCCTTTTCCGTGTTGCTTTGCATGCTTGTGCTGCTTGAAGCGGTTTTTCATTCCAGCGTTTATATCGCCTCCGCCGCACACAGCGAAAGAAACGCTCTGCCGGTTATTGATCTGGACGGCAAAATTCAGGATGACACACTTTACCGCGTAAAAACAGAGAAAAAGTACTTTGACGTTAATCTTGTCGGCGGGATAGGGTATAATACACTAAGCCATTATACATCGCTGACAAACGAAAGCTTCCTGTATACGATGAAAAAGCTGGGCTACTCCTCTTATTGGATGGAAGTAAATTCAAACGGGGGAACAAAGCTGACGGATGCGATTTTAGGAAATAAATACACGATTTTTCAACCTATCGATTTACAGGGGATGAGTGACATCGTGTATGAAAATGATAAGTACGTAATCGTAAAAAATGAGATGACGCTCCCGGTTGGATTTGTAATGGATTCCAATTCAATAGAAACCCTGAAAAAATTGCCGGACACTTCCCGGCTGAACCTTCAGCAAACAATTTTCCAATCCGTTTTTCATACCAATGAAAAGCTTTTTGTAAATTACCAACCGTCGGTCAAAACGAACATCGAATATCAATACAATAAGAATCGATACAGCCTGACATTTCAGGACAACAGTAAGGCCGGCATGCTGATTTACCGCATTCCGGTCAAAGAGAAACAAACCTTATATTTTGACTGCTTCGACAAGCTTTCCAATAATTTGATTGAGCATATCAATTCTAGCTTCAATGTTTTTGTAAACGGGAAGCTGGTTGAGGAAAATTACCCCAGTCAGCCGAACAATGGCCTTTTGGCGCTCGGAACCTTCCAAGATGAAATGGTGGAAGTGGTAATCGAAGTATTAAAAGAAGTTGACGCGAAGTCCTTTGGCCTTTCCGGATTAAAGGACGATGTGTTAAAACAGGCGGTCGGCAGAACCACGGCGGCACAACTGAAGCAATACGGGAATCAAATTGTCGGAACTGCAACCGCAAACGACGATCATTCCTGGCTTTTTCTGCCGATTACCGACGATGCCGGTTTTACTGCGGAGGTAAATCATAAAAATACGGAAATTCAGCGTGTGTTGGGTTCTTGGATGGCTGTGAAGCTGCAAAAAGGGGAGAACCAGATTGTTCTTTCCTATCTTCCGACTGGTTTTAAGACCGGTTTGCTCCTGTCCGCAGCGGGAACCCTCTTATGCATTGTTTGGTACCGTTTTCTGAAAAACGGCAGCTACCGCCGGATACAGTTTCTGGAGCTTTCGGGGGCTTTTGCGTTTATACTGCTCCTGTTTGCCGTTCTGTTTGCCGTCTACTTGTTCCCGTTGGGTGTTTACTTTTCCTAATAAAAACAGCCTGCATTTTGCAGGCTGTTTTTATTTAGTAATATGCATGACCTTTTCGATTTCATGAAGAGTCTGGTCAAAATCTGCTGCGGTAATCAGCAGGGAAATATCCACCTCAGACGTTGTAATCAAGCGAATATCCGTATCGATTTTTGCGGCGGCATCGAACACCTTCGCGGCCACGCCGGGGGTTTCCTTCATTTTCTGATCATAAACGGATATTTTACAGTTACCGCTGCTTACAATCGTTTTAATATTGGAAGTATCGCGCAAATTGGATGTAAAAGACAGGATTTTATCCAAGTCATTATCGGAAATCGTAAAGGAAATGGATGTGAACGCTCCTTGTGTCGGGGCAAGCGAAATCATATCCACATTTACGCCGCAGTCCGAAATTTTTTGGAACAAATCCGCTATAAAGGAAAATTCCGACGGGCAATTCTGCAGGGTGACTAGTGTAATGTCATTGACGGTGGTAATAACCGGCTCTAAATTCATGAGGAACCCTCCTTTTTCAGTAAATCAGACATATTATAAAGTCCTGCGGGCTTACCGACCAAATAAACGGCTGCGTTGACCGCGCCCGCCGCAAAAATGCCCTTGGATTGGGCCGAATGCGATAGTGTGATAATCTCCTGATCCCCGGCAAAAATCACTTCGTGTTCACCGACAATCGTTCCTCCGCGGATGGAATGAATCCCGATTTCCGAGGGATCCCTCTTTTTGCGCTGTGAATGCCGGTCGTACATATAATGCGTGTTTTCTTTTAAAACGGAGGAAATCCCATCGGCAATCATTAACGCGGTACCGCTCGGGGCGTCGATTTTCTGGTTATGGTGTTTTTCAACGATTTCAATATCAAACCGGCCGCCCAAAGCTTTCGCTGCCATTTTGGAAAGTTCAATGAGCAAATTCACTCCGAGCGACATATTGCCTGAATAGAATACAGGAACCTCTGCGGACACACGTTTCAGCGCTTCCACCTGTGCGTTGTTATAGCCGGTTGTACACAGGACGAGCGGCGTTTTGTGAATCTGTGCAAATTGGAGAAGAGAGGACAGGAGCGCCGGATTTGAAAAATCAATAATTACGTCCACATCCACGTTAATATCCGCTGGTTTTGCGAATACCGGAAAATCATGTTTTACTTCTGTATTTATATCTATTCCGCCGACGATTTCGCAATCATCTCGCTGGGCCGCGCAGGAAGCGACTTCGCGGCCCATTTTCCCATTGCATCCGCCGACAATTATCCTTGTCATTTTAACGTTCCTCCGAACAGGTGTTTTATTTTACCAAATTATATTTTTTCATGATCGCGGTCAGTTTCAAAAGCGCCTCATCGCTCATAACTGTTAACGGCAAACGGCAGTCGCCGCTCTTAAATCCGAGTATCTTCATAGCCGCCTTTACCGGAATCGGGTTCACATCCATAAACATGGCCTGCATCAGTTCGATATTCTTCAGAAAAGCGTCGCGGCTGGAAGCAATATTGCCCGCGAAATAGTCGGCGCACAGTTTGTGCATAACGCCGGGAAGGATATTTGCCAGCACGGAAATGACCCCCTTACCACCTAAAGCCAGCATCGGCAATGTCTGGTCGTCGTTTCCGGAGTAAACATGCAAATTGTCCTCGCAAAGGGCAATTGTGCGCGCGACGGAGGAAATGTCCCCGTTGGCCTCTTTGGTCGCGTTGATATTAGGATGCTTGGAAAGCTCCAGATAGGTTTCCGGTTTGATATTGCAACCGGTGCGCGACGGAACGTTGTAAACAATGATCGGAAGATCAACCCGGTCTGCAATATAAGTGTAATGCTTTACAAGCCCGGCCTGAGACGTTTTGTTGTAATAAGGAGTAACCATCAGAAGCCCATCCGCGCCAAGCTCCTGCATAGAGCGGGAAAGCTCAAGCGCATAACGGGTATCATTGCTGCCGGAGCTTGCGATAACCGGAATCCTTTTATTTACCTTATCGATAATGAACTTTACAACATCGCAATGCTCGTCATGGCTTAGAACCGCACATTCTCCTGTTGTACCGCAAGCAATGATTGCGTCCGTTCCGTTTGCAATGTGAAATTCAATCAATTCATCCAATACTTCGTAATCTACGGAACCGTCGTCCTTCATTGGCGTGACCAGCGCGACACCGGATCCCTCAAATATCAGTTTTTTCATGAAATAACCTCCAAATTCGCAAGGATTGTTAATATTTGCAAGGATTGTTTAATCAAGATAGCCCTTTGCGCAAAGAAGCTCTGCCATTAAAACAGCGCCACCCGCCGCTCCACGCAGCGTATTATGGGAGAGGCATACGAACTTGATGTCGTATTGCGTGTCCGGACGCAGCCGCCCGATGGAAACAGCCATGCCATTTTCCAGGTTGCGGTCAAGCTTGGATTGCGGACGGTCTTCCTCGCGGAAATAATGTAGGAACTGCTTTGGCGCGCTTGGAAGCTGAAGCTCTTGCGGAACACCCTTGTAATTTTCCCATCTTGAAATAATTTCTTCCATTTCCAGCTTTTTGTCGAAGGAAACAAACACCGCAGCCGTGTGTCCGTCGGAAACCGGCACGCGCAGGCACTGTGAGGTAATGCAGGGGGAAGAGGCGTTTACAATTACGCCGTTTTCCACGTGGCCCCAGATTTTGAGCGGCTCATTTTCAGATTTTCCTTCTTCACCGCCGATAAAGGGAATCACGTTATCCACGCTTTCCGGCCATGTCTGGAAGGTTTTTCCTGCACCGGAAATCGCTTGATAGGTACAGGCAAGTACTTTGGTAACATTTCGATCCATTAATGGGTGGATTGCAGGAACATAGCTTTGCAACGAGCAGTTTGATTTTACGGCGATGAAGCCGCGTTTTGTTCCCAGCCTTTTGCGCTGAGCGTCAATAACAGCTATGTGGTCGGCGTTAATTTCGGGGATAATCATCGGTACGTCGGGCGTCATGCGGTGTGCGCTGTTGTTCGACATAACCGGGCACTCTGCTTTTGCGTAAGCTTCCTCCAGCGCTTTGATTTCCTCTTTTTTCATATTGACGGCACAGAAGACAAAGTCAACTAAGGACGCAACCTTTTCCACGTCTTCCTCCGCGTTCAAAATCACCATGTTTTCCATGGACTTCGGCATGGGGGTTGCCATCAACCAATGATCGCCGACTGCTTCTTTATATGTTTTACCGGCAGAACGCGAGCTGGCCGCGAGAGCGGTAACCGTAAACCACGGATGCTTCTCAAGTAAAGTCGCAAATCTTTGACCAACCATGCCGGTCGCACCTATTATACCTACCCTATACTGTTTCATTGGTGTTCCTCCTGTAATTATATGATAAAACTTAGAAAAAATAGAATGATATTAAAAAAACCGGTTGAAAACCGGTCATCAAGTAAAATATAATGTAACTATTCGACTTTTACCGGCCTAAATTCATAACATACAATCCGGTCTTGTCGATAGCGCTCCATCACAAAAACATGATGACAGTTGCAATGTTATTCACAATAGCAACCAGGTGAATTTCTGCCCTGAAATCCCCTTCGGCGAGTTTACCTTTCACGGAAAATCAACAGCTCTGGCAGCTTCCGTCCCGCTACTCTTTAAATTCGCGCCTCTATCTTATAACAATAATTTAATTAATAATAGCATGACTTGCTATTACTTGTCAATTTATTTATAATAAACATTTGTAATATAATAAGTAGGAGATTAAAAAATGGAATTGGATTTGCAAAATTTACAGACAAAAGATTTTTATTATGATCTTCCGAAGGAACTGATCGCCCAGACGCCTTTGGAACCGCGCGATTCCTCCCGCCTTTTAACCTTAAATAGGAAGACGGGTGAAATATCCCATAAACATTTTTACGATATTATCGACTGTTTGAATCCCGGCGACTGCCTTGTTTTAAATGATTCCCGTGTTTTACCCGCGAGGCTTTACGGAGTAAAAGAGGACACAGGCGCAAAAGTGGAATTTTTGCTTTTAACACACCGGGAAGGGGACGTATGGGAAGTCCTCTGCGGTCCCGGAAAACGGGCCAAACCGGGAACTCGCTTTTCTTTCGGCGACGACCTTTTAAAAGCAGAAGTGCTGGAAATCATTGAAGACGGGAACCGTCTTGCCCGTTTTATTTATGACGGGAATTTCTATGAAATCCTTGATAAAATCGGGCAAATGCCGCTTCCTCACTATATTACAAAGCCTTTGGAAAACAACGAACGCTACCAGACGGTTTATTCCAAAGAAATCGGTTCTGCTGCCGCGCCGACCGCCGGGCTGCATTTTACGCCTGAATTGCTGGAAAGGGTGAAGCAGAAAGGCGTAAAGGTTGCCTTTGTAACCCTGCATGTCGGCCTTGGCACCTTTCGTCCCGTAACCGCTGAAAGGGTTGTTGATCATAAAATGCATTCCGAGCATTACTACCTGCCCAAGGAAACGGCAGACTGCATTAATGCAACAAAAAAGAACGGCGGCCGGGTGATTGCGGTTGGAACCACGAGTTGCCGCACTTTGGAAACGGTTGGGACAAAGGAAGGCTGCATTAAGGAAAGCTCTGGCTGGACAGATATTTTTATTTACCCCGGATACCAATATAAAGTACTTGACGGCCTGATCACCAATTTCCATCTTCCGGAAAGTACACTGATCATGCTTGTCTCCGCTTTTGCGGGGTACGACCATATCATGAACGCATATAAAGTTGCCGTGCAAGAAAAATACCGGTTTTTCAGCTTTGGCGACGCAATGTTTATCTATTGAAAGGCGGATATGGAATGTATAAATTAATCCGGAATGAAGGAACAGCCCGCAGGGGAGAATTGGTTACCCCGCACGGCACCGTACAGACACCAGCGTTTATGAATGTGGCAACCTGCGGCGCGATCAAAGGCGGCCTTTCCGCATTGGATTTAAAAGAATTGAAATGTCAGGTACAGCTTTGCAATACCTACCATCTGCACCTGAGGCCCGGCGATGAAACGGTAAAAAAACTCGGCGGCCTGCACCGTTTTACCCGATGGGACGGCCCCATCCTTACCGACAGCGGAGGGTTTCAGGTCTTTTCGCTTGCCAAACTGCGGAATATTCAGGAAGAAGGCGTTACGTTCGCCTCGCATATCGACGGCCACAGGATTTTTATGGGCCCGGAAGAAAGCATGCGGATTCAGTCAAATCTTGCTTCCACAATTGCGATGGCCTTTGATGAATGCGTAGAAAATCCCGCGGAATACGACTATGCGCGGAAATCCTGCCAAAGGACGGTCCGGTGGCTCTACCGCTGCAAGGCGGAGATGGACAGGCTGAATTCGCTGCCCGATACCATCAACCGAAAGCAAATGCTGTGGGGAATTAACCAGGGGAGCACGTATGAGGACCTGCGTATTGAAAATATGCGTCAGATTCGGGAGCTTGACCTTGACGGCTACGCCATCGGCGGGCTTGCGGTAGGGGAGAGCACCGAAGAAATGTACTGCATCATTGAAGCGGTGGAACCGGAAATGCCGAAGGACAAGCCCCGCTACTTAATGGGCGTCGGCACCCCCGAGAATATCTTGGAAGCAGTTAAGCGGGGGGTTGATATTTTCGACTGCGTAATGCCGTCCCGCAACGCGCGCCACGGTCATGTTTTCACATGGGAAGGTTGCCGCAACCTGTTTAACGCGAAGTATACGCTGGACGAAGCGCCGCTGGATGAATCCTGTGACTGTCCGACTTGCCGTGATTTTTCCCGCGCGTATATCCACCATCTGTTCAAGAGCGGCGAAATGCTTGCTATGCGGCTTTGTGTGACGCACAACATCTATTTTTACAATACGCTTCTGGAACGAATCCGAAAATCCTTGGACGAGGGGAATTTTCAGGAATTCTATAACAACAATATACGCAAATTGGACACCAGAATCTAAAAAACCTTGCAACATGTCTGAAATATTGGTATAATCAAAACATTAACATGGAGGTGTAGTGTTCAATGAACGCATCAGAATCAAGCAACTGGATTATTGTTATCCTGTATATTGCAATTTTTGCCGGTTTTTACTTCTTCTTAATACGGCCGCAGTCCAAGAAAAAGAAGAATGAAGATAAAATGCGCAAAAGTGTGCAGGTCGGGGACGAGATTACAACCATCGGCGGCATTGTCGGCCGCGTCGTAGGAATTAAAGAAGATGACAGTCTTATCATCGAAACCGGTTCCGACCGCGCGAAAATGCGTATCCGCCGCTGGGCAATCGGCAGCATTGATAATGCGCGTGAAGAAGCGGAATAATTAGTATATCTTCGCCGCGCCCTGAATATCTATTACTAGATTATGGAGGGGGCGCAGGATATGAAGGGTAAAAAGCATACAGCAGGAAATCCGATTCTGGAAGCGATAAAGGCCATTGTGATCGGTTCCGTAACCGGAGCTTTGCTCAGCGCGATCCTGTTGGGTCTTGCCGCGTTAGGGTTTGTATCGGCGGGGAACTTTTCCCATAATGTGATTTCTCCCATGATGATCGCACTTTCCGTATTGGCGGCTTTTGCGGCCGGATTTTTGACCGCGAAGGTTTCCCGTAAACGGGGTTTGGCTTACGGCGCCCTGTCCGGGCTGCTGCTTTTTATTCTGTATCTGATCGCCGGACTGGTCGCGTCGAACGAACCGGTTTCCTTTACGGCGGGCATGCGGATGATCGTAATGATTCTTTCCGGCGCAATTGGCGGCTTACTTGGGGTTAACAAAAAATCGAAAGTAAAATAAACCCTTTTCTTATGAATTATCGTGTGATATAATAGCTAAGGTTTTTGAAAAAGTTTACAGAGGAAACGGAGGTTTTTAAGAATGAAGCAGATTAAGACTTTGAATAAAGCCAATTTGAAAGAGAGTGCAGCAAAGGGCGGCTGCGGTGAGTGCCAGGCGTCCTGCCAGTCGGCTTGCAAAACTTCCTGCACAGTTGCAAATCAAAAGTGCGAGAATGCCGATAGATAACAAATAACGAGATCACCACTAAGGGACAGAAATCTGTCCCTTAAATTTTGTGTTAAACGGAGTATATCATGATTCACAAGTATTCCCTAAATGGATTCAACATTGTGCTGGATACCAACAGCGGCGCGGTGCACCTTTTTGACGAGGTACCTTTTGCCATGCTAGATTATTTACAGGACGATGTTCCGGATCAAGCGCCGCAGGATATGCTGGACGCTCTGTGCAGAAAATATGATCGGAAAACTGTCGAAGAAGCGTATGACGAGCTGAAGGAGCTGTACCGCCTGGGGCAGCTTTTTTCTCCGGATGAGTACGAAAAATTTGCGGGGATGATGAAAGACGCCCCGCTGAAGTCCATGTGTCTGAATGTTGCGCATGACTGTAATCTTCGGTGCGAGTACTGCTTTGCGGCTAAGGGCGACTTTGGCCGGGGACGAATGCTGATGCCCTTTGAGGTCGGTAAAAAAGCAATCGATTTCCTGATTGAAAAATCAGAGGGCAGGCATAATCTGGAGGTGGATTTTTTCGGCGGCGAACCGCTGATGAATTTCGAAGTCGTTAAGCAGATCGTAGCCTATGCCCGTGGAATTGAGAAGGAACATAATAAAAACTTCCGCTTTACGATTACAACCAACGGAATTCTTTTAACAGATGATAAAATTGATTATATTAATAAAGAGATGTCGAACTGCGTGCTGTCGATTGACGGCAGGAAGAGTGTGAACGACTTGCTGCGCGTACGTGCAGACGGTTCGGGAAGCTACGATACAATTGTACCCAAATTCCAAAAGCTGGTTGCTTCGCGCGGGGACAAGGACTATTACGCACGCGGCACATTTACAAAGCACAATCTTGATTTTACTGAAGATGTGCTCCATATGGCGGAGCTTGGCTTTGAACAGATTTCCATTGAGCCGGTTGTTTCCGACGAAAAGCTTGACTATTCCATAAAAGAAGAGGATCTGCCGCGCGTTTTCGAAGAATATGAGCGCTTATCCAAAGTAATTATAGAGCGGAAAAAAGCAGGGAAGGACTTTCATTTCTTCCATTTCATGATTGACCTGAACCAGGGCCCATGCGCCGTTAAACGCCTGCGCGGCTGCAGCTGCGGCAACGAATACATAGCCGTTACGCCCGAAGGGGACATTTTCCCCTGCCATCAGTTCGTTGGGGATGACAGCTTTAAAATGGGCAATGTGTTGGACGGTACATTCGACGAAGCCATAAAGCATACGTTTGCGCTTGCCAATATCTATTCTAAACCGGAATGTAAAAACTGCTGGGCGAAATTCTATTGCAGCGGCGGATGCAATGCAAATAACCAGCAATACGAAGGGGATATTCATAAGGCGCACAAAATCTCTTGCGAGCTTGAGAAAAAGCGGCTGGAGTGCTCGATTATGATTCAGGCGGCATTAGCGGAAGCCTGATCAAACCATAAAATACATGTTCCTATCACAATGCATAGGCTTGTATTTTTATTCACTTGGTTTACATAATATAATTTACATAAAAAATATTCATTTGTATAAAGCTGAATGAAATGAATATTTTTATATTGCGAAGCGGCTGGAAATGGTTTATAGTATTATTTACAAGGCGGTGTTTGAATTGGAAGAAAAAGGATTGGGATTTATTGGCGCCGGCAATATGGCCGGGGCAATCATAAACGGAATCGTCGGTACAAAAACGTTCCCTGCGCAAAAGATTTACGTTTATGATATCAACACGGAAAAGAGCGAGGCTTTAAAGAAAAAAGCAGGAATTCAGAGTGTGCCTTCCCTTGACGAGCTGGTGAAAAACTGCAGCATTCTTTTTCTGGCGGTAAAACCTCAGAATTTTTCTGAAGTCTTAGCGGATCTGAAACCTTTTGTAAATGACCGGATTTTATTTGTTTCGATCGCTGCGGGTATTTCCACGAGTTACATTACAAGAGAGCTTGGCTGCAACTGTCCGGTCATCCGGACGATGCCGAACACGCCGCTCCTGGTCGGAAAAGGCGCTACGGCCATGTGCAAAACAGCCAATGTTGCCGATGAGGACTTTCAGTTGGTGCAGTCTCTTTTTGCCGCGTGCGGTACCGTAACCGTATTGGATGAAAAGCAAATGAACGCAGTCATTTCCGTAAACAGCAGCAGTCCTGCCTATGTTTACCTGTTTGCCAAAGCGATGATGGACAGCGCGGTGAAGCAGGGGATTGATGCCGCAACAGCGTTGGAGCTGATCTGCCAGACATTTGAAGGGAGTGCGGAAATGCTGCGCCAGCCGGGTCTAACGCCGGAATCGCTGATAAAGATGGTATCGTCGCCGGGGGGCACCACTTTAAAAGCGCTGGATGTGTTTTATGCGCATCATTTTGAAGGAATCGTGGACGAGGCAATGAAAGCCTGTACAAAAAGAGCCGAAGAGCTGGGGAAATAATCATATAAGACAGTTTGTACTCATACACTTTTTAAGGGGGTGCATGAGTATGGCTGTAAACGCAGATAGACTGAAACAAAATGCTGCTGCAAACGGCAGAATTTTTATGGATTCTTTACGCGAGAACCGGGAATTGGTATTCTTTTCTGTATTTTTAATCTGCGGTATGGCATTCGGCGCAGTTTTTGCCAGAAACGCGGATATGATTACACTGAAAAAACTGGATTTTCTATTTTACAGTAATTTTCAATCAAGGGCCGGACAACCAATGTCTACTGTTTTTTCAGCGTCTTTTGCTTCCTCATTCCTTTTTATATTTGTTTGTTTTCTTTGCGGCCTTTCCATGTGGGGCATGCTTTTTATTCCTGCGGTCCTTTTCTTCCGCGGATTCGGGCTGGGCTTGACATCGGGCTATTTATATGCGGCTTACGGAGGAAAAGGAGTGCTTTTCAATTTATCAGTTATTTTACCGGGAGCGTTTGTCTGCTGCATTGCGATTTTGCTTGCGGCGAAGGAAGGAGCCCGATTTTCCCGCGTGATCGCTTCATGCAGCGCCGGGGCCGGAAAAAAGGCAATCGGCCCGCCAAAAATGAAGCCCTATGTCTTGCGTTTCGGCGCGATTTTGACGGTGGCATTTTCGGCAGCTGTTTTTGACGTCCTGTTTTCGGGATGTTTTGCGGGTATGTTTTCTTTTAAATAGAGGGGATAGAACAAGATGAACGACTACTGTGCAGATTACAGCGATTATCTAATCAATAAAAAAGCGGTGTCTGCAAACACACTGGATTCTTATATTCGCGATGTGGAACATTTTTTATCTTTTCTGGAGGAAAACGGGCTGAGCGACCCATGCAAAGTAGATACGGAATGGATGAACGCCTATGTGAAAAGGCTGATTGAAACAAAGAAATCAAACGCCACAATCACGCGTAATGTTGCTTCCATCCGTAGCTTTTTTCAGTTTTTGATGATCAACAATAAGATGACGAGTAATCCCGCGAAAGCGATACACGTGGCAAAACCGGTCAAAAAACTGCCGCAAATATTGAGCGGCAAGGAAATCGAGCTGCTTTTGGCGCAGCCGGATCGATACGAACCAAAGGGCTGCCGCGACAAGGCCATGCTGGAACTGCTGTACGCAACCGGAATCCGGGTTTCCGAGCTGGTTGATTTGAATTTAGAGGATATGAACTTACATAACGGATTACTGAAATGCTGCAGCGGGAAAAACGAAAGATTGATTCCGGTATATCCTGCGGCAGTAAATGCCGTTGCGGAATATATACAGAATGTCAGAAGCCTGATTATCACGCCGGATGGGGGACATGCCCTGTTCACCAATTTGAACGGGCGCAGGCTTACACGCCAGGGCTTCTGGAAAATTGTAAAGGGCTACGCGGAAAGCGCGGGGATTGTAAAGGAAATTACACCGCATACGCTCCGCCATTCTTTTGCGCTGCATTTGCTGGAAAACGGCGCCGAACTGAAGGATATTCAGCTAATGCTTGGACATGCGGATATTTCATCGACACAGGTATATGTGCATTTGTTAAACGACCATTTTAAAAAAGTTTATAACAGTTGCCATCCCAGGGCAAAACTGGGGTAGAACATTAAAAAAGGATCGGTTATACCGGTCCTTTTTTGTTCTTTATCTGGATTTTCAGCGGCTCTCGCTGTTTAACATGCGAAAGGGGATTTGCCTCCGACGCATTCGCCATCTGTTCGTTGGAAAGATGCGTATAGATTTCGGTAGTGCCTAAATTTTCGTGGCCCAAAATGTCCTTTAAAACGCGAATATCGACGTGCCCGTGCTGGTACATCAATGTGGCGGCCGTGTGTCTGAGCTTATGTACGGAATAATCCTCCAGTTCAATTTCAGAAAGATATTTTTTTACAAGATACTGGACGGTTTTCGGGCTGATCCGTTTCCTTTGCTTACTGATAAATAGTGCGTTCTTGTCAATCAGCGCATCTTTCGGGCGTACTGTAATATAACGGTTAATGGCGTCAATACAGGCTTCGTTCAGATAGACAATCCGTTCTTTATTTCCCTTTCCGACGATGCGTATTGTTTTTTTATTATGGTTTACATCGTTTAAATTCAGGCTGACAAGCTCCGAAAGACGCATTCCGCAATTTAAAAAAAGCACTAGAATACAGTAATCCCGTTCTTTTGTTGACCCGTCCACTTTAGAAAGCAGTTCCAGGCATTGTTCCAGCGTAAGGTATTTTGGGAGGGATTTTTTCGCTTTCGGCGTTTCCAGTTCTTGGACCGGGTTGGTATCCAGTTTTCCGGTCTTATTTGTTAGATATTTAAAAAAAGTCCGGAGACTGGATACTTTCCTCGATCTGGTTGAAGCTAGGTTATTTCGCTCTGTTGCCAGAAAGTTCATGTATTCGTAAACATTGGTCAGCGTAATGGTCTTAATTAAAGCAAGGTCTACGTCAGAAATACGGATTTCTTCGAATTTGGTATTGGGCGGTACCAGATTCCGCTTTTGCTTGATATAGCGGAAAAAAGTACGCAGATCAAAATAATATTCTTCGACCGTTTTCGGAGATTTTCCTCTGATCGTTCCCATATATCCTAAAAATTCCTTGATGATCGGCGGAGCTTCCGCTAAAAGTTCGGGCTTCATAATTCAGTCAACTCCATTTTTGCACCCACCCTAATTATACAAAATATTCATTTTGTATAATTGTATTGTTTTTTTTTAGGAATGTCAAGAACTCCTACTCCATTTCTTCCTTTTTACAGTCCGAACTTTAAATTTTTAGCAAGCCCTGTATATTTATCATACTGTGCGTGGTTTTGGCAAAAGCATGGATAACTCATTTTATATTTGGGGCATCCGTCCGTGGTCTGTTCTAATCCGGCCCCGCAGATTCTGCAATTCAATTCGGCATCGTATCTACTATAGTCACAGGTATCACATCCCGTTAACACTCTTCCATTCTCAATCATACTATCATCCATCTATTCAAATTATTGATTATGAAAGAATTCTATTCCCATCCTTTCAAAAAGATCACTATAAAATTAATTTTACCCCTGCAAAGACATTCTATTCTAACGATTCTTTGGCAGAAAATGTGGTAAACTTTATGCGCTATCCGAATGTTTTTAACGGAAGAATCCCGCCGACATCGGTTAAAGGATCTTTTGTAAGAGAGATTAACTGCACATTCTTATGGTTACAAAATGCTTTGATCTTCAAATAATCGGGATGCGCTTCAATAGTGCCGGCAAACGCAAGCCTGTTTTTCCCAATCATACCGCATGCGCCGCCAAGGAAGCCGTATTCATACCCCGGTAGCGCAACAAAACCGGGTCTGATTTTCAGGACCTCCATGTTTGCGTGGGCCGCCGAAGCCGCTATGGAGGCATCTTCTGTAATGATTGCATTTTCACTAACAATAACCGAAGAACATTTTGCGTATCCTTGTTTTGCAGAAAGGATTGCAATTTGCTTTTTGCCGCAATAATCCACGATCACAGCATCCAATGTCTTTGAATTTGCGATTAATTTTGCGCCGATGCGGGCGGCATTTAAAGCTACGTCTTTGGGGTAGTTTTTTTCAAGATTCGAATGGGAATATACGGGATAAAATCCGTAATGCTCCAATGCTGTTTTTAGATATTCCTCTCCCTTCGCGACAACGATGGCGGTATCTCCTAAAGGATGGCAGAGCATATCTGCATGGGTGCAAACCGGTAAACTCAAATTTTTACATGGCCTTACCGGTAAAACAGTAATATTCCGTTTGCGAAGCGCATCGATTATTTTCGGATATGTACCGGACATGGCCGCCAGCGCCACGTCCGCTTCAGGTAAATTCGGAGAATGGATAAAACGCATATCTTTTTTCCTCTATTCCTGTCTGAGCGCGTCAACCGGCTTCATATTCGACGCCTTATAAGCCGGATAAATCCCGAAAATCGTTCCGGAAAGAATGGAAAACGCTAACACCGGCAAAACCGCATCCCCCCGTATATTCAGCGCCATGCCGAAATAATTTGCACCGGCATAGGATATAAGATAACCTGCGGCTAAACCGAAGATACAGCCGATGAAGGAAATCAGGACTGCCTCGAACATAAATTCCAGCATAATAGAGCTGCGTTTTGCGCCAATTGCTTTTTTTATGCCGATTTCCCGCGTCCTCTCGTTGACAGATACCAGCATGACCGTCATAATGCTCAGGCTGGCCACAAATAACGAAATCGAACCGACCGCTGTAAGAATTAAAGTGATGATATCCAGCATATTCGTCAGGCTGTCCTTTTGTTTTGCCAGATTATTGGAAACAAACGCACCCGTTGAACACTTGTTTCGATCCAGTTTATCAACAATCGCTTGCCCTATGCGGTCAACGTTTCCGCCGGATTTAATCTTTACCGCAATTTGGTCAAAATAATCCTTGCCCGAAGCCTTTTGAACGGTGGTATAAGGTACGTACACAAAAGTTGGAATGTAATTTCCGATAATATTTTGCAGCAGACCGCTGCCAGTCTTTATAATACCGATTACCTTATAATTCTCTTCCGCTCCCCCGCACAGAATGGTGACTGTTTTCCCGATAATATTGCTTCTGAAATACGTACTTTTTGAAAAAGCTTCGTCCACAAGGCACACATTTGCGCCATCCCGGATATCTTCGTTATTAAACATCCGTCCGTAAAGCAGATGAATGGAAATAATCTGATTTGCTTTTGTGTCGATTCCCCACAAAATCGCTTTCGTACGGATTTTTCTTGCCGTTACCTCTGTACTTTCTACCAGGATGGGTGTCGCCTGCTCAACCTGGTCACAGCGTTTAATAATATTCAAATCGGTTTCATTTAGGGAAACGGAACCGGCGTCCTGGGATGCCGATATTGTCAGGCCGCTCAAGCCTAGGCTTTCCAATTCCGTGCTGAGCGCCGTTGTGCCGCATCGACTGATATTTCCGACAATAATTACGGAGGAAACACCAATTGCGATCCCGAATATGGTTAAGGAAGTCCGGACGCGTTTCCTTTGAAGGTTCCGGAACGCGGATTTAACATAATCAATCACCCGAATTCACCGTCCCTCTTTTGACTGGTACTACATAAGAGCCGTTGGAAACGGAATCCGGGTTATTTATAATTTCATCATTTTTTGAGATGCCGCTTGTTATTTCAAAGCCTTTGTCAAACTCTCTGTTTGTTTTTACAGGCGTTTTTACGGCCTTTTTCCCGTTTAACTTGAAAACATACTCATTCCCGTCTTTATCCGCTCTGACAGCTTCGTATGGGGCAATAAGAACCCCTTCGTTTTCAGAAGTAATAATCTTTGCCTTTGCGGTGTAGCCGGGTTTAATTTCACCGCCCGCTTTGTCTACGCTTACAATTACTTCTACAACGGTTTCTTCGCCGCTTTTTGAAAGGACCTGCTTTGCATCGGAAGAAATTTCTTTGACAACGCCGGTATAAGCGGTATTTTTAAAACCGACGCCGGTAATAATTGCCTTCTGCCCTGTCTTTATATCGGATATCTGGGATTCATTTACGGAAAGCCGGATCTGGAGCTGAGCGGGGTTGTCTGAAATAATCGCAACCGGCTGGCCGGTCTGAATATAGCTTTGTTCTAAAGCGTTTAGCGATAGGATTTCTCCAGCATAGGGCGATGTAACGGTCTTTGTTTTGATATTTTGCTGAAACCCACCGGAAAAGTCTGTTTCAGACTGCAATTCGTCTTCAACTCCGCAGAGATCGCTGTCCAAAGTCTGGACTTCCATTAACGGTTGTCCAGCGGAAACGACGTCCCCGGTTTTTACAAAAATCCGGCTGACATATGCTGCGGATGGTGAAAAGACATGGTGTTCGGAAACCCTTTCTACCCTGCCGCTACAGATTACGGAATCATCAACTGTAAGTGGATATACCTTTACAACACTTACTGGAATGGCGGAATTACGGGAAATTTCGCCCCAAGTGAAGATAGCGGCAAGGGTTAATGTTGTAAAGGCAATTAACATTACATTTCTTTTCATTGATTTCCCCCCGTTCCAACTTATTTTGTGAAATCGGGGAAGAAAATATTAGTATCAATTCTCGGAATCCTGTGAATAATTTTCGCTCATGTTCCCCAAAATATTGCTGAGGTGAACATATATGAGCATCATACAATGTGATGAAGATTGCCTTTATCAGCATGACGGCTATTGCAGCCTTGAAATGCCATCTGCGATCACAAATTATACCGGGGACGGCTGTGTGCACTGCATTAAGGTCACTCCGCGAAACTCGGTTACAAATCCGATGAAGCCTCAAACGCCTCCCTCACGTTTTTAACCCCGATCAGCCGGATGCTTTTTGGCTGGGAATGCAGTTGTTTCAGGCTGTGGTAAGGCAAAATGCATTTGGTAAAACCGAGCCGTTCCGCTTCGTTGATCCGCGCTTCCGCGTGGGTTACGGAGCGGATTTCTCCTGCAAGGCCAATTTCACCGAATACAATCGCGTTGTCGCTGATCGGAACATCCTTTAAGCTGGAAACCAGCGCCATGGCTACCGCAAGATCAGCCGCAGGTTCATCCAGCCTTAATCCGCCAACCACGTTGATATACGCGTCCAAATTCGAAAAATAGAAACCTGCGCGTTTTTCTAAAACAGCGAGAAGCAATGACATCCGATTGTAGTCAAAGCCGGTAGACATTCTCCTTGGATTGCCAAACCCCGTAGTTGTGGCCAGCCCCTGTATTTCCGCAAGAATCGGTCGGGATCCTTCCAGAATACTGGTAACGCAGGTTCCGGATACATGTTTAGGTCTCCCCGAAAGAAGGGCGAGCGAAGGGTTGTCCACCTGATGCAGCCCTTGGTCGTCCATATCGAAAACGCCGATTTCATTCGTTGAACCGTAACGGTTTTTGACAGCACGCAGAATCCGGTAGGACATCTGACGGTCACCTTCAAAATAAAGAACAGCATCCACAATGTGCTCAAGCACCTTAGGCCCGGCGATCGCGCCGTCCTTATTGACATGGCCGACAAGGATAGTAGGGATTTCCAAAGACTTTGCGGCGCGCATGTAAGCGTTTGTGCATTCGCGCACCTGTGTAACGCTGCCGGGAGACGAGTTCAAATCGATATAGTTCATTGTCTGAATGGAGTCAATCATCACTAAATCCGGTTTGTGCGTCCGCATTTGTTCGATAACACATTGTACATCCGTCTCGGTTAAAATATAAAGGTTTTCGCTTTTTACGCCCAAACGGGCGGCACGAAGCTTAATTTGTCTGCTTGACTCTTCGCCGGATACATACAGTATTTTTAACGAGCGACCAAGGTATTCGCAGATCTGTAAAAGGATCGTCGATTTTCCGATTCCCGGCTCACCGCTGATGAGAATCAGCGAACCCTTTACAATTCCACCGCCGAGTACTCTGTCCAACTCGCTCAACCCGGTGTGGTAACGCTCTTCATCTGTGGTACTGATTTCATTAATGGAAATGGGCTTGTTTAGGCTGTGTACCACAGATGTTCCGGCGTTTTTTGAAGCGGCGGGTTCCCGGAATTCCTCATTCATGCTGTTCCACTGGCCACAGCCGGGGCATTTGCCATACCATTTTGCCGACTCAAAACCGCATTCTGAACAAATATAGATACTTTTTGATTTCGCCATATTTTAATCCTCGTTTTTCTGATTCTATATCTAAAATTATAGACGATGCGAATACCAATTACAAGCTGTTACAGCTTTGAATGATAGTAATCAAGGAAGCCGCTGTAGATGGCAAAGGCCATTTGCTTTTGGTAAACCGGATTGTTGAGTTTTTCCGCCTCCGATTCATTGGAAAGAAACCCACATTCAACCATTACGGCAGTTACCTTTGAATTCCATAACAGATAGATTGAGCTTGTGGCCGGTTTTGTTTCGCGCTTATTTTCCGGTTGCAACAGTTCGACAATGCGGCTTTTTATACTTTCCGCAAGCTCTTTGCTTCCCTCATTTTTTTGCGAATAAAAAATCTGCGCGCCACTATAGCGGCTGCTGGTAAAATGATTCTGGTGGATGCTTAAAAAAATACAGTTTCGTTGCGCTTCAATGATTTTCAGTCGGTTATGAATGTCGCTTACCTTCCGCTCCCTCACCGTATCTAAATTTTCGTCACAGATCGATTCGTCGGTTGTTCTTGTCATAACAACATGGAAACCGGAGGCTTTGAAAAGCTGTTCCAATTGCAGTGCGATCTTCAGGTTGATGTCCTTTTCCAACGTTTTTGATTTGCCGACGGCCCCTCCATCTTCCCCTCCATGTCCCGCGTCAATGACAATAGTCGGATTTCGCTTTTCAGCTAGCGCAGACGCCATTTTATCTATTTTATCATAAGAGATGTAGGATAATAATAAAAATACGAGGCAGCTTAAAATTAAAATAGCGATCGGGACAAAATAATTTTTGGACGATTTCAAGACAATCACCCCATGCGACATCTATATGCAAGGGATGATTTTGGATATGTATGAAATAAGTTGCCGGGCCTAAAAAGTCCGCCTTTTCTGACACAAATCCAGAAAAGGCGGACTGAAAATTTATTTTGCTTTTTTAAAGAGTGGTGTTGTCTGAATACTGGGATCTTCCGCCCAGTCGAGAATCGTATTTACTGCGGTGCGGGTAATTTTTGTATCTTCTTGAACCTCTGCAAGCTGTTCTTCCACATTGGAGAGCCGCTCCTCCACACCAGAAAGTCTCCCTTCCACGCCGGTAAGCCGTTCTTCCATACCGGAAAGTTGTCCTTCCACACCGGTAAGCCGCTCCTCCATACCGGAAAGTCGCCCTTCTACGCCGGTAAGCCGTCCTTCCACATTGGAAAGCCGTTCTTGCACATTGGAAAGCTGCCCCTCCATGCTGGAGAGTCGTCCTTCCATACCGGTAAGCCGTATATCGACAGAATGAACTTGCGTTTTCACGCCCTGCATATCTTCGTAAATTTTTATAAGTAATTCGTGGTCATTCAATTCATATCACCACCTTATTGTTAGCAGTATAACATTATATTTAAAATCTTTCAAGGTTCTACTTCACAAAAATAAAGTAAAATAGTATCCCCTCCGACTGTACCCGAAAGGCGAATCATCATCGCGAATAGGCGATTTTTAGCAGTACTGCGTTCATACGAGAATATGCAAAAATAATCACCAATGACACTTTATTGCAATCATTGGTGATTATTTAATAATTCTGGAGGCGTCACCCAGATTCGAACTGGGGAATCAGGGTTTTGCAGACCCATGCCTTACCACTTGGCTATGACGCCAATTTTTGGAGCGAACGACGAGGCTCGAACTCGCTACCTCCACCTTGGCAAGGTGGCGCTCTACCAGATGAGCTACGTTCGCGTGTTTGGTGCCTCCGGGCGGAATCGAACCACCGACACGGGGATTTTCAGTCCCCTGCTCTACCAACTGAGCTACAGAGGCAAATGGCGACTCGGATCGGGATCGAACCGACGACCTCTAGCGTGACAGGCTAGCGTTCTAACCAGCTGAACTACCGAGCCATCCTATGGTGGGAGCAATAGGACTCGAACCTATGACCCCCTGCTTGTAAGGCAGGTGCTCTAACCAGCTGAGCTATGCTCCCATTCTGTGTCGCAGTTATCAGCGACGTGTTATATAATACTATATCTTGTAGCAATTGTCAACACTTTGCCTGCAATTTTTTCATTTTTTTGTTTTCTGAGCGGCAATGCGGTTTAAATCCTGCTCCGTTAACGGATACGCATGACCGCAATATTGGCACTTTACTTCTGCAGTCCCATCCTCCCCTGCGAGAGAAAGAATTTCCTCAGCAGGCAATGTGGAAATCGCACGTTCCACCCGTTCCAAACTACAGTTACAGACGTAACTGACCGGGAACTCGTCAAGAATCTCCATTTCAAAACCATGTAAAGCCGTTCTGCACATTTCTTCAATGCCCATTCCCTTTGCCAGCATGGAAGTAACGGGTTCCAGATCCTGAACGTTCTTTTCCAGTCTGTCGATATCTTCCGGATTTGCTCCGGGCAGCACCTGAATCAGCATTCCGCCGGCTAAAATCCGGCGAATGTCTTTTTTATCAATCAAAACGCCCAATGCGCAGACAGTAGGGATTTGTTCGCTGACCGCATAGTAATTTGTAATATCTTCTGCAATTTCCCCTGATTGAATCTCTACCTGTCCGATATAAGGCCTGCCCTCCCCGTAATCACGGATAACACCCAAAATACCGTTATTCCCTACAGCTCCGCCGACATCCAGCTTTCCATTTGCTTTCAGCGGCAACTCCACTTCGGGATGGTCAACGTATCCACGGCAGTTTCCTTTGCTGTCAGCAACAGCGACAACACTTCCGAGCGGGCCTTTTCCATTTATTTTGAGCGTTACCGTAGCGTTTTCCTTTTTTAACATGGAACCCATAATGGAAGTCCCGGTAAGCAGCCTTCCCAGTGCGGCTGTAGCAACCGCGCTGGTTTTGTGAATTTGCTGGGCGGTAGCAACAAGGTAAGTCGAATCAATTGCCGCCGCCATAATTCCTCCGTCGGAAGTGAGACATCTGATAATTCGATCCATATAAACAAATCCTTTTAAACTTTTTTTGCCACAACGACTATCCGTTCCGCCTGATCACCCGGCTTTTCAAAACTGAGGTCGTCAAATAAACCAACGGTTTCCAATCCTGCCTGTGTCAGCATGGAAAGAATCTTTTGTATATCGTAGGCTCGTTCGTAAAAATGTTCGGAAGCCCTTCGGTATGTGCAGCCGTCCCGTTCGAAAAAGTCCAGCATGATACCTACGCGGCCTGTTTTTTCGTCAAAGCTGTTTTGCCAGACGCAGTAAACCTCGTCCGTATCGTAAACAAAGGTATGATTTCCCAGTACGTATTGATGTTTATACAATGTATTGATATCAAACAGAAAATACCCGCCCGGGTTTAAAAAGAGCGATACGCGCGAAAAAGTTTTCTGTACGTCGCGTTCCGATGTTAAATGATTAATACTGTCAAGCATACAGATTACCGTATCTACGGTGCCGTACAGGTCGATATTTTGCATTTTCTGGCAAAGGAACAGAAGTTGTAAACCATTTTCCGCCGCCTTTTGCTGCGCAACAGAAAGCATGGAGGCAGAGGCGTCAATCCCATACACGTCTATCTTGCGTTTGGCAAGCTCAATGGTAAGACTGCCCGTGCCGCAGGCTAAATCAAGCGTTAGCCCGGCATCATGTTTAAACCTTTTCAGCAAAGCACAAATATAGTCCGCCCTTTCCGAATAGCCAACATTTTGCGTAAGGTTGTCATAATAACGGGCAAAGGCAGAATAACTCATTCTGACTCCGTACCGTTTTCCAGCCGATTAAAGACAAGCGCATACCCGTCGCATCCATAATTCAGGGAACGGTTTACACGGCTGATCGTGGCGGTTGAAGCACCGGTTTGCGCGACAATATCGCTATATACTTTTTTTGTGCTCAGCATATGGGCAACCAGAAGGCGCTGGGACATTGCTTTAATTTCCGGAACCGTACATAAATCTTCGAAAAAATTATAACATTCGTCTACTGTTTTTAAAGTAAGAATTGCTTTAAATAGAAAGTCAACACTATCATCCTTAATTTTAGAATTCAAACAGTTTCACCTCTTAATCTTTTAGTAAGACATGATTTTAGCACACGAAAGCGTAAAAGTAAAGTAACCATCATCTTTTAATAGTAAAATAAAGAAATTAAATTTTCATAAATTTTTTATGCTTATTCTGTAAAAATTGTTAAGTATTTTAATTTTACTAGAAAAAAGATGCTTTTTCTTCTTATAGTTCATATTCGCTGCAGGCAGCGGTAATTCTGGCTCGAATTTCTTCAACCCCTTCGCCGTTAACCGCTGAAAACGGAATAAATTCCAGTTGTTGATTAAAAATTTCATCGAGCAATTGGAGCTGCGTTTCCCGTTCTGTTTTATTCAGCTTATCGCTTTTGGTTGCGACAATCAGAAAAGGAAAACCGGAATCCCGCAAAAAATCGATCATATGTATATCGTCGTCTGTCGGCTTATGGCGCATATCAATAATTTGCAGCACAAGCGCAATTTTTCGCTGCGCGTGAAAATAGCCCTCAACCAACTCGGCCCAACG
This sequence comes from Caproiciproducens galactitolivorans, assembly GCF_004768785.1. GTDB lineage: Bacteria > Bacillota > Clostridia > Oscillospirales > Acutalibacteraceae > Caproiciproducens > Caproiciproducens galactitolivorans. The sequence continues at coordinate 92,030 of NZ_SRMQ01000005.1, forward strand.
AATTTTTTCAGATTGCGAAACGCGGGCATATCCGTATCCGGGCAGATCAACCAGTCGGCATTCTGGAGTCCTATAAAAATTAATCGTTCCGGTTTTCCCCGGCTTTGCGCTGGTTCTGGCAAGAGATTTACGATTGAGAACTTTATTAATCAAGGAAGATTTTCCAACATTTGAACGGCCGGAAAATACAATTTCCGGTAGGGTGGAAGATGGCAGCTGGTTTAATAATCCAGCCGCCGATTCAAATTCCGCTTTTCCAAAATTCACATTGTCACCCCGTTACTGAGGAATGCCGGACGACAAAACGCCCGATTGATTTTTTATTTTTTGCATAGGAATCTCGGTATCCGTCTCTACGTTCTGCTTTGGCTCGGGAAGTTTACACAGAGCGGCTTCCAAAACCTGATCAATTTTTTCCACCGGCAGGAAATCAACCGAATCCTTTACTGCCGAGTCAATTTCCGCCAGATCGGATATATTATCTGCCGGGATAATAACCGTTTTGATCCCCGAACGGTAAGCCGCCATGGTTTTTTCCTTAAGGCCGCCGATAGGAAGGACTCTACCAAGCAAAGTGATTTCCCCGGTCATTGCAACATCATGCCGTACCGGAATATTCGTCAATGCCGACGTAATTGCTGTCGCCATTGCCGTTCCGGCGGACGGACCGTCTTTGGGAATCGCACCCTCCGGTGCATGGATATGAATATCATATTTACTATAGAAGTCGTTGCTGATTCCGAGGGAAGCCGCCCGCGTCCGGATACAGCTGATAGCCGTTCTCGCGGACTCCTTCATTACATCGCCAAGCGAACCCGTGAGCTCAATTTTGCCCGTGCCATCCATTATGGCAACCTCGATCGGCAGTAATTCGCCGCCGACGCTGGTCCATGCAAGGCCATTGACAAGGCCGACCATATCGGATTTTGTTAATACATCCTTTTTAAATTTTTTCGGTCCCAACAATTCTTCTAATTTGTCAGGAGTTATCGTTATTTTCGAACTGCTGTCTTCAACAATTTTTTTGGCGCATTTCCTGCAGATAGCAGCAATCTGGCGCTCCAGATTCCGGACACCCGCTTCCCTTGTATAACCGTCAATCAGTTCGTGAATCGCCTTCGGAGTAATTCGCAGCATTTTTGCATTCATTCCGTGCTTTTTCAATTGTTTCGGGATCAAATGCTTTGAGGCGATATGATATTTTTCTTCGTGGGTATAACTGCCTAATGTGATCACATCCATACGGTCGAGCAAAGGCTCCGGTATGGCGGTGTAATCATTTGCGGTTGTAATAAACATAACCTTACTCAAATCAAAGGGCATATCGATGTAATGATCGAAGAAGGAAGAATTTTGCTCCGAATCCAGAACCTCCAGCAAAGCGGACGCAGGGTCCCCGCGGAAATCGTTGCCCAGCTTATCAATCTCATCCAGAAGGATCAGCGGGTTATTGGTACCGGCCTGCTTCAGCGCAGCAATAATCCGGCCCGGCATAGAGCCCACATATGTTTTACGGTGGCCCATGATGTCGGATTCGTCCCGGACGCCGCCGAGGGATACGCGCACATAATTGCGGCCGATTGCTTTTGCAATGGAACGGGCAATGGATGTTTTACCGACACCCGGAGGGCCGACTAAACAGATAATCTGACCCTTAATATCGGGCGAAAGTTTTTTCACCGCTAAAATTTCGATAATTCGTTCTTTGACCTTGGTCAGACCATAATGATCACGGTCAAGCGTTCTTTGTGCCCACTTTAAGTCGATACGTTCGCGGCTGCTGGTATTCCATGGAAGCTCCAGGCAGGTTTCCACATAACTTATGATAACGCTCGCCTCGTGGGAACCATACGGCATTTTTGCAAGGCGGTCGCATTCCTTCATGAGTTTATCATTTTGAAGTTTGGGAAGCTTCATTTTGGCGATCCGTTCCCGGAGTTCATCTGCTTCTCCCTGCGGGTTATCATCCTCGCCAAGCTCGTTGGAGATGGCACGCATTTGCTCCCGCAGGAAATATTCGCGCTGGTTTTCATCAATCTGTTCTTTGGCTTTCTCGCTGATCTGGCTTTCAATGGAGAGGATCTGAATTTCGTTCTTTAAAATTTCATTCAGCTTTTCCAGCCGTTTAACCGGATGAAGTTCCTCTAAAATCTGCTGTTTTCTTTCATAATCCAAGCTGATATTCGCGGTAATGTAATCCGCAAGTTCGCCGCAGTCCTTCTTCTGAACAACACCGATAATAATATCCGGTGGGATACGGACATAATTTTGAATATATTCCTCAAACAGGGACTGTGTGTAGCGGATTAACGCCTCTGTCTTGTGGGTTTCCTTATAGGTTATGTTTTCCGTTGGAGAAACTTCCACAAGAATAAAGGGATTTTCGTTCACAACAGATTGTATTTTTGCCCGGTACATTCCTTCTGCAAAAAGCCGGATTCCTTCATCGGTATGACGAATGACCTGCTTGATTTTTGCGACAATACCAATTTTGTAAATTTCCTCTCCAGTCGGCTCGTTGTCGTTCAGGCTTTTTTGAGCAACCAGAAAAATCTGCTGGTCTTCCTCCATTGCTTTCGACAACGCCAATATGGATTTTTTTCTGCCGACATCAAATTGCAGCAGCATCCCCGGGAATATAACCAGTCCTCTTAACGCGAGCACCGGAATTGTAATTTTTTCAATTTTCTCGAGTTCAAGGTTATTATTCATAGCATGTGTTGCTCCTTCAGCAGAAATGGCTGCTGCAAGTGATAACAAGTCTACCACGTGCAACAGCCAAGATACTTATATTACGACGCGGTATCTTTTCGGCCGCGCTTTCTTGGAGTTGTTATCTTTATTTTTACAGGCTTGCGGTCGGGATTGTACACTATTTCCGGTTCCGCACCCTTCTCCACCGTATCCGCAGTTATAGTAACTTTTTCTACAGTGTAGTCAGACGGAACTTTATACATAAGGTCTGTTAATAAATCTTCCATGATAGACCGAAGGCCTCGCGCGCCTGTACGGCGTTCAATTGTCTTTTTAGCTATGGCCTTCAATGCTTCCGGCTTGAAATCAAGCTCGACTTTATCCAGTTGGAACAGTTTTTTGTATTGATTTATTAAACAGTTTTTCGGTTCCGTTAGAATACGAACCAACGCGTCCTCATCCAGTCCATTAAGAGCCGCAATGACTGGCAAACGGCCAACCAGTTCGGGAATCAGACCATATTTCACAAGATCATGCGGAACAACGCTTTGCATCCATGCGGTAGAATCCAACTCGGCTTTGCTCCGCACCTGTGCGCCGAATCCCATGGCAGAAGATGCCGTGCGCTTTTCAACGATTTTATTTAACCCGTCGAAAGCACCGCCGCAGATAAACAGGATATTGGAGGTATCGATTTGTAAAAATTCCTGCTGCGGATGCTTTCTTCCGCCCTGTGGAGGAACATTGGAAATAGTACCTTCCAGAATTTTCAAAAGAGCCTGCTGAACGCCCTCGCCGCTTACATCACGTGTAATCGACGGATTTTCGGACTTTCTGGCAATTTTATCAATCTCGTCGATGTAGATAATCCCTCGTTCGGCTTTTTCAATATCGAAATCAGCCGCCTGTATCAAACGGAGAAGGATATTTTCCACGTCTTCGCCCACATAACCGGCTTCCGTCAGAGTCGTAGCGTCCGCAATTGCAAACGGTACATCCAATATTTTCGCCAGCGTCTGTGCTAAAAGCGTTTTGCCGACACCGGTCGGACCAAGCAACAGAACATTGCTTTTTGTCAGTTCGACATCATCTTTTCCATAATAAATACGCTTATAATGGTTGTATACGGCAACAGAAAGCGCGATCTTCGCATTTTCCTGTCCAATGACATATTCATCAAGCTGCTTTTTTATTTCAGAAGGTTTCGGCAACTCGGCTGTGGATTCCCCATAGGTCGATTTTCGGTTGGATAAGTTTTTTTCATCGTCAAGAATTGACATGCAAAGTTCAATGCACTCATCACAAATATAGACACCGGGACCCGCAATCAAGCGGCGCGCTTCACTCTGTGGTTTACCGCAGAATGAGCAGCTTACTCCTCTGTCCTTGTTATCGTCGTTACTGGACATTTATTTATCACCAACCTCAATTATCGATTGTAAATAACCTTGTCAACCAAGCCGTATTCAACGGCGGCTTCCGCTGTCATAAAATTGTCCCGCTCGGTATCCCTTTGGATTACCTCAAGAGGCTGGCCCGTTTTCTCAGCAAGAATCTGGTTCAGCTTCTTTTTCGTGGCAATAATATGATCCGCGTGAATCATGATGTCGGTTGCCTGACCCTGCGCTCCGCCGCTTGGCTGATGAATCATAATATCGCTGTTCGGGAGGGCAAACCGTTTCCCTTTTGCGCCGGCAGCGAGTAAAAACGCTCCCATGCTGGCGGCCATGCCCATGCAAATGGTGGACACGTCGCATTTTATATATTGCATGGTATCATAAATCGCCATACCGGCCGTAACGGATCCGCCGGGGCTGTTAATGTATAAGCTGATATCTTTGGACGGGTCCTGCCCCTCCAGATATAAAAGCTGTGCAACCACCAGGCTTGCGGTGGTGTTATTCACTTCTTCAGTAAGCATTACAATTCTGTCATTCAGCAAACGGGAAAAGATATCATACGAACGTTCTCCGCGGTTTGTCTGTTCAATGACATAGGGGACTAAACTCATTGTCGCGTACCTCCAATAAACTTACAATAAAATGAGCATTGGCAGGATTGGCTTTTCTTATTCAGCTTTTTCCGTACCTTCCGAAATTATGGCGCTGTCGCGTACAAGATCAATTGCTTTTTGAACCGCAATATCTTTAACAAGCTCTTCCTTCGGAATAAAGGCTTTTACTTTTTCAGCGTCAATATCATAGCTCTTTGCAAGCTTTGCGAATTCTTCTTCGATTTCTTCATCTGTTGGATGAATGTTTTCTAATTTTGCAATTTGCTCGAGTGCAAGGCGTACTTTTACCTGGCGTTCCGCCTGAGGCAGGAATTGTTTGCGGAATGCGTCCTTGTCCATACCTGTATATTTCAAATATGTTTCAAGGTTCAGGCCCTGTGACTGTAAGCGGTAACTGAATTCACGAATATCTTCATTAATGCGGTTTTCGTACATAGCCTGCGGAATTTCAGCTTTTACGTTTTCCACCAGCTTGTCGATGAGCTGATTTTCCACATCGTCTTTCGCGCTTCTTTCTTTCGCGTCTGTCAGCCTTTTCCTGATATCTTCCTTGTATTTATCGAGGGTGTCAAAATCGCTGACATCCTTTACAAAGTCGTCGTCTACTTCAGGAAGCTCTTTCATCTTGATTTCATGCAGCTTGATTTTGAAAACAGCATCCTTGCCCGCCAGATTTTCAGCATGGTAATCCTCCGGAAACTTTACGTTCACATCAAATTCGTCGCCGGTTTTGTGGCCTACAACCTGCTCCTCGAAACCCGGAATGAACTGGCCGGAGCCGAGCGTAAGGCTGTAATTGTCCGCTTTGCCGCCATCGAAAGCAACGCCGTCTACATAGCCGTCAAAATCAATCACAACAATATCGCCGTTCTGAGCCTCACGGTCCTCAACGGTAATCATTCTGGAGTTGCGCTCCTGAACCTTTTTAATCTCCGCGTCAATATCCTCGTCGGTTACAACAACCGGCTTCTTTGTAACGGCGATTCCCTTATAATTGTCAATCTCTACTTCCGGCTTGGTTGTGATGGTTGCTTTGAAAACAACGCCGTCCTTACCAGCGGAAACCAGATCAAAATCAATTTTATCTTCAACCATCTCAAGCTGTGCTTCCTTAATCGCCTGCTCAAGCGCATCAGGATAAACAGCATTGATCGCGTCTTCATAGAAAACCTGTTCGCCGTAATATTTTTCTACAAACGCACGGGGTGCCTTGCCCTTGCGGAAACCGGGAATGGAAATTTTTTTATTTTCTCTACGATATGCCTGTTCAAGCGCTTTTTCAAATATCGTAGCGTCTACTCCTACCTCAAGTTGATAACGATTCGTCGCAACCTTATTAGACGACTTTAAACTCATTTTTACTTCCTCCTGCAAATTGCAAATTATCTAAAATATTATAGCACATGAATAATAAATATTCTATATATAAGATAAAATATTCAAAATTTGTTCATTATACTAAAACTGGCATAAAATTCAGGTAATCACAGGAAATTAGAACCATTTTAATCCCTTCATACTCGCCGGTAATCGCCCGGCGCGCCGCCTGACTTCCATGGATATGCCCAAAATAGCATTTTTGAATGCCGCGCTCCTTCAAAACATCAAGGATCTCTTTACATACCGCCCCGTCATAAACGGGAGGGTAATGCAAAAACACCACCGGTTTGGCGCCTTGTCTTTCTGCGTCGTCGATGGAAGCGTTCAGACGGCCTACCTCGCGGTTCACAATCTTTACATCTTCGTCCGTTTCCGCATTGTACAGCCATCCGCGGGTGCCGCAAACCGCAATATCACCGACTACAACCGCATTGTTGTGGATGATTTGGATGGTATCCAGCCCGTTTCGTTCCAAAAATTCTACTATTTTCTTTCTGGTTGACCACCAATAGTCATGGTTCCCTTTTAATATTAATTTTTTGCCGGGCAAAGAATGGATAAACGAGAAATCATTCACCGCTTCCTCCAAATTCATTGCCCACGAAATATCTCCGGCAATAACGACGGTGTCGTCCCGACCGACGACGGCGCGCCAGTTTTTTTCAAGCCGCTCCGTGTAATTCTGCCAGCCCGAAAAAACGTCCATCGGTTTGTCGCAGCCCAATGACAGATGCAAATCGGCGATAGCAAATAGTGACATGGTTCCCTCTCTTAGGCCTGAGGCTCAATTTTTGCTGTTTTTAAAACGATTTCCTTCATGTTTTCCCTTGAACAAATTGTGCGGAAGCGAACCGCCTTCGTCTGAAGCTCGGCAATCTGCGGCGGGACAGCCACACCGGTTAGGTTGGACAGCTCTTGAATTTTGTCGAATTCGGACGCATCCTCTCGGTATTGCTCCGATACGGCGCTTAATACGCTGTCTGCAAATTTATATGGACTGGCGGTAGAAACAATTACGGAAGGGGTTTCCGTATCCTTGCTGGCTTTTACATATTGCTCATAAACATTTACTGCAACGGCAGTATGCGTGTCACAAAGGTAATGTTCGGATTCGTAAAGCTGCTTAATGACTTTTTGGGTTTCCTCATCGTTGCAATAACCTGCGAAAAACAGTTCGTGAAGCGAGTGTAGAACATCTTCCCCAACCTGATACCTGCCGTTTGACGCAAGCTCGTTCATCCAGCCCGCTACCCGGTCGCAGTCTTTTCCGGTGAGATCGTAAAGCAGTCGTTCCAGATTGCTCGACACCAGAATATCCATGGAAGGGGAAATGGTAGTATAGAACTCCCGTTTACGGTTGTAAACGCCCGTGTTGATAAATTCGGTCAGCACATTATTGGAGTTGGACGCGCAGATCAGCTTGTGAACCGGTAACCCCATTTTTTTAGCGTAGTACGCGGCAAGGATATTTCCAAAGTTGCCGGTCGGAACCACTATGTTGATCTTTTCTCCCGCACATTGCAATTTTCCATTGGCGAGCAAATCGCAGTACGCGGAAAAATAATATACGATCTGCGGCAGGAGCCTGCCCCAGTTAATGGAGTTCGCGCTGGAAAACATCAGCTTATTCTGTTCCAAAAGCCGCTTGATTTCCGGATCGGTAAAGATTTTTTTCACGCCGGTCTGGGCATCGTCAAAATTTCCCTCAATTGCACAGACGGCCACGTTATTTCCTTCCTGCGTACACATCTGGCGCTTCTGCATGGGGCTTACGCCGTTTTGCGGATAAAAAACCTGAATCAGGGTGCCGTCCACATCTTTAAAGCCTTCCAGCGCCGCTTTTCCCGTATCCCCGGAGGTTGCGACAAGAATCAGAGCGGTTTTGGAAGAATGGATTTTCTGCAGGGATTTCGTCAAAAGATGTGGCAGCAGCTGCAGCGCCATATCTTTAAAGGCGCAGGTGGGACCGTGCCAAAGTTCCAACATTTGTATGCCGTTCTTTAACGAAGTAACCGGAGCAGGAATATCTTTTTCGAATTTCCCATTGGTATAGGCGGCCGTAACGCACTCATGAATTTCTTCCGCCGTAAAATCAGAAAGAAACGCGGATAAAATTCGCTCCGCACGTTCCGTATAACTGCATCTGGCAAGCTCCAGCAAATCTGTATGGGAATAATGCGGAAAATCTTCCGGAACAAAAAGACCGCCTTCCGTACTGATTCCCTGCGCAATCGCCTGTGATACCGAAACGCAGATGCTGCTGTTTCGTGTGGATTTATAATGCAAAGGTTTTTCCCCCTTCTTTATTAACTTTATGACTTTATCATACCATAAATGACTGCAAAGGGAAACATAAAAAACGTACGCATTTCCGTAAAAAATTGAAAAATTTTTAAAGGAAATCACCTTTAAAATTCCTTTATCATGAATGCGTTTTCAATATGTTCAATGGAAAGGATCCTGTTGCCGGCATCCGTCGTCATTCCGATCACATCAAAGCGGGGCTGCAAATCAGACGGATTCGATTGCAGATACAAAATCGCCGTTTTCCCTATCTTTTTTTGTTTCCCAAGAGAAACCGCTTCCAGAGGGCTGACTTCGTAATTTTTATTCCGGGTCTTCACTTCCACAAACACGATAAATTCTTTGTTTTCCGCGATAATATCGATTTCTCCGAAACGGGAATGGTAATTCCTCGCTGTAATTTGGAATCCCATATCCTCTAAATAGCGAGCCGCAAAGTCTTCACCGGTTTTTCCGGAAGCATTGTTCATGAACCAGTATCTCCTAAAATTTTTTTCAAAAATGTTTTCCGGTGCACCGGACACGGCCCGTATTCTTTTAACCGTGCAATATGTAATGCCGTCCCGTAGCCTTTATGTTTCGCGAACTGATACTGCGGATAAATCCGGTTGATTTCCACCATCAGGCGGTCACGGCTGACCTTGGCCAGAATGGAGGCGGCGGCAATGCTCGCGGAAAGCGAATCCCCCTTTACAATCGTATGCGCCTTTACACTGAGACAGGGCATTCGATTTCCGTCCACCAAAGCCAAATCCGGGCGAACGTCTAATCCGTCGCAGGCACGCTTCATTGCAAGAAAGGTTGCCTGCAAAATATTGATTTCGTCAATTTCCGCTTCCGTAGCAAACCCAACGGAATAACTTACCGCTTTTTCTTTAATGATCTCAAACAGGGTTTCTCTTTTTGCTTCGCTGAGTTTTTTGGAATCATTCAAGCCTTCAATGCTTGTCCCATAGGGCAGAATCACAGCGGCGGCAAATACGGGACCGGCTAAAGGTCCGCGGCCTGCCTCATCGATGCCGCAAACGGTAGAATAGCCTTTTTCCCGTGCCATTTTTTCATAAGCAAACCAATCCATTTTATTTTCCAACCTGTTCCAATGAGATTCGGCCGAGCTTGGCGCTTCGGAATTCATCCAAAATCATAATGGACGCCCGTTCTGTATCCACTTCGCCGCCGGAAATCAGCATTCCGCGCTTTTTGCCTATCAATTCCAGCAATTCGTATCCCTTTTGCCCGGAAATATCGATTTCTCCCAATTTATACCGCCGCTTTACGTCGTTCGGATAACTGTCCCGCAGCACCTCCAGCAGACGTCCCGCCAAATATTCCGTATCGACTACCTCGTCCTTTACGGCTCCCGTAAAAGCAAGATGCTCCCCGACGGTTTTATCGTCAAATTTTGGCCAGAGTACGCCGGGGGTATCCAGAAGGTCAAACCCCTTGGCGATTGAGAACCACTGATTTGCCCTTGTGACACCCGGCCTGTCCTCAACATTGGCCTTGCTGTTTTTTGAAAGGCGGTTAATCAGCGAGGACTTCCCGACATTCGGGATGCCGACAACCATCACTCGGATCTGCCTGCCTACCATGCCCTTCGCTTCCCATGTGGCTATGCGGTCGCGCAATACATCTTTCACAAGCGGGATAAACCCGTTTATACCCTTGCCGCTGCGGCAGTCAATGGCGATTGCGCGTATATTGTTTTGTTTGTAATAATCGATCCAACGCGCCGTTTGAACCGGATCAGCCATATCGCTCTTATTCAATAAAATAACACGCGGTTTATTTTGTATCAGCTTGTTTAAATCCGGGTTGCGGCTGCTGACGGGTATTCTTGCGTCCACAATTTCCGCAACCGCGTCAACCAGCTTCAAGCTTTTTTCAATTTGTCTTTTTGTCCTGGTCATATGACCGGGAAACCATTGTATTGTTTGTGCTTCGCTCATTTCTTCATCCTTAAACTGAACTTACTTTTATTTTATCCTTCCAACTCTGTTGAAGGGAAATACGACCATTTCCGCTTTTCCCAGAATATTCCTTACGTCAACCATACCTACGTCGCTGAAGCGGCTATCGTTGGATACGGCACGGTTGTCCCCCAGCACAAAAATATGCCCCGCAGGGACGGTCAGCGGAAATTTAAAATCCGTAGGCTGATCCGTAATGCCGTTCTGAATGTAGGCGGATTCATCGAGAGGAACGCCGTCCACCGACACGATCCCCTTTTCAAAATCAATATCTACTTTTTGATTTTCAAGGGCAATCACGCGTTTGATAATGGGTTCCCGTAACTTCTGCGTATGGGAAATAACAACAACATCCCCTTGGCGGGGTTTGTAAAAGCAGCTGGAAAGAACCACCCTGTCGTTGGATTGCAAGGTTGGAAGCATAGAAGGCCCGTTTACATTTACAACCCTGAAAAAGAAGGTAAATAGAATGACTACTGCAATCAGGGAAGTAATAAACGCTTCTATCCATTCATAGCAGTTTACCGTAAAACGGCTTTGTGATTTTCGGGTCACCGGTTTTATGTAAAGCCGTATGGATTGTTGGTTCAACGGAGAAACATCTCCTTTATCAAAAAGGCTTTTCTGTTTTCATTAATATAAACTCCACTTTTCCGATAATATATCGCTGGTCAATCATGCCAACATCGCTGGAACGGCTGTCGTCGGAAATCTTGCGGTTATCCCCCAGCACAAAAACATGCCCCGGAGGAACGGTCTGCGGGAAGGAAATATCGTATTGATTTTTCGTGATACCGTTTTCTATGTAAGCGGATTCGTCCAGCGGAACGCCGTTTACCGACACGACTCCTGTATTAAAATCAATATCGACGGTTTGCCCTTCGGTGGCAATCACCCTTTTGATAAGGGTTTCGTCACGGGAGGTAGCGCGTCTGTCCACCACCACAATATCGCCGCGGGTAAGCTTCCTGTCGGTGCAAGAAACCAGAACTTTATAACCGTTTTTCAGATTCGGCATCATGGAGGGACCGTTAACGGTGATGACCCGGAAGAGAAAGGTAAAGATAACGATAATGATAACCAGCGCCGGAATCAGCGCCTCCACCCATTCGTAGCAGCTTAAAGTGAAGTTGTTTTTAGACGGTTCGGCAGGTAATTCCGAGGTTATATTCGGATTCAAAAACGCCACCTCTTTCAAGTAAGATCAAGGGGAAAGCAAAAAAGGGACACATACATGTCCCTTAAAATCATGATCAAACGGATTATCTGATCTGCTCTTTTACTTTTGCCGCCTTGCCGACTCTGTCGCGCAGATAGTAGAGCTTCGCTCTGCGTACACGGCCCTTGCGGACAATTTCTACACCCTTAACATTTGGAGAATGAACCGGGAATACTCTTTCGACACCAACGCCGTAAGAAACGCGTCTTACCGTGAAGGTTTCGGAAACGCCGCTGCCCTTGCGAGCGGTAACGGTACCCTCAAAAACCTGAATTCTTTCTCTCTCGCCTTCTCTGATGTTTACGTTTACCTTTACGGTATCGCCAACTTCAAATTCAGGAATTTCCTTTTTTACGGAATCCTGTGCAATTAATTTCAATGCATCCATGGAATAAATCCTCCTTATAATTCAGACATTCATGCTGTAGACAGCAGAGGACTGCCCGCTTCAATGTCGCGGTAAAACCGGGCATTGAACCCCACCAATGAAGTACTGGCGGTATCCAAATGCCTATATATCATACCACAATACGCCAAAAAGCGCAATAACTTTTTTACAGTTATACAAAGATTTGAAAATCAGCGTTATAAAGGTTGGTTCTCTTTATATCCGCATAGAAGTCCAGCTTTAAATAGGTCTTGATCGCGTCGCAAATCAGCAAGGGGTTCACATTCATGTTGCTTCCGGCCGGAAGCACGGTCTGGATTTCAATAAGCCCCGTTTTCGGTGCGATCTCCGTCTTTCTCAGAAAAGGCTTAATGTCAAGGTCCACGATTCCGCTTTTTGTATGCTTCGGCACGATGATATTTTCCTGTTCCAGCATCCCTTTTATTCGGGAAACCGCTTCTTCCGCACAAATATTCTCTGTTTCCAGTTCCATAATAAAGGAAGCATAGGCGATTTCGCCCGGCTTCATAACCGGTTCGGTTGCATCAAATACGGGAATATCGTCCGGAAGGGCTGCGTTTAGCCGGCTGATAAGTTCCTCCCGGGTCAGTTCCGTATCCTCCAGTCGGATATCCATACTCTCCCGTTCCCCCGCAATCCCAAGGGAAAGCGGCAATGCAAAAGTAATAAATGCGTGAGGATTAAATCCCTGCGTATACCACAGCGGTATTTTCGCCTTATGGATTGCCCGCAGCATACAGCGGTTTAAATCCAGATGTGAAATGAAACGGGCGGTTCCAATCTTCTTAAACCAGATTCGGACGTTTTTCAACACAGATTCCTCCTTTAAAGCAAGCTGCGCCGCAGGAGGAACATTGTTCCCGGCAATTGGGCGTCGTCTGATTGGCATACGCTCTCTTGCACTCCTCAATCAGAAAAGATTTTTTTACCCCGCAGTCAATATGGTCCCATGGCAGAACCTCGTCAAAGCTTCTTCTACGGTTTGCATAAAATGCCGGATCAATCCCGCATTTCCGGAACGCTTCCAGCCATTTCGCAAGGGAAAAACAATCCTGCCAGCCGTCCATTTTGCAACCGATTTTATGCGCTTCCAGCAGGACGTTGCAAAGGCGGCGGTCTCCGCGCGCAAAAACAGCTTCCAAAAAACTGACATCCGCGTCGTGATAGTTCGGCTCCACTTTGCGAGTTCTTACAGAAGAGACCAGATGGCGCTGTTTCCGGTGCAGCGTTTCGATCGTGTCCTGTGGTTCCCATTGGAAGGGTGTAAACGGCTTTGGAACAAAGGAAGAAGCGCTGACGGTTACCTTCACGCTTTTCCCCTTCGGCTTGTCCGGGTTTTCATAAAAGGCATCCACAACCTTCTGTCCCAGTTCCGCAATGCCCGCGACATCGTCCATGGTTTCCGTCGGCAGACCGATCATAAAATACAATTTGATCGTGGTCCATCCGCCCTTAAAGGCGGTTTTTACCGTTTTAAGGAGTTCTTCCTCTGTTACATTTTTATTAATAACATCCCGAAGGCGCTGAGTGCCTGCCTCCGGCGCAAAGGTAAGGCCGCTCCGGCGCACCGACTTGATCTTTGACATCAGCTCCGTCGAAAAATTGTCAACACGTAAGGAAGGAAGGGACACGCCAGTTTTTTCTTCCTTTGTCCACGTTAAAAGCTGGTTCAGCAATTCATTGATTCGCGAGTAATCGCTTGTACTAAGCGAGGACAGAGAAATTTCATCGTATCCTGTATTGTCGCAAAGGTCGTGGCATTGTTTATCAATGACGGCGACCGATTTTTCGCGGAAGGGTCTGTAAAGGAATCCTGCTTGACAGAACCGGCACCCCCGGATACAGCCGCGCAAAACTTCCGCCACCGCCCGGTCGTGGACAATTCCAATATAGGGAACGACAAATTTGTCCGGGAAATAAGACTTGTCCATATCGATCATAACGCGTTTTCTAATTTTTTCCGGAGCGCCGCATTTAGGAAGAATGGCTTTTATGGTGCCGTTGTCGTTATAGGTTACATCATACAGGGAAGGAACATACACGCCTGGAATCTGCGCGGCGGCAATCAGGAATTCTTCTTTGGAGCGGTTTTCTTTTTTATATCTCCTGTAAAGCTCTATAACTTCACAATCCATCTCTTCCCCTTCGCCAATAAAGAATAAATCAAAAAAGTCGGCGAGGGGTTCGGAATTGCATGTGCAGGGACCCCCGGCCACCACGAGCGGGGAAAGTCCATGCCGGTCGCTTGCTTTCAGCGGGATTCCCGCCAAATCAAGCATATTTAATACATTCGTAAAGCTAAGTTCATATTGGAGCGTAAAAGCGATGAAATCAAAGCCGGCAATGCTGTCCCCGCTTTCCAAAGCGTAAAGCGGAACATTGTTTTTCCGCATCTGCTCTTCCATATCCATCCACGGCGCAAAAACCCGCTCACACCAGACGTACGGCAGGGTGTTTAATTGGCTGTATAAAATTTTCATTCCTAAATGCGACATACCGACTTCGTAAACATCCGGAAAGCAGAAAGCAAAACGAACATCCACCTGATCCGGATTTTTTACAATACTATTCAATTCCCCGCCGACGTAACGGCCGGGCTTCTGAACATTCGCAAGCATTTTTTCGATCTTCTTTGTAATCATCGCAACCTCCGTGCAGCATATGTTTTATTATTATACCGCTCGGAAACAAATATTGCAAATCATTCATACCTTCCCTTCTTGAATACCAGGAGGAAGATTAAGTAAATGGATACGGCCAGCAAGGAATAGTTGCCATAGGAATGGAAGAGGACTAAAAAACTGACAATTGCAAGAGGCGTTACAACAATGAAAGATACAACAGAAACGATTTTCAACGCCTGATCCGAGCAGTATTTCGCGCAAAGAAGCGAATAAAGCGCCTGCCCCCCGTCCAGCGGTTCGATTGGCAGCAGATTGAAGGCTGCCAAAACCAGATTGGCGAAAAGAAAAGCCACATGGCTTTTCCTGAAGATATATAAGAGCATCACACAGGCAAGATTTGCCCACGGGCCGGCAAGAGATATCAGCGCGTCACGCCCGTAACCGCTGGAAAGCAGCGGTGGTTTGACAATATCAATTCCAAAGGGCGTAAATTTCATTTCTACGGGCGCGGCGCCGAATGCATGCATTACGAGAATATGGCCTGCTTCGTGAACCGCCGCCGCGAATATCCAGAATACTGCCGTATTGCTGGCATCGCACAGCAGAAATGCGGTAAATACGGCCAGAAACAGGAACCCGATGGAAATACGGCAGTTGTGAATTGTAAAGGAAATCATCCGGCTTTCGGGGAATCGGAATTTGCCTGCGAGGCCTGCTGGGAAGCTGTGCCGCCCTTAGGCTGTTCACTACTTGCGGACTCTGTGCCGGATTTCGGAAGCAAGCTGGTAACCGGCGGGAAAAACTCCACGACGGTATGTTTCACGTTTTCAATATCCTCTTCGGCTACGATCGAATTATTAAGAGTTTGCTGATACCAGCTTTTTACAACCATATACGCATTTCCGCCGATCAGCCGTACGAATACTACCGTCAGCAAAATGATGGAGCATACGGTGATCTGGATGATGGTTAAAAGGCGAGTGCTGATAATTCTTTCTTTTTTCGTAAGCCTTTCCTGTCTATTTGCGGAACTTTTTTGATGATATTCACCCAATATTCTTCCTCCTTTATGATTTTGTCCTCCATAATCATATGAAGGAGGAAGGCGGAAGATGACGGAACAAACAAAAAACCGCCGCGGCTGGCGGCGGTTTTAAATGATTTATTTAGAGTGCTTTGACTGGATATATTTGTCAATGGAGCGCGCAGCCTCTTTTCCGCCGCCCATAGCCAAAATAACCGTTGCGGCGCCGCTGACGGCGTCGCCCGCGGCATAAACGCCTTCGCGGGTGGTCGCCATTGTTGTGTCGTCTACAACAATGCATCCATGACTGTTTGCTTCCAGGCCCTCCGTGGTTGAACGGATCAGCGGGTTCGGTGAATTGCCGATCGCCATGACCACACTATCAACCGGGATTTCAAAATTCGATCCTTCCTTGGCAATGGGTCTGCGTCTTCCGGAAGCATCCGGCTCGCCAAGCTCCATTTCAACGCATTCAATCGCCTTTACCCTGCCGTCATCGTCACCATGGATGGCAATGGGATTGCACAAAAGTTTGAAGATAATTCCTTCTTCCTTCGCGTGATGAATCTCTTCTTTTCGCGCGGGCATCTGTTCCTCAGCGCGGCGGTAAATAATGTACACGTTTTCCGCGCCCAAGCGCTTCGCTGTTCTTGCGGCGTCCATTGCAACGTTGCCGCCGCCGACAACCGCGACATTCTTCGGGCGGATAATCGGGGTATCGTATTCATCCAGGTAAGCCTTCATCAGGTTTACCCTGGTTAAAAATTCATTGGCGGAATAAGTACCGATCAGGCCTTCGCCGGGAATGTTCATAAAGTTCGGCAGACCCGCGCCGGTTCCAATGAAAACCGCCTCAAAGCCCATTTCGAACAATTCGTCCACAGAAAGCACCTTGCCCATTACCATGTCGGTTTTAATTTTAACGCCCTTTTCCTTCAGGGCATCGATTTCCTTCTGGACAATTTCCTTCGGAAGACGGAACTGCGGAATTCCGTACATCAGTACGCCGCCGGCAGTATGAAGCGCTTCGTACACCGTTACAGAATACCCCATGGCAGCCAAGTCGCCGGCACAAGTCAATCCGGCAGGGCCGGCGCCGATTACGGCAACCTTGTGGCCATTGGGCTTTACATCAAACTCCTCCGGAGCGCCATGCTTCATATGCCAGTCGGCTACATAGCGTTCCAGACGGCCGATGCCGACCGGTTCGCCCTTAATGCCGCGCACGCATTTCTGCTCACATTGGGACTCCTGCGGGCAAACGCGCCCGCAAACCGCCGGAAGGGAATTTGTTGTCTTAATGATCTGATAAGCGCCTTCCATGTCGCCTTCGGCAACGCGCTGGATAAATTCGGGGATTCGAACGCCCACGGGGCATCCGCTTACGCAGGGCTTATTTTTGCAATTTAAGCATCTTTTTGCTTCCTCAGCCGCCATTTCATCCGTATAGCCAAGGGCAACCTCTTCAAAGTTTTTATTGCGTACATTCGGTTCCTGCTCCGGCATCGGAGTCTTTACCGGTGACATATTAGGCATTTTTCGCACCCTCCATTAAACGACAGTTGTATTCGCGTGTTGCTTCTTTTTCCAAATCGAAATATGTTTTCGATCTTTTAATTGCTTCGTCAAAATCGACCTCGTGACCGTCAAAATCCGGTCCGTCCACACAGGCAAATTTGGTTTTGCCTCCGACGGTCAGCCGGCAACCGCCGCACATACCGGTGCCGTCGATCATAATAGGGTTCATGCTGATTAAGGTTTTGATATTGTATTCCTTTGTAAGATTGCAAATCGCACGCATCATGACAAGCGGCCCGATGGCGATTACCAGATCGTATTTCGCGCCTTCCTCAATGCATTTACGGAGAGCATCGGTAACAAAGCCCTTGTTTCCGTTGGAACCGTCATCCGTGGTAATAATCAGACGGTCGCTTACTGCTTTCATTTCCTCTTCCAGGATGATAATATCCTTGCTGCGGAAACCGGCGATCATGTCCACTTTCGCGCCCATGCCGTGCAGGGCCTTTGCCTGCGGATAAGCGATTGCGCAGCCGGCACCCCCGCCGACTACGGCTACATTTTTATAGCCTTCCAACTCAGTTGCTTTTCCCAGAGGCCCGATAAAGTCAAGAATCGCGTCGCCTTCGTTTAACTGGTCAAGCATCAGCGTAGTCTTTCCAACCTTTTGGTAAATGATCGTGACAGTTCCCTTTTCCCGGTCGTAATCCGCCACGGTTAATGGGATCCTCTCCCCAAATTCATTTACGCGCAATATAATGAACTGGCCAGCTTTAGCCTTTTTTGCAATGTATGGCGCCTCTACTGCCATCAAAGTCATGGAATCATTCAATATGCGCTTTTCGACAATCTTAAACATGAATACACTTCCTTACTTTCAGAGTTCAGATATACCTTTATTATAAAGGGTTACACCAGATTTATCAATAAAAAAATGATCCGGTTATTTTAACCGAATCATTTAATCTATTTTATAGAATAATGCATATCAAACCGTTGCAGCCTTCATTAATAATACGCTCGATGGTTTCGCGTACTTTATCGCGCGCGTCGTTAGGCATGCGGTACAATTTATTATGCAACCCTTCGTTCACCAGCTCGTGCAGGCTTTTTCCGAAAATATTGGATTCCCATATCTTGGAAGGATTCTCTTCGAATTCTTTCAGCAGATAGGTAATCAGCTCCTGCGACTGCTGTTCGGATCCGACAATTGGCGTCAGTTCCGCTGTAATTCTTGTCTTCAACATATGTACGGACGGCGCGGCCGCCTTTAACCGGATGCCATATTTCCCGCCCTGCTTGATGATTTCCGGCTCCTCGAGCGAAAGCTCCTCCATATCCGGCATAACAATGCCGTACCCGTTTTCCTGTACATCCTGATAGGCGTCCTTGATTTTGTCGAACTGTGCCTTCATTTTCGAAAGATTCAGCATATTTTCCATCAGGCTGCCTTCATCTTCAATGTCAATTCCTGTTTTTTCACCCAGAATTTTATAAAAAAGATTTTGATTCAAGGATACGGCCATCCGGGCGCATCCGGTTCCTAAATCAATGGATACGGTATTGGCGCCGTTGACAAATTCACATTTTTTGATGTCATCAACAATCGAATTGATTTCGCGGATTCTGGAAATTTTCGAGGCGGACTCCTGTAGTGCACCGTAAACGGCGAAACGGAGCCAATGATTTTTTTCAAGGTTGGAAATCCAGCGCGGCATTTCCACCTTAATAGATTTCACCGGGAACTCGAATAAAATCTTGGAAAGAATATTGCGAATTTCCTCTTCCTCTAATTCCAGACAATTGATCGGAAGGACGGGAACGCCGTATTTTTCCTGAAGCTGCGCAGACAGGTTCGCGGCGTAATTGGATCGCGGTTCCGTACAATTCAGCAGGACGATAAACGGCTTATTGATCTCCTTGAGCTCGTTGACTACCCTTTCCTCCGCTTCTTCATATTCTTCGCGGGGAATATCGCTTATGCTACCGTCCGTCGTAACCACCAGACCAATGGTCGAATGCTCGGTTATTACTTTTTTCGTGCCTAGCTCTGCAGCCATATTAAAGGGAATCGGCTCCTGATACCAGGGTGTCATAACCATCCGTGGCATGTCGTCCTCAATATAGCCAAGCGCGCTTGGAACGATGTAGCCGACGCAGTCAATCATGCGAACCGAAAACGTCGCGCTGTCGTCGATTTTTACGGTTACAGCCTGTTCCGGAATAAATTTCGGCTCCGTTGTCATAATTGTGCGGCCCGCGGCAGACTGAGGCATTTCATCGATCGCCCGGTCACGGCTGTAAGTGGATTCCATATTGGGAATGACGACGGCATCCATGAATTTTTTTATAAAAGTGGATTTTCCGGTGCGTACCGGTCCAACCACTCCTACATAAATATCGCCGTTTGTACGCTGGGAAATATCACTATAAATATTGCGTTCTTCCATTTTACCTCCCCCTCAGGCAGAGAATTTTTTATTAGCGGTTTTCCTTTTGTAAAACTCACATTGGGATCAACAGCATCCCCCTGTTCTCAACGAAATCACCAGTAAGCTCATTTTCCAGCTTAATCGCATCAACGGAGGTACCGTATTCCCGTGCAATGTTCCAAAGGTTTTCGCCCGCGTCCGCGTAGTATATACTGAGCACCGCGGATTTGTCTTGCACCCTGGGTTTGGTTTCATCGGGTGTAACGTCCGTTATCACTTTGATATTCAATTGGCTGTATACTCCCGTATTTAGTTTCAGCTCGGCTTTTATGTCGATTCCGCTGCCCGTAATACGGTAGCTGATACCGGCTACTGTCATGGTCGCGCTGCATTTGGTGCCGTCCGCCCCCGGATAGGGACGGATGTAATCAAAATCAAGCATGCGTTCAAAATAGACTGGCTTGTTTTCCGCGTTTCGCGCCAATATGCAAACATTTAATTTGCCTTTGTACTGAATTTCCCCGTTGACATAGTCGGCGGAAACCGTATTCATTTCATTCCAGATATCAATGACTTTCGAAACAGGTGTATCGTCCAGCGCAACCGTTGTTTTATGGATATAGGTGTCGTTGATGAATTCAATCAAATTATCAAGGGATTTCTGCTTGCTGCTGATGTTCATTTCACACAGCTTGGAATAAGCGTCGGTTACAAGCGTTACCTCTTTGTTTTCAAAAGCTGTGGCGCTCGCAAGCACTTTCGCGTTCACTTCAAAATAGGTTTGGTCGCCGGAATAATCGTTTTTGATCTGCGTATCCAATCCCGTTACGGTAAGTTGGACGTTATAGGCACAGTTTTCGCTGATTCCGTCACAGTCCAACAATTCGCTGAACGGGATTGCATATTCCATAACTTCCAACGCCATTTCGTCGTCTATGGAGGAGTACACGAATTTAATACAGACCTCGCCCTTGATCATCAGTTTATTTCCAACGGCACTGTAATCCTGCACCGTTGCAAAGGCATCCGCGCGTACAATGCTGTCGGCGGCTGGTTTGCCCTGTCCAAGCTCTAAAACTTCATCGACATTGAATTGCTGCTGCCTGAATCCCGCCACCTTATTCAAGGTTATTTTGTTTTTTTGTTGTTCTACCCCTTCGCCGTCGATATTCGAAATCACTTCGTTTTCCGTTTGGGCGGTTACCCGCGCACATACGGAAAAGGATCCATGAATATCGAGCCGGCGTGGGCTGGTTGCACGGCAATTGATATATTCTACACGGGTAAACGCATATATCTGTGCGTTATCGGCATTTTGCTTCAAATTAATAACAGTAGAGAAAGATTGATTGCTTTCATAGCAGCGAACGGCCATGCCGCCGGAATCCAGATAGAGGATTGTGAGCGTGTAATTTCCGTCGAGTTCCAACCGGTCGCCCGTAATATTGCGGGAAGCAATGCGGGGATAGACCTGGCATTTTAATATGCGCTGTATATCGGGGCAGTAATCCGGCAGGTTAATGTCGAGATCTACCGGCTGCTCCTGGCAGCCGTCATAAATGATTTCATTGGCCGCCAATGCCTCACGGCTAAGCATATATTCCATAGGGCTCTCTCCTTTTCCTGTTTCTACCTAATTGTTATTCTAATCTTGTACGATTTATACCAACTGCGCAAAAAAATACCGGCTGCTGCTGCAGCCGGTATGCATTGTTTATTCTTCCTTTTTAATATGGAATACCTTCCTAAGTACAAATCCCCAGAATTTGGAGCTCCTGACAACGACTACTTTCATAATAAAGACCTCCCATTATGTTCCACACCTTAAAAGTGTGATCCCTAATATGACCAGTATGGTCGCTACTATAAACAGGATTAATCCCGTTGGGCAAAAACCAGAGACAGCCAAACCGAGCCCGAATGCAACCGCTAATTGTCCTGGGGGGCATCTATTTTTTCTGCAATTGCACCTCACTGCCGTCACCAACCATCACTGCATAATTCTTTTCCTGTTCTTATATCCCAGTATATTCCGTGAGGGGCAAATTGGTTCATTTATGAAAGTAAAAAAATAAGGGCGTTTCCGCTATGTACAATAATCTGTGCACGGTTCGTAAGAATCACATTACTGATGCCAATCGGGTTTACGGAAGAGATGCAGGCGTCACGCAGCGGATATTTCATCCCTACATAGCTGACTGTGCAAAAAGCGGACCCAAACGGAAATACGGATACCGTACAGCCCTTTAAATCGCTCAAAGTCATCCTGCCGTCGCTCAGAAGAAAAACGCGGCAGCCATCGTCCGCAATTTCCGCCCTGTATCCCTGTGAAACAAGAAACTGTAACGCGCACAGGTTCGCATAGGAATGATCCATGCGCCCGCCTAAGGAGCAGAGAAGGGTAAACGAATTGTATCCCCTCCTCAGGGCTTCCCGTATCGCCGCCATCATGTCCGTATCGTCCTTTTCCGTTTGCAGCCGGATGGTCTCAACTCCTTGCGGCAGATCCGATTGAAGCGAATCGAAATCGCCGATAAGCAAATCCGGAACGATATTGTTTTGCTTTGCAATATCTAGTCCACCGTCGGCGCAGATGACGTAAGAATCGTTAAAATCCACATCAGCCGGAATACGGCTGCCCGGCGAGGAGCCGATTATAATACATTTCTTTATTTCAGGTTCCATTCCTTCAGATCCTTCACTTCCTGATACATCGCTACGTAACTCTCGTGACGGGATTTACTGATTATGCCCTCTTGCACGGCCTGCAATACGGCGCAGCCTTTTTCACAGGTGTGCGAGCAGGTCGAAAATTTACACTGATTTAAATAAGGGATAAACTCGCGAAAGCAATAGGGAAGCCTTTCTTTTTTAATGAGGTCATACCGTTCCAGGCTGATGGACGAAAACCCAGGCGTATCCGCAACATAGGTTTCACCGCTCAGCTTCAGCAAAGCCACCTGCCTTGTCGTATGCCGGCCGCGCCCCAGCTTTTGGCTGATTTCTCCGGTTTCCAGATGAAAACGGCTGTCGATCTGATTCAGAAGGGAGGTTTTTCCAACTCCCGAATTGCCCGTAAAGGCAGAAATTTTCCCTTTAAGCAATTCCCGAACCGCCTCAACGCCCTCACCGGTAACGGATGAGACCGTAAGCAGTAGTATTCCTGTCGTCCGGTAAATGTCGATCAGCCAGCCACCATCCTGCAAATCGGTTTTCGACAGCACAATAACCGGCTCAATGCCCCGTGCCTCCGCTGCGGCAATCGTCTTGTCAATAATCAGCGTGTTGGGAGATGGGTCACAGACCGACACAACCAAGATAAGCTGATCAATATTGGCGATCGGCGGGCGGATCAGGTAGTTTGCACGCGGCAGGATTTCTTCGATTGTGCTTGTCCCGTCGTTTTCCAAGCGGATCGTGACATGGTCGCCGACATAGGGAGTCACTTTCTTTTTTCGGAACAGTCCTCTTGCTTTGCATTCATAGAGAGAACCGGCGGCTTCCACATAATAAAAGCCGCCAATCCCCCTTACAATCATTCCGTTTAATTGACTCATAGCATCAATCAGCAGGAGTGATCGGCCCGCTTACCGATTCACTCGATGAATTGTTTTCCGTATAAGGATAGCTTTCTTCCTGTTTAAAAGTACCCTCGCTAAAATCAAGGGTGTATACCTGATATTTGTTTCCGTCCAGCTGGATTGTCAGCTTCTTTTGTCCGCTTGAGCCAGTAAAAGTAAGCGGGCATACGTCATTATACGACGGATTAACGGTTTTCTCCGTTTGCAGCTCGTTTCCAAGATAAACCTTCAGGTTGATATCGTGGGTTACATTCTTTGGAAGGTGGACATAAATTTCAATGGTTTTTTCCGATTTCTTACCGGAGCTGACAATAATGGATACGGAGCTGCCCTTTGCAACCTGCACACCTGGCAGCGGCGAAGTTTCAATAACGATATCCTTTGCCTTATTGGTATCGTCTTTCGTAGTGATTTTCCCAACCACTAATCCGGCTGCAAGAATATCTTTTTTTGCGGCTTCCAATGTTTCATCAATGACGGCAGGTACAGCCACTTTTTCCGTTTTGCCGCCGGTGCTTACGTACACGCTTACCTTTGTCCCTTCAGAAACCTGTGTTCCAGCAGGAGGATCGGTATTCTGTACATAGCCCTTGATCACATTCGTGTCCTCAACCGGCAGAATTTCG
Organism: Caproiciproducens galactitolivorans; assembly: GCF_004768785.1. Classification (GTDB taxonomy): domain Bacteria; phylum Bacillota; class Clostridia; order Oscillospirales; family Acutalibacteraceae; genus Caproiciproducens; species Caproiciproducens galactitolivorans. The sequence goes on from NZ_SRMQ01000005.1 coordinate 115,825, forward strand.
TACGTAAGATTCAGTTGTTTCAAAATGCTGATTGCTTCATCCTGCGTATTTTTGGTCAGGTCAGGAATCGTAACCATTTTCCCGCCGGCGTTGATGGTAAGGGTGACTTCCGTATCGGGTTTCACCATTGTCCCGGCCGGAGGGTTCTGGCTGAGAATGATGCCCGCCTTTTGTGTCGTATCATTTTTGGTTTCCGTTACGAATTTAAAGTTCTTGTATTGCGGATCGCTTTTTACTTCGTCATAGGTTTTGCCGACAAAGTTCGGAAGCGGCACATCGTTTGCACTACTGTTGCAACTGTGAAAAAGAGCAGCTAATCCAAACCCGATGGCTACTATAACAAACGCGGCGGCGATTCCGCTGATAACCAGCGAAGCAGTAGATTTTTTCTTCTTTTTGGGATTTCTGACCGGTTCCTCTTCATACTCATAATTATCATTATAGACCGGCTGCTCGGCTCCTCTTACCGTGTTAATCGCATCAATGTATTTTGTCGGCTTTTCATCAATAAAATATTTATACTGAAAACGGATACTCGGATTTCTGCGAAATTCTTCAATATCGCGAAGCATTTCGGCAGCCGACTGATACCGCTGCACAGGGTTTTTCTGCATTGCTTTTAAGGTGATTTCTTCAAGGCCGTCTGGAATACCGGGATTAATCTCCTTCGGCGGCTTCGGGTCCGCCTGAAGCTGCATGATCGCGACGGAAACGGCGCTGTCCGCTTCGAAAGGAAGCTGCCCGGTTATCATTTCATACAGCATGACGCCGACGGAATAAATATCCGCCTTTTCGTCCGTTAAATCCCCTCTCGCCTGTTCAGGGGCAATATAATGTACGGAACCGATTGCTTTATCGGTCATAGTGCGTGTTTCGCTTCTTGAAAAGCGCGCAATACCGAAGTCCGTCACCTTGATGGTTCCGTCCTGCAGCAGCATGATGTTTTGCGGTTTAATATCGCGGTGGACAATGCCCTTTTCATGGGCATGCTGAAGCGCGCGCAGGATTTGGATGGTAAAATGGATTGCTTCCTTCCATTTAATTTCCTTTTGCTGATCAAGGTATTCTTTTAATGTGATTCCATCGATATATTCTTCTACGATATATTGGATGCGGTCGCCGAAGCTAACGTCAAAAACCTTGACGATATTCGGGTGTGACAGAACCGCAATTGCCTTGGATTCGTTTTTAAAACGCCGAATAAATTCATCGTTGCCTAAAAACTCGTCTTTTAATATTTTTATGGCAACAGTACGGTCGTCAATCTCGTCGTATGCGCGGTAAACCAGCGCCATTCCGCCGGAGCCGATCAGTTCATGTATTTCATAGCGTCCGTCAAGCCTTTTTCCGGTGTATTTATCCATAAAATCACTCCTGTCAGCAGTTAGTTCTCAATGATGACAACGGTTATATTGTCACCACCGCCGCAGTCCTTTGCAAGCATAACGAGTTTCTCGGTCAGACTTTCTGCATTCATTGTGCCGGAAAGCTGGTAAATTTGCTCGGCGTCAACGTAATTAGTCAATCCATCCGTACAAATCAAAAGCAAATCACCTGCAAGAAATTCCTTTTCGCAATAGTCGATTAAAATGGAGGGTTCCACACCCAAAGCCCGCGTGATAATATTTTTTTGAGGATGTATTTTTGCCTGTTGTTCTGTCAAGTCACCGTTATTTACCATCTCCTGCACCATCGAATGGTCTACGGTCAACTGTTTTATTCCGTCTTTGCCCAAAAGATACGCCCTGCTGTCGCCTGCATGCGCAATATGTGCCAGCCCATTGGAAAGAATCGCAGCCACCACCGTGGTTCCCATTCCGTTCAGTTCCGCGTCTCCTTTCGCTTTCTCGTGTATGGTGAGGTTCGCGTTATAAATTGCTGTTGTGATTAAATCCTTAATTGCGTTATCGGACATACCCGGAGTATAAGATGACTGCATCTGATCTGAAATACAGTCTACGGCAATACTGCTTGCGATGTTGCCTCCGTTTACACCGCCCATCCCGTCGCATACAACGGCCCATGCGGCCCCATCCGGAAATATTCCGCTTTTGCAGGCATCCTGGTTTGTTTGTCTGATTAGGCCAATATCACTTTTACTGTAAATTTTCAACATTGGCCACCTCCTCCTTATACCTGCGCCTTAGCTGTCCGCAGGAAGCGTTTATGTCTGAGCCGAGCGTCCTTCTAACCGTAGCCGTTATCCCCTTATTGGAAAGGATCCGGATGAATTTCTGTAACCGTTCGTTCGAACTCTTTTTGAAGCCGATCCCGTTCACGGCATTTACCGGAATCAAATTGACATGGCTGAGGGAGCCGCTCAGTTTTTCAGCAAGCTCCGCCGCACAGGCGTCGCTGTCGTTTACGCCGCTAATCATTGCGTATTCATAAGAAACGCGGCGCCCTGTTATTTTCGCATAATAACGGCACGCTTTTAAAAGCTCGTCAACACCCCATTTACGGTTTACCGGCATGGTCCTGGCACGGATCGAATCATTTGGCGCGTGCAGAGAAACGGATAGGGTAAGCTGCAGTTTCCTTTCCGCCAAATCATAGATTTTGTCCACGATGCCGCAGGTAGAAAGTGAGATATGCCTCATCCCGATATTCATTCCGTCGTCGGAGGTAACCAGTTCCAGAAAGCGAAGAACCTGTTCGTAATTATCCAGCGGTTCCCCCATACCCATCATCACGACGTTCGAAATGCGGATTCCGATATCCTTTTGAGCCGCCTGTATCTGTGCAAGCATTTCGGAAGCCTTCAGGTTCCGGGAAAAACCGCTTTTCCCGGTGGCGCAAAAGGAACAGTTCATTTTACAGCCGACCTGAGTGGAAATGCAAATCGTATGTCCATGGTGATAATCCATTAATACGCTTTCGACATGCTCGCCGTCGTTTAGGCGGAACAAATATTTGATGGTGCCATCCAGTTTTGATTCCAGTTTTTTTTCAATCACAGCATTCGCTATGTAATATCTTTCTGAAAGTCTTTGCCGGAATGCCTTCGATTGATCGGACATTTCTTCAAAATCGAATACTCCGCGATGAACCCATTTATAAACCTGCAATGCGCGAAAAGCCGGTTGGCCGTCGGCGGCAAAATCGGCTTTCAATTCATCCAGAGTCATTGATTTGATATCCTGCTGACTCAAAACATTCACTCCTATTTTTTTCGAAAAGCCGCAATAAAAAAGCCGTCAGTACCATGAAAATGCGGCATCAGTGTAAGCTGGTTTGCCGGTTCATCCACAGAATGCTGAATCGTGGCGGGCAAATGAAGCGGCAACGGTTCGAAATCGTCGTGGTTATTTATAAATCTATTTGTTACTTCGAAATTCTCTCTTGGGTTTAAAGTACAGGTAGAATAAAACAATATTCCATTGTCCTTTACCAGTTTTGAAGATTTACACAGAATACCGTACTGCAAATCAGGCAAACTGTCAATAGCTTGCTTCGATTTATATTTAATTTCCGGCTTGCGGCGGATAATTCCCAATCCGGAGCATGGAACGTCGCAAAGCACCCTGTCGGCAGGAGAAAGTTCCATTTTCGGGTTAGATGCGTCCCGGACCGCAGCCTGGATAATCGTCAGCTTTAAGCGTTCCGCACCCTGCCGGATTAACTGCACTTTTCCTTTGTATTGGTCAAAAGCGAGAAGCTCGCCCTGATCCTCCATCATTTCAGCAATTGTAAATGCTTTGCCGCCGGGCGCGGAGCACACATCGATCACTCTTTCACCCGGTTTCGGGTCAAACAAAAAACAGCAAAGCTGCGAGGAAAGATCCTGTATATGAAACAGTCCTTCCCGAAAGCTTTTGCAACTACCGATTGAACCGGTATGTTCCAGTTCTAGTGCGTTAATAAACCATGGTACAGCTTTTGCTTTGATCCCTTCCTGTTCCAGTCTTGCAATTAAGTTTTCCTCGGATATGGAAAGATTATTCACTTTTGCGAATATAGGCGGCTTCTGAAAGGCGCTTCGCAGCAGACCGGTCATGCAATCGTGCCCGTAGGCTTCCTCCCAAAGTCGGATAATCCATTCCGGACAGGAGTATTGAATGCTTAGAGCCGTTCGCGGTTCCGTTTGAGCATCCGGCATTTTTATCTGGTCGATGTTCCGAATGAGGGAACGCAGAACCGCATTAATAAAACCGGAAGCTTTTGCGGCCTTGTTGGCCTTTGCTAGATTTACTGACTCGTTTACCGCCGCAGAATTTGGAATTTTTTCAAGATAAAGAATCTGAAACGCGCCCATCCGAAGGATTTCAAGCACAACCGGCGACATTTTCGAAACAGGAGTTTTTGAAAATTGATTTAGAATATAATCGAGCGTCAACCTGCGCTCCAGAACACCGTAAAAAATAGCGGACGCCAGCGCTTTGTCCCGTTGATCTAGTGAATAGGCTTCCAGCGTTTTATCAAGAACAATGTTGGAATAGCCTTCGTCAACGTTTACATGCAGCAACGCCGCAAGCGCCGCGGACCTTGCGTTATTCATTAATCCCTACCCCGTCTGTTCCCCGCAAGGACAACCAATCTTAAAAGGGACATGATCGCGGCAAAACTGGCCGCCAGATAAGTCATCGCAGCAGCTTTCAATACTTTTTTTGCGCCTTCAAGCTCATCGGGGTACAGAATCCCCGCTTCGTCCAGCGCGCGGATTGCGCGTATGCTTGCGTTGAATTCAACCGGCAGGGTTACCAGTTGAAACAGCACAGCCAGCCCGAAGAGGGCAATACCCAGATACACGACAAAACTATACCTCACCGGCAGAATCAGGCCGATAATCACGAGCGGCATCCCCAAACTGGAGCCGAAATTTGTTATCGGAACCAGAACTGTACGAACTTTATTGGGAAAATAGCCCTGCGCGTGCTGAATCGCGTGACCGGCCTCATGTGCTGCCACGCCCACAGAAGCAATGCTTGTGGACGAATAAACATCGTCAGATAGACGGATTGTGTTATCGCGCGGGTCAAAATTGTCCGTAAGTCTGCCCTGGATGCGCTGTATCTGCACACCGGCAGCACCGCCGAACCGCGCGACGCTGTCTGCCGCCTGCGCGCCAGTCATGTTCCGGATTGTCAAGATGCGGGAATACTTCTCAAATGTGAACTGTACTTTAAACTGAGCATACATAGTGATGATCAGAGCCGGAAGAATAAATATGAAATATGTATAGTCAAAATAATAGAATCCCATTGAAAAACACCTCGTTTATCGTAAAATCTTTTCTTCTCCAATCGGATGCCCGCGCAGAAAATCCTTTCCGCTCATTCTTTTTTTGCCTTCATATTGGACTTCCAGCAATTCCAGCGCCGTATTGCCTCCGCAACAAACAATAAACACGCCGTTCGCGTTTACCGGATGCCCTGCTTCTCCCGAATAGCCATCCACAATTTTGGTTTTGTATATCTTCAAAAGCTTGCCGTGGAAAGTCGTATCCGCAACCGGCCACGGGGACAGGCCCCGCACCAAATTATGAATTTCCTGCGCCGGTTTGTTCCAGTCGATATGGGAAAGCTCTTTTGTCAGCATAGAAGCATAGCAGGTTTCCGAATCTCCCTGTGGGATTCGCTGTATGGCGCCTTTTTCAATTCCCTCGAGCGTCTTTATAATCAACTCCGCACCGAGCTGGGAAAGCCGGTCGTGCAGTTCCCCTGCCGTTTCCTCCGATCCGATTTCTATTTTTTCCTTTAACAGCATATCGCCGGTATCCAGCCCTTCCGCCATATACATGGTTGTAACGCCGGTTTCCTTTTCTCCGTTGATGACCGCCCACTGAATCGGCGCCGCCCCGCGGTACTTCGGAAGAAGGGAAGCGTGCACATTAATGCAGCCGTAAGGCGGAACCGCAAGGATCTCTTTGGGCAGAATTTTCCCGTAGGCGACGACAACAATCGCATCCGGATGAAGGTCCCTAATCAATTGTGCCGCTTCCTCTGTGCGCAGGGTTTTCGGCTGGTAAACAGGAATGTTTTTTTCCTGCGAAAGCACTTTCACCGGCGGCGGGGTTAGTGCATAGCCCCTGCCCTTCGGCTTATCCGGCTGTGTAAAGACCGCGCAGACCGTATGCTTTTCTATGATGGATTGCAGGCACGGCACGGCAAAATCCGGTGTACCCATAAAAATGATACGCATTGAATCACCCAATTCATTATTTTAAGTTCGCTAATTCTTCTTCACTAAGCATATGGATTACATGGGATTTAAAAAGGATACCGTCGAGATGGTCGATTTCATGGCAGAAAACCGTAGCCAGCAATTTTTCGCCTTCTATTTCAAAAAACTCGCCTTTTCTATTCTGCGCCCGTACCTTCACGTGCATTGGGCGCTTGGTAATTCCGTATTGCCCGGGGGCGGAAAGGCATCCTTCTAAGGGTTCCTGTTCTCCACTTTGTTCAAGAAAAACTGGATTAATCAGCTCAATTGGGCCCTCGCCGATATCGACCACAACGGCGCGGCGCAGGATTCCTACCTGCGGCGCCGCCAGCCCGACGCCGTCCGCGTCATGCATGGTTTCCTGCAGGTCATCCAACAGCTGCACCAGCTTCTTGTCAAATTTCTCAACAGGATGGCTGACTTTATTTAGAAAAGGGTCTCCTTCTTTTATAATGTTTCGAATTGCCATAATTATACCTCCATTTTATAGAATGCTATTCGGATTCATATCAGCAAAAACGGTAACGGATTTATATTCACGGTTTTCTGAAAACTGAATCAGCAGACGGGAAATCATTTCCCGTAATTTTGCGTTATTGCGGCATTTAATGATTAATTTATATCTATATTTATTATTTACCTTACCGATTAATGCGGGTGCCGGATTTAATACCCTCAGCGGCTGTTCGGGGTATTCGCTTTTTGCCAGAAATGCAAGGTTGCTTAAAAAAGTTTTGCTGGCTTTATGTACCTGATCCTGCATATTTCCCACAAAACCAATAACGCAGATATCGGAATAAGGAGGGTAAAGCATCGCTTTCCGGATAGCAATTTCGCCCTTGTAAAACTCCTGATAATCCTGCCGCGCGGCAAGCCGCAAAATAGAATTTTCCGGGGTAAATGTCTGAATGATCGCCCTTCCGGCAAACTTGCCCCGGCCGGATCGGCCGACAACCTGCGTTATAAGATCAAACGCGCGTTCATAGCTGCGGAAATCATCGCTGTATAATGTCTGGTCGGCGGAAAGAACACCGACCAGCGTAACGTTTTCAAAATCAAGCCCCTTCGCCACCATCTGCGTTCCCACAATGATATCGTATTCACCCTGCGCAAAAAGCCGGAGTTTTCTTTCGTAAGCGAAGCGCGTCATGGTGGAATCGGTGTCCAGCCGCAAAATACGCGCATCCGGCAAGAGCTCCTGTAATTGCTGTTCGGCGCGCTGCGTCCCCCAGCCCGTATAGTAAACCTGATTCTCGTGGCACTGCGGGCATTCCTTGGTAAACGGAATAGAATAACCGCAGTAATGGCACATCAGACGTTTATTGGCGGAGTGGTATGTAAGAGAGATACTGCAATGCGGGCAAGTAACAACCTGTCCGCATTTTTTACAGGAAACAAAGGTATGGAACCCTCTTCGGTTCAGCAAGAGAATCGACTGCTTTCCGTTTTTCAAGTTATCGTTTAAAGCGGAAAATAATTCCGCGCTTAAAATCGTATCGTTCCCATTTTCCAATTCCCTATTCATATCGACCACCGTCACTTCCGGCAGCTCTGCACAGCCGAAGCGGGTGGAAAGCGTATTCAAGCTGTATCGCCCGTTTTGCGCAAGGTAATAGCTCTCGATGGAAGGGGTTGCGGATGACAAAACAAGAAGCGCTTTATGATATGCGCAGCGGAATTTTGCAACTTCGCGCGCATGGTAGCGTGGGGAGGATTCCGATTTATAAGTGTATTCCTGTTCCTCATCCACAATAATAATACCGAGATCCTGAAAAGGGGCAAAAACAGCGGAACGGGTACCGACAGCAATTTGCGCTTCCCCGTTTTTTACTCTTTTCCATTCATCCAAACGTTCGCCCAGCGAAAGCCCACTATGAAAAACGGCTACGCTACGGCCGTACCTTTGGTGGAACAGGGCGACAGTCTGGGGAGTGAGTGAAATTTCCGGCACCATAACGATAATCCCGCGGCCTTCTCCCTTTACTTCGTCAATCAGCCGCATAAACACGGATGTCTTTCCGCTTCCGGTTACTCCGTAAAGAAGGGAAACGCCGCCCTTTCCTGACCGGTATTGCTGATAGAGATTCTCGAAGGCCTTCTGCTGCTCGGAAGAAAGCACGATATCCTCAGCATCTCCGTTTCCCGAAATATGCTCATAAGGGTTCCGGTAAACTTCCATTTCAAAATACTGCACAATGCCCTTTGTCGCAAGCGTATTTACCACCACGGGGGTCACCCCAGCAAAATAGCAAAGCTCTTTCAGGGAAGCACTGCCGGCTTCGCAAAGAAGATCGTATACATTTTTCTGTTTCTTTGTAAGCTTCGGCAGATACGAAAGATCGGTTAAGCGCACCATCTTCTGCGCCGCGTCTCCAATCCGGCGTACCGCTCCGCTGCTTTTGACCAGCACATTCGCGCTGCAAAGCTTTTGCAATACGGAATCGTCGGAAAAACCCATTGCAGAAAGCAACTTGTCCCGGTCAACAGAAGTTCTGGCATGCGCTAAATAGCGAATGACCTGCTTCTCCGACTCGCTGAAATCTTCCATGAAAAGCGTGTCCGAATTTACAGCCAAAGAGTATTCCGTTCGGATTTTTAAATTCAAGCCAGCGGGCAAAAGAAGCTTAACCGCATCAAACAGAGTGCAAAAATAATGTTCCTTCATCCAAGAAACCAGCTGCAAGCCTTCATTTGAAAGAAGCGGCGCCTTGTCAAGCACCGCCAGAATAGGTTTTAAGCAATCTGCAACCTTTTGTTCAGTAATCGCAAGAATAATCCCCTGACGTTTGCTGTTGGCTCCGCCGAATGGAACGATGACGCGGCAGCCCGGCTTTGCATCCGCCAATAGTGTTTCCGGAACGCAATAGTCGAAAGCCTTGTCAAAATGATAAACGGTTTTCTCAACCGCAACTTTTGCAACGGTAAATTCGGACATGTTTTAACCTCAAAGATTTTATTCCGATGCCTCTTGCTTTGGTTCAACAACAATATATTTATGTTCCATAAGCTCATGAACAGCCAGATCCACCGGCTTTTCTGTTAATATTTCCCCTTTTTCTTCCGCTTCGGAAGCAATTTCCCTCGCCCTTTTCGATACGGCAACCACAAGGGAGTACCGGCTTTGATCGGGTCCTATAATAAGATCTGCAGATGGTTTAAGCATGGTTTAAGATCCTTTCAATTAAATTATTATCACGCTGCACTTTATGCTTTTCGGCATGAAGGATATGAATGATTTCCTCCGCTGCCTGTTCCACCGTATCATTTATAACGGCGTAATCATAATGGACGGCTTGTAATATTTCATCCCGCGCAACCATAAGCCGCTTCTGAATAACGTCGTCGCTATCCGTACGGCGGTTTCTCAAGCGGTTTTCAAGAACCTTCAGCGATGGAGGCAAAATGAAGATACCGACACAGTCCGGGCACTTGCTTTGAACCTGCGCCCCGCCCTGCACTTCAATTTCCAATACCACATCCAAGCCTTCTGAAAGCCATTTCTCAATTGGTTTTTTTGGGGTTCCGTAAAAATTTCCGCAGTACCCGGCACTTTCGAGCATCTCGCCGTTTTCCGCCATCTCCTGGAATTTTTCCTTCGTTAAAAAATAATAATCCTTTCCATCGATTTCACCCTCCCTTGGAGGACGTGTTGTCGCGGATACGGAAAGACGGATATTGGGGTCTTTCTCCAGCAAATGTTTCAGTACCGTGTCCTTCCCAACCCCGGACGGGCCGGAAAAAACAATCAGAAGACCTTTACTCTTCATCTTCTTCCAGTTCCTCCTCGGTCAAATCCTCTTCGCGGTCGTTCAGGCGGTTGGCTACCGTTTCCGGCTGTACGGCCGACAGGATTACATGGTCGCTGTCCGTAATAATAACCGCTCTGGTACGGCGCCCGTAAGTCGCGTCGATCAAGGTACCCCTTTCTTTTGCATCCTGAATAACGCGTTTAATTGGGGCGGATTCCGGGCTTACAATTGCCACAAGACGATTTGCGGAAACCATATTGCCAAAGCCAATATTTATAAGCTTCATAAAATACTCCTTACGATTGCCACATCAATCATTCGATATTTTGTATTTGTTCACGAATTTTTTCAATCTCTGCCTTAATATTCACAACCATATGGGCGATCTGCGCATCAACACATTTGGAACCGATCGTATTTGCTTCACGATTCATTTCTTGAACAATAAAATCCAGCTTCCGTCCAACCGCCTCATCGGATTTTAACATATTGGCAAACTGGTCAAAATGGCTGCGCAACCGTACGGTTTCCTCTGAAACTGCCACTTTATCCGCAAAGATCGCCGCCTCGGTCAAAATCCTCTGTTCGTCTATATTGGAGTCGCCGAGCATCTCCCTCAGCTTTTGAAAAAGCTTTTGTTGATATTCTTTTACTGTTTGAGGAGAACGTTGCTCAATTTTGCCCACAATTTCCAAAATGGTTTGCGCGCGTTGCAACACGTCCGTTTTTAAACGGGCGCCCTCGGTTTCCCTCATGGCAATGAAGGCCTGCAACGCCTCGTCCGTTACCATTCGAACGGCGTCCCAAATCATCGCCTCGTCATCCGGCGCTTTATGAATGGTAAAAATATCAGAATATCGCGAAATAGTGTTTACGGAAATATCATCTTTCAAATTGTAGCGCTCGGAAAGTTCGCGCAAGGCGTTAACATATCCGGCGGCTAAGGAATGATTGATAAGAACCTGAGCATCCGTGTCTTCTAACGTTTCAACCGATACAAATACATCAATCTTTCCTCTGGAAATCTTGCTTTGCAGATAGGATTTCAATTTATCGTCTAAAAAACCGTATCCGCGGGTTATGCGGGAAGTAAATTCAAAATACCGGTGATTGACGGATTTGATTTCAACAATAATATTCCGCCCGTTCACCATTTTTTCGCATCTGCCAAAACCGGTCATGCTTCTAATCATGCATTTCATCTCAATTCACTTTAAAATCATACGGAATTGTTCGGAATCAAACAAAGCATATTATTTTATTATTTTAACAGTTTCCTGCTGTTATTGTCAACCAGAGCAAAACAATTCAGCCCCAGTACTGAGGCTGAATTGACAATCATCATTATTTAGACAGGATGAATCTTTTCTTCTGCGTCGGCGTGTTTCCCGTCAATTCCGTATTTCTTTTCCGCACGTTTTTTAAAGAAGTCCGTCGCTACCTTCGGGAACTGCGCGTAGGACAGAACATCTTCCTCCTGCTCAATCCACTGCGCACATTCCTTTCGCAGGGATTCCAGCTCCGGTTCGAGCAAATCCGCCGGGCGGCAGGTGATTCTTTCCGTATCGCCGATAATCTTCTTTGCAAATTCTTCATCAACCGGCAAGGGTGTGGTTCCGTACTTTCCGGCGATCAAATCCTTGAACTCGTTCGTGCACATTTTATAACGCTCGCCGGTTATGACATTATAAACAGCCTGCGTACCGACAATCTGCGAGGTTGGGGTTACCAGCGGAGGATATCCAGCATCCTTGCGCACACGGGGGACCTCCTGCATAACTTCCTCCAGTTTGTCTGCCTTCCCCGCCTGTTTCAGCTGCGAAAGCAGGTTGGAAAGCATTCCGCCCGGCACCTGATAGATCAAAGCCTTGGTGTTAACCGCAAGCATTTTGGGGTCAAGCAGCCCACTCTTAATGTATTTCTCCCGTAAGGTCATAAAGTATTCACGAATTTCGTTTAAAAGGACCAAATCCAAACCGGTGTCGTAATCCGTACCTTTCAGCGCCGCCACGATGGACTCCGTCGGAGTATGGGACGTGCCAAGCGCCAAGGGGGACATTGCCGTATCCAGCATATCAACGCCCGCTTCGACCGCTTTCAGTTCGCACATGGAGGCCAACCCGGAGGTGTAGTGCGTGTGAAGCTGCACCGGAATTTTTACGGCGGCTTTGATTGCCTTTACAATGTCATATGTTTCATACGGCGTTAAAAGCGCGGCCATATCTTTAATACAGATGGAATCCGCTCCGGTTTCTTCAATCCGCTTCGCGTAATCCACATAATACTCATGCGTAAAAACAGGACCTGTCGTATAGGATATCGCTACCTGCGCGTGCGCGCCCTCTTTTTTCGCGGCTTTAATGGCAACTTTCAGGTTCTTAAGATCGTTCAGCGCGTCAAAAATCCGGATAATATCAATTCCGTTTGCAACGGAGCGCTGGACAAAGTATTCCAGAACATCATCCGCATAATGGCGGTAACCCAGCATATTCTGCCCTCTGAAAAGCATTTGCAGCTTCGTATTCGGGCAATTCTTTCGGATGATCCGGAGCCGCTCCCATGGATCCTCATTTAAAAAACGAAGACAGGCGTCAAAAGTCGCCCCACCCCAGCATTCAAGCGAGTAATAACCGACCTGGTCTAGTTTGTTAAGTATCGGTAGCATGTCCTCAATCGGCATTCTGGTGGCAATTAAAGACTGGTGCGCGTCACGCAGAACGGTTTCAGTAATACCAATTTTCTTCATCTTAATTTACCTCCTTAATGGAGGGAAACAAGAGGAGCGCCGGAGTCGACGCTGTCCCCTTTGTTTACATGTACGGCTGCGACGGTCGCATCATGCGGAGCCATAATTTCATTCTCCATCTTCATTGCCTCCAATATGAGCAGGACGTCATTTTTCTTAACGCTTTGCCCGGGGGTAACATTGACCGATACAATGGTACCTGGCATTGGGCAAGATATTAACTCTGCGTCTGCCGGAACATCCGCCTTTGCTGCCGGTGCTTTCACAGGAGCCGGGGCGGGCGTGGGTGCAACAGCAGGTTGCGGTACGACTGCGGGCGTGGTAGATATGGAAGCAGGTGGGGTATTTCCAACTTCCTCTACCTGAACATCATACACTGTGCCGTTAACGGTTATTTTAAGGTTCTTCATTTCGTTGACCTCCTAAAATATGCAGAATTCTATGAGTAATAGAATCTATATTTGAATATTACTATGTTTTTTGGAAAGGCCGGAAACTCTTTTTTCCGCGAGCATCTGCAGGTTTGCGATAACGCGAATCCTTGTATCTTTCGGATGAACAATATCCTCAATGTATCCATCTGCAGCAACAGCAAACGGAGAGGCTTCCGTTTCTTTATATTCTTCAATCAGCTTTTTACGGTCTTCCACCGGATTGGCAGAATTGGCAAGGCGGTCGTTCCAAAGAAAGATTGCTGCTGTTTCCGGCGCAAGCGGGGAAACCACCGCATTGGGCCACGCCATCGTGTAATCCGAATTCGCTCCGCGGCCGGCGACCGCAATATAAACGGGGCCATAAGCGGAACCGGTTATAACCGTGATTTTCCCCGTGGTCGCTTCGGAATAAGAGCTAGAGAGCTTAGAAGCTTCACGAAGAGATTCAAATTTCTCCGCGTTGACAAAGGTCACAATCGGCAGGGAAAATGCGTCGCAGAACCGGATAAAACGAGCCGCTTTCGTGCAGGAATCCGCATCAAGCTCCCCTTGTAATGCTACAATTCCGGTTGTAGAACCATCAATTTCCGCAAAACCGGTTATGGAAGACGTTCCGAACCGGTCGCCCAGTTCTACAAAACTGGCGTCGTCACATACAGCGGTAAGAACCGTTCTCATATCGGAATCGCACGTTAACTCCGTTTCGTCGCTGATAGCCTGCATTTCCAAAACTGGAATACCGGACAGGTTATTGGAAGGAAGGAGCGTTACCAGCTTGCGTACAGTTGAAATGGCGTCCTGCTCATCTTCAGAAACGATATGGCAGATCCCCATTTTTGCCGCCTCTTCCGCCGAACCATGTTCACCGTTTGTGTCAATGGTCAGTTCGCTGTTCTTAGACATTACAATAAAATCAGCGCTCGCGGCAATCATCGCCGAGGTACCGATGCAAGGTCCTAGAATCAATGATATTTGGGGAACAACGCCGGAAAGTTCATTCGCATTTGCAAGCACATCCCCATACGCGGCAAAAATATCGCTTCCCTCTTTCAAACGCCCTCCGATGGAATCATAAATCCCAATAATTGGAGTACCTGTTCTTAAAGCCAGATTATATAATTTCTTAATTTTAGAAGCCTGTGCTTTGGACATGGCTCCTCCTTCAATATCTTTGTTCTGGGAAAACACAAAGACCGGACAGCCCTCAATCGTACCATACCCTGTGATTACTTCCGCCAAGTTTTCACCGGATTTCGCAAAACAGTCTATTTCATTAAAACTGCCTGCGTCAAATAAAGCGTTGATGCGTTGATACCCTGTTGTGCTTTCCACCGAATCGCGCAGACGATGCAACAGTTCAGCATTGTCGACCTTATTCATTTTTATTCCTCCAATATTGGTAAAATACTTGTGAAAAAATTTTCAAATTTTAAATAAATTATAATATATTCCCAACGGAAAGGCAAGGGATAATCTTATTTATTCACTATAATTGCAAATCTTTACAAATTTCGACAGGGGACAGAGCATACTTCCGTTCTGAAGAACAAAGCCGGCAGACTGAAAAAACGGCTCCCATCCTGCAATTTTTGACTCCATCTGATACGCGCCAATCGTTGAGCCAAAGGAAGCTGCGGCACGCATCAGGCTGTCCGCACACATGCGGCTGTCCCCATCCGCCTGCGAAAAATCCTTGCAGCCAGATATCTCCATTTTCAGCAAACGGATAGTGGAAGCTTTCATGTCCACAACAATATAACCTCGTTCATCCGCGCCTTCGCACATTACGAGAACCCGTGCGTCATCTTCTGCGCCGGGGACGGACCGTAAAATTCGTTCCGTCCTTTCCCTGTCTTTGAGCGGCAGTATGGTAATCATCCGCTTTCCTCCTTAAGCTTTTCTGGACTTGCCTTCTTTTGCACCGGCCATCAGTTTTTTTACTTCCTCATTTGTAAGCGGACGCCACTTTCCGGGCTGAAGCATGCCAAGTTTCACCGGACCGACCGCAATGCGTTTCAACCTTGCGACTTTCAAACCAAGCTGTTCGCACATTTTACGAATCTGCCGGTTCCTTCCCTCGTATAAAACGATTTCCAGAACAACGCGCCCGGCTTCCTGCGAAATTACGTTTACCTTTGCAGGCGCTGTTTTTCTACCGTCAATAACAATCCCAACGGCAATCTGTGTCAACTGATCCTCCGTTATGCCGGGCCGGACCGTTACGCGGTAGGTTTTCGGAATATGAAGAGAAGGGTGCGTCATCGCGTTTGCAAACTCCCCGTCGTTTGTCATGAGAAGCAGCCCTTCGGATTCCCTGTCCAGACGCCCAACCGGATAAACGCGCTCAGGAATATCTTTAACCAGCTCGGCGACGCATTTCCGGTTCATTTCATCGCTCATGGTGGTAATGAAGCCGCGCGGCTTATGCAGCATGATATAAACTTCCTTCACATGCGCGTCCAGAAACTTCCCCCTAATGCTGACTTTATCCTTTTGGGGATCAACTTTATCGCCGATTTTCGCGGTAACCCCGTTTACTTTAACCTCCCCGGCGGAAATCATCTCTTCCGCTTTCCTGCGTGAAGCGATTCCACAGTCTGCGATCAATTTCTGCAGTCGCACGTCTTTTGCCATTTTATTCATCCTCTATGTTATTTAAAATAGGTTCTTAAGCCATTCCATCCATTTTTGAAATATGTTCTTATCCGTTTTTTCCTGTGCTACCGTTGCTGCCGCAACAAGATCCGTGGTGGCCAGCGTCTGCGTATTCAGCGTATACCGTATGCAACCCACCGTTTGCCCCTCCTCCACGGGCGCGTACAAGAAAGAAGACAGTTCCACGGTTCGTTTAATACCCGAGACATCGCTGTATTCCACCGCGATATCATTCCCCTTGCAGCCGTGCACAACCACGCTGTCGGCGCCCCCCCCTACGATCGGTATTTTTACAGCATAGGAGGAGTCGTCAATCTTATATCCGGTCAATTTTGAAAAACCATAGTCCAAAAGCTTTTGATGGTCTTTCCAATCATCCGGATCATTCAGGGTAACAGCAATCAGGTTTACTCCGTTCCTTTGCGCAGACGATACCAGACACCTGCCGGATTTTTTTGTAAATCCGGTCTTTACGCCAATACAGCCATCATACATACTCAGAAGCTTATTATGATTTTTGAGCTTGCGCGTTTGATCGGGATTCACAAACTGAACTGCCATTACCTTCTGGCTGGCAATCTCGGCAAAATCCGGATTGTGCATTGCGGCCGCCGCAAGAATCGCCAAGTCCTTGGCCGTCGTATAGTGGTTTTCATCATCCAAGCCAGAAGGCGTGACAAAGTGCGTATTAGTCATGTTTAATTCCTTGGCCCTCTTGTTCATTAAAACAGCGAAAGCCTGATCGGAACCGCTGATCGCAATGGCGGCGGAATTTGCGGCGTCATTGCCGGAAACAAGCAGCATCCCTTCCGCTAAAGCCCTCAAGCTCAGCTTATCGCCGGGCCGCAACCCCATGGAAGAACCTTCTACCCGCACCATTTTGTCAGTAATCGTCACCACTTTATTATTCACAGCGGCGGTTTCCAGCGTGATTAACGCCGTCATAATTTTTGTTGTGCTGGCCATCGGGCGCCGTTCGTTTTCATTTTTTGCATAAAGAATCCGCCCGTCATCCGCATTTATTAAAATAGCGGATTTTGCCGACACTTGAAGCGGAGCGGTATCCGCGATAGCCATCATGGAAAAAAAGAACGGAAAGAATAAAACGATTAAAAAAGTTATTGCTGCTTTTTTTAACAAAACAACCACCTGCCTATAAATCTATATGCAGACGGTTGCTTTAATATTGAGTAATTATATTTGTGGATCGTCCAATTTAACGTCTTTTATCTCGGACTCGGATTTGGAGCAGCATTTGCCTTCGGAGCCCCGGTACCGTTTTCCGTCTCCCTTTTTCGAGCCGAACATTCCACCGATTTTATCCATGACTTCGGGGAACATACCGATAATCCGGTCCGCCGTATTGTTGTACGGATCAATTTGCAGCATCTTTACTTCTCCGTTGCAAATAGTAATAAAAGCAACCGGACTGATGGAAACACCGGCTCCGGTACCGCCGCCGAAGAAGGTCTTCTCGCTTTGCGTTTTCGTTGGAAAATCGGAACCGCCGGAAGCAAAGCCGTAGCTTATTTTTGAAATTGGAATAATAATAGAACCGTCCGGCGATGTAATCGGATCGCCGACAATAGAATTGATATCGACCATTTGCTTGATCTTTTCCAAGGTCGTATTCATCATGCCTTCAATGGGATGTTCACTCATGCTCATGCACCGCCTTATTTGTAGAATTATTTGAAATTTTCGGGTTTGCTTTTGCCGCTTTATAGAGCTTCGTCGATTGCATAAGCGCAGGCAGTAAAGATATTAGAATCGAAAGCAGCATTATTCGGGCTTTGTATTGAAAAAGTACGCTACTCTCTTTCCTGTTAAAATCGGGAACAACATTAATGTGATACCGCCTGCAATTCTTATTCGCAACCAGAATCCCCATTGCCGTATACACGACCGAACAGGTATAGCCGTAATTAATAGCGGCCTGCGCGGCGTCCTCGTCTGCAACCGTAATCTCCACGGAAATATTTTGAATGATCAGATGGGAAAAAAGCTTTTTTGCGGCTCCGGTTGCTATAGAGGAAAATTCGCTGATAATACTCAGAAAGCCGGATAAACCCTTCTGCTTTATTATTTCCTTAATTTTTGATTTTGTATCCTTTTTTTCTTCCGCTTCCTCTTTACCAACTTTTTCCTCGGATTTTTGGGGAGCCTCCCGTTCCGCAGGAATTTTATATCGGAAAAACAGGTACCGAATCGTTGCCGTAAACTCGTTTTCAAAGCGCATCTTTACGGTAACCGGACAGATAAGAAGGATGCCAAAGAAAAGGATGATTATAAAAAAAATCTTTAACGCGTTCATAAAGCCTCCAGCAGCGGTCTTGCCTATCCGGCTGAAACATTCTTGAGGTCGTTCTCTTCCTCCTCCGGCTGCTGCGTTTTTTCAAGGGGAGGAAGCTCGCTGAGCGAAGAAACGTTCAAGCAGCGTAAGAAACTTGGAGTCGTACCGTAAAGCAGAGGCCTTCCCGGCAATTCCAGCCGGCCCCGTTCCTCAATCAGCCCTTTTGCCGTAAGGCTGCCCAATACGCCGGAGCAATCCACCCCGCGGATCTGCTCAATAAACGCCTTGGTAACCGGCTGGTTATACGCTACAATCGCGAGCACTTCCATGCTTGCCTGGGAAAGCGGCGTATTCCTGCGCATATCCAAAATGCGGCGGACAAACGGTGTATATTGCGGATTGGAACACATCTGAAATTGTTCGTCAAGCTGTACAATTCGAATTCCGGCTTCTTCCCGGTTAAATTCATCCATTAAATTCTTCACTATTTTCAGAACGGTTGGCTTATCCAGTTCCAGAGCGTCCGCAATCCTGTCAATGGATACCGGGTCGCCGCTTGAAAAAAGAATCGCTTCTATTGCGCCTTGTATTTTTTTAATCTCCATTTTTTTACACCGCCACAAATCAATTTGACCGTTGCATTGCCCTTTTCTCCGTTAATTTGCACACGCTTCCCTTTTACCAGTTCCAACACCGCTAAAAAAGTCGCTATCAAATCCGATTTATCGGTTTTATCCGCAAATAATTCTTTGTACCTTACCTCATTCGTACGGTAAAGGCGGCGCAGAACATGTATGATCCGGGAAGATACGGATACAATTTTATGCGTTACAATGTTTGAGAACACCTCCGGCGACGGCGGGATAAAGCGTTTTCCATGCCCGACAGCCATATAATAGGCGTTATAAATTTCCATGGGCGTATGGTGGCGGCGGTATGTCTGATCAAACTCGATTTCCGCCGCTTCGCGGACAAAGATATCATAATTCAGCCTTTCCGCCATCAGCTCCGCAATGCGTTTGCATTCCTGATATTCCAAAAGCTGCCCGCTCAACTCTTGCCGGAGCTTTTCGCCCTCTTCATGTTTGGGAAGAAGGGAAACGGTTTTCATATAAACAAGACGGGCGGCCATTTCCAGAAACTCGCTTGCAACGTCCATGTCCTCTTCCTTCATAGCGTTTATCTGCTCCATATACTGATCCAAAAGCTCAGAAATCTGAATATCGCAGATATCCAGTTTGTTTTTCCGGATCAGATAGAGCAATAAGTCAAGCGGTCCCTCAAATACCGGCAATTTATAGGATAGTTTTTCCATATTGCCCCACTTTATAACAAACCGAAAAGTTTAAATGGCAGCGTAGCCAGCCAGAGGACCCCGTTCAAACATACATTCTGTAAAATTGCGAGAGGAACGCGAAGCATGCCGCTGAACAAGACAACAAACGCAATCATAATAATAATATTCTGGTAACGATAATAATTATAGAGTGCCTTGCTGGAAAGGAAAGCGCCGAGTATCTTGGAGCCGTCAAGCGGCGGAAGCGGAATCAAATTGAATACCGCCAGCGAAACGTTAATTACGATGTAGGCCGTAAAGAAATCATAAACAAATCCGGGCATTGAAAGGCCCTTCCACACAAAGAGAGCCAAATAAATGACTGCGCCAACAAAAGAAGCCAGCAAATTTGCGATTGGTCCGGCAAGAGCGGTAATCGCCATATCCCGGCGGGGATTTTTAAAATATCTTGTATCGACCGGCACCGGCTTCGCCCAGCCGAAGCCAAACATCAAAAGAAAGAATGCACCGATCGGGTCAAGGCTGACGATCGGGTTTAACGTAATCCTGCCGCTGTACTTTGCGGTTTTATCGCCAAGCTTATAGGCAACCCAGCCATGGGCGCACTCATGCAGCGGTAAGATACAGAAAATAACAAATAATGTTGCCAGTATTTGTGATACTACGGACGCCATGTCCAGGGGCTGTCCCTTTAACATATTGCTCATCATATCAAATAGCATATCGAAATTCTCCTTTATAAGCTAATATTATAATACGACTCCATAAAAAAAGCAAAACAATAATAAAAAGAAAAAATAATTTCAAAGATTTTCAAAGATATGAAACATAATGACGAAAAGGGCTTGCAATTATTTTGATTTTCTGATAGAATACCAATGTTGCGATTCTATACCAGTCCTTTTTAAAGGAGGTGCAGACACATGGCAAAATGTGATGTTTGTGGCAAGGACATGGCTTTCGGTATAAGAGTATCCCATTCGCATAGACGTTCTAACAGAACTTGGAAACCCAATATTCGGCGTGTTAAAGCAGTTGTGAACGGTACTCCTAAGCGTATTTACGCCTGCACCCGCTGCTTGCGTTCCGGAAAGGTTACCCGTGCTGTCTAATGAAAACAAAACATTAAGTTTAGAGGAGCCACATGAAGCGGCTCCTTTTTTCTTATTCCCTGGCCTAGTAAAAAAGTCATGCTTACTGCATAAAAACAGGCCGTCCCATTGAGACGGCCTGTTTTTATGATTTATGATTGATCGTCAATTTCTTCTCTGTGCCATTCTTAATTCTCTCAATGTTGGAACGATGTTCATAAATGATGGTAAGAGCCATGATAAGCGCTATGACCGATGTGACCCACACATAAGTCAGGGTAACTTCAGGACTCAGACTCCCGCTCCGATAATCCAAAAAATAAGTAATAAGAAAGGTAGCAATCGGAAAGGATCCGGCAGCTAGCATAGAAGATAATGAAACAATTCTGGTAATAAGAAAAACAATTATAAATATTGAGATAACGACGATAAAAACACGCCAGTCAATCAGAGCGATCATCGCTGCGCTCGTCAGGACTCCTTTACCGCCCTTAAAGCCAAAATAAATGGGATAAATATGGCCGATTACACAGGCCATCCCAGCAATATAAGCACCATACTGGACAATCATCAGCGATGCGTCGGCCATGTCACAGAAATACCCGAAAACCGCCTTGCCAATGATTACGGAAATCGCGCCTTTTAAAAAGTCGAAGATAAAAGTAAAAATTGCAGCCTTTGTTCCTACTGAACGAAGCACGTTTGTTGCACCTGCATTACCGCTCCCCATTGTTCGAATATCTACTTTATTAAATAACTTGGTGAAAATAATAGAAAAACTAATACTCCCCAAAAGATAAGAAATAATCGCCACTATAACGGTTGGAAGTGCAAAATCCTTAACATAACCAAACACTAATAACTCCCCCTTACTTATCTCCGCGCTCACGTATGATAAACCTTATCGGAGTTCCCTCCAATCCAAATGTTTCACGAATCCGGTTTTCCAGATATCTTTGATAGGAAAAATGAAACAGTTGTGCGGAATTCACAAAACACACAAAAGTAGGCGGTTTTACGGTTGCCTGGGTCATGTAATAAATTTTCAGCCTCCTTCCCTTATCGGTCGGTGGTTGTACCCTAGCCACTGCCTGTGCTAATACATCATTGAGCATTCCAGTAGCAATACGCATAGAATTTGCGTTTGCCACATGCTTAATCAGGTCGAAAAGGCGGTCGAGCCTCTGGCCTGTTTTCGCTGAAATAAAGATCATGGGCGCATAGGACATAAACGAAAAGTCCTGTTCCAGCTTTTTCCGGTATTCGATCATAGTGCGGTCGTCTTTTTCAATGACATCCCATTTGTTGACGGCAATCACACAGCCCTTTCCCGCTTCGTGCGCCAGCCCCGCTACTTTTGAATCCTGCTCCGTAAAGCCGACGGAAGCGTCTATCATAATAACGCATACATCCGCGCGTTCAATCGCCATCTGTGCGCGTATAACGCTGTATTTTTCAATGGAATCCTCTACTTTGCTCTTCCTTCGAAGCCCGGCGGTATCGATAAACGTAAAGCAGCCGTATTGGTTTTCAATTGTGGTGTCAATGGCGTCCCGGGTAGTTCCGGCAATATCGGAAACAATGCATCTTTCTTCCCCGGCAATCTTATTGACCAAAGAAGATTTCCCAACGTTAGGCTTGCCGATAATGGCTACTTTAATCAATTCGCCTTCATGTTCATCATCTTCCTCGGCGGGGAGGTTTTTCACAATCAAATCCAACAAATCCCCCGTGCCATGGCCGTGAACAGAAGAAACCGGAATGGGGTCCCCCAGCCCCAGGTTATAAAACTCATAAAATTCCGGAGGCGGGCTTCCTACCGTATCGCACTTGTTCACACAGAGGACAACCGGCCTTCCGCTTTTCAAAAGCATGGCCGCAATATCCGAATCCGTGGCAACCACGCCGGTGCGGATGTCGGTAACCAAAACAATGACATCCGCCGCGTCAATCGCAAGCTGAGCCTGACTGCGCATCTGTGACAGAATAATATCATTGGATGCGGGTTCAATTCCGCCTGTATCGACTATGGAAAACTTTCTGCCGCTCCATTCACATTCTCCGTAAATCCGATCCCTCGTGACACCGGGCACATCATCGACTATAGAAAGGCGTTCGCCGATTAATTTATTAAAAAGTGTTGATTTTCCTACGTTTGGCCTACCAACAATGGCAACAACCGGTTTAGACAACAACATCACACCCTACAATTGTATTTAAAAGCTCATATCCATCGTTCGGCGACACCGCAATTTTCACATTCAGCTCTTTGCTCAAATCTTCAAGGGAAACATCATCGAGAAAAAGATCCCCTTCCCTGCGGAGCATAACAGCGGGAATGATCAGTACATCCCCCAAATCTTTCCCCCGCAGCTGTTTCAGGATGTCCCCACCGGTCACCAAACCCGTTACATTTATGGTTTCTCCAAAAAATTCATTTACAATTGGAACCACATTGCAAATCAAATTATGGCATTTTATTCTTAATCCGTCAAGTAAAGTGTTCAAAAAACTGTATATACTTACCCCTGTTACTAAAGTAACATGTCTTTTTATTTCACGTTTCGACAAATCCGCCAGCGCATCCTCAAATTCCTGCTTTAAATTTGCAATTAGCCCTACGCCGTTCTCAAGCTGTTCAAAATCACCGTAAAATTCCGCAGAAGGAATCGGGCGCTCCGCTTTCAGGTAAAACTCGTCTGCCGCATAGCAAATCCGCTGCCCGTATTTCTTGACAAACCGGTCCCCAAACTCTTCGAGAATCCTTACCGTCTGTTCAGCGGATTCCTTATCGTAAGACTCCAGCGGATAAAGCCCCTCCCTGAATTTCGTAAGGCCGACTGGAACCGCCGCTATACTCTGCACCTCGGGGTACAAGTTCCCTAAATCCGTCAGAGTGCGTTTCAGCTCCTCGCCGTCGTTAATCCCCTTGCAAAGAACAAGCTGGGCATTTATTTTAATCCCCGCGGCGGCTAACTTATACATAAACCGCAAGGATTCGCCGGCAAACCGGTTGTTCATCATTTTCACGCGAAGCTCTGGGTTCGTCGTGTGTACGGAAATATTAATCGGGGTGATATGCATTTTAATAATCCGATCAATATCATACTCATTCATATTCGTAAGGGTAATATAATTCCCAAACAGGAAAGACAGCCTGGAATCGTCATCCTTGAAATAAAGCGTGCTGCGCATCCCTTTTGGAAGCTGATCTATAAAGCAGAATATGCATTTATTTCTGCAGGAACGCTGCTCGTCCATCAAATACGTTTCAAATTCCAGACCGATGGACTCATATTCACCCTTACGAATATGAACCGTATGGGGATTTTGAAGCTGGTCGGTCAATTCCACGGTTAAGTTCTTATTTGTTTCATAAAAACGATAATCCAAAACGTCGTCGATCCGGTTTCCATTAATAGATATTACCGTTTCCCCGGGAAGAATACCTACCTTTTGGGCGGGACTGTCTTTCTCTACCGATAAAATTTTAACTGGCATGTTAACTCCTCGATATTATAAAAAAATAAGAGAAGGATTTCTCCTTCTCTACATTTCCGGAAAATCAAATGAAAGCTTATGCTTCCTTTTTGATAACTTCCCTACCGTTGTAGTAACCACAACTGCCGCATACTCTATGTGGGGTTTTGTACTCACCACATTTCGGGCACTTTACCAGCGCAGGAGCACTAATCTTCCAAACATTTGAACGTCTTTTATTTTGTCTGGCACTCGACACTTTTCTCTTTGGTACCGCCATCGTCAGCACCTCCTTATAAAACTCAGACTAGTCTATCAGTTTTTTAAGAACCTCCAAGCGAGGATCAATCTGATGTAAATTACAGTTGCAGGTTCCTTTGTTTAAATCCTGCCCGCAAGCAGGGCACAAGCCCTTGCAGTCTTCACAGCACAGAAATTTTGTAGGAAGTTCAAGCAAGATATCCGCGCGCATAAGTTCGTCCAAATCCAAGGTATAATCCGTTACCTGAATATAGTTAATATCATCCTCGTTTTCCAGGGACAATACCAAAACATGCGAAAAAGTGTACTGAAAATGTTTGTTGATCTGCTTGGTACACCGATCGCACGGTATGGAAAACTCGAACGAAACTTCGGCGTTCAGCTGAGCGAAACCATCCCGACCCTTAATAGTGCCTTTAACAGATACGGGTGAAACAAACGGATAATATCCATTTATGTCGGTGGACGACAAATCCAGCCCGTAATCAAATGAACAGCTTTCGCTGTCTTCAGAAAACACTTTTTTTAGATTGAGAAGCATAATACACCTCAGCGCTACAATAGCTAATTATATAGATTTATAGATGATTTGTCAATAGAAAATTGCGAGAAATCCTATTCATAAAGATGCTGCCGAAGGACAAAATGCCTGCGGCAGCTTCTTTTCAAAAGCTACATTCAGATTTGCTCCGTAAAAGAATCGATTTCCTTCGGCAATTCGCTTTGATCCGCAGAAATCAACAATGTTATTTTTGTATCCGCCAGAGAAGAAAGCGTGTTCAATTTTTCAGTAAGCTGGACAAGGGCTTTCATATCCTGACCAATAATCTTTAAAGTGGAGTCTACGAAGATATCCGTTACATCATAATTGCCGGCACAAATACCGCTGATAAAGCCGCAAAGCGCATCGGTACCCAAAATTCCATAAGCATCACTATCAATCAGCCTCGCCTGGTGAGAAATATCATAGGTCAGTTTCAAACCTTTCTCAATGACCACAACATTCCCGTTTGATTTTTCAATCGCTTCATTTGCACGCTCAATCAGTTTCTTCGTTTTGCCAGAACCCTTTCTGCCAACAATAAGAGTAATCATATAAAGCTCCCCCTATATTAATATTTTCCGCAGCAGCGGAGAAAACTCCTGTGTTTTTTTAATTCTTTAATCTTGCTTCCAATGCATCCTTCTCGGATTCATATCCGGGCTTGCCTAAAAGTGCGAACATATTCTTTTTATAGCTCTCGACGCCAGGCTGATTAAAGGGATTTACCCCCAGCATACTTCCGGAAATTGCACAAGCCTTTTCAAAGAAGTATATGAGATAACCGAGGGATTCTTCCGAAAAATCGGGAATGCGGAAGACAATATTCGGCACGCCGCCGTCTGTGTGGGCCAGCACCGTACCTTCAAATGCTTTTTCGTTGATGTATGCCATGCTTTTTCCCTGCAAGAAATTCAAGCCGTCCGCATTTTCCGCATCGCTTTCGATGAACACGTCTTTCTTTGCCTTCTCAAACAGCACGACGGTTTCGAACAGAGAACGCTTGCCGTCCTGAATATACTGCCCCATCGAATGCAGATCGGTGGAGAAGATCGCGGAGGCCGGGAAAAGTCCCTTATTATCCTTGCCCTCGCTTTCGCCGTAAAGCTGCTTCCACCATTCGCACATCATGGTAAAACAGGGCTCATAACTGACAAGGATTTCAATTTCCTTTCCCTTGCGGTACAGAATATTGCGAACAGCGGCGTATTGGTAGCAGGCATTTGCCGCCAAGTCCGGATTGTTATATTCTTTCTGTGCCTTCGCCGCACCGACCATCAGCGCATCAATATCCGCGCCGCTGACAGCGATCGGAAGCAGGCCGACTGCTGTTAAGACCGAGTACCTTCCGCCTACGTTATCCGGAATAACAAAGGTTTCGTATCCCTCCTTGTCGGCAAGTTGCTTTAACGTGCCGCGGGATTTGTCGGTCGTACAGTAAATTCTCTTACACGCTTCCTCTTTGCCGTATTTATCCTCCAGATATTTGCGGAATACGCGGAACGCAATCGCGGGTTCGGTGGTGGTACCGGATTTCGAAATAACGTTTACGGAAACGTTCCTGCCCTCGCAGATCTCCAAAAGCTCACTTAACGCGGAGGAGCTGATGCTGTTGCCGGCAAAATAGATATCCGGCGTATTTTTCTTCATAGAATTATAGTTCTGAGACTTTAAAAATTCAATGGCCGCGCGCGCTCCAAGATAGGAACCGCCAATTCCTATTACGACAAAAACATCGGTGTCTGACTGAATTTTCTTCGCAGCCGCCTTAATACGGGAAAATTCTTCTTTATCGTAGTTGGTCGGCAAATCGACCCACCCGATAAAATCATTTCCAGCACAGTTCCCGGAATGAAGCGCTTCGTGCGCAAGCTTTACTTGCGGCGCAATAGCAGTAAGTTCATTTTGCCCGATAAAACGTGAAAGATGCCTTGCATCAAACTGAATAGACATGTTATAGATCCTCCTAAGTTATACTGCCGCTAAAATTATATTACAATATATTGACGGTATTTGCAAGGCGGGGTACTATATTTTAAAAATATTTTATATTTTTAAATCATTTTAAAAAGATATTTTGCTAAGATGCGGAATACAGAGCCGAAGCTTATTTTCTCAACGGAATTTTTCGCGCAAATCGGACATTCTTTAACAACTTCATTCCCCAACTTATAGACGATCTTTCCTACGATTTGTCCTTTTTTGACAGGAGCAGTCACATTTTCATTCAGCGTTACGCTGTATTGGATATCATTTGCTTTTCCTTTCGGAACCAAGATATTGCTGCCTGTTTCAGCCGTCGTTTCCACGGTGGGATTCATCCCGTTGATTACATTGATAGGTTTTAAAGCCTCTTTTGGCAGCGCGGGTGTTGTGACTGCCCAATTTGCAAACCCGTAATCAAGCAGGGTGCAGGCGCTTGAAAACCGGTCCTTCGTATTGGAAGCCCCCAGAATAACGGAAATCAGCTTGACGTTGTCGCGCTCTGCGGTTGCGGAAATACAGCTTCCAGCCTTCCCGGTCGTGCCTGTTTTCAATCCGGTAATGCCCCGGTAGCTTTTGAGAAGCTTATTGGTATTTACAAGCTGCGTTTTCCCGCCGCGGATATTTTCGATCCAGATTTTCGTATAGTCAAATATTTTTTTATGCTTAATTAGTTCGCGCGACATAACCGCAACGTCATACGCGGAAGTTACATGCCCGTCTTCGTCCAGGCCATTGCAGTTTTTAAAGCAGGTATCGTTCATTCCAAGCTGCTTTGCCTTCTGGTTCATCTGCTGTAAAAATTCGTCCTCGCTTCCGGAGACGTACTCGGCCAAAGCCACCGCCGCGTCATTTGCGCTGGCAATTACTGTGGCCTTCAGCATATCGTCCACCGTCATGGTTTCCCCGGGCTTCAGCCATATATCGGAACCGCCCATAGAAGCAGCATGCTCGCTGGCGGATACCATATCCGTCAGTTTTATTTTTCCCGAATCAAGTGCTTCCATCACAAGCAGCAGGGTCATTACTTTCGTAATCGAGGCGCACGGGCGTTTTTCATGCGCATTTTTCTCATATAAAACTTTTCCGGTCTGTGACTCCATCAACAAGGCCGACGGGGCTTTTACCTCTGCGTCGGACAGTGCAGCCGCACGAACCGGCAGAATTGAAACCAACATCGTCACAACGAGGAAGCATGCCGACAATTTTTTTAACTTCATATCCAGCACCTCCAATTTACTTAGTAATTCTTATGCCACACCGGAGGTTTCTATCCATAAAAAATGAGGCTGAAGAAAATTCAGCCCCATTTTTTACTGCCTAACAGGAATTCCTTTTTGAGCAAGATAAGCCTTTAAATCGGGAATCGCAATTTCGCCGAAATGGAAAAGCGATGCCGCAAGCACCGCGTCCGCCTTTCCCTCTGTAAAGGCGTCGTAAAAATGCTCCATTTTCCCCGCACCGCCGGAAGCGATAACCGGAATGTTCACGCTTTGCGAAATGGCGGCAGTCAACGCAAGGTCGTAACCGTTTTTTACGCCGTCACAGTCCATACTGGTCAGCAGGATTTCCCCCGCGCCCAGCCGGGCTGCTTCTACTGCCCACAAAACCGCGTCTTTGCCTGTATCAATCCGCCCGCCGTTAATATAAACCGTCCACCCCCCGGACGGCCTGCGTTTTGCATCAATTGCGCATACCACACACTGGCTGCCGAATTTTTCAGCCGCCTCGCGAATAATTTCCGGACGTTTCACAGCTGAAGAATTTACGGAAACCTTGTCCGCTCCGGCTCTTAAAAGGGCGGTAAAATCTTCTACCGTACGAATTCCTCCGCCAACTGTGAAGGGAATGAAAATTTTATTCGCCACTTCCCTTACGATATCCAGCATAATACCGCGTGCCTGGGAGGAAGCCGTGATATCCAGCAGCACAAGCTCGTCCGCCCCCTGCTCATCATACGCTATTGCCGCCTCAACCGGATCCCCGGCGTCCCGCAGATGGATAAAGGAGGTTCCCTTTACAACCCTGCCATCCTTTACATCAAGACAGGGGATAATTCGTTTTGCATACATTACCGCGTCCCTCCCGCTTCTACACAGGAAAGAAAATTTTTCAGCATTTTCAATCCGGTTTTCCCGCTCTTTTCGGGGTGGAACTGCGTGGCAAACAAGTTTCCGCGCTGCACCGAAGCATCTATCTGTATACCATAATTTGTTGTGGAAGAAACAATTTCCGGATTTTCCACTTGTAAATAATACGAATGCACAAAATATACATAGGGGTTCGGTTCCAAGCCGCGAAACAAGCCGTCCACTTTTTTTATATCCAATGAATTCCAGCCAATGTGCGGAATTTTCAATCCGGGTCCAGCCGGTATTCTGCGAATATTCCCTTTCAGTACGCCCAACCCGCTTATGCCCGGATTTTCCTCGCTTCCTTCAAAAAGGAGCTGCAACCCCAGGCAAATCCCCAAAAACGGCTTTTCGCTTTCAATAAAATCAAGTACCGGCTTTACAAAATCAGAGCGTTTAAGACAATCCATGGCGTCTCCGAAAGCCCCCACGCCGGGTAATACCGCCGCAGAAGCATCCTTCAGCATCTCTTTATCAGAGGTAACCTGTATATCGCCCCCTATAAAGCGAAAAGCCTTTACAACGCTTTGCAGGTTTCCAGCACCGTAATCAATTACCACAATCATAAGAAAGTTCCCTCTATACTTTCATTTTGTTTATTTTATCATTTCTGATGGATAAAGGCAATACTTTAGCACATTATTCCGTTAAATTAAAGAAAAGGACAAATATATGCGAATTAAAAATTGACATTTCCCGTTTTCAAATGTATTATTAAACAATGCTTTGGGAGGAATTTAGATGGATTATCTTTCACTATGCGGTATTGCTCTGGGGCTGTCAATGGACGCCTTTGCCGTAAGTATAACAAATGGAGCTACAAAT
Organism: Caproiciproducens galactitolivorans; assembly: GCF_004768785.1. GTDB lineage: Bacteria > Bacillota > Clostridia > Oscillospirales > Acutalibacteraceae > Caproiciproducens > Caproiciproducens galactitolivorans. The sequence goes on from NZ_SRMQ01000005.1 coordinate 145,474, forward strand.
CATCGGGCGAAGCCAGTGGTTACTTTTAAACTTGCAGTTAAACTTGCACTCAGTTTTGGCTTTTTCCAAGCGTTTATGCCCATGCTCGGCTGGCTGATTGGCAAAGCGGGAGAAAGTATCATTAACGCGGTAGACCATTGGATTGCCCTGCTTCTTCTTTCCTATCTTGGCATTAAGATGATTATTGAATCAAACAAAAACGGATCGGATGAAGAATGTCCTTTACAAGCGGATATCCATTTTCGAACGCTCATGATCCTTTCCGTTGCAACCAGCATTGACGCTTTGGTAACAGGCGTTCTTTTACCTTCGGCCGTAGGCGCATCGACTGTAACGGCCATGCTGCTTTCGGTTGGGATTATCGGATTAATCACTTTTTGCCTTTGCTTTATCGGCGTATATATCGGAAAAAATTTCGGCAGGCTGCTGTCTACAAAGGCGGAGCTTTTCGGCGGTATTGTGCTAACAGGAATTGGAATTAAGATTTTTATAGAGCATATGTTTATGTAATTTGATAGGCTGTCCGCATTGCGTCTATCTGGTGAATCATTTTCTCCTTTAGCCTTTTCGGGGAGAGGACTACCACACGGTCCCCGTGTTGCATCAGCCACTCCACAAGACCGTCGCTCACAAATACGGAAGCACGTACGGTAAACGCATTTCTGTCATGACAGGAAAGCTCGATATTCCTTCCGAATTTGTCTACAATCACGTCAATCAGATCATTGGAACAGCGGAGCACGATCCGCTCTTGCTCCCCATGAAACATATGAAACGATTTCCTTGCATAATCCGTTGTATCAAAGCATTCCCTGTAGTCGCTTACCTCACTAAACGGACGAACACTCAGATCGGTTAGCTCAACATGTTTCATACGGTCAATCCGGTAGTTGCTGATATTATTGTACTTTTCATAATTTCCGGCAAGATAGTATTTATCATTGTGCCATAACAATGCATACGGGCTGATGATCAGCTTTTTGCCTTCATCAAGCTGCGCCCTTTGATTTACAATTACATTATGATGATAACAAAATGATATTTTTTTTAAGGCTGGAAATGGCATGATTAATGGTATCGATGTTATAATAGATTTCTTCGTTTCCAAATTTATCGCATTTGCCAATACGAATTTGGCTGGATACTTCCGCAGCTTGATAACAGTTTAAAAGCCCGCAAAGCTTTTCTGTTAATTCGGCTGTTTTTTTATTTGTAATAAAAGGTGCCGCAAGTACGGCGTCCAACAAAATCCGTACCTCCGGCAGCTCAAAATGACGCTTTGCAAGGAAAAAGCCCTGTTTCGGCAGCCTTGTATATAAAATATCGGCACCATACTCCGTCAATACTTTCAGGTCGCGGTAAACGGTTCTTCGGCTCGCAGCAATTCCTTTTTCCGCAAGCATCCTGCATAAATCATTCGCGGAAAGCGGATGTTCATCATCCGAATAGCTTTTGAGCAATTTATATAATTCCAACAATTTTATTTTTGGATTTCCATATAATTCCATGTAATTTACCCTCCTCTTGTATTTTTTATTTTATCATATTCTTAAAATTTTGGCATCTTTTCATTTATGTAGCACACTTTTTCTCTTGCTGCTTCTTGAATTTTCATACGAATATGATATAATATTAACAAAGTTTTTATTCGGAGGATTGAAGGATGGCAGTAAAAATCTTAACCGCTCGGGAAGCCGCTAATTTGGTACCAAATAATGTTAATTTTGCTATCAACGGATTTATGGGTGCATCTGTTCCAGAAGAAATCGCAGAAGAAATCGAAAACCGTTTTTTGGAAACCGGAGAGCCAAACAATCTCACCTTATTATTCTGTGCAGCGCAAGGAGACGGTAAGACAAAGGGTTTAAACCATCTGGCACATGAAGGGTTAATCCGCAGGGCGATCGGAGGCCACTGGGGAATGGCCCCCAAGCTGGGGAAACTGGTTGTAGAAAACAAAATTATTGCTTATGATTTTCCGCAAGGTGTAACGAACCATATGTTCCGGGATACCGCAGCCCACAAGCCTGGAACCATATCCCATGTTGGTTTAGGCACATTTGTTGACCCGCGCTATCTGGGCGGTAAGCTAAATGCTTTAACTCAGAAGGAAGAAGACCTTGTAAAACTGATTGAAATCGACGGAAAAGAATATCTTTATTACAAGACCCATCCGGTTCATTTCGCAATTTTGGGCGGAACGTATGCGGATGAAAACGGAAATATTTCCATCGAGCGAGAAGGTGTGCGTGCGGAAACGCTTGCCGTTGCACAGGCTTGTAAAAATTCGGGTGGAACTGTAATTGTTCAGGTTGAACGCGTCGTGAAAGCGGGTACCTTAGATCCACACAAAGTAGAAATTCCCGGCGTACTTGTTGATGCTGTCGTAGTGATAAGCGATCCGAAATACCACATGCAGAATTTCGGAACGCAGTATAACCCCGGCTTCTCGGGTGAACACCGGATGGGACTGGCTGAATTCAAACCTGTCCCCTTGAACAATAAAAAAATAATTGCGCGCCGTGCTGCTATGGAATTGAAAAAAGGCAGCGTTGTAAACCTTGGTATCGGGATTCCGGAATTTATCTCATCTGTTGCTATGGAAGAAGGAATCAACGAATTCTCTTTGACCGTGGAATCCGGAATTTTTGGCGGGAATCCGCAAAGCGGCCTTGATTTTGGCGTCAGCTTGAACCCGGATGCGATTATTTCCATGCCCTCTATGTTCGATTTTTATCAGGGCGGCGGCCTAGATCAGGCATTTTTGGGATTTGCGGAAGCCGACAAAGAAGGGAATGTCAATGTATCGAAATTCGGTTCAAAGCTCCCTGGTTGCGGCGGATTCATCGACATTTCTCAAAACTCCAAGCAGGTATTTTTCTGCGGAACCTTTACCGCTAACGGTTTAAAAACGGAAATTAAAGATGGCGAATTGCATATTCTTCATGAGGGTAGTGTAAATAAATTCCGTGAGAGCGTTGAACATATCACCTTCAGCGTTAAAACCGCTATTAAAAATAATCTGCCGGTTATGTATATTACAGAACGCGCTGTCTTCCGGTTGACGAAAGACGGAATTATGCTGATTGAAATTGCGCCGGGTATTGATTTAGAAAAGGATGTACTCGCACATATGCCGAAGAAACCGATTATCTCACCGGATTTAAAACGCATGGACGCCCGGATTTTTAAAGAAGAAAAAATGGGATTAAAACAGTAAGACCTATTAAAGGAAAGCAAAGCCAGCAATTCTTTTGAATTGCTCAGACTGTCAAAGAACCGCAGTTTTCAGCTTGGGAAAACTGCGGTTCTTTTCGTATGGAATAAAATCCACCAGCTCTGCTGGTGGATAAAAATCTTTAGCAATAGATAAAAATAAAACTCCCCGATATATTAAAGTTCTGGTCTGTCGGCTATGTCAAGAGAAGTTCGCAATTTGGGGACTCCACGAAATGAATTAAGCTGCGCTTAGCAGAAGTGTCTGAATCGATTTGGGATTCAAATATGCTCTGGAAACGGACCAGTCTTCAGCGTATTC
>NZ_SRMQ01000006.1 GCF_004768785.1 Caproiciproducens galactitolivorans
GAATACGCTGAAGACTGGTCCGTTTCCAGAGCATATTTGAATCCCAAATCGATTCAGACACTTCTGCTAAGCGCAGCTTAATTCATTTCGTGGAGTCCCCAAATTGCGAACTTCTCTTGACATAGCCTATACAAGCAAAGAAATTTAATATAAGTCAAAAGAAAATTCTATGGATTTAAAGATTTACAAAAGTTATACTGTCTAATAGTAAGGTGCAAACCAAATGAATTTTGTGCAAATGCACAAAATTAAGTTTGCACACAATCATTATGAAAGTAGGGGGATTGTATTATGAAAAAAATAGCTGTGTTGCTTCTTGCCGTACTGATGATGGCATCTACGGTGGTTGGTTGCTCCAACTCACAGACAGACAGCAAAGCCGCACTTGCGGAAGTCAAAACCGAGAAAAACAAGGCGGATGCTTCCGATGTCAATGTTGGCGTGTGCATCTACAAATTTGACGACACATTTATGACAGGTGTCCGCAATAATATGAGCGCACAGGCCGAAACGCTGGGCGCGAAGCTGGACATCGTGGATTCCCAGAACAAACAGCCCACCCAGAACGAGCAGGTTGATACCTTTATCACAAAAGGCGTTAACGCGCTGGCAGTCAACCCGGTTGACCGTACTGCGGCCGCGCCGCTGGTTGAAAAGGCAAAAGCAGCAGGTCTTCCGATCGTTTTCCTCAACCGCGAGCCGGAAGCAAACGTTATGAAGAGCTACGACAAGGTTTGGTATGTCGGAGCGAAGGCAGAGGAGTCCGGAACCATGTCTGGCGAACTCATCGCGGATTACTTTAAAGCGAACAAGTCCGCCGACAAGAACGGCGACGGCATTATCCAGTATGTAATGCTGCAGGGCGAGCCGGGCCATCAGGATGCAACCCTTCGCACCATGTATTCCGTCAAGGCGATCGAAGACGCCGGCTTTAAGACCCAGAAGCTGGCTGCCGACACCGCAATGTGGGATAAAGTTAAGGCAACCGACCTGATGAACACCTTTATTTCCTCCCAGGGCCTTGACAAGATAGAAGCCGTTCTGGCAAACAACGACGATATGGCTCTCGGCGCAATCGAAGCACTGAAGGCACAGGGCTACAACAAAGGCGACAAATCCAAATATATCCCGGTTGTCGGTGTTGACGCAACCGCTCCGGCGCTGTCGGCCATGGCGGAAGGCTCCATGCTAGGAACCGTTCTGAACGACGGCGAAAATCAGGGCAAAGCAACGGTCAATATCGCGGTAGCCGCAGCACAGGGCAAGGAAATCAACAAGGAAACCATCGGCTATGATGTTAAAGACGGCAAATATGTTTGGATTCCGTATGTAAAGGTAACAGCGGAAAACTACAAGCAATTCCAGAAATAAGCGCGCGGATTTCCTGCTGAATTGTTATTCAGACGGTGTCTGTTCAGCGGGGAAGGGAAAGCGAAAGCTTTCCGTTCCCCGTTGATTTCAGCAAAAGGAGGGTATGGTGTATGGGCGAATATGTATTGGAAATGAATAACATAACAAAGGTATTTCCCGGCGTTAAAGCGTTGGATAACGTCAGCTTAAAGGTCCGCCGCGGCAGCGTGCACGCGCTGATGGGGGAAAACGGCGCCGGGAAATCCACACTAATGAAATGCCTTTTCGGCATTTATCAGGAAGACAGCGGCGAGATTATTTTGGACGGCAAACGTGAAAATATTACCAGCTCAAAACAGGCCCTTGATTTGGGCGTATCCATGATTCATCAGGAACTTCACCCGATTCGTTTCCGACCGGTCATGGAAAACATCTGGCTCGGCCGGTTCCCCATGCGGGGGATCGCCGTTGACAAAAAGACCATGATCCGAAAAACAAGGGAACTTTTCAAAGAAATTGAACTGGATATCAATCCGGAGACGCTGGCCGGCAATCTGTCGGCTTCCAACCTTCAGCTGGTGGAAATCGCGAAGGCGGTCAGCTACAATTCGAAGATTATTATTATGGATGAACCGACATCTTCCTTAACGGATAATGAAACGGAGCATCTGTTTAAAATAATACGTCAGCTAAAGAGCAAGGGGTGCGCAATCATTTATATCTCCCATAAAATGGAGGAAATTCTGAAGATTGCCGACGAAGTCACCATCATGCGCGACGGGCAGTATGTGGGAACCTGGCCTGCCGGTGAGCTGACCACCGACCTTATCATCAGCCGCATGGTCGGTCGTGATATGACAAACCGGTTCCCGCCCCGGACGCATACCCCGGGCGACGAGGTCGTCCTTAAGGTTACGGATCTGTGCTCGCCGATCAAACGCTCCTTCCAGCATGTCAGCTTTGAGCTGCACAAGGGCGAGATCTTAGGCATCGGCGGTCTTGTGGGCGCACAGCGCACCGAATTGGTGGAAGCGCTTTTCGGGCTTCGCGCCATTGAATCGGGCGAAGTGGAAAAGGACGGCGAGGTATTTAAGGTGAAATCTGTTCAGGACGCGAAAAAGCACGGCCTTGCCCTTTTAACGGAGGAACGCCGCGCGACGGGCGTTTTCGGCATTCTTTCCGTACTTGACAACACGGTTATTGCCAGCCAGAAGCAATACGCGAAAAAGGGCGTGCTGCAAAAGCGCAAACGCCTGAAGGCGGCGGAAGAATCAAACCGGCAGCTCAACGTAAAAACCCCTTCGCTGGAAACGCTGATGCAGAACCTTTCGGGCGGTAACCAGCAGAAGGTTCTAATTGCCCGCTGGTTGCTGACGCAACCCGATATCCTCATTCTGGACGAACCGACGCGCGGCATTGACGTGGGTGCAAAGTACGAAATTTATACGATTATGATGGATTTGGTCAAACAGGGGAAGTCCATTATTATGATTTCGTCCGAAATGCCGGAGCTATTGGGTGTATCCGACCGGGTTATGGTTATGTGCGAGGGGCGCGTGTCGGGCATCTTGAGCCGCGAAGAGGCGGATCAGATCAAAGTCATGCAGCTTGCCACAAAGTTCGTCCAGTAGAGTCAGAATAGAAAGAGAGGCTGCGTATATGCAAGGAGAAAAAATTATCCCCAGACAAAAATTTGCTCTGGTTTACATAATTTCAGGATCGATCTTTTTGTTATTGGGCCTTATCCTGGAATTTTTCCTCTATTCCAAGAAAATGTATGATATGCCGTGGTTCCTGGTCGGAATAGGCGCGTGCCTGGGTATTTACGGCCTGCTGCAGATTTTGAACGCGGAGCGTATCGGAACCCACGTTGTGATTTCCCAAAAAACGATAAAAACTTTTTTAACGAACTATGCGATTATCCTCGCCTTGCTCGTGCTGGTTATTGTGATCATCTTTATTGAGCCCCGTTTCATGCAGATTCGGGTTCTCTTGGATATTATGACGCAGTCTTCCACAAGGTTGATTATCGCGTTGGGAATTTGTTTTACCCTTTTGATTGCGGGTACCGACCTTTCGGCAGGCCGCATGGTCGGCCTGGCGGCGGTTGTTTCCACCTCGCTGATGCAGACGGCGGACTATGCGAACCGGTTTTTCCCGGGGCTGCCGCAGATTCCGGTTGTGTACGCCATTTTGGCTGCCGTCGTTGTCTGTCTGCTGTTCGGCGTGCTGAACGGTTTTCTGGTTGCACAGTTCGACATGCACCCGTTCATTGCGACGCTGGCTGTGCAGGTTATTGTTTTCGGCGCGTGTTCGTTGTACTTCGATATGCCCCCGAACCATTCTCAACCGATCGGCGGCATTCGTTCCGACTTTACCAGCTTGGGACAGTTCAAATTTTTCAAGGGTTTCTTCGGAGGATTTTCCATTCTCATCCCGATCGCGCTGGTTATCACGCTGATTATTTGGTTTGTGCTGAATAAAACGGTATTCGGCAAAAACGTTTATGCAATCGGCGGCAACCGCGAAGCGGCGATTGTTTCCGGCGTAAACGTGTATGCCACCATTATGGGAATCTTCATACTCGCATCCGCCCTGTACGGGATCGGCGGTGTGCTGGAAGCTGCCCGGACCGCCGGCGCCACGAACAATTACGGCAACGGGTACGAGCTGGATGCCATTGCGGCCTGCGTGGTGGGTGGCGTTTCCCTGAACGGCGGCGTCGGAAAAATTGGCGGCATTATATCTGGTGTTCTGATTTTTACTGTCATTCAATACGGTTTGCAGTTTATCAACGTAAGCCCGATGTGGCAGCAGATTATCAAGGGAATTATCATTGCAATTGCGGTTGCAATCGATCTTTCCAAGTACAGAAAGAAATAATTCACCTTTTTACACTATTTCTGCAGAAAACCTGCGCAGATTCCTGCGCGGGTTTTTTGCAAAGAAAAATCTTTTTATTACGAACAATAAAGAGGGGTTAAGTATGATACAATACGAACAAACAGAGTTCGAATTGGAGTGAAAAATTTATGGGACTTTACCGTATTCTTCTTGCGGACGATGAAGAGGAGATACGCGAGGGCATCATAAAGAAAATTGACTGGGAAAGCCTGGGCTATACCGTTGTGGGCGACGCCGAAAACGGATTGGACGCGCTGGAAAAAGCCGAGCACCTGCGCCCGGATGTGGTGATGACGGATATTAAAATGCCGTTCATGGACGGGCTGGAGCTGGGGAGCCGCTTGCGGGATTCCATGCCCTCCACGAAGCTGATCCTGTTTTCTGGCTTCGACGATTTCGAATACGCACAGAAGGCAATCAAAATCAAAGCGGCGGAATATGTGTTAAAGCCGATTAACGCGAACGAGCTGACGGAAACGCTGAAAAAGATGAAGCAGCAGCTTGACAGCGAGTTTGCGGAGCGGCGCGACGTGGAAATGCTGCGGAAAGCCTATATGGACAGCCTCCCGGTTATGCGCGAGCAGTTTCTGGTGGGGCTGATTGAAGGCCGCATTTCGGAGGAGCGGATGCGGGCGCAGGCGCCGATGTTCCAGATCAACCTGGACGCGGAGGGCGGCTGGGCGGTCGCGGTTGTGCGTGCTGACCGCGCGCCCCTGGAAGGCGCTGTTCTGCGTGAAGAGGAGCTGATACCGATCTCGCTGCGGCGTACGGTGGACGAGATATTGGGGAATTACTGCGCCTTTACCGATTTCCTTTATTCCGACTGCGTTGCGGTTATTGCGGAGCTTTCGCCGGAAACCGGCGTCGTCCCGCTCATCCGCGGCATGAACGAGGTCTGCAAATACGCGGAGCTGGTCATGGGCGTGAAGATGGTTTCCGGAGTGGGGACGCCCTGCTCTGCGCTGGCGGATATCCGGCATTCTTACCGCGAAGCGCAGGACGCCATGGACTACTGCGCCGTGATGGGCGCGGGCAAGGCAATCTATATTTCGGACGTGGAGCCGGAAACATCCGTGAAGCTCCAGTTCGACGAGCACGACGAGCGCGAGATTTCTAGTGCTATCAAAATGGGATCGGAAGAGGAAATAAAGGAAAAAATTGGGACGTTGTTCGCGCGTTTTGAAAGGCGGCTTCTGCCTTTGAACCAGTACCAGATTTATCTGATGGAAATGGTGACTTCTTTGTTGAAGCTGATGCACGCATACGAGCTGAGTACGGAGGAAATCTTCGGGGAAAATTTCAATTATGTCAACACGATCGCGGCCCTGCGTTCTCCCGTGGAAATGAAGCAGTGGTGCACGGAATGCTGTATTCGGATCAGTATGCTGGTAAAGCATGAGCGGATTAACTCCACCCGGGTTCTGGCGCAAAACGCGAAGCAGTATATCGCGGAAAATTTCCAGAATCCGGATCTTTCCGTGGACAGCCTGTGTTCCTTTCTCCACGTAAGTCCCACTTATTTTTCAACCGTTTTCAAGCGCGAAACTGGCATGAGCTTTGTTGCGTACCTTACGGAAGTGCGTTTGCAGGAAGCGGTCAATCTTTTGAATACGACAGATGATAAAACCTATATCATAGCAGGAAAGGTCGGCTATACGGAACCGAATTATTTCAGTTATGTCTTTAAAAAGAAATTCGGCGTGTCACCTTCAAAATACAGGAACCAGTAAGATTTCGGGCGGCCGGGAAATCAGCCCTGTAGAACGGAGGGAATGCTATTGCGGAAAAAAACAAGAGAAATATTGGATAAAATTACACATTTTCTGCAAAAAAGAAGCCTGCAGTTTACAATATCGCTTACCTTTACCGCAGTTTCGGTGGTGGGAATGCTGATTGTCGGTTTTTCTCTGTCCCTGCGGTACATCGGGCTGAGCGAAAAGATGATTTCCGAAGACAATACGCACATGGTCAATCAGGTGAACCTGAATCTGGATACCTATCTTCGCAATATGATGCGTATTTCCGACTCCATGTATTACCGCGTGATTAAGAACGCGGATCTGTCTACCGACAATATTGGCGATGCCATGAGTTTGTTGTATGAAACGAACCACGACTTGCTGGTCAGCATCGGGGTTTTTTCCAGCACTGGCAAGGTCATCGCCGCCGAGCCGCTCGCGCAGCTGAAGCCGTCCGCTGGGGTAACCGGCCAAAGCTGGTTTCAGAACGCTTCGCAGAAAATTGAAAACAGCCATTTTTCAACCCCCCATGTTCAGAATCTTTTTGTGGATCCGGATAATAAATATCATTGGGTAGTTTCGCTCAGCCGCGCTGTGGAACTGACCAATGCCGGCTCAATCACTAAGGGCGTCCTGTTGGTAGACATGAATTTCAGCGGAATTGAGCAGATTTGCAAGAACGTGGATATGGGAGAATCCGGATACATTTACCTGACCAACCGGAACGGAGAACTGATTTACCATCCGCGGCAGCAGTTGATCTATTCAAATCTGATGCAGGAAAACAATATCGCCGCCGCGCATTACGACGACGGCAGCCACAGCGAAACCTTTCAGGGGCAGCGGCGCATGGTGACCGTAAAAACGGTGGGCTATACCGGCTGGAAAATCATCGCCGTAACATCTATGCAGGATATTGCCTCGAATTACCAGCAGCTTCGCATTTTCGCGTGGTTCTTTATTTTCTTCTCGATCTTCCTGATGGTTTTCCTGAATCTGTTCCTTTCTTCGCGCATCGCCAACCCGATTAAGGAGCTGGAACATTCGGTGCAAGACCTTGACAAGGGGAACCTGAGTAGTGTGGATATTGCTATTTCCGGTTCCTATGAGGTTCAGCATCTGGGGAAGACGATCCGCTCCATGGTAGACCAGCTTCATAAGCTTATGGACGATATCGTTGCCGAACAGGAATCCAAGCGGAAAAGCGAACTGGATGCGCTCCAGTCCCAGATTAACCCGCATTTCCTTTATAATACGCTTGATTCCATCATCTGGATGATTGAAAACGAGCGCTATGATGGCGCGGTCACCATGGTTACGGCGCTGGCGCGGCTGTTCCGCATCAGCCTTTCCAAGGGAAAGAATATCATTTCCGTTGCGGATGAACTGGAGCATGTGCGCAACTATCTGACCATTCAGAAGATGCGCTATAAGAACAAATTTGTATATGAAATCGACGCGGAGCCGGAAATGCTCCAATATGCAACCATTAAACTGATTGTACAGCCCCTTGTGGAAAATGCGATTTACCATGGCATGGAGTTTATGAGCGGGGACGGGGAAATAAAAATCCATGCCTACCGGAAGGAAGACAGCCTGTACATTGATATTATCGACAATGGCCTCGGAATGCCCCAGGAACAGGCGGACGCGCTTTTAACGGAAGAAGCCCCGCGCGCGCGTGGAAAAGGCTCCGGAATCGGGCTGAAGAATGTACAGGAACGCATCCAGCTTTATTTCGGGAAGGATTACGGACTTGCGATTTACAGCGAACCGGACGAAGGCACAACCGCAAGAATACACCTTCCGCTGAAAACGCTGGAAGAACTGGATGAAGGAGGAGACGCCAAATGACCCGGAAAAAGGTTCTGGTGTTTTTCCTGATTCTTTTCGCGTTTATCAGTTCTTTCGTTCTGTTGAACCGGGAGCGCTATTTCGGCAAAAAAATCGTCAGTCCTTATGAAATTTCGGTAATCTGCCGAAGCAGCAGCACGGCAAGCAGCACGTCCGTCCGGCAGGGAATGGAGCAGGCGGCGAAGGATTTGAATGCGGAAATCAGTTTTATTACGCTTCAAAAGGAAAACAGCGCCGAAGAGCAGGTTTCCCTCTTGAAGCGGGAAATCCGCAACGGCGCGGACGCGGTTGTCATCTCGCCCGTGAATTCGGAGGATTTAGAGCAGCCCGTAAGGGAAGCGATGAAAAGCGTTCCGGTAATCGCCATGCAGTCCACGGTGGAATCGATTCCAAATCTGCCGCTCATCTCCTGTGATAACGAAAAGCTTGGTAGCGCCCTGGCGCAGGCGGCCGCCGGGGACGGAAAGAACTTGCTCCGGATTGCTATTCTGCGCAACAGTATGGATTGCAGCAGCATCCGCCGGCGCTATGACGGCGTGATGAAAATTCTCGATGAGGGCAAAAACAAGATCGAGTACTGGGATATTCCCAACGGAAGCCAACAAGCGTACGATACGGCAAAGGGAATGCTTCTGAGCAGCGCGGCGGACACCGTCATTGCGCTGGACGCTTCCACGCTGGAAGCGGTGGCAAAAGCGGAACAGGACTTATCAAAATCCGGCTTCACCAAAGTGCGTATTTTTGGAATTGGGCGAACGGATACGATTGTTTCTCTCCTAGACAGCCGGATTATCCGTTCGGTCGGCGTGGAAAACGAGTACAACCTTGGATATCTCAGTATTCAGGCCGCGGTCGATAAAATCAATAAAAAGCCGGATTCGCACGATCCCAGCATTAATTTTGCCGTGATAAACCAGGAAAATATGTACAGCTCGGAAAATCAGAGGCTGCTTTTCCCGTTTTCAAGATAAGAGGAGGGGTTCTATGAAAAGAGTCTTTTCAGCAGTATTTGCCGCGGTGTTCCTCCTTCTTCCGCTGGTTGCCTGCAGTTCCTCCGGTGGAAAGGATAAAGTGGATACAATTAAAATCGGCGTTACGCTTTACCGCAAGGATGACACTTTTGTGGCGAGCCTTTGCAATGACCTTGAAAAAATTGCGAAGCAGATGGAAGCCAAGTCTGGCAAGAAGATTGTTGTGAACGTGGTTGATGGGCAGTCAAGCCAGGCGCTGCAAAACGATCAGGTGGACAGCTTTATCTCCCGCCATTATGACGTGATCTGTGTAAATGAAGTGGATCGCACGTCCGCCGCGGTGATCGTCAACAAAGTCAAAGCGGCCGATATCCCGGTGATTTTCTTTAACCGCGAACCTGTCGAAGAGGATATCCGGCTGTGGGATCGCGCGTACTATGTCGGCGCGGACGCGGCTCAGTCCGGGCAGCTTCAGGGCGAAATTATTGCGAAGGCCTACGCGAAGGATCCGGCTTCCATTGACCGCAACGGCGACGGGAAAATCCAGTATGTGATGCTGGAAGGCGAACAGGAGCATCAGGACGCCCTGCTGCGTACGGAATATTCCATTAAGGCGGTCACCGGGGCGGGAATCAAGGTGGAAAAGCTTGCCGACGAAATTGCAAACTGGCAGCGCGCGCAGGGGACGGCAAAAATGAACCAGTGGCTTACGAAATACGGGGATCGCATCGAAGTCGTATTCTGTAACAACGACGATATGGCCCTTGGCGCGATTGATGCGATTAAAGAAAGCAAACGGAAAGTAAAACCGATTGTCGTGGGTATAGACGCGACGGAGGGGGGCGTAAACGCCATAAAGGACGGCAGTATGTTCGGAACGGTTTATAATGACGCACGGGGGCAGGCCAAAGCGATTTTCGACCTTTCCTATGCCTTTGCTACCGGCGAAGACCCGGCGAAAACGGTCAAACTGCAGGGCGGGCATTACGTTTGGGTACCCTATCGTATGGTAACCATACAAAACGCGGATGATATTCTTTCAATCCTTCAAAACTAAATTTTACCTTTTGCTTTGATAATATTTGACAAAGTTTTTAAAGTCAAATATAATATTATCGCTAAGCAATTATGCAAAATAAACAGGAATAGGAGATTAGAAATGGCAACTTGCAAAAAGTGCGGTGCCGAAATGGAGAATGGCCAGACGATTTGCTCCCAGTGCGGGGAACCGATTGAAAATTCGTCTGAAAGCCAGCCCGCCGTTGCGGACAGTAAAGAAAATTTAGAAAACGAAGCTCCGGCGCAAGCTCTTGAGGAAGAAAACACCGGAGCGCAGCATGCGCAGGAGGCGTTTCCACAGCGTGGGCAGCCTTCCCCGAAAGCGAAGAAAATCGCGATTATCGCAGCATGCTGTGCCGTATTGCTCTTTATTTGCGGATTCGCGGCAAAAACATATTTTGCCCGTGACCTGAAAATGATGATGATGGGGAACGGCAAATATATGCAGGCGTTGGAAAAAACCTGCACCGAAGCGATTACCGATCGTGCGGTCGGTTCGCTCGACATGGTCATGAATCAGCTTCCCGCTAAGAAAAACGCTACGGCGGAAGAATTTAAGGGCTCCATGCACATTGATCTGGACAACAGCTTCAAGGGGCAAATCAAGCAACAGCTCGGCGGCCACGACGAAATACTGAATAAGACTCTTGACTACATAAACTCGATCACGATGGAGGGCAGCTCCAATGTGAACAACCAGCAGATGCAGGGCAACGTTTCCTTTAATGACAAGTCCGGTAAGCTGGTTTCCGTAAATATGTTTATGGATAAAGACGGCAAGTATCTTGTGCAGCTTCCGGAAATATCAAAAACCTATCTCAGCATGGAGAATATGCAAACCGCCAATCCGGCATTCGCGGTTTCGAAAGTGGACTATGATTCCAATAAGCTGAAAGCTAGTCTACGTGCGTTAACGCAGCCGTACGTCGAGGCTGTGCAGAACGGAAAAATTACGGTGCAGAAGAACCAGAGCCTGAAAGTGGAAGACATAACGGTCAACAACGCCGCGAAAATTTCCGTAACCCTGAGCGCAGGCCAGATGAACCGGATTATGAAAAAGACCCTGGAAGTGCTCAAGAAGGATGATTATCTCTGCACATATCTTTCGGAAAATTACAATGCCTTCTTCCCAAATGAAAAGATCGATAAGGAAAAATTCAAGGAAATGATTGACGCCTTTGCCCAACAGCTTGGCAGCGACACAGACGAAAAGGCGGCGCTGACGGTTTCTGCGTATGTCCTTGCGGATGATACGCAGGTTGCCCGCAGCTATGAAATCAGCGAAGCTTCGGCAAAGGTTACTTTGAACCTGGCGTTCCAAAAAAAGCAGTTTGCCGCAAATGTCCTTGCGGACGGGAAAGAATGTTTTTCTGCAAAACTGCTCTATAATACGGCGGACAGCGGCGTCATGCAGGTTCTGATAAAAGACAAGGATAAGGTCCAGGATGCCGGCCTCAAAATTGATTTCGCAAATGCGAAGATGGAGAAGTTCGCGAACAGGGATATCCTTCTGGGAACATTTACGCTCTCCCTTTACGACCCGAAGGGTACGGTTCAGAACGCGATCCAGTCATCCCTCGAACGGAACGAATGGGCGAAGAATTTGTCCAAGTCAACCATTAAACTGGAAAATTCCATCAAGAATGATCAGCTGCTTTCCAATTGCACATTCGATTTAAAAGGATTGGCCTCTATCAAAATGAGCACCCAGTCGAAACCGAAAACCAGCAACGCGATTACAATGCCCGCTGTGAAAGAAAACGAAGTGCTGAAAATGGTCTCTTCTGGCACGGGTGAAGGCCAGGAAGAGCTACAGAAAAAATATGCCGGCGATTTTATGGCTTATCTGTCCGAACAGCTCGGCAAAGATAAGGATCTGGCGGATCTGCTTCAGCAAGTAGGCATCAATAAAACCATGGTTGATTTTTACCGCGCACAGTTGAAATAAAGCCAATGTGGCAAAGGGAAGGGCGCCGCTCCTTGAGCGGCGCCCTTCCCTCATGCAAAAAAGGAACCGCCCGGAGGAGCGGTCCCTTTTCATTTTATTAACATCAGGAATTATTTTTAATAAAGTTCCAATTATCCCGGCACATATCGTCCAGGGAATACTTTGCTTCCCAGCCAAGCTCCTTTTTTGCTTTGGAAACATCGGCGTAGCAGACGGCAATGTCGCCGGCTCTGCGCGGGGCAATTTTATAATTTACCTTTTTTCCGCTGGCCTTTTCAAAGGCGTGAACAACGTCCAGCACGCTGCTTCCCTTGCCGGTGCCAAGGTTATACGCCTCGGCGCCCTCAATATGCGGGAGCTTCTCCAGCGCCTTCAGATGGCCGTTTGCAAGGTCGCACACATGGATATAATCGCGCACGCCGGTTCCGTCCGGGGTCGGATAGTCGTTACCGAATACGCTCAGGCATTCCAGCTTGCCGACGGCAACCTTCATGATATACGGCATCAGATTGTTCGGGATACCGTTCGGGTTTTCGCCGATCAGGCCGCTTTGGTGTGCACCGATCGGGTTAAAGTAGCGCAGAAGCGCAACCTTGAAGTTTTTATCCGCAAAGCAGACATCCTTTAAGATGTTTTCAATCATTAGTTTGGTGCTGCCGTAGGGGTTGGTAGTGGAAAGGGGCATGTCCTCCTTGAACGGAGCTTTGTTGTTCATGCCGTAAACCGTTGCGGAAGAGCTGAACACAAGCTGGTAAACCTTGTATTTCCGCATTAACCGCAGAAGGTTGAGGGTGCCGGTCAGGTTGTTGTGGTAGTATTCTAGTGGCTTTTCAACGGATTCGCCAACGGCTTTCAGTCCAGCGAAATGAATCACAGCGTCGATTTTATTTTCCTCAAAAATTTTTTCAAAGCCGTCATAATCGAGCATGTCGCACTCGTAAACCGGGAAGGTTTTTTTGGTCAGCTTTTCAACAATTTTCAGTACTTCGGGCGAAGAATTGCTATAGTTGTCCATTACAACGATATCATAGCCGTTGTTCAGAAGCTCAATGCAGGTATGGGAACCGATATATCCTGCTCCGCCGGTTACTAATACTCTCATTTTGAATTCTCCTTATAACGTTTGTATGCCTCGCGAAGCTCCTGTGCGGTTTCTTCGGGGCAGGTTGGGTTACAGCACGCCCATGCGCCCGTTTCACTAGAAGCGTTGAACTTTTGCTTTTGCGCGCTCCGCATCGGGGGGAAGAATTCGATGTGGAAATGGAAATCCTTTGAATAATCACCCATGTTGACCGGAGCGTTGTGCATGCACATCATGTAGGGGAACTGGTAGCCAAACAAACTGTCCAGCATCCCGACGGTGTCGCGGATGGTCAGCCCCAGCTCTGTTTTTTCTTCCACGGTGAAGTCCGTCATATACTCCGTATGGCGGTTGGAGAAGATGTACACGCCGTAGGGGTATTCGCAGTAAAACGGAAGGAACACGGTAAAATACCTGTTTTTAAAGATGATACGCTTGTTTTCCTTCAGCTCATTTTCCAGCATATCGCAAAACAGGCATTTGTGCTTTTCTACATAATACTCTTTTGCCGCGCCGGTTTCAAGCTCCAGCTTTTTTGGAAGGAAAGAATATCCGTAAATTTGACCGTGCGGATGGGGCATGGTTACGCCCACCGTTTCGCCCCGGTTTTCAAACGGGAAGATATATTTTATTTTTTCATCCGCGCGCATAAGGGTGAAGCGTTCGCACCATAGGTCCACCAGCTTGCGCATATGCTCGTCCGAAAGTTCCGGCAGGGTCTGCGTGTGTTTCGGGGAATACAGGATGACCTCGCATTTGCCGTAGCTGGGTCTTACCTTGAAGAAATCGGTCGCAACGTCGTCCGGCTCGGGCGGGTTTTGCGACAGCGCCGGAAAATCGTTGTCGTATTCCATTACCTCGTAATCCGGCACATTGCCGAAGCTTGGGCAGAACGGGCAGTAGTCTTTCGGCATCTGCGGGCGGTTCTGCCGGTTCGACGCAATCATAATCCAGTCCTTTATCAGCGGATGCCATCTTAATTCAGCCATAAAAATCCTCCATACTTTATAAAATCCTTGTGCCGCCGACCGGCCGGATTTTCAGCACGTGACAGCTACCCTTGCCCAGAACAGCCTCCATCTTTTCGATGAATTCTTCCAGATACGCGTCCGGAACAAAGGTCTGTACCGTTCCCGCAAAGCCGCCGCCGTGCACGCGGTAGGCCCCGCCCTTTTCGCTAAGATATTTCTGGCAGAGGGCGAGCGTAAGGGAAACGCCCTGTTCCTGCACATGGGACGGCGAAAAAACGTTTTGCAGATACATATAAGACGAATAGCCGCTTTCGATAATCAGCTTCTTAAATGTTTCGAAATCCCCGCGGTTTAAAGCTTGGGCCTCTTTTTTTGCCCTTGCGTTGTCCGCGTAAAAATGGAGTGCGCGCAGCACCGCGCGGTCGCCCGCCTTTTTCCGCACTTCCAAAATTTCCCGTTGGAATGCGTCCTCGCTCACTTCGGAAAGGACGTCCTTCCCGAAGTACGCCGCAACCGCCTTCATTTCGGCCGGAATCGCCGCGTAATCGGGGGTCAAATCGGCATGGCTTCCCTTTGTATCGATGATGCACAGCGAATATCCGCATTTTCCGAAATCGAAATCAACCTTTTGCACCACCGGGTTTTCGGCGTCCTTAAAATCGATGGCGACGAAGCCGCCGACCGAGCTGGCCGCCTGGTCCATCAGCCCGCAGGGTTTCCCAAAGTAAACATTTTCTGCATACTGGCCGATCTGCGCGATTTTCAGCGCGCTTTCCTTTCCGCCGCAGAACAAATCGTTTACAATGGTGCCAATCAGCACTTCAAATGCCGCTGAGGAAGAAAGCCCGGACCCCGAAAGAACGTCCGAGGTGGTGTAGGCTTCAAATCCGCCGACGCGGTAACCCATT
Source organism: Caproiciproducens galactitolivorans (assembly GCF_004768785.1). GTDB lineage: Bacteria > Bacillota > Clostridia > Oscillospirales > Acutalibacteraceae > Caproiciproducens > Caproiciproducens galactitolivorans. Next base: position 14,786 of record NZ_SRMQ01000006.1, read on the forward strand.
TGCGCGAATTTGCTTAAAATTCCGCGAATCAGCGCGGGGGAGGTGTTCTGCTCCGCTTCTTTTCTTTCCAGATTACCTGCGTCCAGTACGTCTGCGGGGTATTCTTCAGATTCCACCCGTACCCGGTTGTTATCCCCTTTCGACACGACGGCGATCACATCCAGGTTCACGCTTGCCGCAAGCACATTCCCGCGCTGATGGTCGGTGTGGTTGCCGCCGATCTCCGTCCGTCCGGGCGCGCTGAAAATATTGATGTCCCGATCCGTTCCATATCGTTTTTCGAAAGCTTCCACCGCCTGAAGCAGACGGTTTCGGTAATCCTTTGCTTTATCCGGGCCGCAAACGTAGAGGTACGCCAGTTTTTCGTCCAAATTCCCGTTTGCAATCCATTCCTTTGCCTTAGAAGAAAGCACCGTAATCCCCCCAGTAAAAATATTATGGAATATCTGACTCTATTCTATGCCAATCATCCGGTTTCCACAAGGACAAAATTCTCAACTTTATGGAGAAATGTTGCAATGAAAAAAGCACCTCCATGTGACTCGTTTCCGCGTTTCTTCAGCTTCAGACGGCCTTGCACTTGGGCAAACTGAGAGGAGAAATGCTCATCGTCGAATCCGGACAAGAAGCTGTGTTTGCCCACCCGTTCCTTTTGCGATTATGGACACAAAATACCGCTTTTATTGCAACCGTTTTTGACCCGAAGGGTCCGCAGTATTTTTCTTTTTAGATGTTTTAATCTTTTTTATGCTCCGGACGATATATAATTATAGTTTGCAGGCGCAGCGAAAGGACTCGCTGCGAACGGATTTTAAGGAGAAGGAACCATGCGCATCCAACACAATATTAGTGCGATGTTCGCACTGCGTAACATTGCGATAAACCAAAGGCTGTGCGAGCGGAGCCTTATGCGCCTTTCTTCCGGTTACCGCATCAACTCGGCTGCCGACGACCCGGCCGGCCTTGCCGTTTCCGAGAAAATGCGCTCGCAGATTCGCGGGCTTAGTGCCGCACGGAATAACACGCAGGACGGTATCAGCCTGCTTCAAACTGCCGAAGGGAACCTAAATGAAACGCATTCCATTTTACAGCGGATGCTGGAGCTTGCAACGCAGTCGGCGAACGGGACGTATCGGAATGAAACGGATCGGAAGTTTGCCGAAAAGGAATTTAATGCGCTCAGGGAGGAAATTGATCGTATTGCGCGTACGACGCATTTTAACGGTCAGTATCTTCTCAACGGCAATTTCGCTAAAAAGGAAGGTCCTAAACCCGGGGGATTGACGCTTCAGGTCGGGGCGGACAGCTCCGAATCCAGCCGGTTTACGGTATTCCTTCCGGACATGAGCGCCGCGGCAATTGGCCTTTCCGACGCTTCCATTGCCACGCAGGAAGACGCACAGAAGGCGATGGGGCTGATTCAAAAGGCAATCGACAGCATTTCAGAAGCAAGGGCCGGGATGGGAGCGGCGCAGCGGGCGCTGGAGCGCATACTGAGCTGTATTGATACCATGTCGGACAACTTGATTTCCGCGGAAAGCCGCATCCGGGATGTGGATATGGCAAAGGAAATAATGGAGTTTTCCAAGCACAATATCCTTGTGCAGGCGGGCATGGCAATGCTCGCGCAGGCAAATCAGCAGCCGCAGCTTATTTTAAAGCTGCTGGATTCCTGTTGCGTCAAAAAGGACAAATAGCAAAAAGGAAAGCTTCGGAGCCGAAAATCGGCTCCGAAGCTTTTTCTGTCTATATTTACTGCCTTTTTTTCCAATAGATGTCGACATAGTCGCCGTCCGCAAGGGTTTGCAGGTATGCCGCGTCCTGTCCGTTCACATGCAGGACAATGTTCCCCTGCGGCTTCGACAGGTCGATGTCTACCAGATTCAGCATGTCGATCAGGCGGTACGGGGTTTTGTCCGGCTTTGGATCCAATAAAAGCGGGGCGTGATTCAGCGTAATGTGAACCTTGTTCTCCGCCGGCGCGGAATCCGGTTCCTTTGTGGGTGTTGCTTCCGGACGAGGTTCGGGCTGTACCGGCTGCGAAACGGGCTGCTGATCCACAACTGCCTGCGCATATTCAATCCGGTCATCCTTAGAAAGCACCGTATCCGGTTCCGCCGGTTTCCCGTTAATGGTGCAGGCTCTTTCTTCGTCTTCCCCCAGATACCGGAGAAGCTCCCGCAGCGTGCCGACGGAATAGGTGCGCACCTTGTCGCGGGCGCAGAGCTTCTGCTCCGGTTTGGCGGGCTGGCCGTTCACGGACGCGTGGGTGCCGATTTCCACTTCCATGCCGTTAAAAAAGACTTTGCAAGGTTCTTGGAAATGTACAACATCCCCTAAAGAGGGATGCGCGTTTTCGCCCGGGACAGCCGGTTCGAATAGAATTTCGTCCCCGGCTTTGATAATGGCGGTAATGCCGCTTTCCTCGCCGTTGAGCAAAATGCGCGCGGGCTTCGGGTGGCCGCCGTACAGGACTTTTTTCTCGCCGTTCAGTTCGATAATCATGCTTTGCCCGGAACGGCTGATAAACTGGCTGTAAGTGTAGCCGTTCATCAGCAGAACGTCCAGAACGGTCAGCTTGCCGCTACGGAACAGCTTTGCCCGGCTGCCGTTCAGCCGGATGGAAAAGCTGTCGTTGATCAGATTGAGCGCGGCGGAAACGGCTATCCCCAGCGGGGTTGCAAATTCCGGCCCGGTTACGTCCGTGTCGGACGAGGAAACATGCATAAGGAAATTGTTTCCCCCGATTGCCGCGCGGGTCGGCGGAAGCTTCAGATATTCCGCAACGCATTCGCACAGGCCGGGCAGCTTGCTCCCGCCCCCGACCAGAAAGACGGCGGAAGGCGCGCCCCCGTTGGCCTCGATAATACGGTCGCAGATTTCTTTGCAAAGAGTCCGCATAACCGGTTCGGTTTCGCGCTTCACTTCTTCCGGCGCAACGGTGTGCTCAAACCCGAGAATATCCTTGAACGAAATCTCACTTTCGCCGCTCATCTTCATTTTTATATCTTCTGCCGCCGTAAAATCGACGAGGTATTTTTTCATAATCGCTTCGGTGATTTCGTCGCCGGCAATCGTCGCCATGGTGTAGCCCACCACGCCACCGTCCTTGGAAATGGCAATATCCGAGGTCCCTGCGCCGATATCCACCAGGGCCAGGTTTAACAGGCGCAGCTTCTGCGGAATAGCCGCGTTCATGGCAGCGATCGGCTCCAAAGTCAGGCTGGCGACTTCCAGCCCGGTTTTATGCATGGTGGTATACAGGCTGTCCACAACCTCGCGCGGCAGGAACGTGGCGATTACTTCCACGCGGATGCGCTGGCCGCGGTGGTCAAGAAGGTTCGATATCGGGTAATCGTCCAGCAGGTATTGCACGACGGAATAGCCTACAAGGTAGAATACCGGCTGGTTGCCGTCGTCGGTTTCGGGGGCAAACTGGCACTCCGCCGCTTCAATCGCGCCTGCTTCCAGCCGACTGATGGTTTCTTCGTCGATGGACTGCGACGGGTTCAGATCCATTTCATAGGAGGCTCTCTGCGTCCGGAGTGCGCGCCCCGCCGCCGCGACGCAGACGTGCCGGAGCGGGTAGCCAAGCCGTTTTTCCAGTCGGCTTTTGACAATACCCGCGATACGGCTTACCTGCTCAATATCCTCAATTTGCCCGTCGATCATGGCGCGCTTCGGATGCTCAACGGTTTCCACGGCCAGAATTCGCAGCATCTCGCCGTCCATTTCGCCGACAACGCCAATCACGCTCCGGGTGCCGATATCGAGCGCAAATACATAATCTTCCGGCGTTTCCCCGGTAGCCGTATTCTGTTCCTTTTGTGTTTCCATTTGCATCGTTCGGCCTCCACTTGCAGAATTTCCAAATTACGATTAGAATTCCATTTTATTTTACTATAAGTTTATTTGAATTGCAATCAAATCGTCGGATTCTCAAACCCGCGCTGCCGCTTTTTCACCGGGTAAATCCGTATTTCTGCCGCGGGCCTCGGCTATTTCTCCGACAGCTTTTCGAGCTTCTTCCGGCTGCTGATCGTAACCCCGCCCCGGAACAGCGAAACCATGCCCTCGCTCTGGAAGTATTTGAGCATGCGGGTGACGACCTCGCGCGCGGAACCCAAATGGTTTGCAATCGCCTCCTGCGTAATGTGAAGCGTGTCGGAGCCTTCCACAGCAGATTGCTCCAAAAGGAAGTTCGCAAGCCTTCGGTCGAAGCTTGTAAAGAGAACCTGTTCCATAATCCACATTACGTCGGAAAAACGGGAGGAGATTAACTGATTGGTGAAGCCGGACACCGCAAGCGTGCTCTCGTTCAGCTCATTGTACACCGCTGTCGGGATCAGCAGCACGCGGCTTTCGCTTTCCGCTTCGATGGAAATGTCAAAGGTGATGTTTTTCAGCATGCAGGCAGCCGAAAAAATGCAGGCGTCCCGTTCGAACAGGCGGTAAATGGTGATCTCCTTGCCGGTGTCGGAAAGGATATAGGCGCGAAGATGCCCGCTTTTTACAAGAATCAGCCCCAGGCAGTCCTGCGAGCCGTCGTGCAGGCTCTGTCCCTTTTTAACCGTAAACGCGGAAGCTGTCGCTTCGATTCTTTCTTTTTGATTCTGCGAAAGCGCATTCCAGAAAGGAAGAGCCTCTTTCATGAATTCCAGTTCCGTTTTTGCTATCGCCATACAGCCGCCCCCTATTCTATATTCCCAGTATTTCCTTGCTCTTATTATACTACGGTATCGAAAAAGAGCAACGGCTGCTCCTCTTCGCGGACTTGCCCGCGGCAAAGCGAACGCCCCGCGTCAAAAGACGCGGGGCGTGGATTCAGCAGGGGTTTCATAGCGTTTACCAAAATGCGCTTTTTTAGTGATTCCTGCAGGCTTCCGTATAATTATTTTGCAGCAGTATTTTTTAATAAACGGTTAATTTTAAAGCATATCCAGAATGGATTGTTTGCTGCGGGAACCGACGGCGGTATTCGCGACTTTCCCGTCTTTCATCACGATGAGTGTCGGGATGCTCATTACGCCGAACTGGGAGGCAAGCTCCGGCTGTTCGTCCACATTGACCTTGCCGACCTTGATATTCGGGTTTTCCTCCGCGATTTCGTCCACAATCGGGGAGACCATGCGGCAGGGACCGCACCACGGCGCCCAGAAGTCAATAAGAACAGGCTTGTCGGACCGAACGGCTTCCTGTGTAAAATTCTCATTTGTCAATGTAATTACAGACATCTTTCTTCTCCTTTTCTAATTGGAATTGGTATTTGTATTTTCTGCTTTTATTATACGCAATTAGGGTTCCTTTTCTGTGACATAATCACCGTGCTTTTTTCAGCTTGCGGTAATATTGGATGGCGCTGGTCGCGGCTTTTGCCCCGTCATAAACCGCTTTGGAAATCTGAAGCATGCCGCCGGTGCAGTCGCCTGCGGCGTACAGCCCGGGAACGCTGGTCTGCATATTCTCATCCACGACGATGCGTCCGCCCTCAGTCTGGGCGCCTATGGAGCGGGCGAAATCCCCGCTGGAAGCCACGCCCTGTGCGACAAATACGCCGGAAACGGGCAGCGCGGAGCCGTCTTTAAACCGGACGGTTTCCAATACCTTGCCGCCCTGCAGCGCGGCGATTTCCCGTTTGTCCACCGGAATTTCCGGGGGAAATGCGGCGGCTGGTTCGCAACCATTGGTAAGTACCGTAACCGAGCCGACAACGGGAAGCAGCTCCTGCGCTTCGTGCAGGGCGTAGTTTCCGTCCCCCAGCACAGCGACATGTTTTCCCCGGTAAAAGAATGCGTCACAGACGGCGCAGTAGCTGACGCCCTTTCCCTCCAATTCGCGCAGCCCTTCAATCGCGGGCGCCCTGCGCGCCGCGCCCGTTGCCAAAATCACGATCGGCGCCTGATATTCCTCTGTTTTTGTCTGGACGGTAAATCCGCCGTCGTATTGGATTCCTACCACCTCGTCCTCAATGGTGGTAACGCCAAGCCGGGAAGCCTGATCCAGCCCGTTGCGGACAAGCTGTTCGCCGGAAATCGGTTCGGGAAAGCCGTAATAATTTTCAATTTCCCCCGCTTTGGAAAGAGACCCGCTGTCACGCCCGATCACCAGCGTTTCCAGCCCGGCGCGCGCCGTATACGCCGCCGCGGAAATTCCGGCGGGACCGTTTCCCAGGATGATCACATCGGACATTTTTAACACCTTCTCTGCCGTTTCTGGCTTTAGTATATGCCAAAGCCGGTTAATATTCCGTGACAACATCACAAAATCCTTCCTTATTGTGATTTTGTCACGGAATATGTTTTTTTTTCATGATATCATAAATTTGCAAAACAGGACAGTTGTTTTACAATTTCTTTGTTAATTTTTTATTTTAAATGATTTCGAAAGGTGGAAGGAAAATGAAGGTATTGATCGTAGGCGGCGTTGCCGGCGGTGCAAGCGCGGCAACAAGGCTTCGCAGGCAAAGCGAAGACGCCCAGATTATTTTGTTTGAAAAAGGCGAATATATTTCCTACGCAAACTGTGGCTTACCTTATTATATAGGCGGGACGATCCGGGACAGGGAGCGGCTGATCGTAACCACCCCACAACTGCTTCGCGACCGCTTCCGCATTGACGTCCGCACGATGAGCGAGGTTGTGAAGATTGACCGCGCGAAAAAAATGGTCACCGTAAAAAACCATGCCGACGGTACGGTGTATGAGGAAAGCTACGACAAGCTGATCCTTTCCCCGGGCGCGCAGCCGAAGCGCCCCCCGCTGCCGGGTATTGACAGCGAGGGAATATTCACCCTGCGCACCGTTCCCGACACATACCGGATTGACGAATACATCCGGGAAACGAAGGCGGAGAGCGCGGTTGTGGTCGGCGCGGGCTTCATCGGCGTGGAAATGGCGGAAAACCTGAAAAAGCGCGGGCTGGATGTGACGATTGTCGAATACCTGGATCAGGCCATCGCTTCGCTCGACCCGGAAATGGCGGCGATCCTGCACCGGCACCTGCGGGAAAACGGAATCCGGCTGCTGTTCGGCACAGGGGTGCAGGGCTTTGAAAAGGCGGAGAATCTGAAAGTGAAGCTGACCGGGGAAAAAGAGATTTGCGCCGATCTGGTGGTTCTGAGCATCGGCGTTGCGCCGGACAGCAGCCTTGCAAAGGACGCCGGGCTTGAGCTGAGCGTCGGCGGAAGCATTCAGGTGAACGATACCCTCCAGACCTCGGATCCGGATATTTATGCTGTTGGCGACGCCATTAGTGTGCGGCAGTTCCTGACCGGCGAGGATACGCTGGTTCCGCTTGCAGGTCCGGCAAACCGCCAGGGCCGCCTCGCGGGGGAAAATGTCCTGGGCAGAAGGGTCGGAATCAACGACGGCGTGCAGGGAAGCGCGATTCTGAAGGTGTTTGATATGACCGCGGCATCTACTGGCATGAATGAAAAGCAGTTGAAAGCGAAAAAAATCCCTTATCAAAGGACATATATCCATCCGGCGGACCATGCCACCTATTATCCGGGTTCTTCGCAGATCAGCATGAAGCTGCTGTTTGCGCCGGACGGGAAAATTTTGGGCGCGCAGGTGGTCGGGTTTGACGGTGTGGATAAGCGCATCGATGTGCTGGCGACCGCGCTCCGCTTTGGCGGCACGGTATACGATCTGGAAAAGCTGGAGCTTTGCTACGCGCCGCCCTATTCCTCTGCGAAAGACCCGGTCAATATCCTCGGCTTTACAGCCGCCAATATTCTGCGCGGGGATGTAAAGGTATTTTACTTCGACGAAGTCGACGCGCTCGACCGAAGCAAGGTCAGCCTTGTAGACACAAGAACCCCTTCGGAAGTGCAGGCGGGCACGATTGACGGCGCAATCAATATCCCGCTGGACCAGCTGCGTGAGCGTATGCAGGAACTGCCGAAGGAAAAGCCGGTATATGTATTCTGCCAGGTGGGTTTGCGCGGCTATCTTGCGGCCCGCATCCTGATGCAGAATGGGTATGACGTAAAAAACCTCAGCGGGGGCTATAAAACCTATATCACCGCGAAGGGCGACCGGGAACAACCGACGGGTACGGACTGCATCGGCTGTAAAAAAAAACTGACTGAACCGGTGGCGCCAGCGTGCGGTAAGGATGTAAAAATAATCGAAGTGGACGCTTGCGGCTTGCAGTGCCCCGGACCGATCATGAAGGTTTCGGAGGGGATAAAAAGCATCCGTGAAGGCGAATGCCTGAAGGTCCGCGCGACAGACCCGGCGTTTGCTTCGGATATCCGCATTTGGTGCGAACGGACGGGTAACCCGCTGCTTGGCGTGGAACGCGAAGGGAGCACGTATTCCGTTACCATCCGGAAAGGCGACGCGGCGCCCGCCGCCTCGGCAGCAGGCGGGAACGGCAAGAGCATGGTGGTGTTCAGCGGCGACCTTGACAAAGCACTTGCGGCGCTGATCATTGCCAACGGCGCGGCTTCCATGGGAAGAAAGGTCACCTTGTTCTTCACTTTCTGGGGGCTGAATATTCTTCGCAAAAACGAATATGTGCCCGTAAAGAAGAATTTTATTGAGAAGATGTTCGGCATGATGATGCCCCGCGGCAGTAAAAAGCTGGGCCTTTCCAAAATGAACATGCTCGGCATGGGGCCGAAAATGATCCGCAGCGTGATGAAAAGCAAAAATGTTTCTTCTTTGGAAGAACTTCTCCGTTCGGCAATCGACAATGGGGTGCGGATTGTCGCCTGCCAGATGTCCATGGATATCATGGGAATCAAGCGGGAGGAACTGATCGACGGAGTGGAAATCGCCGGGGTGGCAACCTTCCTTGGCTCCGCAGAGCAGTCGGACACAAACCTGTTTATCTGATGGATAAGACCACAAAACCCTCCGGAAAACCGGAGGGTTTCTTTATGAACGGTTATTTTATAAATTCTTTTTCCGCTTCGGCAAAAGCCTGCTTGTAAACCGCGTCAAAGGGTGCGCCGTGCGCTTCGGCGGCTTTTTTCACATCCTCATATTCCGGCTTGTATTTTGTAATCCCGCAGCCTTGGCTGACTTTTATCCGGATGGGGCCGTATGCGGTTTGAACGGTTCGGAAAGAGGATTTTAAGATTGTGCGGGAGCAGGGCGACATTCGCACGCCCAGCGTCGTGGTGTGCAGAAGAATCAGCCGCATAAAACGTTCCTGCATATCCGGCTTGCACAGGCAGGTCAGAAGGACGGAAGGGCGGCCCTTTTTCATTTGAACCGGCGTTGTGAAAACGTCCAGCGCGCCGGCTTCAAACAGCCGGTCGGCCGCGAAAGCGATAGCCTCCGGCGTCATGTCGTCAAGATTGCAGCGAAGCTCCGCAATTTCGTCCGCGTAATCCTCTGTTTCCGACCAGAAGGCCCGTACGCAGTTTGCCGCTTCGAAGTCCTTTGTTCCCATGCCGCATCCGATTTTGTCCACCCACATCGGGGGCATCGGACCGAAACGGGTGGCGAAGTGCCGCAGAAGCGCAGCGCCCGTTGGCGTGCAAAGCTCTCCGCGGATCTGGCCGCTATAAATGGGAACGCCCGTTAAAAGCCGGGCTGTTGCAGGGGCCGGAACGGGAAGCAGGCCGTGCGCACAGCGGACAAAACCGCTCCCTACGTGAACCGGGGAAGCTGTGATTTCATCCGCACCCAGCAGATAAAACAGCAGGCAGCAGCCGACAACGTCGGCGACGGCGTCCAAAGTACCGACCTCATGGAAGTGGATCTGTTCCAGAGTAACGCCGTGGACATGCGCTTCCGCTTCGCCGATTTTTCGGTAGACGGCCAGCGCGTCTTCCCGGACTTTTTCCGGCACCGGGAGCTGTGCAATCAGGGATTTTATGCTTTCATAGCTGTGTGCGTTTGTTTCCGCGCGGCAGGATTGTGCTGGTACTTCGTTTTCCTCCCACCCGTTTACGGTGACAACCATATGGCTTCCGGAAATGCCGCATTTTACAGAGGGGACACAGCTTACCGTAACCCCCGGAAGCCCGAGGGTGTTCATCTGCTTTAAAAAGCCCTCCCGGTCGGGGAAAAGCTCCAGCAGGGCGGCCGTCAGCATATCCCCGGCGGCGCCCATATTGCATTCGATATAAAGCCGTTTCATTCCTTGTCCCCCAAATGATTAATCCTGCTGGCGAGAAAGCCCGCGCCGAAGCCATTGTCGATGTTTACGACGCTGACGCCGCTCGCGCAGGAGTTCAGCATGGAAAGCAGGGCGGACACACCGCCGAAATTCGCCCCGTAGCCGATGCTGGTCGGCACAGCGATCACAGGGCAGTCCGCAAGGCCGCCGATCACGCTTGCAAGCGCTCCTTCCATGCCCGCAACGGCGACGATCACGCGCGCTTTGAGAATCACGTCCAGCTTGGAAAGCAGGCGGTGAAGTCCAGCAACGCCTACATCGTACAGACGGGTGACCTTGTTCCCCAAAGCTTCCGCTGTACGGGCGGCTTCTTCCGCTACGGGAAGGTCGCTAGTTCCGGCGGATGCGACGACAATAATGCCGGAGGAGGTGATTTCCGCTTTGCGCCCTGCAATTCCGAGCCTGGATACCTCGTCGTAGTCCAGCGGGATTGCTTTTTCCACTATTTCTGCGGCTTCGGTGGAAAGCCGGGTAATTAGGATGGTCCCCACGCCGTTTTTTCGCATGGCGGACGCGATGCCCATAATCTGCTCCGGTGTTTTTCCGCTTCCGTAGATGACTTCGGGCACGCCCTGCCGCAGTTCGCGGTGCAGATCCACTTTCGCGTAGCCCAAATCTTCGTAAGGGCTTGTCCGAAGCTTTAAAACCGCCTTTTCGGGGGAAAGGGTTCCGTTCTTTACCTCCTGAAGTAGTGCCAGCGTCTTTTTTGAGTCCATTTTTGTCCTTCCTTTCAGCCCCGCGGTGTTAAGTCCAGCAGTACTCCGTCGAACCAGCGGGAAAGCTCCTTTGTGAGTTCATCCTTCTTCGAAAGCGCCATGGAAAACTGGCTTTCGGGAAGCTGGAGCTTTGCGGCGCCGTGGAAATAGCGCACGCGGAAGTTAGTGAACCCCATGGAAAACAGGGCCGTCTCAGCCTGTTCTGCTTTTTTCAGCAACTCCGGGGTAATTTCGGTCCCGGTGGGAATACGCGTCGCCAGGCAGGCGTAAGCCGGTTTATCGTGCGTAAAAAGCCCGGCTTCTTTGGAAAACCGCCGGATTTCGGGTTTTGTCAGGCCGCATTCGCGCAGGGGCGAGCGGACGCCCAGTTCCTTTAAAGCCCGCATGCCGGGACGGTCGTCCGCAAGGTCGGAGGCGTTTGAGCCGTCGATCAACAGCGAGTAGCCGTCTTTTTGTGCTAGCTCTCGAAGCCGGGTGAACAAAGCTGTTTTGCAATAATAACAGCGAAGCGGGCCGTTTGCCGCAACCTGCGTGTCTTTTAGCACGTCAATTTCCGCAACGGTAAACGGAACGCCAAGTTCATCGGCCAGCCGCTTCGCGTCGTCCAGTTCAAACTGCGGCTGGAAAGCGGAGTAAATGAAATATGCGTGAATATCACAGCCGTAATACTTTGCGGCATACAGCAGATAAGAAGAATCGGTGCCGCCGGAAAAGGCGAGGGCGGCGCTTGGATTTTCAGCAAAAAATGTTTTTAGATTCATTTTAACTCCTCGTGCATATCTGTGTTAAAACCGGATTGCTTAGGGATATGCGTCTATTTGGCGGTATGCACGGTTTCAGCCATGCGTTTCTATCTGAACATTTTACCTTTGGACAGTAGGTTTGTCAATTGAAACAGCGGGGGATTTTCGTTGACGAACAATCCATTTAATGCTATGATAATTAAGGATTTTATACGGTGTATTTTTTGGAGGAAAAGAATGAGAGTGGTTGTAATCGACGGTCAGGGCGGCGGGATGGGCCGAAGTTTGGTGGAAAAGCTGAAGGCGGAAATTCCAAGCGTTAAGGTGATTGCGGTCGGAACCAATTCTCTTGCCACCTCTGCAATGCTGAAAGCGGGTGCGGACGCTGGCGCGACCGGGGAAAACGCGGTGATTTTCAATTGTTCCCACGCCGATATTATTACCGGCCCGATCGGCATTCTTCTGGCAAATGCCATGCTGGGCGAAATATCCCCGAAAATGGCGTGCGCCGTTTCCGCAAGCATGGCGCAGAAGGTGTTGGTTCCGGTTTCCACCTGCCGTGTGCATATTGCCGGAACGGAGGATAGGCCCATGGCGAAATACATAGAGCAGACGGTTGAAATGATCAAAAAACTGATCAGCCAGTAATGAATCTTTGATACGCAGATGAAAGCCGGTGGGCGAAGCGGTTCTTCAGGAGCATGGCTGTGTTTCCACTCCTTTTATGATTGCTGTGTTGACTTCTCAAAGGATTGTGTTATAATAGTAAAGCTAAATATCCGCCCGTGGCGAAGCTGGATATCGCAGCAGATTCCGATTCTGAAGGCCGGGGGTTCGAATCCCTCCGGGCGGGCCAAAAACAGGATGTGGCTTTTGCCCCGTCCTGTTTTTTAGTTCGAGCCGACAGGGTGAGAACCCCCTGGCGCAAGTTTTGGGAAGCACTTTCTTGTTTTTTCTGAATTTATTGGAGGTACTCGCGGAACGCGGGCTGGGGATTGCACCGCCTTCGAATCCCTCCGGCAGACCAAATGCTAAACCCGCATGAACGCTGATTTTTTTCAGTATTCATGCGGGTTTTCCACGTTTTCAGAGTGTTTTATATCGGACTATTATATTGCTTAAAACACAAAAATACAGTAAAAAATGCAACACGAAATGCCCGCATTCATGGCCGGGAGGGTGGGCAAAAATCCTACCGTTAGTCAGTAATCATAGGTGGCTTCTTCGACGGTTGCAATTGCGAACTTTTTGCAAAAAACATGAAAATATGTTATAATTAATTTATAGAAATATAAGTGAATGCAGGAAGGAGCAATTGTTTGAATACGAAAAGAATCAAAATAGGTGTCGGTTTTGCAACGGGGCGCAGGCACTTTCAAAAGGTGCTGAAAACCTATATTTATAACTGGCACGAGGAATGCGGACTGGCCCAGAATGAAAGCATGGAAATTCATCCGATCGTCGCATACGACCTGCGTTTTGCAAACGCGAAGAAAACAGACTTTACAAATATCCAAAACGAATTAAGAGATTTAGTTGGCGATATTTATTTTGCGGACGCCGAGTTTATCAAAAAAGAAACCGATGAAATGATTCGCAGGGGCATACTAAGCGAAAAGGAGGTTCATTTGCTGTTTGGGAGCGGGTATGCCGGGAAACGCAACGCGGTGCTTTACACCGCATTGAAAAAAGGAATGGACTACCTTCTTTTCCTGGATGACGACGAATATCCCATTGCGGTGACCAATACGCGTTCCACCGCGGTATGGGGCGGTCAGCACGTGCTGAAAACGCATTTGGAATACATAAAAGACGCGGATATTACCAATGGGTACCACTGCGGATACATTTCCCCCATTCCGCAGATTGCATTTAATGATACGTTGAAAAAAGAAGATTTCAAGCAATTCATTGAGGCGCTGAGCAATGATATTATTCGCTGGGACACCATTCATTCCCTTATGAAAAACGGCGGGGTAACCTATGCCGACCCCGGAATCATAACGGCGGATCGGGCACAGGAGGTGCCGGAAACCAACTGCACGAAGTTTATTTCCGGCAGCAATCTTTGCATTCGCCTGACCGGGCAAAAACAGATTTACCCGTTTTACAACCCGCCGGGCGCGCGGGGGGAAGATACCTTTTTGAGCACATGTCTGACAGGCAGCAAGGTTCTTCGCGTTCCCTGCTACACCTTCCACGACGGTTTTTCAACTTATAAGCATTTAATGGATGGCGTACTGCCGATCAAGTTAAAACCAATCCTTCCGGATTCCGGGAAAGTGATCGACCGGTTTTACAACTGCTGCGTCGGCTGGGTTCGATACAAGCCCCTGTTGCTGTATATTACACAGAGGGAGGATTACGGGAGGCGGATCACGGAGATGCGCTCCGCGCTTGGCGAAACGCTCCCGAAGGTGAGCAAATATTTCGGAAAGGACGACTTTGTGAAAATCCGGAAGGAACTGGACCGGTATGACGCAAACGTCCGGAAGCATTACGATCAGTTCCAGAAGACGAAAGAGGTCTGGGAAAGGGTTCTGGAGGATCTTCGATGCGAGGCTTAGATTGGTCCGGAGTTGGAATGACCATCTGGCGGAATCCTGCCTGAATTGCAAGGCGCTGTTCCATGGCTGGTGGAAAAGATCCCCTCGTGCTGTCCCGGGCGGTGCTTTCTTTTTTATACAATAGAAATCGGACGAATTCCCGGGAACTTTGGGAGATTAAGCGTTATTATCATGAATTTTTGTAAATACCATGGACTTTAATCTGCTGCCGGAGTATAATGGCTGATTATAGACAATTCGTATGCAGCAAAGGAGCGATATTGTGAATGTTCTTGTTGTAGGATGCGGAAGGCTGGGAACACGTCTGGCAGAGATTTTGGATGAGCATGGACACGACGTTGCCGTGGTGGATTCCAATCCTGACGCATTCCGGAACTTAAGTGAAGATTTCAGCGGGCTAACAATCACCGGCATGCCGATGGATATGCAGGTGCTGCAGAACGCGGGAGTGCAAAATTGCGACGCAGTAGCGGTTGTCACACCGGACGATAATCTGAACATAACCGTGTCACAGATTGTCCGCGAATTTTTCGGTGTGAAAAATGTGGTCGCGCGGATTTCCGACCCGGCGCGCGAAAATGTATTCAAGCGGTTCGGGCTGAAAACCGTCTGTCCCACAAAGCTGGCGGGTGACGCGATGTTTACCGCGCTGACACAGCCCTTAAGCCCCAAAAATCTATCGTTTGAAACGGCAACGGTTACCTTTCACTGCCGTGCCGTAGATAAAGCGCATGACGGTGCGGTTGTGGAGTCTGTGCCGATGGACGGGGGAGAAACCATCTTTGGCGTGTTGCGCACGAGTGGGGAGATGGAGCTTTACACGGTTGGAAAGAGTATGATGCTTGCTGAGGGCGATCAGGTCATTTTCGCTAAGGTAGTGGATTGAATTAGGGTGAGGAAATTATGAAGATTATAATTGTAGGCGGAGGAAAGCTTGGCCATCAAATAGCCGGCAATATGTTGGATAGAAAATATACCGTTAAACTAATTGAAAAGGACAAGGCGAAATGTATGCGCCTTGCGAATGAACTGGACGCAGAGGTAATCTGCGGCGACGGCACCGAAATTGAAGCGCTAGACGCCGCCGGAACCAGAAACGCGGACTGCTTTATCGCGGTGACGGGCAGCGATCAGGATAATCTGGTGGCTTCCCAGCTTGCGCGAATCGAATTCAAAGCGAAAAAGGTCATTGCAAGGGCAAACGACCCACGTAATCTGGAGGCGCTCCGAACGCTGGGTACGAGCATCGTCGTAAGCAGTACGGAAATAATTACCAGTTTAATCGAGCAGGAGGTAAATGTGTCGGGGATGCATCTGCTTGCAACGCTGAATAAGGGGAAAGCCAGCATTTGCTCCATTACGCTTTCAGACAACACCTCTCTAAACGGTACAGCGCTGAAGGATATAATACTGCCAGAGGGGTCGCTGATCGTTTCCATTGTGCGGGGGGAAGACACGATGATTCCGAATGGTTTGACGAAAATCCGCGCCGGGGACGAAATTGTCGCCGTCTGCATGGGCGACAGCCAGAAAGAGCTCATGAAGATTCTGGGAGCCACGGCTTAGAAGAAAGCAAAAAAATCCCACCGTTTTGCGGTGGGATTTTGTATATTTAATTGTAGGGATTAACCAACGATCACTTTGCCTTCCGGAAGGATGGAGCCGTTCGCATGATGCCCCTTCTGTAGTGTCAGTGCAAGTCCGAGCGAAACGGGACCGACGCGCCCAACGTACATTGTAAACGTTACGGCAAGCTTCGAAACCCAGCTTAGCGTTTGCGTAACACCCGCAGTAAGCCCAACCGTACCGAATCCGGAGGTTGCTTCGAACAGGGCGTCGATGCCGCTGATATCCTGATCGGCAGACAGAATGATCCCGGTGGTAATCAGGACGAGCAATGCCGCGCTGAAAACAATCGCAAGCGAACGGTAAACCGTAAGCTTGTCCAGCCTTCTTTTTAAAATCGTCGCTTCCTCGTTCCCTTTCATCACGCTGACGACAGTTGCCAGAAGAACCACAAAGGTGGTGGTTTTAATGCCGCCGCCGGTTCCGGCAGGGGAAGCGCCGATAAACATCAGGATTACCGTGAGGATTTTTGTAAAATCATGCTCTTTGGCGATGTCAACAGTACAGAAGCCGGCTGTGCGCGGGCTGACCGACTGGAACAGCGAAGCGTTCAGCTTCGTGCCGAAATCCATGCCTTTTAGAGTGTTGTTATTTTCGCATAAGAAAAATAGCACGGCGCCTAGAACAATCAGAAAGGCGCTCATGCTTAAAGCAATAGTGGAATGGAAATTCAGGTGTTCCGGCTTTTTTTTATGTATTCTTTTTAATATACGGGAGTAATAAATATCGGCTACGACAATGAACCCAATCCCGCCGATTATGATCAGCGCTTCCACCGTTAGGCAGATCAGCGGGTCGCTCACATAGGGAATCAGGCTGCCATCCTTCATGACGAATCCGAGAATATCGAAGCCCGCGTTGCAGTAGGCGGAAACAGAAGTGAATACGGCGATCCATATTCCCTTGGAACCGAACTGCGGTACAAATCGCAACATCATCAGGAGTGAGCCAGCCGATTCGCAAAGGAAGGTGAAAATCAGGATCATTTTCACCAGATGAGTAATATTGATTGTGTCCCCGCTTGTATTCTCCGTCGCAAGCTGCAGATCGCGCAGGCCGAGCTTCCGATGCAGCAAAAGCGAAAAACCGGTGGTCAGCGTAATGACCCCCAGGCCACCGATCTGGATCAGCAAAAGGATAATCACCTGACCCAGCAGGTTCCAGTGAGTCCAGGTGTCGAAGGCGATCAGCCCCGTGACGCAGGTTGCGGAGGTTGCCGTAAACAACGCGTCTACAAACGATGTGGGCAGTCCGCTTCTTGATACGGCGGGCAGGGTAAGCAAAAATGCGCCCGCCAGAATTACAACGGCGAAGCTGACGACAATCAGCCTAACCGGCGGAACATTTTTCAACCGCCTTTTTACCCGGAACGCTTCTTCTCCCATAAAAGAAACACCTCAAGACAAAAATATTTTTCTTTTTTCCCCAATCTTTTGCAGGGCAGCCACCAAAGGCAGCCCCAGAAAAAAGCATATTACCAGTTCTCCCGCGCCAACGGTAAGCGCGGCGCTCCAAAAGCCTGCCCAAGATAAGCCCTTGGGGGAAAACACCGCAATTTCCAACCCGATGACCACCGCGTTAAACAGGACGGGGGGCAGCGGCGCCAGAAAGGGTATGTTTTTCACGCGGACATTCCGCAATTGGCGGGTTGCAATGGCCGCCAAAAGGGTGGCCATTGTGCCAAATATCATGTCGACCGCGCCGTACCCGCTCCAGATGTTTGAAAGCAGGCATCCGACCGCAAGCCCGGGAATAGCTGCCGGGGTAAATACCGGCAAAAGGGTAAGTGCTTCGGAAAAACGGAATTGGACAGGGCCGTAAGCAAGGTTCGCCATCGCTGCCAGCAAGGTCAGCACCGTGTAAATCGCGGCGATCATTGCACCCTGCACCAAATACTGTAAGTGCTGTGCATTTTTTCTCATGTTTTCTGAGCCTCCGTAGTTTTGTTTAAGGTCAGGATGTTGCGACTGACCGTGCCGTTACCGACAATACATTACAATACTACAAATATAATAAAAAAGCAACCGGAATCGGTATCCATTTTGATTGAATACCCCGGCATTCCGGTTGTATTTCTATTCTTTTGCGTTGTTTTATCCGGTTTGCTCCGGTTCCGGCAGTTTTTCAATCAAAATCTTGGAGATTCTGCGTTCTTCAACCTCTTGAACCGTGAGCATCAGATTTTCGATCTGTACGCAAGGGTGTTCGCCCGGCTTGGGGATTCGGCCAAGCATTTCCACCACAAGACCCGCGATGGTGTCGTAGTCGCCCTCCGGCAGTTCCACACCGACCAGGTCGGAAATTTCATAAATGGAAGTGCCACCGTCAACGGTGAATTTATTTTCATCCACTTTATGTATTTCCTCTTCCTCGTGGTCATATTCATCCTGAATGTTGCCAACAATCGATTCCAGCATATCCTCCATGGTGACGATACCTTCGGTACCGCCGTATTCGTCCACGATAATCGCAATTTGCGTCCGGTTCTCGGTCATCTCGGCGAAAAGCTGGCTGCAGTGCTTGCTTTCCGGCACAAAATAGGCCGGGCGCATCAGGTCGGTGATTTTTATATCCGGCTCCAGCGGGCTGCCGACAAACTGGAGCAGATCCTTCACATAGATGACGCCGAGCACTTCGTCCAGATCCTCATGGTAAACCGGGATACGGGAATGTCCCTTTTCCATAGACAGCTTCACTACATCCTGGATCGTGGCGGTGTCCTCGACCGCATCCACCTCGGTGCGGTGCGTCATGACCTCGCTTGCCGTAATATCGCTGAAATCGAAAATATTGGAAATCATGTCCTTGGCGGTTTCGCCAATCACGCCCCGTTCCTCGCCGGCGTCCACCATCATCAGGATTTCTTCCTCGGTGACGGTCTGCTCGGAAGCGTTGGGGTCAACGCCAAGCAGCTTTAAAACCACGTTGGTTGAAAAAGATAAGAAGGCGATAAACGGTTTAAACACCGTTGAGGTGCCCTGCAGGATTCCGACGAACCGGAAGGAAAGCTGTTCCGCGCGCTGCATGGCGATTTTTTTCGGGACCAATTCACCCAAAACCAGCGAGAAATATGAGAGGAGCAAGGTGATCAGTACGGTGGATACTCCGTAAATAAGGCTTTGGGAAGCGGGCAGGAATGAAAGAGCGTCCGCAAGGTTCCCGGCAAAGCTTTGGGAAGCGGAAGCGGAGCTTAAGAAGCCGCTCAGCGTAACGCCGACCTGAATCGTGGCGAGAAAGCGGCTGGAGTTTTCCGTCAGCTTCATAATTTGGGCGGCTTTTTTATTTCCATCCTCCGCCATTTTCCGGATCTTATTATCATTTAAAGTGATGACGGCGATTTCGCTCGCGGAAAAAAACGCGTTGGTTAAAATCAGCAAAAGCAAAATCAGGATGGAAACAAACGGGCTTGGCTGCTGCTCCACAGCAGCAGGAAGTACGCTTAAAAAATGAAAAAAAGAGCCGTCAGGTTCAGGAGACATTCAGTTTTCCCCTTTCAGAAATGAAATTATTTAACATTTATTCTATCGTATTTTTAGTGGAAATGTCAATCAGCCGGAAAAGGGCTTGCGCCCTGTGCGCGCGAGCATGCCAAAGCCACAACGACGTGGCTGCTGAAAGCCGCTTTACAGGGGTGCCAGCGCCCCCAAAACAGTAGATTTTCGTAAACTTATTTAAGAGGATGTAAATTCTACCGGGTTTTAAGGAAATATTCTTTACATATCCTAAGAAAGATGATAAAATTTAGACAAGGTACGCGTATTTGGCCTGTACCGTGGTAAATAGATTATCCTTAAAGGAGGAAAATAAAAAGAAATGGATTCAAGAAAGATGAAAACTATGGATGGCAACAACGCCGCCGCGCACGTTTCGTACGCATTTACGGATGTTGCAGCCATCTACCCGATCACCCCGTCTTCTGTTATGGCTGACGAAACAGATAAGTATGCGGCGGCCGGCAGAAAAAATCTTTTCGGTAGAGAAGTTAAGGTTACCGAAATGCAGTCCGAAGCCGGTGCGGCTGGCGCTGTGCACGGTTCGCTTGCGGCCGGTGCGCTGACAACAACCTATACCGCTTCCCAGGGTCTTCTTCTGATGATCCCCAACATGTATAAGATGGCGGGCGAATTCCTGCCGAGCGTTATCCACTGCTCCGCACGTTCCCTGTCAACCCATGCTCTTTGCATTTTTGGCGATCATTCCGACGTTTATGCATGCCGCCAGACCGGTTATGCAATGCTTTGCTCTAACAGCCCGCAGGAAGTAATGGATCTGGGTGCAGTTGCCCACCTTTCTGCAATTAAAGGCCGTGTGCCTTTCCTGCATTTCTTTGATGGTTTCCGCACCTCTCACGAGGTTCAGAAAATCCACATGTGGGATTACGCCGATTTGGGCGAGCTCCTTGACTGGGACGCCGTTGAAGCCTTCCGCCGCCATGCAATGAACCCAGAGCACCCGGTAATCCGCGGTACGGCCCAGAACGACGATATGTTCTTCCAGGCAAGCGAGGCAGGAAACGAGCAGTACAATAAACTGCCGGAAGTCGTTGTGGACTATATGAACAAGATCAATGCAAAGATCGGCAGCGATTACAAGCCGTTCAACTACTACGGTGCTCCGGATGCGGAGAGGGTTATCATTGCCATGGGTTCTGTCTGTGAAACAGGGGAAGAGGTTGTTGATTACCTGAACGCGGCGGGTGACAAGGTCGGACTTGTGAAAGTAAGACTGTACAGGCCTTTTGTTGCAAAATATCTGCTTGATGTTTTACCGAAGACTGTTAAGAAGATTTCCGTACTCGACAGAACTAGAGAGCCGGGTTCCATTGGCGAGCCTCTGTATCTGGACGTTCTCGCAGCCCTTAGCGGCACCGAATTCGGTACTGTTCCGGTTTACACCGGTCGTTACGGCCTTGGCTCCAAGGATACAACCCCGGGTCAGCTTGTTGCCGTATACCGCAACATGGAAAGCGACACGCCGAAGAAGCGCTTCACAATCGGCATTGTCGATGACGTTACGCATCTTTCCCTCGAAGTTAAGGAAAATCCAGATACCACTCCGAAAGGCACACATTCCTGCAAATTCTGGGGCCTTGGCGCCGACGGCACCGTTGGTGCAAACAAGAACTCCATTAAGATTATTGGCGACCATACGGATATGTATGCACAGGGTTACTTCGCCTATGATTCTAAGAAATCCGGCGGCTTGACCGTTTCCCACCTGCGCTTTGGGGACAAGCCGATCAAGTCCACCTACTATATCAGCCAAGCGGACTTCGTTGCCTGCCATAAGCCTTCCTACGTATATGAGTACGATATGGTTCAGGATCTGAAGAAGGGCGGCAGCTTCCTTTTGAACTGCCAGTGGGATCTCGAAGAACTGGACAAGAGGCTGCCGGCGAAAATGAAGAGATATATCGCGGAAAACGATATCAACTTCTACACCATCGACGGTATTAAGCTTGGTAAGGAAATCGGTCTGGGCGGCCGCATCAACACCATCCTCCAGTCCGCTTTCTTTAAGATTGCAAACATTATTCCTTCCGATAAGGCTATTCAGTACATGAAGGATGCGGCTCTGCATTCTTATGCTAAGAAGGGCCAGAAGGTTGTCGAGATGAACTACGCTGCAATTGAGCGCGGCGCAACCGACTTTGTTAAGGTACAGGTTCCGGAATCCTGGAAGAACTGCACCGACGGCACAGAGGAAAAGAAGGTTACCGAAGGCAGGAAGGAAACAGTTGAGTATGTAAACAACATCATGAATCCTGCGAATAAATACAAGGGCAACCAGCTTCCTGTTTCCGCGTTCCTCAAAATGGCTGACGGTACGGTTCCGTCCGGCTCGGCTGCTTATGAGAAGCGCGGCATCGCAATCGACGTTCCGGAATGGATTCCGGAAAACTGCATCCAGTGTAACTTCTGCTCTTATGTTTGCCCGCATTCCGTTATCCGCCCTGTCGCAATGACACAGGCCGAAGCCGACGCGGCACCGAAGAGCCAGAAGTACAAGGACATGACCGGCATCCCCGGCATGAAGTTCGGTATCACGGTTTCCACCTTCGACTGCACGGGCTGCGGCTCCTGCGCAAGCGTCTGCCCGGGAACAAAGGGCAACAAGGCGCTCGTTATGAAGCCGATCGATTCCCAGACTGCAAGCCAGGAGGGCTTCAACTACGGTCTTACGCTCAGCGAGAAACCGGAAGTTGCACAAAAGTTCAAGGAGACAACTGTAAAGGGCAGCCAGTTCAAACAGCCGTTGCTTGAGTTCTCCGGCGCATGTGCGGGCTGCGGTGAAACTCCTTACGCAAAGCTGATCACCCAGCTCTTCGGCGACAGAATGTATATTGCCAACGCAACGGGCTGCTCCTCCATCTGGGGCGCTTCCGCACCGGCAACTCCTTACACCGTTAACAAGAAGGGATTCGGTCCCGCGTGGAACAACTCCCTGTTTGAAGACAACGCAGAGTTTGGCTACGGCATGGCGCTCGCTCAGAACGCAATCCGAGGCAGACTTGCGGAATATGTTGAGAAGATCGAAGCTTCCGACAATGCTTCCGCTTCCTTGAAAGAAGCTTGCAGGAACTACCTTGCAACCGCACAGGACAGCGGCGCAAACCGCCCGGCTACCGATGCGCTGATTGCACAGCTTGAAGAAGCGGCAAAGGGCAGCGACGAAGTTGCCGAGCTTGCGAAGAAGACCTTGAAGGATAAGGACTTCCTCGCCAAGAAGTCCATGTGGATCTTCGGCGGCGACGGTTGGGCTTATGATATCGGCTTCGGCGGCCTTGACCATGTTCTTGCTTCCGGCGAGAATGTCAATGTCTTCGTCTTCGATACCGAAGTGTATTCCAATACGGGCGGACAGGCTTCCAAGTCCACCCCGATCGGTTCCGTTGCACAGTTTGCCGCAACCGGTAAGGGAACAAAGAAGAAGGATCTTCCGGCAATTGCAATGAGCTACGGCTACGTATATGTTGCCCATGTTGCTATGGGTGCCGATATGAACCAGTGCATCAAGGCGATTACAGAAGCGGAAAGCTACAACGGCCCGTCCCTCATTATCGGGTATGCACCGTGCATTAACCACGGTATTAAGGGCGGCATGAGCATTGCTCAGCTTGAGGAGAAGAAGGCGGTTGAGGCCGGCTACTGGACCAACTTCCGTTACGATCCTCGTCTTGCGGAGCAGGGCAAGAATCCGTTCCAGCTCGACAGTAAGGCTCCGACAGCCAGCTATCGTGACTTCATCATGGGTGAAGTTCGTTACAACGCACTTACCCGCGCATTCCCAGAGCGCGCAGAGGCTCTGTTCCAGAAGGCCGAAAAGATTGCGGCCGAGAATTACGAGCATCTCGTGAAACTCTCCAAGATGGAATAATCTATTTACCGTTGAAAGGGCCCCGCACAAGTGTACTGTGCGGGGCCCTTTTTGTTTGCATATTTCAGATAATAAGGAGGAAGAAGGACACTAGTTTAAAACTCGATCCCCTTTCGTGCGGGAATTCCACGGTCGTAGGGATGCTTTATTTTCCGGATTTCCGAAACATAGTCGGCAAGCTCCAGAACCTCCGGCTCCGGGTCGCGTCCCGTAAGAACAAGCTCCAGGTTTTGGGGCTTGTTTTTTATAAGGTCGATCAGCAAGCTTTTGTCAAGCAGGCCGCAGTTGACGGCACCGAAGACCTCGTCGAGGATGAAAACGTCATATTCCCCCGCGTGAACGGCGGAAGCCGCGCGGTGGAACTGTCCCGCGCAAAGAGCCGCAGTTTCCTCCAATTCCTGTTTGGTCATTTGAAAAGTGAATTTTATGCGGTCCAGGGAGGGAAGGATATGGAAATCCTTCAGATCCCGGAGCACGTTCAGCTCGCCGGAGGTGGTTCCTTTTAAAAATTGGACCATCAAAACCCGCTTCCCGCTGCCGCAGGCGCGGATCCCAAGGCCGACCGCCGCGGTGGTTTTGCCCTTCCCGTCGCCGCAGTATATATGGACAAGTCCGTTCATGTGATTCCTCCTTTGCGTTTCTTTGCTGGCAATGTTCATATTTTGGACAAACAGCCTTTACATATTTTTTGAAAAATAATCATAAAAATATAAACTAATTGTCACATCGTTTTCACATTGAAACGGCATAATAACAACCATAGAAGCAATTAAGAACAATTTGAGAGGAGCTGGTACAATGTATCATCCGTTTGAAGATAAAGACCGGACAAATCAGAATACATGGGATACGGGCTACACCAATTCGGGACAGACCCAGTGGCAGGGCGATTATTACCACTATAGTAAACCGAAGGAGCCGACATCCTACAGTTGGCAGTCGCCCGCGCCAAAACCGCCTTTTTATCAGGAACAGAAAACAAAAAAATTCGGTGGGAAGAAAACCTTTTTAAAAGTTGTGGCAGGAGTCCTCTGCTGTATGATGATCTCAGTCGGCTCCATTGCAGGCTTTACAGCGCTGGTCAATAATGGCTATATCAAGCTTGGAACATCCAGTACTTCCACAAGCGCACCAGCGTTTACCGTAAATAGAGTCGTGAACAGCACGACCAATACAGCGACAGCCGGCGAGCTGACAAAACAGCAGATTGCGCAAAAGGTCATTCCCTCCGTTGTCTGTATCCAGAATTATCAGATTACCCAGAGCACCCGCTATACAATCGGCGGAACAACCGAGAGAAACGGCACGAAAAGCAGCGAGGATGATGACACGGTAAGCCCCGCCAGCGAAGGCTCCGGGATTATTACAACGAGCGATGGTTATATTATAACAAACGCGCACGTTGTGGATGGCGCTTCCTCCCTGAAAGTGATTTTATCAAACGGCACGAAATACGAGGCGAAGCTGATCGGCAGCGACAGCGTAACCGACCTTGCCGTAATCAAAATAGATGCCACGGGCCTTACGCCGGCGGAGTTCGGTTCTTCGGATGACCTAAAGGTTGCGGATACCGTTATGGCAATCGGCAACCCGGGCGGCATGGAGTTCAACTCCAGCGTAACCGTAGGCTATGTTTCCGCGCTGAACCGTGAAATTACCAATTCGGAAACCGGCTATACCATGAAATGCATCCAGACCGACGCGGCAATTAACCCGGGTAACTCCGGCGGTGCGCTGGTCAACATGTACGGCCAGGTCGTTGGCATCAACTCATCCAAAATCGTGGCGAGCGGCTACGAAGGGCTTGGCTTTGCGATTCCGGTCAACGAGGCGCAGCCCATTATCAGCGACTTAAAGCAGTACGGATACGTGAAGGATCGCGCGGTGCTGGGGATTTCCGGAAAGTTCATCGATTCCATGACTTCGCGGTTCTATAACCTGCCCGTGGGCATGTACGTTAGCTCGGTGAGCAGTCAGAACGTTACGGCCGCAGGGATTAATAAGGGCGATGTAATCACAAAGATCGACGGCAAGGATGTAAACAGCCAGAATGTGATAACCAGTGTGATCAGCACAAAGAAGCCCGGGGATACGGTTACGTTGAACGTGACAAATTCCCTGACAGGGGAAAGCTTTACCGCCAAAGTGAAGCTGTCCCAGGCAACCGGAAAATAACGTACTAGGAACTTTTTCATAAATTCTCCCTTCTTTTGCAAAACAGCGGAACCGAAAGGTTTCGCTGTTTTTATTTGCTTACCCGATCGCGCAAGCTCTCTTCGCCGTAAACGGTGCCCTTTGCCCGGGGCTTCAGGATTGTTTCCAGACGGGCGGCCATGCGTTCTTTTGAAAGCGCGTCAATCAGCATTTTGTCAATGGTGTTTCCGCTTCCGCCGATCAGCCCGAACAGCATTTTGGCGGAGGCTTCCACGCCGGGATGCTCAAAAAAGCGGATCAGCAGCTTTTCGCCGTAAAAAATGAATTTCATCACCCGTAGGCAAGGTGTTTCGATAAAGGACAGGTACAGCTGTAGGACCGTACGGCCGTCCTCGTCGGTGTTAAGGCGTGCGGTTGCGCCCACGGTGTAAACATCGCCGTTCGAGGTAATGTCGCACCGGCGCGGCACGCCGTCCAGCCCGGCGATGATTACGTTTTTGTCGCTGCCGTCGTAAAGCGTTATCCGGCACAGGTTCGGTTCAAACGAGAAATACACCCGGATGATTCCGCCGGCAAAATTGTTGGTGACGCATTGTAAAATGAGGGGCATCAACGTCCCATGGCTGTTTCCCAGCCGATATTCCCGGTTGTTGATTCCCGCCGCGAGCAGGGGAATGGTTTCCGCCTTCCGGGGAAGAAAGCGAAGGAAAAACGCGGCGAAGCGGTTCGTTTTCTGTGGTTTCGGTGCGTTTTCCGGGACAGCATACAGGTTTTCCAGCCTGCTTTTCAACGAACGCAGCGCCTTTATATCCTTCGGCAGGGGATGGTCATAGATTTCCTGTGCGCCATCCCCGAAATATTTCTTTATGATTTCACAGGAATCGTCGGCAAACAGATTCTGGCTTCCGCCCGTCATGGCGACCACCATATCGTGCTGTGGCAGGACGGTCACGTACTGCCCGAAAACGCCGTTGTACTGGTACGCGTCCCTGACGCCGAATTTCCAAATTTGGTATCCGTAGCCGACGGGCGGTTTGCCCTCCCTTGGCGGCGTTTGCACTTTTGTGGATTCCTCCACCCACTCTTCGGGCACGAGCTGCTTCCACTCGCCGCCCACATTCCAGTACCCGCGCTGCAAATAAAGCTGGCCGAGCTTCGCCATATCCGCAATGTGCAGGTACAGCCCCCAGCCACCCTTTTCAATGCCCAGCGGGCAGGTTTCCCAGTACACATTTTCAATGCCCAGTGGTTCAAATAGGCGGGGAGTCAGGTATTCCACCAGCCCCATCCCCGTTTTTTTCCGTACGATGGCGCTGAGCAGATACGAATTCATACTGTTGTACTGGAACTGGGTGCCCGGCTCAAAAACGCAGTCGGACAGCAGGAAGGCCTTTACCCAGTCTTTTTCCACAAAGGAACCCACTTCGTTGAATTTGATGCCGCTGGTCATATTTAAAAGGTGCCGAATGGTAATTGCGTTGATACGCGGGCTGCGCAGCAGAATTCCTTTTTCGGGGAAAAGGTCGATTACCTTTTCGTCAAGAGAAAGAAGCCCTTCGCCCTGCGCAATGCCCACCGCCATGCCGGTGACGCTTTTCGCAAGGGAAAACATCATATGCGGATAGCTTGTGGTATAGGGCTTAAAGCTGCCCTGCGCAATGACCTTGCCGTGCCGCATCAGCAGGACGCTGTGTACCCGGATGTGGCCGCAGGAGGCAAGCTCCGTAAAGAAGCGCTCGATGTATCCGCTGGGGATCCCCTCGTCCTCCGGGGTGGAGGGAAGCAGGCCCTGATTCCCTGTTCTCGGCTCGTTCTTCTTCTTGCAGGGAAGAAAGGGATAGGGCGTGATACGCTGCATGTCGCCGCGCACAAACTTCGCGACAAGGTCGGCAGTTTTCATTTGGGACAGTATATCCATCATTGGCAACAGCCCTCCAATGTTAGGCTTGATTCATCGAATTCTCCAGCCGGACGGCAAACGGCTCGCGGTCTTTTTTCGGCGGGGGAGCGGTCAGGCCGAATTTCAAAGTAAGCCGTTCGAACGAGTCGGGCAGCATTTTAAGGATTTCCTCGGGAAGATCGGGCAGCACGGCAATGGCCTGATCGATGCTTTCGATCAGGTATCCGGTTTTCTCAATACCGTGAAGGCGCAAAACACCCTTTGGCTCGCCGTTTTTGTCGAGCGGGATGCGAAGCGTATGGAAAAGAAGCGGTGCGCAGTCGGGCCGGTAGCCGGGCGTGCTGCTTACGGTAAGGACAAACGGAACCGCATGCAGAAGCTTTGCCATGCAAGAATTCAAATCTTCTTTTCGGATACATATTTTTGTTTCCGCTATGGTTATGCCGTAAGGGGAAAGTGTTTTTTGGATTTGCTCTTTACAGTGCATGGTTTTGTGTGCCTGATAATACAGGATACCGGCGTTCATGTTCCATCCCCCCAGGTAATCAGCTTTTTCGAACGGCCTGTTCGTAGGTGTCAGGCCAAACCGGCTTTTTTTCGCCATTCTTTTTGTACCAGCAGTCCGGATAGACTACTTTTTTATTGTAGGATGCCTTCGGAACGTCCACCGATTCGCTTTCTCCGGCGCGAACTTTCCGCGCGACCACAACCTCGCGGAAATCATCGAATTCATAGGAACATGTGGACAGTAAAAGGATGCTGTCGTTTTTGTTCACGCTCACATCCGTATTGTAAATCGAACGAATCCTCATTTGGTAAACGAAGTTTAAAAAATCGCTGTCACTTTTAAAGTTGGTTTTCAGGTAATTGAACGGAACCCCCTGCTCCGGCAGGGTATTTGCAAGGAAAACCCCGATGACCTTCCACTGCGCCTTGGCTTCGGCGGTGTCGAAGGTAAACACCGGCGTGCTTTTGTAAAAATCAAGGGACTTGTATTTTTCAAGCTGCGTAAACATACGCCCCGAATGGAGGGAATGTCCGTACAGCAGGACGCTGCGCGATTTTCCCTGTTCCACGGAACAGCGGGCGTCAACATAAATACTGCCATAGGAAGCATACCGGTTCCGGTAATCATGCGTCAAATAATAATCCGGGTCTTTTTTGTCCGCCTGTAAAACCGGAAGGTCGATATTCGTATTTGGGACTTTAATCCAGCCCACAATGGCGGGGTTGACCTTCCGCAGCTCTTCAAATGTCAGTTTATGTACCTGTTCGCTGTTTTGTGCCGGGGAACCGGAGGGGGAAGGCTGCGGGTTATGATAGTATATTTTTTGGATTTCCTGTTGTTCCCTGTCCATCATCGCCGGCTGTACAAAAAGCTTCCAGGCAAGGAAAAGGACGCAAATCACAAATACGCTGCCGGCGAGGATACAAACAATTTTGTTCAGGAGAAGTTTGTTTCCGCCCTTCTTCCGGTTCGCGCGGTTTTCTTCGTTCTGCGGGTTCATGTGCCTTGCCCCCTTTCCAATTTCTATTATTTTTTCAGCGTATAGGCGGCTTGTTCCAGCCCGCCCAGCCCGTTCAGGCGGCGGCGCACCATGTCGAGCGCGTTGGAAGCGGCAAGCGTGCGGATATAGCAGCGGCCCTTCGCTGTGCCGGTGCCCGGCATCTTGCGCACCCAAGTGTGTTCCTTGTCGCTCAGCGCAACATAGACCAGCCCCACGGGCTTTTCCGCCGTGCCGCCGCCCGGTCCGGCAATGCCGGTAATCGCCACGCCGAAGTCGCTGCCGGATTTTTTTCGCACGCCCTCCGCCATGGCGCGGGCGGTTTGCTCGCTGACCGCGCCGTACTGCTTCAACGTTTCCTCCGGAACGTCCAGAAGCAGGGTCTTAATATCATTCGCGTAAGTGACCACGCCCATGTGGAATACTTCGCTGGCGCCGGGATTGTCGGTAATTCGCTTAGACAAAAGCCCGCCGGTGCAGGACTCCGCGGTTGCAAGCGTCAGGCGCTGCTTTTTCAGTTCCTGAACAACGGCTTCTTCCAGGCTTTCCACGTCAATGCCGTAGATATAATCGCCAAGGCGCTTTTTCAGCTCCTCCACGACCGGCTCACACAGCGCGGCGGCACGTGTTTCATCTTCCGCGCGCGCAGTAACGCGCACAAACATTTCCCCGTCCTTGGCATAGGTTGCCGCGGTGGGGTTGGCACCGTCGGTCAGGTCGGGAATCAGTTCGGCGACATAGCCTTCGCCCAGCCCGAAAACGCGTACGATTCTTGAGACAATGACCGCGTTGGAGTCCTTCATGAGGTATGGAACCGCGTAATTTTTGAGCATCGGGATCAGCTCCGAAGGCGGTCCCGGAAGCATGACGACGATTTTTCCGCTGTCGGTTTTAAATCCGCAGCCGGGCGCGGTTCCCCAGTCGTTGGGGAATACCGTGCAGCCCTCCGGCAGATATGCCTGCTTTTTCTGGGATTCGCCGACCACCCGTCCTTTGAAATACTCGATGATGCGGTCCATGCTTTCCTGGTGCAGGACAAGCGGTTTCCCTGCCGACTTGGCGATGGTTTCCTTTGTAAGGTCGTCGCCGGTGGGACCGAGACCGCCCGTCGTGATCACAATGTCGCTCCGCCTGTACGCGTTTTCCAGCGCTTCCTTCAGACGGTCGATATTGTCGCCCACGGTGCTTGCAAACAGCAGGTTGACGCCGATAGCCGAAAGCTCGCGCGCCACGTAGGACGCGTCGGTGTTTATGGTATGGCCGAGCAGAAGCTCGGTGCCGACGGATATAATTTCAGCGTTCATAAATTCCTCCGTTCCTGTGTGGCGCAATTTGCAATTTTCGAACATTACGCACACAATCGTAAATCAGTTTTTCACAGTCGAGTGCCTGTTCGGCCGTAAGGATATCCCCAATTTCGGGGCGCGTGCGCGGATGCTTCGGCGTAAATACGGTACAGCAGTCCTCGAACGGCTGAATAGAGATGTCAAAGGTTTGGATTTTGCGCGCGATTTCGATGATTTCCAGCTTGTCCATGCCGATCAGCGGGCGGAATACCGGCATTTTGGCGGCCTCGTCGGTACAGGCGATGGCCTGAATCGTCTGGCTAGCCACCTGCCCAAGGCTTTCGCCCGTTATCAGCGCGGAGCAGGCTTCCTGGCGGGCAATTTCTTCGCTCACGCGCATCATGAAGCGGCGCATAATAATGGTAAACAGTTCTTCGGGGCATTTCGCCATGATTTCTTCCTGCACCTTGGCAAAGGGTACGATGAACAGGTTCATCCGCCCGGCGTATTCGCTTACCCTTGTGAGCAGGTCGATCACCTTTTGCTCGGCGCGCTCGCTGGTGTAGGGTGGGCTGGCAAAATGGACGGCGGTCAGTTCCAGGCCGCGCTTTGCCATCATCCACGCGGCAACCGGGCTGTCGATGCCGCCGCTGATCAGGATGGCGGCGTTTCCTCCGGTACCGACCGGGATCCCGCCGGCGCCCTTGAGCGGCTGGCCGTGAACATATGCGCCGAAATCCCGGATTTCCACGCGGACGATAAGGTCAGGCTGATGTACATCTACGCAAAGATGCGGGTATTTCTTCAGTAAGTATCCGCCGACTTCGGAAGAGATTTCCGGCGATTTCAGGGGGAAATGCTTATCGGAGCGCTTGCTTTCCACCTTGAAGCTTTTCGCCGCAAGCAAATCGGATTTTAAATATTCCCCGGCGGCTTCCAGTATGGCGGGCATCTCCTTTTTTACAACGCAGGCGCGTGAAAAGGCAACGATACCGAATACCTTTGCGATTCTTTCCACAGCGGCGTCCAGATCTGCGCCTTTGCTGGGGGTAACATAAACGGTGGACTGGGCGGCTTTTATATCGAATTCGCCCAGCCGGTTCAATCGGCGGCGGATATTGCGCAGAAGGGCGGCTTCAAACGTATTCCGGTTCAGCCCCTTCAGTACCATTTCGCCGAGTTTTATTAATATAACTTCATCCATTGAAACGTCTCCTAAATCGGTTTTGTGGTCAGGGTGGCCAGACCTTCTTTTACCGCGTCGACCAGCCCGTCAATATCTTGTTCGGTGTTATAGCGGGAAAAGCTGATTCGCAGCGCGGAAGCAATCCGGCTTTTCGGCAGCCCCATCGCGGTTAAAATCCGGCTTTCCTTTCCCTTGGAGCAGGCGGAACCCGAGGATACATAAATTCCCTTGTTCGAGAGGAAATGCAGCATGGTTTCCGCGCGGACATTACCGGCGGAAAAATTAACAATATAAGGGCATGCGTCCTGCGGCGAATTCAGCGTAACGTCGTCGACTTCGCTCAGGCGTTTCCGGCAGTATGCGCTGAGCTTCTCCATGGCTGCATATTGCTCCGCAGTATCCGGCAGCGCTTTTACCGCCGCGCCAAAGCCCGCGATCAGCGGCATAGCTTCCGTTCCGGGGCGGATGTCCTTTTCCTGCCCGCCGCCGAAAGCCCGGGGCTCAATGCGGACACCCTTTCGGAGAAAGAGCGCGCCCACGCCCTTCGGTCCGTGAATTTTGTGCGCGCTGATGCTCAGAAGGTCAATTTTCAGTTTTTTTGGCTTTACTGGAATTTTTCCGAAGGCTTGTACCGCATCCGCGTGGAAAAGCGCGGGTGCTTTCGCCGCCGCAATGGCTTGGGGAACGGCTTCCAGAGGAAGTATCGTTCCGACTTCGTTGTTCACATACATCATGCTAACTAGAATGGTGCTCGGCGTTACGGCCTTGAAAACCTGTTCCGGGCGGATTCGCCCTTCCTTATCCGGCTCCAGATACGTGACGGAATAGCCTTCCTTTTCCAGTTGCTTCATCGTGTTCATGATCGAGGAATGCTCAATCGCGGTCGTAACAATATGGCTGCCGCGCCGCCTTAGCGCGTGGGCCGCCCCGAAAAGGGCCAAATTGTTGCTTTCCGTCCCGCCGGACGTAAAATAGATTTCTTCGGGCAATACGCCAAGCATCCCGGCGACGGCCTCCCTTGCCGCGGTCAGCTCCCGTTCCGCCTGAAAGCCCTTCGTATGCAGGCTTGACGGGTTGCCATAGTTTTCCGTCATGACCTCCATTGCCTTAGCGGCCGCCTCGCGGCAGACTTGTGTAGTGGCCGAATTATCCAAATATATTTCACCCAATTGGGATATCCCTCCAAATTGTTTTTGATATTACCATATTATACACCAAGCAATGCCTTTGAGCAACGAAAACGGAGAAGCGCATTGCATTTTCGTCTGAATGTATTATAATAAAATGGCAGGAAAACTATGCATGCGCAAGAGTATTTCGTCAAAGGAGGCGGCGGATTGGCATTAAAGAATACGAAGCAGCGCTGCGCGGTTATGCGGGTTTTAAAAGACAGCAGCGACCCCGTAAGCGCGGAAGATATTTTTGCGGCGCTAAAAGACGAATACCCGAGTCTGGCTCTTTCCACCGTTTACCGCAATCTGGAACGCTTCGCGGCGGACGCGTTGATTGAAAAGGAAGTCTGGAGCGACGGCGTGGTCCGGTATTCCATTGCCCAGGAGCACCACGGGCATTATCTGATCTGTACCGGATGCAGCGCGAAAATCAAGATCGAGGAATGCCCGCTTACAGGCATTGAACAGGGCCTTGCGCGCGACACCGGCTATGAAATTGAGGGCCATACGTTAGCGATTTACGGCAAATGCCCGAAGTGTGCGAAAAAAAGAAAACCGCTGAAAGAAAAATAGAAGATCATAAGAATACAAAAAGAACCATGGATTTTTCCACGGTTCTTTTTATTTTCCAAAATTTTAGGGATATTGTGTTGCAAAATCCTTTGTTTGTTGTCTTTATAATATGAAATCAAAAAATGGTTCCATTTATGGGAAGGGGTGATTCCGATGTGCATTTAAGCATAGGAACATTTGTGTGATACATAAACGAAATAAAAGGAGTGTAAAAAATGAGGAATTGTACGAAAAAAATTAATTAGTTTTGTTTTGGTAGCGACGATGTCTTTGGCAATTTCTGTTACGGCGTTTGCGGTAGAGAAGGATACTACATCCCAGCCGAAAAACGAAGTTGTTCTACAACGGAGGAACGGTACTGTGAAGATTGATCTACCTACTAATATATCCAAGGTGGAACTTGACAAACTGAAGAGAAATATTCTCAAGTATGGCAATCAGGTTCTTTCTCAGGAAGAAGTGGATCGTATCAACGCGGAAGGAGCCGCTCGGGATGGTCTGGTGTATGGGCCGTGGTTCGGTGGCACCGATAAGTATTATGCAATGTCTTTGGATGAAACGGTTACCTTTTTTGCTGCCGTGGGCGCAGTTGTAACTCCATTCCTTGATTGGGCAGAAGTAATTTCAGTTACTGCAACAGACGTGACTAGTGGAATTTGCTCAGCAGTTGGTTTGCATTACGCGATACCTAGTTCTGTTTCTCAGGGACAGTGGGTAAAAGCCAATATGGCAAAAAAGTACCGCGAGGTAAAGTATAGCGACGGTACTTTCGCTTATTTCCAGACAGGCTTCTTTGCAAATAACCTTAATGTTGCAAAGAAATCCTATGGTTCGCCCGTTACGATTTTTAGTGGACAGTTGGATTGATTTATATTATGAACTATATAGAAAAAACGTATAACCGGTTCGTGCACTTTTTATTTCCGTTAATAGATCGCCTTTACCCGTTCATATCTTTGGTTTTGATTGTGGCTGCCTTCTCAATTTCCGGAAACTACTGGCAAATCAGAATTGTTTTTCTTTGGTTCTGGTTTGTAAATAGTGAAATTAATCGGGTGGGCGCCATGGAACGCGACAATCTTCCCATACAACCGGAAAACAGCCCTTTTTATCACATTTATCGGTTTATTGATCGGATTTTTTTCCTCTTCCTGCTCATTTTCCTGGTCATCCTGCTGATTCCGGAACTGCTGTGGCTTAAGAGTGTATTTTGGGGGGTGTTCATCATAGCTGTGCTGCTTCGCACGATTGGGGATCGGAAATACCGTCCAAAAAGGCCGGAAGAATAATTGCCTGCTTATCACACAAAACAGCCGCCGATCTCTCGGCGGCTGTAGATTGTAAAGTTTATTTCAAGAGGGAAATCAAATATGTGATTTCCCTTTAATTACATATGTTACTACGGATTCCGGCTGGATTCGGATGACCCCAAATATGAAATTGAAGTGAATATATCGCTCTATAAGAAAGAAAACGAAGGCGATCGTATTTTTCGTTACACCTCCCCGGAGAAGGACGATAAAGAAAGCTATAATACCTATGAAGGCATATTGAAATTGATTGGTATGCTGAACTTAAAAAAAGAAAATAAAAAACTGCTGCAGGATTTAACGATCGGTCAATAGGTAATTATCCTATATTAATCAAATCAAAAAATATTGTGTTGCAAAATCCTTTGTTTGTTGTCTATAATTATAAAATCAAATAAAGGAAGGCCGCTTCAGACAAAGCAGCCTTCCTTTTATGTATTAATTGGAGTTTGGGAACGCGCCTTCCGGCGGAAGAGGACGGGTTTCCGGCGGCTTGGGAAATCAAGCTCCGCCGCCGGGAGCCCTTATTGAATATTGGCTTGTTCCAGAATCCGTTTCGCTTGTTTTAAGTCCGGTTTTGCAACATAGATAGTGTATAAATTTTCAAAATCCGGGTTTTCCCTCGTCACAGCCATGCGGTCCTGCATTCTGCCCATTCCGGAAAACTGGTTTTCCACATGGTAGTCATAAGCAATTTTGTTAACCTCAAAAAGCGAACAGATATCCTGAAAGGTACTGTTGGAATACCCTACATAAACTTCCGACCGGCTCCACGGTTCCATTTTTTTATTTTCTCCTTTTCTGTCAGACTTTTTTCAGAACCTTCACGATTTCGCCGACAAACATCTTATGGTAATCCTTGTTCGGATAGTTTTTCTGTTCGACGGAAGGGTTGGTAAAGCAGGAAGGCTCCATCATCTGCCCGTAAAGCTTACGGCAGATGAGAACGCAGCGGGCTTCCTCAAAATACGGGACGCTCCCGTCGTAAACGGTCGTTAGCCCGGTTTCCTTCGCTTTGTCCACGTCGCGGCCGGAATGGCTACCGCAGTAATTCAGGGTTTTGCGCTGGCTTTCATCAAAGAAGCAAAGGGAATAATACTCCTCTTTTTCAAGGAATTCCAGCGTGTAGCGCTGCGGGCGCAGAAAAATGAAGGATACATTCTTATTCCAAAGCACACCCAGCCCGCCCCAGCTTGCCGTCATCGTGTTGCACTTTTCCTTGTTTCCGGCGGTAATCAGCATCCATTCGTCCCCGATTTTTGTAAACGGATTGAAGCTCAAGTCGGTAAGTTCGGTTTCCTGAAACATAATCTCTGCCTCCTAATTCTTATTTTCTATACTGCATATTAGCACATTTAGCCATATTATACAACGCGGAAAATAATATTGCGCCGATTTTATATAATTGCGATAAAGTGAATATTTATGCAGAAAAAGCTTGATATTCCGTATAAATAGTGTATAATAAAACACAACATCATAAACAGGGGGACGTAAAGATGGAAACGAATATCAAAAAAGTGGTTCTCGCTTATTCGGGCGGTTTGGATACCTCCATTATTATACCATGGCTGAAAGAAAATTATAACAACTGCGAGGTAATCGCGGTTGCCGCGGATGTCGGGCAAGGCGCCGAGCTGGCCGGGCTGGAAGAAAAAGCGAAAAAAACCGGCGCGTCCAAGCTTTATATTGCCGACCTGAAAAAAGCGTTTGTGGAAGAATATATCTGGCCGACTTTAAAGGCAGGTGCGGTTTATGAAAATAAATACCTGCTCGGCACCTCGTTTGCCCGGCCGCTGATCGGGAAACGCCTGGTGGAAATTGCCGAGGCCGAGGGCGCGGACGCGATCTGCCACGGCTGCACCGGAAAAGGTAACGACCAGGTGCGTTTCGAGCTGGCCATTAAGGCGTTTGCCCCGACAATGAAGATTATTGCCCCGTGGCGGGAGTGGAGCATTAAATCCCGCGACGAGGAAATCGACTATGCACAAGCGCATAATATCCCGCTGAATATTACAAGGGAAACGAATTACTCAAAGGATAAGAACCTTTGGCACCTCTCCCACGAGGGGCTGGATTTGGAAGATCCCAGCAATGAGCCCCAGTACAACAAACCGGGATTCTTAGAGCTTGGCGTTTCGCCGGAGCAGGCGCCCGACAAGCCAACCTATATTACCCTAACCTTTGAAAAGGGGATTCCGGTCGCGCTCAACGGCAGCAGGCTCTGCGGGGTCGATATGATTGCGCAGCTCAATAAGCTGGGCGGTGAAAACGGAATCGGCATCACCGATATTGTGGAGAATCGGCTTGTTGGCATGAAATCCCGCGGCGTTTACGAAACACCCGGCGGCGCAATCCTTTATCACGCGCACAACAAGCTGGAGGAGCTCTGCCTTGACAGGGACACCTACCATTATAAACAGGGCGTGGGTCTGAAGTTCGCGGAGCTGGTTTATTTCGGCCAGTGGTTCACCCCTCTGCGCGAGGCGCTCTCCGCTTTTGTGGACAGCACCCAGCAGACCGTGACCGGCGAAGTGAAGCTCAAGCTGTATAAGGGCAATATTATTGACGCGGGCGTATCTTCCCCGTATTCGCTGTATGACGAGGATATTGCCACGTTCAGCGAGGACGAGGTTTACAATCAGGCGGATGCCGCCGGGTTCATCAACCTGTTCGGGCTTCCGATTCAGGTGCAGGCTATGAAAAAGCAAAAGAAATAAATTAAATTTGGGGGCGGGCGGCTGTCCGCCCCGTGTTGCAATCATAGGAGGGAATTACCTTGAAGCTGTGGGCGGGAAGGTTTCATAAAGAGCCTGATCAAAAAACCAATGATTTTAATTCATCCATTTCCTTCGACAGCCGCATGGTCAGGGAAGATATCGAGGGCAGTATCGCCCATGCGTCCATGCTGGGCGCTTGCGGCGTGATCGACGCGGAGGAAAGCGAGAAAATCCGCGCCGAATTAAAGGCCATCCTCGGCGAAATCGAAGCCGGAACGCTGGCGATCGACCCGGAAAGTGAGGATATCCACACTTTTGTGGAGGGTGAATTGACAAGGCGGCTCGGGCCGGCGGGCAAACGCCTGCATACTGCGCGCAGCCGGAACGACCAGGTCGCGGTGGATATTAAGCTGTATCTGAAAAAGCAATGCAGGTCGCTGCACGCGCAGATCAAAGAGCTGATTCTAGTCCTGTGCCGCAAGGCGCTTGAGAGTAAGGACGCGGTCATGCCGGGGTACACGCATATGCAGCGTGCGCAGCCGATCACCTTCGGGCATCATCTTTTGGCCTATGCCGAAATGTTCCTGCGCGATCTGTCCCGGCTGGAGGATACCGAAAAACGCATGGATGTCTGCCCGCTCGGTTCGGGCGCGCTCGCGGGCACGACGTATCCGCTGAACCGTGAAATGACGGCCTCGCTCCTAGGGTTCGGCGGGGTGACAAACAACAGCCTTGATGGTGTTTCCGACCGCGACTTCTGCATGGAGCTTGCGGCGGACATCGCGATTGCCATGGTGCACCTTTCCCGCTTCTCGGAGGAAATCATCCTCTGGTGCTCGTGGGAGTTTAAGTTTATTGAGCTGGACGACGCGTTTTCCACCGGCTCCAGTATCATGCCGCAGAAAAAGAACCCGGATATAGCCGAGCTGGTGCGAGGCAAGAGCGGGCGTGCCATCGGGGATTTGACAACGCTGTTAACGATGATGAAGGGCCTTCCGCTTGCCTATAACAAGGATATGCAGGAGGATAAGGAAGCCATATTTGACGCGGTCGATACCCTGCGTATGTGTTTGACGGCGTTCATCCCCATGGTTGATACCATGAAGGTGCTGCGGCAGAATATGCGCAAAGCCGCCGCAAAGGGCTTTATTAACGCGACGGACTGCGCCGACTATCTGGTCGGAAAGGGAATCCCCTTCCGCGACGCCTATAAAATCACGGGTGAAATCGTAGCGTACTGTATCGAAAACAACCTTACGCTGGAAACCCTTCCGATTGAGAAATACAAAGAATTTGACGCGCTTTTCGACAGCGGTATTTTCGAAGCAATTTCGCTGGAAAACTGTGTGAACGGACGAAAGGTCACCGGCGGACCCGCCCCGCAAAATGTGGAGGCGCAGGCGAACCGGATCATAAAGGAACTGGGGGCGGCGCAATGATCCGGGCAGGAGTGGTCGGGGCGACCGGCTATGCGGGCGCTGAACTCGTCCGGCTTCTAAGCGGGCATCCGTGCGTCCGGCTTGCGGCGGTTAGCTCCGTCAGCTTTCAGGGAAAACCGCTTTCCGAAGTGTATCCCGCGTATTATCGCCTCTGCGACATGGTATGCGGTACACAGGAAGAGGTCGTTGCGCAAAGCGACGTGGTTTTCGCTGCGCTTCCCCACGGCCTTTCGCAGGAGCTGGCGAAGGAATGCTTTGAGAAGGGCAGGGCCTTTATCGATCTGGGCGCGGATTTCCGTTTGGAAAACGAAGAGGATTACAGGGAATGGTACGGCGGAACGTATCTTTATCCGGAACTCCATGAAGCTTCCGTTTATGGTCTTCCGGAGCTGTTCCGCGAAGCCATCCGGGGAAAGAAAATGATTGCGAACCCGGGCTGTTACACCACGGCGGTGCCGCTTGCGCTCGCCCCGGCACTGAAAAACGGGCTGATTCAAAAGGACAGCATTCTTGCGGACTGCAAAAGCGGCGTGACCGGTGCGGGAAGAACGCCTACCCAAAATACACATTACCCCGAACTGAACGAGGGAATGAGCGCTTACAAGGTGGCTTCCCACCGCCATACGCCGGAAATCGAGCAGAGCCTTTCCCATGTGGCGGGGGAGAAGGTAAAAGTCATCTTTGTGCCGCACCTTCTTCCGGTAAACCGAGGGATTCTCGCCACCTGCTACGCAAAGCTGACGGACAGCGTAACCATGGAACAGATTCGGGACGCGTACGGGGAGGCGTACGGCGGGGAATATTTTATCCGCCTGCTCCCGCAGGGACGCTCCGCAGACATCAAAAACGTGCGCTATTCCAATTTCTGCGATATTTCCCTTCATATCGATCATAGAACCAATACCTTCATCGCAATTTCCGCGATTGACAATATGGTAAAAGGCGCAGCCGGGCAGGCTGTTCAGAATATGAATATCGTGTTCGGATTGGATGAAACAACCGGATTGAGAATCGTTCCACCGGCATTTTAAGGAGATGGACAGCATGAGGTTTATTGAAGGCGGGGTCACAGCGCCCCAGGGCTTTACTGCAGCAGGGATTTACTGCGGTATCCGGAAAAACAAAACCAAGCCCGATTTGGCAATGATATATGCAAAGGTGCCGTGCACGGCGGCTGCGGTCTATACGCAGAATCTTGTAAAAGGCGCGCCGATTCTGGTGACGCAGGAGAACCTTTCCGACGGAAGGGCGCAGGCGGTCATCTGCAATTCCGGCAACGCCAATACCTGCAACGCGGACGGCGAGGAAAAAGCACGGAAAATGTGCGAAATCGCCGGGAAGGCGCTCGGTATCAAGCCGCAGGATGTCATTGTTGCTTCCACAGGCGTAATCGGGCAGGTTCTTCCGATTGAACCGATTCAAAACGCCGCGCCCGCGCTGGCGCAAGCGCTTTCAAAGGAGGATTCTGAAAGCGCCGCCAAAGCGATTATGACGACCGACACGCAGGTAAAGAATATGGCCGTCGAGGTTTCTGTCGGCGGGAAACCCGTCCGTATCGGCGGGATCGCGAAGGGCTCCGGGATGATCCATCCCAATATGGCGACCATGCTTTGCTTTTTAACAACGGACGCGCCGGTTTCGCCCGAAGTGCTGAACAAGGCATTGCACGAAGCGGTAAGCGTCAGCTTTAATATGATCAGCGTCGACGGCGACACGTCCACAAACGACATGGTGTCGATTATGGCCTCCGGCCTCGCCGGAGGGGAACCCATACAGGCGGATACCGAGGAATATAAAGAATTTACCGAAGCACTAATAGCCCTGTGTACTGCGCTGGCAAGGAAAATCGCCGGGGACGGCGAGGGCGCGACAAAGCTTCTGGTCAGCCATGTGACCGGCGCGAAAAGCGAAAAGGATGCACGTCTTGCGGCGAAAAGCGTTATCTGCTCCAGCCTGTTCAAGGCGGCCATGTTCGGTGCGGACGCAAACTGGGGCCGTGTGCTGTGCGCCATCGGCTATTCGGGGGCGCAGGTTGATATGCAGGCGGTCGACGTTTCCTTTGCGTCGGAAGCCGGCAGCGTCGAGGTTTGCAGAAACGGCGCCGGAGTCGATTTTGACGAAGGGCTGGCGAAGAAAATTCTGGAGTGCGGGGAAATCTATGTGGAAATCGCCCTGCACGACGGCGGCTATGAAGCCACCGCATTCGGCTGCGACCTTACCTATGATTATGTAAAAATAAACGGGGATTACAGAACCTGAGGGAACAAATGTGGGGTGACACAATGAAGATCAGCAACGCCGACAGGGCAAGGGTGCTGGTTCAGGCATTGCCGTACATACAGAAATATACGGGCAAGACGATTGTCGTGAAATACGGCGGAAACGCCATGGTGAATGAAGGTTTGAAAAAAGCGGTCATGAGTGACATCGTGCTGATGCAGCTCGTTGGGATCAACGTGGTGCTGGTGCACGGCGGCGGGCCGGAAATCAGCAGCATGCTGAAAAAGGTCGGCAAGGAAAGCCGCTTTGTCCGGGGCATGCGCGTAACGGACGGCGAAACCATGGAAATCGTCCAGATGGTGCTTGCCGGCAAGGTGAATAAAGATTTGGTTCAGCTTTTGGAGCGGCACAATGGGCGTGCGATCGGCCTTTGCGGGCTGGACGGCGGCATGCTCATGGCCGAGAAGCTTTCCGGCGCGGAGGATTTGGGCTATGTCGGCGAAATCACCGAAGTCCATACCGATATTATTACGGACGCAACCGCGAACGGCTATGTGCCGGTCATCGCCACCGT
Source organism: Caproiciproducens galactitolivorans (assembly GCF_004768785.1). Taxonomy (GTDB): domain Bacteria; phylum Bacillota; class Clostridia; order Oscillospirales; family Acutalibacteraceae; genus Caproiciproducens; species Caproiciproducens galactitolivorans. The sequence goes on from NZ_SRMQ01000006.1 coordinate 55,991, forward strand.
CGCGGGCGGGAGTGGCGGAGAGGTCTATAATATAAACGCGGACATCGCCGCGTCCCGTATTGCGGCGGAACTGGGTGCGGAAAAGCTGATTCTGATGACGGATGTGCGCGGACTTCTGCGGGATAAGGACGACGAAGAAACCATTATCCCGGTCGTGAATGTCAGTGAGGTGCCGAAGCTGCAGAATCAGGGCATTATTAGCGGGGGCATGATTCCGAAAGTCGACTGCTGTGTGGAAGCGGTGCGGCGCGGCGTGGGACGCGCGCACATGATCGACGGAAGAATCCCGCATTCCATTTTGATTGAATTGTTTTCCGACGAGGGCATCGGCACGATGTTCTGCTGAATCAGAAATTACGGAGGGGTGAAAATGACCTTTGAAGGAATAAAGGAGCAGACTGAACAATCCATTATGCATACCTACGGGCGTTTTCCGGTTGCGCTGGTTTGCGGTCATGGGGCAAAGGCGGTTGACAGCGAGGGCAAAGAATACATTGATTTTACAAGCGGAATCGGCGTGAATTCCCTTGGCTATTGCGATGAAATATGGGTGAAAGCGGTAACGGAGCAGGCCGCGAAATTGCAGCATACCTCTAACCTGTATTATAGCCCGGTGCAGGGCAGGCTTGCGGAAATGCTTTGCAAACGAACCGGGTTTTCAAGGGTGTTTTTCGCAAACTCCGGCGCAGAAGCGAACGAGTGTGCCGTTAAGCTCGCGCGGAAATACGGTACGGATACCTACGGAGAAAATCACAATCATATCGTAACGCTGAAAAATTCCTTTCACGGGCGTACGGTGACCACGCTGGCCGCCACGGGGCAGGAGGGGTTTCATCAGTATTTTACGCCGTTTACGCCGGGCTTTTCCTACGCGGACCCGGAAATGGGAAGCATCCGCGAGGCGGTGAACGGCGATACCTGCGCAATTATGATGGAAATGATACAGGGCGAGGGCGGCGTTGTTCCGCTCGACCCCGGATTTGTAAACGAGCTGAGCGCGTTCTGCAGGGAGCGGGATATCCTTCTGCTGGTGGACGAGGTGCAGACAGGAATCGGACGGACGGGGGAGCTGTTCTGCTACCAGAATTACGGCATACACCCGGACGTCGTCACCAGCGCGAAAGGGTTGGGCGGCGGCCTGCCGATTGGCGCCTGCCTGTGCAGTGAGCGCTTAAAGGACGTTTTAGGGCCAGGTACGCACGGCTCCACCTTCGGCGGGAACCCGGTTGCCTGCGCCGGCGCACTTGCTGTGCTCGACCGGGTGGCGCAGGAGGGGTTTCTGGAAGAAGTCCGCCGCAAAGGGGAATATTTAAAAAAAAAATTGAGCGTCATGGAGGAAATCGAATCCGTCCGCGGCATAGGGCTGATGCTCGGGGCAAAGCTGAAAAAGGGAACTGCAAAGGAAGCTGCGCAGAAATGCGCCGAAAACGGCCTGCTGGTTCTAACGGCGAAGGAACTGCTCCGCTTCCTGCCCCCGCTTACCATTGATTACCCGGAAATTGATGCGGGGCTTTACATCCTTTCAAAAACCATTCAATAAAAATATTAAGGAGGGCAACTATGAAACATTTGCTGAAAATGCTTGATTTGACAAGCGAGGACATCACCGGCATTCTGAATCTTGCCGACCAGCTCAAATACGAACAGAAGCACGGCATTGAACACCGCCATCTGGTGGGCAAAACGTTGGGCATGATCTTTGAGAAAGCGTCAACAAGAACACGCGTTTCCTTTGAAGTGGGTATGTACCAGCTTGGCGGACTGCCGATCTTCCTTTCCGTGAACGATCTGCAGATCGGGCGCGGCGAATCGGTTCAAGATACTGCCCGCGTCCTTTCCCGCTACCTTGACGGCATCATGATTCGCACCTATAAGCAGTCCGAGGTAGAAGCGCTGGCGCAGAACGGCTCCATCCCGATCATCAACGGCCTGACGGATTTTTCCCATCCCTGCCAGGTGCTTGCTGACCTGATGACCATCCGTGAGTACAAGGGAAGCCTTGAAGGGCTGAAGCTGTGCTTCATCGGGGACGGAAACAATATGATGAATTCCCTCATCGTTGCCGGACTGAAGATGAAGATGGAGGTTGCCGTAGCCTGCCCGCCCGATTATAAACCGAACGCGGCTGTGCTCGATTTTGCCGTAACCCACCCGGCTTTCAGCATAACCACCGACCCGAAGGAAGCCGCCAAAGGCGCCGACGTTGTCGTCACCGACGTCTGGTCCTCCATGGGAATGGAAGCCGAGGAAAAGAAACGCCGCGAAGCGTTCAAGGGCTTTCAGGTCAATGATGAAATCATGGCCGTCGCAAAAAGCGACGCAATAGTTCAGCACTGCCTGCCCGCGCACCGCGGCGAAGAAATCACCGAAGAAGTTTTTGAAAAGCATGCGAAGGAAATCTTTGACGAAGCGGAAAACCGCCTTCATGCGCAGAAGGCGGTTCTGGTTACCCTGTTGGGAAAGAGATAGGCGCATGGCGCGTTTTACGCATACTGTGCGCTTGCCGGAACGCTATTTCACTAAAATGCCGTCGTCGGATTGGAGCAGAATGAGAATTTGTTCCTCAAAGCCCGTCGTCGCGTTAATATAAACCATCACGCGCTCGTCGTTTTGGCCTGTGCAGGAAAACTCGTAGCAAAGCACTTCGCTCAGCCCGGGGGTAGGTATCAAAGCCAGCCTCCGGCTTTCTATTTTCAGCTTTTTGCTGACGGAGCCCTGCGCTTGGTTCGCGGAGATTTTCGCCTGTACCGTACGGTCGTGGTGGTTCATAATATAGCCCGTGGAGTTGAATCGGACAATTTCGCCGTTGTCCAGCGCCACGGATACCTTGATTAAATCCGGGTAGTAAATAATATCGTTTTTATAGTAGGCATAGTTGATGGTGCAGACACCGTCGTTCATTACATAATAGGTCTGTTTCATATTGGTGATTCCGCGCGCGCTTAAAAAGCTTTCCGCCCTTTTGGAGGCTTCCTTGTAATCGATGTTTTCCGCATTCACCTCGCGCATATTGTCAAATGTGCAGACAAATCCGCCGCGTTTTGTGATGCAAATGCGGATTGTGCCGTTGTTTGCGGTGAAATTATAAGTGGGAAGGTTGCCCTCCGTGTCCTGCGTATGGGCCAGCTTGTCGGCGGTAACCGCCAGAAAGTTCGCGGCGATATTCTGCGCGTTGCCCTGCGGAATTTCCTCGCGCCCTTCTGTCATTTTCGGCTTCATCTGGCTGATATGGTCGGAAAACGGGCCGTCGTAAATCAATTGCGGGAAGTTCGTAAAATCCTGGGCGGTTTTTTTGAATTCGTCCGTCAGCTTGTCCGACTCAATGTCCGTTTTCACGTTCTGAAGCCCGCTCTGCAGGGTTTTCGCGTAATTTCCAAGACTCTGCATTGTTTTGTATTCGCTGTCGGAGATTTTTTGCCCGGCAGAGATTTTTGTGGACATCGTCATGGCGAAATCGCCGACCTGTGTTACGAATTTGGATACGTTATCCAGCGAATGGTCGGTGATCGGCAGGACGGAAAGCGCGGATTTCGCCATGCTGGACTCGCGCATCAATTTGGCGGCCAGCCCGTTTTGCTGTGTGGCGGTATTCGCGTATATGGATTTGTTCAGCGTGGTTTCCATGTTGGAAACACTCGCGCTCAAATCGCCCAGCGCGCGCTTGTAGTTGTAATCAAGATACATTTTATATTTGTTTGCCGAAGCATAGCCCGCCGCTGTTGTGGCGCCCAGCGTTGCAATCAGCGCGATGACCGCTACCAGCGTGGCGGTTCTTTTTTTATCCATAATTCTTCACCCCGTTTTCCTATTTTTTACGAACAGAGCAGAAATATACAGTTTATTTGTTTTTGCGCGATTTTGGTATGCTATAATAGAAAAATGTTCCAATCGTTTTTAATGAACCGGAAAAGGTTTTATATAATAAAAATAAGAACGAGGACGGAAATCCGTCTGAGGAGGTTTTCTTTATGGTGAAACCAATCATCGGGATCACTCCCCTTTTCGATACGGAACTGCAAAGGCTTTGGATACGGCCGAACTATCTGCATGCGGTGGAAGCATCGGGAGGGATTCCGCTGGTTCTGCCTTTGACGCAGGACGAAGGGGACATTGCGGCGCTGGCCCAGCGGTGCGGCGGCTTTTTGTTTTCCGGCGGGCCGGATCCGCACCCGGCGCTTTACGGCGAGGAAACGCTTTGCTTTTGCGGGGCAATTGACAATCGCCGCGACCGCTTCGAAGTTTCGCTCCTGAATCAGGCGGTACAGCTTGACAAGCCGGTTTTTGGTATCTGCCGGGGAATTCAGGTGATGAATGTGGCGCTCGGCGGAAGCCTTTATCAGGATATTCCGGCGCAAGCCGCGGGCGAACCGGTTGCCCATTACCAGCACCCGCCTTACGATGTCCCGGTGCACAACATTGATATTGCGGAAAACAATCCGCTTTATAATATCCTGCAAAAAGCAAAAATCATGGTGAACAGTATGCACCATCAGGCGGTGAAAACCGTTGCGCCCCCGCTCCGCCCTGCGGCAAAATCAAAGGACGGCTTGGTGGAATGCGTTTTTCTGCCGGGCAGACGCTTCTTTTTAGGCGTGCAGTGGCATCCCGAATATCTTTTTGACACGGACAGCGACGCAAAGAAGCTCTTCCGGGCGTTTGTTATGGCAGCGGAAAATAAAAACGCCCTTTAAAAGGGAATTGTGCGGAAGTTTTCCCCCATTGTGTATTTTCACAGGCATTTTTCATGGACTTTGCTTGCTATTTTTACCGCAGGTAAGTATAATATTAACGTTAGTCTTTTAAGCAAGCCGGAGGTGCGTATGGATATTCAAAGTTTTTATCATTCAATAAACGGAAAGACCGTCGGCTTTTTAGGAATCGGCGGAAGCAACCTTCCCCTTATCAAAATGTTTGCCCAGCACGGAGCAGTCGTTTCAGCCCGTGACCGCCGCACAGAGGAAAAGCTTGGGAAAACAGCCGACGATCTGAAACAGCTTGGCGTTACACTCCGCCTTGGAGACGATTATTTGCAGGATCTGAACGAGGAGATCCTTTTCCGCACCCCGGGAATGCGATATTATCTTCCGGAACTTGTTGCGGCGCGGAAACGCGGTATAGTGGTCACCTCCGAAATGGAGGTTTTTTTCGACCTCTGCCCCTGTAAAATTTATGCGGTTACCGGCAGCGACGGCAAGACGACCACGACGACAATCCTGTCCGAAATGCTGAAAGCCGAAGGAAAAACGGTTCATCTCGGGGGAAATATCGGAAATCCGCTTTTGCCCGAAATTGAAAACATCCGCCCGCAGGACGCGGCGGTAGTGGAGCTTTCCAGCTTCCAGCTCATCTCCATGCGCCGCAGTCCGGATGTCGCGGTGGTGACAAATGTCTCCCCGAATCATCTGGACATGCATAAGGACATGCAGGAATATATTGACGCAAAGCGGAATATCCTTTTACATCAGAACGCATTTGCCAGGGCTGTTGTGAATGCGGATAATGCGATTACGGCGGGTTTTGTCAAAGACATCAGGGGGGAGACCCTGTGCTTCAGCCGGAAGGCAAAGTGTGAGCGCGGCGCGTGGCTCAATGACAAAAATGAGATTGTGATGACGCTGAACGGAACCGATACCCCGGTTATGAATGCTTCGGATATCAAAATTCCCGGCGGGCACAATATCGAAAATTATATGGCCGCCATCTGCGCGCTGTGGGGCACGGTGAAAATTGAAAATATGGTCCGGGTCGCCAAGGCCTTCGGCGGTGTGGAGCACCGGAGCGAGTTTGTCCGCGAGCTGGACGGCGTAAAATACTATAATGATTCCATCGGCACAACCCCCAGCCGGACGATGAACGGAATGCTCAAATTATTTGACCGCAAGCTGATTTTAATTGCGGGCGGCTACGATAAAAAAATCCCGTTTGATTCCTTTGGTACTGCGGTTGTGGAGCATGTGAAAACCCTGGTATTGATCGGTGCCACCGCCGATAAGATTGAGGAAAGCGTAAAAGCGGCGCCGAACTACCGAAGCGGAAGCCCGAAAATTCTGCGCGCCCAATCGCTGGAACAGGCGGTGCGGCTTTGCCGCGAGGAAGCGGTTGCGGGGGATATTGTGGCGCTTTCTCCGGCCTGCGCGAGCTTTGATATGTTTCCGAACTATGAAACCCGCGGCGAGGAATTCAAAAGACTGGTGAATCTTTTATAAATAGTTGGTAGGACGCGTATTCGGCGACGGGAAAACAAAGGTTTCCTCCGTTCCCGGGGGAGGCTTGGGATATTGCGTGCTATTTGATATAGATGAATTCAGCGATATAACGGAGTGAAAATATGGACGAACTTAAAGAACTGATTTTTCGGCTTTGTGAAGCGCCCGGAACACCCGGCGATGAAATCACAGCGGCTAAGGTTGCCGCGAAGGAGCTTTCCAAATATACAAGGGCACATATGGACCGGATGGGTAGTGTTGTTGCAAGGTTTGGCAAGCAGGGGGCGAAAAAACATTTTCTGCTTGATGCGCATATCGACCAGATTGGCTTAATTGTAACAAATATTGACGAGTACGGGTTTATCCGCGCGGACCGCTGCGGCGGCGTGGACCGCCGTGTGCTGCCGGGAAGCCCGGTGACGATCTACGGTAGGGAAGTCCTCAGCGGTATCGTATGTTCCACGCCCCCGCACCTTTCCGACGGGAAAGAGGACAAAATCCTGACGGTTGATAAAATGGCAATCGACGCCGGTCTCTCGAAAGAGGAAGCCGACAGGCTGATTCGCCCGGGCGACCGGATTCTCCTGCATTCCGAGCCCAAAAGCCTGCTGGGGACACGCATTACCGCCGCTGGGTTGGACGACCGTGTCGGCGTTGCCGCGATTATCCGCTGCGTGCAGCTTTTGCAGGACGAAGACCTGAAATGCGAGATAACGGTCCTTTTAAGTAGCCGGGAAGAAGTGGGCGGCCAGGGTGCTGTTACCGGCGCTTTCGCCATCAATCCGACCCACGCGCTGATTGTGGACGTCAGTTTTGCTCAACAGCCGGGCATACCTCCGGAAAAATGCGGAAAGCTGGGCGGGGGGCCGATGATCGGCATTGCGCCGCCGCTGAACCGGAGTATGGCGGAACATCTGATGGAAACAGCGAAAAAATGCAATATCCCCTACACGCTGGATGTGATGGGCGGTTCAACGGGAACCAATTCCGACGAAATCGCCATGACGCGCAAGGGCGTGCAGTCCCAGTTGATTTCCATTCCCCTGCGCTATATGCACACACCGGTCGAGGTCATTGACCTTGAGGATGTGGAGCATACCGCCCGCCTGATGGCGGAGTACATAAAGGAGGTGGAATGATGACGGGGTTGAAGCTTTTAAAGCGCCTTTGCACCGCGCGCGGAATTTCCGGCTTTGAGGACGAAGTGCGGGATATTATTTTGAAGGAAATCGAGCCGTATGCCACCAGCATCGAGATTACGCCCCTCGGAAGCATCATTGCCTTCAAAAAGGGAGCGAATCCCCCGAGAACCAAGCTGATGCTGAACGCCCATATGGACGAAGTCGGCATGATCGTTACGTATATTACCGACGAGGGGCTTTTGAAATTTTCCAACGTGGGCGGAATCGACCGTCACGTGCTCTGCGGAAAGCCGGTAACGGTGGGCAATCGCATCCCCGGCGTGATCGGTGCGAAGCCGATTCATCTGCTGGAAGAAGAGGAAAAGGAAAAAGCAGTTCCGGTAAAGGATTTGTACATTGATATCGGGGCAAAGGACCGGGAGGAAGCGGAACAGTACGTACTGCCCGGCGATGCCGTTACCTTCAATTCCATTTTCGATACCTCGCACGGAATGGTGAAAAGCCGTGCGCTGGATGACCGCGCGGGCTGTGCGGTTTTAATCGACATGCTGAAAAACAATCTGGAATACGATATGTATTTTGTTTTTGCCGTGCAGGAGGAAACCGGCTTGAACGGCTCGCGCACTGCGGCGTTCGCAGTGGAGCCGGACGCGGCCATTGTTTTGGAAAGCACTACTGCCGCAGATGTCGCGGGCGTTGACCGTGAAAACCAGGTTTGCAATGTGGGTGGCGGCCCAGTAATATCCTTTATGGACAGGCATACGATTTATGACCGGGAATATTACCGGATGGCGTTTCGCGCGGCGAAAAAAGCGGGTGTGAAGTGCCAGGCGAAGCGTGCGGTCGCCGGCGGCAACGACGCGGGTGCCATTCATGTTTCCCGCAGCGGGGTGAGGACTGTTGCGGTTTCCCTGCCTTGCCGGTATTTACATTCCGCGGTGGGAATGATTGCGCTGGAAGATTACCAGAGTATGCAGAAATTGGTCTTTGAACTGGCGGAAATGATTGCGGGCGGCGGTTCCAATGATTAAACTGACGGAACATATGCAGTCGCTGCTGCCCTTTCACAAAACCGTGTTTGGCTGCCGTATTCTTGCTACCGCCCAGGCTTACGGCCTGAGCGAGCCGTTCGCGCGGTTCTGGATGCAGGATGAGGACAGGGCGGCAATCTGTATGCTGGACGATACCGTCATTCTGGATGTCGGCGCACACGCCGATTATGATGAGCTGAAAGAATTCATCCGTATGACGGGCGCACAGCGCTTGCTTTGCGATGCAGAATCCGCGCAGAAGCTGGGGCACCCGGTTGTTCGCCGCGGAAAGGTGATGGTGTATCAGGGCAATTCGCCGTCGCGTTTGGGGGATTTCGAACGAAATCCCGGTATACGGGAGCTTTATGCGTTGATTTCCGAATGTGCGACGGAAACCTTTGAGCCGCCGGAGTTCGAATCGTTTTATATGGATTTGTCCCACCGTATCCGCCACGACGCGGCGGCCGCGGTCGGCATGCGATTCCAGGGGGAATTGGTTTCCTGTGCCATCTGCTCCGCAAAAACGCAGGATGCGGCGGTGCTTTCCGCCGTATGCGTTCATCCCGAGCACCGGCGCAGGGGCTATGGCCACGGCGCGCTTTCCGCCATGGTGTATCTGATGCGAGGGAAAAAAGTATACATACTGCGTGCCGAGAAGGAAAATGAGGCATTTTACCGTTCCTTCGGTTTTGCAGATTGTGGTGAATTTGTGGAATCGTCCATATAAGGTGTCCGATAGGGAAAGAGAAACTCTTTAAAGTCATCTATTCACAGGGCACCGAAATAGCGCGGATGTTGGTAGACACGGAAACCGGCGTCCACTATCTTCAGACCTTGTACGGCAGCGGCGGCAAGCCGGGGATCCGGCCGGTTTCGAAAAACGAATAATTGGGGAATATAATGATCTATCCATACTTTAAAATTGATAAGAAAATACAGGAAGCTGCACAGGAAGCGGCGCGGAAAATCGCGCCCGTACTGGAGCGTATCGAAGAGATTACCGACTATAATCAGCAGAAAATGATGGCGGCGTTCAACGCGGCGGGCGTCAGCGAAAGCCATTTCGCGGCCTCTACCGGCTACGGCTACGGCGACCGCGGCCGCGACGCGCTGGATCAGGTTTATGCCACCGCGTTTGGAGCGGAAGACGCGCTGGTGCGCCATAATTTCGTCAGCGGCACTCACGCGCTTACAGTTGCGCTGTTTGGCGTTCTGCGCCCGGGCGACACTATGCTCAGCGTTACCGGGATTCCGTATGATACCCTTGGCGGCGTTATCGGCATCACCGGCGACGGAAACGGTTCTTTGAAGGAGTTTGGCGTCCGCTACGAGCAGGTGGAGCTGAAGGCCGACGGAACGCCGGATTATGAGGAAATTGAAAAACGGGTAAATCCGGGAATTAGGATGGTCTATATCCAGCGTTCGCGCGGATACAGCCTGCGTCCTTCCCTTTTTGTGGAGGATATTGAAAGAATCGCGAAGATTGCAAAAAAGAAAGCGCCGGGCTGTATCGTTATGGTGGACAACTGTTACGGCGAATTTGTCCAGACCGTCGAGCCGGTCGGGCGGGGAGCCGACCTGATGGCCGGTTCGCTGATTAAAAACCCGGGCGGCGGCGTTGCGCCCACCGGGGGCTATATCGCGGGAAGGAAGGATCTGGTGGAAAGCTGCTCCTACCGCCTGACTACGCCTGGGACGGGCCGAGAAATCGGCGCGACGCTGGGGAATAACCGCGAGCTGTTCATGGGTGCCTTTCATGCTCCGCATGTAACCGGCGAAGCGCTGAAAACCGCTTCGTTTACAGCGGCGCTGTTCAGCCTGTTCGGTTATGAGGTAACGCCGAAATACGACGAGCCGCGCGCGGATATTATTCAGGCCGTCCTGCTTCGCAGGGAGGAAGCGCTCATTGCCTTCTGCAAGGGCGTGCAGAAGGGCGCGCCGGTGGATTCCTTTGTTACGCCGGAGCCATGGGACATGCCCGGTTACGATTGTAAGGTGATTATGGCGGCGGGCGCGTTCACGCTCGGCGCTTCCATTGAGCTTTCCGCGGATGCTCCGCTGAGGGAGCCCTACGCTGCCTGGATGCAGGGCGGGCTGAACTACCACAGCGGTCGCCTCGGGGCCATGCTTGCCGCACAGTCCATGTTGGAACAGGGAATTTTAGGAAAATAAGAAATACTTGCATTAAAGCTATTGTTACGGTATAATAGCTTGTGCACGCGGGTGTGGTGGAATTGGCAGACACGCAAGATTTAGGTTCTTGTGGCAAAACCGTGCAGGTTCAAGTCCTGTCACCCGCACCATTGGAAAAAGCAGTTCAACCTTGGCGGTTGGGCTGCTTTTTTATTACGCGAGACGGGATTTGAACCCGTTAACATCCTGTTATTACCCGTATAGGCGGCGAGATGCCGCGAACAAGCCCCGCTTATTAGCCTTTTTGACAATATCTGTGCAATGAGCGAAGCGGGTTTTACAAGTGATTATCGGAAATGGGCAAAAGGAAAGGGATACCATCCCAGTAAGGCAGAAGCGGCTGCAATTTACGCTCTTGCCAAGGACGGTGTCCCTACGCTGGCCTTCCAATACCCCATCATCGGGGACATCTGCCGATTCCATAGCAGGAAAGCTCGGATTGTTTTTGCGGGTATTGATGCTCTGCCTTACAATCTGGGCAATTTACCGGAGTGAACCGGCATATCCCGGATTTTTATATACGGGATGGGATTTAGTCGGTTACAAAATGTATTATTGTTTATATAGCCTTACATCATCAATATGAACGATTGTCCCACCGGGCGAGTCACAGTAAAAACCAACATCTACATGTCCGTTGGTAACTTGCACATTTGATACAACAATTTTTTTCCATCCGCTTCCAGATGAAGGAAGATTCGTAAAAATATTGTTCCCTCCATAATTTGTTATTTCCATACGGCATATGGTAGGCGCAGTATTTATAACTTTTGCCCATGCTTCCACCGTATAGGTGCCGTTTGCTACGGATACATTTTGATGTATGCTTTGCTTAAAATTGCTTCCGCTGTAAAAATATGCTCTCTTATCACCTTCATGCGGAGAAGCAGGTGGATTCGAATCTGAACCGGAGTTGATGCCATAAGCAACGGACTGTCCATCTGGATGCCATTCGGTCCATTTGCTACTGTAACCAGTCGGCCTTTCAAAATTACCATTATCCAATAAATTGATTGGCGCAGTAACTTCGGAAGATAACGGAAGTGTTAGTTTATCCAGATTTACATTGCCGGAATTACCACTATCGAATTTTAGCTTAATAGTGTTTTTTCCAGAAATCAACGATAGTGTAACCTTGACGTCCTGCCATAGATCCCAATTGCCCCCATTGCTCGGTAAATCGACTGCGGAAACAAAGTTGTCATTCACATATAAGCTTAGATTTTTTGCAGTTTGTGTGCCATTGCAGAAACGCAGAATGGCGTTATAGGTACCCGATTGCGGCAATACAGCGGTAAATTCCGCTGCGTCACCTACAGATGTTAAAGTATCCACGAAACCTGTTCCACTGTAGAAATGATGATCATAATTGACTTTTGCCGAACCATAAAGCGCGGCAGACTCTGCTTCCATTTGAATATGAGTGGGATAAAATGGTACTTTAATATAGTCTAGGCTGATATTTCCACTATCCCCGCCAGCATAATCATTCTCTATGGAAATGCTGTTGTTGCCTGCAGCAAGAGGGATTGAAACATTAAAGTCTGACCAAGTATCCCAGTTTACAGTCGGAGGCAAAACCACTTTGCAGGCATATTTCCCATTTACATAAATCGACTTGCTTTTCGAAGAAGAATTTCCATTGGAATAGCGAAGTGAAACCTTGTAATCCCCGGGATTGGTTACTTTCGTGTAAAATGTAACGGCAGCTTGATCGGTTTCAAACCGATCCACAAAACCTGTTCCGGAATACCCGCCATGATTATTATTTACAGAAGTTTTTGTCTCGGTTGAGTTCCCTGAAAGGGAAGCGTCTTCCGCCTCGTATTTTTGACTTGTGTCGGATACAGCTGCGATTCCGTTTAATACGATACTCTTTGCAACTTCTGAGCCGGCAGAAGTTTTTATATAGGTTACAGCGCCATAAACATCTTTTCCTACAGCATATGCGGGGCCATTTGTTGCCAAGAGTGTATTGTAGTCCGTACATTTCGGTAGAATGGTTTTGTTTTCCGTTACAGAAGATGCAGGTGTTCCATGAACCGCTAAATAGTAGTATTGAACGCCATTGCTATATGTACCCGCTTTAGGTGAAATGTTTAGTGTCAAGTTTTCTGTTCCTTTTTGTGCAGAAACAGTTTGTCGGAAATAGCTGTTTCCTTCGTATTGATAAGTCTCCCCATCATCGTCATAATAATTAAAACTGGTCGTTTGGGTGGATGGGAAAATATCAAATTTGACTTTACGAATTGTTTTTTGACCAATATAATCGACGACATCCTGTGAAGGTATAATAGCACCTTCTTTAATAAACATCGGCAAATCTGTCCATGAATCGCTGTTGAGCATATACGGGATATACTGTCCACCGGTATAGGTTACGCCTCGATTATAATCAGTCCAAGTCCCTTTCGGAAGATAAATCCATTTACAGGCCTGGTTCCGTTCAGTGACGGGTGCTGTCAAGAGCCAGTCGCCTAACATCCATGCGTCAGAGTAATTTGCTACATTCGTATCAGCCGGGTAATCAAACAAAAGGGGGCGTACAATTCCTAAGCCCGTGTCATAAGCTTCTCTTTCATAAGAATAAAGATATGGCAATAATGAGTAGCGAAGGTGGATCGCGGCTTTTGTTACTGCTTCCGCTGTCTTGCCGAAATACCACGGCTGGCGTTGGTGATTGTATGTTCCGTGTACACGGAATTTAGGTGCTACAGAAGCAAGCTGAAGCCAACGAGTATAAAGTTCCGGGCTTGGGTTTTCGATCGTACCCGAATTTTGATTAAAACCACCGCCATCACAGCCCCACTTGGGCTGGCCATTGTTGATTGTTGACAGTAAACTTGCCTTTTGCTCATTCAGGCCTGCAGCCCAGTTCACACGTTCCCCTTTGTAAAACTGTGTGGCAACATCGCCCGACCAGAGGCTGGTGCTGTAACGTTGTGTGCCCGGGTAGTAGTTTCTTGCGGTTTGCCAGACACGCATTTGGCCATTCGTAAATGATCTTTGCCCTTCATACATCCCCTGTGAAAGATGTAGGGTAGTAAAATTGCCAAACCAGTAGGACGCTGTGTTAGTCGACACTTTATCGGTTTCATCGTTCCACCAGCCAACAATTCCTTTGTTAAAAGCATCTATGGAATGCTGCCAATACCATGCACGTTCATTTTGGTTATACGGATCAATGCTTTGGACGGTCACCGGATAAAAATAATCCGTATATTCATTGTGACCGGGGTAAAAATAGCCGCCGTTTTTCGCCGCTTTTCCTTGCGCTGTTTGCGTACCATCTGAAAGTTTTGTTACAATTCGTGGTTTTGTAATTCCAATTAATTTTATGCCTTTGGAACGCATGGCATTTTTTAGCGATGTTGTGGAAGCGGAAGGGAAATTTGCCGTATTCCACGTAAATTCACCGTAATCGTCAGCGCCATACTTTTTCCAGTCATAGTCAAGGCCATACGAGTCCAAAGGAATATTCTTTGCCCGATAAGTGTCTACCATGTTATTCAGCTCAGTTTCATTTATACCCCATTCGAAATTTGAAAACCCCAAAGACCATTTTGGCATCATCGGTGATGTACCTGTTATTTTTGAATAGTCTTTCATGATTTGTTTGGGATCACCCAACATTATATAGTACTCTACGTCGGTTTTATTATATCGGCGGCCTTCTCTTGGGGTATCGCCATAATAGAATTCCATTTTTTTGTTTGTCGAGTTAATGTAAGGATACCCGCCGTCCGAATCAATCAAAAGCCCATATCCCGCTGTGGACCACATAAAGGGTCCACCGGAATCACCTTGCTGCCCAGCAGTGGCTTGACCGCTGGTATCATTTCTAAGGAGTTGACCATTTTCAGAAAAGCAATCATATCCATGAATGCCATACATATTTGTTGCAGCAGCACGTACAAAGCGAATTCCGCCGTTATAGACGCCCCCTGAAGGGGGTTCCCAGAACAATGTGGTACCATCAGCCTTTTTTACTGTCATACGGCAGGGCCTTTTTGCTATTTCAATAATCATTGCATCCGTTTTTATGGTAATAGGATCATTTGCGGTGTTGATTGCCGCTGTGGTTGCATTCCATGAAAGGTTTGGGTCTATCATTGGCGTATCGGGACTAGGCCCTTCGGAGTTTGGCTGATAGTCTACACGCAAGATGTTTGATTTACAGACTTCCAATGTCAACTTATCATCTGAAGGTTCCGAGCCGTTATCGATTGTCAGAATGATCTTGTTATCCTGTGTCGTGGCACTGATTACATTTCCTAAAGCGGATGCGTAGGCATAGGCTGTAATTCGAAAATTTCCTGAAAAGACTGTGAAAGATAAGACCAGTACCATGAATACTGCGGCTGATTTAATGTATAACTTTTTATATGAAGCCTTTAACATTTGATTTCCTCCCATAAATTAAAATTGTGCAGCAGTGCGAGGATCTCAATACTTGCATTGCTGCACTTTTTCGTAAAACCGGCTAATCTAGGCGAAGACAATCAAGATTAATACTAGCGTAGTCAGAAGTGGTATATGCCACGCGGATGGTATTTTTCCCGGAATTCAGATTTACTGTAACCGGTACTTCGGCCCAGGAATTCCAGTCCGATGTTTTTGGGAACAGCACAGTACGGTTTGCTCCTCCGTTTACAGAGAAACTTCTTTGTGCGGCTTCGGTTCCTGCTGAATACCTCAGCTTAAGCGTTGCTGTACCTGATTTAGAAGCGTATACAGTAAATTCTACAGAATCTCCATTTTTGTCAAACTGATTTACAAATCCGTCACCATAGTACCCTGTATGATCTGTATTGGTGCTTACATTGTTAAGAGCAGCGTGCTCAGCCTCATATGGAGCTTTTTTGATACCATTCAGAACAATGGTATGTTCTGTAGATGCCGCGGCCGTCTTCACATAAGTTAGTTTTTCAGACATATTATAATAGTAACCGTTGGTAGCCTGAGAAAGCGACGTTAATGAATCATATTTGGTCAACGCAGTTCCATCTAAGGTAACACCGGACGGCTGTGTGCCAAATACTTGCGTTGTAACCGGAATATTGGTTGCGGGCAAAGTGACCTTTACCGTGCCGTTTGCAAAATTTTCAGACGCGCGCACTGTCATTGTGGTTTTGTCATTATTCGTTAGGGTATAGTTGGATTCGCCTGACGGATAAATTCGGAAGGTAAGGTGATCATAAGTGTCAACATTGTTGCCAATATTTCCACCTAACGCATAGCTGCTGTTGAAATTCATTGGAAGAATGCTTCCGTTTTTCACATAAACAGGTATGGTGTCAACACCCGCATAATACGATTTGTGACCGCCGCCGCACGTGAGTGCATTGTGAAAGAAATCGACCCATTCACCCTGGGGAAGATATACATCTTTTGTTGTTTTGCCCTCCTCTAAGACAGGGGCTACCAAGATATTTCTTCCGAACATGTATTGTTCATCAAGGGAATATGTGTTTGCGTCATCAGGATAGTCAAGCATCATGGCCCTCATCATTGGCGTACCATTTACTGCGCTGTTTTGTGCTTCACTATAGATATATGGGAGTAAATTCATGCGCGTGTTTATATACTTTCGAAATGTTGGGATTATAGTAGGATCTCCCGTGCGACTTTGTACGTTCCAAGGTGTTCTTTCTTCACTTGGGGTTGGATTGGACTTTTCAGAATGGAACTGCATGATAGGGCAAAAGGCCGCCATTTCTGTGCTGCGTTTATATAGTTCCGCCGTAGGAAAGTTGCCGGTAAATCCGGCAAGATCCCAACTCCAAAACGGAACCCCTGAGATTCCTGCGCTAAGTCCGGCACGCACAGCGTCCTTGAATGCCGAAAAACTTGACGCCTGGTCCCCTGACCAATAGATGCCTTTAACTTGCGAACCGGCAGTTCCGGAACGGCTAAAGGTAATTCCATTCCCTGTCTTCTGTTTTATAAAATCGTTGTAGCTTTTGATATAATGCAATGGATATTCATTGCGCATTTCCGATTCGGTCTTACCGTTATAGAAAGAAGTGTTTTTGCCCCAAACCATTTCACCCCCGTCTGTTTTGAAACCATCAATTCCAATATCGTCGACAAGGTATGACCGTTTGGACATCCACCAGTTTACTGCTAAAGGATTTGTGAAATCAAGGAGCAGACTGTTTCCGAACCAGCCGGATGAAGGAATGCGATACTGGCCGCCCTTTCCATTGCGAACGGCATACCCCTCTTTGATCATATATTGCTCATCATTATCCTTTTGCTGGTAAGCATAAGAAGTGTATTTTTGAACCGGAACCTGCCAAAGAACCACTTTCAATCCGTTATTATGTAGCGTGTTAACCATTTCTTTTGGGTTAGGCCACTTAGCGCCATAAGTAAAATCCGAATTTAAAAAAACTTTATCGCCGGATTTTGGTGTATAGGTGGAGTCATTCCAAATATAGAAAGTGTTTTCATCACTCCATTGCTCCAAAACCATAACGGTTGCCGGAACATTATTATTATTTGCTTGCGCCATCGCATTCATTACTTCCGACTGTCTGTCCCATTCATTTGCAGACATCCACAACCCGAATGCCCATTTCGGTAATTCTTGAGGAAGCCCTGACAATTTGCTATACTCACTAATTACATCTAAGGGATTGCCAGCTATAAAGTAATAATCAAGAAGGGCGTTCGGTTTCCCATCGGTGTCCACCGCAAATGAATATTGGCTTGTATTGCTTGATGCCATATCGAATTTTGAATAAGCGGTTGAATTGAGGTACAGCCCATAGCCATTATTGGAACAGAAGAAAGGAACCGTATAATATGTTTTGTCGCCTTGGTTTAGGTATTGGTTATAAACATACGTGTCAATCGTTTTCCCTCTCTGCTGATAGGTGCTGTAATGTTCCCCAAAGCCATAGAATTGTTCCGTCGACGGTGAATTATAGCCGTCCTGTACTTTCTCAATGATACTTGAACCATCCGTCAACCAGGACATCTCATTCCCCAAACCACCGCTTGTCGAAAGGACTTTGGCCTTTTTTATATCATAAATTTGCATGGAATACGGCTGCTTTGTAACGGTAACCCTTAACTTTGTGGTGGTAATTATAATGGATGACGAATTTTCGGTTACCTGAAAATCAGGTATTCCGGAATGAAACGTAGCGTTCCCCTTCGGAGAAAGTTGAAACTCGACGGTGGATTCCGTAGGGAAGCTTAAGCACATTTTGGGGGAGAAGGATCCTACATTCGGTGTGGCGTTCAAAATGATTTTGCCATTTGTCTTGGATGCCAAAGAAACAGATTTAACATGTTCCCAATCGGTTACGTGAAATTCAAACGGACCTATGGTTTTTTCGTTTTGTCCGTTTCTATTCGCATGAACAGTATATTCAACTACATCGCCTTTTCGAAAACTTCCCAAATTGGCTTCCCAATAAGAATTGTTTCCGTTGTTGTATTTCCATGCTGCACCAATTGCTTGCTGTTGTACTCCATTTTTTTTGTAGGTAATCCATACTGTTTGTCCAAATTCAATGGGCCATGTCGTACTGCGTACCAAAACATTTTCCCCTGCGACCGGATTTCGTGGCAACCTTTCATCTGGTTGAATATCATAGATGCAGTTTAAACCATAGGGGTCATGCCATACTCCATCCAATGCAAACGCGGGGGTTGATATCGCTGGAGAACATAAAATTAGTGCTATAAAAACGCCTAAAAACCTTTTCATGAATACACCTCCTAATCATAATAAAAATTCGTTCGCTTAACAGTTGGGAAATTATTACACCTCCATTTTTTCCGTGAATTTACTGTATATAAACGAACGATTCCATACAAGTCAGGAGCAATAACCAAACACCGGTTCCTTTGCACGGCCTGTTTCAATTCATTAAAATATTTGAAATTGTTAATTCTGTCTTGCTGACTCATTTCCTATTTCCGGTAATTATATCAATTAATTCGTCAAATTGAATCAGGTGATATTTGGCGAATGGGGATACCCGGGCATCGCCCAGGCCGGCAGCATCAAAACCGCCGCGTACGGCCGCTTCAATTCCTGCCGCTGCGTCTTCCACTACAAGGCAGGAGCTTGAAACAATTCCCAATCGTTGCGCCGCAAGCAGAAAAACTTCCGGATCCGGCTTTGAATGTTGAATTTCATTACCGTCTACAACAGCGTCAAAGTAATGCCCCAGGCCAATTCGTTCTAATATGTACCTGGCATTTTTACTGGACGAGCCGATTGCAAGTTTACAGCCGATTTTCCGTAGAATGTCCAGCGTGTTCTTTACATCGGCAGAAAGATCAGCAGGCGACATTTGCACCAGTAACTGACGGTAATATTCATTTTTTTCCTCTGCGAATTCGTGTTTTTCAGCATCGGTATAAACATTTTTACTGTTTTCCAGTATGATATCCAGACTTTCCATGCGGCTTATTCCACGTAGACGGTTATTGATCTGTTTGTCAAAGTAAACGCCAAGACGATCCGCAAGCTTTTTCCAAGCTAAATAGTGATAAGCGTCCGTATGGCAAATGACACCGTCCAAGTCAAAAATAATACCCTGATAGTGTTTCAAGTTACTCCACCACTTTTGAAAATGTGATTACGGATTTGCACCGTATTCGCGATCTGATTATCTTTCATTCAAATTGGATGCAGTCTGCAATGAATATTCCAAGAACTGTTAATGAATTATCCGAACGGTAAATGGGCAAATGCTGCACCCGGATTTTTTCCAGCCTGTTGTGTCCCATGTAAGCGTAAAATCATTGCCGAGGTTGTCATGAAAATGAAAAGAACCGGTATCGCCCGCAAGGAAAAAAATCAAATGGTGATATGAATCTACTCCATTCCCAACGCTGCTTCCCAACTTTTGTGAATCGTCCAGATTCAATGCGATGCCGTATCCTGCGCGTAAATAGACCGGCAATAAGTGCAGAGTACAGACAGACTCAACGGTTCGCCCTCCTAAAATTTTCTCGCCCGTAAACAAGTTGTACCATATACCGTCCGGCAAATACACAAAGCGGCATTGTGCGTTTTCTTCCAATATGGGGGCTACTAAAAGGCTTTCTCCTAGAAGAAATTCATCCTCAATACCCAACGCTGCCTGTTCATTGGGAAAAGCATAGGCCAACGGACGAATCATGGGGCGGTACTGCTTCACACAGTCAAGTGCCGTGTTATATAGGTATGGCAGCAGATTCATCCGTAAGTTATGCCAAAACCGCATTTCATTGACAAAATCCGGTGCCCCGTACACTTCTGCCAAGTTCCATGGACTGCGCTCGTTATTATTGTCGGATCCCGTTGGCATCAGGTCTCGGAATTGTCCGCCATCTGGTTCGGAATGCCACTGCATCACCGGGCAGAAACAGGCAAGCTGTGTAGCACGGCGGTAAAGGTCAAGTGTGGGTAGGGAGCCTGAAAAGCCCGCAATGTCGAAACCCCAAAATGGGATCCCTGTCATAGCTGCGGACAGCCCCGCGCGCAAAACACTTTTCAGTTCATTGTTTTCGCTTTGCTGGTCGCCCGCCCAAAGTATGGGAGTGGTATGCTGCCCAGCATATCCGGCACGGCTAAACAGCACATGATCCTCCCCGATAAATTCTGTGTATGCGCTTGTATAACTTTGAGAATACCGATTTTTCATTTGTGTGCCGGTGGACCCATCTTTGAAATGGAGATCCGTGCGGTATATGAATTCGCCGCCATCTGTTTTAAATCCATCCACGCCGATATCAAGCAGATACTGGCGCTTTGAAAACCAAATGCGCCTTGTTTCCGAATTTGTAAAGTCGGGGATCATGGAGCCCGAGAACCAGTGGCCTTTGGGAATCTCATAAGGCAGCCCTTTGTCTGTATGCACGCATAACCGATTTTCCACAGCAAAGGCACGGTCGTTCTCGTTTTGCGTATTGACCGGTTCATCCGGGTTCTGCTTTTTATAGACCGGAATTTGCCATAGGATCAGATGGATCCCACTATTATGAAGATTCTCAATCATGCTGCGGGGATCCGGCCATGGGCTGTCAGAAAAATCAAAATCAAAATAATTGAACGCTTCGCTTCCGCTGACAGGAGTATATTTTGCACCATTAAAAATATAAAAAGTGGATTCATCGCTCCAAGCTTCCAATACCAGTACGGTGGTTGGAAAATGATAACGATTTAGTTTTGCGATCTGTTCTTCCACTTTCTCCTGCGTATCCCAGTGATTGGCGGAAATCCAAGGCCCCAAAACCCATTTTGGCGGTAGTTTGGCAGGACCGAAGAGAGACATATACTCTGAAATAATCGTTTCCGGCGTACCAGAGAAAAGTATGACAGCAGCGTCGGTGGGCATGGAAATTACGATTTGCTCACCAAAATCGAATATGGTTTTACAATCTGTTTCGATATATAGCCCAAATCCTGTGTTTGTTAAGAAAAACGGAGCAGAACAGTATGTTTTATCTTCCTGGTGGCAAAACTGCTCTTCAATACAGTTCACCACTTGGTGGCCTTTTTGATTGAGAAAATTGTATTTTTCCCCCATTCCGTAGGCGGCATCATAGGGCAGAGAAATGATGAGAATACCATCTTCGTTTTCTGAACTCCACTGGAGTTGAGCGCTGTGGCCACAGAATGGAAAAGACAGACAGGCCTTCTTTTTAGAAAATGTAATTCTTTCCATCGCTGGTTTTCCTGGTCAGCCTTTTACACCGCCGACCGTCAATCCTTCCTTAAAGTATTTTTGCGCGCAGATATACACGATCAAGATCGGAATGATCGAAATAAGGCTTCCCGCCATCATCAGATTGTACTGGTTGCTGTACTGACCCTGCATGGAATTTAAAATAAGCGGAAGTGTATATTTTGTGCGGTCAGTAAGAAGAACCAGAGGCAGTAAATAATCATTCCATAAATCCATAAATGACAAAATTGTAAGTATGGCCAGGGTACCGGAACACAAGGGAAGAATGATCTGAAAAAATACGCGCCACATACTGGCACCGTCAATCGTTGCCGCTTCAATATAAGCATCGTTGATGGTCAACATCTTTTGTCGTAACATGAAAATCGCAAATGCGTTAAACATCTGTAAAAGCAAAAACGCATTGAGGTTATTCAATAGATTCAGTTTATTCATTATAATAAACAGCGGAATAAACGTGGTTTGCGCGGGAATCATCAAGGCGGTAATATACAGACCAAAAATCACCCCTCTTCCATGAAACTTGATTTTTGTCAGAGCAAAAGCCGCCATGGCTGCGCACAGCAAACGCAACGCAGTACAAACGATCGCGATATAAAAGCTGTTCATGATTGAAGTTCCGAAATTTGGGATAGTAAATAATTTATAGTACGCCTCTAGTGTGGGATTTTGAGGGATCCATTCTACTGGCAAAAGCATCAAAGCCCCTCGGCTTTTTAAAGAAGTCACGATCATCCAGAAGAATGGAGTGCATACCACAACAGCAATCAATAACGCAAATAGATAATACAATATTCTAAAGGCTATCCGTTTTTTCCTTATTGAGTTAGTCATCATAGTTCACCCACTTGTTTTGTAATTTCATTTGTACGAAAGTCAAAACCATAATAATAACAAACAAGATCCAGCTTAAAGCAGATGCGATGCCCATTTCGTAATAGGTAAAACCGTGCTTGTAAATGCGTTCTACCATAACCATCGTAGAACCGCCCGGTCCACCGTCCGGCGTCATAATCATGACCTGGGGGAAAATCTGAAAAGAATTAATTAGGCTGATAATTAGTACGAAGAAAATTGTCGGCGTTAAAAGCGGTAATGTAATTTTAAAAAAACGTACAACATTATTGGCGCCATCAATCGCCGCCGCTTCGTAATATTCGTGATTAATTCCCTGTAGGCCAGATAGCAGCATTAAGCCGAAATAGCCCATATCTTTCCATATGGAAGCCAATACAATTGCCGGCATGGCCCATTGAGGACTTTGTAACCATTGAGGGCCGTGTATACCCAGGGACGACAACATGGAATTTAAAATCCCGTATTGAGGGTTCAGTACCCATTTCCAAATTAAAGAACCCGCCACCCATGAGGTAATTACGGGGATATAATAAACCACACGGAAAAAACCTACCCCATGTGCTTTACTGTTCAAAATACCAGCAACGCAGAGTGATACCAAAAGCATAAGCGGAATATAAAGTACCACAAACTTTAGAGTGTTCGACAACACCTGATAAAGCTCAGCGTTACTGAAAATTTCTTTATAATTTTGCAAACCAACAAAATAATCTTTCATGAAACCCTGAAAATCACTTGCTAATGTCAACTGGCTTAGACCGTCCCAGTTTGTCATGCTGATAAACAAAGTGGCGATTATCGGTAGAACGCTGAAACCCAAAAATCCTACGAGGCTGGGAAGCAGGAACGGTAATGCCACGCGAAATCCGGATGTACGCGAATGCTTCATAACAATTTCTCCTAAGCCTTTTGAATTATGTCGTGCTTTCTTCATTGCACTAAACTTCCCGAAGCGAATTGTGATCCTGCCTAAGATCAGCTTCATACTGCTTACCGCGGTAAAAAAAGCGAAACCGCATGCTTTTCCAGTCCGGCGGTAAGTGAGGCTTTAATTCGGGCACCCCGTTTTGAAAAGTCAAACCGCCAAAACCAATGACCGCCGCTTGCCAAGTTTCCCCAAGGCAGGCAAGATGCAGCCCCTCTGTCCCTGTATTTTCCATTACATCACGAAGATCCAGAAAAGCGGCTTTCTTGAAGTAGTACTGTGCTGCGTCCATAAGGCCGTTCTGCGCCGCAAGCAGCGCGTGCGAGGCAAAGCTCAGCGTTGAATCATGGAGGCACAACGGTTCAAAGTCCTTCCACGCGGCCAGTTTTTCTTCGGATGTAAACATGTTTGGCAGACGGGTCATCAACAGCAACACATCTGCTTGCTTGATGACCCGATATCGTTGAAGGCGATCAAAGCAAACACAGTTGTAACTGGCTGTATCCCCCTGCTTTAAATCGGAAATTCGAATTGGCTCCAGCAGATGGAAGGTGTCGTCCTGCCGCCAATGTCCTGAAACCGGGTCTTTGGGTAACTTGATGGAATGTTCCAGCGTGCTCCAACATTCCACTTCTTCCGCCGTGATTCCAAGGCGAAGATAGGCGGGCCTGTCATATTGGTAAAGATAATCCGCCGCATCCTGGGCAAGTTTCAAATTTTCTTTTACAAGCACGTTGGTATACAGATTGTTGCTGGTGATGCCGCAGTACTCGTCTGGCCCTTTACAGAACAGTAAGTTGACTTTTTCGGTCCCGGGTTCCGGCGTATAACGGCTCTGCCAGAATCGCGCCGCCTCAATATAAACTTTTGCCGCTTCATGTAGGTAAAATTCCTCATCTCCTGTCGTTTGCACATATTGGTTGAGCGCGTGTACGACATCTGCCGTCACATGAAGCTCCGAAGCGCCAATATCCCAACTCTCGCATTGTTCACTTCCATCATAAGAGGCCATCCAAGGGTAACGCGCCCCAAGGCAGTTCATCTCTTGAGCATGCTTTTTCGCCTGTGGCAGCGCATCCGTGCGGTACTGCATTAGATTTCGAGCCGCTTCTGGAGCCGTATAAAGGTAGAACGGCATTATAAATATCTCGGTGTCCCAAAAATAGCATCCCTTGTACCGGGTATGGGTCAGGCCGCGGGCGCCGATACTTACCGAAGAGTCTTTTGCTGAATTGTTGGCAATCAATTCAAAGACTACATAACGCAAAGCGGCGTCTGCTTGCCTGTCACCCTCGATTTGAATATTTGCTGATTGCCAGCGCTGCGACCATGCCGATTCACTCTCCCGTAAAAGCGTATCAAAATTCCAATTTGAGCCTACTTCATGTATACGAGGGTCTTTGTCACGACTGGTCGGCAAAAATACGCATTGCTCTATCACAAAAGGTGCGGATCCCGATCCGGCAAAAACGAACCCTGTACCTATATCATTTTCAAAAGTACCGCGGCACCGTAGATTCTCCATATGATATGTAATGTTTTCGCTGATTTTAATTTCAGTACCATTGGTAACCAAATGTACCGTAAAGCCATTATCAGAAAAACTCTTTTGCCTTACTTCCGTTAGCTGTACGGTTTGCGTGTTTTTTTGTGTCTGGTCATCTGGAACTGGAAGGTTGCAGCAATCCGTATGGACTCCGCAGAAAAGTTCCAAATCCATTTCTTCACATGGCGTCAATGTGACCCTCTGTACCAGTAATCCTGTATTGGATAGCGAAAAAAAACGTTCTTCGCGTATTTGAAGAGATTTCCCGGCACAATGGAGTATGTATTCCCCCGTAAACAGTCCATTGTGTAAATTAAGCGTGCGATAGACATACACATCATCCTCGCCTGCTCTGTGTCCGTCTATGTTTACCCATGCGTAAAGCGGAGTGGGCAAATTCACAAAATCCGTAATCCCTAATTTCAATTCACCAAATATTCCGGCAATAAACAGCCCGTTTTTTTCCGGCCGCGGATAAGGCTCAAAGGTAAGATAGCCGCGTGCACCCATTCGGCCATTTCCAGTAAAAAAAACGCTTTCCAGAAAATCATCCGCCCAGCCTTTGCTTTCCGCTGATATGCTCCATTTGTCAAGCTTCACATCATTCCTCATAGACCTGATCCAATCCTTCCTTACTTTCCTTCATGGCATGACATAAAAATCCCGCGCATGTTGCAAAGGCTGCGCCAGTTGTGCATTTACCGGTATTTTCATCCACACTTTCACAAGCGATCAAATCGTCCATTTGGGCATCATGCAGAAATTTCGCGCAGTGTTCTACACGTCCACATAGAAGACTGTTCGCGACGCTGAGAATCCACGGGTGCGGCGCATGAGGGCATCCTATTTCCGCAAACCGGCTTTCAGAAAAGCTGTACGGATATTGAGGAGAGCGTATCATGCGGATGGTATTCCGATAAACTTCATCGTTTACCGCACAGAATCCGATATACGGAAGGAGCTGCAAACTGCCCGGCGGTTCATCATAGATGTCATAATTGCCGTTTAGATCTACCGACCACGCATAAAAACGTTTTCCGTTTTCCTCTTTGACACAATGCGTCTCAATTGCCGATTTGATTTTCTGGGCAGTTTGTTCCAACTCGCTATATTCGGGATACAAGTGTGCTAACGCGCGTAATCCTTTCCAAACCAAAACATTGTCATATGTGAGATATGGATAGACATGTTCGTCATCCGTAGGTTGCAGAAACGTATTGTACAAAGCCACGGCTGTATGCCGGTGCTTTTTCAGACAATTTAGAATTCTGCTGACTCCATCTCTTACATCGTGTTCGTTTAATAAGCTCTGGTCACCTGTCGAATCCACATACCGTTCGAGCGCAAGTACCGGTGCCATCAGCTCATCGAGTTCAAAGCCGGGTTCCAGCATAGTGCCGTCTATGTATCGTGAATGGATCCCAAAATTTTTTCGCTGGCGGCCAAAAACATATAATAGCATGTCGTGTGCCAGGTTGTGGTCGGCGTCCAAAATTGCGGGAAAACTCCACAATAGGCTGTCGCGATCCCAATAGGCCGCACTTACGTAATAGCGTGGGCTACGGCTAGTGACAAGCACCAATTCTTCTGTATCTAACGTAATGCCTGTAGAAAAGAAAATACAAAAAAACAAGTTTATGTTGTATAGTCTGGTAAGTTTTTCGTCTTTAAACTTCAATGCGCGTTCATCAAGCCAGTTTAGAGTCCGGCTTAATTCGTAATCATAGCCCTGACGCAACATTTCTTTCGCGCTGGTTACAGCGGCCACTTCCTCAAAGCCGAGTCCCCAATATACTGTCAATGAACAATTTTGCCCTGGCGCTAGTGATTCCGATCGAGCCAAACGGTAATCGACGATGTCTTTCGTTGTTTCAAAGGTTAATCTGCACTTTTTATCCGCCATAGGCGCAAAAGCAAACATTGGCGTTCCACAACGCATATCAAATACAATGCCATTATTCCACTTGCTTTGATAACAATGTTTTTCTCCGCTAAGCATTTTGTCCTCATTAACGCAGTGCCAGCTTGACGCCCATCGCCCGCATAAACCATATGTAAAATTTACTGCTTCTGAAGAACAATTGGTAATTTCAAGCCTTACTAAAAAGCCGCGCTCTTCCACGGGCGTGAGAATAATTCCGCGTAAAGTCAACCCCTTTGTCTGGAAAGTAAAACATGGAATCCAATTTCCCAACCGGTTCCACACAAGGGACGTAAATGGAATTTGCGTATTGCCTATCTGTAAAAAAGGATGGGTAAGTGGCTCGTTTTCATCCCCTCGAATATCAATCAAGCCCTTGTATCCCATGTGTAAAAAGGTCAAATCCTGTATTCCGGCTGTTGTTCCCTGAATCTGTGGTAGAGAAACCATTTGATTCCCGACGGTCATATTCCTTTCATGCATCAGATCGAATCCTTTCTTATTTGTTTAATCGTTTCAAATGGATTGCACATAAAATATATCTCTAAAATAATAATATGTCAATAGTTTTTACGTGTGTTGAATTTTTTTATAATAAATTACTTGACTTTGCCTGTTTTAGCGACTATTATAGAATTATTAAATGTTTAATCGATTAAACGGAGCGAATGAATTTATGAAAAAAAAAGTAACAATTAAAGAAGTGGCCCGAAAAGCGGGGGTCTCTCCCGCTACAGTATCCTATGTACTTAACAATAAAAAATCCATTTCCGAGGACACAAAACAACGTGTTTGGAGTGTAATCTCCGAACTTGACTATGTGCCTGATTTATCCGCTCGCAGCCTGATTGCCGGTGATTCGAAACTGATTGGTGTGGTAGTACCACAGACGGAAAAAGGCGACCGTCTGATGTTTGAGAATAATTTTTATAGTGAAATTTTAGGCAGTATCGAGTACCGTGCGCGATTGCAGGGCTATCATGTCTTGATTTCAGCGTCAGATACCAACGAAAACTATTTGACGCTTGCCAAAGAACGCAATCTTGATGGTATCATCGTAATTGGGATATATCCTAACAGTTTTTATCAGGAAATGAAGAAGTCCCAAATTCCAATTGTGTTGGTCGATAGTTACTGCAATGACCATTATTACCACAGTATTCGTATTGACGATGCCTATGGCAGTTATCTCGCTACAAAATATATGATTGACCATGGTCACCGCAATATTGCATTTTTTTGCGGTGAGATAAAAGAAAACGGTGTTATGAAGCAGCGCTTGCAAGGTTATCGTGAGGCGTTAGAGGAGTATGGGCTTACCTTTAGCGACCGAAATGTATTTGAAGGAAAAATCGACTATGAAGATGGTGTGAAACTTGCGGAAGCATTATGTAAGTCGAATATAAAAGCTACGGCTGTGGTAGCAACAGCTGATATTCTCGCAATTAGTGCAATGAAAGCCTTTTATGAACATGGGATTCATGTACCGGACGATATTTCTATCATCGGATTCGATGATCTGCAAATTACAAAGTATTTGACGCCTGGGTTAACCACCGTACATCAAGATATATCCCGTAAGGGTGAGCGGGCTATGGAGTTACTGTTTAACAGTATTCAAAATCCAAAACTTACAAAGCAAGAGGAAATCATGCCGGTGAACATCGTAGAACGTGGTTCCGTAAAGTTTTTGAACAGCCCTGCGGAGAAGGAGGCAATATAAAAAGGTTACAGCGCCGGCAAAGCATGTGTAACCTTTTTGAAAGCGCAAACAGCGATTGCCACCCCTTTCAATTATTATATATTGCAAATTAAGGCACCTAAAAATTAACATAAATAAGATTGGGAGGAATTACCATGAAAAAACGATTATCCATTGTGAGCCTTATTTTGATCATGATGCTTACTGTCAGTGCTTGCTCTACCACGCCCGCTTCCAATACGACGGCGCAGTCAGGTACCGCACCGAACAGCGCAGATTCCGCATCCACCAAACCGGTTCTCATTACATTTGACCAATTTTCCGGATCTGGTGACAATGAAAAGTATCTGCAAAAAATGATTGACGCCTACAAAAAGATACATCCGAATGTCACCATCAAAATGCAGTCCTATGGCTATAATGACTATTTCACCCAACTGACAACCAAGGTGGCAGGCGGAAAGGCTGCGGATGTGTTTGAACTGAATTATGAAAATTTTGTTCCTTATGCGAAAAAAGGCGCTTTGATGCCGCTTGACGACATCATTAAGTCACAGGGCATTGATACTTCCGCATATAACCAGACAGCCCTGAAAGCATTCAACGCTGACGGTAAACAATACGGCGTTCCGGACAGCTTTTCCACCGTGTTGCTGATCTATAATAAGGATTTGTTTGACAAAGCGAAAGTAGCCTATCCAACCGATGATTGGACATGGGAAGATGCCATGAATGCCGCAAAAAAAATACGCGCGCTTGGGAAAGATATTTATGGCTATTATCATCCGCTTTCCTACAACGAATTTTACAAAGTTTCCAAACAAAACGGCGGGAGCTTGATCAGCGCTGACGGAAAATCGTTCACAATGGATACTCCGGCTAATGTGGAAGCTTTGCAGTATATGGTAGACATGCAGAACAAAAGTAACGTAATGCCTACTCCTACACAACTTGAGCGCGTGCCTAACGCTGATTGGGATCTTTTTAAATCCGGACGTCTGGGCATGATTGTTACCGGCTGTTGGGTTTTCCCGGATTTCGTACGCGATTGTAATTTTAATTGGGATGTTGCCGTAGAACCGGGCCATAAACAAAAAGCCACGCACTTTTTTTCGAACGGTTATGTTATAAAAAAAGATAGTAAGGTAGCTGATGAGGCTGCAAAATTTATTGCCTTTATTTCATCAAGCAAAGAGGCTACTCAGATACGTTTAGATGCAGGGTGGGAATTGCCGCCCATCAATGACAAATCCATCATTGCACAATATACATCCAAAACACCTCCGGCAAATCGTCAAGCTGTTTTTAAAAGCCTGGATTATCTTGTAACGCCTCCAGTTATTTCGCAATATGCGGAACTTCAGGATATTGTCGGAAAACATTTAAATGCTGCTGCAGCGGGTACTGTAACGCCAGCACAGGCACTAAAAGATATGCAGGCCGAGTGTCAAAATACGATTAATTTATCGAAATAAGTTTCTATCGAATTTTCAGAATATTTCTTCAATCAGGAACAATTGAAGCGGTTCTTGAGCACATTCTCAAAAATTCTCATTACATATGGGAGTCACTTCCAAGTGTGGTAACTCGTTTACATAACCTTGGTAATCAGTTGCTTTTTGACAGTTTTTTAAAAAAGCATAAGTACCCCTTGCTTTCTTTTTTGCAAAAAATCACTACATAGGGGTTCAAGTCCAGTTACCCGCATTCCTTAACAAAGCCGCCCGGATCGAACATCCGGGCGGCTTGCTTTTTTATGCTTCTTTTCGGTTTTTCGCGCACAGTTCGTTTATCAGCGAGAAAATGTTTTTCCCTGATTCGGATTTGTCGAAGCTTTCGCAAGAAGAACGCATTTCTTCCAAACGCTTGTTGTCTTCCAGAAGCGAAAGGATGGTTTTGCCCGGGTCGACACCCTTTTCCAGTTTGACCGCCATACCGTGGGAAAGCAAGAAATTCGCGTTGTCCTCCTCCTGCCCCGGGATCGCGTCGAACACCGCGAGCGGAATGTTGCACGCGAGCGCCTCCGATACGGTCAGGCCGCCCGGCTTTGTAATAATCAAATCTGACGCGTGCATATAATTTTCTACCTCATCGGTAAAATAGACCAGCTTGGTTTTCTTGGGACTTTGGCCTACAACCGGGGTAAACGCTTCAAACAGCTTCTGGTTTTTCCCGGTAATTACGATGACCTGAAAATCGATTGGAAGCTCAATCAAGGTTTTATATATTTTCATTATATTGGTAACGCCGAAGCTTCCCGCCATAATCAGGATGGTCGGAACGCCCACGTCCATGCCGAATTTTTTCAGGAGCGCGGGTTTGTCCCCTTTGCTGTAAAACACATCGCCCACCGGGATGCCAAAAGGATAAATTTTTTCCGTCGGAACGCCCATCGCGTTCATTTCGGGGATCATATCCTTTGTTGAAACAATATATGCGTCGACATGGTCGGCAATCCATGCGCGGTGCGGGCCGTAGTCCGTCATAAGACAGATCAGCGGGACAGTTACGATTCCCTTTTTCTTTAAATGGGAGATCATCTCTGTTGCGAACGGGTGGGTGGAAAGAACGATATCTGGATTCTGCTCCTCCATAAGGGGAACCAGTTTTTGGCTGAATACACTAGTAAACCTTGTAACCAGATTGGAAAGCAGGCTTTCCTCGTTGGATTTCCGGTATAGCTGCCCGAAAACCTTCGGCGTTTTGGTGGCAAGGAAATGGTAGCCCTCGCAAACGGTTTTGTCCAATACGGCGTTGATGCTTTTCAAGGCATCCACCACAACAACCTCGTTGCCGGTTGAATTTTCGGTAATGTATTTTTCAATGGCGTGGGAAGCCCGAAGGTGCCCGCCGCCCGTCGCGGCCGAAAGAATTAATATCTTCACGCCCATCCTCCTTAAATCAGAGTTTTTTTGGCAATTATAATACTTAATATTGTGTATTATAACATATAATTAAAAAAGATACTATAGAAAATTCCAAAGGGGAAAGCGTGAGGTTCCGCGCGGCCGCGCATTCCTTTTCAAAGCTGTAACTTTACTTTTCCCTTATTGAGATATATAATATACCAGAATCTCATACCAATTATTATACGAATACACTATTATTTGGGAGGCTCCTGTATGACCGAAGCAAAAATGAGCGAGATCTCCTCCAGAGCGCCGAAACGGAAGAAACATATTGCCGCTATGGCGATCACCGCCGTAATCCTGTTGGGCGCGGGAGGAGCTTTGTTCGGCAAACAGCTATATAATGAGTATCAGCATCAAAAGCAAATCGCTTCGGTAATTGACATTGACACTTTTTACCATGGAATCCGCGTTGCCGGAGTTGCTTTAGGCGGAAAAACCATGGAGCAGGCAAAAGCAGCCGTGCAGGCGGCGGAGCCGAATCTGCGCCCAAAATATAATATTGAACTAACTTACGGTGGGAAATCTTGGAATCTGACGGAAAAAGACCTGAAATTCCAATTTAATGCGGATTCCGTGCTGAAAGAGGCCTATTCCTACGCCCGTTCCGGAGATCGGGAGGAACGCTATCAGCAGGTTCTTGCGCTGCAAAAAAAAACGAAGGATTTTCAATTGGACAGCATGCTGGATAGCAGCAGCCTGAAAACAAAGCTGCAGGAAATAGCGGGTAAGATAAACCGCGATCCGGCCGACCCAACGATTGTTTCCTTTAATGCGGTCACAGAGCAGTTCCGTTTCGCCGATGGAAATGAAGGAATTTCCGTGGATATGGATCAACTGTATTCCGATGTGCTGAAAATTGCGGAAAGCTCCGGATCGGGAACAGTTCAGGTGCCGGTAAAAAAGATTCCGTTTAAGAAATCGATTGAGGATATAAAAAGCCATCTGCAGAAACTGGGTACATACAGCACCGTTTCCACTAATAACGCAGCGGGAACGCATAATATGAAGCTTGCGCTTTCCAAAATAAACGGGACCTGTATTCCGGCGCACGGCACATTTTCATTCCATCGCGTTGTGGGAAATTCCAATAAAGCCAACGGCTTTCTGGAAGCCGGCGCGATTTTAAACGGCCGCTTTGTAAAAGCCTACGGCGGCGGAATCTGCCAGGCGTCCACAACCGTTTATGGTGCCGCGATCCGCTCCAACATGAAGATTACCCAGCGTTCGAACCATACAATTCAGTCAACGTACTGCCCTATTGGGCAAGACGCCGCGGTAAGCTACCCCGATCTGGATTTTAAATTTCAGAACCCGACGGATTATCCGGTTTATATCGTTACCAGCAGCAAGGGCAAAGTGCTGACCGTAACTTTTTACGGGTACCAGTCCCCGGACTACGACCGGATTGAGGTTGTTTCGCAAAAGACAGAAACGATTCCCGCCCCCGCTGCGCCGAAATATACGGTTGACAAAACACTAGCGAAAGGCCAGATTCGGCTGGATTCCAAAGCCCGCGATGGCGCGCGCGCGATAGCAAAGAGGGTTTTCTATAAAAACGGCGTTGTTGTGAAAACAGAAAACCTGCCGTCTTCTTATTATAAGGCGCTGCCCGCATTCTATTCCATCGGGCCGGGAACGTCCGTCAACGGAATCGTGTCGTCGGCCGGAAACTCCAGTTCGTCCGCAAAGCCGTCCTCTAAACCGCAGGAAAATAGCTCCAAGCCTTCTTCGTCCAGTCCGGACGGTTCGTCTTCCAAGCCCGGAAGCCAGACGTCGGCCGGAGACTCGAGTTCTCAGCAGAGTGACACAGCCGGTCAGCCCGATCCCGGAAATTCCAATTCCGATGAAAACAATGTGGTTATTCCCGATTAAATAATACGAGGGTGCGGCTAAAGCTGCACCCTGTTTTAAATTGGACTTGACTTTTTGTCTTATATCTGCAAAAATGAAATAAATGCGGCGGGGCATCTTTAGGACCCGGTATTTTTAAACTTCGCCGCTTTCTTTTTTTAGAAACGATGCAATAAAACATGGCGGCTCTTTCATTTGGCCGCTGACCAGGAAAGGATGAGCTATTTGGCTGCAAATGAAAATGCCCCAAAGATCAGCATAATCATACCGGTCTATAATGTGGAAAAATACATCGGAAAGTGTCTTGCCTCTTTGATTAGCCAAACATTTACGGATTTTGAAATTATTGCTGTGAACGATGGTTCCAAGGACGATTCCCTTTCCATTCTTCTTCATTTTCAGGAAAGATATAGTAATATAACGGTGATTAACCAGAAAAACTGCGGCATGTCCCAGGCGCGCAACGCGGGCTTGGCGGTTGCGCGCGGGGAATATATTTGTTTTGTTGACAGCGACGATTATGTGGCGCCCACCTATTTGGAGGAGCTTTACAATGCCTGTGTGGAAACGGGCAGCGACATCGCCTGCTGCTATTATTATTTCCATTTCGTGGAAAATGATTTCCTATTTGAATATCCGTTCCGCTGCCACGGCGTTTTCGACCGCACGAAGGCGATGAACAAGTTGCTGCGCGATGTTCAGATTCAAAGCCTGATGTGGAACAAAATTTACAAGCGCAGGCTGTTTACGGATTACGATATTAAATTTCCGACCATGTGCTTTGAGGATATGGCGATTGCGCATAAGATCTTTGCCCACGCCGACCGCGTGGCGGTAATCGACCGCCCTCTTTATTATTATAACCAACATCCCGCAAGTACGCTTGCAACCATGAATGCGGACAAAATCAACGACTTTATCCGGGCGGTTGCCATGGTCCGCATTTCGCTTGAGCGAAACGGTCTGTACGAAAAATATAAGAAGAGTTACCTTGCCCTTACAAGAAAAACATGCGCCTGCTGCTATTTGTATGTATTAAAGCTGCATAATGAGAAAAAATGTATGCGAGGGTGCATGACAAATATGAAGCGCGTGTCGCGCGCGATTAAACACTATTCTGCGGATGAGTTCAGCCCGACGACCATGTTCAGCGAGCTGCCCGACGTAGTGAATGCGCCTGAAAAGCTTGAAAAGGATTACTCAACCCGTTAGGCGCATAGGAGATAGGGCTTATGAACGAACAGAAAAGCAGGAAATCAAAGATGATTCATATTGTGCTGTTTGCACTTACCCTTGGATTGCTTGTTTATTTTTGTATTTCGGATCATAACCTAATGATTCTCCTCAACAGCCTTCATGGCCTGAATTTTTTCTGGCTGTCCATGGGTGCGGGATGCGTTGTACTTTCCTGGCTGATGGACAGTCTTGTTACAAGATGCCTGATTTGCGCGGCATATGAAGCGGATTATGAATTCCGCCATGCTTTCAAGGTTACCATGGTGGGACAGTACTTCAATTCGATTACGCCCTTTGCGGTTGCGGGCCAGCCGATGCAGTTTTTAACCCTGACTAGGCAGGGGGTGTCCACCGGGATCGCTCTTTCCGCCCTTGTCCGGAAATATCTGGTTTACCAAACCGCGATTGCAGGCTATTCCCTGTTTGTTATTCTTATAAAATATTCCTTTTTCCGTAGCCGGATGAAGGGCTTTATGGCGCTGGCTGTTGTCGGGTTTCTTTATCAGTCGGCTGTGGTTGTGTTGCTGTTTTTATTTGCGCACAGCCCCCGTTTTACGACGAAATTGATCGAAGGCTGCGTAAAGCTGCTGACGAAGCTCCGTATCGTAAAAAAGCCGGAAGAAACCGGTGAAAAGGTAAAGGATCAACTAGCGTTCTATTTGAAAAATAATAAGCTTATGCAGGGAGACCGGCTGATGAAAGCCCGGATTTACGGTTACACCGTAACGGAGCTCACTGCCGTCTTTGCCGTGCCTTTTTTTATTTACAAGGCGTTTCATAATCCGGGAGCTCCGTTTGTGGATATGGTCGCGGCGCAGAGCTTCGTCACCATGATTTCCGCGTATACGCCGCTTCCCGGCGCGGCCGGCGCGGCGGAAGGCAGTTTCCTTATGCTGTTCCAGATCTTTTTCCAGCCGAATGTGATTCGCCAGGCCA
The DNA here is from genome assembly GCF_004768785.1 of Caproiciproducens galactitolivorans. Lineage (GTDB taxonomy): Bacteria > Bacillota > Clostridia > Oscillospirales > Acutalibacteraceae > Caproiciproducens > Caproiciproducens galactitolivorans. The sequence continues at coordinate 91,147 of NZ_SRMQ01000006.1, forward strand.
TGCTGCTTTGGCGCTTCATCACGTATTATTCGTGTATTATCGTCGGTTCGTATTTCGCCCTTCTGGAACACAAGGCGCAGAAACGGCATCCGGGCTTCCGGCTAAGCGCCATGAAGCCGTGGGGCTGAAAACGCCGGTATGGGCTATGCAGCCGGATTGAAACCAAATGAACGGGAGGGGGAAGGCATCCTTTATAAGATGCCGCCAAAAATGAACGACGGATTTTTCCGGGTGGCCGCGGCGACGCCGGCCATTCGGGTTGCCGATTGTCAAAGTAATAAATACGCAATTCTTGACCTGATGCGCCAGTGCGTCAAAAGGGGCGTTGGCGCGGTGGCTTTTCCGGAGCTTTGCCTGACGGGTTATACCTGCGGCGATTTGTTCCGCGACCGCACGCTGATTTCAGCGGCGGAAACGGCGCTTTCGGAAATTCTGGAACAGAGCCGGGATATGGATCTGCTCGCCGTTATCGGCCTTCCGGTCCCGTACGGCGCGGATCTATACAATGCCGCCGCGGTGATCTGCCGCGGGAAACTTCTGGGGCTTGCGGCGAAATCCAGCATTCCCAATTACAGCGAATTTTACGAAGCGCGGCATTTTACGCCCGCTCCCGAATATCAGGAAATCCGTTTCTGCGGGGAAACCGTCCCGCTTGGAAACAGCCTGATTTTTCGCTGCAACAATATGCCGGAATTGGTTGCCGGGGTGGAAATCTGCGAGGATTTGTGGATTCCCGACCCGCCGTCCTCGCGGCTGGCGCAGTACGGCGCGACCCTTTTGCTGAACCCGTCGGCAAGCGACGAGGTGATCGGCAAGGCGCAGTACCGCCGGAGCCTTGTCATGGGGCAGTCCGCACGGCTTTTGGCGGCTTACGTGTATGCCGACGCAGGCGAGGGCGAATCCTCCACCGATTTTGTGTTTGCCGGGCATGATATCATTTCTGAAAACGGGACTCTTCTGGCGGAAGCAGCGCCTTTTACAACGGGTTTGACCGTTGCCGACGTGGATTTACAGCGCATGGTGCAGGAACGCCTGCGCACAACCTCCTGGAAAAATGCCGGACAGGCTCATGAAATCCGGTTCACGATGGAGATCCCTTCTATCCGGATTGAGCGCAAATTCCCGCCGCTGCCCTTCGTACCCGCCGATGCGAAGGATTTGAGCGAGCGCTGCGAAATGATTTTGAATATGCAGGCGAACGGCTTAAAAACAAGGCTGAAGCACACAGGCTTAAAGTACGCGGTCATCGGCGTTTCCGGCGGGTTGGATTCCACGCTTGCGCTGATTGTCACGGTGCGTGCGTTCGATCTTCTGCACCTTGACCGCAAAGGCATCGTGGCGGTTACCATGCCGGGCTTCGGCACAACCGGCCGCACAAAGAGCAACGCCCAGCGCCTTTCCGAGCTTTTTGGCGTGACCTTGAAGGAAATCCCCATCGGGGCTTCCGTTACCCAGCACTTTAAGGATATCGGGCATGACCCCGAAATCCACGATGTAACATACGAAAATTCCCAGGCGCGCGAACGCACGCAGATTTTAATGGATCTTTCCAACCAGTACGGCGGGCTTGTAATTGGCACCGGCGACCTTTCCGAGCTTGCGCTCGGCTGGGCAACCTTTAACGGCGACCATATGTCCATGTATGGCGTAAACGGTTCGATTCCGAAAACGCTGGTTCGCCATCTGGTGCACCATGCCGCCGTAAAAACCGGCGGGGAGCTTTGTGATTTGCTCAAGGATGTCCTTGACACGCCGGTCAGCCCCGAGCTTCTGCCCCCGGTGGACGGAATGATTGCGCAGAAAACGGAAAATATTGTAGGCCCGTATGAACTGCACGACTTTTTCCTGTATTACATGCTTCGTTTCGGCTTTACGCCGACAAAGATTTTCCATATGGCACAGAGCGCTTTTGCGGGAACATACGACGACGCGACTATCAAAAAATGGATGACAATTTTTTACCGCCGCTTTTTCGCGCAGCAGTTTAAGCGTTCCTGCCTGCCGGACGGCCCGAAGGTCGGTAGCGTTACGCTTTCCCCGCGCGGGGACTGGCGTATGCCGAGCGACGCTTCCGCAAGGCTCTGGCTGAGCGAGATTGAAGCGCTATAATTTTGTAAAAATGAAATCCCCTTTTCGGACGGTTTTGCCATCCGGAAAGGGGATTTAAAGGACAAATAGGAAAACGCCGCCTGTGAAAAGCAGGCGGCGTAATAAATTATAGTAAAAACATCGAACCGGTTCCCGAATCCGAAGAGAATAAATCGGAAACGCTTGCGGCGGAAGCCATGGACCGCGTGGCGTTCATCTGCAGCTGTGCGGTATATAGCTGTAAGAACAGAAGATAATCGTCATAGGTAAACGCTGTGCTGTTCGCGCCCTGTGAACCGGAGGGCACCGCTGCGGTGGCGGAAGAATCACGCAACAATGTGCCGAGAGCGGACAGGGAATTCATTGTCCCAACGGAATTTAACCCGGCTGTGGAATAGGCGGGAGAATAGCCCATCAGGGAGCTTAGGGCGGACAGGGAATCCGTCTGGCAGGAAATGTCCTCGGCGGAAAGATCCTCCCCGGCGTAGCTCATCACCTTTTTGACATATGCTTGTGTCTCTTTAAACGGAGGAATGCCGCCGTATTTGGCAACATTGCCGCTGCCTGCGTTATATGCGGCAAGCGCAAGCTTTACGTCGCCGTCGTAGCGGGAAATCAAGTCGCTCAGATATTTCGCCCCGCCCATGATATTCTGTTCCGCGTCCAATGGATCTTCCACGCCCAGGGCTTTGGCGGTTGCCGGCATAAGCTGCATAACGCCCTGCGCGCCGCAGCGTGAAACTGCGCTGGCGTCAAATCCGGATTCGGCTTTTGCCACCGCTTTCAGAAGGTTGAGCGGAACATTATATTTTTCAGCGGCAGTTTGGAAAATTTCTTCCATGCTTCCGCTGTCCAGTTTCTTATTATCAATTTTTTTCACCGCGTTTTGCAACAAACCGGAAAAACTGGTTCCTGTGGCTTTTTTTATTCCGGTACTGCTGCGGTTTGAAGGCTGTATTCGGCGGTAAGGATTGGATTCAATACGAGTATTCGTCTGAAACGCCCCCATAAAGTTTTTCTGAATTTTACAACGCTTATTATAACGTATTTCAACAAAAAATGGAAGATATTTTATAAAAATCCTTCAAAAATATTTCGCAAAATAAAATTTGTGACTGTATAGGGCTTGATTTTAATCAAATTGTATATTTGCCGGCCGGATTGGCAGAATATTTTTGAAAAGGAGGTTCGGAAATGACAATATCAAGGAGCGAATATAAAAAAATGGCGGACAAGGCTTCGCCGGGGACAACATACGGAAAGAACCTGTTTTTTGCTTTTCTGGTCGGCGGCGCCATCTGCGTATTGGGGCAGGCGCTGGTAAACTTCTACATGCGGTCGGGCATGGATATCAAGGAGGCGCGCGCGTGGGTTTCCATCACCTTAATCGGCTTGAGTGCGCTGCTGACCGCTTTAAAGGTTTACGACAATATCGCGAAATTCGCCGGGGCGGGCACGCTGGTTCCGATCACAGGATTTGCGAATTCTATTGTGGCGCCCGCCATGGAATTTAAGAGCGAGGGCTATGTGGTTGGCATCGGCGGAAAAATGTTTGTTATAGCGGGGCCGGTTCTGGTTTACAGTACCTCCGCCGCCATCCTGTACGGCCTGATCGTCTGGTTTTTCCATTTGTATTAAGGAGGAATGGCGATGCCTACCCGAATCGGGAAATATACGCTTGAATTAAATAAAAAGCCGGTCATCCTCGGTTACGCCGCTGTGGTTGGGAAGAAGGAAGGAGAAGGCCCGCTTGGGGAATATTTCGACCAGTGCCATAACGATACCAAGCTGGGGGAATCCACTTGGGAAAAAGCGGAAAGCCGCCTGCAAAACGAGGCGGTTCTCTTGGCGTTGAACAAGGCCGGTTTGAAAAATACGGATATCGACTGTATTTTCGCGGGAGACCTGCTCAACCAGTGCATTTCCTCCACTTTCGGGCTGCGGGGATTGAACATTCCGTTTTTAGGGCAGTATGGCGCTTGCTCTACCATGGCGCAGACGCTCGCGATTGCCTCGGTCTTTACCGAATCCGGCGCGGCAGAAAACACCGTTGCGGTTACGTCTTCCCATTTCTGCTCGGCGGAACGGCAGTTCCGTTTTCCTTTGGAATACGGCGGTCAGCGTACGCCGACCGCCCAGTGGACGGCAACCGCAGCGGGCGCAATGGTTATCGGTTCGCCGGAAAAGAAGCAGGAAGGGCAAATTACGGTGGAAGCCCTTTCGTTTGGCCGGATTACGGATTTGGGCATTAAGGACGCGGCAAATATGGGCGCGGCAATGGCGCCTTCGGCTGCACAGACGCTGACGGATTATTTCCATGATACCGGAGATTCCCCGGCGGATTACGATGTGATTCTAACTGGGGATCTCGGCCAAGTGGGCAGCAACCTGCTCCAGCAAATCCTGATGAAAGACAGCATTGACATCAGCGCGGTTCACAACGACTGCGGGCTGATGATTTACGACCGGAAAAAGCAGGATGTCCACGCGGGCGGCTCCGGCTGCGGCTGCTCCGCAGCGGTGCTTTGCTCCTATATCATGCGGCAGATGCTTGAGGGAAAGCTGCACAAGGTGCTTTTTTTGGGCACCGGTGCGCTGATGTCGCCCACTTCGTCCCAGCAGGGGGAATCCATCCCCGGCGTTGCGCATCTGGTGTATTTGAAGGCCTGACAGAAGATTATTTTAGGAAAAAGAAATTTCGCTTTTCCGTCCTGCCCCGTCCCGCCGGCGGGCGCAGCGAATTCTTACAGGACAGAAAAAGCTTAAAACACTATAAAAAATGGCTCCCAAAAAGGGAGCCATCGGATCTTATTCGGCGAGGAACTTTTCAATGGGTGAAATATCTAGCCCTTCGCAGGTCTTTAAGAACGCGTACAGATTTTCCGCAATCTTTTTTACCCCGCCTTTAGAATCGCTTTCGATGTTCAGCGGCATCAGCGGGTCGTGAACGCTTAACCGGAGGAGAAGCCAGCCGTCGCCATTCGCTTTATCGAATGAAATGCGGATGCCCTCAAAATTGTCCGGAGCGATATGCCAGCCGGACTGCTTTTGTGCGTAGTTTTCCAGCGCGCGAATAATCCGTTCGCCGCATTCCCGGAAATTTTCTTCCCGAATCGGGAAGCGCAGTTCCTTCGCTTCCGCCGGCTCCGCCAAAGGCTTCAGAAGGTCCTCCAGCGATTTTCCCTGTGCGCGGAGCTGTGCCGCTTTAATGATGATCTTTGTAACAAGGTATGCGCCGTCATCAAGAAAATAATTTTCGCGCAGGGCGGCGTGGCCGGAGGTTTCAATTGCCAGCGGGCAGTTTACGCCTTCACGGTTCAGCCTTACCGCTTCGTTAATGACGTTTTTATATCCCCGTTTGAAGCGGCGGTGCTTTCCGCCCAGAGCTTTTTCAATATAATCGTGTAGGCCGCTGGAAGTGATGGAGTCCGTTACAACGGTTCCGCCGGGGTTTCCTTCCAGCGCGATTGCGGAAGCGATGGCGACAAGGCGGTTCCGGTTGATTTCGTCGCCTTTCGAGTCCACCGCGCCGCCGCGGTCAACGTCGGTGTCGAAAATCACGCCGAGGTTGGCTTTCGCCGCGACGGTTGCCGCGCAGACGGATTTCATCGCCGTTTCGTTTTCCGGGTTTGGAATATGGTTCGGGAAGCGGCCGTCCGGCTCCAGAAACTGGCTTCCGGCCGTATCCGCGCCGAGCGGGGCGAGCACGTCGCGCGCATAAAACCCGCCGGCGCCGTTGCCCGCGTCAACCACAATTTTGAACCCCTTCAGCGGATGATCGTAATCCGCGGAGCGGACGCCCTGCTTGATAAGTTCGCGCAGGTGCGCGCTGTACTGCTCCATATAATTCACCGCTTTTACTTCGCCCTTGCCGGGAGCGGGCTGTTCCCCGTTCTGAGCGGAAAGCAGGATGCGCTCGATGTCGGGCGCGTCAAGCCCGCCGTTGCGGGTGAAGAATTTTAGGCCGTTTCGGTTGAACGGGTGATGGCTTGCCGTAATCTGAACCGAACCGTCGCAGGCAAGGTCCACCGTCGTCATGAACATGGACGGTGTGGAGGCAAGCCCGCAGTCCAGAACCGACACGCCCGCCGCCGTCAGCGAGCGTGTGACAGCGGCCTGTATCCGGTCCGCCGAAATGCGTGAATCATGCCCGACGGCGATGGTTAAATGGGACGGATCTTTTTTTAGGGTATCGGAAAGCCAGAGCACAAAGGCCGATGCGATTTTTTCAATGACTTCGTCGGTCAGGTTGATTTCTTCGCCCGGAACCCCGTCGCAGGCAACGCCCCGGATGTCCGTACCGCTTTTAAATTGTTTCCAAAATGCCGTAAGCATGGAATTTATCCCCTTTTGTTTTTTCTTTTTATTATAAGCGAACAGTTGGGATTTGTAAACGAGGTGATCGATATCGACCCGTTGATTGCAATTGAGAATGTTTCAAAAATTTACCGCAGGGGGGACAGCGAAGTCCGCGCACTAGACAATGTTTCCCTTTCCGTCCGGCCGGGGGAGTTTGTGGCGATTGTCGGCCGTTCCGGCTCGGGAAAATCGACCTTGATGAACATACTGGGCTGCCTGGACACTCCCACAAGCGGAGATTATTTTTTGAAGGGGGAAAACGTAGCCGGGCTGAGTGAAAAGAAGCTGGCAGACATCCGCAGCCGGGAATTGGGCTTCGTATTTCAGGGATTTAACCTAATTAGCGCAATGGACGCGCTTGAGAATGTGGAGCTGCCGCTTTTTTACCGCAGGGTTCCCGCGGCGCAGCGGCGCAGGCTGGCTTTGAACGCGCTGAAGAGGGTAGGCCTTTCCGAGCGGATCCATCACATGCCCGACCAGATGAGCGGCGGACAACAGCAAAGGGTGGCCATTGCGCGCGCAATCGCGGCAGAGCCACCCCTTATCCTTGCGGATGAGCCGACCGGAAATTTGGATTCAAAGTCCGGCGAGGCTGTGATGCAGATGTTTTTTTCCCTTCATAAGCAGGGAACGACGGTTATTCTGATAACCCACGATAATAAAATAGCCGCCTCTGCTGAACGTGTCGTTCAAATACAGGACGGGCGCATGGTACAATGAAATTCACCGTATGTATTAATCCTCAAATTTTTCATCCCGAATCGTGCTCTCAAAACGCGGGAGAAGTTCGCTGCAATGCTTCAAATGTGAAAAACAGTATTCATACATTTTGCTTATGGCATGAATCTGCGCTTCACGGCTGATCCCGGTAACATCCTTGCGAGGCATGAAATACAGGTACATCGGTAGGCAACCGTCGTCCGTAGGCTGCAGATAATGCGCATGAAGCCGGTGTGCGCCCAGGTTTTTATAAAACTTGATACGCCGCTTCTGGTTTTTCGCCAGAGCCGGGTCGGAATTTGATACATGCTCCACCGAAAAGAGAAGGCCTTCATAGGGGCCACAGTACTTGTCGAGAATTGCCTGAATGAATCCGGTGCCATAGTTCAGGCATTGGAATTCCTTACGGATAGCCAGATAGTCGCCCCACAGCAAATTGCTGTCCTCCACTTTGTAAATCAGAGCATAACCGACTGTTTTATAGTCAGAAAGACGCCGGTACTTCAGAAGCTTATACCTGCCCTTTTCCATTAGCTCCAAAATTTTATCATACTTTAACAATTCACAAGGGGGGAACTGCTGTTCCATATCCTTGTAAATTGAGGACAGATTTGAGGCGTCGCCCAATACAATCGAGGCGCCCGTTTCGAAACTCATTTTAATATCCCCTATCTTTTTTATAGTATTAGAATTATTATACCATATCCAACCATATTTAAGCAAGCCGGCGGGAAAGCGGGTTCGAAAGCGCCGTTTTCCGATGCTTTCTTCAGGCGTTCCGGAAGTTTTCCTTTCATACCCGAGCAGAAAAATGATTGACAAACAGATTTTGAATGTTATAATGAGGTTGGAATAAGTAAAATTGAATAATTAGGGGAGGTAGATTCGTAATGATGCCAGCGCTACAGCTTCATGATGTGGATGTTCCCGCGTTTTTAAAGGTGCTTGACGAATGTGAGGGGAATGTCTTTCTTGTAACGCGTGATGGAAACCACCTTAACCTGAAAAGCAAGCTTTGCCAGCTTGTCGGACTTACGCAGCTGATTGAGGGAGGAAAGATTGCGGAAGCTTACATCGTCTGCGAAAAGCCGGAGGATGATTCAAGGCTGTTCCGTTTCAACCTTTACGGGAAAGACGATAAATAAAAAAAGCCGCCCGGACGGGCGGCTTTTTTGTGGTATCAGGAGGAATGTTTTTGTTACGGGGAAATCGGAAATTCACTTCTTTTTTGGCGGTGCTGTCCGCATTTTTGATGGCTTTCGCGCTGAACGGGTGCGATGCGCGGAAGGCAATGCAGGCAGGGCTGCAAAGCGCGCAGCCCGAATCGTTCGCCGCACAGGGCGAAAATACGGATACGCTGGTTTACTACCTCGACGTTGGGCAGGGGGACAGCGAGCTGATCCGGCTGGCGTCGGGAAAAACGGTGCTTATCGACGCGGGTACGCCAGATACCGCGGACGCGCTATGCGACATGCTGGAAAAGCTCGGCGTTTCAAAAATCGATATCCTGATCGCGACGCATCCGCATGCCGACCATATCGGCGGCATGGCGAAGGTGGTCGGCCGCTTTCCGATCGGGGAAATTTATATGCCGCGGATTCCGGATAAACAGGTGCCCACTACGGCTACCTATGAAAAGCTGCTGACGGCGATTGACAGCAAAGGCATGAAAGTTACAGAAGGGAAGGCGGGTATGACGGTTTTGGACGCCGACGGGGAAAAGCTTGAATTTCTGGCGCCGAATTCCAAGAAATACACCGACCTGAACAATTATTCCATTGTTGCCCTGCTGACCTGTGGGGAAAAACGTTTCCTGTTCATGGGGGATGCGCAGACGGACAGCGAAAAGGAGATTTTGAAAAAGGAAACAAAACTGAACTGCGACGTCCTCAAATGCGGGCATCACGGAAGCTCCACTTCGACTTCCGCAGCCTTTCTGAAAGCGGCGGCCCCGCAGTCCGCGGTGATTTCCTGCGGAGTAAACAACGACTACGGGCATCCGGATAAAAAAACCGTCGCAAGGCTGCAAAAGGCCGGCGTTATGATCTATCGCACCGATCGGCAGAAAACAATCCTCGCCCGCTGCGACGGAAAAACCGTTCAGTTTGAAACCGGGCTGGCATCCGTGGCGCAATCTTAAACGGGATGCCGGTACCGCCGCCCGGGCTGTATGTTCCTAATCTGCCGCGCATTGCGGAAATCGCGGCAAAGAATGAAATATACTTTCAAAGAAGCGGCTCCCTTGGCAGGGGAGCCGCTTCTTCTATCGTGTTTATTTTTCTTCGTTAAAGAACTTTTCCCAATCGAAATTGCTTTCGCTTACCGGCTTTGCCTGCGCTTTCGGAAGGGGTCCTTTTTTGGTTTCCGCCGTCTGTCTCCTCTGTTGCAATACTTCCTGCGGAATCGGAATTGTTTCATCCTGATCGCTGACAGCCGGTGTTTGAACGGTCTTTATCCCAGAAGCAGCGGGCGCCTTTGCGGAGGAACTGCTGATATCCGGAAATACCTGCGTATTGGCTGCGGCGCTGTCACCGTGAGGCTGGCCGTCGCTATAAGAGCTGATGTCTATAAATTCCGTCGGTTCATCGTCGCTGCTTTGGTGTAAGCGGCCGGGAATACTGGCTTTCCGTATGCCGCTTGGGCCGGAGAAGAACTGCAGATACACAAATAGGCCCATACCGCACAGGGAAAGCACGATCAGAACAATTCCCAGAATCATTAGCCAGGAAACGCCGCCGACTCCGGACGACCCGGTGCTGCTGCTCGTGGTGCCCGCGGCTGCCGCTAAGCTGCTGCTGTCGGAAGGAGAACTGGAGCCGGAAAGAAGCTCACTCCAGTCCTGGGACGAAAGTACGCCCGGGTTGCTGATCGTCTGCGCCGCGCGGGAAGCGGCTTCCTCGATTTTTTGATTATGGGTGTCCACTTTGTGGCTGAATTGGGGCTTTTCATCGATGACGGTTTTTTTACTGGAATTATTATTGCTGTACGGTTTGGACGACTCGTTTTCAGCCGGCTTGGAGGTTTCTTCCGGTTTCGGGGTTTCCTCCGGCTTTGAAGTTTCTTCCGGCTTCGAGGTTACGTCGGGGTTTGGATTTTCTTCACCGTTTCCCGTTTCCCCGTTGCTGGTGTTTCCTTTCGACGGGGGATCAACGGCCGTCTGCGGCGGCGGAGTGACCGCGCCGGGGTCTTCCTGCGCAAAGGCGGTGATGGAAAACATACTGACTGCAAAGAGTAGGGTCAGGAAAACAGCAAGAAATCTTTTTGATTTGATTTTCATAATTTATATATATCCCCTTAAAATGCAGATTACAGATTTAAGCTTATCATATCATATTACATATGATCAGTTCAACTGTGAATTATCTGTTAAATTTTCATATTCGGAAATCTGTGGCTTTAAAATTGAAGTTCGCAATGCTATAATGAAATTGATTAGAATGAGAAATTTTATTTCTGGGGAGTGCAATTATGGGCGTTACGATCAGCGCGGATAGTGCCTGTGACTTGTTTCCGGATTTATATAAACAATATTCTATTGAAATCGTCCCTCTTTATATTACGGTAGATGGGAAAACCTATCGCGACGTATTTGAAATCGGACCGGATGAGCTTTTCGCCAATTATGAAAAAACACATTCCCTCCCAAAGACTTCCGCCCCCGCCCCGCTCGATTTTTTTGAGCTTTTCAAACGGGAAACGGACGCGGGAAACGACGTGGTGCATATTGCGATGAATTCGAAGTTTTCCTCGTCGTACCAGAACGCGAAAATCGCTGCAAAGGAATTTCAGAACGTTTATGTGGTGGATACCTTCACTCTAAGCTCCGCGCAGGGCATTTTGGTGCTGAAAGCCGCAGACATGCGCGACGCGGGGAAATCTGCGAAGGAAATCTACGACCAGATCGAAATTGATAAAACAAAAATATGCACAAATGTGCTTCTGGATACGCTGGATTACGCTTACCGGGGCGGCAGGGCGACCATGCTGCAGATGTTCGGGGCAAACCTTCTGAAGCTGCGCCCCTGCCTGCTTCTCGACACCCACGGTGTGCTTACGGTTCGCCGGAAGTTCCGGGGGAATTTTCCGCAGGTCTGTAAGGAATATATCCGCTATATACTGGATATGCCGAACGCAGACGGCGAACGCGCCTTCGTTTCCACAACGGGTATGGATCAAGTGCTTTTCGACAGCCTTGTGCAAATGGTGCGCGACAGCGGAAAGTTCAGGGAAGTCCTTACCTCCCGCGCCGGGTGCAGCATGACCGTACATACCGGACCAAACACTTTGGTCTTGTTTTATAAAGAAAAGTAGAAAATGATTTTCGAAAAAGCCGTTCAGCAGGAATTGCCGGACAGCTTTTATTTGTATATAGGCCGTTTTCTCTTGCCCCTGCCTTCGGTATTCAAAAGTACCGGCAGGAGATGGCGAAGCCGTTCCCTTCGAGTGGAAAATTTCCTGCGCCCACAGGTGTCCCCAAGGGCCTTGTGATTTTCATGGGCGAGCGCCCTGCGCTAGCCTTCTGAAGGAGCGGCGTTGTCCGTAAGGATGTCGCGCACAAGCTCCTCAAGCTGTGACCAGGTTTCTAGTGTGCCCGCGCGGCGGCGGTAGGAGGCGGCATTCTTCATCCCCTTTAGGTACCAGCCCACCTGTTTCCGCGCTTCGTTCATGGCGCGGCGTTCCCCTTTATACGCGCACATCAGCCGGATATGCTCCAGCATAACCCGCATGCGCTCGTTCAATCCGGGTGGGGGAAAAAGCCGGGGGGGATCCGATAAGTAGGCGTTGATCTGTGCGAAAATCCATGGGTTCCCGAGCGCTGCCCGCCCGACCATCACCGCGTCGCAGCCGGTTTGTTCCAGCAACTGCGCGGCGGTTTGTGCGGAAACGACGTCGCCGTTGCCGATAACCGGGATTTTAACCGCCTGCTTCACCTGGCGGATAATCTCCCAGTCCGCTTCCGGGGCGTACATCTGCTCGCGCGTGCGCCCGTGGATTGTAATTGCGTCGGCTCCCGCAGCCTCGCAGATTTTTGCAACCTCTAAGGCATTCACGCTTTTCCTGTCCCAGCCCTTTCGAATTTTCACCGTAACCGGAACCGGCACGGCATTTTTCACCGCCGCCACGATTTCCCCGCACAGCGGCGGGTTTTTCATTAACGCGCTGCCGGCGCCGTTGCAGCTGACCTTGGGAGCGGGGCAGCCCATGTTGATATCGATGACGTCGGGGGCGTATTCCATTGCTATTTTTGCGGCTTCAGCCATAACCGCAGGTTCGCTCCCGAAAAGCTGGATGCCCGCGGGGCGTTCCGCGTCGCTCAGTATCATCAGCGCACTAGTCTTATTGTCATGAAACTGAAGCCCCTTGGAACTGACCATTTCGCTTACGACATAGGCTGCGCCGAACCGTACGCAGGTTTCGCGGAACGCCCGGTCCGCCACGCCGGCCATCGGCGCGAGAACCGCGTACCCGTCTATTTGTAAATTTCCGATTTTCATTGGATTACCATTCCTGTTTTCATTATTCATTTGGCCCTTTTTCTTCAAAATGGTCTGCTGCCTTTAAAATGCAACCGGATATCCATCCGTTCGGCAAAACCGCGTTCATTATAACACTTATTTTTTTCTTTGAAAAGTGATATAATAGTGCAATACATATGGGAAAAATCCCAGAAGAAGGAATACATCGCCTGAAAGGGAGAACAATATGAAGCTGCTTGTACTTGACGGAAACAGCATTTTAAACCGTGCCTTTTACGGCATCCGCCTTTTAACCACGAAGGAGGGCCTTTTTACCAACGGTATTTACGGTTTTCTGACGATGCTGCAAAAACTGAAAAACGATACCAACCCCGACGCGGTTGCCATTGCGTTTGACCTGCGCGCTCCTACCTTCCGCCACAAGGAATACACGGGCTATAAGGCGCAGCGCAAGGGGATGCCCGAGGAGCTTGCCCAGCAGCTTCCGAACCTGAAAGAGCTTTTGCGGCTTCTGGGATACCGCTTGCTGGAATGCGAGGGTTTTGAAGCCGACGATATTCTCGGCACGCTCGCAAAAAAATGCGAGGAAACCGGGGACGAATGCATTCTTGCGACCGGGGATCGCGACAGCCTACAGCTTGTGGGACCCCATGTCACCGTCCGCCTTGCGGCCACGAAATTCGGCCAGCCGCAGGTTACCGTGTATGACGAAGCCAAAATCATGGAGGATTACGGAGTTACACCGAAGCAGCTGATCGACATTAAGGCGATTCAAGGCGATACCTCCGACAATATCCCCGGCGTGCCGGGTATCGGCCCGAAGGGTGCGGGGGAGCTGATTCAGAAATACCACGATCTGGATACGATTTATAAAAACATTGATACGCTGGATATCCGGGAAAGCATGCGGCAGAAGCTGATTCAGCACAAGGAGACGGCTTACCTGAGCCGCCGGCTTGGAACCATCTGCACCAGCGCGCCCATCGATACGGAAATCGCGCATTATGTTTGCGCCCCGTGCGATAACGACGCTGCCGTCCGCCTGATGGCGAAGCTGGAATTCTTTTCGCTGATTGACAAAATGGGTTTGCGCGCCCCTGCGGTGCCCGCGGAGGTAACAGCCGGAGAATTGGTTCGTGTTGCTGAACATACGGACACCGCGGAGCTTTTAAAGGCCCTGCAAAAAGCGGGCCGGGCTGACTTTATCGCCGATTATCCGGACGGAGTCCTCCGCCTTGCCGTCAATTTCCGGAATCAAATCCACAGGATTGATGATTTGAAATTTATTAAAGCCCTCTGCGCGGACGAAAAAATCAAAAAGAACACCCACGATATCAAGCCGCTTTACGCGAAGCTGGACGCGTTGGGCGTGCCGCTGCGCAATGCCGAGATGGACACCATGCTGGCGGCGTACCTTTTAAACCCGTCCGCTTCCGGCTACGAACCGGCGCGTCTCGCACAGGAATACGGCATCCCGCTGCCGGAGCAGGGGGAGCTTGCCGCCGCCGCAGTACTGCCCGCTTTAACGGACAAGCTGGTGGAAGAAATAGCGAAAAAGAACCAGACGGAGCTTCTGGATAAAATCGAAATGCCGCTCGCCGCGGTGCTTGCGCGCATGGAAAACATCGGTTTCGCGGTGGACGCTGAAGGCATACAGGCTTATGGAGACGTGCTGCAAAAGCAGATCGACGAAATCCAGTCGCAGATTTATGAGGCAGTCGGTTATGAATTTAATATCAATTCCCCCAAGCAGCTCGGCGAAGCGCTGTTTGTAAAGCTGGGGCTGAGCCACGGGAAAAAGACCAAAAGCGGGTATTCCACAGCGGCGGGGATTTTGGAAAACCTGCGCTACGAGCATCCTGCGGTGGAGCTTGTGCTGAACTACCGCAGCATGGCCAAGCTGAAATCCACCTACTGCGAAGGGCTTTTGAAGGTCGTCGCGCCGGACGGGCGAATCCATTCCAGCTTTAACCAGACGGAAACACGGACGGGCCGTATCAGCTCGACCGAGCCGAATTTGCAGAATATCCCCGTGCGGACGGAGCTTGGACGCGAAATGCGGCGGTTCTTCGTTGCGCGCAAGGGCTGGGTGCTGGTGGATGCGGATTACTCCCAGATTGAGCTGCGCGTTCTGGCGCATGTGGCAAATGACCGAAATATGATACAGGCATTCCTGAATAACGACGATATTCACCGGAGCACGGCGGCGCAGGTGTTCCATATGCCGGAGGATATGGTTACGCCGATCATGCGCAGCCGCGCAAAGGCGGTCAATTTCGGTATTGTCTACGGCATCAGCGCGTTTTCGCTGGCCAAGGATATCGGCGTTACGCGCAAGGAAGCCGACACCTATATTAGGGATTACCTTTCCCATTATTCGGGAATTAATGAATATATGAAGCGCGTCGTTGCCGAAGCGAAGGAAAACGGCTACGCGGAAACCATGTTCGGCCGCCGCCGCTACCTGCCCGAGCTGACCTCCAGCAATTTCAATATGCGTTCGTTCGGCGAGCGTGTGGCGCGCAATATGCCGATTCAGGGCGCCGCCGCCGACATTATTAAAATCGCCATGATCCGCGTGGAAAACCGTTTGCAAAAAGAAAATATGAAGTCCCGCCTGATTTTACAGGTTCACGACGAGCTGATTGTAGAAGCGCCGCAGGACGAAGCGGAAAAGGCCGCGAAAATCCTGACGGAGGAAATGCAGAGCGCCGCGAGCCTTTCCGTGCCGCTGGTGGCGGAAGCGAAAATCGGCAGGACTTGGTACGAGGCGAAGGCATGACGGTATTTTCCTGCCCGGTCTGCGGCGAACGGCTTGATAAGAAAGAGAAAACCTATGCCTGCCCCAAAGGGCACAGCTACGATATTGCCGCAGAGGGCTATGTCCATCTTCTGCCGCCAAACCGGATGCACTCCAAGTCCCCCGGCGACAACAAGCAGATGGTCGCGGCCCGCCGCCGCTTTCTGGAAGCGGGGTATTACCGGATTTTCAGCGATAAGCTGAACGAACTGGTTCATCGGTACGCGGGGTTGTCCCCGGTGCTTTTGGACGCGGGTTGCGGCGAGGGGTACTACACCGGTAGGCTTTTCGAAAGCCTACAGAGCCATGGCGGTACGCCGCGGATATTCGGCTTTGATATCTCAAAATGTGCGGTGAAAGCCGCCGCGAAAAAATATAAGGAAATCTCGTTTGCCGTCGGAAGCATTTTCGGGATTCCGGTTGCCGACGGGGCCGTTGACTGCGTAACAGATATTTTTGCACCGATTGTGGAAGACGAGCTTTTCCGCGTGTTAAAGCCCGGAGGAACGCTCATTCTGGCGGTGCCGGGGCGCAGACATCTGTTCGGGTTAAAGGAAATCCTGTACGATGCGCCGTACGAAAACGAATACCGGGAAACCGAATACGCTGGTTTTTCCTTTGTGGAGCGCGTGCCTGTGGAAGGGGATATTCGCTTAGAAAACAACGAAACCATGATGAACTTATTTATGATGACGCCGTACTATTACAAAACCGGCGTGGAAGGCGGCGAACGCCTGCGAAGGGCCGCTGTTCTGGAAACCCATATTGAATTCGACTTTTTAATTTATAAAAAGGTGGGATAGCTGTGCGGGAACGGAAACGGAAGCAAATCGAAAATACCGTTTTCCTCATTCTGATTACAGGGATTGCCATGCTGACGCGCCTGCCGCTGTTCCCGTTCGAGTCGTGCGACTATTATCAGTTTTTACGGGATTGGTACGCCGCGCTGCAGAGCAACGGCGGCTTTGCAGCTGTTGGCATGAGCATCGGGGACTATATGCCGACGTATCTGTACCTTCTTGCCGGCATGACGTATCTGCCGCTTTCCGATCTGGCGGGGATTAAACTGGTTTCCTGTATTGCGGACTTTCTTCTGGCGTATTTCGTGAGGAAGATCGTCAACCTTCACTTTGGGAAAGATGCGTATGGCACAGCCGCTTACGCCGTCATCCTGTTCCTGCCGAGCGTGGTGCTGAATTCCGCGGCATGGGGGCAGTGTGACGCCATATTCACCGCGGCGCTTGCTGCTACCGTTTATTTTCTGATGACGGGGAAGGAAGCGTGCGCCGTAACAGCGTTCGCAGTATCGTTTGTGTTTAAATTGCAGGCGGTGTTCCTGGCTCCGTTCCTTTTCCTGCTGTTCCTGAAACGGCAGATCCGGTTGCGGACGTTCGCTATTATCCCGCTGGTTTACGGGCTTTCCATCCTTCCGGCAGCGCTCTGCGGGCGCAATCTTTGGGAACTGCTTACGGTGTATATCTCCCTGTCCGGAAAGTACAAGATGGTCTCCATGTATCTGCCGAACCTGTACACATGGTTTCCGGAGCATACGCCGGAGTACATTGGCACCGCGGGGGTGTTTTTTGCCGGCGGGCTGGTGTTGCTGTCCCTGTTCTGCCTTTTTAAAGGGCAGTTTGCGTTTACGGATGAAATCCTGCTTACGCTGGCTCTCTTTTACGCTTTGTTCGTGCCGTTCGTCCTGCCGCATATGCATGAGCGGTATTATTATCCGGCGGATATCCTGTCGGTTGCGTACGGCTTTTACTTCCCGGAAAAATTTTATGTCCCCGTGTTAACGGTGTTGAGTTCCACCTATGTGGTGTGCCACAACCTTTTCCAAACGGATTTTCTCAGCGTGCAGTTCCTGTCCCTTGTCATGCTGTTCGTGGTGGTTGCGGTGGCAAGGCACCTGTACCTGCAAATTAAAGCGGAAGAGCCGGGGAGGTTTTATGTGCAAGTTTGAAATTGTACCAATGAAAGAGGAACACATCGACTCGCTTGCCCAGATCGAGGCGCTTTGCTTTTCCGATCCGTGGACGCGCGCCGGGCTTCAGGCGGAGCTTTCGAGCGGTACCGCATGCTATGCCGTCGCCCTTTTTCAGGGGAACCCCGTCGGCTGCGCCGGAATGCAGTACGTCTGTGGGGAATGCTATATCGACAAGGTCTGCGTCCATCCGGATTACCGGCGGCAGGGCGCGGCGCAGGCGCTGGTTCGTTCCTTAATGGACTATGCGGTAAGGAACAATGCGGAGTTTATCACCTTGGAAGTGCGACAGGGGAACGCCCCCGCAATCGCACTTTACGAAAAGCTCGGTTTTGCCCCGGCGGGAATCCGGAAAAGGTTTTATTCCCATCCAACGGAGGATGCCGTTCTGATGACAAAGTATTTTAAATAGATAAATTGATCGAATGAATTTAAAAGTAATAAGGGGAAAATAGATTATGCGGATATTAGCACTGGAAAGCTCTTGTGATGAAACCGCCGCCGCGGTGGTTGAGGACGGGAGAAAGGTTTTATCTTCGGTGATTGCCTCGCAGGTCGAGGAACACCGGCTCTACGGCGGCGTTGTGCCGGAAATCGCTTCCCGCCGCCACTGCGAAGCCATTGTCGGCGTTACCCAGAAGGCGCTGGACGACGCGGGGCTTACGCTTGGGGAAATCGACGCGATCGCCGTTACCTACGCGCCCGGGCTGATCGGGGCGCTTTTGGTCGGCGTGAATTTTGCAAAGGGCCTTGCCCTTTCCTCCGGCAAGCCGTTGGTTCCGGTGCATCACCTCCGTTCGCATATCGCCGCGAATTACATCACCTCGCCGGAGCTGGAGCCACCGTTTCTGTGCCTGATCGTTTCCGGGGGGCACAGCCATATTGTGCAGGTTAAGGATTACACCGACCTGCATGTGCTCGGCCGCACGCGCGACGACGCGGCGGGCGAAGCCTTTGACAAGGCCGCGCGCGCAATGGGAATGCCCTATCCGGGCGGCGTGGAAATGGACAAAAGGGCGCAGGGCGGGGATCCGGACGCTTTTAAACTGCCACACCCAACGGTGGACGGTGCGCCCTATGATTTCAGCTTTTCCGGGCTGAAAACCGCCGTCATCAATTTAATCCACAACGCAGAGCAGAAGGGACAGACGCTCCCAGTAGAGGATTTGGCGGCTTCGTTCCGCAAGGCAGTAGTCGATTGCCTTGTGAAAAATTTCGTAAAAGCCGCGCGGGATACCGGAAGCAGGAAGCTTGCCATTGCGGGCGGAGTTTCGGCGAACACCCTGCTCAGAAGCCGGCTGGAACAGGAATGCAGGAACCGTGGCTGGAAATTTTATATGCCGGAGCGGAACTTGTGCGGGGACAACGCGGCCATGGTTGGTTCCCAGGGATTTTACGAGTATATTTCCGGAAATGTTGCAGGATTGGATTTGAACGCCTGCGCCGCAATGGCAGTAGACCAAAACCGATGAGATGCAGGATTCAAATGCAAATTATTCATAAATTTTGCTATTTTTTTAACAATTTTATGATTTTGTAATTGATTAAAATGTATTTATGTATTATAATTAAACCCAAATCCTTAAATTTAAGGTCATTGGACCGGAAGGAGAAATGAGTCATGACAAGCAATAAGTCTGTACTGAACTGGATTGAAGACATGAAAAAGCTGGTCTGTCCGGATAAGCTGGTCTGGATAGACGGTTCCGAAGAGCAGCTGGAAGCCCTTCGCGCAGAGGCCTGCTCAACGGGTGAAATGATTAAGCTGAATCAGGAGAAGCTTCCGGGCTGCTACCTGCACCGTACCGCTGTTAACGACGTTGCCCGCGTGGAGGACAGGACCTTTATCTGCTCCCGCAAAGAAGAGGATGCTGGCCCCACCAACCATTGGAAAGATCCGAAGGAAGCCTACAAAATGCTTTATGACATAGCAAGAGGCAGCTACAAGGGCCGCACCATGTACGTTATTCCGTACTCCATGGGTCCAATCGGTTCCCCTCTTGCGAAAATCGGCGTTGAACTTACCGACTCTATCTATGTTGTTCTGAACATGAGCATAATGGCGCGCGTTGGCCAGAAGGTATGGGATACCCTCGGCGACAGCAACGACTGGGTGCGCGGTCTGCACTGCAAGTGCGATATCGACGCGGAGAAGAGATACATTTGCCACTTCCCGGAGGACAACACCATTATTTCCGTAAACTCCGGCTATGGCGGAAACGTTCTGCTTGGCAAGAAGTGCTTTGCGTTGCGCATTGCTTCCTACCTTGGCAAGAACGAAGGCTGGTTGGCTGAGCATATGCTGATCCTCGGCATTCAGAATCCGAAGGGCGAAATCAAGTACGTTGCCGCTGCGTTCCCGTCTGCCTGCGGCAAGACAAACCTCGCCATGTTGATTCCGCCGGAAAGTTACCGCAAAAAGGGCTACAAGATCTGGACCGTCGGCGACGATATCGCTTGGATGCGTCAGGGCGAGGACGGCAGACTGTACGCGATCAATCCGGAAAACGGTTTCTTCGGCGTTGCGCCGGGTACGAATGAAAAATCCAACCCGAATGCGCTTGCCACCACAAAGAGCGGAACCATCTTCACAAACGTGGCACAGAATCTGGACGACAACACCGTTTGGTGGGAAGGCCTCGACAAGAACCCGCCGAAGAACGCCCTCAACTGGAAGGGCGAGCCTTGGGATGGTACAACCTCCGACCAGAAGGGCGCTCATCCGAACAGCCGCTTTACCGCTCCTGCAAAGAACTGCCCCTGCATCAGCCCCGAATTCGACAAGGGCACGGGCGTTCCGATTTCCGCTATTATCTTCGGCGGCCGCCGTGCACAGACCACTCCGCTTGTTTATCAGTCCCGCGACTGGAACAACGGCGTGTTTGTCGGTTCCATCATGGCCTCTGAAACAACTGCAGCAGCAGCCGGCGCAGTCGGCGTAGTCCGCCGCGACCCGATGGCTATGCTTCCCTTCTGCGGCTACCATATGGGCGACTATTTCAAGCACTGGATTGAAATGGGCAAGAAGCTTGGCGAAAATGCTCCGAAGATCTTCAACGTAAACTGGTTCCGTCTTGACGATGAAGGCCACTTCATTTGGCCGGGCTTCGGCGACAACCTCCGTGTGCTCGAATGGATCCTTGAGCGTTGCGAGGGCAAGGCCGACGCTGTCGAAACCCCGATCGGTTATGTTCCGAAGCCGGAAGACATCAATATCGAAGGCCTTGACATCAGCCTTGACACGCTCAAGAGCATCCTTGAGGTTAACAAGGAGCAGTGGGCGAAAGAAGCGGACGGCATTGAAGAGTTCTATAAGAAGTTTGGTGACAAGCTTCCGCAGGAGCTGCGCGACCAGCTTGCCACTTTGAAGAATAACTTGAAATAAATCCGTTTGCGGCGGCTTCGAAAGAAGCCGCCGCCAGTTTTTTATATTTGCTTTTCGTCCCATTCAAGCCCACGCGGCCTTTATTCCTTTATGGTTTTTTTCGGCAAAATGCGCGAAGAGGTCGTGGATTTGCAACAAATTGATATAAATCTTGCAAAAAGTATGAATAAACTGTTTCCAAATCAAAAAGTTTGTGTAAATATCCCATTGCGGGATTATGCATAATTCATTATACTATATTTACGGTGATACCCGGCAGACTTTGTCGGGCAATTTTTATTTTAGGAGGAGACAAAATGGCAGACAGTTCAGAGACAGCATACCATCCAAAGGGTGACTTCTTCAATCTAAAGGGCAGTAACACGGATGTAAAAACTGAAGTCGGCGCCGGATTGACCACTTTCTTTGCAATGGCCTACATCATTATTGTTAACCCGAACATGCTTTCACAAACCGGCATGAAATGGGGCGCGGTGTTCCTTGCAACGATTATTGCTTCCGTAATCGGAACCTTGATCATGGGCCTGTTTGCAAATGTTCCCTACGCACAGGCCCCCGGCATGGGCCTGAACGCCTTTTTTGTTTTTACGGTTTGCTTCGGCCTTCATTATAAGTGGCAGGAAGCCTTGGCGATGGTTTTTATCTGCGGCCTTCTCAATATTGCCATTACGGTTACCAAGGTTCGAAAGCTGATCATCAAATCCATCCCGGAAAGCCTTCAGAATGCCATCGGTGGCGGTATCGGCATCTTCATTGCCTATATCGGGGTGAAGAATGCCGGTCTGATTAATTTTACGAGCGACCCGGGAACCTATACCCTGCTCCCGAGCAAAACGGTTGTTGCATCGAGCGCGGCGGTCCCGGCGATTGTAAAGCTGAATTCGCCGGTTGTTTTGCTCGCGCTGTTCGGCCTTGCCCTTACCATCATCCTTCTTGTTAAAAACGTAAAGGGTGCAATTATTATCAGCATTGCGGTAACGACGCTCCTTGGCATCCCGCTCGGAATTACAACGGTCGGAAATACGATGAGCTTCACAGAGGCTTGCTCCCAGCTTCCAGAAACCTTCCTTGCCGCGTTCGGCAATCCCGGCATGGGTTCTCTTTTCGCCGACCCAGCAAAAATCCCGCTTGTTTTAATGACAATTTTCGCTTTTAGCCTTTCCGACACCTTTGATACGATCGGAACCTTTATCGGCACCGGCCGCAAGGCGGGTATCTTCAGCGCGGAAGACCAGAAGGCGTTGGAAACCAGCGACGGCTTTAAATCCAAGATGGACAAGGCTCTGTTTGCTGACGCAACGGCAACCTCCATCGGTGCGATTTTCGGTACCTCAAACACAACGACCTATGTGGAAAGCGCGGCGGGCATCGGCTACGGCGGCCGCACCGGCCTTACCAGCGTGGTTGTGGCGGTGCTGTTTATTATCAGCGCGTTCTTCAGCCCGATTATCAGCATCGTCCCATCCGCGGCAACCGCTCCGGTTCTGATTATTGTCGGTATCATGATGCTCAGCTCGTTTAAAGAAATAGAGTGGAACAAGCTGGAGGAAGCGATCCCGGCTTTCTTCGCAAGTATCTTTATGGCTTTCTGCTACAGCATTTCCTACGGCATTGCCGCCGGATTTACGGTTTACTGCATTGTAAAGACTGCCCGCGGGAAAGCCAAAGAGGTTCATCCGATCCTTTGGGTGGCAACCGGACTATTTATACTGAACTTTGTAATTTTGGCGATTATTTCCTGATTTGTTCATCCTATTGTTTTCCTGAATCCGGCACGGAAACCCGCGCTGGTGGAACGCATTATCCAGATAAAAAAAGCGCCGCATTCCGTTGCGGCGCTTTTTCTTTCCTATTCCCACATTCTATGTTATAATTTACCCAATTTCCAAGGATACTCTTAGTTATGCGCTATGCATATTGATATCTATTTGAGGTGAAGTCATGCCAAGATTTTTTATCGATTATGTCCCTGAGGAGATCGCGGTGATTACCGGGGACGACGCCCGCCATATTTCCCGCTCCCTGCGGATGCAGCCGGGGGAAAACCTGATTCTCTGTGACAGCATCGGCACCGATTACAACGCAAGGATTGAAAGAATTTCGGAGAACAGCGTTGAGGTGCGCATTTTGGAATTTTGCCAAAGCGTTGCGGAGCCGAGCGTAAAGGTGACGGTGTATCAGGGGCTGCCCAAGGCGGAAAAAATGGACAGCATCGTGCAGAAGGCGGTGGAAACCGGAGCGGTGAAAATTGTGCCCGTTATGACATCCCGCTGTGTTTCCAGGCCGGATGCAAAGGCGGCGGCAAAGAAAACGGCGCGCTGGCAAAAGATCGCGCTGGAGGCCGCGAAGCAGAGCGGGCGGGGAATTATACCGCAGGTCGGCCCGCTGACCGGTTTCCGGGAAGCCGTCGGGCAGGCCGCGCAGGATGGGGAAATTATCCTGTTTTTCGAGGGCGGCGGGAAAAGCATTGCGGAGCTTGTTACCCGCGAAACGCGGGAACTGGCGGTATTTATCGGGCCAGAGGGTGGCTTTGAACAGGCAGAGGTGGACTTTGCCGAACAGAACGGGGCGAAGATCGGTACGTTGGGCGCGCGGATTCTCCGCACGGAAACCGCGCCGATCGCGGCGCTTGCCGCCATTATGCTTGCATCCGGGAATATGTAGGAGGGACTTATGAAATACGAATGGACGGACAGCTATTGCCTTTCAAAACCCGGTGCGGAGAAAGATTATAAATTGGAATGGGACGCGACCCGCTATATGATCCGGGGAAAAATGTTCGCCATGCAGGGCGGCGATAGAGAGGGGAAACCGATTCTCACGATCAAGCTGGAACCCTTTTTTGGCGCATTTCTGTGTGGCCGATATAAGGACATTGTGCCGGGCTATTATATGAATAAGGAGCATTGGGTATCGCTGTATTTGGATGGGGATGTGCCGGACGAAACCGTTCGGGAAATGCTTGACCAGGCGTACCGGCTCGTGCTGGAATCGTTCAGTAAAAAGATACAGAAGGAAATTTGCTCTTAACCGTTGAGAATCGAGGGAAATTATGCAGACGGCGTTCATTACCGGAGCCTCTCGCGGCATTGGCAGGGCTATTGCGAAAAAACTCGCCGAGGACGGCTTCCGGGTCATTGTTAATTACTATGCTTCCGAAAAAGAGGCGAAAAATTTAATAAATGAGTTAAATAATACTTATAGTATAGAATGTGTCGCATTGCAGGGGGATGTGTCGAACCGGGTGCAGGTGGAAGCAATGTTTCAGCAGGCTGGCGGGGTGGATGTGCTGGTAAACAACGCGGGCATTGCGCAGCAGAAACTTTTTACCGACCTGACCGAACGCGACTGGGATAGGATGTTTGACATAAACGTGAAGGGAATGTTCCATTGCTGCCAGTACGCGCTCCCTTATATGATTCATCAGAAGCGCGGGAAAATCATCAATATTTCCTCTATGTGGGGGCAGGTGGGCGCTTCCTGCGAGGTGCACTACTCTGCGGCCAAAGCGGCGGTGATCGGCCTGACGAAAGCGCTGGCAAAGGAGCTCGGCCCGTCCGGCATACAGGTCAACTGCGTAGCGCCGGGCGTCATTCAGACCGACATGAACGCTTCCCTTGATGTGGAGACCATCAAAGAACTGAAAGAGGAAACGCCGTTGGGCGCAATCGGCACGCCGGAGGACGTCGCCAATGCCGTCCGCTTTTTAGCGGGGGAGCAGTCGGACTTCATCACCGGGCAGGTTTTCGGCGTAAACGGTGGGCTGATTATTTAAAGCGGAGAAAATAACGATTTCACAATAAGAATTACAAAGCTGTCAGAATTCTAGACATTTTTCCCATGCCCCTTATAATAAATATAAGTTAAATGGAAATGAAAGGAAGAATGTTATGAGAAAGTGGGCAATGTCCGCTGTTGCCTTTTTGCTGACGGTAAGCATCTGCTTTTCAGGGTGTTCCTCAGCGCCAACAGCCGCGAAGACCGGGGATTCCGGAAAACCGACAAAAGCGGCGAACGCGTTTTCGCAGAAAACGGAAGTAATGGTCAAAACAGAGGACGACGTACAGATACAAACCGCCATACCGGTTTATTCGGGCTTTTCCGCCGCAGAGAAGCTGAACAAGGAAATTCGGAAAATATCGGTGGACGGGATCGCCGAAGTAAAGGAAATGGGCAAGGATTTAGGCGATTCCGTGGCCGAAAAGCATCTGTACTTTACAAGCTTTTTCGACAGCTTTTTGGACGGGGACGTTCTTTCCGTGTGGATTTACAGCGAGAATTATACGGGCGGGGCGCACGGTTTCCGCTGGCTCCGCACCTTTAATGTGAATACCAAAACCGGGGAAACCTACGAAACGCCGGGCGCTCTGTTTAAGGACCCGCAGGCCGGAACCAAGCTGATTACCGATAAAATCCTTGCGGACATTCAAAGGCATCCGGAGCTGTATTTCCCCGAAGCCGCGCAGACGGTAAAGGATTTGAACGGAAAATATTCCTTCTATCTGGACGGGCAGAATTTGGTTGTTTATTTCCAGTTGTATGATATTGCCCCCTACGCCGCGGGGATTCAGGAGTTTAAATTCCCGCTGAAGGATTTGCAGACGAAAATCCCGCTGGGCGGGCATAAGAGGGGCGACATCCGTTTGAACGGGGAGGATATTTCCTTTGCGGCGAAAGTGGTATCCAATGATAACGGCGAATTCCTGCCGCTGGAGGATACGGCCAAGGCACTCGGTCTTACCATAACCCAGATGGACGGGAAATATACTGTGAACGGTAAAGCGGTGAAGCCGGTTATGATGGATGGTACGGCGTATCTGCCGCTGATGACGTTCAATGATCTTTTGAAGGAATTCGGGGTAAAGGGCTTTGCTTTATTCGACGGCCAAATCCTGCGGATGTTTCTGGACAATAACACAGGCAAGGAGATCGCATTGGGATACCGGAAGGAAAATCCCTCCGGCAGCGCCCAAAGCAGTTCCTCCCAGACAGTCAAGCCGGAGGATAAGAAGTGAAAAAGATCGGATCATAAAAGCCTTTGACCAGCTCAAGGAGCGATCCGTGCCGTAAGGAGAAACGGGCAAACAGAAAGGAGAAGGAAATGGGAAACAGAACGATACGAAGATTTTCCGTGGTGCTGGTCAGCGCCGCCGTACTCTTGGGCGTATTTGCTGCGTGCGCCAGTTCGACCCCGAGCAGCGCGCCTCCCAAAACCTCGTTGGCAATAGGTGGGCGCAATACCTCCGCCGCCGGCATGGCGGATGGAGCAGTAAAGTCGGAGGCGAAGGAAACCGCAGCCGAGTCCCCTTCTTCCCAAGCCGCTTCCCAGGCAAGGAAAGCTGCCGGCAAGGAGAAAATTATCGAACAGTTGTCCTATCAGATTGAAACCCTGGAATTCGACGAATCCATAAAGAAAATTCAAAGCCTGTGCAGTAAAATGGGCGGCTATGTGCAGGATTCCAGCGTATTCGGGAACAGTCTGGTGCAGAAGGACCTGCGCAGCGCCAATTATGTTCTCCGGATACCGCAGGAAAAGCTCGTTCCGTTTAAAAACAGCGCGGGTTCCATCGGCAATATCCTGAATTTCTCCTCTTCTAGCGAGAATATAAGCGAAAAATACTATGATACGGAAGCTCGGTTGAAAAGCCTTCGTACCCAGCAGGAACGGCTTCTCGCGCTGATGCAAAAATCCGGTTCGCTTGCCGATGTGGTTGCGCTGGAAAAAGCGCTTGCCGATGTGAATTACCAGATTGAAGAGTTAACCGGGACGCTCCGCAAGTATGACTCGCTGATCGATTACAGTACGGTCAATATCCAGTTGAACGAGGTTGTCAAGCCGACGGAGCTGGAGAAAACGCCGGTGAGCGTCGGGGATAAAATCCAGAAGCAGTTTAAGGATTCCCTCCGCGCGCTCGGCGGATTCGGCGAAGGCGTTTTGGTATTCCTTATCGGCGGTTCCCCTATTTTGCTGCCCCTTGTTCTGATTGCCATCGTCGTGGCTTTTCTTATCCGCAAAAAGAGGAAACAGGCGAAAAAGGAAAATAAACAGCCGGTGGCGCCGCTTTTAACGAAAAGTCTCTCTGACGAAAAGAAGGAAGAACCGGAAAATAAAACATAAGCAAACTAAGAACGCCTCCCCGATTGGGGAGGCGTTCAAAATTTAATTCTTAAAATTCAATTTTCTTTTCGATATAAGCGGCGAGTTCATCGATTGCGATACGTTCCTGCTGCATGGTGTCGCGGTCGCGGACGGTTACGCAGCCGTCTTCTTCGCTCTGGAAATCGTACGTAATGCAGAACGGCGTGCCGATTTCGTCCTGGCGGCGGTAGCGCTTGCCGATGGAACCGGAATCGTCGTAATCAACCATGAATTTTTTGGTAAGCCTTGCGTAAATCTCCTGCGCCTTGCCGTTGAGTTTCTTGGAAAGCGGAAGTACCGCGGCCTTGTAAGGAGCAAGCGCCGGGTGCAGGCGGAGGACGACTCGTGTATCCTTTTCGTCAATCTGTTCCTCATCGTACGCGTCGCAGAGGAATGCCAGCGCAACGCGGTCCGCGCCGAGTGAGGGCTCTACAACATAAGGGATATAGCGCTCGTTTGTTTCAGGATCAAAGTATTCCAGGCTCTTGCCGGAATGCTCCTGATGCTGTGTCAGATCGTAATTGGTGCGGTCGGCAATGCCCCAAAGCTCGCCCCAGCCGAACGGGAACAGGAATTCAATGTCGGTGGTCGCTTTAGAATAGAAGGAAAGCTCCTCCTTCTCGTGGTCACGCATGCGAATATTTTCTTCGGTCATGCCGAGACTTAGAAGCCATTTTTTGCAATATTCCTTCCAGTAATAGAACCAGTCGAGGTCGGTGTCTGGCTTGCAGAAAAATTCCAGCTCCATCTGCTCGAATTCGCGCGTACGGAAGGTAAAGTTGCCCGGTGTAATTTCATTGCGAAAGCTTTTGCCGATCTGCGCAACGCCGAAGGGGAGCTTGCGGCGGGTCGTGCGCTGGATATTGGCAAAGTTCACGAAGATGCCCTGCGCGGTTTCCGGGCGCAGGTAAAGCTCGTTTTTCGCGTCCTCCGTTACGCCCTGAAAGGTTTTGAACATCAGGTTGAATTTGCGGATATCGGTGAAATTCGCGGATCCGCATTCCGGGCATTTGATGTTATGTTCCCGGATGTATGCCGCCATTTGCCCGAAGGTCATGCCGTTCGGGTCACCGCCGGCGTCTTCAATCAGCTTATCCGCGCGGTGGCGGGTTTTGCAGTCGCGGCAGTCCATCAGCGGGTCGGAAAAACCGCCCACGTGGCCGGAAGCAACCCAAACCTGGGGGTTCATTAAAATTGCGCTGTCCAGCCCGACATTGTACTGGCTTTCCTGTACGAACTTTTTCAGCCACGCGCGTTTTACGTTATTTTTAAACTCCACGCCGAGCGGGCCGTAGTCCCATGTGTTTGACAATCCGCCGTAAATTTCGCTTCCCGAGTATACAAACCCGCGGTTTTTGCAAAGGCCGACGATTTTTTCCATGGTTTTCTCTGTTGCCAACATGTTCTTTCCTCCATAATCAGGGGCGCTGGCTGCGCTCCATTATTTTTTAAAGATAAACCATTTGCTCAGCACGTAATTGATGATGACTACGATCACATTCATGATGATTTTGGCTATCCAGTCGTTCCACGACAGTACGGTGACCATCAGGTACATGCCCAACGAATCCACGGCGAGCGAAAACAGGCGCGCGCCTACAAAGGAGGCAAGCTCGCGCATGAGCAGGCCCGCGGCAAAGCTTTTGCTTTGGAACACATAAAGCTTGTTGGTAATAAACGCAAAGGCAACCGACAAGATCCATGCGATCGTATTGGCGGTAAGCACATCCCACTGGCTGTTCCAATGGATAACCGGGCGCAGAAGGCCGTAGCTTACAATGTTCACAATAGTCGTAAGCACGCCGAAAACAATATAGGAAATCATTTCCGGTGTTGTGAGAAAGCGCCAGAGTTTTTTTAGCTTATCCAAATAACTGCACCGCCATTTCCAGTATCTTTATAGTTTACCATTCCGCGGCTTAGCTTGCAAGAGAATTGTTTTCAAACGGAGGGATTTTCTATTCTTATTCGCTATATATGATATAAAATGCGCGTTAAGCCTGTCAAGGGAAACGAAAACCCGCATGTTTTGCGGCTGCCGGGGGTATTTTCCAAATTTCCGTTTAATTTCCAGCAAAATTCATTGCTTTTTCACATTTGTTTATTATAATAAATACAAATTTTAAATTGTCGATGAACGGGCTTTCATAAGACTATGAATTTAGGAGGAACCTCTATGAAGAAAATTGCGGCTGTATTCCTTTCCGCGGCGCTTATTTTTACCGCCTTCCCGGTTACGGTCCGCGCATATTCCAGTGACACGCAGGTTATTGACACGCATGGTTCTAAAACCTATATGGGAACTGAGGAAAGCTGGAGTGAAAAATGGGATTCCAGCAACTTTACCGATGTTACTGGGGAAGATGTCGATAGCTCGGAGGATCTGATAATTAAGGGCGGCAAGATTGGCAACGTAACTATCAGCGACGGTCGGAGCCTGACGATCAAGGGCGGAGTTATGGACGATGTGGACTGCGAAGGCGATATCACCATGACCGGCGGTACGGCAGATTCCCTGAATTCCGACGAGGACATTAAGATGAGCGGCGGAAAGGTTTCCGGCAACGTAACAGCCGAGGACGATACGGTGACGCTGTCCGGCAGCGCTGTGGTCGGCGGCGATGTATCCGGCAGGGAAGTGGAAATTTTCTCGACCGGTGGCAGTTCGGTTTCTGTTTCCGGGACAACCGAATTTTCAGACAGTATGCTCTTGCAGGGCGCAGGCTGCAATCTTAATAAAATTGACGGCCAAATATCCGGCACACTAACGTTCCGGAATTTTAGGGGAAGCGTTTCTTCCATAAGCAACGTGATCAATGTGTCGGTGGAATCCCAGAGTACGGTAACCGCCAAGGGCGATGTGGAATTTGATACGCTGTCTGTTGAGGGAAATTCCACTTTTGTCGCTAATTCGCTGGTTACGGTCAACACGCTTCAGGGGCCGGGCGCGGTGATTTCCAATCCCGGAAACCTTACCGTTAATACGGGAATGTCCAGTTACCCGATCCTCGGCTTTAACGGGAATGAAAAGGACGGATTAACCGTATTTAAGGCTAAAGCAAACGCGGTTGCCGAAACGCAGGCTACGGTTTTCGGGTATAACCTGTACTTAGACCGCACCGAAGGCAGTTACGATTATTTTACATTAAAATCTGTATCCGGGGAAAGCGTCACGCTGAACACAACTTCCTTTAGCCTTGGCAACGGCAAGCAGGCTTCGCTGACCGCCTCGATTCCGTCGAGCGCCGCCTCTTTGGGCTATAAGCTGTGCTGGAAGCTTTTGGACCCCTCCGGAAAGTTTTCCATTTCACAGGATTCCGGCAGTAACGTCTGTCGGGTGTATTTGGAGGATACAGCGGGAACCACCATTTATAAAGCGACGCTGGCGGCCTATTTAACAGACAGCTACGGCAATATTGTTCCCGGGGTAAAGGCGGCGGTTTGTTCCATAACGTCCACCGGGACTTCGGACTCCGGTACGATAAACGGCTTAAGGCTTGATACGACTACGGTAAAAATACCGGTCGGTGGTACCTATAAGGTGCTGGCAATTACCGACGCGCAGGTTCCGCCAAAGCAGATGTCGTATAACTCGGCAATAGCGCTGGTGGGGAAAGCCACCTATTACAATGCCAACGGCAAAAAAGGCTGGCTTTATCCGGTGAAGGCGATTGCGAAGGGTGGCGTAACAATCGATATCGGCGGACTGAAAATGCTGATGACCGTTGTTTGACAAAACAGACCGGCAGCGGGCAGGCGGCTGTCCGCAAAAAGGCACAGTAATATATTTTTCCGGTAACTTACCGAATACAAGTGGTTGAAGAAGTTTAAGGCCGAAATCGTCGACCATCTGGATCACTACAACATCCGCTGTATCAAACGGAAGGGCTTGCCGCCTGTTTTACACAGACGACAAGCCCTTTCAGTTCTTCGACGCGCTGCGTGCGCCATCCCCCTGTGAGGAAGGCAGAGGATTAAGCTTTGCCGACGCTGCCGCAAACCTGAATTTTGGCTTTTACCAGTTCCTTTACGGCAATGCGGGCGGGATTCAGGTATTTTTTGGGGTCAAAATCATTCGGGTGCTCCGCCATATGCGCTTTGATGGCGTCAGTAAACGCAATGCGCAGTTCGGTGGCAAAGTTGATTTTGGACATGCCCTTTTCTACGCCTTCGCGCAGAGCGTCGTCGGAAAGTCCGGAAGCGCCGTGCAGAACCAGCGGAATGGGGACAACCTTCTTGATCAGCGTAGCACGGTTAAAGTCCAACACAGGCTTTTTGGCGTAGATGCCGTGCGCAGTACCGATGGCCACAGCCAAGGAGGAAATTCCGGTGCGGTTTGCAAAATCCGCCGCCTGGTCGGGGTCGGTGTACTCGTTCCCGTCGCTTTCGGTGTCGTCTTCCTTTCCGCCGACTTTTCCCAGCTCGGATTCGACCGGGATACCGAAATTGTCGGCGTAATCGCGTACCTTCTGGGTAACGCGGATATTTTCTTCATAGGGCAGGGCGGAACCGTCGATCATGACGGAGGTGTAGCCGCTGTCAATGCACTGCTTTGCCAGTTCAAAGCTCGCGCCGTGGTCAAGATGAATGGCTACCGGCACACTAACGGATTCAGCGGCTGCCTTTGCAAGAGCTGCAAAATAGGCAGGTGAGAAATATTTTAAGGTAGAGGATGTCGTCTGAATAATGACGGGAGCTTTCAGTTCCTCCGCTGCTTTGACTATGGCCCAGACCATTTCGGCGTTTTCTGCGTTGAAAGCGCCGACAGCGTATCCGCCTTCTCTGGCGTCGTTCAGCATTTTTTTCGTAGTTACCAGCATGATTTTTCTCCTGTTATTTTAGTGTAATGAAGGCGTTCAGCCCGGTTGGTGCGTCGGGGTTTCCTCCGTTGGCAAGGGCCTTGGCAAGGGCGATCATCTGCATGGTGTAGATGAACGGTATACCGTAAACTTCGAAACGGTTGATGCCGCTGATGGAAATGTGAAGGTCGGATCCGTAAACATTGTTCTGCTCGGAACCGAAGGTGACCACGGTACCGTTGTGCTTCTTTACGTCGTCTATCATGTCGTGCTGATAGGAGTTCTCATTGGGTTGTACGGCAAAGATGGTGAGGGTCTTGGGACCGTTCAGCACCTTGGGTCCGTGACGATAATCGAGCATATTGAAGTACTTGCCGGGGGTGAGGGCAATTTCGGTAAAAGCAAGAGCGCCTTCCTCCGCAATGCCGCAAAGTACGCCGTCAGCAAGGACGACGACGTCTTCAAAGTCCTTTTTGCCGATGGTTTCCAGTTCCGCGCGGTATTTGTTCATGTGGTCCTTGTTCTGGTCAATCGCGGTTTTGACTTCTGCCTTCAGCTCGTCGTCGCCGTAGCAGATTGCGTTAATCAGCAGACCGGCAGTATACAAATTCGTGACAGAACGGGTTTGGCAGACGCTGTTGTCGTAAGCCCAGGGAAGGACGACGGTCAGGTCGGAAAGTGCCTCAAGAGCGCTGCTTTCCTTCATGGTAACGGACATGACCTTTACGTTTGAGGCCTTTTTCATGTGCTCGACAGCACGGACAATTTCCGTGGTTGTCCCAGAACGGGATAATACTAGCACAATGCTGTTTTCAATCGTATGGGCGTAGGTGCTGGGATTGACAAGGTAGTCGCCGCCCGCGAGCGCAACAGCGGAAGTGTTTGGGCGGGTGATAAACAGACGCTCGTTGCTCTTAGAGAGCATATAGCTGGAACCGCAGCCCAAGAATACAAACTTCCGCTGGGTGTTTTCACGGAAGAAATTCCGGATTTCATCTTCCTGCTTCAGAATCTGCGCATAGGTTTTATCAAGGGCTTCTTTCGTCGCCATGATTTCCTGTTCTGTTAAATACATTGTTTTTACCTCACTATCTGTTTTTTATTTTTGGGTAACCGACGGAAAATCCGCCGGGTTGAACTTAAAGAAGCACGGGAGCGCAGCTCCCATAACCGTAGAAAGCTGAGGCTTAACCAGTCGGCTGCCGAGCGCGTGAGTCTGTTCTTCAAAGGGAGGTAAAATCAATTATCCGCTTTAAAATGACCGCGGTTTTGGTTCCGACTCCGAGATCATATCTCATAGGTACTGCCTCTTTACAAAAACTTGTTATAACATTATAATAAGATTAACAAGAGAGAATGTCAATACACAAGAATAAATAAGGGTGTGAAAAAATGTTGGACGAAAATAGTGCAGTTCCTCTTTACCGCCAGCTTCAGAATATCTTTCAGAATAATATTGAAAGCGGAGTGTGGCCGGCGGAGGAGAAGCTCCCCACCGAGTCCGAACTTTGTCGGCAGTACGGGGTCAGCCGCATGACGGTCCGCCTGGCGCTGGAGGGACTGAAGACAAAGGGGCTGATCTACCGCAAACAGGGCAAAGGTTCCTATGTTCTTCAGCCAAAGGTGGAGCAGGAACTGTCGTCCTTTTACAGCTTCGGAAATAATATGCCAGATCATGGTCATACCATCACCAATAAGCTGATTTCCTTTGAAAAGGTAACCTCGCAGATTGCGGCGGAGGCACTTCGACTTCCGGAGAATGAGGAGCTTTTCTGCGTACAGCGGCTCCGTAGTGCGGACAGCACACCGTTCGCGCTGGAGAAATCCTACATTCCCTGCAAGATCTGCCCGAATCTTACCGGCGAGCTTGTTATAGAAAAGGGATTGTACAATGCGCTGCATCTTCTGGCGGGAATCACGCCAAACGCCGCAAAAGAATCGTTTGAAGCGGTGCTGATGAGTAAAAAACAGGCGGAAGCTCTGCAAACGGCGGGAAACCAGCCCGCGCTGCATGTGGAGCGCGTGACCAGCGCCGGCGGCATCCTTGTGGAGTACTGCGACAGTATCGTCCGCGGCGACCGTCTGAAATACAATATCATTCTAAGATAAGAAAAATAGGAGAGAATAGCATGATTACTACCGTTACACTCAATACTGCAATCGACCAGCTGTATCAAATAGACTCCTGCCGCACAGGCGGTGTCAACAGGGTGCAGAGCTGCATCAAGACCGCAGGAGGCAAAGGCGTCAATGTGGCCAGAGTTGCTTCCCTTGCGGGGGAAAAGGTTATAGCCGCGGGGATCGTCGGCGGTTTCCACGGAGCCTATTTCAAGTCCCTGCTTGCTCAGGACAAAATTGAGGGATGTTTTACTGACTCCGGTGTCGAAACCCGCTGCTGCATCAATGTTCGGGACAAGTCCACAGGCGAGCAGACGGAATTTCTGGAGCCCGGCGCCCAGCTGACGGAAAAAGCGCTGGAGGACTTTTATCAGACCTATCTGCAGTGTGTGGAGAAAAGCGATGTCATCACGATTTCCGGTAGTGTTCCAGCCGGTACGCCCGCCGATTATTACGGCAGACTGATTTCGACCGCAAGAAAAGCGGGGAAACGCGTGATTCTGGACACCAGCGGATCCATGCTCCGGGGCAGCATTGCAGCCAAGCCGACGATGATAAAGCCGAACGCGGACGAGATCCGTCAACTGACCGGCATTGCCGTCTCTTCGCACGAAGAGCTGATTCAAGCGGCGCAGAAGCTCCACGACGGAGGAATCGAGCTGGTCGTGATTTCCCTTGGCGGGGACGGTGCGCTGGTCGTGTCGGATGAAGGAGTCTTTCAGGGCGTTTGCCCCAAAATCGAAGTGGTCAACACGGTGGGCTGCGGTGACAGCATGGTCGCGGGATTTGCGGTGGGCATGGTGCGAAAGTACCCGCTCGAGGCGACGATCCGCTTTGCGCTTTCCGTCGCCTCGGCCAATGCGCTGCATGAAAAAACCGGCTTCTTCCGTGAGGACGACCTGAAAAGGCTTTTGTCCAGCACGATCGTAAACCGGCTCTAATCACGACAGTTATTCGCCGAATTTGGAATCAATCAGCGCAACAAGGGTATCAACGGCTTTTACCTCGTCTTCGCCTTCTGCGGTAATTTCGACCTTCATACCCTTGCTCAGGCTGAGCGACAGAATCAGAATAATGGATTTTGCGCTAACGGTTTCATCATCATCCACATTTTTAATGGTGATCTTTGATTTAAACTGAGAAGCGCACTTTACGAAATCGGAAGCCGGACGGGCGTGCAGCCCGGTTTGGTTGTTAATAGTTGTCTTTCTGGAATACATGGTGGATGCCTCCATTTAATTACTCTTTATTTCATGTTTCTTAAAATCAAGGAATCAAAGAAGAATGTCCTTCAGAGCTTCGTTCAAGTACTTTTCCACTTCCTGCGCCGTAGAAAGATCGAGAACTTTTGCCGCGATTTCCACGGCCTTTTTCATTTCCAGCTCATTGACCAGTTTTCTCGTCTGAGCGACGGAAGAAATGCTCATGCTCAGTTTGCGGACACCAAGCCCCATTAAAACGGCCGCGCCAAGGCGGTCGCCGCCCAGCTCGCCACAGACACAAACGGGCTTTCCGTTGTCAATAAAGCTTTTTGCGGCAATGTGAATCAGGCGGAAAAGCGCGGGGTTGTAGCTCTGGTAATATTCGCTGACAGCGGGGTTCAGGCGGTCAACGGCCATGGTGTACTGGCAGAGGTCGTTGGTGCCAATGCTCGCAAAGTCAACCTCTTTTGCCGCGAAGTCCGCCAAAAGCGCGATGGAGGGAATTTCAATCATAATTCCCAGTTTCACATCGGGTGAAAAGGCGATGCCTTCTTTGGTCAGTTCCGTTTTTACTTCTGCAGCAACCTGTTTCGCACGGCGGATGTCGTCC
Source organism: Caproiciproducens galactitolivorans (assembly GCF_004768785.1). GTDB lineage: Bacteria > Bacillota > Clostridia > Oscillospirales > Acutalibacteraceae > Caproiciproducens > Caproiciproducens galactitolivorans. The sequence continues at coordinate 126,828 of NZ_SRMQ01000006.1, forward strand.
ATGCTGGCGACCATGGGGAACATGATCCACAGGTTGCCGTACACGGAAGCGCGGTAAGCGGCGCGAAGCTGTGTGCGGAAAATGTCCGGCCTTTCAAAGCAGAGCCGCAGGGCGCGGTTGCCCAAAAAAGGATTTTCTTCGTGCGGCAGGTTCAGACAGTCGAGCTTTTTGTCGCCACCGATGTCCAGTGTGCGCAGGGTAACGGGGCGGTCGCCGAATTTTGTAAGAACCTCGCGGTAAATTTCAAACTGCTCTTCTTCCGTGGGCAGAGTGTCCCTACCCATATAAAGGAATTCTGTACGGAACAGGCCGACGCCGTCGGTGCATTTTGCGCCCTCCAACGACTGTTTACTGACGGAAGCCAGATTCAGTTCAATATCCACCCGTACTCCGTCGGGAGTAACGGCTTCTTTTTCCATATATGAGTTGATCTGTGCCTGCTGCGCCAGAAACCGGCTGCGTCTTTCGTCACAGTCCGCAAGTTGCTCTTGCGTTGGGTTACTGATGACCTGACCGGTCAGCGCATCGGCAATGACGGTCTCGCCCTGAGCGAAATGTGTTGTCGCATTCTCTACGCCCAGAATGGCGGGAATCCCGTAGCTTCTGGCAATAATAGCGGAGTGAGAAGTGCTGCCGCCGATTTCCGTAACAATAGCCAGAACATTTTTTCGATCCAAAGTAGCCGTATCGGATGGAAGCAGGTCGTGTACGACGATGACCGCGGGTGCGGGAAGAGAGGAGAGGTTCTTTTCCGCCACACCGTTCCACACACGGATCAGGCGCGTTTTTACGTCGCGAATGTCCGACGCCCGCTCCTTAATAAGCGGGTCGGGGGATTTTCCGAGAATACGGGCGTATTTTTCAAATACCTCGTCGATTGCCCTGTCTGGGGAGTAGCGGTCGCATTCAATCAGCTCGCGGATATCGCAGTCCATGGCCTCGTCGAACAGGATGTCGATATGTGCGGAGAAAATCTTTGCTTTTTCGGGGTCGGAGGTTTCTAGACGGGCACGAATGGCCTTAAGCTCCGACTCTGCGTTCTTTCTTGCATTTTCGTATTTATTCAACGCTTCGCTGACAGCGCTTTCTTCAAGCAGGGCTTCGCTGACAGCGGCGGCAAAGGGCTGGTAAAGAAAAACGGGACCCGCCGCAATTCCTTTTGATACGGGATTGCCGTGATGAATCATATGGTTTGTACCTCCTTAGAACTTGCTCGGAAAGGCTCGGTCAAATCCCGTCTTCCGCAGCGGCCGGCTGCGGCTTGGGTTTCTTCTTGAACTGTTTAATGCCGACTGCCCCCATCTCCATGGCGTCCTGCACATATTCTTCCATGGTTTCCTTTTCTCCCAGCAGAACGGAAGTAAGCATGGGCAAATTCAAGCCGGAAACAACTTCAATTTTCTTATTCGAAAACTCGTTTTTGAGTGTAACGGCGGTTTTGAAGGGAGATCCGCCGGCCAGGTCCACCAGAACCAAAATTTGATCTCCAAGCGATTCCATCGCCTGTCTGAGTTTGTGGGAAAGAGTGTCCACATTATCCGATTCTAGAAAATCCACACCCAAATAATTCTCTCTTGGGCCAACAATCAGTTTGGAGGCACTCATCATTCCGGTGGCAAAGCTGCCGTGTCCGGTTATCAATACTCCGATCATCGTTCTATTTACTCCTTTTATCAGTCAATCTATAATGCAGGCAATTGTGCACAGCTTCTGTATTCCCGGTTGAAACGGAATCGCTGTGATTCCTTGAAAACTGCCTTGGTTTCTTTTAAAAGTAAGGAAAGACCCGCTTACAGGATTTCCGAAGCGGCGTCCCGATCCAGAACCATAACCCCGTTGTTCACAAGCTGCATGACCGTGGCCGACAGCAAAGGTGTCGGTTTGGTTTGGCAGATCTTCTTTACAATTTCCGCCTTGGATTTTCCGCCCGCCTGCAAAACAACCTGATTAGCGTCTAAAATGTGGCGGATCCCCAGAGTGACCCCTCTGGAAAGGCGAACGGGTTTTGAAAAATATTTATTTCCTACCGTTTGGGTAACCTTGTCAAGCGTGACAACCTTCGCGTAGCTATCACAAAGGAAGAGCCAGGCTCATTCAAGGCCAGATGGCCGTTCATACCCAATCCTAAAAGAATAAAATCTATTCCGTTGCGTTCAAATATCAGCCGATCAATTCTCTTACATTCATTTTCCATGTCTTTTGCGTGGATATCAAACAAATGAATTTTTGAATCTTCAATGTGCAGCGACCCGTAAAAGTTTTTGAACGTTTTCCGATTCGTCGTCCAAATCCAGCCACTCGTCCAGTTCGACGAATTCCGCTCGGCTGAAGTCCGTTTGACCGCAGCCTGAACGTTTTTTCAGAATCTGATAGGTCCGGATTGCGGTGTTACCCGCAGCCAGGCACAGAAGCAGATCCGGCTTTTTCTTCACGGCCCCGCAGATCAGATCCGCGCAGTACTGTGACATCGCTTCAAAATCATCACAAATGACTGTTTTTGGAGGCATGCCTGTACTATCTGTGTTGGGGGAAGAAGTTTCTTCCTTTTTATCCTGTAACTTCATTGCTGAATCCTCCGATACTGCGTCATCGGTTCCTAACATTTGATAAGATGATGGTAGAGAAATGGGGTACAGAAAACTGTACCCCTATCACACTTACAAATTAAAGGATACCCAGGAAGGAAAGAAGAATGGCAAGACCGAAAGTAGCAGCAATCAGTACAACCGGGCTCATTTTCTTCTTCCTCAGGAAGAAATACATCAGCAGGGTATAACCAAAGGGCAGTATGTTTGGGAAAATCTTATCCAAGAAATCTTTTTGAATGGAAACTGTCTTGGAAGAATTTACTACGATTTCCGGAAGAAGGGAAATATGCACATAAGAGGCAATCAGTCCGCCGATAACCGTTACGCCCAGAATCGTGGCAACCTTGGAGATAATTCCCGAGTATTCCCGCAGCGTATCAACAGCTTTCAAACCTAAGTTGTAGCCGGCGTGTGTCCACGCAAGACGGAGAATAAAGATAGTCAGATAAACCGCAAAGAAAAGCAGCGGGCCGAGGATGCTTCCGCTCATTGCCATGGAGGCGGTGATTCCTGCGACAATAGGCAGAAGGGTGAACCAGAAGATTGCGTCGCCGATGCCGGCGAGTGGTGCGAACAGGGCAACTTTCAGACCTTTGATCGTGCTTCTGTTTTCCTTTGCTTCTTCCAGAGAGATCAGCAGTCCCATCAGGAAACCGACAAGGTTTGGGTGCGTGTTGATGAACTCAAGGTTATCTGTCATTGCTTCGGACAGTCCCTTTTTATCATCCTTATAGATTTTCTTCAGACAGCCCATCTGCGCCAGCAAAAAGCCGCCGCTTTGCATTCTCTCATAGTTGAAGCTGGCCTGAAGCAGGGAAGAACGCCAGCCGAGTTTGGTAATATCTTTTTTGGTAAGTACTTTTTCCGGAGCTGTGTTTTTATCAGATGCCTTCATTGCCGTCATCCCCCTCTACGTTCGATGCAACACCGGTTACAAATGCAGTTTTTCTTTTATTTCTTTCGCTGTTAAACACAATCAATGCCATTGCCATGCCAACGACGGCGACCGGAAGAAGATTTGAAAAAGGAATAAAGCTTGCAATGACAAAGCCTATAATAAGGTAAGGAACGAATTCGCCCTTGAGCATTACTTTCAGCAACATGCCAAAACCGACTGCCGGAAGAATGCCGCCTGCGATTTCAAAGCCGTGGGTCAGCCACTCGGGCATTGCCTTTACTAGTGCCTGCATTGCGTCTTGAGCAACATAGGCGCACAAGAAGACAACAATGCCATAGGAAACGGCTACAATGCCGGTTGTAAGGATGTTTAATTTCAAAAGGCTCTTGCCGTCTGCCTCTTCGGCGTATTTATCAGCTTTCTTCATAAAGAGTGAGAAGCTGGAGTAGTAGAACAGAATGATATACTGCATTAGGAAGCTGAACGGAAGGGCAAGACCGATTGCAGTTGCAGGGTCTTTGCCGGTGGTATAGGCGATGACGGTGGTCATAACACCTGCCAGTACAGGGTTCGGTGGCTGTGTGCCGCCGGCGGGGGTAAGCCCCGCGAAAGCCAGCTCGGTCAGTCCGCCTGCCATAAGGCCGAGCGGAACGTTTCCTAAGATAATACCCGTAAGGGTACAGACGATGATTGGCCGGAAAATAAACAAAGCCTCAAGCCAGAAATCAACGCCGACTATAATCGCCATAATGGCGAGCGCAATGCCTTGAGCTAAAGTAATTGCCATTAGTTTTTCCTCCTCAATTTTTATTCCAAAAGTTTCGCCGCGTGACCATAATTGCTGTTTGCTGTCTGTGAGATCCCTCCCTTTTTTCTTCACCCATGAATTATTTTTTTGGAATATACTCTTTGATGTCCCCGGGGACATCCTGAATATAGAGATCTACATTCATTGCCTGAATAGCCTGCAAATCCTCCATGTCTTTATCATTGACATAGACTTTTTTACTCAGCTGCCGTTTGCCGCTGGTGAAATGCATATTTCCCACGTTGACTTCCTTAATGGGTACGCCACCCTCGAGCAGAGTTCGGACAGCTGCCGGCGTCCTGCAAATAATGAAGATTTTTTGGCTGGGAGCAGCTTTGCCGATGATGTCAATCGTTTTTTGCAAAGTAAAGAAACGGATGCCCGCATTGGATGATTCAGCAGTCATTGCCATCAGCTGCTGCTGTATTTCATCGTGAGCCACGTCGTCGTCAGCGACTAAAAGAAGATTGGCACCCAGAGTCATCGTCCAAGTGACCCCCACTTGACCGTGGACAAGACGGTTGTCGATCCTTGTCAAGAGTATGTTTGGATTTCCCACTTAAAACACCCCTCAATAGTTGTTACAGATTTGCTAGATACGTTTTAACATATCATGCATGGAAATACAAGAATTATGACTTTTTTTCAGCCAGTTCAAAAACAGGTTTCGAATTTGAATTGATACCACTAGTACAAAAGGTTTTTTTATGATAGAATAATGCTGCTGTTTTTGTTTAAAATGACGAGACGGAAAGGAGTGCACACAATGTCAAATCTGCCATTGTATCAGGAACTGCACGATCACATTCTGAGGTATATCAATAGCCACGAATACCCCGAAAACGGTCTGCTTCCGTCGGAACGCGACATGTGCCAGATGTACAAGGTGAGCCGGTCCACCGTCAGGCAGGCGCTGGCCCTGCTGGAAGAAGAGAACATGGTTTATACGATTCACGGCATCGGTACTTTTGTAAAACCCAAGGTGTTTGAACAAAATCTCTCTCAGTTTTATTCTTTTACAGATGCTCTCAAAAAAATGAATATCTCGTTCTACAACCGTGTCCTTAGCTATGAAACGCTGATTCCCGGCCGCAGCCTTGCGCTGAAGCTGAAGGCGGACAGAAAGGTAACCTACCACAAGCTGGTACGCCTTTGTTTTGCCCGCGACTATCCTCTGATAATCGAAACAACTTATCTGCCGAAAAACCGGTTCGTTCATATCGATGTAAATGCTACCGAAAGTCAGTCGCTTTACGACTACCTCAGCGCTAAATACGGGCTGAAGGTGGATCACGCGACGGAAACCTTTGTCCCCATTCTGCCGGATTCCGAGCAGTGCGAGCTGCTGAAGATCTCCCCCAGGATTCCGTGCCTACAGCTGGAACGGTTCAGCTATGAGGACGGCTGTCTGGTGGAATATACCTCCTCAGTAGTACGGGGCGATAAATACGTTTTTAAAATTGAGCTGAATAATCAGAATAATCAGAAGTAATCTACCGTTCGACGGGCGCGCGCCGTGTTTTGCCGGGCCGCCCACCATGCTGTTTTTCAGGAGTAAAACCAGTCTGATGATGTATTTTCCGTCCCCCTGCTATTTTTACAAATACACTTGACAATTCCATGTACATTACCTATAATAACAAGGATGCTCGATGACGCGGGCATAGTGGATTGTGAGTTATAGTTAAGCCCTTTCACCGCACGGTGGTCAGGAATTTCACCGTGTATATCGTCAGCAACGAGGTGTAACTCAGTTTGGTAGAGTGCTTGGTTTGGGACCAAGATGCCGCAGGTTCAAGTCCTGTCACCTCGACCAAATAAACGGCAATCTGATTTAATGGATTGCCGTTTATTTCTACATAATAGCGAATTGTTTGCGCATTAAAAAGCTGGGGCTGCTTTAGCAAAAGCCTCAGCTTTAAATTTTTTAGTATCAATGAAAAGGGCCTCTCGTAATTGGGAGGCCTTTTTCTGCTACTCTTTAAACTTGTTTATTATTTCACCAATTTGTTTATCATTAATGCTATCATAAGTGTGATATGATTTATATGTTGGGTGATTCTTGTCCGAGTATAGTAAAATTGTAACGCCTCTCTCTAAATATGGTATAGTACAGGAAGAAAAGGAGAGGACAATGCGCCGGCGTTTCCAAAGCCACCATATCAAATTGGGTTTACAACTACCGTGAAGAAATGCCGGAATAATGATGAAGCCAAAAACGAATACGAACTTATGCAGGAAGTTCGCAAGCTGCGGCTGCAATTAGAAGAAGCTGAAAAGGAAAACCGCTTCTTAATTAGACGGTGGCGTTACAAAAACGCTAGGCCAGAACAGTCTCAGGAAATAACAAGTAACCGCTCGTTATCAATGCGCATAAAATAACCTAGAGCTATTTTTATGGCTATTAAACAACTTTAAGGAGTGATATTGTGGCTTTGCCAGCACAGCCGTGCAACTGTTCGCCGTATTCAAATATATGCTGTTGTGGTACGCAAACTGGGATAACCGTCGTTCAACCGAAGTGTCAAACCCTGCCCGATGGTTCAGTAGTCAACAACCCTGCCTTTGTTCTTGCTCTCAACGCATCATTTTGGACGTATAAATTTTCAATTGATTGCAATAGCGCAACAAGAGGAATAAGCGCAATTGGAATTCCTATTTGTCTCGAAATTAATGCAATAAATATCACCGTGGAAGAGAAAATTGATGGCTGCGGTAACTTTAATACTGTGCCGTTTGAACTCATTCAGAATGATCCGAATTTCGGCTCGGCCCCTACTGGTTTTCAGTTTCTGAAGATTGAAACAGGCGGCAGGTATGATAAAGGCCTTTGTGTCGAATACAGGATACGCATAATTGGAGATTACCCTGAAGCAGTTCAGCCAATAAGTGTTAAAGCTGCAACTGTTGTTTATAAATTTGCATGCACCGGCTGCTTTATTGTCCCTGGGTGTGTACCAAAAGGACAACTGCTCGTATCAAAAGAATGTGGCACTATTATCAGTAATAATCAGGCTTCATTTGAATATGAGGTCCATGTAGATAATGTTGGTAAAGGTGTTTTGAGCCTTGTGGAATTTGAAGATGTAATAACAATTCCTTCGCAATTATCAATAGGAGCTATTACAGTATCTCCGTCTTCCCTCAATGTAGATACCAGCACAACAGGACAAGTAAAAATATTTGGAAACATTGGAACAATCGAACCGGGCGGAAGAGTTGTTATAACTTATTCGATTCCTGTTGTCGCAATCAGCAGCCCCGGTGGTTATTTAATAAGCAATACAGCACGTGCCGCTGCGGAAGGTACGAAATCAGCAGATTTGTGTGGAACAACTTTGAATGTTGTAAAACTCAGTGCCGATAAATGCTGCTCCGTCAATGGCAGTATAGGAATCTTTAAGATGACAATTTCAAGTGTCGGTAATTCGCCGAATGTAGTTATTGATATATTTGATCGCATGCAAATACCTTTTGGGGTAACGGTTAATTTCTCGAGTTTCAACGGGTGTGAAGCATATTTTGCTGATACTCTTATACCCATACCTTTGAATACTAATATTGAAGGACCTGTCGGCATTGATATTATTTGCAGGAACGCTACTGTTCCTTCAAATGGAAGTTTTGAAAAAACGATTAGTTACTCTCTTGTTTCAAGTTCAGTAACTAAGGCTTCTGTTGTTAACACAATAACAAATGTATCTCCGAAAGATATTGAGAATCTTGTTTACGAGGGCACAGAAAACATTCCTGCTGCCGCAAATATAGAGGTAGAACTTCTCCAAACTTGCCGTACGCCCTGTATGTAAAACATTTAGGGAACCTCTGACTTAATCTTAAGATACCGGCTGTATGCCATGTTTGCCTGCGCCAATCTGTATGCTCTCGTACTGGCCGGGCGAAGTCTCCGTGGAACCTGACAAGGGCGCACGAGAGAAAATGGAGTTGAAACGGCGGAAAACACCATTTTTGGTGGGGTCAGTCTGAGTGAAATTGAAGATATTGGCCATTTATTCAGAGGTTCCCTAACAGAAATTCCTACCATTATGGATTTCTTATGTGTTTAATTTGATTTTACAATCTACCAAAGATTTGCTTTAGGTTAAATTAGACGGTGGCGTTACAAAAACGCTTGATCAGAACAGTATCCGCAAAAAAGCACAAGATTTCATGAAGAAGCTAAAGAAAACAAGTTTTTGACATTGGGATTGTAGTTAGCTCCAGCGACTTGAGTGGGAGTTAAGCCACCAAGACCTTGGTGCGGACGAATGAAATTAAAGAAGAAAATAAAAACGGGGAAGTTGTTATTTCATTTAAAATGATTTATAATGAAGAAAATTGTACGCCTGTGCACAGGCAGCACAGCGGGTTTTCTGGAGGAAGCCATGCGCAACAGATCTTACAAACATATCGGAAAAGAAGTCAGCCGTGCTGTACGGCGCGCTGTCCGTTCCGGCAATTTTGAAGAACTTGGCCGTGCGGTTGACGACGGCGTTCGGCAATTTACGGACTATGGAAATGAAATTTTCGAAGATTTGAAACAAGCTGTGCGCCGCCCGCCTTATCCTTACCCGCAAAATACCAAACCGGTTGGAACCCCTCCGAAAGGATCGGGTGATTTTGGACCGCCGGTTTATTCCGGTTTTCGCAGCAGGATGCCGGGCAGCATTTCCGGCCTTGTCTGTTCCATTGTCGGAGCCTCCCTCGGCATACCGTTTCTGATCGCAGACATTGCGGTTTTTATCGTAGGAGCCACCGGTTCGATTGCATTGTCGCATTTCATTGCAGCCGCCTCGGTTCTGGTTTCCTTTACGGCTGCCTCTTTCGGGCTGATGGGCTATGGGATTGCTTTGCGCCGCCGCGCCCGCCGCTTTGCGCGCTACCGCGACGCGATGGGCGGCGCGGTGTTCTGCTCAATCGACAAGCTTTCCGACATCGCGGGGGAAACGCCGGAGCGTACAAAAAAAGACCTGAAAAAGATGATTTCCAGCGGAGCCTGCCCGCAGGGGCATTTTGACCGCGATGAAACCTGTTTTATGGTGAATGACGAAACCTATAACGAGTTTTTACAGGCGGAAAGGGAATATGCCGCCCGTATGGAGGAAGCGAGGGCCGAAGAAGAGAAAAAGCAGGCGGATCCGAAGGAAACCGAGCTTTTGACTGCGATAGAAGAAGGCAACGGGTATTTGCGGCAGATTCGCGCCGTAAACGACGCCCTTCCGGGTGAAATCATTTCGGTAAAGCTGGACAAGCTTGAAAACGTCACAGCCCGTATTTTTGACTGTGTTCGGCAGCATCCTGAAAAGCTGCCGGATATCCGCCGCTTTATGCGGTATTATATGCCCACGACTCTGAAGCTGGTGAAGGCTTACGAAGAGTTTGAAACACAGCCGGTACAGGGGGAAAACATTACGAAGGCGAAGCAGGAAATCGAGCGGGCGCTGGATACCGTCAATGTAGCGTTTGCGAATTTGCTGGATTCCCTTTTTGCCGACGAGGCGCTTGATATTTCTGCGGATATTTCCACTTTGGAAACGATGCTGAAGCAGGAAGGCCTTACCGGAAACGATTTTGAAAAAACGTCGGGCAGTAAGCTTTCGTAAAAGACGCAATCCTAAAACATCATAAATGGGTAATGGAGGTTTACCATGAATCAGAACGAGATCCCTGCTCTTGAGCTTACCCTTGAGCCGTCCCCCGAGCAGCCTGTTTCCGCGCAGACGGTTCTTGAGCCGGCAGATTCCGAATTCGGGAAAGTACCGGAGCCGCAGCTTACCCCTGCCGAACAGAAGATGGTGGAGGAATTTGCCGCGAAGATCGATCTGACAAACAGCAATCAGATTTTGCAATACGGCGTGGGAGCTCAGAAAAAAATCGCGGATTTTTCCGAGAGCGCGTTGGAAAATGTGCGTACTAAGGATTTGGGCGAAGTCGGGCAGATGCTCGCCAACGTAGTAACGGAGCTGAAGAGTTTTGAAGTGGATGAAAAGGATAAGGGCTTCTTTGCGCGCTTTAAGCGCGGGGGAAACCGTATAATGGCTCTGAAAGCACGCTATGCAAAGGCGGAAGCCAATGTGGACCAAATCTGCGAAGCGCTGGAAGCGCATCAGGTACAGCTTTTGAAGGATATCTCTGTTCTGGATAAAATGTATGAGATCAATAAGACGTATTTTAAAGAGCTGTCCATGTATCTGCTTGCCGGAAAAAAGAAGCTGCAACAGGTGCGCTCAAACGATTTGCCCGCCTTACAGCGCAAGGCGCAGGCTTCCGGCTTGCCGGAGGACGCACAGGCCGCAAACGACCTTTCCAATATGTGCGACCGCTTTGAAAAGAAGCTGCATGACTTGGATTTGACGCGTGTGATTTCCATTCAGATGGCGCCGCAGCTCCGTTTGATACAGAACAACGATTTGACGATGAGCGAAAAAATCCAGTCCACCCTTGTCAATACCATCCCTCTCTGGAAAAGCCAGATGGTGCTGGCGCTGGGGGTGGAGCATTCCACACAGGCCGCGAAAGCGCAACGTGAGGTTACCGATATGACGAACGCCCTTCTGCGCAAGAACGCGGATGCGTTGAAAATGGCAACCATTGAAACACAGAAGGAATCCGAGCGCGGCATTGTGGATATTGAAACATTAAAGCATACCAACGAGTCGCTCATCGCTACGCTGGACGAGGTCATGCAAATCCAGAAGGAAAGCCGCGAGAAGCGCGCGCAGGCCGAGCAGGAGCTTCGAAAGCTAGAAACGGATCTGAAAAACAAGCTCCTGCAGCTGCGCTGAATTTTGAAATTCGAAATTTATTTATAGAAAAGCCATTACAGATCAAACTCCCCCTTGCCGATTCTTTTGCCGGCAAGGGGGAGTATCACATTTGTATCTATCAGGCATTTGCGGCTTTTCAGCCTTGGATTCCGAAGTTATTCGTATTCAATTTTAAATCCGGTGTGCTCGATGCAGTTTTTGATTTCCAGCTCAGTCGCGGGTTCGTTGTAATCTACCTTAACGGTGCCCGTCGACAGATTCACGCCAACCTCTTGAACGCCTTTCAGTTTATTCAGCGCGTTTTTAATCTGGGTTTTGCCTTCTTTGTTCTGAATTCCGGAAACACTGCATAATACGGTGTTCATTAAATCGCCCTCCCTGTATTTTATGAATTTAACCACCATTTTTTTCATGCCCCGCGCTGTGCGTCCCGATTTTGCGCCCGTTGCAGATGCCTGCGTCCGCATTTTCCCTCGGCTTCATTCTGCGCAGTTCGGGGTTGTTTTTTCCTCTGTCTTTCATTCGGTTTTTATTATTGTCCATCGTTTTATTCCTTTCCTAAAAGCCTTCTGCTCCGCAATTTAGTATTTCCGGAAACTTAAAATTTATGCAAATTTTTGTGCAAGACCTGTAAAGGTGGGGCGCTTTCTGTATGAACAGCAGAGCCTGTTTTCCACATTTTCAAAAGAATCCGTTGAAAATAAATCGTCCAAATGAATCGGCTGTGTTTTGTTTGCACTTGCAGTTTCGTATCCGGAAGATATAAAATATAGAATATCAATCAGCTTTCCCGGATTAAGGCGCAATAAGGGGGGATTTCATGCGTTTCCAAATCGTTCAGGGAGATATCACGAAAATGCGCACCGATGCCATCGTAAACGCGGCCAATACTTCTTTATTAGGCGGCGGGGGCGTGGACGGCGCCATCCATCGCGCGGCGGGGCCGGAGCTTCTTGCGGAATGCCGGACGTTTCACGGCTGTGAAACCGGGCAGGCAAAAATTACGAAGGGTTACCGTCTTCCCGCGAAATACGTGATTCATACGCCGGGGCCGGTATGGCACGGCGGGAACAATGGGGAGCCGGAACTTCTGCAAAGTTGCTACCGCTCCTGTCTTTCGCTGGCGGCGCAAAACCATTGTTGCTCAGTCGCCTTCCCGTCCATCAGCACGGGCGTGTATCGTTTTCCGCTGAAGCTGGCGGCGGAAATCGCGGTAAAAACCATATTGGATTATTGCCGGGATCACAAAGGGATCGAAGAAGTTTTTATGGTCTGCTTTGATTCCAATACAAAAGCTGTTTACGACGAGGCATTTAAAAAGGAAACGATGGCAATATGAACGCACCCGGGCGGAATAATACCTCCCGGGTGCATTTTATTCGGCGTCCATTGGAAGCCCGTCAAGCATTCTGACCAGCTTCAGATACTTGTTCAATAATTCCGTATGGTCCTGTTTCATTTGAACAATTTCAAAATGATCAACATTATCAATCGTTTCAATGTAATTCCAAACTCCTTTTTCGGGGTGGCCGTTATAATCCGTCTCTGTGTCTTTCGAGTAAACCTTCGGGCTGGAGGACGAGATCACGCTTACGATCCCGTCGTTTTTCCACCATGAGCGGTCAATGGGAACTTCGCCGGGGTGGTCGTTTGTGTAACGGCCCATAAAGATGGAGGATCTCCTTAAAGCGTTGCTCATATTGGAATTCGGTACCTGATATCCCGTGATAGGGGATTCATGAGTGTCAAGACAGCCGATGGAGAAGTAGTAAACGTCGCTCTGCGCGTGCACCCAGGCGTTCAGTTCTCCTGCGCCTTCGGGCGAAAGATCCCAAACGCTCAAATCCTTTGTCTTTTTCCACAGGTTGCTTTTCATAACGCGCTTATAATAGCTGGCGTAGGATTCCCCTTTGTTCCTTTTTAGCCCCCACTGATCCAACTGGAAATCAATGTTTGCTTCGGAGGGGTCAACAGCGGCGCCGTTCTTTGCCGCCCAGGCCGCATAAAACTGGTTAATCAGCGGTTCCATTTGGTATTTTTCATGGGCGACCTGGCTGCCGTCGTGCGGGGTGGCAATGGTGGTAACGCTGTTTACCCACGACTTGCCGCCGCTAAACAGCGGGCTTAATTCGTCGGCTGGGGTTACCCTTTTCTCGTCAGCGCTTCCGTTTTCCAGTAATTGTACAAGGGTGCGGATGGTCTGCCCACCCATGCTGTGGCCGATCAGGTTGATTTTGCGGATATCGCCGGAAGCGGTTGTTTCCCCAAACTCTTTATAAATCCCAGGGTAAGTGCGGCCGTATCTAGCATGCCCGTATTTTTCGGCATGCGCTTTGCCGTAGTCCACCGTACCGCCTTTCAGGTAAGCGTAAAGCTCGCATGCCCGGTCCCAGTTGCTTGAAATCGGCCCGATGGTAGGAGTATATACGGCGTATCCCTTGTCGCACAACCACTCCCGTAAGCTGTTGGAGCCTCCCCAATAATAAATATCCCTCATTTCATTGTTGCCCCAGCCGAAAAGGCCGTGAACCATCACAATGGGATAATGCGCCTGTTCGGTTTCCTTTGCGTAGGCTTGATTTAGCGGAAAATAAAAGACGCTAGTCAGAGCAAATACCAATACAAGAAGTTTTGCTATGTGTTTCTTCATGAATTTCACCCTTTCAAATTTTTCTTTATTCGGTAAGGGTGATTCATGCAGCCATACGACCATCCCCTTTTGCATTTATTTCTTACACGAAAATAATATCCTTTCTTGTCAGGGCTTATGACGTTTTTTAGACAAAATCCGTAATTTGATAAAATGAAAAATGTAGTTGTAAGAATAGTGTTTAACTTTTGTACTAGAAGGATAGATTGCCGGAGATAAAATCACTTCGGTTCCGATTCTTAAAGAAAAAATCAAAAAAAATTAAAAAATTTTAAAAAAGGGGTTGACTAAAAGGGCTGGATTTGGTATTATAGTCAAGCGCCTTACGGAAGGCGCAAACGGAAAAACAAAGCCGAAGCCGCGAAAACGCAGAGCAGAAGCGAAGTTTGACCGGCCAGGACCTTGAA
>NZ_SRMQ01000007.1 GCF_004768785.1 Caproiciproducens galactitolivorans
TGTGTTATTCTTTCCTTGAGTCATTGGGACCAACTCCTTTTTGAATGTCTTGACACCATTCATTTTAAAGGAGTCCCAATGGCTTTTCTATACCTTCTCGAAATTGCGAACTTTATTGTACTCTATCCAAAATTTGCTTAATTTCGCTTATCACTTTATCTATCAGATCGTTAATAGCGTTTGGCGATTTGCCTTTCGGTCAAAATAGTTACCCCTGCTGTGCGGGGGTAACTATTTCCCTTTTTTTACAGATTTTCACAAAAATTTCAGCAATTACGCAATTTTCATTTTCCCCGAATTCTCTCTTTTCAAGTTGACTAAAAAAAGGAAATATAGTATATTAAGCAAATATTAAACATGTTTTAAACTCATTTTCGAGTGGTGATATTCATGCATAAGGAAAAAGTAATGCAGGTTCTTGTTCAGGCAGCAATACAGCTTTTAAATGAATCGGAAACACCGGAAGAAATAACTTCCCGGAAAATCGCCTCCAAAGCCGGTGTAAATGTCGCCATGATTAATTACTGTTTCCAATCCAAGGATGAGCTGTTAAAAACGGCAATCGACCAAATAATGCAGGATTCGGCCGGGGATATTTTTGCAGCGAGCAACACAAATATTCCCCCTTTGAACCGCCTGTGGAACATGCTCTGGGAAATTTGTGAGTTGGTCGTTAAATTCCGTCGTTTTACAAAAATCTACATCCCCTATCTTCTGCTGCAGAGCGAAATTGAAATACCTAACCATATTCTCCCAACCATCCGGGAATATTACGGGAACAAAAAAAGCGAAGCGGAATGCAGGATCATCGCCTATCAGCTGATCTCTTTTTTACAGCTCATTTTCTATCGTTCCGATTCCTTTTATCGTTACACGGGGATTCATCTTGAAAATCCGTCCGAGCGGAAGGTGCTTTTGGAAACAGAATTCAAACTACTTTTCAAAGAAGGAAACACAGATGAATGAACAAACAGAATACTTAAGTAGCGCGGTGGAAGGTATCATCCATCAGGCATTGAAAGCCTCCGTAAAGAACCCTCTGGAAAGCGCATTTATTGCAAAATTTATATTATCGCAGAGCGAGAACGCAAAAAAACGGCGGAAAGCGGAAGAAGCCGGGCACCATATCCCCCCTTTCCTGATTGCCAGCATTACATCGCAATGCAATTTACATTGCAAGGGCTGCTACGCCCGGGCAAACAACGCCTGCGGCGAAAATTTCAAACAAGAGGAGCTAACCACGGAACAATGGAAACAAATCTTTCGGGAAGCGTCGGAGCTGGGGATTTCCTTTATCCTTTTAGCCGGCGGAGAACCGCTGATGCGGACAGATGTTTTACAGCAGGCATCCCTGTTTCACAATATTATTTTTCCGGTTTTTACGAATGGAACGTTATTTGA
Source organism: Caproiciproducens galactitolivorans (assembly GCF_004768785.1). Classification (GTDB taxonomy): domain Bacteria; phylum Bacillota; class Clostridia; order Oscillospirales; family Acutalibacteraceae; genus Caproiciproducens; species Caproiciproducens galactitolivorans. The sequence continues at coordinate 1,402 of NZ_SRMQ01000007.1, forward strand.
CCGAAAGGCGATCGGGCTTTTCGAATTCAGGCGGAATTTGATCCCCATTTTCAGTATGGAAGGTGATTCCGTTCAAACGGACAAGCGCAGGGGTAAAGGAATTTTCTCCCTTTTAAACGATTCGATCGAGCAAATGAAAAGAAAAGGGATTTTTTACGGCGTTTCCATCACCGTGACTTCCCAAAACCTGCAAACGGTCACAAGTGATGATTTTATAGCCTCCCTTTCCCGCAAGGACTGCAAACTGGTCTTATTCGTTGAATATGTCCCCGCACAGGAATCTACTGAATCGCTTACTCTAAGCGCCGAAGAGCGGGAACAGCTTGCCGCCAGCCAGAAGAAACTGAAAACGGCATTTGGAAAAATGGTTTTCTTGTCTTTCCCCGGGGATGAAAAATCCACCGGCGGCTGCCTTGCAGCGGGCAGAGGTTTTTTCCATATTAATGCTGCAGGCGGGGCGGAACCCTGTCCGTTTTCCCCCTTCTCCGACACCAGCCTGAAAGACCATTCGCTTATGGAAGCCCTACAATCCCCATTGTTTCAGAAATTGCAATCGGCAAACCTCTTACAGGCGGGCCACCTGGGCGGTTGTACCCTATTTGAGCAGCAGGACGCCATTAAAAATATCCTTAGTCTTGAAGCCTGATCCTATAACACTTTCATCCTAATACCCATCCCCCGCTTCGCCGGGGGATTTTTTATGACAAAGATAAGAGCCTGAAAAGCACCATTGAGTGATTTTCAGGCTCTCAACATTTATTCTATTTCTATTTCTGCTTCAGGAATAGAAATTTTAGACATCCGTAGTGACAAAGCCGATAATATGTCCACCGGCCGCCCCCAGGCGCTTAAAGGAATCCTTAAATTCCTGATAGGGCGTGGAACCATATTTTGCAACCATGATAACGGACCCGGCATGCGCCGCAATATTATCCGCGTCCGGATAACTCACTTCGGAAGGCGTATGGATAATTACATAATCAAATTGCTGTTCGAATTTTTTTGCAAGCGTTTTAAATTCATCGCAGAACAATAAGTCCGCCGGGTTCTGTGTCGCGTCAGCGCCGGAAACAAGGCTTAATCCGGTAATCGCGGTCTTTGTCACAGCCTGTTCCGCTGTGCAGGTCCCCTTCAAAACATCCGAAATGGTATGCTCCGGCTTGGTTTTCAGTATTTCCGTTATTCCGCTGTCACGCAGGTCCGCATCCATCAAAAGTACGGACTTCCCGGAAAAGCTCAGGGCGCGGGCAAGGCCCACCGCAACGGAAGCGGCGCCGTCGTGCTCGCAGACATCGGTAACAAGAAAACTCTTTTTGCCGGCGGCGTTGAATTCCACCGCAGCACGCAGCTTTCGGTAGCTGTCATCCTTTTTCGATTCCTCCTTGTCCTGCGGCACCGTACCCAGCAGCTTTGTATTTAAAGCCTCGCTTACATAATGGCTGTTGCGGATTGTCTTGTCGGTCAATATTTTCAGAATTCCATAGCAAACATACAAGATAAAGCCAATAATCAGTCCCAAAAAGCCGGCCTTAATCATTTGTGCCTTATAGGACTGGTGCTCCGCCGGAATCGCCTTGTCGCTGACAATAGCGGATAACTTCGGCGACGGGAAAGCGGCGGTCAACCTTTCCGAAAGAACCTGCGCAGCGGTATTCGCAACGCGGTCCGCAATATCTGCGTTCGGGGTGTTCGCCGTCAGCTTTACGACCGGTGCGGTATTCACCTGTGTAGCAGAAATCGAATTGATTTCTTTTTCGTCAATTCCAAGTTTTTGTGCGGTCTGCGTAATAATTTCCTTACCGGAAGCCATCGCGATCGCCGTCTGCACGCGGCTGTTTAAAATACTGGTATATTGGAGCCGGTAATCGGTTTTAGCATCCTCCGGCACCTCACAGGATATCACGATTGTCGTATCACAAGTATACACATGCTTTACAAATTTCAGCGGCATCAGGCCGAATACAATGCCGAACACAGCCACTACAATTAAAAATCGGAGCCTGGTTTTCTTAAAAAAGTCCATTACTTCTGAAAAACTTACGAATAATTCCATATGTTATCCTCCAAATAAAATTCTGTTTTATTTCATTGAAGCACCGGCAAATTCAAGAACCTGCTTCATAATTGTTTTCCAATCGTAGTTTTTTTCAGCAAATTCACGCTCTTTCTTTGCAATAGAGGCATCCTTCCTGCAGCGCTGGACAAATTCAACCACCTTATCCATATCGACAGGTGATTCATCGTTCGGAAGGCGCAGGGCAAAGGGCGTATCGTCCCTCAGCTTTGCATCGTCATAGGCGTACAGGAACGGGAGAGCCGCTGCGCAGTATTCCCGCGCCTTTAAGGATGAACAGCGCGTCAGCCCCCTGCGGTAGCACCCCAGCGAGGAAGCGCCGACATCTACTGTTTTGTAAATATCGGAAAGCTCTTTTCCTTTTTTAAATCCGCAAAAGGTAACGTCATCGGACAAGCCCAGTTTTTCCACCAACGCGTGGAATTCGGGCATCTCCGTCTTATCCCCGCCGACCAGCACAAATTTCAGCGCCAGATCGTCGGTATGCTTCTGTTTGTATATGCTCATGCCTTGTAAAATCCGGTCATAGCCCTGCCACCAGAGCGTACCGGCCACTCCGAGGATCGCAATATCCTTGGCGGTGTCCGCACAATGTGGAATCGGTTCAATCCGATCAATATTAATCCCGTTGTCGCCGTTCATGGCTTTTACGCCAAAGAAGGAATCCGCCTTGTTTCCGTACAGTACAACCGCGTCAATATACTTCTTCAGCTCTTTGCCAGACAGCCGGTCGTCCAGCACCGTCACCGCAACCTTTGCCGCCGTTTTGACTTTCCCACCCAGCGACTTGGCATATTTTATATTGCGTACATAATCCGCCAAATAAGGATAATTCGGGATTTCCACCACGATGGTTTTCACATGATTCGCCCGTGCGGTTTTACAGATTCGAATCACATCGAAGCTGATACGGTCGAGCCGCATATATAAAACATCAAATGGATGCCTGCCGATATATTCATTCGCAATGGCAGCCATCTGTTTCATAAGCCTTTTTGCCGGGTCAAGCGGTTTTTCAAAGGAATCCGCACCAAAGAAACGAAAACGGCTGTTCTGCCACATGGAACAGGTTACCCGATAACCCAGCTTTTCGAACGCGCTGATTTGGCCTTCAATCTTATTTTTTACGCCCAAATACAGCGGAGCATCCTCCTGAAAAGTGAGATACATCAAATCCATTGACTGATCTCCTTATAAAATTTTTCGTAATTTCGCTGCGCATTAAATTTTTCATTCCACAACTTGCGCGCGTTTTGGCAAAGCCGCGCGTATTCCCCGTTGGGAAGCTCCTTTAACGCGCGCAGGCGCGACAGGAGCATTTCCGGGGAAAAGTCCGCCGGCAAAATATACCCGTTTTCGCCAGTTATGACCGCTTCCCCTGTGCCGCCGACATCCGTTGCAATCACCGGTACGCCGAACGAACTGATCTCCATAATAGAAACCGGAATACCTTCGCTGGCACTGACGTTCACAAAGGCGGAAATCGCGGTGGTTTTATAATAATCCATAATGGAGGCATTATCCATCTGCCCCTTCCATTCCGTTTGGACGCAGGAGGGAAGCCTGGAAGCCATTGCCCTTATCTCATCGTTGAGTGGCCCGGATCCAATATGCGTCCACAAAATGGGGAAATCCGCCTTTTGAAGCGCTTCAACAATTAAGTGAAGGCGTTTGACCGGCACCATAAAAGAGCAGGAAACAATGTGGAAACCGTTTTCCCTACTGCCGTAGTTTTCTCCGTGATCAGAGGTTCCCAAAAAGGCGGGACGGATTTTTTCGGCATACTGCGGAAACTGGCCGCGAATATACTCTGTACCGGAAGCCGAACAGGGCAGGACGCGGTCAATATGGCTCAAAATAAATTCCCGCATCGGAATATAATTATATTTCGCAAATTCGTTGTATATATCAAAACGATGGGCGCGGGAAATCTGCAGCACCTTTTTCCCCTGGCGCTTCAAATCCTTCGCGAGCAGCACGCCGGCTGCTGCGGCGTCGAACAGCCAATAGCTGTAAATGGTCACTTCATCCGCGGCACGAAGCTCCTCGATCTTGGAGAGCGCACCGTAAATTTCAAACGCGCGTTTCATAAAGTAAAGCATTTCGTGCGCTTTCGCGGCGGTAAACGAGCCGGATTTCCATAAATGGTTCAGCTCGCACCATATATAGGGCTTGCACAAAAGCGAGGCGTACGCGCCCTTACCGCTGTCGCTTATTTTCAGAGAATAACAGGATATGGAATCCGGCAGTTTTTTCGTGACTGCGGAATCCTTTTTTAAGTTACAAGGGCATACAAGCACTTTATCAAAGCCTTTGATATAATTTACTTCATTGAGTAAAAATTCTTCGCCGTTGTCATACGGAAAAGAAGTCGTAAGTAAAAGCAGCAGTTTCAAATTCGTTCCTCCAGTACAAGAGGGTCGGGAACATCCCTATGCGTCCGCCGGACATGCGTTCCCTTTGCGATAAACAGCGCCGCTAGATAAATCGCAGCATAGAAACAGATATACGTGATATTGAACACATCGGTAACCCATAAAAACGCAAAATTACGCGGGATATACACGAAGCTCTTAACGGCAAGCAAACCGCAGGTGATAACAACCCAGTTGTGCGTTAATAAAGAAGCAAAAAAGCGGAAGATCAGCCCGATCATTGCACTGACGAAAATAACGCCCAGAATACCGTAAGCAACATACGCCTCCGCCACATAGGAGGTACCGAAGCCGCCGCCGGAAAGATAACGGTCCGGATCGACCATATAGGTTAACGCATGACCAAAATTATGCGTTGTCTGGACGAATTCGGAATTCTGCACTTCGATAATCGGAGTAAACCCGAACAACGTGCGGGTAACAACATTATTGTGTACGAACAGCTCGAAAGGATAAAACAAATACAAATAGGTCGTAGACGGGTTAAACGATTGGATATGGTTCACGGTCTGTACGATCACACGGAAGCTCGCTCCCTGGGAATCAATAAAGCTGACCAGCATTTCGCCCAGCCCGCGGTGGGTATCTTCAGCCCCTGAACGAACCAGCGCCAACATCTGCAGAAAGTACATGGCAATTATGCCAAATACCCCGACATAGGCTACCATTCTCTTTTTTATAACCCGCTTGCCTTTTTCCAAAAGGGAATCGCGCATTACAAAGTAAAAGGTAAGCATCAGCGCTTCGCAGACAATGGTATTCCGTCTGCCCGTAAAGAGGGACGCCAGCATATAAACGCTGTACACCGCAAGCGGCAGTTTCATCTGCTTCTTGTTCGGCAGGGTCGCAAGGAAAACCGCAAAAGCAGGGACAAAAAACATGGAAAGCCGGCTGATAATGGACGGTACATCCGATGTATTTGTAAAGGATTGCAGGTAACCATGCCTTACAACGTCCAGCGCCGTTTTAAATAGAATATAAAAGAATGGAACCGAGCTGATATACAGCACAATTGTACTGAGCCGGCGGATAAGGGGGAGCAAATGGTCTTTATAAACCGCTTTCGTGTGGAGCTTCTCGATTGCGGACTCGCGTTTGTGAAAAATCGGCCCTGCCAGCCGGTAGGCAAAATAAACGCAGAACAAAGAAAGAGCCACCAGTTGCAGCGACTGAAACAGCTTCGAGAAATCGTCCGCTTCCAAAAGAAGAAGAAGCTTATGATGATACCCAAACCAAGAGGTATACACACGCCCCATAAGCAGGACGTTATAAGTGAGAAGAAAGATCAGTAACGCAAAATCACGCCTGACGTTGCGAATCAAACTGGCGGCAATTGCAATATTTAAAGAAATGATGGCAAAAAACAAAACGTCAACCGCGGTTTTCCAAAAATCCCCGCCCAATACGGTTAAAAAATTGGCGGCTAACATCAATAGAATTGTTATACCGAAAAGGATTGTATCTCGTAATAAATCCTCTGATTTCACTTTTATCATTGGCACACTTCCCTAACGTACTTGTCCCATATTATAGCACGGATTCCATTCGTTTGCCATTAAAATTTGACTTGAGAGAATCTACTAAACCGGAATCCGGTGTTACGTAGATGGTTTTATAATTCACGTAGATGACCATTCCGGGTTTCGCCCCCTGCGGCTTGCTGACATGGCGAACCTCAGTATAATCCACCGGGACCTTGGAGGATTCTTTCCCCCTGCTGTAAAAAGCCGCCAGATTCGCCGCTTCGAAGATCGCGGTTTCGGTCACATCGCGCCCCTGCGTTACAATAATGGTATGCGATCCTGGTATGTTCTTGGTATGAAGCCAGATATCGTTTTTATTGGCCTGTTTTAATGTAAGGCGATCGTTTTGGCGGTTATTGCGCCCAACCAGAATCAGGAAGCCGTCGGAGGACGCAAACTCCATCGGCCCCATGGACGCGAGCTGTTTCTGGCGGCCTTTCGACGCGCGGATGTAGCCCTGCTCGGTCAGTTCCTCCCGAATTTCGGACAAATCCCGTTCCGTTGCCGCACGGCTAAGCTCATCAAATACCGTGTCAAGATATTCCAGCTCCTGCTGTGCCTGCTGGATTTGAACCGCAAGCATTTTTTCCGCTGTGCTGGCTTTGTGGTACTCCTTATAATATTTTTGCGCATTTTGCGACGGGGAAAGCGCAGGATTCAGCTTGATTTTTACAAGCGGCAGATCTTCCTCATAAAAATTCTGCAATTCGACGAAACTGGCCCCCTTAGGGATTGTATATAAATTGGCGCTGAGAATATCGCCGTAAATACGCAATGTGTCCCGCTCCGCGCAGCGCGACAGCTCCGCGCGCTGAAGATTGATTTTCCGGCTGAGCCGTTCCGAAGCCGTCGTTAAAACGCGCAGCAAATCCTGGGAACGCACCCGCATACGGTCAATGCGATCCCTTTCCGTATAAAAAGCATCCAACAGCTCGGAAAAGCGCGTATACGATTTTACCACAGCGGTCAGGCCATATTGCTCGATATTGAAAAAAGAAAAATCAATCGGCTTCTGCGCCGGGCTGACCACCATATAAGGCTTCCCATCCCTGTTTTTCACCGTTTCGGCCATTCTTCTAAGGAAGTAAAAGAGTCGTTCGCGCTGCTCCGCCGTCATTGTTTTGGCGGTAACGTCACTACCCCGCCCGGTCAAATAGGCAAGTTCTCGGCAGACTATCGGCGAAAGGCCCTGCAAATGATTCAGCAGCGCCTTGGAAAGCTCCATATCGGACGGAATGCTCTGTAATCCGTCCTCAATTTCCCGCATGGAAGCCTGTAAAAGGCAAAGCTTGTTCTGCGGCGGGGGAAGCTGATAGGTTAACCCCGGAAGGACAAGGCGTTCGGAAGACATTTCCGCATCCACACGCTTTAAAGCGTCAATGATTTTTCCGTTCTCATCCACAAAAATAATATTGCTGTAACGCCCCATGATTTCCATGACCAGCGTCAGGCGGACCGGGTCACCCAACTCGTTGACCGCGTCAAAATCCAGGCACAGCAGCCGTTCCAATCCCGGCTGGCGAACCTCCGCAAGGCGTGCCCCCAGCAGGCGTTTGCGCAAAAGCATGCAGAGCATCGGCGGGGACTTCGGATTTTCCGGCACGTATTGCGTAAAGTGAATCCGTGCGCTGTTCGCCCTTGCGGACATCAGAAGCTTCATGGTATCACTTCGGGTGCGGAAGGTTAAAACCATTTCTTCCCTGTTCGGCTGATAAATTTTATCCAGCTTCGCGCCGAGAGCCGCTTCTTCTATTTCTTTTTTTATATGTCTTAAAAAAGCTCCGTCAAGAGCCATTTAAATTCCTCCTGTACGGGTACATCCGATGGTTTTTGCCGGGCTATGCATCCGCTTTGATTTCGCAAACCGGACTTGAGGAAATTGTTTTTGCAGCTTTTCCATGAGAGGCTCGATCACGACATCCTCCGTGTAAAAATGGCCCGCGTCCACCATAGTCACCCTCATATTTTCGGCATCCAGCAAAATATTATGCTTGCTTTCGCCGGTAACAAAAGCCTGGCAGCCGTATTCCGCCGCATCATAAACCAAATCGGCACCGCCGCCGCTGCAAAGCCCTACTTTTGAAACGGCCCGTCCTCCGTCCGTATAGCGAAGCCCGTCACAGCCGAGTGCGTCCCTGACAAATTCGGCAAACGCCCGGGGGGAATATTCCCGCTCCGTTTCCCCAACTAAGCCTTCCGGCAGACCCGTATTTCCATATTCCTTCAGCATATGGATGTTTTTCAGTCCCAGCCGTTTCGCAAGGCAGGTATTGACCCCTTCCGCAGCCATGTCAAGGTTGGTATGGGCACAGATTGCCGCAATGTCATATTTGGCAAGCAGATACGGCGCGGTATCCGTATCGATACGCTTCAGAGGACGGAAGATGACCGGATGGTGGCTGATGATCAGATCAGCCTGCACTTCTTTGGCTTCCCGGACGACCGCAGGGGTAATGTCCAAAGAAAGAAGCGCCGATTGAACCGACATATTACGCCCGCCTACCAGCAGGCCGGGATTATCAAAGTCCATTGCCGTATGAAACGGCGCCATGCCGTCGATAAAATCGTATATGTCCCCCACGAAAATCATTGCTGTTCCCCCTTGTCCGCGATTTCTCGAATCTGGCGGATGATTTCGATTAATTCATCTGCATCCTTATTTTTGCCGGAGAGACAAAGCCCGCGTGTTTTTTTTTCTAAGCCTGCAACCAGCCGATACATGTATTCCCGGTTGTCCGCAGTTTTGGCGTCAAGTTTGCCAATATAAGGATACAGTTCACCGGTAGCTACTTCCTGCGGCTGATACTGCGCAAGTATAACGGTATACACGTGATTTTCCTCCATAACCGCCTGTTCCCGCAGGATGGCAAAGCCCTGCTCCGACAAAAAGCAGCGAAGCGGGAGGATCGAGGTCATCGGCTGCAAAATCAGCCTTCTCTGCCCTTCCTTTACCCATGGCGCAGCGGAGAGGATCTGTTTGATCAGCTCGCCGCCCATCCCCGCCATTACGATATCCTCCGCTTCATTCGGAAGGATCGCTTTCAGGCCGTCCGACAGGCGGGTGGTAACGATATCCTGCACACGGTACCGGATGATATTCACCCTTGCTGTCTGCAGCGGCCCGGGCCGGACGTCAGAGGCAACCGCCTTTGAAATGCGCCCCTGTTTTGCAAGCCAAATCGGAAGATAGGCGTGATCCGTTCCGACATCCGCCAAAGCGGTTTGGTCGCGCACCATGGAAGCGCAAAGCTGCAGCCTTCCGCCAAGAGTAAATAAGGGATGCAAACCCACAGATGTAACCTCCTATTAAAGCACTTAAAATTCAATTCAAAACGAATTGCCGCCCGGCAATTTTGATTGACGGACGGCCATATTCATACATTAAATAAAATTTCCGGATATTGCAAAGCAAGGATTACTTAGAAGCGATATGCGCGTTCAGCTTTTCCACCATCTCATTTACATCCACGCCATGCACCATGCAGGCCTGCTCCAAAGTTTCCCCGCGGGAAGAAGGGCAACCAAGGCAATGCATGCCCATTTCCAGAAAGAACGGTGCCGTAGTTTTGTCAATATCAAGAATATCTCCGATAATTGTATCCTTTGTTATAACTGCCATAACTTTAATCCTCCAGCATTCTGCATATTTTTCATGTCTATTATAATACCCGCGCCGCGGCAATGCAATACGGCAATGCAATACATTTCTATTTTCTACAAAAAATACCCCGGATTTCCATCCGGGGTACCCTGGTCTTGAATAAGAAATATATGCTTATTCTTCCCTCATCTTTGCAAAGCACTCGCTGCAATATACAGGACGGTCTTCACGCGGCTTAAAGGGGACCTTTGCTTCTTTGCCACAGCTTGCGCAGATGGCTGTGAACATCTCGCGCTCCGGCTTAGCGGCATTCTTACGAGCATCGCGGCAGGCCTTGCATCTCTGCGGCTCATTTACAAAGCCTTTGGAAGCATAGAATTCCTGCTCACCGGCGGTGAATACAAATTCAGCGCCACATTCTTTGCAGATGAGAGTCTTGTCTTCGTACATTTAATTTACCTCGCTTTGGATAAAGATATTTGCCCATAGACGGATTCGCACCGACGCCTTTGATTACCAACGCTCTACTTAAGCTACCTGGGCATATTTAGTTTTTACTAAAGCAGTTGTTTTAATTTTAGACGAACTCGCTGTAAAGCATTATCAACCGCCTTAGAGGTCACCCCGAGTTTTTCAGCGATTTGGCCATAGCTACAACCGCCTAAATAAAGCATCAGAACCTGCTGTTCCAATTTGGAAAGCAATTGTCTAATATACTGCTGCGTTGCCTTGAAACTTTCGCTGTCCATCAGCAACGTTTCCGGGTCCATGGCACAGTTCGATATATCCACGTGCGCTCCGTCGTCGTTTAGAGAAACCGAATTATGAAGAGGCAAATTCTTTCGTCCAGATGTACGATACGCCATAATGATTCGATTTTGAATACAAACACCGGCATACGTTCTGAAACCGGCTTTTCCGGACGCGTCATATGTACGCGCCGCATTTAAAAGGCCCATTAATCCTTCCTGATACAAATCATCCGCTTCAAGCATTGTACTGCAAAATGGAGCCGCCTTCGCCCGAATTAACGACATGTAACGCGCGGTCAGTTCAACAAAAGCATCTGAATTCCCATCGCTCACAAGGCTAACAAGCTGATCGTCAGTACAATCTGCCATCTCATTACAATGGTCATGAACAACCAAGCCCAACACCTCATGGCAACATGAAATTAAAAGCTGTATATATCATACAGCATTCCGACGATTAAGTCAATAAATATTTTGCTTTTGGAGCTAAATATTTGTTTTATTTTATAAAAATATATTTTAAAGCCATTATTTTTTTAACAAGTTCTCTATTTTTTTCCATCATTTTCACTCGGTAAAGGCATAGGCTGCATTAACGCGGCGCGTGTAATGGACGCCTTTCCGAATTTATCGCGCAGGGCATCCAACTGCTTTTCCAGCCGTTCGTTTCTTTCCTTCTCGAGGATATTCTCAAAGAGGGACGTTTGCTGCATTTCCGAATCGGGAACCAAAGCAAAGCCACTAAGCCCCAGCGCACGAACCGGGGCTTTCCAGGGATAATTTTTCCGGAAAAGATCCTTCGCGGCGTACGCCAGATCCATGGTAAGGCGTGTCGGGGTCGGAAAATGCATCTGGTGCTGTGTAACATGCAAACGATTGTCTTTCACAGAAAGCTGGAGCCCCAAAGCAATCACACCGGCGTCGCGCATGCGGCAAGATATTTTTTCCGACAGATGCAAAAGCACCGGCCAGACTTCCTCCATATCAAACAAATCGTGGACACAGGTAACGCTGTTCCCTATGCTTTTGGGCGGCGGATCCGCGTCGGCTGCCAAAACCTCGGATTGGTTAAGGCCGTTTGCATTCCGCCACATGTCTTCTCCCGCTTTCCCGAAAATGGAAACCGCCTGCTTCAAATCTAGTGCCGCAAGATCGCCGATTGTCCGTACCCCCAGCCCGTTCAAACGCTTGCTCGTTATTTTCCCTACGCCCAGCATAGCGTCAACAGGCAGAGGCCATATTTTTTCCTTAAAATTCTCACGGCTGATTTCCGTTACGGCATCCGGCTTTTTCAGATCGCTCCCTAATTTTGCAAACACTTTGTTGAAGCTTACGCCGATGGAAACCGTCAAACCGGCTTCCGCTTTTGTCCGCGCCCGGATTTCCTCGGCGATATCCATCCCGCTGCCGAAAAGCCGGGTGCTTCCGGTAACGTCCAGCCAGCACTCGTCAATTCCAAAGGATTCCACCTGATTCGTATAACAAAGGTAAATTTGTTTGATAAAATTAGAAAAATAATAATACCGATTAAAATGAGGCGGAACAATAAAAAGATCGGGGCATTTCCTTTTTGCTTGCCAAACCGTTTCGGCCGTTTTTATGCCGAACCGCTTTGCGCATTCATTTTTCGCAAGGACAATCCCGTGGCGGTCTTCCACACTACCGCATACCGCAACAGGGCGTTCTTTCAGTTCGGGATGATCCCTGCATTCAACGGAAGCAAAAAAATTATTCAGATCGCAGTGCAGGATTATCCGTTCCACCTTTCCGCCTCCTTGTATAATGTATTTGGGTTTTAAAGGGTACCCATAACCCTTGAAAGCATGGCCATTATGGGAGATAATAGCCGTATGGGAAAGAGTGGCGTCGTGTGCCTCCTTGGGCCGTGGGCTCGTGATTGAAAGACTGACGCCTCTCTTTCATTTTTTAATTATACACCAGAACTTATGTTCTGTAAATAAGAAAATTTTATTCTTCATTCACATAAATTTGCGATTACAATTCGAAGATAGTATAATGTTATTATTCGATATTAGGAGGAAAGGCAATGGTATCTCGTTCTTTCAGCATGGGGCTGTACGGCATGGACGCTTTTGTCGTCACGGTGGAAGCGGATGTAAGCGTCGGATTGCCCGGTTTCGACGTAGTGGGCCTTCCGGACGCCGCGGTAAGAGAGTCGCGCGACCGGGTGCGTTCCGCCATGAAAAACTGCGGCTTCGCGTTTCCCGTACATAAAATAACGGTGAACCTTGCACCGGCAGACAAGCGCAAAGAAGGGCCGATTTACGACTTGCCGCTTTTTATAGCCCTTATGCAGGCCAGCGGGCAACTTGGAGCGGATTTAGAGGACAGCGTATTTATCGGGGAACTCTCCTTAAACGGTGAGGCCCGGCCCGTACGCGGAATCCTTCCTATGGCAATACAGGCGCAGAAAAGCGGTTTCCACAAGCTGTATATTCCCGCGTCCAATGCCCCCGAAGGCGTTGTTGTTGAAGGAATTACTGTCTACCCCGTAAAGGATTTGCCCTCCCTGATCCGGCACCTGACCGGGCAGGAAAAGATCCTTCCCGCCGGTAAAAATACGGATACCCCTTTCGCCTCCGCCCCACTCCCGGATTTTTCGGAAGTACGCGGACAGTTTGAAGCTAAGCGCGCGCTGGAAATAGCGGCTGCGGGCGGACACAATATCCTTTTAATCGGTTCGCCGGGTGCCGGCAAGAGCATGCTTGCGAAAAGGCTGCCTTCCATCCTGCCGGATATGACTTTCGAAGAAACCATTGAAACAACAAAAATACACTCGATAGCGGGAACCATGCCGGACGGGACTTCCTTAATACGCACCCGGCCGTTCCGCTCACCGCACCATACGGTATCCCCCGCAGGGCTTTCCGGCGGCGGAAGCATCCCGCGCCCAGGTGAGATGTCCCTTGCGCACAACGGCGTTCTGTTTTTGGACGAGCTTCCGGAATTTTCACGTAGCGCGATGGAGGTTCTTCGCCAGCCGATTGAAGACGGGAAAGTGACGATTTCCCGCGTAAACGGAACCATATCCTATCCCTGTACGGTAATGCTTGTCGCCGCGATGAACCCCTGCCCATGCGGATACTTCGGGCATCCGACAAAGCCCTGTACCTGTACTTCCAACGCTGTCTCGCGGTATCTTTCCCGCGTCTCCGGCCCGTTGCTGGACCGGCTCGATCTGCACATCGAGGTACCGCCCGTCGAATTTGATGAAATCAGTTCGGACGAAAAGGCCGAGAGTTCCAGCGTGATAAAAGCCCGCGTTAATGCGGCAAGGAAGATACAGAACGAACGGTTCAAAGGTACCTCCATTGCCTGCAATGCCCGCATTACACCGGATATTCTTCATGAAATCTGCCACCTCAGCGAACTCGGCCGGGCACTTCTGAAACAGGCATTTGAAAAGCTTGGCCTTTCCGCACGGGCTTACGACCGGATACTGAAAGTATCCAGAACCATTGCAGATCTGGACCAGAGCGAAGAAATTGAGCCAAGGCATATTGCGGAAGCAATCCAGTACCGAAGCTTGGATCGGAAATACTGGATGAAGGAATTATAAGAATCCCCCTGCGGGTTTGAACCGCAGGGGGGTGGTAGAAGGGATCTTAATATTTATCGGACGGGCCCTCCCCGAAATTGCCTGATGATTCCGGTTCAGAAAATTCCACAGCAGGATTCTGCTGGATTTCGCCGGATGCATCTATTAGCTTCAGCGTAGACAAAATATTCTTCATCTGCTGCGCCTGCCCGTTTAACTCCTCACTAGCCGCGGCGCTTTCCTCCGCAGTAGCAGAGTTCGTTTGTACAACCGCAGAAATCTGATCGACTCCCAATGTAATCTGATTGATGGAAGATGCCTGATCCTGAGAGGACTTGGAAATTTCCCGGATCAGATCCGTTGTATTCTTCACTTTTTCAATAATCGCATGGAGTGATTCTTCGGTTTCACTCGCAATCCTCGAGCCGTTTTCAACGGCTTTGATGGAATTTTGAATCAGCAAAGTGGTATCTTTCGCCGCTTCTGCGCTCTTGCTTGCAAGGTTGCGGACTTCATCGGCAACAACCGCAAAGCCCTTGCCAGCCGAACCGGCCCTTGCTGCTTCAACCGCAGCGTTCAGCGCAAGAATGTTGGTCTGGAAGGCGATATCCTCAATGGTTTTGATAATCTTCTCAATTTGCTGAGAGGCCTCGTTAATCTCCGCCATTGCGGCAACCAGCTGCTTCATATGTTCATTTCCGCGTTCCACTTCCGCAGAAGCTTCGAGCGAATACTGGTTCGCCTGTCGTGAATGATCTGCGGTATTATTGACTTCTTGGGCAATTTCGGTAATAGACGCAGAAAGCTCCTGAATCGAGCTGGCTTGTTCCGTAGCCCCCTGCGACAAAGCCTGCGCGGCGCTCGAAACCTGATCGGAACCGCTGGCTACCTGATCAGCAGACTGGTTAATTTCCGTAAACATGCGGTTCAGATTTACAGAGATTGCATTCAGCGAATCTCTAATGGTTACAAAGTCGCCTTTATAATCCTCCTCGGGTCGAATCGTACAGTCGCCGCATGAAAGGCTGTCCAGCACAAGTGCAATTTCGCCAATATATCTCGTGAGCGTTTCAATTGTATTTGAAAAAGTATCCGCCAAAACGCCGATTTCATTGCGGGTGCGGATAACGGGGATCTCGGTATGCAGGTCGCCCTCTGCAAGCAGCTCAATCCTATGTACAAGGTTTTCAATAGGCTTGGTAATCGGATTGGCGATCCGAACAGCAAAAATACAGGAAATAAGGATGAACACAATCAACAGAATAACCGTAATGAAAAAGGATATGTAATAAGATCTCATCATCTCGCTGTAATCTGCGCTGATACCCAACGACCAACCGTCTGTTTCGTCGATCGGACAGTAGGCAACCAACTTTCGGACACCGTCAATTGTAACCGTTTGGCTTCCTGTTTTACACGCAATCATATCCTTGACAAGGGAAGCTGCACTATCATAGGAATGATTTTCTTGCGCCTTTTCGATATAGTTGACAAAGTTGTTGACATTGTTCCTATCTTTATGCGCTATGATTTTCCCACTTTTGTCGACGATAAATCCATATCCCTTTTTCCCGACTGAGACGTTGTCAATCATTTTCGAAAAGGTATCGCTTGACAAGCAGGCGTAGACAATCCCGTTATAGTTTGACCCGTTGTTAATTTTGGCCGAAACAAACATCACAACACTAGAATCCGTTTTCCGTGTAACGGTGCTGGAAATGTATGTCTGGCCTGCGATGGCCTTTTGAAAATAGTCGCGGTCGCTGATATCCGTTCCATTTGTTGTTTTTCCATTTGCGTCGGCTAAATTAACATCTACAAAGCCATATTTTTCGCTAAGTTTTGCCAGTAAGCTTTTTTGCGCGGCCGGATTCGTTGCATCTGTTATCGTAGTTTCACTAGCAATGGCTTCCGCTTTGGCTTTAAATACCTCGATTGCATTTTTTACAGCTTCATTATAGGAATTTGCATTCGACTGTACCATGGAAACCATGTTGTCCTGACAGTTTTTATAGATCATAAAACCGTTTGCTATACTGCATACAAGGCTAACCGATATGGTAAGACCTACCATTCCCATAAGCAATGCTCTCTTTAAACTTCTTCTTTTTCTTTTGTCCATTTATTCCACGTTCCTTCCACGTTGCGTCAAAAAATACAAGAAAAGATTGCATGCAGCAAAATTCGAGCGCTTTTCTTCGAAAATTATATCGACAACATTTGCAATAAAATTAAGTGAAATCCATAAAATTGTGTTAATTTATGCATTATATGCATTATTTATTCAATTTCTGAATAATAATTCCTGCAATCGCATTAATAGGCGCTTGTTTCACAACGGCACCGATATCAAACGCAACCATCGGCATCCCATAAACAATACTGGTCTGTTTATCCTGTCCGATTGTGAAGGAGCCACTTTTGCGCATCTCAAGCAAGCCGCTGGCGCCGTCCCTGCCCATACCGGTCAGAATAACGCCAATAGCATCCTTTCCCGCCGTTCTCGCAACCGAACGGAACATAACGTCTACCGAAGGACAATGGCCACTAACTTTTTCGCCCGCGGCACACTTCACATAATAGCCCTTGTAATCTTTTTCAAGAGTCATATGTTTGTCACCCGCGGCAACCAGAGCCTGCCCCTGTTTCACACGATCGCCATTCTGCGCCTCCAATACGGTGAACTTACACAGCTTGTTAAGTCTGTCCGCGTACATTTTCGTAAAGCCGACCGGCATATGCTGTACTATTAAAATGCCCGGAATATCCGCCGGTAACTGTTTCAAAATTTCAGCGGTAGCCTCCGTTCCCCCGGTAGAGGCACCGATTGCGATGATATGTTCGCTATTTGCACTTTTGGAAAGCGCAGGCAAAGGTAAAGAAGCCGCCGGCGCCGGCGTTTTCTTTACCTTTGCAGATGAAGCAATTTTTATTTTTTGGCTTAGTTCCTGTGAAAAAGCAGCGAAATCCTCACTGCTTTTCAAATTCGGCTTTTGAACAAAATCAACAGCGCCTGCGCTCAACGCCTCAAAAATACCAATATCCAGCGAACTTACAAGAACGACAGGCAACGGGTGTGCAGGCAGCAGCTTTTTTAAAAAATCGGTTCCTCTGCTATCCGGCATTTCTACATCCAATGTAACGACATCCGGAGATAATTCCTTTATTTTTTTCTCTGCTTCCATCGCATTTCCCGCAGTTCCCACAATCTCGATATCCGGATTATTCAGCAGCGCTTTCTGCAACGCCGTGCGAAAAAAAAGCGAATCATCAACAATAAGAACTCTCACCCTACGATTTATCGGCATCTAAATTATCCTTTCCGGTATATTGAAGGTTCAACATATATGAACGGGGATGTGTCCCTCTGAACCGTTTCAGAATGCCCAATAAAAAGATAACCGCCTGATTTTAATGCATCATAGAACTTATTGATCAAAGCGTTTTTCGTGGGTTGATCAAAATAGATCATAACATTCCTGCAAAAGATTAGATCAAAAGGCTGTTGATATGGAAAAGGATCCATAAGATTCAGCCGCTTGAAAATAACCTGGTTCCGAACTTCATCCTTCAGTTCATAATATTCGTCCCCCTGCTTATTAAAATACTTCATTTTCCACGTTTTTGGAAGCTCTTTTAATGATTCTTCACTATAAACCCCGTTTTTTGCAGCTTCCATTGCTTTTAGGGAAATATCCGTTGCCAGAATCCGAAAATCCCAGCTTGCTTTTTTTATACCGAAGTATTCCATCATCGTCATAATGGCCGTGTATGCTTCTTCCCCGGAAGAGCAGCCGGCACTCCAGATACGGAGGACTTTACGAGTATTGGTTTTTTCCTGCATTGGAAGGAAAACTTTCCTCATGAATTCAAAGTGAGCGGGCTCCCGATAGAAATACGTATGATTTGTCGTCAGCTTATTAAGCATCAACGTAACTTCATCGGACTTGTTTTGCTTCACCAGATTAAAATAATCCGTAAAATTTGTAAAGCCCCTGCTTACCAGGACAGCCTGCATCCTAGATTCAATCAGCTGCCTTTTCTTTGTAAGATTAATACCGTAATTGCTTTTTACATAAGTTACAATATCTTGAAATTCTTTATCTGTCAGGCGTATCATCGTTTTCCTCCGCGTTTAATCCTTCGGGTAAGGGTAATTAATTGTTATTGTAAAGGTTGAGTACATCCAGTATCAGGCTGATGCTGCCGTCGCCCAGAATCGCGCAACCGGTAATGCCTGTTTCCTTCACATTATATTTATTGAGATATAACGGAAGGGACTTTACAACAACCTGCTGCTCACCTAAAAGCGCATCTGCAAAAATGCAGAACGCCTTTTCGTGTGTTTCAACTAAGATAACAATTCCGCTGCTGATATCCGTAATATCCGTCTCAATACCAAACACCTTGTGCAGGCGGACAACCGGATAATACTGGTTGCGAACCATGATAATCTCATTCATATCCGTGTCATAATGAATTGCACTTTGATCCACCTTAAAGGACTGCCGGATATTATTAATCGGAATGGTAAATACCGTTTCGCCGACGGAAATCTTCATGCCGTTCACAATCGCGAGGGTAAGCGGGATTTTAAAGAGTATTTTGGTCCCCTTTCCAAACACGCTTTCAATTGAAACGTCACCGCCGACTTTTTCAACATTTTTCTTAACAACGTCCATACCGACCCCTCTGCCGGAATACTCCGTCACCACTTCGTTGGTCGAGAAACCGGGCATCAGAAGGAAGTTGTTAATTTCTCTTGCGGAATACTCCGATTCCGGTCTTTTCACAAGTCCTTGCTTCTTTGCCTTTTGAAGGACAGCCTTCCGGTCAATTCCCTTTCCGTCATCCGTTACGGAAATGATAATTTCCCCGCCTGTGTTTTGTGCCGACAGGGTAATGGTTCCCTTTGGCGGTTTCTTTGTCTGGGCGCGTTCTTCCTTGGTTTCAATACCGTGATCCATAGCATTGCGCACAACGTGCATAATCGGGTCGCCGATGTTGTCGATAATCGTCTTATCGACTTCGGTATCCTCGCCGATCATGACCAGTTGGACATCTTTATCCAGCTTTTTGCTCATATCACGCACAATGCGGTTCATCTTATGAAACACACCTGAAATCGGGACCATGCGGATGGACATTACAATTTCCTGAAGCTCGTCCGTCAGTTTCCGCAGCTGCCGGGAAGCCTTGGTGAAATTATTGTCTACTGCGGCGCTCTGCCCGGCCGGAGGAGTGGTAACCATGGATTCCGTTATGACGATTTCGCCCATCAGATCCATCAGATTGTCAAGCTTTGAAAGGTTTACATTAATAAGATTCTGCTTAACCACCGAGTGCGCCGTATTTTGCGCCTGCTGTTTATTTGATTCATCCTGTTCGCTCGCGTTCTTTTCGCCGGATTTTTCCTGCGCTGTATCATCCGGCTTATTGATCACGGTATAATTTTTCGTATAAACAAAATTTTCAATGATTTTTAATACGCTCTTTAAGCCCTGCTCGTCCCTGAAAAAAATCACGAAACCGTTTTTGATGATTTCCTCCGCGCTGGCCGGATTCGTCTCAATATCATCCGGCTGGTATTTCACATATTGATAAACGTCCTTAATCGCATTAATCAGGATAACGGCACGGAGGTTCTCCATCTCTGTCTCTTCGTCAAAGTACACACGGACGGCAAATGGATATTCCGAATCAAACACAATTGGCTCTGCGGCGGCCTGCGTCTGCTTTGGAAGCTCCTGGCTAGGAGCGGATTCCGGCTGTGCCGGTGCCTGCGGGTGTGGTTCAACCTGTTTTCCTTCTGGCTGCTTTGCCGGCTCAGCCGCGCCTTCGTTTGATTCGCCTGTCGAAATCTTTTTAAGAAAATCATTAATTTCCTGCTCAAAAGTGCCGATATCTGTAGTAAGCGGCTCGTTATTTTCTACCTTTGCGATTTCGTCCTTAATGAAATCGCTCGACCGGAACATCAGGTCAAAAAGTTCCTCATTGTATTTCTCATCAATCCCGTGTTCGCGTACATAGTAGAACAGATCCTCTACCTTATGGGAAATTGTCGCAAGGCCATTGAACTGCATCATAGCAGAGGAACCCTTTATTGTATGCATGATTCGGAAAATTTCATTGATGCTATCTGTATCAAAGGAATTTGCCTTTTCGCAATTGATTAAAATTTCATCAAGATGTTCGAGCAAATCATTTGCTTCAAATAAATAAACTTCCAACATAGATTCCATATTGTTATCCATGATAATTCACCGCCTAATTATACTTTATAATCTATATATCGTAACAATGTCGATAAAATTAATGCCAAATTTTATATTTGAGGTGTTTTTATGCCCGATAATTTAAGAATTACCCCTCCCATACCGAACAGCGACACCATCAATAAAATACCCACCACGAAGCAAACAGGGCCAACAACGCCAATTGACCCCTCAAAGGTCGTTCAGCCAAACACCGACAAGCAGGGCGACACAAACGCGCGCTTTGAATTCCTGTTAAATCGCAATTCTGTTTTTAATAAATTCCTAGAACAGTTAAATCGGACGCCTGCTTTGTCTGAAACGCTGCAAAAAGTTACTTTTGAGGCTTTCAGCAGGCCGGAAAACGTTCACGACAGCCGCACAAACGCTCCCTTTATGAAAGAGCTCACCGCAGCTATGAAAATGGAGCCCGCGGATATTTTAAAGAACCTGACTTTTCAAAGCAACAACCGCACAAAATTTACCGGCCCCATCTTTGACGTTCTTCGAAACCTATTAAATGCGCACGCGGGCGACCGGGAGTTGAAACAAACCATCTCCAATTTCCTCAAAGCATATGACGGGTATTTTTCAACTGCCGACACGACGCAGGCGATTGCAAAGGAGCTGGACACACTTTCCACCCAAATTCCGAATCCGTACAGCAAACAGCTTAAAGAGCTGACAAAAGAATTGATAACGGATCAGCCTGTGAAAGGTCTGGATTTAAACCTTTCGGTTTTAAAAGAAAAAGTCATTCCGCTTTTGGGCAAGTATGTAGCGGCTTCGAACGACTACGGAGTAGCAAGAGACAACATTACGCTTCTGGTACATAATCTTGCACGCTTAAACATAAGCTCTCATCAGGAACTGGTAGATACCTTTACGGCCCTTTTGGATTATTGTAAATATGAGCTGAATTTGCCGGAACCGAAAATGAATGAAATCAAATCCATGTTTTTGAAGACAGTAACAGAAGCTTCTCAGAAACCGGAAAATCCGCTTTTTGATTCCATAATAAAGATGCTCTCGGAAAACATGAAACAAAGCAGTTCGAGCGTGACCCAATCCCTTTGCCGGGATACCTTGACATCCCTTCTGCTGGATAACAGCGTTTACATGCCTTTTAATCATATTTTCCTTCCGATCAATTATAACGGGCAATTTATGTTTACGGAAATCTGGATTGAAAAAGAAAACGAAAAAGAGAAGTCCCGCAGGGGGAATCTGGAAAGCGGCGGTTCGCCCGTCCGTCTTTACCTGACGTTCGACATAAAACGGCTCGGCTATTTTGAGGCCGCTGTTTCCTTTATCGACGGCAAAGCGGACATTCAGCTGAACTGCCCTGAATCCCTAGAAAAAGACAAACGGGCAATCAGCGAGAAAATAGCGGATATCTTTGCACAAAACGG
Organism: Caproiciproducens galactitolivorans; assembly: GCF_004768785.1. Taxonomy (GTDB): domain Bacteria; phylum Bacillota; class Clostridia; order Oscillospirales; family Acutalibacteraceae; genus Caproiciproducens; species Caproiciproducens galactitolivorans. The sequence continues at coordinate 23,012 of NZ_SRMQ01000007.1, forward strand.
CCTGACCGCGCAGAAAATTGAACTGCTTACAGGCCCCGGCGCAGTCACGAAAAAACAGATCTTGAGAAGGGTTTACGAAAGGAAGAATGTCATCGATGTCACAGTTTGACCACAATCATGCCGCGGCCCTGAAATATTCGCTGGACTCCCCCCACAGCGCGCCCGTCGTGGTTGCGTCCGGCTCGGGCTATATCGCGGAAAAAATTATTGAAGTCGCGCAGGACAGCAACGTACCTGTTTATCACGACGACTCTCTGGCTTCCCTGCTCACCCAGCTGGAGGTCGGGTCGGAAATTCCGCCGGAGCTGTACCAGGCGATTGTTGATATTTATATTTATTTCCTAAATTATTCCATAAAAAAAACGGAGAAAAGGGATTTTACAACCCCTGAAACCAATGAAAATACAAAATAAAATATATTTTTATTTCGATTTCCTTTAATTATTTAAAAAAAGGTCGATATATATTTATAGCGGTTTTTATCGTTTTTGGCACTGACAAAATAAAGCCGGCATTGTCGGTGCAAAAAGATCTTACCGAAAACGGCAACGGTAGAAATGGTGAATGATATGGCAGAAGACGTTTTAATGAAAAATAATACACAAGTTGAAAATGTTCCTACGGAAAAATATTTAACTTTCTTTATTGACGGACAGCTTTTTGCGATCCCGAGTAGCGAGGTAGTAGAGATTATCCGCATGCAGCCTATCACTTTTGTTCCAAAATTACCGCCTTTTATCATTGGTGTTATCAATTTAAGAGGAAAAATCGTTCCATTGGTTGACGTAAGGCTGAAGTTTAATAAAGAAAAGCGGGAATATGATGACCACACCAGCATCATTGTTGCGGAAGTCAGCGAATTAAGCGTGGGGCTTATTGTCGATAGTGTTAACGACGTAACGAATATTGCCAAAAATCAAATCAGCGAAACTCCACGGCTGGCGAAAGATTCCGTCAATAATTTCGTAAAAGGAATCGCAACACTAAACGATAACGCCATCATGCTGCTCGACATTGAAAGAATCCTGACGGATGAAGACGATGATCAAATACCTTGAAATTAACATTTCTTCAGTTTTACCGGATATTTGTTTTTTGGAGGTATTTTCAATATGTTCCCCATATCAACGCAGTATCTTCATTCGCCGTGTGAAATAAAGACAATCTCAAATGAATTGATTACGACCGGGTTGATCAGCGATATTCTGCATGGTGCGATTCAGATCTGCAATGACTTCGATAATCTTCCTATTATCCATTGCAATACACCGGTAAAAATGAACATTTATAATAATACTGCAGGGTTTAAGGTTCTGGTTGGTAAGGTGTTCCTTTCGACTGCCGAATTAATGCAAATTACAGATATTCAGAATCTGGTTGATTTTGAACAAAGAAGCTTCTTCCGGCTAAAAGTTACCAAAAAAGTGAAGGCGCGTTTGCTGCCGGACAAAACAACCGGGGAAACGGGCTCGAAGGAATTTGACGCAATTATTACGGATCTGAGTTTAAGCGGCTTATTTATGAATACAACGCAGAAGCTGGAAATAAATCAGCACTTTACGGTAACCCTGTGCCTTTTTGGAAATCGTATTCCTTTCAACTGCAAGGTAGAGCGGATCAAAGGAGACTCGTATATGAATGGTTACGGGTGTTCTTTTCTGGATAATACGACGCATCAGTCTGATTTGCTTTGCAGATATCTATTTGAACTGCAAAGGGAGCAAATCAGGATTGCCAGAGGGCTTCTTTAAATTACACAGTATTATAAAAAATTTTTATGATAGGGTGATCAATGTGGAAAATGATAAAGAGATTATCGCTGAGCAAAATGATACGAGCGAAATGAAAGGAAAATACTTAACATTCTGGACCGATAAACAACTTTTCGGCGTTCCGATCGCCGATGTTGTACAGATTATCGGCAAGCAGGAAATAACGCCTGTCCCCGATTCCCCCCATTACGCGAAGGGAGTCATTAATTTAAGGGGAGACATTATTCCTGTTATTGACGTACGCCTGCGTTTCGGCAAAGAAGAGGTGGAATATGACGAGCACACCTGCATTATTGTAACGAAAATTGACGAAAGCCATATTGGTTTTATCGTTGACTCGGTTGACGAAGTTACCACTATTTCGGATAACAACATCTCTCCCCCGCCGAAAATGTCCAAGGACCGCACAAATGCCTACTTAACCGGAATCGGCAAGGTAGACAATAAAGTCGTCATGCTTTTGGACACCAGCAAAATCCTGAATGAAAGTGAAATCGAGCTTGTTAACAGCACAATGGTAGAAAACATCGAGCAAAATTAAAATACCGTCAAAAAAGGATGGAAATGAATTTTCCATCCTTTTATTTTCACGGTTCAGTTGTAATTGTGCAAATATCTTCGATTACAATATTCTGCACATCGCGTTGAAAGCATAAATCCATTAAAACGTCCGGCTTTTTCAGAAGCCGGATAATAGGCCGGATCGGATTAAAGTCGTTCTGTTTTACAATAATTGCGACTTCGCCGTTGCTCAGCTTCACGCAGGAGCCGATCGGATACGGCGCAACCTTATTTAAAAAAGCTTTAACAATTTTAAGGTCAAACGCAATGCCGCTTGATCCCATAATATATTCGATTGCCTCCGTGGGCGTGGACGGTTTCCGGTAGGGCCGAACGGAGGTTAACGCGTCGTAAACATCCGCTACGGAGATAATCCGCCCGAATAAAGGGATGTCTTCCCCGGAAAGCCCGCGCGGATACCCGGTGCCATCGTATTTTTCATGATGCGTGAGGATTCCTTCGCAAATCGACTTATTTGCCAAATGATGTTTGAGAAAAAATAGCGCCCCGTTTGAGGGATGCTGCTTAACAATATTAAACTCTTCCTCGGTAAGTTTGGCCGGCTTAGAAATAATGGATATCGGTACTGCCATCTTCCCTATATCGTGTAAAAGAGCACACAGCCCAAGGTCATATAATTCCTGTGTTTTCAGCCCTAGTTCCAATCCAATTGCAATCGACAAAATAGAAACCCCAAGAGAATGGTTATATGTATAATCATCGTATAATTTTAAATTTGCGATGCTGATTTTCGCTTCCACGTTGCACTTTAAAGAATTCACCAATTTTTTGGAGATATTCATGGTTTGGTTAATGCTTCTCACGTTGATTCTTTGAGCACCCTGGTTAAACATTTTATAAACCTGCTTTAGGCTTAGAAGTGCTTCCTGTCTTAACTCCTTTTTAATAGGATATCGTAATTTTAGTGAAGGAATGCGGGTCCTTTCTTCATTGGTACGAATGTAGGCTCCGAGAATATCAAACTCATGAAGCCTTTCAATATAAGCTTCTGACAAAACTTGGCCGGATCGCAGCATCATGACCTTTGAGGTTACGTTATTATATAAATAGATGTCTCTGTCTAATATCATGCCAGGTTTTAATTTGTTGATTGGGACAAAGGCCATATCACACACCATCCCCTTTACATTCAATTTAAATATATTCTTCCCATGTTTCGAATTATTATTGTATATCATACCATATGCAACTGTATTTCGTCAAAGTATATTCTATAAATAATTCTAATTTTATAGGTTTTTTAATTGTAATTTACTTAATTTTTTCTCGTATCAGTACGATATATGCATTAAGAGGTTTATTATTTGACATTTCATTGTCAGGAGGTACATAACCATGATCGTTTCAAAGTCGAATTCTTCTTCAAGTGCTACCACAACATCATCAAATAAACGGTTAAGCGGTCTTGTTTCCGGATTAGACACAGACGAGCTGGTAAAACAGCTTTCATCGGGAACACAGAGTAAAATAGATAAACAACTTCAAAACAAACAAATAGCGCAATGGAGGCAAGAATCTTACCGGGAAGTAATAAAAGCGCTGTCAGAATTTCAAGCAAAATATTTATCAACGACTACCAGCAGCAGTATTTTGAACCGTAATTTCTTTACTTCCACTTCCATTAAAAATTCATCCACTTTCCTTAATGTAACAGGAAGCGCAACTGCTGCCAAAAACATGCTGGTAACCCAAATAACCCAGCTTGCACAGCAGGCAAGCTTTACTTCCATGCACAAGGTCTCAAAGCAGGCAATTAAAACTGGAAGCATTAGCGCTTCGTGGTTGCCCAGCAACGTCGCGGGAAATACAATGGTGATCAATTACGATGGCAAGGATTATCAACTGACCTTGGACAGCACCCTTACTTTTAACCCGGGCGACGACGTCAGCAAAATCACGGATGCCTTAAACGATGCGATTGCGGGAACAAACGAGCTGGCCGGCAATGTTTCGTTCAGCGTTGACGCGGACGGGAAAGTAACGTTAACAAAAACTGGTTCCGCAACCGGAAACATCACCATTAAGGACGGAACTGCAACTCTTCTGGCAGGATTAGGCCTTGAAAAAAATTCATCCGCCGCCACGCAAATCACAGGAAGCACCGCGCCGGACACAGATTTCTTTTTTCAAAATACGCTGACAACAGGGTCCACGCTAAATATTAAGATTGGTTCCACCGACTACACGCTTACCATTCCAAAAGACACCAAAATCCCTTCCGATAGTGCGACTGCGGCAAATACTCTGCAGGAAGTGTTAAAAGAAGCGATTCAAAAGAATACGGATTCAAGCGGAACTGCAACTGATTTGAAGGACAAATTGGATGTTACTGTTTCTGAAGACGGCACGGTTTCCTTCTTCACAAAAGACGGCGTATCCGAGAACCTGTCCATTACCGGCGGAAGCCAGAATCTGCTGGAGGGACTAGGCCTAAGGTCGGGCGATACGATTTCAACCTCCGGTACGGTTGACCGCACCAAACTTGTAAGCAAATATCTGGGTGATACGCTTGCAGGTTCCACCCTTACGTTTTCACTAGACGGTGTGAAAAAATACATTACGTTCGACATAAGCGACTTAAACTCTGCGGACAATGATTATTCTACGCCAGAAAAGCTTCAGGCATATTTGCAGAAAAAGCTGACTGCTGAATTTGGAACAGCAAAGGATGCGGACGGGAATACGGTAAGCAAGGTACAGGTATCCATAGATTCCGGGTCGTTGTCTTTTTCAACCTATAAGGATTCTAAGCAAAACGGCATTGCTGTGAGCACCTCCGTCCTATCGCTGGAAACCTGTGACAAGAGCGGCATCCTTGGCATCAACGGTGCGCTGAAGGTGTATGCCGGCGAAACAAACCGCATTAACACCAATAAAACGCTGGAAGATATCCAAGCTGACCTTAGCACCTCGCTCACGGCATCGGATGACGGTACGTATGGCATCATCATTAACGATCAGAAGTTTACCTTTAAAAAGACGGATACCATTGATACGATTATCAAAACAATCAACAGCGATACGCACGCGAACGTGAATATTTCGTACTCCAGCGTGAACGACTCGTTCACCATTACGGCGAAAAGCGGCGGCAGCTCCAGCCGAGTGGATGTACAAAACATTGATGGCAAATGCAATCTTGCGAACGTTCTCTTTGGTACTGTGCCGACGAAGGACGCGGACGGGAATTACATCGAAAACAGTTCTGCGTACAGCCTGACAAAAGGCCAGGACGCCAAGATGACGGTCAGCTTTGACGGCAACGCGAACAATGCAATCGAAATCACCCGGTCGGAAAATAAATTCACGCTTGACGGGGTCGACTTTGAATTACTCGGGATAACGGACAGTACTGTTTCCGCCACAAACCCGATCAAGTTTACCGTAAACAGCGAAACGGATAAACTGTATGAAAAAATAAAGGATTTCGTAGACGATTACAATAGCATTATTACGCTTTGCACAACCAAAATCAACGAGCGCCAAAGTGCGGACGACAAATATTTACCGCTGACGGACGCCCAAAAAGCGGAAATGACGGAAACGCAGATTAAAGAATATGAAAAGAAGGCCAAGGTTGGCATATTAAACAGCGATTCCCTTTTGATGAATCTCTGCCTCAACCTTCGCAAGGCAATGACGGATCAGGTGGACTCCGTTAAGAGTTCTCTCTATGAAATTGGAATTTCCACAAAAGCGAATGACTATTCCGGAAACGGCCTGCTTACAATTGACGAAGATAAGCTGAAAGCGGCCCTTACGAATGATCCGGATAAAGTTGCTTCTCTGTTTACGGATTCCAACGGCGTTGCGACCAAAGTACAGAACGTAATCAACGATAACATTAAAACAACCGGAGGAGACGGGTTGCTGGTTGCAAAAGCAGGTCTTGAGAACAGCACAAAATATGACAACAGTACCCTTACTCAGGAAATCAGCTCTTATACGCAAAAAATAAAGGAATTGAAAACACGGCTGAAGACCGAGCAGGATCGTTACTACGCGAAATTCACTAAACTGGAACAATATATCAGCCGGATGAATACACAGGCGAGCATGTTCTTTGATTACGGCACTTCCTCGTGATTTTCCGCATAATTCAAGTTCAGGAGGAGCTTAAAATGCCATTTGATCCCATTAGGCAATATAAAACGCAATCGATTAATACAATGTCCAAAGGAGAACAGCTTGTCATGCTGTTCAACGAGGCATTAAAGAATCTGCATTACGGGTCTATGATGTTTAAAGAGAAAAATTATGAAACCGCCGAGAAATGCACCGATAAATGCAAGCAAATTTTCACTTATCTTTCTTCCATATTGGATTGGAATTATAGTATATCAAAGGAGTTATATGATCTATACTATTTTTTCAACCAGCAAATCATAAAAGCCGAGGTTAAACGTGAATCCTCCTATCTGGATGAACTGGTTCCTTTGGTGGAAAATATGAGGGATACATGGTCGGAAGCCGAAAAACTCTGTCATATGAAAAAATAAAGGCTGGAAATAGAATTCCACCTTTTCGGAGGGCTTTTTGAGAATGGATGAAATCATTGCCTGTCTTGAGCAAAAGGTTCTTTTGCTTACAAAGATATGGAATTTAACAAAGCAGATTGAAGTTCGCTGCATGGAACCGGAGGTCGAACTGGATCAACTCCTTGAATTACGCGGTATATACATAGAAAGGGTAAATAAATGCAACAGCCTGATTCAAAAGCTGACGAAAAATTTTCCCGCCGAACAGCAAGAGCATTTAACCCGTATATTCCGACAGGATCTTTCAGACGATCAATGTAACAGCAATGAAGAACGAAAGATTTTGAAGCTTACCCGCGACTGTGCGGAGATTCTCCAAAAGGCTGGCGCATTGGATAAAGCAGCCCGGGAAACGCTGAATAAACAATGTATGGAGCTGAAAGAGAAAATCAATCAGTTTCGTAAAGAGGAAAAAGATTATACTCTCTACCGAAATATCAAATAGGCCATAATACGCAGAAAAGCCGTACCGGTATCCCTCAGGGAATACCGGTACGGCTTTTCTTTCGGTTATTGATTGTTTTTAAAAAGCGTATGGGTGCAAATAGATGACTCCCTTTCATGCAGGGATTCGATTAAAATCAGCATTCTGCTTTAAACTCACGGATTTGGGACATGAGCGCCGGCTTATCGTTATGCAGTTTCAGAATGGTGCTGCCTACAAACACTCCGTCGCCGCCCGCCGCCTTTACCATTGCCGCATCTTTCGGATTATGTACTCCTACGCCGCAGTAAATCGGGTTTTTTAAACCGCGTTCCCGCAGGTACTGTATGCATGATTCCAAAGTCGGGTGTTCCTCGGTTGCCTGCCCCGGAGCCGGCACCGCCTGCATATAGGTAAAGCCATTGGACTTCAGCGCATATTCCACTTCCTGCTCCGGTAAATGGAACTGTACGTAACAACTGACACGAAGGCCTTCTTTAATAAACTGATTCTTGATTACTTCATCTTTTAAACCGACAAGAATAATATCACGGTAATCATTGTCAAGACAGAACCGGATAAATTTCTCCACACCGATTTCTTCAACGGTGTTTTCATACACCATGAGGATAAAGTTCGTATTGGGGAGCAACTTCTTAACCTTAATCATGCCCTCCATGTATTTCTCGAAATCATCGCAGTTCTTTAATGCCTCTGCCATACGGTTAGAAATATACTCGCTTTCCAGAAAAGGGTTGTGAGAGGGAAAGTCAATTTCGATCATATCACAGCCAGCCTCCACGTAGGTCCTGGCCATCTCGATGCTGTCCTCAATCGTTGGATATCCATTTGATAGATAGCAGATTAAATTCATAGCATTTTCATTCCTTCTGTATAATTCTTATTATCCATGATATGCTTTCTTAAACAGCTCCACGAACTGCGGGATGGTCGGGATGATCGGATTTGTCTTGGTGCAGCCGTCCGCTTTGGCGGTTTCGGCCATTTTTTCTAATTGAGAGGTATACGCAGCTTCATCCTTCACAACTTCTTTCACACAGGCGGGAATGCCGATTTTCTTATTCAAGTTCCGGACAATCTCCGCAAGATCCGTACCGTCCAAGTCGGCAGCCAAGCGGTCATACACGTCTTTTGCTTCCGGATTTCCGCTGTTGAAGTCAATGATATACGGCAGGATGATCGCGTCGCCAAGGCCGTGGGAAACATGGAAGAATCCGCCTAGTGTGTGTGCCATGGAGTGGACGATGCCAAGGGATACATTCGTGAAGGCGAGGCCCGCCGTCATGGAAGCATTCAGCATGGTTTCACGCGCCGCCATGTCTTGGCCGTCTTCATATGCTTTTGGCAGAGTATTGACAATATCGATTGCCGCCGCGCGTGCAAGGATGTTGGAAAGGTAATTCGCCCGGTTGGAAACCAGCGCTTCAATTGCATGGGTCAATGCGTCCATACCGGTTTCCGCCGTAATATGAGGTGGCATGGTTGCGGTAACCTCCGGATCGCAGATCGCGATATCCGGCATCATTTCCATGTTTCCCAAACCGTGCTTCATACCTGTTTCATCGTCGGAAATAACAACCGAACGGGAAACCTCGCTTGCAGTACCGCTAGTGGACGGGATGCACATAAAGCGGGCTTTCCGGCGGAGCTTCGGGAACGGATTCGCGGTAAGAACTTCCTCTAACGTAGTCAGCTCCGGGTGTTCATAGTACACCCACATGGTTTTCGCCGCGTCCATTGCCGAACCGCCGCCCAAAGCAACGATCATATCCGGCTGGAATTCCTTCATTTGCTCGGCGCCCCTCTTTACGGTTGAAAAGCAAGGATCCGGTTCCACACCTTGAAATACGGTTGTCTGCACACCGTTTTCATGAAAATATCGTTCGACCTTTGCCAGAATTCCGCTGCGCTCCATGCTCTTGCCGCCCACAACGATGAACGCTTTTTTACAGGGAACGGATTTAATATATGCAAGGCAGTTCGCTCCGAACATCAGCTCGCTGCCCGCTAATTTCATTGGTCTCATCATGGTTTTAACTGCTCCTTTTATTTGTTAAGCCCATTAAGCACTTCGCGTACAAGGTCGTAAGAAATCGGATTGGTCAGCACACCGTCTTTCTTCAGACTGCTTCCGATCACCGCGCCGTCCGCAATCTCCAGTTGTTCGCGGATATTGTGCGCATTGACGCCGCTGCCCGCGATAACCGGAAGTTTAACAACCTTCTTTACGCGTTGGATCATTTCAAGCGGAGTTTCCACACCGATTGCGGAGCCGGTCACGATAATGGCCTCCGCGCCACAGCTCGCCGCTGCTTTTGCAGACGCTTCAATCGTCACCTGCGGAAGCACCATATTCGTGTGCTTTACCTGAACGTCGGCAAGAATCATAATATTTTCCGCATCCAGATTCTTTCTGGTCTGCATACAGAGCCTTGCGCAGGGGTTAATAATCCCACCGTAAAATTCAACGGTATCTACAAATACCGGAATACGCACAAAGTCACAGCCGTTGATTTTGGCGATGGAAAGAGACGCAACACAGTCGTTAAAGGCCGCGTCAACGCCAACCGGAATTTTTACCGCTTTTTTCACTAAAGCCGTCGCGGCGGAAAGCGCGGCCACCTGCGGAGTATCCAGCAGAGCGGCAAACGGGTCGTCCCCCATATTTTCAACAATAATCGCGTCAACGCCTGCCTTTTCAAGCGTGACGGCATCCTGAACCGCCTGGTCTAAGATTTTATCGCAGTCCCCTGCAAACCCGGCGGTTCCGGGCAATGCAAGGCAATGAACCATACCGATGACAAATCTTTTTCTACATGCAATAATTTCTCTGATGTCCATAACAATCTCTTCCTTTCTTAATAAAAACAGAAACCGGATATTCACTCCACATTTTGCGTATGATATCGGTATAATCCCTCAAGAACAACGCGGCACAACAAGTCTTCCGCATCAATGCGATCCTGGCCGGCCAGTACTTCCTTCAAATTCTCAAGCACGGTAGCCATGGTAACAATGCAGGTTTTCACACCCATCAGCCGCCCGATCGTCAGCATACACGAGGATTCCATATCGATTCCGGTTACATGAAGCTTTTTTAATTCTTCAAAGGTTTTGAGCATGTTAATTCCGCATTCCTTGGAAAATTTGGAATCGTGCATCTTGCTGTAAAAGCCGTCCATGGTGCAGTTGACGCCGTTGAGGTAACGCTTTCCAAAAAAAGTCACCGTCTGGTTCATGATATTGACCAGTTCGATATCGGCAACCGCGGGATAGCTTTCTTCCACATAGGTTTTGCTGGTGCTTTCGCGGCGCATGGCGGCAATCGGAATAATAAAATGCCCCAGCATATCATCCTGCAAAGCCATTACCGTACCCATACGTACAGCCACTTTCATGCCGGATTCATACATTTCTTCCATGGCTATCGCTGCGGAGGGAGCGCCGATTCCCGTAGAAGTTACCGTAACCGGCACCCCCTTGTAGGAACCGGTGTAGGTGTTGAATTCCCGTTTAAAGGCAACATGCTGCGGCTTTTCAAGATATTTTTTCAGAACTTCCACGCGGAACGGGTCACCCGAAAACAGAACATAAGGGGCAACCGTTGACGTATCCGCTCCTAAATATAATGTTGACATTTTTTGTCTCCTTACATTACACATTTTTTAAAGTTTTCAAAGCGTTTTGTGATCTCTTCCACAGTCGGCGCATTCGTACAGCAGCCTTCTTTTTCTATGATAAAGGAAGAGAGGGTGCTGCCCATCCGGCAGCAATCCGCCATCGGCAGCCCTTGCAGGTAGCCGTACAGGAATCCCGCCATATAACCGTCCCCGGAGCCGGTGGTGTCCACCACCTCCGTGCAGCCACAAATCGGAATGCATTGGCTGTCGATCGTACCGTCCGCCTGCCGCTGATAATAAGTACTTCCCTGTTTTCCATATGTTGTCACAATAATTTCCATCTCGCCAAGGGCAAACAAATCTGTGATCGATTTGAGGTTAAGAAGCTTCTCAATCGTTTCGCGTTCCGATTCATTGGTGAAAATAATCTTGCTGTGCAGCAGCAGTTCCTTGAGGAACGGCTCCGGGAAGGCGTCAAAGTCCGCTTTCATACCGAAGACAATCGGCACATTATGTGCGCGGCACTTTCGGTAAAACTCCTCGTTATCCTTACGTGCCGCGACGGTAATAACGCCCAGGCTCGTATTTTCAAATATGTCATCGCTCAGTTCGCAGGAATATTTCTCATCCATGGCGCCCGTATAGTAAAGTGTGATATGCTGCCCTTTATTATCTTGGATCAAGTAACAAACGGACGTTGTTTCCTCTTCGATAACGGAGGTGGCGTCCAGCGGAACGCCGCCGTCCTCCATGAATTTCTTAAACCCGATTTCCTCATAATCCCCGCCCACGCGAAGAATCGGCATCGCTTTCAATCCAAGCCTGCACAGCGCGTATGCAATGTTAACGGAGCAGCCGCCGTAATAAATTCTGGAATTCGTCTTATTCTCGATGAGAGAGGTAAAACCAACGGCCGCCGGCGTTTTGATCTTCAGCATGTGATCCATGCTCACATAGCCGCTCACAATTACATCATATTTCTTCATTACCATTCTCCGTTATCCAATTTCTCAAAAAATGTTTTCATGTCCACAACCGTTCCCAGATATTTCTGGATATCGTTGAGGTGTACTTCATTTACTGTTTCTGAATTTGTCGCCACACATTCGCGGATAACAATCGGGTTGTAATTCAGATAGAACGCATCCGTTACGGTGGCACGAATGCAGCAGTTGGTTTTTGTTCCGACGATTACAGTATTTTTAATATGATTTTCACGGAGTACAAGGTCAAGATCCGTACCGAAGAAGCCACTATAGCGGCGCTTTCGGATTACATAATCCTCCGGGTTCACTTTCAGCATTGGGTCGATTTCGATGCCGCTGGTTCCTTCCACACAGTTCGGGCGCATGGCCGCCGCCTTTTCGTCCGGCTTGCCCGCGCGGTTGCAGTGCTGGAGGAAAATAACCAGCTTTCCTTTTTCCCGGCATTTTTCCAAAACCTGCACAATCCTGGGCAGAATCTCGCGATTCTGCGGATAAAACACCAGACCATCCGGATCCGTAAAGTCCTTTACCATATCCACAATAATAAGAGCTGTCTCATTCATTCTTAAAACCTCTTACCTTGTTGTTCTTATGTTTCAAAACAGATACCACCGTAAGCACACACACCATAATGACATACGGGATAACGTCAAACAGCCCCGCCGCAGGACCGGCATAAATACTCAGATTAACGGAGAGGGCGCGCGCCAAGCCGAAGACAACGGCATATATGGCAGATAAAGTCGGGGACCCTTGGCCGCAGTAGATTGCGGCAATTGCGATAAATCCGCGCCCGGCGGTCATATCATTGGTGAAAAGGCCCAGGCGTTCGGTAGAAAGATTTGCACCCGCAAGCCCGCAGCACACAGCGCCGATTAAAATCGCTGCATATTTATAAAAATCGGTTTTTAGGCCAATGCTCTTGGCCGCGTCTTCATTTTCACCGACCACACGGACATAGATGCCGAACCGCGTTTTGTACATCAAAACCCACATAAAAAAGATACCAAGGAAGCTGATGTACGTGATCAGCGGATGGTCGCTTAAAATGCTCCCCACAAGCGGAATGTTTTCGACTACTGGGATATGGAGCTTCAGATCAGCCACATTCATAAAGCTCAGCGTGATATTGGAGGTATTCATCCGCACCAGAACAAATTTTGCAATGGCCGAGGCAAGCAGGTTGATTGCCAGGCCGATAATAATCACGTTTCCCTTGAAAGTAACCCCCATAAGGGAGAAAACCACTCCAAAGGCCAGCGCCGCCAGCACGGCGAGCAACACGCCGAGCGCGATATTCTGCGTCATAAACGCGGTAAGCGTTGAAACAAACGCGCCGATGAGCATCATGCCCTCGAGCGCTATATTGAGCACATTTGCCTTATAGGCAAAGATACCGCCGATTACGCACAAAATAATAGGGGCACTATGATAAATGGTATCATATAAAATATTTCCTATGATGTCCATTTTACGCCTCCTCACTTATGGCCGTTTCGGGTTTGCCGGTCTTTTTTCTGAAAAGCTTTTCCCGAATATTCGTATGCTCATCCACAAATTTCACCGCAAGGAAAAGAATAATCAACCCCTGAATAACCGAAACAATCTCTTTCGGGACGGTCGAGTAAAGATTGATGTGGTCTGCACCGGTCTTCAAAGCGGAATAGAAAATTGCCGCAACCAAAATGCCGACGGGGGAATGGCCGCCCAGCAGGGCAATCAGCATACCGTCCCAGCCGAGTCCCGGATTACCGGAAAAGCTCAGGGTGTATTTGAACTGCTCGCTCATCATGTAGCCCGCACCGGCCAAGCCGGAAAGCGCACCACTAATGATCATCATGATCATAATCTTTTTGTGCACTTTCATGCCCGTTGCTTCCGCGAATTCCGGATTTTTCCCAATGGCGGTGATTTCGTAACCCAGCTTTGATTTGTTCATGACAACATACATAACGATGAATACAAGAATCGCGATAAAAAAGAACATAGTAAGCTTGGAGTTCCCAAAGCGGGGAAACATTGCATTCTCCTTGATAATCGGCGTGCAAACGTATCCGGAGCTGTAGTCACGGAACACGCCGGTCGCAAGGAATTCCAGCACCTTGATCATCGCATAGTTGAGCATCAGGGTAACCACCATTTCATTTACATGGCAGTATGCTTTGAGGATTGCCGGAACTAGTGCAAACACAACGCCGCAGATAACGCCCACCGCGAGGCAGAGAAGCTGAGCCGCCGCCGGATTCAGCGAGGCCGGCAGCGAGGTACCGACGATACCGCTGAAAAATGCTCCAAGCAGCAGTTGACCTTCTACGCCCATGTTAAAAATATTCGCCTTAAATGTAACAGCAATCGCAAGGCCGGTCAGAATAAGCGGCGAAGCATAATGCAGCGTGTTCAGAAAACCTTTTACGGTAAACAGAGATTTACCGAGCAGGATTCCATATGTATCCAAGGGATTTTCGCCAATCATCAAAATTACGATTCCGCCGATCACAAACGCCAACAAAACAGGCAGAACCGAATTTACAAGGCGTTTCCCGAAATCCATTCTTTTCATATAAATGCCCCTTTTGCCTTGTTATTTTGAATTCCCGCCATCAGCAGGCCTATTTCGGATCTGCTGACCTCTTTCGGAGAAAGCTCACCGATAATCCTGCCTTTGTACATAACGATGATCCGGTCGGACAGGCTCATGACCTCCGACAGTTCACTAGAAATCAACAGGACCGCATTGCCTTTATTGCGGAAATCCAAAATCTGTTTATGGATAAATTCAATAGAGCCGATATCGACGCCGCGCGTTGGCTGGCAGGCTATTAAAAGCTTTGGATTGCTTTCAAACTCTCTCGCAATAATAATTTTCTGCGCGTTTCCGCCGGAAAGCTGGCCAACATTGCCGTTGATATCGCCCACACGAATATCAAAATCCTTTACAAAACGATCTCTTTTGCAGCTTATGTTCTTTCTGTCCAGCAGACCGAATTTACAGACATCCGGGACGCTGTGATAACCGGCGATACAGTTATCCGCAATACTCATTGTGCCGCAAAGGCCCTGTGCATACCGGTCCTCCGGGATAATCCCCAAACCGTTTTGCCGCAGTTCGTCCGGCCACTTATCTGTAACATCCTTGCCATATATGGAAACCTTACCTTTGGTCGTTTTCATAAGGCCTGTCAGCACTTTCACCAGTTCCGACTGGCCATTTCCTTCCACACCGGCCACACCGAGGATTTCGCCCTTATGCACACAGAAGGAAATATTCTGAAGAACTTCCTTCCCATAATCGTTAATCGTGCAGACATCCTCTACCTGGTAGGCAATTTCCTCCGATGCTTTGTTTTCCGCCGTATTCTGTACGGTCAGAACAACTTCCCTGCCCACCATCATTTGCGCCAGTTCTTCTTCCGAAGTATCCTTGGTCAACACATTTCCTACAACCTTGCCCTGCTTGATAACCGTAACACTATCACTCAATTCCATCACTTCACGAAGCTTATGGGTGATGACAATGATTGTCTTGCCTTGTGCGCGCAGTTCCTTCAGGTTTACAAAAAGCTCGTCCACTTCCTGCGGGGTCAATACTGCGGTCGGTTCGTCGAGGATCAGGATATCGACGTTACGGTACAGCATCTTGAGGATTTCCACCCGTTGCCTTCCGCCAACGGAGATATCCTCGATTTTATCAGTAGGATCCAGTTCAAACTTATATTTTTCAATCAGCTTTTTGACTTCGTCAATTTCCTTTTTCCGATCAATAATTGGTGATTTTGAAGATTTTTTCAATTCCGCGCCAAGTAGGATGTTTTCATAAACGGTAAGGCTGGGCACCAGCTTAAAATGCTGGTGCACCATACCCAACCCGTGTGCAATGGCATCCATCGGCCCATTGATCACAGTCTCTTTTTCATGGAGCAATATTTTTCCGCTTGTGGGACGTAGCAATCCATAAAGCATATTCATCAAAGTGGATTTCCCCGCGCCATTTTCACCTACTATGCATTTAATCTCCTGTTTTTCTACTGAAATGTTAATCCTGTCATTTGCAGTAAAATCACCGAATTTTTTGGTTAGATCGATCGTCTTAATGATGCTCATTTCAATCTACGCCCCTTGCATCGTTTTCGTTATTTTATATTTACATTCGGGCAGGCGGACGCGTCAAACTTCTCGCCGGCCTGTGCGTTGACTACTTTGATCTCCGAACCGATTTTGCTTTCGATCTGGGCAATCTTTGCTTTTATTTCGTCCCACTTGGCTTTTGCCGCGTCGGTGGAAGCGATATGCTTACTAATTTCGGACAAATCCGTAATGCCGGTGGCACCCGAAGACAGGGAATAAGACTGTAAGTTTTCCATAGAAGAAAGTTTGTTTTCAACCAACGCGGTGCAGATTGTCACAACCGGAACGTTGGTATTTTTCAGAACGCTTGTAAGGACGTAACCGGGCTGCTGATTGTCTTTGTTCGCATCGACCTGAATCGCCAGTCTGCCTACTTCCTTTGCTTTGGAGGTGATCCCTTCGCC
Organism: Caproiciproducens galactitolivorans; assembly: GCF_004768785.1. GTDB lineage: Bacteria > Bacillota > Clostridia > Oscillospirales > Acutalibacteraceae > Caproiciproducens > Caproiciproducens galactitolivorans. Next base: position 39,484 of record NZ_SRMQ01000007.1, read on the forward strand.
GACGCCGCCTGCCACACCGTAAACGATGTTGGCGCCCTTATCATAGTACGTGCCCGCTACTGTGCTACCGAGCGCGGAATCCGTAAAGCCCGCATCGTATTTTGCATAATAGTCATACTTTACACCGAGCTCTTTGGCCATATAGTTGATACCCTGGATATAGCCATAGGAGAATACGGTAATACCGTTGGAGTTTGTGCCGCCGATAAAGCCGATTGCACGACCGCCGCTGGCCGGATCCTTAAACTTGTATCCGTCCGCGAAGAGTGTTTTGGCATTCTCATTGACCAGTACGCTTAAGCTGCCTGCAAGGAAAGAAGCTTCATGAACGTCGAACATAACGGAAATAACATTTTTGTATTTTACATCACCGCTCGAAGTCACATTCGGATTATCGTTGAATACAACAAATGTGGTGTCCGGATAGCTTTCCGCGATCGGTTTCGCGCCGCCCACGCCTTTGATTAAAGCGTCGAAATCATATTCCAGGCTAAAGATTACATTGTAACCGTCGTCCGCCAGCGTTTCCAAGGCTGCCGGAACACCGTTTGTGGGTTCCACTACCTTGTACTGAATGCCGAACTTCTCTGCTGCTTCCTTTGCGCCGTTTACAGCGGCCTGATTGTAGCCGTTATCGTTCTGCCCTGCGGCATCGCAGACAATTGCGATTTTCTTGTCGCTTTTTGCGGGTGTGGAAGCCACGCCGCTTGAAACAGACGTATTGCTGCCGCAGCCGGTCAGAGCTGACAGGCCCATCATTGCCGCCATTGCAAAACATAAGACCTTTTTCAATGTTCTTTTCATTGCGATTCTCCTTTTATTTAAATAAAAAAATAGGGGGACATATGAAAGGGGCTCACTTTACCTGATTGATATAGAATTTAAATTTGTCGCTGCGATAGCAGCATTTAAAATTTTCAATCGGGATTTCTTTTCCATTTGAAATGCCATACGTAATACAGCCAAACAGAAGAATGGGTTTTCCGGGTTCCACATCCAGATATTCGGCAATCTTGTCTTTCGCCAGAATGGCTTCGACGGACCGCTTCGCTTTCGTGATTTTAATATCATACTTTTCTTCCAGTACTTTATACAGGGATTCTTTTGAAAAATCGTACTTCTCAATGCCGGGGAACAGCTTATAGGGAAGATAGGTTACGGTATGGTTGATGGGTTCGCTGTCCGCATAGTAAACCCTTTCCAGCCGGAATACCTTTTCGTTTTTTCCAAGTTCCAAATTGCGGCATCTTTTGTTATCCGCTTCAAGAACAGAGGCCGAAATGACTTTCCTGCTGGGTGTCATCCCCAGATTGATAACATCCTGCGTACAGCTTGTAATCGAAATTAAGTCCTGGCTATACGCATCCGACTTCACAAACGTTCCTTTGCCCTGCACCTTGTACAGGTATCCTTCATTCACCAGCTCATCGATTGCTTTGCGAACGGTGATGCGGCTTACATCGTACTGCTGGATTAATTCCCGTTCGCTTGGAATCATCTCGTTTGCTTTAAACTCTTCTTGATCAATCTTTTCAATCAATTTTTGCTTCAAAATATAATATTTTGGAAGCATAATTTGGTCCATAAGCGCTCCTCCTAATCATGACATCATGTCATCATAACCAGTTACGAGTTCATTATACTCAGATTTCAATTGTAGTCAACAGATATAAAGCATAAATAACGACAATATTTTTTGTTAAATAACACAGAAAACGCATGTAATTTCATGAAACAAATAACATTCTTCTTTTCATAATTCAAAACAATCAAATTGTCCGGTTATGTGAACACCATTAAAACCGCTGGCAGTATAACCACTTTCATCACTCATTATGCCATATGAGCATGCGCTTGCAACAATCCTTCTCACCCCTGCCCTCTCCCGCGCAAAAAGCAAATTAAAAATCGAAAGCATTTTGGGGCTTCCCCCCTCCCTACCAATTGTTCACGGAAGCTGTCTGGCTTCTCTTTGAAACCGATATGACAGAATTTCGGGTAAGGTTTAGTCCGCATTTTCGCTCAACGCTAAAACTTTTTTATTTCCGGCATATCCAGGGGTTTTCGAATTAAAAAAATAAAGGCCGGATTCACATCCAGCCTTTAAATAAAACTCTATCTTATAGCAAAATCTCCGCATCAACCGCCATAACTCCACATGGGAACACACCGGGCAATACCACAGCCCCCATTCCCTGACCTTCCGGGTTTCCATTATTTATTCATTGTTTCCGGCGATACAAATCTTTTATAATAACTAGGAAAACGCTAAGCCAAGCCAGCCAGCTTTGGAAAATAGATGGAATGATTGATGACAGAGAGGTATTCAGTAGTGCTAAAATGGAAAAAGGGTTGTTCCGCCTTACTCATTTTTGTGTTGATGGTAAGTATCACTTCCGGTTCGCAGCTCGCCGAAGGAGGGGCGGTGAAAAGCGGAACATCCACCAAGACAAACGAGACGACCCGCGCAGGTACCGTTACGGCAAACCCGTTGTATGTTCACGAAACCTATGCCGAAACATCCAGGGTTATTGGTTCCCTTCCGCAAGGCGTCACCGCATACATAATGAACAGCTACCAGGGATGGCACAAAATTACATTCAACAACGGAACAGGCTGGGTTTACGGGGCATACCTTAAAAATATTCACGCGGTGAACAGCCCGTCGAGTTCCGTTCCCAGTTCTTCTGCAACCGGTTCTTCCTCCTCATCCGGTTCCTCCGCACCAACATCGAGCGGCGCCGCAAGCACATCGAGATCATCCGCTACTTCCTCAAAACCGGCGGCAAAATTGCCGGCTTCGGCGCTGCCGTCAAAAATAACGGCAGGTTATTATGCCAACTGGTCGGCCCACAGCGGCTTTACACCCGATAAAATCAAGGCTTCCATGATAAATGTCGTACACTATGCCTTTGCCGATATTGACGCAAATTTGAAAATCGCGGTGAATGACCCTTCTGTTGACTACGCGAATTTCAGAAAGCTCACAGCTCTTAAAAAGAAACATCCCCGTCTGAAAACCCTTATCACCATTGGCGGGTGGGACGGCTCCGCCCGGTTTTCGGATGCCGCCCTTACCGATGCGAGGCGCAAAGCCTTTGCAAAAAGTTGTGTAGCTTTTATTAAGGAGTACGGTTTCGACGGAGTGGATATTGACTGGGAATATCCAGTTAGCGGCGGCGCTGCCGGCCGGGCTGCGGATAAAACAAATTTCACCCTGCTTATGCGGGCCCTGCGCTCCGCGCTGAACGCCCAGGCGGCCACCGACGGCAAATACTATTACCTGACCTTTGCGGGCGGTTCCTCGGACAGTTATACCCGCAATGTTCAGCTTTCGCAGCTTGCAAGCTGTGTCGATTACGCGGTCGATATGACTTACGATATGCACGGGCCGTGGGATACCTACTCTGATCTGAACGCACCGCTCTATACCCCGACGGATTCCTCCCCGCAGTATAAGGCTAGCGTTGTTTCTTCCCTACAGGCGTGGCAAAACGCGGGCTTCCCCGCAAAGAAGCTTGTCATGGGATTGCCGTTCTACGGTTATCTATACAACGGAGTAAGCGCAGAAAACAACGGGCTTTATTCCCGGTTCACAAGCGCGAAAGCAATCGGTTATGATTCGATTGTTTCGAATTACCTGTCAAAGGGACTGCTGTCGAGTTTTTATCCGTCCGAAGCGAAGGTTCCGACCCTGTCCGGCGGCAGTACGTTTATTAGCTACGACGATGTTTCCTCAATTGCCTTAAAGGCGCAGTATTCCGCTTCGCACGGTCTGAAAGGCGTGGCGGCGTGGGAACTAAGCTACGACCGAAATAACACGCTGCTGTCTGCGGCTTATAATAATCTTCACTAATCCACAACATTCCCCTGGCCGCTTATCTACTCCGACGGCAGGGGAATGGATCGGTATATGAAGAAAGTCCTGATCGAAACCATAGGAAACGGATTCATGGGCAAACAATCCTTTTAAAAGCCTATCTGAATTCTAATAACAGCAGGAAGCAACGTTATACCATTTTCCTGCGGAATGCCCAAACACAAGCCAGCCGATTACCATTCGAGGATGAAAGCAAAAAGTACCGTATTTTCTGCGCCAGCCATGACGGCTTATCATTCATTGACAATGAAATCTTGCAATTTATTCAGGATCTCCTTGTCGTCGGAGTGAATATTTAGTTGAATCGGCTTTGTTAAATCCAGGCTGAAAATTCCCATAATAGACTTTGCGTCAAGAATATAAACTCCTTCGACGAGTTCGCAATTGAGATTCTCCTTCGTAATAATGGAGGAGAATTTTTTTACTTTATCCACGCTATCGATTCGTATTTTTACAGAAATCATACTATATCCCCTACTTTTCTACTTAATCAGCTGGCTATCGTTCACACGGTCAATAATTTTCTGTTTGAAATTAATGACCTTATGTTCATATTCCTGATTCATCAGCGGAGAACGGATCATAAAATCGGCAGTTGCCTTATTATTTGCAATAGGAATATCATAAACCTGAGCAATCCTTAACAACGCCTTTACATCCGGATCATGCGGCTGTGCCTCCAATGGGTCGGAAAAAAATATGATGAAATTGATTACACCCTCTACAATCTTGGCCCCGATTTGCTGGTCGCCACCCAAAGGGCCGCTGTTATAACCCTTTACGGGAAGTCCGGTTTTTTCCGCAATCAGCCTTGCCGTTGTTCCGGTTCCGCATAAGAAATGGTTTCTGAGGATATCCTGATTTTCCGCACACCATTCGATTAGTTCGCGCTTTTTCCCATCATGGGCAATTAACGCGATGTTTTTTTGTTTTCCAATGGTAAATGTAATAAATCCGTTATCCATCATTTTCCCCTACCTCATTTCAAAATCATTTTTCATTATTTTACCACATGTTATACATCATATAATGATTATTCCGCTATAACACAAAAGATATTTCCAGAGTGCAAATTATCGGTATGACCCGTTCGCCCGGCAAGTGCATGGTACTGGGTTGGCTGGAGCGATGAATGGTTTCATGAAATTCAATGTTCTGTATGCAAAGAAAAACATTGTGGAAAAAAAACTAAATTTTGTCCTAATTGTGGTGTTCATAACGTCAGGCGTTCGTTTGATAAAGCTCTATTACATAGATGGAAAATATTTACAATTTTAGTATTGACAAATTAGAATTTTAATATAGAATAAAGTTGGTTGGTACCAACATTGTTTTTCTTGCCATCTTTAGAAAATTGATAGCACTTTCGTGAAGTCTTAAGAAATAAAATATTGAAAGGAGCTCTACCCCTATGAAAAAACTATTAAGCTTAGTTTTGGTTGCTGTCCTTCTCCTGTCGGCGTCGTCAAGTGCTTTTGCTGCAACAAAAGATGTTGATACGAATTCTAAGTATTCGGTGGTTAATAATACTAGCTTTCAAATCGAAAATGATTATGTTAAAGCTTTTGTAAAACATATGCATAATACCGATATTAGCATTTCTGGTGGTAAAACACTAAAAGATGGCAATGGTCATAATGCATTTCTGTGTGTAACATTTAAGGCAAATCAAAAGGACGGATATGCAATTGTAAATTTAGCAGACTTGAAAATCATAGAATTATCATTAAACCATAGCACACCATTTAGCATTGCCGATGATATTATTTATATGGGTCCGTTAGATTATATCAAGGTTAAAGGCGGTAAAGGAGTTAATATTAGAACAAATCACGTTATACCGTTAGCGGAATTGTCTTCCGGCCCACAAACTAAATCCGGAACGATAGATAATGCAATAAAACAAACTATGATTGAAAAATTATCCAATAATCCCAGATCCGCTACACGAGTATCTATACCCGGCGCTGGGGATCCCTCTTGGGCTTTTAATGCCGGAAGTTACTATGGGGACTGTGGGATTAATGGTTTGGCAATGCTTGAGAAATGGTATGATAAATATGTAAGTAACAATTATTTGCCAAGTAGTTTATCTTCAGAAAAACAAATTAAACGTTCAATTTATAATACATGTATATCTAGTGGGTACCCAACTACTGGAATCAGTGAGAGACTTATGGCATCATTAATAACAGCATATTCGAAAAGTGTTGGTCAAAACGGTTATTATCTTTATGCAGTAGATTCCCCGTATGATTGGGCTAGCGTTTGTAAAAGAGTGGATGATAATCTACCAACATTACTATCAACTGAACCCGGAACACCCAAGTATAATTATCACTATGTGATCTCAGTTGGGTATGCGGATGATGGGGATCCTAGTAACAATCAGCTTTATATTAATGATGGATGGAAAAATTATGTCTGGCTCTCATCATCATATTTACATGAGATGCTGCCGACTTATTAAGGGGGAGATTCATAATAGTACATTTGAACAAACGCAAAATCTTAGTTGTGTTTACCTGTCTTTTTATAACTATTGGAGGGATCGCTGCTATGGTTGTTAATCAAAGCAACAAAAGCAAATCTGAGAATTCTATTAAGCTACGCCAACTATTTTCCCAACCACAATGGAAAGAGATCCCTGTTCAGAACGGAATTTCGAAGTGGAGCATGAAGCCTCTTTTGGACGATAGCAAACCCCAGAAAGAAGCAGCCCGAGCGGCAAGCAAACGTGCCGGAATCGAACATCCTGTTCTTCCCTATTTTGACCAGGATCCTCCGGATCCTAAAGCCTTTTATTTTCACGCACAGCTTCATTATAGCCTGACAGAAACACTTGGTTATGAATTGCGATTCGTTGCTTTTGCCAATTACGATACACTTCAAGCTTACAGCATTTGGGTATCAGCCGTCCCGCAACGGTTCGACGGTAATAATTGGATCAATATGCCGGATCAAAAAGAATTTATTTATTCTGTCAATGATAGCCCGGAGAAGATAAAAGAGGAGATGGAACAATATTTTCAATTAAAGGGGCTATTGAAACCTGGCAATGTATCCTAAGCGAAGATCATGTCTTGTCCTATTGGGTTATATAAATCGATAGGAGTAAATCATCATAGTCGAATAGTCGTGGTTTCCATAAAAGGACTTTTTAACGGCTCATTTTATCTCGCTAAATTAATAAGTCTTTTTATTGTGCCCGGCTCGCTCACCAGCACAATGGTACTACCGAAAAAAGGGAAACTACCTGCTTTTGCGGTTAGTTTCCCTTTTTGTTGTGTAACAAATACCACCGGCTGTGCCATAAGGTCAGAAGAGCTTTCGTATTCACATGCCTTGTATCACTACCACCGAAGATGTGTGTTCAGGCTTTGACGCTACTAGTGTAGACATTACCTATCAGAAATACTAAGGAAGACGCTGATCCCACCTGTTATTTATTTCCAATATGATTCATGTTTTCCAAAGCAATTCGAAGAAGGCGGCTGAATTCTTTCTGTTCATTTTCCGACATACCTGATTGACAAGCAAACTTGTAGTGATAGATTAATACCAGAACATAAAATTCTAATAGGTACATGCCTAATCGTAATGACAGGTAAGTCACAAATTTTTACAATTTTATATTGACACTTTTCGATTTGAAGCATATAATGTATCATATCGAAGACTTTAGATTTGAGGAAGTGCTATGGACTACTATTTGGATAACACAAAAGTGTTTAAAGCGTTGGGAGATCCCAAAAGAGCGATGATCGTAGATATGCTTTCCTGCGGGGAACTTTGTGCCTGCAAGATTCTGGAGAAGTTTGAAATGTCCCAATCCACATTGTCTCATCACATGAAAACTCTGTGTGGATGTGGGATTGTTAAAGCGCGGGAAGAAGGTAAATGGACGTATTACTCGCTGGATGATGATACTATCCGTAAAACGAAGCAATTTTTCTGTGCGATCACATCCGATAAGGAGAATTGTATTTGCAGAGAAAACGCAAACTGTTGTAAGGGATGTAATGAAAATGAGTAAATGTTGTTGTTCATCCGAAAACTGTTGCCAGCCGCAACCGAAAAAGCCGATTAACATCGATTTTCTATATCTGGACCACGACCATATGCGGCAGATGCCAGAATACTGAAAAGGTACTGGACGAAGCGGTTTCCAGTATAGCCGTGGTGCTTAATGCGGCGGGATATAAAGTCAAGGTAAACAAAGTAAATATTGCAACGAAAGAGTTGGCGATTCAATATCAATTTATCAGTTCGCCGACCATCCGCGTAAATGGAAATGATATCGCTGTAGAGCTTAGAGAATCACTTTGCGAGGATTGTGGAACGCTTTGTGGAGAGAATGTTGACTGCCGCGTATGGGTATATAATGGAGTCGAATACACATCCCCTACAAAGGAATTGATTGTAGACGCAATCCTGCGCGAGGTATATAACGCTGGACAACATGAGCCTGAGCGCAAAGCCTATCAGCTTCCTGAAAATCTTGAAAAATATTTTATATCCAAGGCACATAAGGATGAAACTGAACTGTATGAAAAAAGCGGTAATATGATATGAGCTGAGAAAAAACACAAGGAATTCTGTTCGGCCCCGATTCACCTGTTGTGCTGGCCTGCGCGGTTGGCGTATTGACGGAAGTTCCGATAATATGTACGCTAGTACATTTATCACCCGCCATTGGTTTCCCGACCGGCGGTTGGTAACAAATAAATGATATTAAAGGAGTTATTTACTATGAAAAAAATGAAAATATTCGAACCAGCCATGTGCTGCCCAACCGGACTCTGCGGTGTGGGCGTCGACCCAGAACTTATGCGTATCTCTACAGTGCTTGACACGTTAAAAAAGCATGGTGTAATTGTTGATCGCTTCAACCTTAACAGCGCACCTGCCGAATTTATCAAAGACAAAACCATTAACGCCTATATCAATGAAAAAGGAACAAGGGGATTGCCAGCAGTAATAGTTGACGGCAAGATTGTCATTACAGGCCGATACCCCACTAACAAAGAATTTACGAAGCTGCTAGATCTTCCCGAAGATGTGTTGGAAGCCAAAAGCCAGCCTATTAAGGTAAAGGTTACTAAGAAAAATTCCGGCGGTTGTAATTGCAAGGGAGGTTGCTGTTAAATTGAATTTATTCGACCCGCAAAAGATCAAATTAACGAAATACCTTTTCTATACCGGCAAGGGCGGGGTTGGTAAAACCAGCGTCGCCTGTGCCACCGCCGTATCACTTGCGGATAGCGGCAAACGTGTGCTGCTTATCAGCACCGACCCGGCTTCCAACCTGCAGGACGTGTTCTCTATGGAACTGTCTAACAAGGGTACTCCTATCCCCGGTGTACCAAATTTATATGTGGCCAACCTTGACCCTATACAGGCCGCAGCTGAATATCGGGAGAGCGTAATCGCACCTTATCGGGGCAAGCTGCCAGCATCCGTTATCGCAAATATGGAGGAGCAGCTTTCCGGCTCCTGCACCATAGAAATAGCGGCGTTTAATGAGTTCTCCAATTTCATAACAGACGCAAAGGTTCAGCAGGAGTATGACCATATTATTTTCGATACTGCTCCTACCGGCCACACCCTGCGAATGCTTCAGCTTCCTTCTGCTTGGAGCAATTTTATAAGTGAAAGCACTCATGGCGCATCCTGCCTCGGCCAACTTTCCGGTTTAGAGAGCAAAAAAGCGATCTACAAGCAAGCCGTGAAAACGCTGGCAGACGGGGACCTGACCACTCTGATTCTTGTTACCCGTCCCGAAACCGCACCGTTTAAAGAAGCAGAACGGGCTTCCGGTGAATTGTCTGCATTGGGTGTTAACAATCAAATACTGGTTATCAATGGACTATTGTTGGAACATACAGATACCCTTTCTTCCAGCCTTTACGAAAAACAGCAAACAGCTATTTCGGCTATACCGGAAAAATTAAAGACTTTACCAATCTTTATGGTACCGTTGCGATCCTATAACGTAACCGGCTTGGAAAATGTGCGTGCTTTGCTTACTACCAATTATGTGTCCACTAAGCCACGGAAGTTAAATACTGACCATATTCCCTCACTCAGCAATATGATCGATGAACTGGCAGCAGAGGGCAAGCGCGTCATATTTACGATGGGCAAAGGCGGAGTTGGTAAAACAACCGTTGCGGCTGCTGTTGCGCTCGGCCTTGCAAAGCGAGGTAAGAAAGTCCACCTTACCACTACTGACCCGGCTGCGCATCTAAAATTTGTGATAGACGAAACCTGCGGTATATCCATGAGCCATATTGATGAAACCAAGGAACTCAAAAAGTATCAGCAGGAGGTGCTCTCCAAAGCGCGCGCATCCGGTATGAGTGACGAGGATGTTGCCTATATCGAAGAAGATCTCCGTTCACCCTGTACGCAGGAGATAGCTGTTTTCCGCGCTTTTGCGGAGATAGTTAACATGGCAGACGATCGAGTGGTTGTCATAGACACAGCTCCCACGGGACACACTCTGCTCCTATTGGAGTCAACGCAGAGTTATAATCATGAAATTGAGCGCACTAAAGGCGAAATACCCGAATCGGTAGCACGGCTGTTGCCACGGCTGAAATCAGACGAAACTGAGGTCATTATAGTAACCTTACCCGAAGCAACTCCGGTCTATGAGGCTCTTCGTCTTGAGGAGGATTTAAAGCGTGCAGGCATTGCCGCCAAGTGGTGGGTGGTCAATCAGTCACTTTATGGCACGGATACTTCGAGTCCCATACTGACAGCTAAGGCTGCTGGCGAAATAGAATGGCTCAACCACATCAACGAACACGCAAATGGGAAATTCGTACTGATTTCATGGCATCCTGAGGATATCAAAGGTGACCGTTTGTTGGAACTGTGAGGAAAACAAAATAATAAAAGCCGCATTTCTGTCACCGTCAAATCGTGAACCATAGTATGCTTGGTGCTGAATACGGCACATCTTTTCTATTGCCGTGCTTAATGGTTAAAAAATCCTCGATGGGAATACCTATGGGAGGACAATGCGCCCTGAAATCCAAAACTTTATACGATACAAAAAGCAAACAACGAAATTAATGAAACCTCTGTAACGGGACTGTCTTCCCTGTCGCAGAGGTTTTATCGTTTTCAATAGAGCAGCTAAAAAAAATAAACAATAGGAGGAATCAAATTGCCCGGCACAAGAATTGTATGAAACTCCCGGTACTTCCATATCGCCAAAGCCTGGGTCTCTGCGGATAAACAAAAAGCAGCCACAGGAAGCGAATCGTCCGTTAAACGGTTAGCTTTTATGCTCCATAAGGTACAATATGTAAGAATGCAGGAAATTGGAAAAATCAAGATTATTACCAGCAAACCGGCATATCAGAGAAACTTAAAGCATATTCAAAAATGTTTATTTTTTAACCGGTATAGGAAATGTCCGAATTCTGCCTACTGTATCTTTCATAAGATATCCGCAGAGCCAAGGCAATTCTATTACATCGAATTTTCTATACCTTGATATCAAATTAAAAAAGGAGAGATTTTTATGGCAAAGGAAAGACTATGTTACGGGTCGGACGGTTTAGACGCAACTGATATCCCGGAATCAGAGGAATTTCTGCACGCCTGCATGTACAACTTACCAATAACGCAGGAGGGACGCGAAGCGGAGGTCGATCGGGAGTATGCCCCACGAGCTTGCGGTCCGTTCCGTATTGCTTGGTACGCTGGGCATACGGAAACTTACGACGATTGGCATATCGGACCTAAACTGGTGGATTAAAATATGACACAGAGGCTTCCCTGTTAATTATCAGGGAAAACAAATTAAAACCGGCCTTCTGCCATAATTATTTCATCCAGTTAGGGCAGGAAAAGGAGGAGCCGTTATGGGATTACAATTTACAGTAGAAATGAAAATGTCAATGCAGGAGAGACGAAAATGAACATATATCATTTTTGTGCGGCACAGCACAAAGACAGCATCATGCACGAGGGACTTACGCTGGGGCAATTTCCGAAACTTGTAGACGGCGTGTATAAGCTCATACCGCGTTGTCAATGGCTCACTACAGAGCCTGACCCACGCAAGCAAAGCTGGGCAACCCGAAACTTAATCGATTATAGCCGCACCGCGTATAGGCTGACCGTTAATATACCAGACAACTATCGCAAAAAGCTTATACGGGCGATTGATTTTGTGGCAGATATGCCGGAAGAAGCTCAACAGATTGTGACAGGATGGGATGGCAGCGACAAATGGTATATTTATCGCGGTATTATTCCAGCAAAGTGGATTGTGGGCTGCCACAGAATGGAAGGCGGATGATCATGTCTGAAATGATGCCTAGGTCATCAGGGAAGTTTTCCTCAAAATAATCGTACTCGATCTGCTCTTTTAGCTCAGGATGGGATTCCCGTTCGTCTGGTTCTCGATAAGAATTGCCTTGCAAAGCGAGAGCCGAAATCCGTTCCGTATAACTCGGGTTAGCCATCGGGTTATTCGCCAGGATCCATAAATACATAAAAACAGGAAGAAAAGATAATACCAGTACTTCCACAAAGAATGAAATGCCTACCACCTTGACCGTATTGGTCACACCGGAGCAGAAAAAAACCTCATCGATTATAACGCTAACGGCACCATCCACGCATCCCTTGTTTACCGGGGAGACAAGAAAACAGCGCGGAAATTTATAGACGCACAGGACCAGTACCTTGCATCCAAACAGGGAGGAAAAACAAATGAACAATAATCAGGTTCTTGCGATTTGGGGCAGCCCGGATAGTGGAAAAACCACCCTTTCTGTGAAGATCACAAAAGGACTGGAAGCAATAAAACGGAGCGTTGCGATCGTCACCTGTGATGAAGAAACGCCCATGCTTCCAGTCCTGACTCCTGCCGGGAAGCAGAATCACCCCTCTTTAGGTGAATTGTTGTCACAGTCCCGGATTTCCCAGACAGACATCTTAAAATATTCCGTACCATATGGGGACGAGATCAGTCTTATTGGCTATCGTTTGGAAGAAAATGAAACAACCTATCCTATTGTGGCGAAGCTCTCCAAAATGCGTACGGTTTCCGGGGAACTCGACTATGAAATGTATAAAGAAATAAAAATGTATTTATCTGTACTTGCAATCATTGGAGGGATTATTCTGGCCGCATGCGCTTTGAATAATGACTGGAAAGGGTTTCTGTTTTGCACAACCAAGGGGAAGATTTCCTTGTCTATTACGGCTCTTGTGATTTTTGTAACCCTTATACGCGTTATCCGGCTGACTAAGCCGGTTGAATTCAGGAGGTAGATTTTATGTATATGCCTATATCATTGTATTCAAAAACCGTATGATGCCACTAACTTACCCGACCGCATTTGAAGATGGATGCTTGGTACTTGAGTAAATACATACGTTCGAAAAAGATTGCAATATATTCGTGCTGATTTTCATTTGCACATTGCAAAGCCACTAAAAATTGTCGAATTAGGCTACTTTTTATTTTCAGTTTCCAGCCACTTTTTGCGCTATTTTATTATTGTTTGAACGTGCGGCTGCTAGCACAATTATGATTTAAAAGCACTAATATCAAATTTTTCGATATAGCGATATATCTGAATGCAGAGAATACAAAAACACTAGAATAAAATAAAAGACCGGAATAAATACGGTCTTTCAAACGATATATTGTTAAATTTTCCTTGCAATTTTTGTTTTTCCAACGTTACTGTATTGGGGGCAGCTTCCAGAGAACCTGGGAGAGGAATCTTTATTCCTATGTGATTGCGCCAACAATCCTTTGTGATACATAAAAATTATTTGATAACAAGGGTAAAAGCATATACTTTTACCCTTTATCATTCATGGTCGAGGTGACTGGATTCGAACCAGCGGCCTCTACGTCCCGAACGTAGCGCTCTACCAAGCTGAGCCACACCTCGAAAAATCGGCCCTCTTTGGGGCCATGGCTGCGGAAGAAGGATTCGAACCCTCACAAACAGAGTCAGAGTCTGTCGTGCTACCCTTACACAATTCCGCATCAAAATATCGGCAACTTATAATGACTTTATGGCTTTGTCACACCATATATTGTATTCCGTTCACCCCGTCAATACCTAACCTATATCGCAATGGGGGCTAACGTGTCAGCGAGATATATTCTACTACATTCAGCAGTAAAATGCAAGTTTTTTTTTTAATTTTTTTAGTACTTTGTATTTTTTCAGAATTTATTATAAAATTCCCGGTTTATGCCATCTTTTTTTGAAGTAACTTCTTCCTGCGCTCTGCGGGGGAGACAAGGTGCTTTCTCTGTGATAGGCGCTCCTTTACGCACCTCCGTATTTACACAGGCAATATTTTCTCCGCAACAGCGTAAAAACCTCATAAAAAATCATACAATAAAAAAAATTGTAAAATTAGAATACCACATCCTAGAATTATGATATAATAATTTTATAAAATTTCGAGAAAATTCAAATCATATATAAAAGCAAAATGAAAGGAGGATTATTTAGTGAAAAAAGGATTAAAAGTGGTCTGTTTCATTGCAAACAATTTTGAGGATTTGGAATTGTGGTACCCCGTTCTAAGGCTTCGGGAAGCAGGTGTAACCGTTCATCTGGTCGGAGAAAAAGCCGGCGAAAAATACATCGGGAAATACGGCGTACCTGCCACTTCCGATTATGCGTTTGGGGACATCGCCATCGAGGATTACGACGCACTTCTGGTTCCGGGCGGCTGGGCTCCGGACAAGCTCCGGCGTTTTCCGGAAGTGATCGAGATGGTTCGCGCAATAGACAGAGAAAACAAACCAATCGGTCAGATTTGCCACGCAGGCTGGGTTCTGATTTCCGCAAAAATACTGAATGGAAAGAACGTCACAAGCACGCCGGGTATTAAAGACGATATGGAAAACGCGGGAGCAAAGTGGCTGGACAAGCCCGTGGTTGTGGATGGCAATATCGTTTCCAGCCGCCGGCCGCAGGATCTACCGGGGTATATGAAAGCTTTTCTTTCCCTTCTTGAAAAGCGTTATCCGGATTCATAAATACGAAATCTGACGATTAAGATACTCGTATTTCACCGCCAAACAAAATACAAAAAAGGACGAACAAAGTATGATAAAAACAAACGAAGACGGCACGCTTGACATGAAGGTGCTCGAAATAAGCGATATCATCGACATCTCTTTGTTGCAAAAATTCCAGGATAATTTTGCAATCGGTATGAATTGTGCTAGTGTGACCGTAGACCGTAACGGCACCCCGGTAACAAATCCCAGTTCCTATACAAGATTTTGCGACGGATTTGTCCACCAGTCTCAAATTGGTGACCGCCGCTGTGCCGAATCCCACCACCGCATGGGCGAAATGGCCGCCCGCTCCGGCAGGCCGTTTGTCGGACAATGCCACGCGGGTCTGATTGATTTTGCCGCACCGATCATCATTAACGGCGAACTGATCGGAACCGTTTTGGGCGGACAGGTACTTTCGGAAAACCCCCGGGAGGAGCATTACCGCAAAGTTGCAAATGAAATTGATGTTAGTGGGGACGGGTTGGTCGAGGCGGTAAAAAAGATCAAGGTTACGGATATGAAAAGCATCAGCGCCGCCGCGGAAGTTTTGTTTATTGTCGTCAATGCACTCGCCAAAAACGGCTATGCAAAAATTGAGCTTGAACATCTCGCTAAGCTTTTGGCAAATAAATTCATCGAGATTTCGTCCACTCTGGAAGAACTTGCGTCCTCCGCGCAGAATATTACGGAACGGCAACAGGACCTGAACGAAGAGATTTCGCAAGTGGAAACCATTACGGAAGAAATTAATGATGTTTTGAAATCCATCACCCAAATCGCATCCTATACAAAGATTCTGGGCATCAACGCATCCATAGAATCGGCTCGCGTCGGGGAGGCTGGAAGAGGATTCGACGTCGTTGCAAAGGAAATTCAGACCTTGTCCCAAACTTCCAACGATACGGCCGAACATATCATGAAGCTAACAAAGAAGATCAAGGAATCCATCCAAGAAACCGTAAACAACTCTAATATCACTTTACATACGACCCAGGAACAGTCAAGCGCAATGGAGGAGGTTTCTGCCGTGATACAAGAATCCGTTCATATTGCCGATCAGCTCAACAGTCTAATGAAGCAAAATTAAGGAACGCCTGCCGAAAACGGCAGGCGTTCCTTAATTGCGTTCATTCTTTTGCGCCATACTCTTTTTCATATCTTTCAATGCATACTCGTATGATCTTCTTCGCTTCCTGCGCGTCCTGTATATGCTCAACAGCCGTAGCTTTTCCTTCGAGCTGCTTGTACACGGAGAAAAAGTGCGACATTTCTTCAAGCACATGTTTCGGCAGTTCCGTTATATCGTGATAGGCGTTATAGGTAGGGTCATGAAAGGGAACGGCAATAATTTTCTCGTCCACAAACCCGCTGTCCAGCATTGCAATGACACCGATCGGGCGACACCGAACAAGAGAAAGAGACTGTATATCCTCAGTACAGAGCACAAGAACATCCAGAGGATCACGGTCTTCCGCTATCGTGCGAGGAATAAACCCGTAATTTGCGGGATAATGCGCGGAAGTATAAAGAATTCGATCCATATAGAGCGTACCCGTACCTTTATCAAGTTCATATTTCGTTTTACAACCTTTCGGAATTTCAATGACCGCGCAAAAATCGTCTGTCTGGATTCTTTCTTTGGAGATATCGTGCCAAATGTTCAAAAATACCCCTCCAATATTCTTTTCGATGCCCCCTTCAAACGGGGTTTGAGTATGGCTATTATAGCTAGTCTGAGCGGAGAGCCGAGAAGCCGCCCCTCTTTCCCCCTCCCCGGAGTAAACAAAAAAGCTGATGCCTGCTGTGTATGCCACAGAAGTCATCAGCTTTAAAAGCAATTTTAGCATTCGCTATGGGAGAACTTCATTCCCAGTAAGTATTCTATCATAATCCAATAAAATGTCAATGTATTTCGGAGACAATCTGAACACACTATTCAATCCCCAGTTCTTTCTCACGCTTTTTCAATATTTGAAATGTTTCCGAAAAATCAAGGGTTGCAAAGTAATCCATCGGGGTTTCCGCACGCCGGATTAATTCAACAGGCCCGTCCTCTTTCAGGAGCAGCTCCGCAGAACGCAGGCGACCGTTATAATTGTACCCCATGGCGTGCCCATGTGCTCCCGCGTCATGTATTACCAGCAAATCGCCCTTATTGATTTTCGGAAGCATACGGTCAATGGCAAATTTGTCGTTGTTTTCACACAGGCTCCCAGTAATATCGTACCGATGGTCGCAGGGCGCGTTTTCTTTGCCCATAACCGTGATATGGTGGTACGCCCCGTACATTGCCGGGCGCATCAGATTTGCAGCGCAGGCATCTACGCCGATGTATTCCTTGTAAATATGTTTTTCATGGATTGCCGTTGTGACAAGGCAGCCGTATGGCCCGAGGATGTAACGCCCGAGTTCGGTGTAAATATCCACATTTTTAAGTCCCGCCGGAACCAGAATTTCTTCGTAGGCCATTCGGACGCCTTCGCCAATTTTTTCAATATCCGCCGGTTTCTGTTCGGGGCGGTACGGAATGCCGATTCCGCCGGACAGGTTAATGAAGGACACGGCAATTCCCGTCTGCTTGTACAGGTCAACCGCCGTACGGAATAAAATACCCGCCAGCGTCGGATAATACGCGTCATCCGTTGTATTGCTTGCCAGAAAGGCATGCAGACCGAACCGTTTCGCTCCATACGAACGCAGCTTGAGAAACCCTTCCTTCAACTGGTCGTAGGGGAACCCGTATTTTGACTCACCCGGATTATCCATAATTGCGTTGCTGATTTGGAAGGTTCCGCCGGGATTGTAGCGGCAGCAGATAGTTTCCGGAATACCCGTGGCTTCTTTCAGATAGTCAATATGCGTAAAATCGTCCAGGTTAATGATTCCGCCCAGCTTTTTTGCCAGCACAAATTCCTGCGCAGGCGTGTCATTGGAAGAGAACATGATATCGCTTCCGTGGAAGCCCACCGCGTCCGCAAGCATCAGTTCTGTTAAAGAAGAACAGTCCGTACCGCAGCCTTCTTCCTTCAACAGGCGAAGCAAAAAAGGATTTGGGGTTGCCTTTACCGCAAAATATTCCCGGAAACCGGGATTCCAGGAAAAAGCCTTTTGCAGCCTTCGCACATTTTCCCGAATTCCCTTTTCGTCGTAGAGATAAAATGGAGTGGGGTATTTTTCAGTAATTTTTTTTAATTGTTCTAGTGTAACAAACGGCTTCTTCAAGAAAATCAACTTCCTTCCATCATTGTGATCAGCGTAATTTCATTTTTCAATGCTTCTTTAAAAAGCTCAATCAGATTCCGTTTTTGGGAGTACAGGCAGGTTGATTCGGATCCTGCCGCGGTGTCCCCTGTCAGTACGTTTTTCGAGTCCGCAATCAGCCGGATTTGGTGCTGCCCGGTTTTCGTATGATAAACCTGCGCCCCATCCAACGCAAACGGCGGGTCGGTGATAATCACGACTTTCAACCCCCGAGCGACAGCCCCCTTGATCTGGGGCATCAGCTTTGAAAGCGTCTGCCCGGAAACGGCGAGATAGACCCGCTCCTTCGCCTTGTCAATCATGTTTTTCATTTTGTCAAAAATATTTTCTTCGCCCTTTACGGTGATATAACCCCCGGTTTCCTCCCTTTGCTCCGGGAGAACCTGCGTAAGCAATTGTGCGTATTCCTGCATGCGGCGAATCCGGTTACCGCAGAATTCCTCCGCCGGAACCGGAAGGTAGTGGGTTGCGGTATCCTCTTCTATAAACGCCGCGCCCTTTTCCACAAGGCCGGCGAGCGCCGTATACGTATTCGAGCGCGAAATCCCCGTCGCCTTCGCCGCTTCGTATCCCGTCATCCTGCCCTCGGAGCAAAGCATGAGGTAGAGCACCGACTCCTGACGGGTCAGCCCGAAATAGCCCAGCATTTCAGCGGCATCCATGCAATCCCTCCAGTAGTGTTTCTTTATAGGAACACTATAACCGCTTCCGGGCAATTTGTCAATAGCGTATCATACAAAATATCCGCCCGGCGTGAAAAAACAGGCAAAAAAGCTGGGGCGTATTCCGCCCCAGCCGTCATGATTGCAATCGCAAAAGCGGCTATGGTTTCCCATAGCCGCTTTAGATTTAGGAATCACCAGCTTTCAAAAATTTTGTCGTGAATTTTCTTTTCCATATTTCCAAGCGCTCCGGCATTGATTTTCGAAAGAAGCCCCCGCTGTACTTCGTCGTAATACCGTTTCGCGCGGGCAAGCTGTTTTGTTGCCTTTGCGATTTCCGCCTTATAGTCCGTCATGATCGCGGCAATCTCCGAGCGGTGTTTCTCATCCGTTTTCTCCGCAACCGCGGTCTTGTAAATATCGATGACCTCGTCATCGGGGCGGGACGGGAAGTATTCATGCGGCGACGTGCTGTCGAACACGCACAGGCCAAGCTCTCTTAAAACAATCATGTCCACGCTGTTCGGGTCAAAGGCGCAATGGTATACCTCTGTTTCATATCCCGCGGCGCAAGCATACTCGGCAATCTTTTTTAAAAACGTGGACTTGCCCGTTCCGGGCCGCCCTTTGATAAAATACCGCTTTGCAAGATGGGATGTAAGGCTGTCAATATAGTCAAGGGAACCGTCCATGGTTGCCGCGCCGAAAAAGCGATGAATCTGCTCCCCTTTTTTCGCAAGCGTATTCCCGCCGATTACCCTTTCAATCGTATCGGATGCCAGCTTGTTGGCGGCAGCAAAATCCATATTCGATATATAAATCTGCTCCCATCGGTCATGAATTTCCAGCGCCGCGGCAAAATGGCGGCGGGCCGCCTCCAGCCCTGCAAAAGTCTGGTGCAGGTTTTCGTCATTCAGAATTGCAGCAACGCTGAATTCTTCTTCATCATAAAGCGGAAAGTTGATAACACCGGCGCTTTTTTCCGGAACGATCACGCCTTCCAGCGAATTGTCCAAGCAGTTATGAATCAGCTCGACATGAAAATTTTTTTCAAGCGCGTCGGCGCAAATGTTCCCGACAATATCCGCTACTGCAACGGACGGATAACCGTCTAAGCGGACAACCGTACGCAGGCGGCTGAAATTTGACTCAAAAAAGCTCGCATAGCCCCTTGCGCTATTGGACCGGATATAATAATTTAACGTATATTCGGGCAAAATATCCCCTCCTCACTTATCATGCCGGCTTATTCCATGATGTACGAAAGGAAACTGCTCGCATGGAAAGAACGGCATATCTATCAAATTATATGTCACAGCTTTTATTCCATGCATAAAAACAGCGAACCCGTTTTTCAGGTTCGCTGAATATTTATTTCTTTTTCTGTTTTTCTGCGATATCCCTTGCGACAACAATGCCGGTCACAGAAGCCTGCATCAGACCCCGGGTGATTCCAGCCCCGTCTCCCACGGCGTACAGATTCTTAATCGCCGTTTCAAAATTATTCCCAACGGATATCTTCGAGGAATAGAATTTCACTTCTACGCCGTAGAGAAGCGTATTTTTGGAATACAGTCCGGGCGCCAGCTTATCGAAGGCCCGCAAAGACTCCACAATGCTTGTCAGATGGCGATGCGGCAGCACAAACGAAAGGTCGCCCGGCACCGCGTTTGTAAGGGTCGGAATCGTCGTGGACTTTTTCAGCCTTGTATAATCCGTACGCCTGCCGAGGAGCAGGTCGCCAAGCCGCTGCACCATAATACCGCCGCCGGTCAGCATATTGCCAAGCTGCGCGATATAGCGCCCGTATTCAATCGGCCGTTTGAACGGTTCCGTAAACTTGGTGGAAACAAGCAGCGCGAAATTGGTGTTTTCGCTGTGCTTATCCTCATCCGCATAGGAATGCCCGTTCACAACCGCGATTCCTCCGTCGATTCCCCCGTCGTAATGCTCCTCGCTAACAATCCCGCCGGGGTTCATGCAGAAGGTGCGAACCTTATTTTCAAACGTATCCGAGTAATAAACCAGCTTGGCCTCGTACAGATTCTTCGTCAGGTGATCCATCACCGCGTTCGGGACCTCTACACGCACGCCGATGTCCACTTCGTTATTGATGGTAGCAAGATTATTCTCCTGCGCGATACGCGCAAGCCAGTCCGCACCGCCGCGGCCCGGGGCGATAACGACATAAGGCGCGCGCACCAGGGTGCGTTCCCCCTTGGAATCAACAAGCCATACGCCCTTCGCCTTTCCGCCCTCCACTTCAATCGTATCCGCCGTAGTATGCTCGCGGAATTCAAAATTCGGACGGCTGGAAAGATAGCGGTACATACCGCGCAGGACTTCAAAGGAATATTCGGTTCCCATGTGGCGTACCGGGCAAGGGATCAGCCGGATGTTCTCCTTGCGCGCCTCATAGGACACTTTTTCCGCGAATTTGTCGCTTTTTCCAAACACCTTACACGGCGCTCCATAATGGAGATAGATCTCATCCGCATAATGAATCAATTCCCTTGCTTTTGCAACCGGCATATAATCGGTGATATTGCCACCGACTTCCTCCGAAAGGGAAAGCTTTCCATCGGAAAACGCGCCGGCACCCGCCCAGCCATTCATAATATTACAGGTAGGACAGTGGGCGCACTGTCCGGAAGTCCTTGCCGGGCAGGCGCGGCGGTCTATCGCGCTGCCAGAATCGACAAGCAGAACCCGTTTTTCAGGGGCGAGCTTATCCATTTCCAGGGCAGTAAAAATGCCGGCTGGGCCGGCTCCGATTACTATAACGTCATAATCAAACATATTTTCAACCCCACGTCTTAATTTTGAGCAAAACATAGGTATTATACCATTAAAAACAAATTTGTCAAATACTTTCTTCAATCATCCGGGAGAGTGTCCGCTCAAATGCTTGGTCATCCTGTTTGGTACGTTTTCTGATTTTTCCGGTTCTTCCACCGGCGCGCCGCACTTCCTGGCCGAGCGCGCGTTCGAAAAGAAGACGGTCCATGTTGGAATTGTCGTAAATCATCCCATTCTGGTTCAGCACCTTCGCTTCCTTGGCAAGGGCCATTGCCGCCACGCCGAAATCTTGGGTAACGACGATATCCCCGGCTTCAATCAGGTTGACAAGGCGGATATCCGCGCTGTCACGCCCCTTGTCAACGGTAATAACGGTGCTGTAACCGTCATGAATCTCGTGGCTGGTATCAATCAGCATTGTGACCGGAAGGGCTTTTTCACGCGCCAGCCGAACGATAATTTCCTTTACCGGGCAGGCATCCGCATCCACCAGAATTTTCATCGACCCATCGCCGCCTTCAAAATTATGCCATTTTATTATAGCACAAATCCCAAATTTTTTTTAATTATAACAGTATTGTAATGAATTTGTTACAGTTTTAATACTTACATTGACATTTGTATACCTCCGGAATATGATTTATTGGTAAACGTATACCCGAAAGAAGGAGATTTATGCGAAAACCCGCCCTTTTACTCTGGCTCGTCTTGTGCATGATCGCTCTTGCCGCATGTACGGCAAAGGCAGAACCTTCTTCCGTGCAATTGGCATTATCCGCGCCTTTGGAAGACGCTGCTGCGCAAACCGTCTATACAAACGAAGAATTGGGATTTTCCTTTGCAATACCGGACAGTTGGGAAACGGAAAATTATAAAGCTGTCGTCAGCGAAAAAACGCTGAAGGATGGTTCAAAAAAGACCACCATCTCTTTTGAGTTTCAAGGGGATGCGGAAAACCCTTTGCTCTCCATTTCTCTTGTTCCTAAAAAATCATGGGAGTCGGCTAAACACACAGCAAAACCGATCTATCTTGGCACAAGGGGAAATACTGTCTATATTGGTAAACTGCCGAAGGAATGTCCCTACGACGTAGGAACGAAGGCGGATCTGTACAACAGCATGATCCTCCCGACGGAAGAAGTAAAGAAACGGTTCAAAATATTAAAAAATACCGATTCACAATAACAGTAAGCTGCCAAGGACACTGGCGGCTTATTTTTATAAGATCGCGATGATTTCGTCCAGCGTTTTAACACAGGCGTACAGCATTTTATTCAGTTCAGAATTTGGCTTTACCATATCCGGCACCATTACCGTTTTCATGCCCGCGCGGTAAGCCGAGGTAATGCCGTTGAGGGAATCCTCAACCGCCATACATTCTGTGGGCGGAACCTGAAGCGCGGCCGCCGCTTTCAGATAAATATCCGGGTCCGGCTTGCTTTTTTCCAGCATATCCCCGCACACAATCGCGTCAAAGTACGGAAGCGTATTCGTGCTTTTCAAATGGTGCAGCGTGGTTTTCCTCTGTGTGGAGGTTGCAACCGCAATTTTATAGCCGTTCGCCTTCAGATAATCCAATAAAGTGTAAAGCCCCGCTTTCACCGGAACCCCATTTTCCGCAAGGTATCCCTTGAAGTATTTGGTACCGAGTTTGATAAAGTCCTCATAAGGGAAATCCTTGCCATAGGCGTCTTTGAAGGCTTTTTCCACATATTCATACGTGAAGCCCATAATCTGCCCGTAGATTTCATGAGCGTCCGCGCAATGAAGCTCCTGCCCGGCTTTTGCCCAAGCCTGCATCTTGACGCGTTCCGTGTCAAACATTGTGCCGTCCATATCAAATATGACTGCTTTGATCATTGTATCAACCTCACCATTTATTTTAAGGGCGCAAGCAAGTTCTGTCCGTTTTGAATTTTGCTGTAATTATACAATACCCCATCGTCCAAGTTCAGCCGGATGTGCGCGGAAGCGGCCTTTCCCAGCCTTTCTTCGTACTGCTCCAGCCGACGGAGCCGTTTCACCCGCGCCGCTGATTTTCCCTTGGATTCCCCGCGGTTGAGCCCTTTTTCCAGCCGCTGCCGCGCTTCCTCAAAATAACCCAGCACGTTACAAAGGGTATTTTCGTGATATGAATGCATATAGCAAAGCACCCGGCACCCGCTGCCGTTAAAAAGCCAGTAGATCGGCCTTTTTTTATACAGCCTGCAATGTTCCTGGTAAAAGGAATACGTATAATACGCCCGTATCTTTTCCAAAGGGCTGCCGCTGCCGTCCATGGCAGAGGTAAGGAATTCCAGATTTTCCTGCAGGAACGCCTCCCCAAACACGTACCGGATGAAAGCGACCACCTTCGCCACAAGGTCATCCGGTATCTCGTTGCAAATCGGCACCGCATCCGTAACGTCGGTATTGTAGCCCGGTACAGGAAAGCGGCCGAAGACACAGCCAACCGCAAAATGGAGGAAGCTTCGGGTGTCCCGGGCAAGCGCGGCGCGTCGGACGGTAATGTCCCGTTCTTCCACTTCCGGGGTCAGGCTGTTCTGCAAGCCGTATATGCCGATGAAAATACGGTTGATCTCCTCTTCATTTTCCTTCAGCCGCTGAAACCGGCGCTCCGCGTATTCCTTCCACGCGACATAAGCATCTGCTATTTTTCCGCTTCCGGACCTAAATTTTAAAAACGGGTGCGTTTCGAAATTCCAGCTTGTTTCGGAAAAATCCCAATCCGCTTTGGAGATCGCAATATTTTCGCGGACAAGCGCGTCTATCCGGGACTTCACGCTTTCATCAATGCGGAGCGGAAGCTGCGCAATGTTCCCCGCCTGATAATTTAACGTCGGGTTAATTAAATTCAGCATTGCAAACGCGCATTTGCTGGACAAAAAGCCCAGCGCGTAAAGGACATCCTCCCTGCGGTTCATAAAAACCGAGGAACCGGCAATGTCAAACACAAAGCCGCCGGGATAATAACGCACGCCGAATCTGGATGAGCTGACGAAAGACCATGAAATACTCGGCAAAAAATAATAATCCTGCCCGGGGAAAACCGCGGATTGCCCGGACTGCACCCGGTATTTGCTGATTTCCTCCCCGAAATTTTGAAAATTCACAACATACTCCTGATTTCCGTACCATTTCCGGAACCCGCCGCCCTTATTGTAAGGATACCATTTCAGCGGACTTTTTTCACAGTCCTCCCTGCCGGAACAGTGAAAATGGATTTCTTCGCGCGGCACCTCAAACCAATAGCGCAGGAAGCGTTTATTGTTGCAGGTAAAAAGACCGTTGGTTACGGCAGCGTACGCGCCGATACCGGAGGTATTGGCGAAAATTTCCCCGTATTCCCTGTCCACCCAATACGCGATCGGCATTCCGGGGATTCTAGTAAAGCGAGCCGACGGTGTTTCATAGCGGTAAGGGCACCGGGGATTCCGGGAAGCTTCGATCGCCTTTTGCTTCTGCACCTCCATACCGCCGCGAAAATCGGACAACCTTAAGTAAACGCCCGGCCTCGTCTCTGGCCCGTTTTTCAGGACAAAGGTGCAGACCGGCACGGTTGCTTCCTCAAACGCGGAATACTCCAACTGGATAAGGGAAGATATGGATTTCTCCCGTAGGATGTATTCCCTTAATTTCTGATACGTTTTAATGAACATCCACACAAACGGGGACATAAACGCGCAATACCCGTTTTCTGTGCAGAATCCGAAATTACGGTATAAAAACACCGCGAACAAATCGCCGGCATATGCATGATAGTGGCGGTTGACATACGCTTTCAGCTTCGTATTCATCTTATAAAGATACGGGGGATTTGTCGCCACAACCGGATAGGTTCCCGCCATTGCCCGCGCCTGACGGATAAGCGGCGGCAGCTTTTTCAGCGTATCCTCCCGGAGAGCCGGGGAAGGCAAACCGCCACATTCCCCCTGCCGGATTTCTTCCAAACGACGGTCAATGCGTTCAAAATGCAGGGAACCGACCGAAATCAGGCTGCCGTATTCTTTGGCGTCCCAAAAAGAAGCCGTTAAGCTCTGCATGTCCTCCTGCAGTTCTTCATCCCCATCAGCCACAAAGGAAAGCAATTCTTCGCTGATTCCGTTGCTTTCCTGAATTGGAAACAGATTGAGCGGTATTTTTCGGTTAAGGATATCCGCGTTATAGTTTCTTGCTTTCATGAAAAGGGCAAAATAAGCCAATTCATACGAACGCTGATCCACATCAAGACCGTAAAGATTATGGCGAAGAATCTGCTCGGCTGCGTCATAAGCCGAATAGCCACATTCCCGGTATATTTCCACGAGTATCTCAAAGGCGTAAACCAGGATATGCCCGCTGCCCATGCAGGGGTCGAGGATTTTTATTTCCTGCGGGGAAATCTCCTGTCCCGCCGCTTCCTCCCCGCCCCCCAGATAATAGAGAAGCTTCTCCTTCAACGGGCTTTTGGGGTGGCGTTCCAACCAGTATCTGCCGAGCGAATTGTCAACCATGCTGCGCACAATCCAGTCGGTCGTAAAAAATTGGGTTGCGGCGGGGACATCCTCACGCTTTACCCGCCCGCCGTTCAAGCCGGTTACTGCATTCTTCCGGTCATCGTTATAGTACTGGTAAAGCCAGCCGACGATTTCAACCGCTTCGCGGAAATCCTCTTCGGAAATACCGTCGACCAGCCTTCGGACAATCCCGTTTTTGTCCTGGAAGGACAGTTCCAGCAAAGCGTCCAGATACCCGCATGCACTCCTGAAATAATCCGGCAGGATTTCAGCAAGGGAACGGCAGCAATCGATAAACAGCGAGGTAAAAAGCGCGTCGGTTTTTTCTTTCTGCGGCGCGGCAGCAACAATATCCGGAAGAATCTGCCCCGGATTTTTCGAAGACAGCACGCGCACACCGCCGGGCAGATACCCGTTGACTTCCATAAAACGAACGCCGATGATCCGTTTAAACCAGATATAGGACACTTCCTCCGCGACGACATCGAGCCCCTTTTCCGTAACGTCTGCCGCAAGCTCGGCAATCAGTTTTCCGCTGCCAATATTGTCCGTAATCCTTTGGGCGACCGATGCAATGAGCTTCCTTCTCGCATTGATTGCAAACGCCTTAATCGCCGTCTTATTCACTACATCGATACCTCCCCAGACTGATAAACATATCATACCATACCCTATTGCAATTTCAAAGAAAAATCGTAAGGCAAGGCGTTCTCCCTGCGCCTGCGCAATGAGAAAGAAGCAATTGACCTCCACGGCATCTTTTGGAAATGCCGCAAATATAAAGTGAACCTTATTGACATCGAAACGCAAATTGATATATCATAAAAAACACATGAACGGATGGGAAGTCGGAAGGATATGCTGGGAACAATTGTAAACGCGCTTGCAGTAGTGGCAGGAACCGCCTTGGGGCTGGTTTTAAAAAGCGGAATCCGGGAAAACTATCGGGAAACCATTATGAATGCGATTGCCCTTTCGGTGCTGCTGATCGGCATTATGAGTGCGGTGAAAGCCAATAATCTGCTCCTGCTGATTACCTGCATGGCCATGGGCAGCATAATCGGGGAAGCGCTGAAAATTGAGGACAGGCTTGAGGGCCTTGGCAAAATAATAGAGCGCCGGATCTCCCGTTCGGACGGCGGGGTCGCGAAAGCCTTTGTAACCGCCAGCCTGATTTTCTGTGTCGGCTCCATGTCAATTGTCGGTTCCATCGAAAGCGGCCTTACTGGAAACCATCAGATGCTTTTCGCAAAATCAATACTAGACGGAATCTGTGCCGTCTTCCTCACGTCGTCGCTGGGCGTTGGCGTGATTTTTTCCGCCGCCGTAATCCTGCTCTATCAGGGAACAATCACCCTTTTGGCTTCGTCCTTAAAATCGCTCCTGACAGCGGAAATGATCCGTGAAATTACTGCAATCGGCGGCGTTTTAATCATAGCGATCAGCTTGAACATGCTGAAAATCAAAAAAATAAAGGTCGGCAATATGCTGCCGGCCCTTTTCATTCCTTTTCTCTATTTTATTGTAAAGAAACTGATTGGAATGTAGGATTCCACTACTCTTCGATATAAACTGCGTCTGCACATCGCAGGCGCAGCAATATTCTTTAGAAACTATCCCATCAGCATTTGGTTTTGAAAACCTCGTCCTGATAGACGTCCGAAACGGAATGATCCGGATAATAGCACAAAATCATGCCGTTGCTCTTGCTGACGATAATCGACGGACCGACCGTTCTGTTGTGATCGGAAATTTCGAATTGGTAGTATTGATCGCCGCCATAGGAAAGGTTTTCGTTCATTAACTCCAACCGATATTGATTATAATTCAAGCGGATCGTATTTTTAATTACGCTCTCGGCCTCTTCCAGGTCAATATTCTGTACAGTCAGCGTCGGCTGAAGCTCCGCAGACTGTTCCTTTGTGGAACCGGCTTTGGTGCAGGCGGCCGGAATCAATAAGAAAAGCGTCAAAACGATCAGAACCGTAACCTTCTTGATCTTCATTGAAATCCCACCCCTGTTCATCACTTTTTCTATCTTAATCATAGCCCGGGCACAACAGGAAATCAAGAAAAGCAACAGAACTGTAAGGGGTTGCTACAAAACTGTAAACGGTGCGCCGGACTTGCAGTTTCAGAAGAAAACGGACAACCGGATAACTTCAAAAAGCGGTCGGCTGTCAAGTAAAAAAAGAGGAATAAACATGAAACAAAAAAGAAATTATCCGAAAGCCATTTTGACCCGAAAAGCGGAAAACAGCATTCTGGCCGGCCATCCATGGGTATATAATACCGAAATTTTAAAAATCGAGGGCGCATATCAGAACGGTGAACTCATCGATGTATTCAATACCCGGGAAAAATACCTGGGCACAGGATTCATTAACGACCATTCCAAAATCCGAATCCGCCTGCTTTCCCGGAACGCGAACGATGTTTTCGACGAAGCCTTTTTCGAGCGCCGCCTGCGGTACGCCTGGAACTACCGCAAAACGGTTATGGGGAACGATTTGTCCTGCTGCCGCATAATTTTCGGTGAAGCGGATCAATTTCCCGGGCTTACGGTGGATCGTTTTAACAACATACTGGTTACGCAGACGCTCTCCCTTGGAATGGAAAAATTGAAACCGATTCTCTTTCCGCTGCTTTGCAAAATCCTTGCGGAAGACGGACAAACCATCGACGGCGTGTATGAGCGAAATGATGTTACGATCCGCGAACTGGAAGGCATGGAGCAAAACAAGGGCTTTTATCCGATTCTCGGATTGCCGCAGCCGGAATCCACGCAAACAACGATTCTTGAAAACGGGATCGAATACAGCGTGGACTTTGAAAACGGGCAGAAAACCGGATTTTTCCTCGACCAGAAATACAACCGCAAAGCGGTCGCGCAGCTTAGCCGCGGAAAAAAAGTACTGGACTGCTTTACACACACCGGTTCCTTCGCGCTGAACGCGGCAAAGGGCGGCGCCGAACGCGTCCACGCCGTGGATATCTCGGAAGACGCCATCACCATGGCACAGGAAAACGCAAAGCGGAACGGCCTTCAGGAAATAATAACCTTTCAAACCGCAAATGTATTCGACCTCATTCCGGAGCTGCCCTGCGGCGCGAAGGACGGTTACGATTTCATCATATTGGATCCTCCCGCCTTTACAAAATCTCGCCATACCGTTGTTCACGCGATAAAGGGCTACAAGGAAATCAATCTGCGCGCAATGAAGGTGCTGCCGCGCGGAGGATATCTGGCAACCTGCTCCTGCTCCCACTTTATGACCGACGAGCTTTTCCGCAGCATGCTCCGAAGCGCAGCGTTCGATGCGCATGTGTCGCTGAAACAGATCGAAGCCCGCCAGCAGGCCCCCGACCACCCCATTCTGTGGAACGTGCCGGAAACAAGCTATCTGAAATTTTATATCTTCCAAATCGTATAATGGAAATCCTGCGGCAGCCTGCCGCATAATTTTTTTAATTCTACTTAACGTCACTTCCCAACAGTCCGTACCATGCCCTGTATCGGAAGTATTTCCCGAACTGCGCAGGTTCGATCTTTACTTTTAAGATTAAGGACGGCGCACAGGAAGCAAGGAATTTTATTGACCGTCTTCAGATTTTCTCCCTGCTCGCCAATGTGGCCGACGTCAAATCGCTGGTCATCCATCCGGCGAGCGCCACGCACTCCCAGATGACGGAAAATGAATTGCTCCAGTCCGGTATTAAACCGAACACCATCCGCCTTTCCATCGGTACCGAGCATATCGACAATTTGCTTTATGACCATTATCGTAAATACAACGTATTAAAAAAAGGGGCCTGCTATTACAGGCTCCCGTTTTATTTCAGCCTTCCGGCTTTACATGTACGTCTAACTGGTTATAGGGGATATTCATTTCCGCCTCGTCGAATGCAAGCTTTACCTTCTCCTGCATATCGAAATAGAGGGCGGAAAAATCCTCTGTCTTACACCAAACCCGAACTTCTATGGTAATGGAACTGTCTTTATGTTCGCCCACGGCCACAAGCGGAGCGGGTTCTTTCAGCACCAGCGGATTGTCCGCAATCACTTTTGCAAGCAGCTCTTTCGTCTTCGCAATATCGGCGTCGTAGCCGATGCCGTAATGCAGATCCAGCCTGCGCGTCGGCATGGCGGAGTAATTGGTAATGACGCTGGCGGTGATTTTAGAATTTGGAATCACAACCACTTTATTATCAGACGTCCTAAGCGAAGTAAACATAATTTCAATCCGCTCAACCGTTCCTTCCTCCTTGTCGAACGCAAGGTAATCGCCGACGCGGAAGGGGTGGGTAAAAATAATCTGCGCCCCGCTGGCAATATTCGACATACTGTCTTTCATTGCTAAACCAATGGTCAGACCCGCAGCGCCAAGGGCCGCGATAATAGAATTCACGTTCATGCCGAGCTGCGCCGCAGCCGTAATGCAGACGATAATTTTCAAAAGCGATTTGCTTAGCGAGCACAAAAAGGTTGCAATACCTGTGTCCGCTATCGAACGCTGCATCGCCCGGAACATCAGATGAACCAGCTTGTTGCTGAGCCACCAGCCGATTCCCAAAATCAACAGGGCGCCTATTATTTTTGGCAGGCCGGCTTCTAGCGCCGTCAGTAGCTGCTGCCAGTACTTCTCAAAATGGAATGCCATAAAATACCTCCAGATCAACCGTCTTTCGACTAGCCATTATGTATTTTCCTATATTATAGACTGTTTTCACAAAATCACAAGAAAAATAGGGAAAACCTAACTGCACAGGATAATTTTACATAGAGTTTCCCAAAAAAATTTACCGCCGTCCAAAAGGGGCGGCGGTTATTTCCTTTTATGTAGTTTCTTCGCCGGTCCCATAAAATTTCACAAGCAGCTGCGCGTAAAAGGCGGCAAGAACCTGCTGGAAGAGCGTTCCGATCATCACCGGGAACATTACTTCCGCAGGGAAATATGCGGCGGCGATCACGGCGCCCGCACTAATATTGCGCATCCCGCAGGCGTAGGTCATCGAGACAATTAACTCCCGCTTCCGTCTTAGCAAAAGCGCACAGGCCCAGCCGATAGCATAGCCCGATGCCGCGATAACCAGCATCGCACCGGTAACGGCAAAAAGGAAGCAGTTCATATGCTTGATAAACGGCGCAACCTTAGAGGAATTTACGGCAACAACGATCATCAGCGCAATTTTCCCAAATGGCGCAAGCTTTGGGGAAAGCGTCTGTTTCAAAGTGCCTCCGCTGAACTGATTCAGCGCCATAGCGAGAACCGCCGGCACGGCAACCATCAGCAGCAGTTCCTCCATCATCGCTGCCGTATTAACCTGAACATTGGAACCGACAAAATGATGCAGGCTGAACGGGACAAGGAACGGCGCCAGAAGCGTATCAATCAGAATAATCGACAGCGTAAACGGAACGCTTCCGCGGTAAATGGAAACCCACATCGAGCTGACAACCGCGTTGGGAACGACAAACTCCAAAACCATTCCCGTAACGGCATAAGGATGCCCTGGAAAGAGCAGGCTTCCGGCTATATTCGCCAGCAAGGGGACAACCAAATGAATAACGAACAGGGAAACAATCAGCGGCACCGGGTGATGGAACACACGCTTCAAATCGCCGAACCGGGAACCTAAGCTGCCGCAGAACGTCATGAACGCAAAGACATATGGAACGATAAACAGAACGTGGCTGAGCGAATCCGCAAAAAGGACACCGATAAGCAGGCACGCGGGTGTAACGAACGCCATCCGCTTTTCTATGAATTTATTAAAGGAATTCAGAAAGCGCACCGTCCATCCCCCCGTTCGCCAATGAATTCTAAAGAGACTTCCATCGTGCATCAACTTCTTCCAAATTCCGCAAGAACCAATCCCTCATTGTGTTCCTGCGCCCATCGGATGCTCCACTCATTGGCAAAGATCAAGAGGTGATGCCCACGTAAGTCTTGAATCCGCTTGGTGTCGGATGTAAGGTTCAGGGTTTTCAGGTCAAGATCGCTGTTTTCAATCCAACGGATATACTGATACGGCAGGCCTTCCATGCGGATATCTACATTGTATTCATTTTTCAATCTGTATTCCAGTACGTCAAACTGAAGGGTTCCGACAACGCCGACAATCACTTCTTCCATGCCGCCGCCCAGCTCCTGAAAAATCTGAATCGCGCCTTCCTGCGCGATCTGGGTCATTCCCTTCACAAATTGCTTGCGCTTCATGGTATCAACCTGCTGCACGCGGGAGAAATGCTCCGGGGCAAACGTGGGGATACCACCGAACAAAAACTTTTTGGAGGAGGAGCACAGGGTGTCCCCGATGGAAAAGATACCGGGGTCGAAAACGCCGATAATGTCGCCCGCATAAGCTTCGTCGATGACCTCGCGATCTTGTGCCATCAGTTGCTGCGGCTGCAAAAGCTTCATCTTTTTTCCGCCCTGCATATGATAAACTTCTAGGCTCCTGTCGAATTTTCCCGAGCAAATACGCATAAAAGCGATGCGGTCGCGGTGGGCCTTATTCATATTCGCCTGAATTTTAAATACAAAAGCGGAAAACTCTTTGTCAAACGGGTCAATCAGCCCTATATCCGAATCCCTCGGCAGCGGGGATGTGGTCATATTCAAAAATTCTTCAAGGAATGGTTCGACTCCGAAATTGGTCAGCGCCGACCCGAAAAACACGGGAGAAAGTTTTCCGCTGCGGACGGCTTCCAGATCGAATTCGTACCCTGCGCCGTCCAACAGCAGGATATCATCCTCGAGGGTGCTGCGGTGATCCTCCCCGATCAGGGTATTCAGCCGCTCGTCGGTAATATCCACTTTTGTGGCCTCTACCTCGTGTTGGCCGTTGTTCGCCTTAAAGGCGATAATTTCCTTCTTGTTTCGGTCGTAAACACCTTTAAATTCCTTGCCGGAACCAATCGGCCAGTTCATCGGGAAGGTTTGGATCCCCAGTTCCTTTTCGATTTCCTCCATAAGGTCGAACGGATCCCGCGCTTCGCGGTCCATTTTATTGATAAAAGTGAAGATCGGAATATTGCGAAGCGTGCAAACTTTAAAAAGCTTGCGGGTCTGCTTTTCAACACCCTTGGAGGCGTCAATCACCATGACCGCAGAATCAGCGGCCATGAGGGTACGATAGGTGTCTTCCGAGAAATCCTCATGCCCCGGCGTATCCAATATATTGATGCAAAAGCCCTGATAATTAAACTGCATAACGGAGGAAGTAACCGATATTCCTCTTTGCTTTTCAATTTCCATCCAGTCGGAAACCGCGTGCTTTGCCGTTTTCTTTCCTTTTACGGAACCGGCAAGCGAAATCGCGCCACCGTAGAGTAAAAGCTTTTCTGTTAAGGTCGTTTTCCCCGCATCCGGGTGAGAGATTATCGCAAAGGTTCTCCTTCGTTTTATTTCATCCACGTAACTTGCCAAAATTCTTCCTCCAGCCAGTAAAAAATACACTTGTTCATTTTAAAACATTTGCCCAAAATAATCAAATATATTTTTTACCTTCTTTTTTCTAAATTTAAATTATTTTAAAGCGGTAATTTATTCCAACAAAATGAAAGTTTTCACCTTATCTTGGAAGCTAAATACCAAAAAAATCAATAAAACCGGCATTTTTTGACTTTCCAAAACACATTTATTTGTTTTTCAATAAGAATTTATACACTTTTGTCGCCTGGTGCATTTTAGTGCACATACTTGACATAAATAGGTTTTAAAAATATAATTGAAAACGAATAGTCCTACTGTTCAATGCAATATTGCTTTTAGGACTCGAGAAGAATATAGCATGGATACGAATAACTTAGTGGGGAACCGAAAATATGTTGCACAAACGAAAACAAATGGAGGAAAATTCATGAAAAAAAAGCTGATCTCTCTCGTACTAATGCTCGCAATTATTGCATCGTTCAGCGTAACTGCTTTTGCGACCGATGTGAGCGGATCCTTGGGAACCCTGAAATTGGACAAAACGAAGCTTGCCTTAGGGGTTGGCGACATCGCAACGCTCACAGCATCCGAATCCGGCTGCATCATGAGCGACGCTACCTGGACTTCCAGCGATGAAAGCGTTGCAACCGTAAGCGGCGGTGTAGTCACGGGCGTAAAGCTGGGAAGGGCAACCATTACCGCTACTGCAACCGACGGTCAGAAAGCTTCCTGCGTCGTACATGTCGCCTTAAAGGGAATCGACGTTTCCGCTTGGCAGAAATCCATCAACTGGACGGAAGTGAAAAACAGCGGCGTTCAGTTTGCGATTATCCGCACAGGCTACGGCAGCGAACAATGGGAAAAGCAGACCGACGCCTATTTCAAACAGAACTACGACGGCGCGACGGCGAACGGCATTAAAGTCGGCGTTTACCATTTCAGCTATGCGACAACCACAGCCGCAGCCGCAGAAGAAGCCAGAATGTGCCTCAGCATTTTAAACGGGCGCCATTTGGACTATCCGGTCTTTTACGATATTGAATATCAGGGACAGCGCACGCTGTCCAGAGAACAGCTTACAAGCATTGCCGTCACTTTCTGCTCCGCCATTGAAAATGCAGGATATAAAGCGGGAATTTACAGCTCCCCGAGTTTCTTTAATTCAAACTTATCCAGCCCCGAGTTGGACAGCTACGACAAATGGGTTGCAAACTGGGGCGTAGACGTTGCAAAATACGATAAACCCTACACCATGTGGCAATATGGTTCCGGGAATGTTCCTGGCATTACGACCGGCGTCGTTGACCTTGATTATTCCTATGTGGACTATTCAGCCAACGGCCAGAACACCACACCAGTTGATCCGACGAATCCGAATCTGAGCGGAGACGGAGATGATGTGCTGATCTCCGACACCACATGGGATTACACATTCGGCACCAACGATACATATTATTATAAGATTACAACGACCCGTTCTTCCCCGCCGCCGGCGGTTTCTTCCAACCCCTCCGCAGTTACCGTTGCATTCAGCAAAAAACTCCCGGACGGCTATCTCTACAAAATCACGAACGTCGGTGAGGGCTCGGCATTGATTACGACCGGAACGGGCACAACTTCCGTTGCGTTCACGGCACATGGGCGTGCAAAATCGGTTCTTTCCGATACGACAATGTCGTTTACTATGAAACCCGGAAAAACATATCAGTTCAAATTTACCCCGATTGGGACAAGCGAAAAACCGTACTTTACAACCGGAAACGGCAGCGTATTAAAACAGGTTTCTCTTGTAAAATCCGGTAACAGCTATTATTATAAGATTCAGGCGGTCAAAGCCGGATGTACCGGCGTTTATTCCACGCTCTCCGGTCAGAGCCCTGTGCGGCATTGTGTCATTACGGTAGCTTGATATACTTAAATAAGATAAGGCGGCGGAAAATTTCCGCCGCCATTTTTATTATTTTTTAAAGAAACGTTCAATTTCTATTTCAGCATTTTCAATGGAATCGGAAGCATGGATCAGGTTTTCCTGCGTGTTGAACGCATAATCCCCGCGAATTGTACCTGCTTGCGCATCCTCAAATTTTGTTGCGCCTACAATTTTACGCATCCCCAATACAGCGTTTTCCCCTTCCACAATCATTGCCAGCACCGGTCCGGAAACCATGTATTCCACAATACTGGGGAAAAAAGGTTTATCTGCAAGATGCGCGTAATGCTCCCTTAATATCGCTTCGTCAAGCTGCATCATTTTTGCATCGGCAATTATGTAACCCTTTTCTTCGATCCTTGTTATGATTTTTCCGGCTAATTTCCTTTTTAAAGCGTCCGGCTTCAGCATGACATATGTTCTTTCCATTTAAATCCTCCTCCTTATTTTGGGATTTATTTTAATAATAGCATATTGTGTATTGGAATAAAAGCACAAAAGGCTGAATTTTTTATTTTATTGAAGCGAACACTAACGCCGGAGGTGGTAATATTGGATCTGCCATTGGGTTTTGGAATGGCGCTTGCCCAGAATGAAAAAGCAATGGAGTACTTTGCAGCGCTTCCCAAAGCAAAGCAGCAGGAAATTCTGGAGCATACGCACGAAGTGCGCTCAAACCGGGAAATGCATGATTTTGTAGCAAATCTGGCAAACAAATATTAACATTCATAATCGATCGCGCGAAGCATAAGATAATAGCGTGCAGGGCAAATATCGTATTTGAAAAAACGTGCCGAATGTGCATGGATATTCACCCTGTTAGGGCGGGGCTCAAACCTCGCCCGGTCTTACATAACTTTTTTACATGGGGGCGGCTTTCTCTTTTGTGTGTTTCGCCTTTCCTTGGATTTCCGGTACGGGCTTCACATCGTTTTTCGGGATATGCATTTTATGATTACTTTCCGTGCCGTGCGGATCCTTCGGATCCGGGCGCCTCATTCCTGCCTTTGCCATACTGCTGCCTCCTTACACGTCGTTATTTTTAATGGATTGTTTCTTCGCATTCCGGTTTTTATTTTGATTTTCCCTTGTAATGGGCGTCTGTCCGTTTGCCTTCTTGATCCGGCTGATTTTATTATCCGGCTGGCTATCCTTTGGCATTGCAATCACCTCCGAGCTTATTATGCGCGGACGGAATTGCCTTATGCATATTCATTCCGGATTCCGTCCGCAAACAGCCTTACTTACTTTTTAAGTCCTTCAGCGTCGGATTGCTAATCAGTTTACCGTCCTTGGTATATCTGGAACCATGGCAGGGGCAGTCCCATGTTTCTTCATCCGGATTCCAGTATACCCGGCAGCCTAAATGCGCGCATTTGCGCTTTGGCGGGGAAAACAAACCCGCGGTAAGGCCAGCCACCGACTGACCCGCGTCGGTGAAAAGGTTTTTTGCGGAGGCAGACGCATGAAAACGCTGCGGGGAAAAAACCTCCGCGTTTTTATGCGTGCGCCCACAAATTTTATCGCTGAGAATCATGGCGGCTACCATCGAAGTTGTCATGCCCCATTTTTTAAACCCGGTCGCCACAAACAGATTCGGAGTGGAAGAACTGTATTTGCCGATATAAGGTATGTTATCCCATGACACGCAATCCTGTGCGGACCAATGGAAAACCTCGCAGCTGTTCGGATAATATTTTTTTGCGAATGCACGCAGTTTTTCATAGCTGCTTGTTCCCGGATGCTTGCCGGAACGATGTCCTCCGCCGCCAATCAGCAGCAGCCCTGCATAGCTGCGGAAAGAATAACCGTCCGGATCTGCGTCGATATACATTCCGTTCGGATCTTCCGCATTTTCCAGCGCGATAACATAGGAACGGTCCTGATGCATACGCGCAAAATACCAGCCCGGAACATTGATGAAGGGGAAATGGGTCGCAATAACAATCTTATCCGCCGTCACCCTGCCGCGATTTGTAACAATGCTATCCCCGCGCACGATCAACGCTTTCGTGTTTTCATATATCTCCAAATCCTTTGAAATGGCCTGTATAAATTTAAGCGGATGAAACTGCGCCTGATTGGAAAATTTCACCGCCGCCTTCACTTCAAACGGCAATCCTGTGGATGTTGTAAACTCCGCGGGAATTCCAAGACTGAGCGCAGCATTCGTCTCGGCCACAATGTCTTCCATCCGGTTAAGGGAATACACAAACGCGGGCTTTGTTTCCCAATCGCAGTCAATGTCGTTTTCCGAAATGATGCTTCGATACATTTCAATGGCTTTCTGGTTTGCATCGGCGTATTGCTTTGCCTGTTCCTCTCCAATGTTCTGTATCAAGCTGTTGTAAATCAGATTATGCTGTATGGTAACTTTTGCCGTTGTATTTTTTGTTACGCCGCTTGCTGTCTCCGCCGCTTCCAGCACCGCAACCTTCATCCCTTCCTTTTGCAGCAGGTACGCCGTAAGAAGCCCTGCCATTCCCGCCCCGATCACGACTGTTTCTACAACCATATCGCCTTTCAGCGAATCCCTTTTCGGCAGGCTGCAGCTTTCGCTCCAAATCGATTTCATAGAATATCCCTCCCCTGTTAAGATTTACAAAATTTTATATGATATACCAAGCTATACAAAAAAGCATCCGGTTCAAAATTCACCCGGATGCTTTTTCATAGTATTCCTAATATTCAACTTGGCTGGCTTCGCCCATTATTGTGCGCTGCCTTCCGGATTTGCCTTCGCGGAAAGCAGCGGAAGGCGAACCATAAAATTGCTTCCCTTCCCGATTTCGCTTTCCACGCCGACTTCCCCACCGTAAAGGGCGGCGAGGTGCTTCACAATCGAAAGTCCAAGCCCCGTCCCGCCAATTTCGCGGGAACGGCTTGTGTCTACACGGTAAAAGCGTTCGAACAGCCGGTCAAAATGCTCCGGCGCAATACCTATTCCGGTATCCTTTACGCTGATAACCGCGGTTTGTTTCTGCCGGCGGAGCGTAACCGTCACGCTCCCGCCCGGTTTGTTGTATTTAATCGCGTTCTCTATCAAGTTTCCGAAAAGCTGCTGCAGCCTTGTGGGCGACGCGGAAACGAATAGGGAACGGTCGACATCCAGAACAAGCGCTACATTGCTTTTTTGCGCCATCGGGAGAAGGCGGTCCACACACTGCTTGAGTTCCTCCGCCAGATTGCAGGAGCAGACGCTCGGGTCTTCCCTGGCATTTTCAATTTGGGACAGCGCCAGCATATCGTCAATCAAACGGCGTAGCCTTTCCGTTTCAATATCCAGCACATCGTAGAAATAGCGGCGGGTTCCCTCGTCGCGATCCGCGCTTTTTAAAAGCTCGATGCTCCCGCTAATGGACGTCAACGGTGTTTTCAGTTCATGCGTAACATTTGCGACAAATTCGCTTCGCATCTGCTCCAGCTTATGCATCAGGGTCACATCTGTAATAACAGCTAGCGCGGACTCTTGCTTCTGCCCGGCAATGGGGGAAACATAAACGGTAAACTGTTTGTCCCCCGGGCTTACCATAATCGTTTCCTTTTCAGCTTTTGAGGAATCCATCGCCTGTTTCATTAACCCGGCAATTTTCCCAATTAAAAGGCTGCCCTCAAAGGTTGAGCCCTCTTTAAAGCTCAACCGATCCAAAAGCTTCCGGGCACTATGATTCAGAAAAAGAATCTGGTTTTCCTTATTCACGGCAAGCACGCCATCGTCCATTCCTTGAAGCACGCCTTCCAGCTGGTTTTGCTTGGCCGTAAGCTGCGAGAAAGCGGCTTCGGTGTTTTCCGCCATCCTGTTAAAGGAACAGGCAAGCTCACCGATCTCATCCTTATAATTTCCCTTTACGCGGCTGGAATAATCCCCTTCGGAAATCCGTTTCGCCGATTCTGTCAGGCGGTTCAGCGGTTCTGCCATGCGACAGACCAAGATTCCTGTCACTAGGAAAACGATTGCAATTCCAAAAAGCATGCTCAGCGCCGCGATCGTCCAAAGCTTTTCAAGAATGTCGTCCAGATCCCTCGTCGGCAGCGCCGCACGAATGAAAAACTGATCCGGAACATACAGTGCTTCATAGTAATACTGCTCATTCAAGCTTGTGCTGACGCGCGTATCGTAGCCCCGCCCCTTTTCCCTTGCCTGAAGGATTTCGGGGCGGTTGCTGTGGTTTTGGTTGATTTCCGTATCCGCGCTGTCGCCGGTAACCTTCCCGTTCAGATCGATAATGCTAATGCGCATTTCCTGATCGGACTGCTTGAGCTGAACGCCCACCGCCGTTGCGGCGGCCTCAGGGTTCCGCCGGATTTCCTCTGTCTGCGTGGACAGAATGCTGAGAGCGGTGTCGAGCCGCCTTGTGAACTCTTTGTAATACTGCTGTTGAATCTCGAATCCCGCCAGCAAAAACGCCGCGGCAAACCCCACTATGATGATCGCCGCATTGCTGAGCATCAGCTTCTTTTTCATAGCTGCCTCCGCTTAATCCGGTTCGGTAAATTTATAGCCGACCCCGCGCACCGTATAAATGTAGCTAGGACTGTCCGGGTTATCCTCGATTTTCTGGCGCAGGTAACGGATATGTACGTCCACCGTGCGGGTATCGCCATAATATTCCGTACCCCAAACCTTGTCGAGCAGG
The DNA here is from genome assembly GCF_004768785.1 of Caproiciproducens galactitolivorans. GTDB lineage: Bacteria > Bacillota > Clostridia > Oscillospirales > Acutalibacteraceae > Caproiciproducens > Caproiciproducens galactitolivorans. Next base: position 79,656 of record NZ_SRMQ01000007.1, read on the forward strand.
ATATTGCGCGTCAAAACCTTCCCGCTGTTTTTCATCAGCATCACCAGAAGATCGAATTCCTTCAGCGTCAGTTCAATGGGCCTGCCGTCTTTTTTAACCGTATGGCGCAGAATATCCACACTGAGGTTTCCCTTCGTAATCGACAGCTCCGGCGCAGCAGCCACCGGCCGCGCCGTCCTGCGCAGGACGGCGCGGACACGGGCGCACAGTTCTTTCACGCTGAACGGTTTTACAATATAATCGTCCGCCCCGATTTCAAGCCCTAGCACACGGTCAATTTCGGCTCCCCGCGCCGTCAGCATCAGAATCGGAATATTCCGTGTGGCGGAATCCTCCCGTAAAGCCCGGCAAACCGCCAGCCCATCAGGATGCGGCATCATCCAGTCTAAAATAATCGCGTCCGGCCGCCGCTGTTTTACGGCGTTCAGCAGTTCCGTCCCGTCGGCGAACGCAGCGGTTTCAAACCCGCTGTCCTTTAACCCGATTGCGACCAACGTCCGGATATTCATTTCATCATCCGCTATATAAATAAGTGCCATTCGTATCCCCTACATTTCTTTTGTATTCAAATCGGGATGGACTCCTGTCTCCATATAGATGACCCATTCGGCGATATTGGTAGCATGGTCGGCCATACGCTCCACGTATTTTGAAATAAAAAGCAAATCCACTTCGCGCATTACGTTGCTCGGATTTTCCGTAATAATTCCGCAAACCTCCAGGATAATTTTCGCAAACATGGAATCCACATTATCGTCGCTGAGGCAGACCTCCCGCGCGGCTTCCACGTCGTGGCTGAGAAAAACGTCCATCGCACTGCGGAACATTGCCCGCGCGGCCTCCATCATCTGTACCACATGGCTAATGGCGAGGCTGTTGGTGTTCAGTTCCCCAATCGTCAAGATTTCACAGATATCCGCGCACTGGTCGGCTTCGCGCTCAATATCGGTAAGGATTTTCAGGCAGGCTGCGATCACCCGTAGGTCGGACGCCAGCGGCTGCTGCAGCGCAATCAGGTTCATACACAATTTTTCAATATTGTGCTCCATCTGGTCAATTTCATTGTCGCTGCCCGCGACATCCGCCGCCTTTTTCAAATCCATTGTGCGCAGCGCGGCGATTGTTTCCTCGATACGCTGGTCAACGGCATTTCCCATATTGGTCATCTGCGAAATGAGGTTCGCAATTTCCCTGTCAAAAATTTTTCTGGGCATAGGAATCCCTCCTTTTATTATACAGGGTTATTTCTGAAATAGCTATAAGAAATCAACCGAAACGCCCGGTAATATAGCGTTCCGTACGTTCGTCCTTCGGATTGTTGAACATCGTAAGCGTATCCGTATATTCCACAATCTGGCCAAGAAGAAAAAATGCGGTACGATCGGCAATGCGTGCGGCCTGCTGCATATTGTGGGTTACGATGATCACCGTATATTTTTCACGGAGATCGTCCATTAAGTCCTCTATTTTCAGCGTGGAAACCGGGTCGAGCGCACTAGTCGGCTCATCCATCAGAAGAATATCTGGCTCCACAGCCAGCGCGCGCGCAATGCACAGGCGCTGCTGCTGCCCGCCCGAAAGTCCAAGCGCGGATTTTTTCAGCCGATCCTTCACTTCGTCCCACAGCGCGGCGCTTCTCAAGGATTTTTCCACGATTTCATCCAACGCCTGTTTAGATTTTATCCCGTGAATGCGCGGGCCGTAAGCAATATTATCGTACAGCGACATGGGGAACGGATTCGGCTTCTGAAACACCATGCCTGCGCGCTTCCTCAGTAAAGTCACATCCGTACGCGGGTCGTAAATATCCTCTCCGTCAATTTTTACGGTTCCTGTAATTTTGCAGTTTTCCACCAGATCATTCATACGGTTCAACGTTTTCAGACAGGTAGATTTTCCGCAGCCGGAAGGGCCGATAAAAGCCGTAATCCGATTTTTGGGAATTTCCATAGAGATTCCCTTTAATGCTTGAAAATCGCCGTAATATAAATTTAAATCCTCTATCACAATTTTACTTTCCATTTCTTATCCTTTCCTAAGAGCACGGGAAAACAGTTCTGCAATCCGGTTGAGCAAAAAAACCAGGATCAGCAGCACCGCCGCGGTTGCAAAAGCAATATGCATAGCGTCGGGGGAAGAAGCTTCGCGCGCGGTCTGGTATAAATGCAGCGTCAAAGTGCGGCCACTGGCAAAAATCTGCCGAAAAAAGCCACGCGGCATATTATAGGACAACCCAGAAGTAAACAGCAACGCCGCGCTTTCCCCAACAATCCGCCCCATTGCCAGAATAACGGCAGTAAGTACGCCGGGCAACGCACAGGGAAGGACCATTCCCATTACGACGCGCAGCTTCCCGGCCCCGAGCGCCATCGCGCCCTCCTTGTAAGCATCCGGGACGGAAAGGAGCGCTTCTTCCGTAGTACGGATGATTGTAGGCAGAACAGTAATGGACATGGTAAGGCACCCCGCAAGGATGGAGGTTTGCAGGCGGAAAAGGATACAGAACACCGTGTATCCGAACAGCCCAAACAGGATTGACGGGATACCCGAAAGTACTTCAGTGGTAAAGCGGATTGCTTTTACGAACCTTCCCTGCTTGGCATACTGCGTTAAATAGATGGCCGTGGAAATTCCGATTGGCGCGGAAATCAGCAGCGTGATCCCTACAATGTACATGGTATTGATGAGCATGGGCAGGATTCCTTTCAGACTTTCGTCGGTTTCGGAATAGGCCGTCGAAAGGAATGTCCACGATACATACGGAAGCCCGTTTACGAGAATATAGAGCAGAATTCCCGCGAGGACGGTAACCGTCAGAGCCGCCGCAGCATTGATCAGAAATTTTAGCGCAGCGTCGGCGGGGCGTTTCCTTTTACCATACAGCGAATTACCTAGCATCCATCCGCACTCCTCTCCTCGATATAAACGTAAAACTAATATTCACAATCATAATAAAAAGGAACAGCACCAGCCCAATGGCAAAAAGCGCCTGGCGGTGCAAACCAGAGGCATAGCTCATTTCCATGGCAATACCGGTTGTGAGCAGGCGCACCGTGCCAAGAAGCGTCGGCATATTTGCCACATTGCCTGCTACCATAATTACCGCCATGGTTTCGCCGATCGCGCGGCCGACCCCCAGAATCACACCGGCAAGGATGCCCGACCGGGCGGCCGGAATGCTGACTTTAAAAATCGTAATAACAGGCGTCGCTCCTAAGGCAAGCGAAGCCTCGCGGTAGGCCTGCGGCACCGCTTTCAGAGAGGTTTCCGTAACGCTGACAATGGTAGGAAGCACCATAATCGCTAAGATCAGAATGGCGGCCAACAAGCTGTCGCCAATGGTATGGTTCTGAAAGGGCGGAAAACTGCGGATTGCCGGAACAATCACCTGCATCCCGAAAAATCCGTACACAACGGACGGAATTCCCGCCAGCAGCTCAATTGCCGGATGAACAAGCCTTGCCAACTGCGGCTTTGCCGTTTCCGCCAGAAATACCGCCGTCAAAATTCCAACGGGTACACCAAGAAGAACCGCACCGGCCGTTCCCGCAACAGAGGATAGAATAAGCGGGAGGATGCCGAACGCCCCAGCTTCCGCATTCCACTCCCTTCCGAACAGAAACTGCCCCAATCCGATCTGCGCAATAGCGGGGGAACCGGCGGCAAAGATATAAACCGTTATAAAAGCAACCGAGCCAATGGAAACGCAGGAGAATACAAGGAAAATGGATTCCGCAAGTTTTTCCGCCCCCTGCGTCCAAACGGAAAGCACCGCGCAGGCAATTCCACCGGCCAGTACATAAAGAAAGGGCCAAAGACAGTAAATCGAAACCTTGCTGATATTCAGTTGTGTAACCGCCGTCTGAATCGAAGTAGTGGAGATCAATACAAGCAGCGGCGTAATTCCGGACAAAGCATAGGCAATTGCGGCGAATACAGGCTTTCGGAAAATCAGCAGAATGATTCCGGCAGCCGCAAACAGCATGCCGGAAATCACCGCGGCTCTGGCCAGCACCGGAATCGTTACCACCGCGCTGAGTCCCGATCCGTGCACGCGGAAGCCCTTTGCCGTAGCGAGTTGAAATCCGCTCACCAAATACGTTGTATCCTTAAAAACGAACTGCATATACGGAAGAAAAAATGAAAAAACGGAACCAAGGCTCAACGCAACCGCCATGCCTTTTTTCACACGGTTCTTTTTTCGATCCTTTCGCGTGTTCTTCATGCTGTTGAATACCATGCTCATTGTACCGTTACCAACCCTGCTTTTTTAATTACAGCCTTCCCCTCTTCTGATTTTACAAACGCAAACCATGCTTTCACGAGGTCGCTGTCCGTGTTTTTTTTGTAAATTTCTATAAACGGTCTTTGCGCTTTATAGGTTCCGTTCACAATATTTTCTTCATTTGCTTTTACATGGTCAATGTCAACCGCTTTTATGCTGTTGTTCAGCGAATCGAGTGAAACATAGCCAATGGCTCCCTTGTCGCTTCCAACTTTGTTTACAACCTCGCCGGTAGAAGAAAGCTCCGCGGCATACTTGCACTTTTTTTCGCATTTAAAAATGCTTTCAAACCCGTCGCGCGTACCGCTCGCGGCTTCGCGCCCCAGAACGGTAATTTTCCGGTCGTCTCCCCCAACGTCCTTCCAATTGGTAATTTCCCCGGTAAAGATTTTTGCAATCTGGTCACTAGATAAATCGGATACCTTGTTGTCCGTATTGACAGCAACGGCAATCCCGTCGATGGCGATCGGAACGATTTCAAAATCACCCGGATTTTCCTCCGGTTTCATATTTCTTGAAAGATCTCCGATGAAAGCTGTTCCCGCACGTACTGCCTTCGCCGCGTCGCCGGAACCCGTTCCGGCTTTCTCAACCGTTACCCCCGGATACTTTGCCTCAAAAGCTTCGCCAAGAGCTTGACAGACCTTCGCCATGGAAGTTGAGCCGTTCAGGGTTAACTTTCCACTTAAGGCAGATGTGTCGGTGGTAGTGCTCTCAGCCGATGTTTCCAACATGGAATTTGTGGAAACGGTTCCCTGAATTTCCGAATCGCACCCCACAAAAGCAAAACACAGAATTGCAGCCGATAAAATGACGGATAGCATTTTTCTCATTATTGCCCCTCCTAAGTATTCCTATTTATTAAGTCCAGCTTAATAGTAACGGGGTAATGTTAAATACATGTTAAGCTTAGTTTAGATTGTATTTAAAATAAATATACCCTATATCTGACAGCTAAGCGGAGCAAAAACAGCTTTATGTTCTATGATACGTTCCGGCTTTGTCTATATCGCTGTCCAGTCCCGAAAAAGAAAAGGGTTCGTGGTGCAACTCAACGAAATTTTATTTCCCTCTTTACTTTAGCGTGCTAATAAGGTAATATACTAACGGAAGATCAAAGAAATGAGGTTTATTATGAAAAAGATTATTGCATTGTTATTAACCGCCGGAATCGCTCTTTCCTGCGCCGCCTGCGGTATCGTCAACAGCGCCACCAGCTCCGGTTCCTCCGCCCTGGCAGAGGATGATTCCTGGAACAAAGTACAGAAATCCGGCAAGCTGGTGCTTGGTTTGGACGACGCGTTCCCACCCATGGGATATATTGATACGAAGTCGGGCCAGTTGGTCGGCTTCGACCTTGATATTGCAAAAGAAGCCTGCAAACGCCTGAACATCGAGCTGAAAACCCAGCCAATCGACTGGGATAACAAAACGGTTGAGCTGAACAACGGCAACGTGGACTGCCTGTGGAACGGCTTCAGCAAAACCCCCGAACGGGAAGAAAAATTCAACCTGAGCACGCCGTACATGAAGAACCAGCAGATTATCCTGGTGAAAACGAATTCTTCTTTCCAAGGCTTGGACTCTTTAGCCGGGAAAACAATCGGCGTGCAGTCGGACTCTTCCGCCGAATCCGCCTTGAATTCCAATGAAAAATTTAAAAATTCCCTAAAATCGGTGGTGCAGATCGACGACTACTCGAAAGCAGTACTTGAACTGCAAAACGGCACAATCGATGCCATCGCTATCGACGAGGTTGTCGCCCGCTATTACCTGGCGAATAATCCTAACGCCTACCGGATTCTTCAGGAAAAGGACGGTAAGGACTCCTCCCTTGCAACCGAGGACTATGTAATCGGTTTCCGCAAAACGGACAACACGCTGAAAACAAAAATTGAAGGTGCTTTGAAAGAAATGGCGGCCGACGGAACAATGGCCGAAATTTCAAAAAAATGGTTCGATAAGGATGTTACGACCATCGGAAAGTAAACTTTCTAATGCCATACTACAGCATTCCGAGGATGGTAACCAAGGAAGCCATGTATAGACCTCCAACCGAAGTTTTCTCTTCACTCGGTTGGAGCCACCATTTTTTCCCAAGCGGCATGGAATCGGACAAGGTCCGGTTCCGTGCCTTTGGCTTTTTATCCTTGGTGCATTGAATATTTGGAGGTTCTCATTCATGAATTATCAAATGCTGCTGACACAGATGCTGGAAGCAACGCTTATGTCCCTGCGCATCTTTTTTGTCACGCTGATTTTTTCGCTTCCGCTGGGGCTGCTTGTTGCCAAAGGACGAATGAGCAAAATCGCGGTCATTAACCTGCCGGTAAGGCTATACATACTTTTGATGCGCGGCACGCCGCTGATGCTTCAGCTTTTATTTTTCTTCTACGCTTTCAAGCCCCTTTTCGGCATTCAGCTTGACCGCGTTTTGGCTGCCGAGGTCGCGTTCGTTCTGAATTACGCGGCTTATTTTGCGGAGATTTTCCGAGGAGGAATTGAAGGGATCCCAAGGGGTCAGTACGAAGCGGCAAAGGTCCTCGGTTTTACGCGGAAGCAAACCTTTTTTCGCATTATTCTTCCGCAGGTTATAAAGCACATTATTCCCCCGATGGGCAACGAATTTATTACTCTTGTAAAGGATACTTCGCTTGCGCAGGTAATCGGAATTGTGGAACTGCTGAAGGTAACCTCCAACTGGGTTTCATCCGCTGTAGAAATGACACCGCTGGTGATCGCAGGCGCTTTCTACCTGATTATGAACGGGATTGTCACCCGCTGCTTCACCATAGCGGAAAAACGACTGGACTATTACCGTTAAGGGGGACCATCCATGCAAATTTTATCTGCAAAGAATATTAAAAAGAGTTACGACGGCACCCAGGTGCTGAACGGAATTTCCATAGAAATAAATAAAGGAGAGGTTCTTGCCATCATCGGGCCTTCCGGTTCCGGAAAAAGCACCTTCCTTCGCTGCGTCACCCAGCTTGAAACGGTGGATTCCGGAGAAATTACCATTTGCGGCGAAACACTAGTTAAGAATGACGCAGCCGGCAAGGCTGTTTATTCTGATCGTGCGTCCTGCGTTAAGATAGGATTGCACATTGGACTTGTCTTCCAGAATTTCAACCTGTTCCCGCATTTTTCCGTCCTGCAGAATATTACGGAAGCGCCCATCCGGGTACTCAACAAGTCCAAGGAAGAGGCGGAAATCACCGCGCTTGCGCTGCTGAAAAAAATGGATCTGTCCGACAAAGCGAACGCCTACCCCTGCCAGCTTTCCGGCGGCCAGCAGCAGCGTGTTTCTATTGCACGCGCACTTGCCATGAATCCGGACATCCTGTTTTTCGACGAGCCAACAAGCGCACTCGACCCGGAGCTTACCGGGGAAATATTAAAGGTCATCCGCTCCCTCGCTTCGGAACGCATGACCATGGCGGTTGTTACGCATGAAATGAAATTTGCTCGCGACGTTGCGGATTACGTTGTTTTTATGGATAACGGAACCATTATTGAGCAGGGCAGGCCGGAGCAGATTTTTGAAAACACGCAGAACGAGCGCACCAAAGCTTTTCTTTCCCGGTTTAACGAAGATTGATTCCAGAAGAAGTTTTCCTTCAAAAGGGCAGCCGTCCCGGCTGTGCCGGGAGTTTTCGTACTGTTTTCGTACAAAAAAGGACGCGCTGTGTTTTCACAGCACGTCCCTTAAATATGTAATTATCTGCTGATCGGCGTGGTGTGTTCTTTCAACCACGCAAGCGCTTTGCCAGAAAGGCGCGGCGACAGCTTTTCATAAACCAGCTTATGATAATTATTCAGCCATGCAATATCCTCGTCGGACATCAGATCCATGACGATTCCCGCGGTATCAATCGGGAAATACGTGATGATATCAAACCGATAGAACTGGCCGTATTCGGTGTTCCGGTCTTCGACAACAAGCATGATATTTTCCGTGCGGATACCGTGCTTGCCCTCTTCGTAAATGCCGGGTTCGTTGGTAACAGTCATTCCCTTTTTCAGCACGACATTGCTGCTGATGCGGAGGTTTTGCGGGCCTTCATGCACGCCGCCGAACATCCCGACACCATGCCCGGTGCCGCAACGGTAATCAATGCCATGCTTCCAAACCTGTTCGCGGCTGAGAATATCCACATTTCCGCCGGTGCAGCCTTCCAGAAACACGGCGGAAGCCAGGGCAATATGTGCTTTCAGAACATACGTATAATGCTCTTTTTCCTTCTGCGTAAGTGGGCCCATAACAAAGGTTCGGGTGATATCGGTTGTCCCCTCAAGGTACTGCCCGCCGGAATCCACAAGCAGGAAGCCTTCGGTTTGAATGGTACTGCAGGTATCCGGTTTCGGCGAATAATGCATCATTGCGGCGTTCCCTTTATAAGCGGCGATTGTGCTGAAGCTTTCGCCCTTGTTGTTGGGCTGCTTTGCGCGGCACTCTTTCAGCATGTCGCAGACCGTGCATTCCGTCACCTTTTCGCCGTTCTTCAGCATTTCATCGAGCTTTACGCGGAATTCTACCATCGCGCAGCCGTCCTTTATATGCGCTTCGATAATATTCTTTATTTCCGTTTCATTTTTCACGCCCTTCAGGCCGGTTACCGTATCCTCCCCTTCCTTTATGGTAACATTTGGATTCTGTTTCAGAATCCGATACAGTTCGTAATTAAAGCCTGCGGGGTCAATCAAAATGGTTTTCTTGGTATTGATATTTTTCAGTACCGCATCAATTTCCTCGTACTCCTGAACCGTAACGCCGTTCTCTTTCAGATACGCCAAAACTTCGGCGGGAACCCGCTTCGTATTGATGAACAGGTAAGCAGAATCCATATAAACCGCCGCGTAGGAAACCGCAAGCGGGTTGTATTCGATATCGTCCGCGCGAATATTCATCAGCCATGCGACACAATCCAGCCGCGCGATGATTTCCCCGTCCGCTTTCTGTTTTTTCAGTTCGGAACGCACCTGCTCAATCTTTTCTTTACAGGTGTAACCAGCGTATTTTACATCATGGATGAAAACCTCCGACGCGGGTATGGCGGGCCTGTCCGGCCAAATATCACAAATAAGGTCAACCGACTTGATCTTCAGCTTTTTCTCCTGGAATTTTTCCTCCATTTCCTTCACTGAAGAAACGGAAAGCATTTTACCGTCGAATCCGACGGTTTCGCCCTGGTTAAGCTTATCGGCCAAAAATTCGGTATAAGTAGGAACACCCTTCACCGCCATGCGGTACAATTCAATTTCGCTGCCGTCAAGCTGGTGTGCCGCCTGAATAAAATATCGGCCGTCTGTCCAAAGGCCGCTTTCCTTTTCAGTTACCACAAGGGTGCCGGCGGAACCGTCAAAGCCCGAAAAATAACTTCTCGCCTGCCAGTGTTCGGGAAGGTATTCGCTCATATGCGGGTCGGAGGAAGGAATGATACAGGCCTGCACGCCATTCTCCTTCATTTTGCGGCGAAGTGCAGCCAGTTTTTCATTTACGCTGATCATAGTTGATTACTCCTTTTTATCTGAAATGCAGAAATTTGATAATCGCATACTTCTATGTAATTTCATAATTTACATTTGTAAAACAACAATTTTTTATTTCATAAATACATACTGCAGAATGGCCCAAACCGCTGTGGTTTGAGCCATTTTTTAATAAAAATCCAATGGCTGTATAAAGAAAAGTATAGGCTCTCCCGAAAATGTTGTCAAGTTCTGCCGGACAGGGAAGTTTTTTTAAATACGAATATAATGTATAATTAACCGCATACTCACATAAGAATTCACAATATGTTCACAAGTGGATACTTGAACTGAATCAAAAAATAATTTAAACTTAAATTCATCAAATGATGATAGTCATAAAATGTTTATTATAATTGGCTAAGGGTGTTAGTATGACAGACAATTCTTGCGTACAAGCTGATGAAGATGTTTTTCATTTTATGTTATTTGTGCACAGAGCGCTAGAAAAACCTTTTGAAGAATATTTTAAAGGCAAATTTACCACTTTACAGCTGAACGCGCTGTGCACACTATGTGCGAACGGCCCCATGACTATGAGCGATTTGGCCGCAAGCCTACACACACCGCGCCAGCAAATGAGCAAATTAATTGAGAAGCTGTACGAAGACGGCTATATTGTCCGCAGTCTTGACCAAAACGACCGGCGGAAAATACGGATCGCCATTTCGGAAGAAACAGCGATATGCATTAACGAAGGTCGTAAAAAGTTTGATAAATTCATTAAATCCTACCTGAAAGGGCTGGATGAAGCGGATTACAAGGATTTTAGCTATGCAATTCGAATAGTAAACCGAATTCTCACCAAATTCCCCCAACGGTAGATTGTATAATTATTACTACTTAGAAAAAGGAGAGTTGGAAAATGGCCAAAAACGTAGATGAAAACTTTTTTGCAGTAACACCTGAAATTCTAGAACTGACCGACCTTTGCAAAAGCCACAGCACCATCGACCCCGAGCTGTATGCAAAGTATGATGTAAAACGCGGCCTACGGGATATTAACGGAAAAGGCGTTTTAACGGGTTTGACCGAAATCTCCGATATTATCTCCTCAAAAGAAGTCGATGGGAAAAGCGTTCCCTGCGAAGGGGAACTTTACTATCGGGGAATTAACATTGTCGATATTGTCCGCGGCTTTATCGCGGAAAACCGCTTTGGTTTTGAAGAAACAACCTATCTGCTGCTTTTCGGCGAATTACCGAGCGCGGAAAAGCTGGAAAAATTCAAGCAGCTTCTGTCCAAATACAGAACCCTCCCGACCAATTTTGTTAGGGATATCATTATGAAAGCGCCGACTTTCGATATGATGAATACGCTTGCCAGAAGCGTTCTGACACTGTATGCCTATGACGAAAGGCCGAACGACACTTCGCTACCCAATGTTCTGCGGCAATGCCTTGAAATGATCGCTCTGTTCCCGCAGCTTGCGGTATACGGCTATCAGGCTTATGCCCATAATGTGGACCCGAATTACAGTTTCTTTATCCACACGCCGAAGCCGGAGCTTTCCGTGGCGGAAAACATTCTGTACATGCTGCGGATCGATAACAAATATACGGCTTTGGAAGCCCGGATCCTGGATCTTGCGCTGGTTCTCCACGCGGAGCACGGCGGAGGAAACAACTCCAGCTTTACCACGCACGTGGTCGCCTCTTCCGGTACGGACGCCTATTCGGTCATCGCGGCGGCACTCAGCTCGCTGAAAGGGCCGAAGCACGGCGGAGCAAATATCAAGGTCATGATGATGTTCGAAGATATGAAAAAGAATATCGACGACTGGGAAGACGAAGATAAGGTAGCCGATTACCTGAATAAGCTTTTAAACAAAGAAGCGTTCGACCGCGCCGGCTTGATTTACGGCATGGGGCATGCTGTTTACTCCCTTTCCGATCCGCGCGCCAACATCTTTAAAAAATTCGTAAAGAGCCTTTCCGAAGAAAAAGGGCTTACAAAGGAATACAAGCTCTATTCCCTTGTCGAACGCCTCGCTCCGGAGGTTATCGGTCGCCGGCGCAAAACCTACAAGGGCGTCAGCGCAAATATTGACTTTTACAGCGGCTTTGTTTACCACATGCTCGGCCTTCCGCCGGAGCTTTTCACGCCGGTTTTCGCAATGGCGCGTATCGCCGGCTGGAGCGCTCATCTGCTGGAGGAACAAATTAACGTCGGTAAGATTATCCGTCCGGCTTATAAGAGCATTTCCGCCCACAGGGAATATGTCCCCCTTCACGAGCGCTAAACAATGTAGTGACGGCACTTCCGCTTAGGAATACCGCCACTTTTTTGTTGCCTTTTTTCGCGTCCTTCGCACCGTAGAATCCCTCTGTTTCCCGTATTGCAAACCATTGGGGTCCCGGCTGCGGGGCACTAAAAAAGAACGCCTTAACAAGATGGCAATTCCCCTTTCCTATGCCATCCTGCCAGGGCATCGTTTGCTTTATGCGAACTCCATACGCCTGTCTATAAACATTATTGAATACAAAGTGTGAACTGCTTTACCAGTAATGCCGCAAAACTTTTCGTTCTCTGGATTCAATACCGTACAAAAAACGGACACCCTGTCGTTTGCACAGAAGCGTCCGTTTTAATTATTCAATAGAGCTTTTCCAAAACTGCACCCGACGTTTTCTTTTTATTCCGGCTGCTCACGTCATAGGTTCTCTTAAAGTACTCCATGTAAATCAGGTCAAGAAGCATCATCTGGCTGATCCGGGCGGAGGTGGAACCGCCTTGAAGAGGGCCTTCATTGGTACCGCATAGAATTACTACATCGGAATAGGCAGTAAGGGGGGATTTTTCAAAGCGGGTAATGCTGACCACTTTTGCCCCCTCCTGCTTCGCCTGGCGGACAACCTGAATGGTATCCTTTGTCGCACCCGAATAGGATATGACAAACGCAAGGTCGTCCGGCGTCAGCACGGACGCGGCCATTGCCTGCATATGGGCGTCGGGAACGCTGTGGATTTTCGACGTGATCCGGATAAATTTATTCACGGCATCCTGCGCGGTCATCAGGGAGGAACCTACGCCAAAGAAATAAATCTGTTTCGCGGAAATCATATAGTCAACCGCCTGGCTTAATGCCTCATAATTAAGGAGATCAAAGGTCTCGTTCAAAGCATTCTGATTGATTTGAAGCACTTTTCTGGCAACTTCCTCAATCGAATCCTCCTGAGTAATTTCGCTGGACAGCATGGAGGCAATCCGGTCATCTTCGTCATCATCGGAAATGCTCAGGGACAGCTGCATTTTAAACTCCTGATATCCCTGGAGCTGCATGGTTTTACAAAAGCGGAACACACTAGTGTCCCCAACGTCGCACGCTTCCGCCAGGTCGGTAATCGACATAAACAAAACTTTTTTGGGGTTCTGAAGGACGTAATCCGCTACCTTCCTTTCTGCCTTGGTAAAAAGGTTATAACGCGAATTGATTTTAAGGATAAATTCTCCACTTGCCATTTTTTCACTTCCTAATGTAGAATCTTTGTTTTTTAAGCTAAAACACCGTCACGCGCTTCAAGATACTCGTCATAAGTGCAAAGACGATCAATAATCCCGTCCTCCGTTATCTCAATAACACGGTTGGCGATCGTCTGCACAAACTGATGGTCGTGGGATGCGAAAAGCACAACACCTTTAAAATCCATCAACCCGTTGTTTACCGCAGTAATAGATTCCAGATCCAGATGGTTGGTCGGCTGGTCCAATACAAGGACATTCGAGCCGAACATCATCATGCGCGAAAGCATGCAGCGCACTTTTTCGCCTCCGGAAAGGACATTTACCGGCTTTAAAACATCGTCTCCGGAAAACAGCATCTTGCCCAAAAAGCCGCGCAGATAAGTTTCCGTCGTATCGCTCGAATACTGTTCCAGCCATTGGATAATACTTTTATCACAGCCGTTAAAATAAGGGGAGTTATCCTGCGGGAAATAGGAACGGCTGGTCGAAACGCCCCATTTAAAGGTTCCCGTGTCCGATTCCATTTCTTCCATAAGGATTTTAAACAAAGTGGTATTCGCCGTCTCATTGGAACCGACAAAGGCAATCTTATCCCCCTTGTTAACGCGGAAGCTGACGTTGTTCAGCACTTTCACGCCGTCCACCGTCTTTGTCAGCCCCTCCACCTCTAAAATTTCCTTGCCGGGTTCGCGATCCATTGTGAAGCCCACATAGGGATAGCGCCGGGAGGAAGCGGGCATTTCCTCAACCGTAATTTTTTCTAGCAGCTTTTTGCGGGAGGTTGCCTGCCTGGATTTCGACTTATTGGCGGAGAACCGCTGGATAAAACTCTGCAATTCCTTGATTTTTTCCTCCGTCTTTTTGTTCTGGTCGCGCATCATGCGTTGCATGATCTGGCTGGATTCATACCAGAAATCATAGTTGCCCACATACATTTTGATCTTGTTGTAATCAATATCGACGATATGGGTACAGACGTTATTCAAAAAATGGCGGTCATGCGACACAACAATAACGGTTCCGGGATAGTCCATTAAAAAGCTTTCCAGCCATGCGATGGATTTATTGTCAAGGTCGTTGGTAGGCTCATCCAGAAGAATAATATCCGGCTGCCCGAACAGAGCGCGTGCAAGCAGAACGCGGACCTTTTCGGTGCCGGTAAGCGTATCCATCTGTGCATAGAGCAGCATATTATCAAGACCAAGGCCCTGCAGAAGCTTTCCAGCCTCTGTTTCCGCCTCCCAGCCGTTCAGTTCGGCAAATTCGGCTTCCAGTCCAGCGGCGCGAATACCGTCTTCGTCGCTGAAGTCTTCTTTTTCATAAATTGCATTCTTCTGCTGCAGCACTTCATAGAGGCGCTCGTTCCCCATCAGGATCGTTTCCAGCACGGTATAGGAATCATAGGCGTGGTGATCCTGCTGAAGTACGGACATGCGAAGGTTTTTGTCAATCGACACCTCACCCTTCGAAGGCTCAAGCTCCCCGGAAAGGATTTTCAGGAATGTGGATTTTCCCGCGCCGTTTGCGCCGATTACGCCATAGCAGTTTCCTTCCGTAAAAAGCAAATTTACATGGGAAAACAGATTTTGGCCGCTGAATGCCAGGCTAAGATCTGATACAGTAATCATAGTTCCTCCGAATTTGTTTCAAAATTTGATCTATTCCATTCTACCATAAGTCGGAAAAGATAAGTATGTGAAATTTGTGAAGGAAAACTGCTCGTACTTGTTATTTTTGATGAACAATGCTACAATATGAAGAAATATCAGCATTCCGCGATGGGAGGAGGTATGATTTATGAAGATCCAGGAATCCGGTGAAAATTATCTGGAAACCATATTGATTCTGCAAAACCAGAACGGATATGTCCGCTCGATCGACGTTGCCAACTATATGAATTTCTCGAAAGCAAGCGTAAGCCGCGCGATGGGGATTTTGAAGGAAGCAGGCTATCTTACCATGGAGCCGAACGGCAACCTCGTTCTGACGGAGGCTGGTAAAAAAAAGGCCGACTCTGTTTATGAACGCCATACATTAATTGCTAAATTTTTGGAAATGACCCTTGGTGTCAGTAGCGAAATTGCCTTGCAGGATTCCTGCCGCATTGAGCATGTCATTAGTGATGAAAGTTTCTCACGAATTAAAAAATACACGCAGAACTCTAACTCAGATTAAAAGAGGTGTCCTATGACCTACGTAAGCGCCGTGTGTCCCCACTGTAAAAAAGAACTGCAAATTCCGGATAACGCAGAAAGCATCGTATGCATGTACTGCGCCCAGCCGATCAACGTAAAAGAACTACTACATCCAAAACAGGAAACCGGCCAGAATTATCAAAGATTAATGGATGAAGCCGAATCCCTTTTGACGGATGATATTTTTATTTGTACGGAGGAATTTAAAAATATCCGCTCCAGTACGTATTCCTCCGCATTTCAAAAATACGAAAGCATGATTTCTCCCGCGTTGAAAGCATACTGCATGGCGGCGACGGAAGGCGACGATGCCGCCGGCTATTTTGCGGGTATACTGTTCGACCGTTTTCAAAAGCAGATAAAAGCAATTGGCATTAAAAAAGAAAGCGATGCGCGCCTTTTCGAATACCGCTATATGATCGTGGCGTTTACTATTCCCGCAATTGTAGCCCGCAAAACGCCGCAGGCGGAAGCGCTCGCAGACAGCTTTCTGAAAATATGGAATACCCATTATCCGAAAAATCCGTTGGGAAAATCCAATTACGAATCCATCAGCAGCGGATTCCGGAAAAAACTCTGCTATATTACAACCGCGGTATGCCGCTCGCTTCAAAGGGATGACAACTGCTATGAACTGAATGCCTTCCGCAGCTTCCGCGACGACTGGTATGCAAAAACGCCCGAGGGAAAGGCAAAAATCAGCGAATACTACCTGTTTGCGCCGATGATTGTGCGTGCGATTGAACGTTCAAACAACCGGCAGGACGTTTATCGGGATATCTGGCTCCGTTATTTAAAGCCCTGCCTGAGAAAGCTGGAAGAAGGGCGTTTACAGGAATGTGCGAAATCCTATGAAGCAATGGTTCTGGATCTTGAACAGAAATGGTTAAATTAAAATACAATCCACATAAAAAAGAACTTGAAGCAGCGAAAACTGTTCAAGTTCTTTTTTATGTGGTGTACAAAAAGGAAAAAGTTTTTATCAGCTATCTCGTTTTTCATCTTCCCAGCGGATGACTTCCGTATTTCCCTGCATGTTTGCCTGCTCCATCAGCTTTAGCATTTCAAACGCGCTACGAAAATGCTGGGTCTGGTTTTTCTCAACCCAAGTAATTGTCCCTTGCCAGGTGCCGTTCATCCGGTACTGCACATTGACGATGAAGGTTGTCGGTTTCTCTTTTAAAAAATCGTTCAGGGATTCGTCCACGGTATCCTCCACCCTTTTCACAATTCTTCTTGCTTTCTTATAACGAAATTTACGGCTTTGGAATGCTGCCTGCGGAAATCCAATGCTGTCAAACATGTTATCCATGCCGTTGAGCAATTCCCATTCGCTTTGGAACTGCATCGTTTTTTTATAATGCTCACTATATATATGTCCTTTTAAAGTCTCACTTTTTACGGAGTTAAGGTAAACAACACTTTGAGCCGGCGTTAATCTTCCTCTTTGCATGATGCATTTCATCACCTTTATTCTATACATTAGTAACATTATAAATCTGCCCGGTCACATGCCGGTCACAATGTAAGAATAAAAATAAAATTAACAATTCATTCAAAAAGAATAATAAACTAAAATTCTTATATTCAAAAATAGACGCAACGGTTTGAAACGCTACGTCTATTTTAGAGTAAATGCATCAAAGTCCGTTTTTAAGGCTATTGTTCTTTTGTATTATTATAGTGCATACGTGGTAAAATTTCAACTTATTTACCCAAATTAATGAAAATTTTACGCTTTATTCATTATTATTCGTTAATGATGTATGGAATGGTTATGACGACAACGTTTCTTCGCTTCACCAGCGCGGATTTTAACCCCAGAGAGGTCTGGTTATGCAGCGCATAATGCCACCATCAATCAATTTGTACACAAAATATACCATTGTGTACAATAGCATTCATTAAACCCAGGTTGAATTTGTTCAATTGTGCCTTGACAGCCTTTTTTCAAAGGATTATAATACAAATGACTAAAAGTCATTTTATCGTAAATAAAAAATAGATTTCAATAGTATAGAACAGAAAGGACTAAGCTGAGGTGAAAAAGACAAAAGTAACGGAAAACAAAAGAATCAAAATGACCAGGCTTTATGATTCCGCCTATGAACTGTTCACGTCAAACGGCGTGCACAACACGGTAATCGACGACATTGTAAAAAAAGCCGGCGTTGCCAAAGGAACTTTCTAC
Organism: Caproiciproducens galactitolivorans; assembly: GCF_004768785.1. Taxonomy (GTDB): domain Bacteria; phylum Bacillota; class Clostridia; order Oscillospirales; family Acutalibacteraceae; genus Caproiciproducens; species Caproiciproducens galactitolivorans. The sequence goes on from NZ_SRMQ01000007.1 coordinate 97,324, forward strand.
CTCTACTGTAAAAACAAATACGACCTGGTGGACAAGATTATATTGCACAAAAGCTCCGCCCTGTTTGACAGCGCTATGAAGGCCGTTGCAGAAAAGCATAAGACTGACAAAATGGACTTCACAGAAAGCGTCATTTTTTTTGTAGATTACCTCTTGAACTATTTTAAAAAGAACAAGGAGCTGTTATCCCTGATCTACAAAAACCTTTCCTATGGCCTTTATGAAAAAGCGCTCACTTGTGAAGAAATGGAAGAGGCAAAGCGAGTTTTTATCGAGCACTTTATTACAAAAGGAAGTAACAGCGAAGTGGCAAAACAGCGTCTTTTCATCGTTGTTTCCATGGTGGGGGCCGTCTGTTACAACTCCATCGTGCTGGAAATGCCTTATCCAATCGACAGTATCAAGCATGAATTATATCTGTCCATTACGGAATTACTGAGCTGTTGAACCGCCCGGGAATCGAAATTTTCAAAATCATTGATCATTTCAGCACAAAATATGAAATAGGAGCGCGGCACGAATGAAACTACAGGACTCAAAGAAGCAATCGCATTCTATTGTCGATTTTATTATTAACAAGCGGAAACATATCGAAAGATTTTTCATCGTCTTGGTAATTATCAGCGCTTTTCTGAACAGTTTTGTCGGAATTAACTATGACTTAACAAAATACCTGCCGGATACCACCCTTTCGCAAAAGGGAATCAGCGTAATGAAAAAGGAATTCGGGTATCCGGGAACAGCGCGAGTCATGATCGACAATGTGACGCTGTATCAGGCAAAGGCCTACAAGGACCGCATTGAAGCGGTCGACGGTGTGGATATGGTCGTTTGGGCCGATACAAAAAAGGATATTTACCAGTCCGGCCAATTTATCGATAACAAGGATATCGACGAATATTACAAAAACGGCTATTCCGTTATGGATATTACCTTTGACGAGGGCGATACCAGCAAAAAGACTTCAAAGGCAATTGACAAAATCAAGGCTATCACCGGCGACAAGGGTCATTTCATAGGTGCGGCTGTACAAAATAAATCACTTAGTGAAAACCTGAATATAGAAGTAAAAAAGGCTACCGTAATCTGCGTAATCCTAATCCTCATCACGCTGCTTCTAACAACCACATCCTGGTTTGAACCCATTCTGTTCCTGCTCATCATGGGGATCGCCATAATTATCAACATGGGAACCAATATTTTTCTAGGGGAAATATCCTTCCTTACCTCCAGCGTCGGTCCTGTCCTGCAACTGGCCGTCGCCATGGACTACTCAATCTTCTTAATCCATTCCTTTACAGCAGAAAGGCAAAAGGGCATGAGCCTGGAAGATGCCATCGCAGTTGCTATCCGACATTCCGCGAAATCCATTTTAGCCTGCGGCGTCGCAACCTTCTTCGGATTTATCGCTCTAGCCCTGATGAAATTCTCGATCGGCTTTGATATGGGCGTCGTTCTGGCAAAGGGCATTTTCTGCAGCGTCGCCACCGTCCTGTTTCTCATGCCGTCCCTGATTATCCGCTGGGCCGGATTAATTGAAAAAACCGCGCACCGCCCCTTCCTCCCTCCATTCGACAAATTTGCCAAGGGCGTATTCAAGGGACGCTTCGTCTTTGTTGCGATAGCATTGCTGGTCGCTTATCCGGCCTACGTAGGAAAGGGAATGACCGACTTCGTTTACGGAAGCCAGGCCGTCGGCGCCGGCATGGGTACGAAGGTGTATGAGGACGAACAGCTCATCAACAAGCAATTCGGCCGAAGCAACATGCTGCTGCTTATTGTTCCCAATACGTCCCGGGTAACGGAAAAAAAGCTTGTCAATGAACTGGATAATCTGAAATATACAAAGAGCATCACTTCCTTAGCGGATAAACTGCCGGACGGCCTTCCGGAAAGCATTATTCCAGAGAGTATCACCAGCGAGCTTCACACAAAGAATTATGCAAGGATCCTGATGTACATAAAAACAAAAGATGAAAGTAAACTGGGTTTCCAATGTTCTGACCAGATCCAGTCCATCGTAAAAAAATATTACCCGAAGGATTCCTATGTGGTTGGTACCACGCCATTCACACAGGATATCAAAACAACGATCACGAGCGACTACGACTTTGTTGACGCGCTGTCCCTGCTGTCCGTTGCTATCGTTGTTATGATTACCTTTAAATCCCTGCTGCTTCCGGTCATAATCCTTATTCCAATCGAAATTGCCATCTTCATTAATATGCTGTTCCCTTATCTGACAGGAAACCGGCTGATCTTTATGGGATACGTCATTGTAAGCTGTATTCAGTTGGGAGCCACGGTCGACTACGCTATTCTGATGACGAACAACTTCCTGGAAAGCAGGCAGCGGCTTGGCCGGAAAGAGGCGACGATTGATGCGATTGCCACCACCACGCCGCCGCTTCTAACCTCCGCAACCATCCTTACGATGGTCGGTTATATTCTTTATTTTACTTCCTCCATCAGCGCAATCGGGGACATCGGCCATCTGATCGGAAGAGGAACAATGTGCGGTTTCACGTTGGTTATTACTGTGCTTCCGGCATTGCTCTATATCTTTGACAAACCGATTAAAAAGCACATGGAGCGGATGGATCGCCTGCGCGAAAAGAAAGAAGCAAAGCAAAAAGTTCTGCGGCAAAATTTCAATTCTAAAATACCGTTTTTGAACGCCCATAACGGGCAGTCCGTATAATAATCAGGGAGGAATCACCATGAAAACGAAATTACAAAGAGTTTTAGCAGGTTTTCTTTCCGTTGCAGTCCTAATACCGATTATGCCTACTTCCGCTCAGGCAGCAGCCCCAGTTGTTACCACGGATGAGGCAGTTTATGTAAATTTGGATTACTACGGAAAAACGCAAGATGTGGAAATTGTGAAAGGATGCAGCTTAAACGGGAACAATCAGTTTACTGACTACGGCAGTTACAGTAATGTGGTCAATATGTCCACGGAAGCGAAACCGACCTTGTCCGGGGATTCCGTAAGCTGGAATCTTCCGAAGGGCATGACCGGCAGATTTTATTATCAATGCACACCAAAGAACGGCACGGTTAGCATACCTTGGAATTTTGATGTGTCATATAAGCTGAACGGCGTCCCTGCCGACGCAAAAAAGCTGGCCGGTGCCTCCGGAACGGTTGAAATCAATGTAAAAGCCACTCCGAATAAAAATGTGGCTGACTATTACAAGAACAACTTTCTTTTGCAGGTAGGCATGCTGGTGAAAATGAAGGATACACTAAGCGTGGAAGCACCCGGCGCACAGCTACAGTCCCTTGGCGACTATAAAGCCGTGTTATTTGCAGGCCTGCCCGGGGAAGAAAACGACTTTACCATCCGAATTGGCACAAACAGCTTTGAAACAACGGGCGTTTTCATGCTGATGATTCCCGGCACGCTCGAGCAGTTAAAGGATATCAAAGACCTGAAAGAGGATAAGGACACGTTTAAAAGCTCACTAGATGCAATACATATCAGCACAAACGAAATTCTTGGGACAATGGAAGGCATGACAACCGGGCTGAACCAACTGCAATCCGGTGCAAGCTCGCTGGACAGCGCCCGCGGCATCATCAGTTCCTCCAAAGGAAACGTCTATAACTACGCAGACAAATCCCTTGAGGACTTAACCAAGATTGCGAATAATACCAGCGCGCTCGTTCCCCATCTTCAAAAAGGACAGCAGCTCGTACTGGATGTAAACAACGATGTGAATTCCCTTGTCCAGACGCTGAATTCCTCGAAATCCGCTCTCAGTTCCCTGTCCAGCTCGATCAGCTCCATTCGGAGCGATGTGAAGGACATTCGTGATAACCTGGATGACGTAAGCGGTACAGCCAGCAAGCGCGATAAAGTAACGAATGATCTGACCTCCGACTTAAAAGCTGCAAAATTACAAGCCGATCAACTAAAAGCCGTTCTTCCCGCCATACAAAAGGACGCTGCCACGCTGCAAAAAAATGCGCTGAGCTTAAAAGACGCCCTCGGGAACGTAGACGTTTCCAAATACTACGGAGACTCCAGCATAATGAGCGTTTTAAGCACTTCGAAAAGCACGCTTGAATCCCTGCAAAAAGTTTCCGACGAAACAACCCCTTTGGTCAATAAACTCAGCGAGGTATTGGGAAAATCGGATGCATTACTAAAAACAGGCGATGATACCGTCGACATGGTGAATTCGTATTTAAGCTTAGTCGACCAAGGCATTAGTGACGCCGACGATTTGCTAAAGCATGCGAATAATGCGGGCGCAGATTTGAAAAATCTTCTTGCGATAGCAGAATCCTTAGTTGATAATATCAATACATTAAACACCACCTTGAACCAGTACAAAGACGATTCGGTGAACGCACTAAAAGACGCACAAAACCTGTTGCAAAGCCTGACAAACGGAATAGCGGACTCCCACGCTTTCCTGGCTTCGCTGGAATCCATGGTGCGGTTAAGCGGAAATAAACTGGACGACGGCACACGCAAAACCTTGAACGGCCTGATTAGTGTATTGGAGCAAAGCCTGGACGGAATTGGGAACACCCCGACCATTCGGGACGCAAACAATAAAATTCATGACGCCATCGACAAGGAAATTGATAAATTCGAGGATGATAATAATCTCCTGAATCTTGATTCACAAGCGAAACCGATTTCCTTTACCTCTCCAAAAAACCCGGCGCCCTCCAGCGTCCAAATTGTTCTACGGACGCAAGAAATCAGTTTGGACGACAACAATGGAGAGAACGGGGACCTGGAAAAATCAGAGAATGATATGAGCGTACTGGATCGAATCAAAAATCTGTTTATAAAGCTTTGGGACGCTCTCACCTCTGTATTCTCTGATGAATAGATTTGTACAAGAAGGGCAGCGGCAAACTACAAAATGTAGTTTGCCGCTGCCTTATCGGGTTTTGTTCCTTTAAGGACGTGCAACAGACAGGCGCAAAGGGCATATAATGGCAAAACAACACTATAAAGGAGTGGCTGTATGTTCGGTGCCGTTCTAGGTTTTGCAATTTCCGGCTTGTTGTTTCTGATTCTTCATGTTACCGGTTCCGGTTCTTTCCCGCGGCCGCTCACCGCACAGGAGGAGCGCGAATGCCTGGAACGCATGAAAAACGGGGACTTGCAAGCCAAAAACAAGCTGATTGAACACAATCTTCGGCTTGTCGCCCATATTATTAAAAAATACTACGCGAATTTCAATGACCAGGACGATTTAATATCGATTGGCACGATTGGGCTGATTAAGGCTGTAAATACCTTCGACAGCAGCAAGGGGATCCGGCTTTCCAGTTACGCGGCCAGATGCATTGAAAACGAAGTGCTGATGTTTTTTCGTTCCTCGCGCAAAACCGCACAGGATATTTCTATCAACGAACCAATCGATACAGATAAAGACGGCAACACGCTGACTTTAATAGACGTTATGGCCACAGAAGACAATATTCTTGAAAACTTGGACTGTAAAATTAAATCCGAACAGCTAAAACGTTATATACGTGAAGTCCTTTCTCCACGCGAGCGGCTTATTATCGAGCTTCGCTACGGACTGACCGGACACAAGCCTTTAACACAAAGGGAAGTGGCACAAAGACTGGGGATTTCGCGCTCATACGTCTCAAGGATTGAAAAAAAATCACTCTGCGCATTGTACAAACGGTTCACAAAATAAATACATAAAGCAAAAACCCACTCTATAAAGTCATATCTCCCCCGATGCATTGCGGAATCAGCCGGCGGCTTTTCCCGCAATGCATTTTTATGCCGCTGTCTCGGCAAGTAAGAAAAATTCGGCAAGGTTGAAGGATTTTGCGAAATAAATCGCATTATTCCTTCACTTTCTTGACATATGCCTTTTAAAAAAGTATACTTACTATTCGGTGTCTAAATTTGTCGAGTTTCCGATTTTGTGCTGGACATTGAAGGGATCGTTCAAAAATGGTAAGTGTCATACTGGTTGTAGTAATTCTTCTCGCAATTGTCTTTGACTTCATTAACGGGTTTCACGATACTGCAAATTCGATTGCGACATCCGTTTCTACGCGTGTTTTAACCCCGCGCACCGCTACCCTTATGTCGGCTTCGCTCAATTTTGTTGGCGCGCTGATCAGCGTAAACGTCGCAAACACCATTGCGTCCGGTATTGTAAACGTGCATTTGGAGCAGTACGTCATTGCTTCCGCCCTGTGCGGCGCAATTGTCTGGAACCTGATTACATGGTATATCGCACTACCGAGCAGTTCCTCCCACGCGCTGATTGGCAGCCTGATCGGTTCGGCCGTCGTGGTGACCGGCGACCTTCGGGTTGTGAACTGGATGAATATTTTGGACAAAGTGATTATCCCGCTCTTCACTTCCCCTTTCATTGGCTTTGTAATCGGATTTTTTGCCATGAAATTATTATATTTTCTTCTGAGGAATTCGTCTGAGCGTTTTGTGAATAAATGGTTTTCCAAGCTTCAGATCGGCTCTGCGGCATTGATGGCCTTTTCGCATGGAAGCAATGACGCGCAGAAAACAATGGGCATTATTACGCTGGCGTTAGTCAGCGGCGGCTTTATTAAAGCAAGCGACGGTATTCCGCTTCCGGTAAAACTGGTCTGCGCCCTATCCATGGCCCTTGGGACGTCGCTTGGCGGCTGGCGGATTATTAAAACCGTCGGCATGAATATGATTAAGCTTCAGCCCGTAGAAGGCTTTGCAGCCGAAACCTCGGCGGCGGCTGTCATTCAGGTGATGACCTCGTTAGGCGCACCTGTAAGCACAACCCATGTGATTTCTTCCTCCATCATGGGCGTGGGTTCCTCTAAGCGCTTCTCCGCTGTAAGATGGGCAACGGCGAAGGATATCGTCGCCACCTGGTTTATCACAATCCCCGCAACCATACTGCTCGGCGCGGCGTTCACCTTCCTTTTCCGGCTATTATAACAAAATATACGGGAGCGTTTCGTTTTCGAAGCGCTCCTTTTTCATTTTCCGCCATAACCGAGCCGTATCCTCCGCTTTGGGTGCTTCTGCGGATTTACCTTTACTGCACCGCCGTATCAAACTGGCTATTGTACAGCCTGGCGTAGAAACCGTTTTTCCGCATCAACTCCTCATGTTTTCCCTGTTCTACAATATCGCCGTCTTGCATGACAAGGATCAAATCCGCATTACGGATTGCGGAAAGGCGGTGACAATGACAAAGCTGGTGCGACCCCGCATCAGGTTATCCATGGCCTTTTGAATCAGGATTTCTGTGCGGGTGTCCACGCTGCCGGTCGCTTTGTCCAAAATCAGAATCTGGGGGTTTGCCAGTATCACGCGGGCTATCGTCAGCAACTGTTTCTGCCCCTGTGATACATTGCTGATTTCTTCGTTTAAAATCATATCATACCCGTCCGAAAGTGTCCGGACGAAATGATCCGTCTGCGGGTCAAAATCGCTGCGAACATAAATATCATCCGTTTTCAGAAGAGGGTATTTTTGAATATACTCTTCTTTTTCCGCCGCGGAACCCTTTGCCGAAACAAGTTGATAACCGTCCTCCATGGCTTTCTTCTGTGCATCCGTCATAAAAATCTGCATAAAGGAAAAACCTTTGGTGCTGACTGCCTCGGGCGCGGACTGTTCAATGCCGCCCTGCTGTATACCGACGTTTACAATTTTCGACATGTTCGGCAGGTTCAGGTCGATGACCGCCTCTACGGAAAGAAAAAGGATGGACAGCAGCATGGCGGCAATATAGGCTTCAAATACTTTGCGAGCTTTGCCATATCGTTGTTCCTTTCCAAAAATCACTATCCCCATCTTTTCCAATTCCTAGCGGTTTATGAACGAGATTTCCGGCTCCCGGAAGCGGTAAAAATCCGGGCAACAAAAGGGCTGCCCCGATCGCCATGATCGGGGCAGCCCTTATTTTCAGCATTACTTATTGTGTTTTTCCACTACGTCCGCAGCCGCTTCCAGCCAGGGAGCGTTGGCAAGCTCGGCAAGTCCCACATCGCAGTTTTTTGCCAGTTCCGGGTCAATCGGGCATTTGCAAAGCACTTTCAGCCCGAATTTTGCCGCGATCTCATCAACATGGCTCTCACCGAAAACCGGGATGGCTTTTCCGCAGTCCGGGCACTTTACATAGCTCATGTTTTCAACGATGCCAATAATCGGCACGTTCATCATTTTCGCCATATTCACCGCTTTGGCAACAATCATGGAAACCAGCTCCTGCGGAGAAGTGACAATGACAATGCCGTCCAGCGGGATGGACTGGAACACGGTAAGCGGAACGTCCCCGGTTCCCGGGGGCATATCAACAAACAGATAATCCACATCCGTCCAGATCACGTCCGTCCAGAACTGCTTGACTGTATTGGCAATCACCGGGCCGCGCCAGACAACCGGTGCCGTTTCATCCTCCAGAAGCAGGTTTACAGACATAACGTCGATTCCCGTATTGGTCTTTACCGGTAGCAGGCCGAATTCGCTGCCCATCGCCTTTTGCTTTAGCCCGAAAGCCTTCGGGATGGAGGGTCCGGTAACATCCGCGTCAAGAATGGCCGTATGGTTTCCGCGGCGGTTCAGCAAAACCGCAAGCATGGAGGTTACCATACTTTTCCCCACGCCGCCTTTCCCGCTTACTACGCCGATTACTTTGTGAATTTTACTCATCGGATTCGGTTTCTCAATAAAATCAGCGGGGTTAACCTTGCGGGAAGGGCAATTTTCGCCGCAGGAATCACAGTTATGCGTGCAATTTTCTTCACTCATCGAATCAGTCCTTTTCCATTACTGCGGTTTCCGCAGCACTTCTTAATCAAACTCTTCCTATTGTAAATTTATATGTTTGTTTTGTCAAACTTATTGTTTGGTCCTGTATCAAAACTCCATTTTCAGGCTGCGAAGAAAGAGATCGGAAAGAACGGTTTTCGGTTCCCTTCCCTCATGGATGACGGAATAAACCGCGCGGCAGATCGGGAGCTCCACGTTGTATTCCTGCCCCAGCTTTAAAAGGGCGGTTGTGGTCGCGACGCCCTCCGCCAATTCGCCGTAGTCCTTTCCTTTTACGAACAGCTCGCCGAATTTCCGGTTGTGGCTGTATTCCGAAAATACGGTCGCTTCATAGTCGCCCAGATGACTTAAACCGTACGCGGTGATTTCGTTTCCGCCCATCGCTTGGATCAGACGGGCAATCTCCCTTGTCCCGCGGGACATCAAAGCGCCCTTCAATGCCGTGCGGTTCAGGCCGTCTAGCATACCCCCGGCAATTCCAATGACATTTTTCGCCGCCGCGCCCACCTCGTTGCCGATCAAATCCGTACCGTAATAAAAGCGAATCAGGTCGCTGGAAAACGCCTTCACAAGGTATTCCTTAATCTCCATACTAACGCTGTCGATCACCATGCAATTCGGGATTCCACGGACAAAATTCTGAACATGCCCCGGCCCTACCCATATGGCGGACGGAACCTTAGGGGCATATTCCTGTGCAATCTGCGTCAAGCGCTTTCCCGTATCCGCTTCCAGCCCCTTCATGCACAGCACGATCGTTTTTCCACCTAAGTCCATCGCGGCCAGTTCCCGCATAAGGCCGCGAAAGCCCTGCGCCCCGATCGATATCACTAGGATCTCCGCAAATGCAACTGCTTTTTCCAAATCACTAGTAAGCAGGATTCCTTCGCCCAAGGTTACCATGCCATTTGTGCCCTGCTCTAAAAATGCCTGCAGCTTACTGGAATTTTCATGTCCGTAAAGCGTGATTGTATGATTCAACCTGTCAAGATACCATGCGATAAAGCTGCCCCATCTTCCGCAGCCGATTACGGTTATATTCATGTTATCCCCTCCGTTTTCCAATAGTATACCATACGATTGCCAAAATAGGAAAAATTTCCGTCAATCGGACAATTCCATGGCGTCCAATTCAAACCAGAATAGACTTCCTTTTCCTTCTTCGCTCTGTACGCCATAAGCACCCCCGTGCATGTCCAAAATCGTCTTTACAATCGAAAGGCCAAGGCCGGTACCGATCTGCGCGCGCTTATGTTCTTTATCGACCTTGTAATAACGCTCCCATATATCATTAATCTTGTCCGGAGGTATCCCATCGCCGGTATCCCGAACAGAAATCCGTACTTTGCCGTTTGAAACCGTTTGAGTAATTTCCACGATCTTATCCGCCCCGGTGTAGGTAATCGCGTTATTTACCAGATTGTACACAACCTGTGAAATTTTCAGTTCGTCCGCGTTCACGTAGATGTCCCGGTCCGCATGGAAGGAAATATGGTAATCCGTCAGCTTGGAATACCGCTGAAGAATCACGCGGATGCTTTCGGTCAGGTTGAAATCCGCGCGGCTGAGCGGCTCCGTGCCGGACTGCAGCTTCGAAATATCCAACACGTCGCTGACCAGAGAAGCAAGGCGGGTTGCCTCATCAATAATAATCTGTACATTTTCCGGCGTATTTTCGCCCGGCAGATCGCGCATAACCTCCCCGTAGCCCTTAATCATAGTCAGCGGCGTTCGAAGGTCATGGGAAATATTCGCAATCAAATCGCGGCGAAGCTCCTCCGTCCGGGAAAGCTCCCTCGCGGCGTAATTCAAAGTGTGCCCGAGCTCGGAAATTTCTTTATATCCGGTTTCATCGAAAACCGTATCATACTTTCCACTTCCAAGCATCTTGGCGGACGCATTGATATTGATAATCGGCTTTGAAATCCATTTTGAAAGGAACAGCGCAAGCAGAAGCGATAAAACCAGCATGAAAACCGTAATACAAAACAATTGGATACGTAGTGTATTGACGGTGGCGCTGACCGGGGAAATTGACGTACTGAGAAGAATCATAACCCTGCTTCCATTCGCTTTCTCCACAATCCGGGAGTAAATAATATTCTGGATTCCCCCTCTTGGGCCAATCTGGTGTATACCGTCCGGCGCCATGTCTTCCCTTGAAAATTGCCGAAAAAAAATTCCTCCTTCCTCCGTTGTTGCAGAAAAGATTTGAGAAAGGCTGAGCGGATTCAGGCGGCTGATCAGGCTGGCGGGCATAATATCTTGGTAATAAGATATATTCCCGTATTCGTCGCAGATCAGGATGGCGACCTGATTTCCCTGTGAAATAGACTGCAGCGTTGATTCAAAATCCTCAGAATCAACATGTTTCACAATGGTCTGCGCGGTCGATTTCACCTCGTTAATCTTAATAAACTGATAAAACCGGTCGAGAAAGACCACCTGAAACACCCAGAGCAGAATCAGCATAATGAGTGTAAAACCCGCAAAACAGGCGAAAATCCGCCATTTAATGCTAATCCGCCTAAACTGTTCCCTCAGCTTCAAATCGGTATCCCACCCCTCTAAGCGTCACAATATAACGGCTGTAATCCTTCAGGCTTTTCCGCAGAAGCTTAATGTGAGTGTCCAACGTGCGGTCGTCGCCGTAAAAATCGTAGCCCCACACATTTGTAATCAGCTTTTCCCTTGTCAGGGCAATCCCATTATTGTCCACAAGATAAAAGAGCAAATCGTATTCCTTTGGGGAAAGATCCACCTTTTCCCCATCAACCGTCACGATGCGCCCTGTAAAATCAATGGTAAGGCCTCCAAAGCGCCGGATATCCTTCTGCGTTCCGTTTTTCTCCTGGTTGGTGCGCTTGATAATCGCGTTAATCCGAAGCATCAGCTCCTTCGGGGAAAAGGGCTTTACGACATAATCGTCTATTCCAAGCTCAAAGCCCCGTATCTTATCGTATTCCTCACCGCGCGCACTCAGCATAAGCACCGGAACAGAAGAAAATTCGCGGATTTCTTTTACCGCGGAAAATCCGTCCAAAACCGGCATCATGATATCCATCAGCACAATATCATACACCTCCGGACGCTCCCGGCAAAGGGCAACCGCTTCTTCCCCGTTGCTCGCTTCCGCTACGGAATGTCCTTCAAAAACCGCATATTTTTTAATAAGCTCCCTTATTTTTCCCTCATCGTCTACAATAAGAATATGATACATGACCAATTCCCCCTGCATGGTAATGTTATTTTAAACCGGCAAAGTGAAAGTACTGTGATAATTTTGCAATTGTATTTTAACATACATTCTGCTTTCCGGAATAGTGCTTAAATGTTATATAAATGTATAATTTTTATGAAGTGCCCTGAAACGCAACTACGCGCCCATAAATCAATTCTTTTCAATTCGAAAAGCGCACAAGTCTACACTATTCCGGACTAAGTATCACGCCACACAGAAGTATGGGAGGGTTTCTGCGCAATAATATACTGTACTGGAAACCGTACAGGGACGAATACCTGCTAAAACATGCGGAAAAGCCCCGGCAGATTTCTCTGCCAGGGCTCCGAGCTGGATAGGATACTGTTAGTCGAACACGCCGGTAGAAAGATAACGCTCGCCGGTATCCGGCAGGAGCGCCACAATCAGCTTTCCCTTGTTTTCCGGACGTTGTGCAAGCTGGGCTGCGGCAAATACAGCCGCGCCCGCGGAAATGCCCACCAAAAGGCCCTCGCGTGCCGCAAGTTTTTTCGTAGTGGAAAACGCGTCCTCATTCGCTACGGGAATCACTTCGTCCAGGACATCGGTGTTCAGAATATCCGGGACAAAACCCGCGCCAATTCCCTGAATGCTATGCGGGCCGGATTTTCCCTCGGTAATAACCGGAGAGCTGGCCGGCTCAACGCCGACGACCTTCACATTCGGATTGTGCGCTTTGAGCGCCTCACCAACGCCGGTAACCGTACCTCCCGTACCGATTCCCGCGACAAAAATGTCGACCTTCCCGTCGGTATCGCGCCAGATTTCCTGCCCGGTCGTTGCGCGGTGCACCGCCGGATTGGCGGGGTTCACAAACTGGCCGGGAATATAGGAATTCGGGATTTCCTTGGCAAGCTCGTTTGCCTTTTCAATCGCGCCCCTCATTCCCTTCGCCCCTTCTGTCAGCACAAGCTCCGCACCCAGCGCAGAAACCAGCCTGCGGCGCTCAAGGCTCATCGTTTCAGGCATGGTCAGAATAATGCGGTACCCTCTCGCCGCCGCGACAAACGCAAGTCCCACGCCGGTATTGCCGCTGGTCGGCTCGATGATGGTCGTATCCTTATTGATAACCCCTTTTTCTTCCGCGTCTTTAATCAGCGCGTAGCCGACCCGATCCTTAACGGAGGAAAGGGGATTAAAATATTCCAGCTTTCCCACAACGTTTGCTTCCAGGTTTTCCGCCTTTTCATAATTTGTCAGCTCTAAAAGAGGGGTATTGCCAATCAGTTCCGTCAAATTCTTCGCAATAGCCATAATGGTCTCTCCTTCAATCAATCTATTTCTTATTATAGTATTTCATCATGGAGCTTTACAAGCCGCAACAATAAATATTCCGGTTGGCTCTTAAGAAATGTAGCCTTTTCACGAGCTCGCCTTCCAATTCATTATAAATCCTACCAATTTAGTAATATATTTATCTTGCAATTAGTATACGCTTTATATATAATAAAGTCAATAGGAAAACTTAACTTTATATTGCAAGGATTCCGGAAGGCTGCTAAGATAAGGAATTGTAAGGAGAGAAAACCTATGAAGTTATCTACGAAAAGTCGTTACGCGCTTGAAGGGATGCTGTATATGGCGGTTTACGGAAAGGACCGTCTGCTTACTGTGAAAGAAATAGCCGCCGGTACAGCCGTATCCCCGGCATATATGGAACAAATATTTTTCACCTTAAAAAAAGCCGGCCTGGTATCAACGGTACGCGGTGCAAAGGGCGGCTTCACTTTGGGGTATCCGGAAAACGAAATTACGGTCGGCAGGATCATCCGCGCAATCGACGGGGATCTTGTACCGGTTTCCTGCGTGGCCAATTTGTCCTCCTGTAAAAGCAAGGCCCGCTCAAACTGCATAAGCCGGTACGTTTGGATCCGGATTTCAGATGCAATTGCAAAAACAGCGGACAAACAGACGCTGGAAATGCTGAAAGACCAGTTTATGAAGGAAAGCGACGGTGCGGAAAATGAAGATATCCACTAAAGGAAGATACGGCCTACGCGCCATGATCGATTTGGCAGTCAACAGCAACGGGGGCTGCGCGTCGCTTGCCGGCATATCCGAGCGCCAAGATTTATCGCTGAATTACCTGGAAAGCATCTTTTCCTATTTAAAGCGCGCGGGCCTGGTGATCGGCATTGCCGGCGCGCAGGGCGGTTACATGCTTGCAAAACCGGCGGATGAAATCACCCTCTACGAAATCATGACGGTTTTGGAGGGGGACATGTCCGTGTACGACAAATTCGGGCCAACAACGAAAATACGAAGCTTCTTGAACAAAAACGTCTGGGACGTCATCGACAAAAATGTAAACGAAGTGCTGACAGGAACCACCATGGCGGATGTAATCAAAAATATTGAAAACAACCGCCTGTCCGAAGACTGCTCCGCATTATAAAAAAACGCGCCAGATGAGCAGGGCTTGGGGATTTACGAAAGCAAGACGGTTTTAACCATCCCGCTTCAAGCGGAGGCGCAAGGGGCACAAAAGGAAAGACTGCACCGAGGGACAAAACCTTCGGTGCAGTCTTTCCATTTTTTTACACTTATGAATAAGATAATTGAATCCTTAGCCATCCTTATTGTTGCAATGCATATCAAAAAGTCCCCGGACATCCAAAACCGGTTCCACAAACAAAATCCCATTTCCGGGAAGGTTCATGTGAAGCTCTTGAAACAAATGATCCACTACTTTATCGATTAACTCGCTTGGCATAAGAATTATAACCAATTCCTTCTCCGGTTCTATTTCCATGCCGAGCAATTTGGTAGCGAAGTTCGAACCGGTTCCCCGACCATGCAGGATTGTACCGCCCTTGACACCTAATTTGCGTGCAATATCCATTACATCGTTCGCCATGCCGCGATTGACAACTACCGTCAGTTTTTTGAACATACTCTCTTCCTCCATACCTTGCACTATATTCCAAGTGCCCTGCTTATTGTTAATTATCTGGCTCGCGACTGTTACAGGCATCGTATAGATAATTCCATGACCGGGTTCATCAAGCTGGAGCTCTTTGGTAAAAAAATCTAGTGTCTCTATTGCTTTTTCTTTCACAATGAGGATATTAACAATTTCCTTTTTCTGGCTCTTTATGCCAAACAAATTTAAAGTAGGACTTTTTACCGTGCCTTTGCCAAGCAGTATTATCCCGTCGTGCATCTCTTTCATTTTGGCAATACGGACAAATTTCTGGCATTGATGTTCACTTAGGATGAGTGTCATCAGCAGAAACGGTTGTTGGACAGCCTGTTCCTCCATTTGCTTATCCATGATTACCTCCTGTCGATCATTCATTTAAAGCAGAATCAGATGCCTTGCGCGATTTTGCCTGATAAAGTGCGCCAAGCAGTTCGATTGCTAGAATCGGCATCATTGCAACAATTGCTATCATACCAAAGCCATCTACCACCACATCGGCCGTCGGAACTTGTGCAGCAACCCCCTGGACAAAGGCAAGGGAGAAAGTGGCCGTCATCGGTCCGGAAGCAACGCCGCCTGTATCATATGCCATACCCACAAATAAGTCAGGTATAAAGTAAGCCAATATTACGGCGAGGCCAAATCCAGGAAGCAAATACATCCATAACTGGATACTGGGTATGAGAATCCTCAAAGCAGACATAAAGATTGACAAGCCTACTGCCACAGACAAGAATATGAGAACCAAATTGCGTTTGACTGACCCGCCGGTGACGTCCTCCACCTGATAGGTTAAGACATGGACAGCCGGTTCGGCCAAGACAGTAGTAAGCCCGAGCAGCAAAGCTATAAGGAGAACCGGAATGTTTGAGTCCATCGAAGCAAGCCGTATTCCCAACTGCGTGCCTACTTCCATAAACCCGCCATTCACACCCAATAAAAATACCACAAGTCCTAAAAAAGTCAAGACTAAGCCCCGGAAAATATCGATTACCTCACGTTTTCTGTCTTTAAAGAAAAACACCTGAAATATGATATATGCAATAATAATCGGCAGCAGTGTCAAGAAGGACTCCCATGCAATGTGAAACAGTTTGGAACCATACGCCTCCAAAAGATTACCGTGCGTTATTTCCGCTTCCGGCAAAGAGCCGTTCAGTTTCTCGCCTTCAAGAAAAAGGCCGGCAATTAAAACGCCGAAGATTGCGCCTGCCGAAGAAATACCCACCAAACCGAAACTGTCGGCTTCACTCAGTTTACTGTCTTTTTTCATAGTGGAAACGCCGGCAGCCAATGCCAACATAAAGGGAACGGTAATCGCGCCCGTCGTAGCCCCGGAAGCATCAAATGCGATGGCCAGAAAATCCGGCGATGAGAACAATGACAGGAGAAAAATTAGGGCATATGCGCAAGTAAACACAAATTTCAGCCGGATATTCCTAAGGATGCGCAGCATTCCAAGAGTCATCATCGTCCCAATTCCAACAGAAACAGCAAATACCATCAGGTCTTTCTTAAACTGACCGGAAGTTACGCTGTCCACCTGTTTCGCAAGAATATGTATATCCGGCTCTGCACAGGAAATAAAAAAACCTAAAATCAAGCTGACAGTAACCAATACGGCGTAGCTGTTGGATTGCGTAATGGCATTGCCAATGCCATGCCCAATGGGTTCCAGCCCCTGATCAATTCCGAACAGGAATATCGTCAAACCGATAATTACCAGAGCGGAACCAATGAGAAAAGCGTATAGCATATTCGCTTCTAATGGGCTTACAGTAAAATGGAGTAACAAAACAATACATGTAATCGGTAATACGGACGTCAGCACTTCTCGAAATTTTCCAGTTAACTCGTTCAAATCATCACCTCTTAAACACTACGCTGCCATTCGCTGAAATTTACGCTGGACAAACTTCAAAAGTCATCCGCCCTGCAAGCATAACGTTGCAGATCCTTTCAATGTTCCTAGGAAACATGAGATATCTTTGCTTTTTTAGTCCTGTGACAATATTTGTACTACATTTTGCTTGCTTTTTAAGCTATGCAAAGGGGTGGCTGCCAACGGCTGTATCTGCCTCCAACAGGAATTACAAATATTATAACATATTGAGATGAAAATTTGTAAACAAAGATAAAACACCTTTCACCGCACACCGTATTTTTGCGTGAATACCATTGACTTCCACATCCGGCAAGAACCAAAAACGGCATAGCCGGTTCATACAAATAAACGATGATCCGCTATGCCGTTATTTTTTCGGATTTAAAAACCTGAAAGCAAACCTTCTTTATTAATTTCCGTCTTCCAGACTGATTTCATTAAATTTCTCCGTTAAATCCTTCGTTTGTAAAGCGACCTTCTCTTCCCCGGCTGCGTCAAGAACAATCCCGCCCCGATGCATCATAATGAGCCTGTCGCCATAGCGTATGGCGTATTTCAGATTATGTGTAACCATAAGCACCGTCAATTTTTTCTCGCCGACAATACGCTGCGTCAGCTCCATAACATTTTCGCTGGAACGGGGGTCCAGCGCCGCTGTGTGTTCATCCAGAATCAAAAGGTCAATCGGCGTCATCGTGGAAATCAACAGAGCGAGCGCCTGCCGCTGCCCGCCGGAAAGACTGGAAACCGGCAGATTCAGTTTATCCTCCAAGCCGAGCTTTAAAAGCTCCAGCTGTGAACGGTAGTAAGGGATACGCTTCCTGTTAATGCCGAAATGCAAACCGAAACGCGTCCCTTTATTGTCCGCAAGGGCCATATTTTCCAGGATCGTTAACTGTGGGCAGGTTCCCTTGGAAGGATCCTGAAACACGCGCCCGATAAATTCGGAATGCTGATGTTCCGGCAATCTGCTGATTTCTTTCCCATTAACGGATACGGAGCCGCTGTCGATGGGAACGCTGCCGCAGAGGATATTCAAAATGGTTGTTTTCCCGGAACCGTTGCTCCCGATAACAGCCACAAACTGCCCCTTGGGGATTTCCAGATTAAAATTTTGGAACAGCCGGATTTCATTCAGGGAATCGCGGTTAAAGGTTTTACAGATTCGGCGCATCGCCACATAGTCCGCCATCGTATCAGATTTGTGTTGGGTTGACATTCGAATTCTTCCCCCTTCCCGCAAAAACCTTATTGAAAACCAGCACAACCGTAAGTATGACCGCCATTAAAAAGTTGAGGTAGTTTGTCGGCATTCCAAGCTGCATGGCAATCGTCAGGCAGGCTTTATACAGGATGGAACCGATTATGACAGCGGTCGTCGCTTTGATGAATTTAGCTTTACGGAGAAGACTGGTGCCAATGATAACGGAAGCAAGCGCCATAACGACCATACCCTTCCCGCTCGCCACATTCGCGGTCTCTGTCTGCTGGCTCAAAATGCAGCCGGCAAGCGCTGTGCAGCCATTGCCGATGGCCAACCCGATAATTTTCATTGTACCGGGATTTTTCCCGAGCGAAATAACATACTGCGCATTATCGCCCGCCGCGCGGAGTAAAAGGCCGGATTTCGTTTTCAAATATACATCCAGCAGAAGCTTGACAAGGATGCAGGTTCCTGCTACGATTACCAATACCCGGAAATCGGCGGAAAGGTTTCCGGCAACGGTACCGAAAAATCCGGAATTAAAAATGGTGTCCTTGTTATAAAAAGGCATGACCGCTTTTCCGTCCAAAATCACCAGATTGACGCTCAGCAGTCCGGTCATCACCAGAATACCCGAAAGCAGATCCGTTATTTTCAGCTTTACATGCAGCAATCCGGTGACACAGCCCGCGATTGCGCCGCAGCCGAAGGCTGCTAGACAGGAAAGCCACGGGTCAACGCCGGCGGTAATCAGCACGGCGGCAATGCAGGAACCGAGCGGGAAGGTACTGTCAACCGACAGATCGGGGAAATCCAGCACCTTATAGGTAATATAAACGCCAATGGCCATAATGCCGTAAATAAAGCCTTCCTGCAGCACATTTACAAGCAGGCCGAGTAGGATATCCATCTTGTGTTCCCCAGCTTTCTATTATTTCGTTACCGCGGCGGCCGTTGCGTATTCTTCCGGCAACTTCAATTGAAGCTTCTCCATAACCGCTTTGTTGTATACCGGGGTGCAGTCCTTCACCATATATACCGGGGTATCGGAAGCTTTTGCCCTTCCCGTCAGAATATCCGCCGCCATCTTTCCGGTTACCTTTCCAAGCGCAACATAATCGATGCTCTGCGATGCAAGGCACCCGTTTTTCACCTGCTCCTCTTCGGAACCGAAAACGGGAATTTTCGCGCCGTCCGCAACCTGCAGAACGGTGGACAGGTTATCCACCACATTGTTGTCGGTGAAGTTATTGATGCAGTCAACCCCCTTTGAAACAATGGAAGCCGCAGCGGCAGCAACTTCGGAAGCATTTGTCACACCGATATCCACAACCTCAAAATTGTATTTCGGTGCAAGCGCTTTAAACTTCGCTAACTGGGAAACGGAATTCGGCTCGCTTGTCGTGTACAGAATCCCGATTTTCTTTGCGACGGGCAAAAACGCACGGATCATTTTAATCTGCTGTTCAAGAGGCAGAACATCGGATGTGCCCGTACAGTTTCCTCCGGGCTTTTCGTTGGATTTCACAATACCAGCCGCAACCGGATCGGAAACCGCGGTGAACACAACCGGGATATTCGCGCTTCTTGCCGCGCTGTATGCGGACATGGCCGCCGGCGTTGCAATGCCCACGATTAAGTCGTACTTCTTAGAAACCATATTCTTTGCAATCAGGTCACCATTCGCATTGTCCCCCTGCGCGTTTTGAAAATCAATCGTATGGTCTTTCAGCCCGGCTTCTTCAAGCCCCTGCTGAAAGCCTGTATAGCAGTTATCCAGCGAAGGGTGCGTCGCATACTGGATCACGCCGATTTTATATTTTTTCGGGCCATCCGTTTTCCCATCGGCAGAACCTGCCGAACCGGATGAACAGGCAGCCAGCGCCGCCATTACAGAAACTGCCGTAAATACCGCCAATATTCTTTTCATTGCATTTTTCATATCAATTTCTCCCCGCATGTAAAGTTATTTTGATGAAAATGGATTTTAAAAATGACAGCCCCGCCATCGCTTGTTAAATAAACGCATAATCGCCACTCCTTGACCTGAAATTGGAAATAAAAAAGCCCTTGCCCCTGCTAAACAGGGACAAGAGCATTCACTCCTGCGGTACCACCCAAATTGGCGTTAAACACGCCCGCTTTTTCCATACACAATCATGTATGCTTCCTTGATAACGGGTGAAGTTCCCGTCAAAAGCTACTCGGCGGCTCAACCGCTTTTCGTTTTGCCCTCATAAGTCCATTCCACCGGTCATGCTCCGCCGCAATCCCACCATCTACGGCTCTCTTTGCGAACAAAATACCGGTTTACTACTCTTAATCATCGGTTTCTATGTATTATTTTTAAATTATTATATGCTGCTTGAAAAAAATTGTCAAGACAAACTCGTTTTTTATGAAGAATATTGTAACATTCCCTTATTAATTTCATTGATATTATATTTTAAGAAATTTTTATTAATTCCTACAGATTCAAACAATCCTGTCGATATAAAAATTAGGTGTTTGTAATGTGTCGATTTATGTAACTACGTAAATCCAATTTAATCATTCCGAACGAAAACGTTCAATGCAATATCGGAGGTATGTTTGTGGATATTTCAGTAATTTTAGGACTTGTCGTAGCTTTCGGATGCTTGATTGTTGGTTATACATTGGAACATGGCGTTTTGGCTTCCCTGTTTTTGCTCAGCCCGGCTTTAATTGTTTTCGGCGGAACAGCGGGTGCAACAATCCTATCCTACAATCTTTCGGATCTTGCTGCTTCTTTTAAAGCGGTTCTTGGAACCTTTTCAAATAAATCTTCCGGCAATCCAACCGAGGTTATCCAAAAAATTACGAGTATGGCGGATACTTGCCGCCAGGGCGGTATTTTGAAATTGCAGGAATTAATTAACGACCCCGATCTGGATAAGGATGAATATACTGTATTAAAAGAAGGTATGGTTCTTGCGCTGGATATGAAAAACGCCGACGAAATCCACGAAGCACTAGAATCCAATATCAGTACGTTTAACGCGAAAAAGCAAATCGAGGTCTCCGTTTGGGTCAGCGCAGCCGGTTATTCGCCTACCCTTGGCGTTATCGGTACGGTTATGGGACTGGTACAGGTTCTGTCCCACATGACGGACGCGGAACAGCTGGTTGCCTCAATTGGTGTTGCGTTTATTGCTACATTATACGGCGTTGTTTTCGCGAACCTGATTTATATGCCGTTTGCCAACCGTTTGAAAAACACATTGAAGCGCCAGATGATTATCCGGGAAATGATGATGGAGGGAATCTGCATGATCGCCCGCGGCGAAGCATCGCGCGGCATTGAAAACAAACTTTCCGCATACTATCAGGCATTTCCGAAAGGCGACAAGCTGTATAAAGAAGGAATTCAAAAATAATCTGGAGGGGAATTCATGGCTAAAAAACGAAAAGAAGAGCCCGAAGCTGAAGAAAATAGTGAAAGATGGCTCCTTACTTATTCTGATATGATCACTCTCCTACTTGCTTTGTTTATTATTCTCTATTCCATGAGTACCATCGACGCAAAAAAAGTAGCGCAGATGGCGGAAAATTTCGGCGTCACCATGGGTACTGCAAGCAGTTTAAGCAACGCAAAGGGAACAGGCACGGGGACGGGCACCGGCACCGGAAATGGAACCGGGACCGGCAAGCAAGGTTCCGGTAAAGGCACCGCAGTCAACGAGGACGCGCTTGATGAGGTTTACCATATTCTTCAGGATTATGTGGATAAAAATAACCTTGACAATTCCGTAGGGCTTGTCAATTCCGATACATACGTCAAAATTCATTTGAAGGATACGCTGATGTTTAAGCCGGACAGCCCCACAATGCTGCCTTCAAGCGAACCGATCCTGCTGGAGATTGAAAAAGCGATCGCCAAAGTTTATGACCGTGTGGATTATATCACGATCAGCGGCCATACCGCCGACGTAGGCGAGCATACCGTAGCCAGCGACCAAGTGTCCTGGAGGTTATCGACAGAACGCGCCATTACCGTAATGAATTATTTTGTCAGCTACGGGCTTCAGCAAGATAAGCTGTCTATTCAGGGATTTGCCCACTTCTCCCCAATTGCTTCCAATCATACGCCGGAAGGCCGGGCCAAAAACCGTCGTGTTGAAATCACCATCGTCAAATATCCTTCCAACAAAAATGGAACCAGTTCCACAGCAGGCAATGCGGTTGCTCCAAGCAGCTCTTCCGCAGCATCCGGCGCATCAAACGGTGCTGTTTCCAACACAGGTACCAGCCGCGCAGCAACAAGCAGCGCGGCTTCGGCCAGCACCGGCACAAGCAGTACAAAATAAATGAAAGCGGGGGATTACAATGGAATCCAGAACAATTTACACAATCGCACGGCAATACGGCAGCGGCGGCCGTGAAATTGGCCAAAAGCTGGCAAATGAACTGAACATTCCTTTTTATGACAAAGAATTGATCGCTCTGGCCGCAAAAGAATGCGGGATTAGTGAAACCGTATTCGAAAAGGCGGACGAAAAAGCGACTGGGAGTCTATTGTATTCCCTCCTGATGGGCAGTTTCCCTTTCGCAAGTACTGTTTCACCCATTGGCGGCATGCCACTAAACGACATGCTGTTTTTTATTCAAGCGGATATTATGAAAAAGGCAGCAAAAGCCGGTCCCTGCGTTATCGTCGGCCGATGTGCCGATTATGTGCTGAAAGATATGGAACACGTATTCAATGTGTTTATCCATGCGGATAAGCTGAGCCGTATGGAAAGAATTGTGCAGGAATATCATACCGATCCGGGAAAAGCAGCCGATATTCTTTCAAAGATGGATAAACAGCGTGCGAACTACTATAATTTCTATACCAACAAAAAATGGGGAAATCTTGAAAACTACCACCTTACCCTTGATTCCTCGGCAACAGGGATCAGCGGGGCAGTCGAATTAATTCGCATGGCTGCTGCTATGAAAGAAGGTATGTAAATCGAAAGGAGTATCATTCTGTGAAAAAACTATCCGGCGCTACGGATATGACATTCGGAAATCCATATAAGCTTTTATTTGCATTTTCTATCCCGCTTTTGTTGGGAAACATATTCGAGCAGCTTTACAATATGGTCGACAGCATTGTCGTCGGCAATTTCGTCGGGGAAAAAGCCCTAGCGGCTGTCGGCACCGGCTTCCCGATCATCTTTATGCTGAGTTCCCTGTTTATTGGGCTTGGAATCGGCTCTACCATTATGATTTCCCAGTATTACGGAGCGAAGGACTTTAAAAACATTCAAAATACAGTCAATACAATTTATATAGCCATGATGGTCGGAACGGTTCCACTGACCATCATGGGTATTTTATTCAGTGAGCCACTTCTGAGATTAATGAACGTCCCCGACGACGGAACCCTCGCAATGGCCAAAGTATATTTGGTTGTGATCTTTGCCGGCATAATCGGTAACCTGGGATACAACATTAACGCCGGCATTTTACAGGGACTCGGCGACAGCCGGACTTCCCTGCTGTTTTTGTTGGTCGCAACCATCATTAATATTGTGCTCGACCTTTCATTCACCGTCGTTTTCGGCTGGGGCGTATTCGGCGTAGCGTTGGCCACGATTATCGCCCAGTTCTGTTCCTGGGTTTTCGGGATTACCTTTATCAACCGGCATTTCTCATTCATCCATATCAACCCGCTGAAACACAAATTCCACAAGGAACTGTTTCAAAAGGCGATTAAGCTCGGCATCCCCTCGGGAATACAGCAGGCACTATTTTCCATTGGGATTATGGTCATGCAGACATTGGTCAATTCCTACGGCTCTTCCTTTATGGCGGGCTTTAACGGCGCAAATAAAGTCGACACCTTTGCTTTCATGCCTATTCTGAGTTTTTCAACCGCTGTTACAACCTATGTTGGGCAAAACATCGGCGCTTCTAAGATTGAGCGTATAAAGTCTGGTACCAAGGCAGGTCTCGTTCTGGCGGTTGGTTCCAGCATTGCGATCAGCGCCATCGTTTATCCACTCAGCGCTTCGATTATGCGGATGTTTAACCCTAAACCAGAGGTTATCAGCGCGGGTGTTGCGTATCTGCACTGCGTGCTGCCATTTTTCTTTGTGTTGGCGATTTTATTCGTTCTGAACGCCGTACTGCGCGGCGCGGGGGAAATGGTGATTCCTATGATTTCTACCTTTGTCTCCCTTTGGTTCGTCAGAGTGCCGGCCGCCTACCTGATTGCCTACCATTTTGGTAAAGAACAAATCTATTTTTCCTACGCAATCGGATGGGCCGCAGGGATCCTTATTTCCTATCCCTATTATCGATTCGGGAAATGGAAGAGGAAAAGTATTGTATCTGACCACAAGAATTGAATTTTAAGAAGAAAAAGCCCTCTTTTAATTCCAAATTGTAAATATAAATTTTGATTCCTGTTTTATATTATAGAAAATAACTTCATTGTTAAATTATTAACAGGAGGGCGCTATGAAAGTTTTAATCAACAAAAAGACTTTGTTTTTAGCCCAATTCGCAATTCTGCTTGCCATTGAAGCAATTGTGTGCTTTACCCCCCTTGGCTCGCTTCCGGCATTCGGACCGATTGTGGCCACCCTTGGGATGGTGCCAGTCATTATTACGGCAATTCTGCTGGGAACCGGTGCAGGAACGTTGATGGGCTTTTTCGCCGGCTTGTTCAGTTTTTGCGTCTGGACTTTTACCCCGCCAAGCCCTTTGGCTTTTGTGTTTACCCCGTTTTACAGCGTCGGGCCAGCCGTCCGGAACTATTGGAGCCTTGCAATCTGTTTTATTCCCCGTATTCTGGTCGGTGTTGTAACGGGAGCGTGTTTCCGCCTATTTACGAAGCTGAAATGGAAGAATATCGTTGCCTACGGATTAAGCGGCGTGTTCGGCAGCCTGACGAATACGTTTCTGGTACTGGGCGGTATCTACGTCTTCTTTGGCCAAAGCTATGCGGATGCCCTGAACGTAAGCTATCACCTTCTGCTTGGGATTATCGGGCTTACGGTTTTAACAAGCGGCATTCCGGAAGCGGTCGTTGGCGGCGCAGCGGCTTACGCCATCTGCTGCCCAATTCAAAAGCATATGATCCATACGTTTGAATAAAATCAGGAAAGAGAAGCATAATAGTGCAAACGAACAAAGAAGGTGCTATTATGACATATCTGTCCTGCGATGTAATGAACTGTATAAACAATAAAGACCGGTATTGCTGCCGTCCGGATATTCAGGTCAGCGGCCGAAGCGCAAACGATCCCCGGCAAACCAGCTGCGCCTCTTTTTCGGATGCCACGGACAGCGCACAGAACGCCGTTGGAACCGTATTGCCCAACACTTCGCTAGAAATCTACTGCGAAGCGGAAAATTGCAAATACAATCATGAGGAAAGATGCTCTGCGGAACATATCAATATTGATGCCGAATCGGAAATCCCACATTCGCAATCCTATACGCAATGCGGAACCTTTGAAAGCAAATAGTGTATAAAAGAATATTTCCGAACCAAGGAGAGAGCGGTGTTACCGCTCTTTTCTTATGCAAAAAAAGAAAAGGAGCCGAAAGGAAATGAATTCAATTTTGTAAGAATTGTTGTGATTGTATTGAACCTATGCTATACTAAATAAGCGAATTTGTACGATGAGAAAGCAGATAGAAGGTACGATATGAATAAGAATACGATCACAAAATCCAGTCTTGCCCTGCTTGCCGTCTGCTCACTTCTTCTCAGCGGCTGTAAGCAGAATAACATAAGCGGGGGCGCAAAGCCAGAGGGCAGCTCTTCCGCTCCGCAAAGCGTTTCCTCCACGGTAAGTTCAGAGCAGGAAATTTCACAGCAAACTTCCTCTTTCCACAATTCCGCCGGCTCTGAAGCGCAAAGCGAAAAAGTCGAAGAAAGCTACCTTGATGACGCGGTATTTATCGGTGATTCCGTCACCTTGAAACTAAAAAATTATGTTACGATAAAACGGAAATCCAACCCGGGGTATTTTGGCAAGGCCCAGTTCCTTGCGGCGGGCAGCATGGGTAGCGGGAACGCCCTCAAACCGCTGAAAAGCGATTCGATTCATCCGTCCTACAACGGCAAAAAAGCTCTTTTAGAGGACAGCGTTGCCGCAATGGGTGCCAAGAAAGTCTATATTATGCTGGGAGCCAACGATTTAGGCCTGTACGGAGTTGACAAATCCGCGGAGAATATGGCAAAGCTGCTAGAGAAAATCAAAGCAAAATCTCCGGACACAAAAATCTTCGTACAGTCCGCAACTCCGATTCTGAAGGAACGGCAGATGAAGAACCTGAACAATTCCAACCTTGTGGCTTACGACAATAAATTAAAGGAGCTGTGCAAGCAGAGGGGATATTATTTTATCGATGTTGCTTCCGTAATGCGCGACAAGGAAGGCAATCTGCCGAAGGAATACTGCAGCGACCCGGACGATCTGGGCATCCACTTTACCGACAAAGCGTGCCAGGTCTGGATCGATTATATTTTAACCCACGTCGTAAAATAGGAGTGAAGAACAATGAAGAAATTCTTATCCCTGCTGCTAGCCGCAGCAATTGTCTTATCGCTTGCCGCCTGCGGCGCCTCAACCAAACAGGCCGACTTGAAAAAGGTTATGACGGATATGAAGGCAAAAATAGAAAATCAGGAAATGATGGATTTAACGTCCGACGATTTAATGCCGAATTACGGAATATCCCCCGACGACGTAAAGCAATTTGCCGCCTACGTTGATTCCACCGGTATCAAGGGCGATGAGATTATCTTTTTGGAAGGCAAGGACGCCGAGGCTGCAAAACGGATTAAAGAGAAACTGGACGCCCGTTACAAGCAGAAGGAAGTGGAAATGAAGGATTATCTTCCAGAGGAATTTGCGGTGTTAAAAAAATGCAGCGTAAATCAAAATGGAAATTACGTCAGCATGATTGTCAGCCCACAATATGAGGAACTGAACAAGATTTATAACGATGCTATTAAGAAATAAAGAGATGAGGGATGCCCCCTCATCTCTTTTCCGTTAATGGATCCGGCTCAGAATTTCGCCGATGCTTCCCTGAATTAAAAGGTCGGCGTTGCCGTCTTGGGGCGTTGCGTCACGGTTGATCAGCACAAGCCTATCCCCCCGGTAGTAATCGATCAGGCTCGCGGCAGGATAAACCGCCAGCGAGGTCCCGCCGATGATCAGCATATCGGCGCGTTCAATCGCTTCTATGGCTCCATACAGCGTGCGCTGATCCAGCCCTTCCTCGTATAAAACCACGTCTGGCTTTATGGTTCCCCCGCAGAAACAGGTGGGAATTCCCTTGCTGTGCAGCATAAATTCCGCGTCGTACAGCTTATGGCACCGCTGGCAATAATTGCGGTGTACGGAGCCATGCAGTTCGTAAACCGCTTTGCTGCCCGCCATCTGATGCAGGCCGTCAATATTCTGTGTTACTACGGCGGTCAGTTTTCCCGCCTTCTCCAGCTCCGCAAGCTTTTTGTGCGCGGCATTGGGTTTAGCATCCAAGCAGAGCATTTTGGTGCGGTAAAAGTCAAAGAACTCCGCCGTATGCGTTACATAAAAGCTGTGGCTCAGCATCGTTTCCGGCGGATATTTGTAATGCTGACGGTAAAGCCCATCCACGCTGCGGAAATCGGGAATCCCGCTTTCCGTGGAAACACCAGCTCCACCAAAAAATACAATCCGTTTGCTTCTGTCAATCCATTCCTGCAGTTTTTCAATCTTTTCTTCCATAACGTTTCCTCCCTTCCGGTAATTCTATTGTAACCCTGTTCAAAACAATTGCAAGGGCAAAATCCTTTTTTCCAACTTCTCTGGATAGAAAATCCATGTAAAGAATTGTTGTTTGCAATGCGGTGTTATTTCTATTATACTAGAATGATAAATAATTCTCAGGAGGTTTTAAGATGCAGGGGAAGGCTTCTCAAATCATGAACGAAGTAAAAAAGGCCGTTGTCGGAAAAGACGCGATTGTCTGCAAAGTATTAATGGTCATTCTGGCGCAGGGACACATCCTGCTGGAAGACATCCCCGGCGTTGGAAAAACAACGCTAGCGCTCGCGTTTTCAAAGGCAATGTCCCTTGACTATAAAAGAATACAATTCACCCCTGACGTTATGCCGACCGACGTAACCGGGTTTTCAATATACAACAAGGAAACGGGAAAATTGGAATATAAGCCCGGAGCCGCGCTGTGCAATCTGTTCCTAGCGGATGAAATCAACCGAACCTCCAGTAAAACTCAATCCGCGCTTCTGGAAGTAATGGAGGAAGGAAGAATCACCGTGGACGGGACAACCCGTTCCACTCCAAAACCCTATATAGTGATCGCGACACAAAACCCGGTCGGCTCGGCGGGGACACAGATGCTTCCGGAATCCCAGCTCGATCGCTTTATGGTGCGTCTGACAATGGGCTACCCAAAAATTAGCGACGAAATTGAAATTTTGAAGCGCAAACAGGGGGACGATCCGCTCGATTCCGTACGCAAAGTCGTGGACGCACAGGCCATCCTCAATATGCAGAATGAAACTGACGCGGTATACATATCCGACGATCTCTATGCCTATATCGCGCGTCTGGTCAGCGCCACGCGTGAAAACAGCATGATCCGCCTTGGGGCCAGCCCGCGCGGTTCCATTGCGCTTGCAAGAATGGCGCAGGCCACCGCATACCTTTCCGGCAGGGATTATGTCGTGCCGAAGGACGTCCAGTTTGTTTTCCGCGACGTCATTGAACACCGCATTCTTTTGAGCTCCCAGGCAAAAATCAGCAATGTATCTGCCGGCGCACTTCTGGAAGGGATTCTCAAGGAAGTGCCGGCGCCTTCCATTGCGGGTTAGAGGTGCCCCATGTTTCGTTATCGGCTTTCCTACGGCCTGCTGCTGCTTGCCGCTTTCGTGTTCTGCATCTTCTTCAAGGAATACCTTTCCTTTTTTACATTCCTATTTCTTTTGATCCTGCCCTTGTTTCCCCTCCTTTTTTTACTCGCCGCCGTTCGGAAAACCACCGTTTCGTTGGAAACGGATCGCTTCGCGGCCAATAAAGGAATGGATTTCTCCACCTTTATTGTGCTGAAGAATACGTCGCTTCTGCCGCTTTCCGGCGTAAAAATCCAAATCTCATTCAAGAATGTACTCAGCGGCGAGAAAAAGGAGGAAATTTTGCTTCTTCCTATCAATTCCAAAGCGGAACAGCGCGTGGAATACCGCATGCGTTCGCAATACTGCGGCAGAATCCGGCTTCAAGTGACGAAAATTACCTATTATGACTTTTTAGGTATTTTTTCCGTGCATAAACCGCCTGCCGCTCAGGCCGAGGTATTCGTTACCCCCGGCATTTATCCGATTGATCTAAAAATCGACCATGCGGTGGCAGCACAAGCGGAGAGCAGCGTCTATTCCAAAATAAAACCCGGCGATGACCCGTCGGAAATCTTCGACATCCGGCCATACCGCAGCGGCGACCGGCTCAGAAGCATCCATTGGAAGCTCAGTTCCAAGCTGGACAAGCTGATGGTGAAGGAGTTCAGCCTGCCGACTGATAGTACGGTGCTCCTGCTGGTCGAACTGCTCGCTCCGGATATGGAAACAGCGGACGCCTTGATTGAAACGTTTGCCTCCCTTTCGAATTTTTTGACTGAAAATGCAATCCAGCACCGGATCGAATGGTACGACGCAAGAAACAGCCGTATGGAAAACGCGGCCATCGAAAGCGAGGAAGACCTGGCGGTTCTTCTGAACGCGGTGCTTTCTTCCAGTTATTACAGGGATGTCCCTTATGCCCTGAAATCCCGGGAAAGCATGGATAGCATGCGCTGCGCGCACGTTATCTACATTACCGGCGGGCTGACGGATGCGCTTCCCCTCTTTTTCGGCAGGATGGAAGGAATAAAAGCAACCGTGCTGTACACGGGCAATTTGGAAAACGATCAGGGCGCTGAATTTACGGAGAATCTGAAAGCCATGCATACAGGCATTGTGGAAATACTTCCGAATTCCATACAGGAATCCCTTTCCGGAATTACGTTATAGAAAGCAGGTGTGAAAAATGAGCGAAGGCAAGCGCAATGCAAACTCCGGCATGGAAATCGCCGCCCCGAGTTTGATGGAGCAGAAACCATCCGCCGCTGAAAACGCGGCGTTTTCCTTTACCGTAGTCCTTCTGGGCGTTTTGGGCGCCGCATGGTGCTTTATCTCCGCTTTTTCACTACCTGTCCTACCCCTGACGGTGAACCTGTACGCCCTTCTGTTCGCTGCGGTCTTTACCGTGTCCTACTCGCTGAAACGGGCACGCATTTACATTCATTTCCTATTGGTCATCCTTTACGCTGCCGCGGCTTGGTATTTCCGGGCGGGAATGGCGCAGGGATTTGTAATAACAACCAATCAAATAATGAAAACCTACGCAAGCCGTACAGATTTGGATTTTCCCATTTATCTGGTAAGCGTAAAAAAAGATCTGTATCCGGAAACCTGTACACTATTTCTGGTGTTTGTTCTGTTCATTGTCACCGGCCTTGTGTGCAATGCGGTTATTAAACAAAAAAGCCTGTGTTTCACTTTCCTCGTAACCTCTCCCTTCCTGTTTTCCGCGCTTGCGTTTCTGATTACGCCAAACTTTACAGCGGTTCTTTCTTTGTTTGCCTGTTGGACTGCAATGCTCTTAACCCGGCTCCCGGCGGAAAAAAAGAAGGGATTCCTGAAAATCCAAAGCGGGTATATGTGCAAGAGCGGCGCTACCGCCGCAAGAAGCGGATTGATTTCCATCCCTGCGCTTCTTCTGTGCTTCGCGCTGATCCTCTCCCTTTTCCCCATGCAAAGCTTCCAGCGTCCGCCGCAGCTGGATAAAATGCGTGCAAAGCTGATTGAAGCGGCGGCGGACAGCCCGCTGATGAACGGCAGCAGGGCGCTAGCGGGAAATACAAATCATGTCGATTTAAACCATGCGGGCAATATCCAGTTTACCGGAAAAACCGCCTTGCAAATCAAATCGGACAAACAGTACCCCCTTTACTTAAAAAGCTTTGCGGGAAGTGTTTTTACCGGATCGCGCTGGGAAAAGCTCCCCGATTCCGAGTACACCGCCATAAACCGGCAGCTCGGCGGTCGGAACGTCCAGAACATGCTCTATTGGTTTACATCCCTTCTGCACCAGCAGGATAACCCCCTTTTGAATCCCTTCGGAATACGGATCCGCAGCGTGAGTGCGTCAAAGCAGTGCATTTACGCGCCTTATAACCTTTCCACAACACCGGAAGCCATTACCGGCGTGCATTTTGTAAACGATGAATTTATCCGCTCGGATTCTCTCTTCGGCACCTCCGAATATACTTTCTATGCATACGGACTGGGACCGGGCGAAGTCTCTTCCAATATCAGCGGACTGGTCTACAGCCTGATCACAAAACGCATGTTTCCCTCCACGGATGGGTACAACATTCCGAACCATGTGATGCGCTTTTTTGAAAGCCAGGAGAAATATAATGACCTGAATACCGGGAATGTGGAATCCTATTACAAAACCACCATTCCTGAAAATATTCTGCAGGAAATGGATATTAAAAGCAGGAGCTATATGGAAACAGAACAGGCGTACCGCCTGTTTCTCTATGATAAGTACACCCAGCTTCCCCAAAGCACCCGGGAAAAAGTGCAGAAGCTGTTAAAACAGGAAGGTTTGATGGGTTCTTTAAAAAACCGGACGGCCCTGCAATCCGATTCCAATTCCGGCTCCGACGTAGAAAGCATGGCGAATGCCGTAAAGGATTATTTGGGCAAAAACTGCTATTATACCCTGAATCCCGGCAAGATACCCAAGGGAGAGGACTTTACGGAATACTTTCTGACGAAAAGCCGCCGAGGCTACTGCGTGCATTTCGCCACAGCGGCAGCCGTTATGCTGCGTGCAATGGGTGTACCGGCCCGTTACGCGGAAGGCTATATTGTTACTCCCCAGGACTATAAAAATGCCTTAGCGGACGGCTGGGCGAATATTCCGGACAGCCGTGCGCACGCCTGGGTGGAAATATATTATCCCGGGCTTGGCTGGCAACCCCTGGAGGTTACTCCCGGCTTCAGGGTGGAAAGGAATCTGACGCAGGAAAACAATCCCGTCAACCAGCTCCCTGAGCAAAGCGTCTCTGAAAGCAGCAGCCCCACCCAGGGCAAAGCGGCAAGCAAGCCGGGAGGGCAGGCGGAAAGCAAAGCCCCGAACAGCACCGTGTCCTCTTCGCCGAATTCTTCACCGAAGGCCGGCGCAAAGGCGGTTTCGGATACCAAAGCCGCCCGGTTCCAGATTTTGATTGGGGCAGCGATTCTTCTCGCTCTGCTTGCATTCACAATCCTCAAACGCAAATATATATTAAGCCAGCGGGAAGAATGCTTTGCACAGCCGGATTTCCGCCAGGCCGCAATCAGCGTTTATACGTATCTGACGCAGTTAACACAATTCGGCGGGGAAATCAGCGAGGAAATAAACGATCTTGCTCAGAAAGCAAAGTTCAGCCGGAACGGCGTTACCAAAGAAGAATTAAAAGCCATGACGGAGTTTGCGCATCGTCTCGCTTTGGAAAATTACAGAAGCCTGCCGAAATGGAAGCAGATTTTGTTTAAGTATATTTATAACCTTCTATAAACATCCATATTATTTGCGGCACAACAAAACCTCCTGCTGTATCTACAACAGGAGGTTTTGTTCATGTATGTGGCTTTGGGGATTCCCAAGAATATGGGTTTAATCTTTTGTCATCAGGTTGCAGACCTGATTGGAGAATTCCACCGGATCGTCAATCGTGACGCCTTCAATCAGCAAGGCCTGCGTATACAGAAGGGACGCGTATTCCTTTAAAGTATCCTTGTCGTTCTCATAGAGCGAACAGAGCTTTTTGAAAATCGGATGGTTGGCGTTGATCTCCAAAACGCGCTGCGCGGTTACCTTTTCATTCGAAGAAGGTATGGCATTGAGCACCTTTTCCATCTCAATGGAAATCGCTCCGTCGGTCGACAGGCAAACCGGGTGGGTTTTCAGTTTCTGCGACAGAATAACCTGCTTAACTTTCCCATCCAAGGCATCCTTCATGAAGTTCAGCATGTCCTTGTTTTCTTCCACCTGCTTTGCGGCGGCCTGCTTTTCCTCTTCGGTTTCCAGTCCCAGGTCGTCCGCGGAAACGGACTTGAATTCCTTGTCGTCGTACTTCATCAGCATGCGGATAGAAAATTCGTCAACGCCGTCGGTCAGGTACAGAATTTCGTAGCCTTTATCCTTAACCGCCTCTGTCTGCGGGAGCCTGTCCACACGCTCTACCGTTTCGCCGCATGCATAGTAAATGTACTTCTGCCCCTCTTTCATGCGTGAAACGTATTCTTTCAAGGTTACAAGCTTCTTCTCGCTGGAAGAATAGAACAACAGCAAATCCTGCAAAACTTCCTTATGCAATCCGAAATCCTGATAAACGCCGTATTTCAGCTGCAAACCGAAGTTTTTAAAGAACTTCTCGTATTTTTCCCGTTCATTGGCAAGCATGTTTTCCAGCTCGGATTTGATCTTCTTTTCAAGGCGGCCGGCAATAATCTTTAGCTGGCGGTCGTGCTGGAGCATTTCACGCGAGATATTCAGCGACAGATCCTGCGAATCCACCAGGCCGCGTACAAAGCTGAAATAATCCGGAAGCAAATCCGCGCATTTATCCATAATCAGAACGCCGTTGGAGAAAAGCTGCAAACCCTTTTCATAATCCTTTGTGTAAAAATTCATCGGCGCTCTGGCGGGGATGAAAAGCAGGGCGTTGTAAGTTGCGGTGCCCTCGGTGCTGGAATGGATGACCTTTATGGGGTCTGTGTAATCCATGAATTTACTTTTATAGAATTCGTTGTATTCCTCTTCCTTTATTTCGTTCTTATTTTTCCGCCAGATCGGAACCATACTGTTGAGCGTTTCATTTTCGGTATAGGTTTCGTACTCGTCCTTGGTTCCTTCCTTCAAGCGGGTTTTTTCAACATCCATTTTAATCGGGTAGCGGATATAGTCCGAATATTTTTTCACAAGATTCCGAAGCGTGTAGGTTTCTAGGAATTCATCGTAATTATTATCTTCGGTATTTGGCTTTAATTTCAAAATAATGGTTGTACCGCGGTCTTCCTTCTCGCAGGGTTCAATGGTGTACCCCTCCGTTCCGGTGCTCTCCCATTTGAAAGCCTCTTCGCTGCCAAAGGCTTTGCTCAGCACCGTAACCTTTTCACTAACCATAAACGCGGAATAAAAACCAACGCCGAACTGGCCAATGATTTCAATATCTTCCTTCTGCTCGATTTCCTGTTTGAAATTCAGGGAGCCGCTTTTTGCGATGGTGCCGAGGTTGTTTTCCAGCTCTTCCTTCGTCATACCGCAGCCGTTATCAGAAATCGTAAGTGTGCGGTTTTCCTTATCCGGCACAATATTAATGCAGAAATCGTCGCGGTTCAGGCCGGTGTCGCCGTCGCTGAGCGTTCTGTAATAAAGCTTATCGATTGCGTCGCTCGCATTCGAAATTAATTCGCGGAGAAATATTTCGCGATGTGTGTAAATCGAATTAATCATTAAATCCAAAAGACGTTTGGATTCTGCTTTAAATTGTTTCATCGCCATATCTACAACCCTCTACTTGTGAATTTTAGCACTCTAATCTTTTAAGTGCTAAAGTAATTTTAATACATGCCCCAGAAAATTTCAAGCCCTCGAATGTTAATTTTTTGTATCGTACAAAAGGAAGCGCCAAGGGATATAGGCGCTTCCTTAACCATTCGTATTTTGCCGGTACGGGTTCCGTCCGGTCTTTTATGCAGAAATTGCTCTAACAAACAATGCAAAGGATTCAGCGGATTTTTTCCATTGGAACATAATCATGGTCCACCGTTAACACAACGTAATAGCTTGGATCCAACTTGGAAACCTCATCTGAAATGCGTTGCATCAGTTGGGCATCGCTCATTGGGAAATCAAAGGATACGTTAATGTCAAAAATCAGGTTTGCGTGCGTGGGACCCCATACAACGCGGAAATCATGCATTCCGATTTGCGGCGAAATGTTCCGAATCAAAGCTTTTACCTGTTCCTTAAGTTTGTTTGTCCGCTCGTCGCTGGTAACAATCGGGTCAAGATGGATGACAAGATGAATCCCGTTGTCCGCCAGAAAATCCCGCTCAATATTATCAATAATATCATGGCTCACCATAATATCCTGCTCCGCAGCAACTTCGCAGTGAACGGAAGCAAAACGGCGATTAGGCCCGTAATTATGCACATGAAGGTCGTGAATTCCCAATATTCCGTCGTAGCTCATGATTTTCTCGTATATTTCATCAACCAGTTCTTCCGAAGGAGCCATTCCCAAAAGCGGATTGCTTGTTTCGACGATCAGCCGCACACCAGTAACCATAATGAAAACAGCAACAATCACACCCAGGTAGCCATCCAGATTGAATCCGGTAAAATACGTGATCAGTAGGCCGAGAAGCACCGCAGACGTTGCAAAAACGTCGTTCAAGCTGTCTGCAGCCGTAGCGGAGATCGTAGAGGACCCAATTATCTTCCCCACTTTCTTATAAAACAGGCACTGCCAAATTTTAATCAGTATGGAAAGAATCAGCACGCCAAAGGTCAGCATGCTGAAATCAGCTTCCTGTGGGTTCAAAATCTTGTCAATCGAGTTTTGAATCAACTGGAAACCGACAATCAGTATCACAAATGATACGATTAATCCGGATAAATACTCGATGCGAGCGTGACCGTAAGGATGTTCTTCATCTGCCGGCTTCCCGGCCAGCTTAAAACCAACCAGCGTAACAACAGCAGAACCCGAATCGGAAAGGTTATTGATTGCATCCGCAGTAATTGCAATGCTGTGAAATACAACGCCAGCAATTATCTTAATGACAAACAGCAAAACATTCGTCGCAATGCCAACCGCACCGGAAAATTTACCGTAGCACTCCCTTACCTTCTCATCATCCTTGTTCTTGTAATCCTTAACAAATGTTCTGATTAAAAAATCAAACAATTACTCCACCTCAAACAGGCTTCCTCCGCAGCAATCGATCGTCGTAAATAAAGGAAAATCCTCAATTTGCAGCTCTTTTACGGATTCACAGCCTAAATCTGGAAAGGCAAGAATTTTTAAGGAACGGACGCATTTTGCCGCGAGTGCGCCTGCTCCGCCGATTGCACAAAGATAAACCGCACTATTCCGTTTGATGGCGTCAACCACCTCTGGGGAACGCCCCCCCTTGCCGATCATACATTTCAGTCCCAAATCCAGTAGGCGGGGGGCAAATACGTCCATTCGGGAGGATGTAGTCGGTCCGCACGCGCCGATCGGCAGATTCGGCGGAGTCGGAGTCGGCCCTGCGTAATAAACGGTGGCATTCTTCAATACAAATGGTAGCTTTTCACCATTGTCGAGCATAGCAAAAATGCGTTTGTGAGCCGCGTCACGAGCGGTATATACTGTTCCGCTCAACAGAATTTTATCACCAGCCCGCAGTGTTTTTGCCGCCTCGGCAATCTCACTCGTATGAATTCGTATTCTCTGCATACTAACCTCACAATCAGAGTAGGGAACTGTTTTACAGTTCCCTACGACATTTTCATCCATTATACCTTATATTGGCTACTTAATCAAAACATTTTTTTCTTTCTCAAAATAAAATAAGAAATCACCATGCAGATGACGGAAAGACTTACTGGAAACCAGAAGTTTGCAACCGGCATCCCATTTACATTCATTCCATACATACCGGATATAACGGTCGGTATGGAAATCATCAGCGTAATAGAAGCAAGTGCTTTCATTACAATATTTAAATTATTTGATATAATCGAAGCAAACGCATCCATCGTGCCGGAGAAAATGTTCAGATAAATGCTGGACATTTCAATCGCCTGTTTAACCTCAATCAGAACGTCTTCAATCAAATCCTGATCTTCTTCGTAAAGCTTTACAACGCGACCGCGCATAATCTTCTCAATTGTTATTTCGTTCGCCTTTAAAGAGGAAGAAAAATACACCAGGGATTTTTCAATATCCAAAAGCTGAATCAGCTCGGAATTCTTCATGGATTTCCGAAGCTCTTTTTCAATAAAACTGCTGATCTTGTCAATCTGCTTCAAGTACTGTAGATAACGCGTCGCTACGCGAAGCATGATATGAAGGATGAAGCGGGTTTTCATATTAGTCTGAACATCCTTGACAACATCCTCGGAAAACTCACTAATCACCGGGTTTTCCTTTGTAGAAACGGTAATAACGTTTTTCTCCGTAATAATAATGCCCACAGGCATCGTCGAATAGGTGATGTTTTTTCCAGATTTCTCAATAACCGGAATATCAATAATAATCAATGTGCTGCTGTCTTCGCGGTCAATGTGCGAAGATTCTTCTTCGTCCATTGCAGCCCGAAAGAAATCCGGTTCAATATTGAAATCCGAAATAAGGCTGTTAACCTCCGCATCGTCCGGCGCCACGCAGTTAATCCAGCATCCAGGTTCACAGGAAGGAATCGGCGTAATATGGCCGTCGATCGTCTTGTAATAGGATAGCATTGCGCTCGTCTCCTTTATTATGTTTTTGATATCGTCGACTGAAAGGGTCAGGTTTCACAATGATAGAGTACAATAAAGTTCGCAATTTCGAGAAGGTATAGAAAAGCCATTGGGACTCCTTTAAAATGAATGGTGTCAAGACATTCAAAAAGGAGTTGGTCCCAATGACTCAAGGAAAGAATAACACA
>NZ_SRMQ01000008.1 GCF_004768785.1 Caproiciproducens galactitolivorans
TGTGTTATTCTTTCCTTGAGTCATTGGGACCAACTCCTTTTTGAATGTCTTGACACCATTCATTTTAAAGGAGTCCCAATGGCTTTTCTATACCTTCTCGAAATTGCGAACTTTATTGTACTCTATCGGTCTGTCAACCTAACAAAAATATCGAAGAGGTCTTCAAGATGAAAGACATAAATAGTTTAGAACATACCAAATGAAGATATCAATATTATATAGTATTTGCGCCGAAATATCGTAGACAAGTAATCTACAGAGATATAAGAACAGACATAGGCAAATACTCAGAAAGCTGTGCGAGCAAAAAGGAGTAGAAATAATAAAGGCGAATGTTTGTCCCGACCATATACATATGTTGATAAGTATTCCACCCAAATATAGCGTAGCACAGTATGGGATACTTAAAGGAAAAAGTAGTCTTATCATATTCGATAGGCATGCGAATTTAAAGTACAAATATGGGAATCGACCTTTCTGGGCAAGAGGGTATTATGTTGATACAGTAAGACGAAATAAAAAGCAGATACAGAAATACATAAAAAAGCAATTGGAAGAAGATCAGATAGCAGATCAGATGAGTGTTAAAGAATATATTGACCCGTTTACGGGTAGCAAAGAAACCAAGGCATAAATAAATACCCCTTAAGGGGTAGCCCCGAAAAAGCAATACAGTTGGCAGACCTTTTCGGCCCCTTTAGGGGTATTGTTCGTAATATGCCCTTCTAGGGCTTAATCATGCCTCCGGCTTAGCCGGAGGTTTTGACTCACTTTGCTCACCCGGAAATTGACTAGCTCAATAGAAAATTTATAATAGCTACAATAATATAACTACAATAATCCTCGCCCTTGCCGGGGGTTTCGCGCAGCAAAAAGCTCCGCACGCTTTAAGCATGCGGAGCCTTAATTTGAAATTAAGCGTTGTTGCGGGCAGCCATTGCCTTTTTAACTTCTTCTGTGAATATAGGAAGGATCTTCGTAACATCACCAACAATACCGTAATCCGCAACTTCGAAGATCGGAGCCGACTCATCCTTATTGATCGCAATGATCACATCGGACTCTTCCATACCTGCAAGGTGCTGAATCGCACCGGAAATACCGCAAGCTATGTAGAGATTCGGGCGTACCGTCTTACCTGTCTGGCCAACCTGAATATCCTTTTCAACCCAGCCGGCGTCAACACAAGCTCTTGAAGAGCTTACCGTACCGCCGAGAGCATCGGCCAAATCCTGAAGAAGCTTAAAGTTTTCGGGGCAACCCATACCGCGACCACCGGAAACCAGAATCTTCGCATCCTGAATGTCCATTTTATTGGATACTTTCTTGATGACCTCGAGAACTTCTACATTCTGATGATCCGGGCCGATTTCAATATCGAATTTATCAACAGGGGCTGTTGCACCTTCGATCGGCTTAATTTTTTGCATAACGCCCGGACGGACAGTTGCCATCTGCGGACGATGTTCCGGACAAAGAATGGTCGCCATAATATTGCCGCCAAAAGCAGGACGGGTCATTCTCAGATTCTTCGTGCCATCGTCTGCAATTTCCAGCTTCGTGCAGTCCGCAGTCAAGCCAGTCTTGACTCTAGCAGAGATGCGGGGAGCAAGATCGCGGCCGATTGCAGTTGCGCCGTAAAGAACGACTGCAGGCTTATATTTTTCAATAATCTTGCACATGCTGTGTGTATAAGGCTCCGTAGCATATACTTCAAGAGCCTTATTGTCGACCATAATGATCTTATCCGCACCATAGCGCGCTAAATCATTACAAAGGCCGGAAACATTATAGCCAAGCAGAACTGCCGTTACTTCTGTTTCCATATCTTTTGCAAGCTCTTTGGCTTTACCAAGAAGTTCAAAGGAAACACTAGCGATTTTATTGTCTACCTGTTGTACGAAAACAAATATGCCCTTATATTCTTGAATATCCATTTTGCTCACCACTTTCAACTATATAATGAATTTTTCTTTGAGCTTTTCCAGCATAAATTCTGCGGATTCCTGCGGGTCAAGGTTAACAAGCTGACCTGCTGCCTTCAAACTCTTTGTGAATGTCTGCGCAACTCTGGTAGGTGAGCCTTTCAAGCCAATGGCAGAATCCTCAACATCGATATCCTTACGGGTAATGATCTTAACTTCTGCGTTTCTGTAAGCGTCAAAAATTCCGCCCGGAGTCATATAACGCGGCTGATTCAATTCACTTAACGCAGTAATCAGGCAGGGCATTTTCGCCTTAACAATGTGATATCTGTCCTCATACTGGCGTTTTACAGTAACATAATCACCGTCAACTTTGATTTCTTCTGCATAGCTGATATTCGGAATGCCAAGATGTTCCGCAATCTGCGGGCCAACCTGAGCCGTATCGCCATCGATTGCCTGACGGCCTGTGATAATCAGGTCATAGGGAAGGGTTTTAAGAGCAGCTGCAATTGTTGTGGAGGTAGCCAAAGTATCGGCGCCGCCGAATGCTCTATCTGTTACCAGAATTGCTTCATCCGCACCCATCGCGAGCGCTTCGCGCAGGGCTGCGTCAGCCTGCGGCGGCCCCATGGTAAGTACTGTAACATGAGCGCCGAGTTCGTCTTTCAGGCGGAGGGCGGCTTCAAGGCCAGCTTTATCATCGGGATTAATAATACTGGGAACGCCTTCTCTGATAAGCGTTCCGGTTACCGGATCAAGTTTGACTTCATTTGTATTAGGAACTTGTTTAATGCAAACTACAATATTCAAAAATTGTCACTCCTTTTGGGCTTTATTGAATCACTTGAGTTCATGTGAGGAAATAACCATGCGCTGAACCTCACTGGTGCCTTCGTAGATCTCTGTAATCTTCGCGTCACGCATCATGCGCTCAACCGGATATTCTCTGGTGTAGCCATAACCGCCGTGAAGCTGAACTGCCTTTGTAGTAACTTCCATCGCAACTTCGGCTGCAAACAATTTTGCCATTGCCGCTTCCTCGGAGTAAACCTTCTGCGTGTCTTTCGCCATCGCAGCGCGGTATACGAGCATCTGGGCAGCCTTAATTTTTGTTGCCATATCGGCAAGCTGGAACTGTGTGTTCTGGAATTTAGCAAGCGGTTTGCCGAATTGCTTTCTTTCCTTTACATACTTGACGGTTTCTTCGTAAGCACCCTCAGCCAAGCCCAAAGCCTGTGCCGCAATACCAATACGGCCACCATCCAAAGTATTCATAGCAAGGTTGAAACCTTTGCCCTCTTTACCCAAAAGATTCTCTTTCGGAACAATGCAGTTTTCAAAGATCAGCTCGCAGGTAGAAGAACCGCGAATACCCATCTTCTTCTCTTTCTTGCCAACGCTGAAGCCAGGGAAGTCTTTCTCAACAATAAAAGCGGAAATGCCTTTTGTGCCCTTGCTCTTATCCGTCATTGCAATAACAATATATGTATCTGCATAGCCGGCGTTGGTAATAAAGATTTTGCTACCGTTCAATACATAATGATCGCCTTCCAGTACGGCTTTTGTCTGCTGCATGGAAGCATCCGTACCGGCATTCGGCTCCGTCAACGCAAAAGCGCCCAATTTTTCACCTTTTGCAAGCGGAACAAAATATTTCTGGATTTGTTCAGGAGTACCAAATTTTAAAATCGGAGCAGCACCCAAAGAAGTATGTCCGGAAATAACAACGCTTGTTGTTCCGCAGACTTTCGCTACTTCCTCAATACACATGACATAGGCAAGAGTGTCGCAGCCTTGTCCGCCGTATTCCTTCGGAAAAGGAATTCCCAGAAAACCGTATTTACGAAGCTTTTCTACTGTTTCAGTTGGAAAACGCTCTTGTTCATCCAATTCCTGAGCCAACGGCTTTATTTCGTTTTCCGCAAACTCTCTGTAGAGATTGCGAGCCATCTCGTGTTCTTTGCTAAGTACGAAATCCATACTCGTTCCTCCAAAATCTATTTTTGCAACAACTGCTTATTTTGAATAATCGTAGAAACCCTTACCGGTTTTTCTTCCCAGCAATCCGCCGCGAACCATTTTCCGGAGTAAAGGATGAGGACGATATTTGCTGTCGCCTGTTTCAGACTGGAGTACTTCCATTACAGCAAGAACAACATCCAAACCGATCAAGTCGCCTAAAGCCAGAGGTCCCATCGGATGGTTTGCGCCAAGCTGCATCGCCGTATCAATATCTTCCGCAGAGGCAGTTCCGTCAGCGTAGATTCCAACCGCTTCGTTAATCATCGGGACAAGGATTCTGTTTACAACGAAGCCGGCAGCTTCTTTAACCTGAACCGGTGTTTTGCCGATCTGGACAGAAATCTGCTTAATCTTCTCTACTGTCTCGTCCGGGGTTGTAATGCCGGCAATAACTTCGACCAGCTTCATTACAGGAGCAGGATTGAAGAAGTGCATACCGACAACCGCTCTGTCAAGGCCGCTGGAAATTTCCGTGATGGAAAGAGAAGAAGTATTTGTAGCAAAAATTGCATCCGGCTTGCAGATGCCCTGTAATGCCTTAAACAGTTCCTTCTTCAGTTCCATTTTTTCAAGAGCTGCTTCTACAATCAAGTCACAGTCGGAAACAATTTCTCGTGTACCGGTTGTAATCTTAGCAAGGATCGCATCCGCTTTCGCCTGATCCATTTTGCCCTTGGAAACAAGTCTTTCAAAGTTCTTGGCAATTTTCTTTTTCCCGCTGGCGGCGAATTCTTCGTTAATATCGCAAAGCTTTACTGTAAACCCGTCGGTCTGAGCAAATGCCTGGGCAATACCGGAACCCATGGTACCCGCGCCAATAATACCAACTATCATTTTTATTCCTCCTGATAAATATATTTTAATTATTTGTTAACAAACGGTTCTGGTTTACGTTTCTCCAGGAAAGCCGTCATCGCATTTTTCTGATCTTGTGTTTCAAAGCAGGAGGCATGCATCGCGGCTTCAATTTGAACGCCTGTATCGATATCTGTCTGCAAGCCAAGGTTGATTGCTTTCTTTGTTGCGCGAACAGCAATCGGAGCATTTGCAGCGATTTTGCCTGCCAGCTTCTCACATTCCGCCATGAGTTGGTCGGAAGAATAAACTGCATTTACGAGGCCGATTTTCAACGCTTCGTCCGCTTTCACTTTGCAGCAGGTATAAAGCATTTCTTTTGCCTTGCCAACGCCGATTGTGCGCGCGAGTCTCTGCGTACCGCCAAAACCGGCAACAATCGCCAAGCCGGCTTCAGGCTGGCCAAACACAGCGTTTTCCGACGCAATGCGGATATCGCAGCTAAGGGCGAGCTCGCATCCGCCGCCAAGTGCAAAACCGTTTACAGCCGCAATGACCGGTATCGGCAGTTTTTCAATTTTTCTAAAAACTGCATTTCCCCTTGCGCTGAAGGCTTCCGCTTCTGCTCTTGTTTTATTGCACATTTCGCCGATATCGGCACCGGCGACGAAAGACTTTTGTCCCGCACCGGTGATGATAACGCATCTTGTATCGTCAATGGAAATGCTGTCAATGACAGCTTCCAAATCGTTCAGCACTTCACTATTTAACGCATTCAGTGCTTTTTCACGGTCAATGGTAATGGTCCCGATAAATCCCTTTTGCTCGTATTTAACGTAACTCATAATCCAATTACCCTTCTTTCTTCCGCTTTAATTAAGCATCCTCGCCCATTTTAACAATAGCGGAAACACCCATGCCGCCGCCTACGCAAAGTGTAGCAAGACCGTACTTGGAATTTCTGCGCTTCATTTCATGAAGCAGAGTTACAAGGATTCTGCAGCCGGAGCATCCGACCGGATGGCCTAACGCAATTGCGCCACCGTTAACGTTTACCTTGTTCATATCGAGTTTCAGATCGTGGACAACCGCCAAAGACTGAGCGGCAAACGCTTCGTTTGCTTCAATAAGATCC
Organism: Caproiciproducens galactitolivorans; assembly: GCF_004768785.1. GTDB lineage: Bacteria > Bacillota > Clostridia > Oscillospirales > Acutalibacteraceae > Caproiciproducens > Caproiciproducens galactitolivorans. The sequence goes on from NZ_SRMQ01000008.1 coordinate 5,881, forward strand.
ATATCGTCAACGGTAAGGCCGGTTTTCTCCATAACCTTGCGTGTGCTGAAAATCGGGCCAAGTCCCATAACGGAAGGATCAACGCCGGCGGAAGCGCCTGCAACCCAAGTAGCCATCGGTTTTACGCCGAGCTCTTTTGCTTTTTCTTCGCTCATAACAACGATCGCAGCCGCGCCGTCGTTAATTCCGGAAGCATTGCCCGCGGTTACAGTACCACCCTCTTTGAAAGCAGGCTTCAAGCCGGAAAGGCTCTCAACAGTAACGCCGGAACGGGGGCCTTCGTCTTTGTCAAACATAATGGTTTCCTTTTTGACTTTGACAGGAACCGGAACGATTTCTTCGTCGAATTTGCCTTCCGCACGCGCCTTTTCGCATTTCTGCTGGCTGAGGGCTGCAAATTCATCCTGCATCTGGCGGGTAAGGCCATATTTCTCTGCAACATTTTCAGCAGTAATACCCATATGGTAATGATTGAATGTATCCTCCAAGCCGTCATGAATCATGGAGTCAAGCAGCTCGCCGTTATTCATGCGATAACCGAAACGGGCTTTTTTAAGAAGATACGGAGCGCCGGACATGTTTTCCATACCGCCGGCAATAATGATATCCGCTTCACCGGCTTCAACTAAAGCCGCAGCAACGTTAACGCTCTTCAATGCGGAACCGCAAAGGTTATTTAAGGTGAAAGCAGGAACACTTACCGGAATACCAGCAAAAACAGCCGACTGGCGCGCAACGTTCTGTCCAAGTCCAGCCTGGTAAACGCAGCCCATGATAACTTCATCAACCTGCTCAGGCTTAATGTTTGCGCGTTTCATTGCTTCTTTAATAACAATTGTACCAAGAGTCGGTGTGGGAACATTCGATAACGCACCACCCATTTTACCAATTGCTGTTCGGCAGGCACCTGCCAATACGACTTTTCTTGACATAAAAATTTCCTCCATTCATCTTTTACACTACATACCTTGATAATAATTACATTACATACTAACCGTAAGTGATATGTTAAATATATCACAATATGCTTTGTTTTGCAATACAAGAAAACGAAAATTGCGATAAATTTGCTAGTCACTTTTCACATAATGTCTAATATAATTTAAAAAATTATAGGTTATTTGTTTTAAGCTATAAAATATTTCGTTGTTTTCTAATCAAATTTGTTGAATGTTTACATTGCTACAAAAATCAAATTTTATCATAACTCATAAAAATAATGGATAAAACGCTCAACTTCTTGTTCAGGTGTAGCCCAAGATGTAACGAGGCGGATTGCCGTATGAAGAGGATCGGTCTTTTCCCAAATTTCAAAATCAAAATTCTGCCGAAGCTTATCGACGAAATCATCGGGTAAAATCGGAAAAATCTGATTGGTGGGAGAATTGGAAAGAAATTCGAATCCTGAATTTCGGATCGCAATTCGCATCAATTCCGCCATATTGTTTGCATGTTCCGCCAACTCATAATATAAATTTTTCTCGAACAGCGTCTCAAATTGCACGCCCAAAAGCATACCCTTTGCAAGCATCGCACCCCTTTGCTTCAGTATGTAGCGAAAATCATCTTTTAATGCATGATTACAGATGACCAGAGCTTCGCCCAAAAGCGCGCCGTTTTTGGTGCCTCCGATGGAAAAAGCATCGCAGAGCTGCGCCAAATCCCGCAGCGTAAGGTCGTTTCCCTGCGCCGTAAGCGCCGAACCCAGGCGCGCGCCGTCTAAATAAAGATACAAGCCGTTCTCCCTGCAAAAAGCGCTCAGTTGGGACAGCAGAGCCTTCGTATAAACCGTACCGACTTCGGTAGAGTCAGAGATATACACAAGCTTTGGTTTTACGGTATGTTCACTTGTATAGGAATCCAGAATCGGTTTTATAAGCAGCGGCGTCAGAAGCCCTTCGTCAGCCTTTACCGTTAGAATTTTGTGCCCAGTTGCTTCAACCGCGCCGGTTTCATGCCCGTTAATATGACCGATTTCCGCAGAAACCGCCGCCTCCCAGGGACGTAAAAAAGCGGAAATGGCGATCAGGTTTGTTTGCGTGCCGCCCTCCAGAAAATGAATGTCGGCATCGCCGCGACCCATTTTTTTCCGAATCAGATTTGCAGCGTTCAAGCTATGGCTGTCCATCCCATAGGCGGCGTTCTGTTCCCCGCTGACTTTGGAAAGAGCCTCCAGAATTTTCGCGTGCGCTCCCTCGCTGTAATCGTTTTTAAAACTATACATACTGTCTTCCTCCGACGTTACATATTTTCAAAGGATCTGCGAATGAATCGGTGAATTTCCTTCTGGCTCCCCTTTACCGTACCCTGAACAAGTCCCTTGGAACCGCCTCCGCGTCCGTTCAAGGCTTTATTGAATTCTTTGATGAAAGGCCGGACGTCTTCGCTCGTGCTGCCAATCGCATATTTGTAGCCCTGTGTTTCATCGCCGGAAAATACCGCGGCTATCCCGCTGCATCGCTCGCAGAGCAGCAGGCAGAATGTCCGCAGGTCATTCGGGGTTAAGTTTTCTTCAAACAAACAGAGATTTTTTGTACCTTCCGGAACACTTTCCGCTTGTTCTGCAAGCATCCGGTGCCGTATTTCGGCAAGCTGCTTTTTCAGCGAGGCGTTCTCTTCCAGCACGCGCTCCACCGCTTGGCCGATTTCTTCCGGCTTGGCGGACAGCAGCACGGAAACCGCGCCGACGCTCTTTTCCTTTTCGTTGTAGTCGGCGACTGCTCTGTCCCCGCACAACATGCTGACGCGCGTGCCGCCTTTATACCTCTGTGCGGACATAATCTTAATTACGCCGATTTCACCTGTTCTGACCACATGCGTACCGCAGCAGGCGCAGGCATCATAACCGGGGACCGTTACAATGCGCACCTTCCCTGTAAGCTCTTTTTTACTGCGGTAATCCAAAACAGCCAGCTCTTCTTCCGAAGGACAATCGGTTTTTATTTCGATGTTGCGGAAAACCGCTTCGTTGGCCAGCCGTTCGACCAAAGCAAGATCGTTTTCGCCCAGTTCGCCATTAAAGTCAACGGTGATTGCTTTTGCACCCATATGGAAACCGACATTGTCAAGGTGATAAAAGCGGTGAACAAGCCCGGATACGATATGCTCGCCGGAATGCTGCTGCATCAGCGAAAAGCGGCGCGGCCAGTTGATCCCGCACCTTACCGATGACCCCACCGCAAGCGGCCTGTCAGTTTTGTGGATGATAATGCCCTTTTTTTCTTGAACATCCAATACATTAACGGTGTTGATAACACCTGTATCCGCGGGCTGCCCGCCGCCTTCCGGATAAAAAGCTGTTCGGTTCAGAACAACATGATAAACATTTTCCTGCCTTTCACATTTAAGAACTTTTGCCGTAAATGTCCTTAAGTATGTATTTTGATAATAGAGTTTTTCTGTTTCCTGCTCCACTTTCTTCCCTGCTTTCCTAATAATTGCATTCGAGATTGTATTTTATTATGAATCTGTATAGCCAGATCATTCTGTTTCATTAATTACGCCTACGCCGCTTTGTTCAGGGATACGTACCGGTCACGCCAGACACACCATCCCGTAACCGCGGCGATTACGATGATCCCTCCCACAAAGGCAAACCAACCGGGCTTTTCGCCGTTAAACAGGAATACCCAAACCGGATTCAGCAGCGGTTCAATTGCACCAATCAGCGAACAGGCAAGCGGCGGGCAATGTTTAACGGCCAATCCATATAGGATGTAAGGAATGCCCAACTGAAACACCCCAAGGGCTAAAATGCTTAAAACGGAAGCCGTCGTAACCGGCGCCGGCACAAAAAAAGCAACCGGTATTCCAATAACAGCGGTGAACAAATGTCCAAACAATATCGCGCTCATACGCGCATCGTCATCCATATGCCCGGTAAAGACATACATTCCCGCCATAAACAAACCGGCTAAAATCGCAATACAGTTTCCAATCAAATTCCCCGTACCAAGCTTATCGAAGAAAAACAAAGATATGCCGGTCAATGTGAATGCCACCGCGATTATGTCCGCCTTATAGAAGCGCTGACGAAAGAAAAACGCGGATAAAATCATGATAAATACTGGAGATGTAAATTGCAGAACAATCGCGTTTGCCGCCGTAGTCATTTTGTTCGCTGTTACAAACGCAAAAAATGTCCCCGCAATAAAGAGACCACTCACGATAGAATACAGGTTCACTTTTATATGCCTTCCGGTAGCCCTTAAAAAAAGAACAACAACTACTGCCGCGATTCCGCTGCGAAATCCTGCAATTACAAAAGGATTCCACGGTACCATTTTGATAAAGATACCGGCAATACTCCATAAGGTTGCACAGGCAGCCATTAACAAAACGGCATGTTTTTGCGGGTTCAAAGGCATCATCATATTTTATTCCCCTTATTCTATTCCGATTTCGACTTTCTTTGAATATCTTTTATATAATAAGCGTTTATTTTAAAAATTGCAATTCTTAAAATCTTTGCATAGAGGAAGTTACCTAGTTAAATTTTTATTATTTCCTACAATTATATTGAAATAAAATCGTCTAATTTAATCTATTTTTACAACTAAGATGCTGTTATAATAAATATGAAGAAATTATTAACGAGGAGTGTTACAGATGAAGTTTACAATTACATTCTTTGTAGTTGCTTCAATTGCTGTTTCTGTTCTTTCTTTTTTATTCGCGGCATGGCTCTACCAGTGGGTTAAAAAGCAACCATCGTCGAACCCTCGGATTGCTGAGGTAGGGCAATTAATCCGAAACGGCGCGAATACTTTTTTAACAAAGGAATACATCGTCTTAGCGAAATTTGCCGGTGTGGCGGCGCTCCTCATTTTCCTTTTCCTCCCAACCCCTGTATGGAACGGCCATTATCTTGATAACCTTGTTATGGCTTTGTCCTACATATGCGGAACGATTTTCTCTGCAATCGCCGGCGTGGTCGGTATACAAATCGCAACCATAGCCAATGTGAAAACAGCAGAAGCCGCGCAAAGCGGCATCAAGCCGTCTTTTATGTCCGGCTTCCGCGGAGGAGCAGTGATGGGCATGGCAGTTGTTGGGGGAACTCTCCTTGGCGTTTCCCTCGTCATGCTGTTTACAAACAATACCACCGCGCTGCTGGGTTTCAGCTTCGGCGCCAGTTCCCTCGCTTTATTTGCAAAAGCGGGTGGCGGCATCTTTACAAAAACTGCGGATATTAGTGCGGATTTGGTCGGTAAGGTGGAACTTGGCATTCCCGAAGACGACCCGAGAAACCCCGCGGTTATTGCGGATAATGTCGGGGATAACGTTGGAGACGTAGCCGGCATGGGCGCCGATCTGTTCGATTCAAACGTTGCTTCCATGGCCGCGGCGCTTGTAATCGCGGCATCCTTGGACAATGTTGCCGGGGGAATCACAAACACCAGCTTGGTTTTCTGTTACGCGGCCGTCGGCTTATTTGCCTCAATTATCGGAGTTGCAACCGCCAGAATGGGCAAACACGGCAACCCTACAAAAGCATTAAACAGCAGCACTTATGTAACAACCGCAATTTTCGCCCTGTTAACAGCCGCCGCCACTTGGCTTTTCCAGTTTGAGTGGCGCATTTGGGGCGCAAGCATCGTCGGGCTTTTGGTCGGCGTTATCATCGGCATTGCCAGCGATTACTTTACGGACGATACAAAAAAACCGGTCCATCAAGTTGCAAAGGCCTCCGAATCCGGTCCGGCATTTACGATTTTATCCGGCATATCCTATGGATTTATCAGTACGCTGCCCGCCATGATGGGAATTGCCATTTCCGCGTTGGCCGCATATAAGCTTTGCGAACCGATCGGTCCCGGATATGCGATGTTCGGGATATCGATGTCTGCGGTCGGAATGCTCTCGATTGTGGGCATGATTATTTCCAACGATGCTTACGGCCCCATCGTGGACAACGCACGCGGGCTTGCCGAAATGGGGAATTTGGGCGACGACGTGCTGGAAATTACGGACGCGCTGGACAGCGCCGGCAATACCGTAAAAGCGGTGACCAAGGGCTTTGCGATCGGAGCAGCGGGCCTGACCGTAATCGCACTTCTCGGCGCTTTCATCAGCGAAGTAAATGACGCTGCCGCAGCGCTTGGAGTAAAAGGATTGACCGGGTTTGACGTTATGAATCCGATTGTCTTTTTCGGGCTTCTGATCGGGGCTTCCGTCCCGGCGGTATTTTCCGCCATGCTGATGCTTGGCGTTGACCGCAACGCGCAGAGAATGGTTTCCGAAATCCACCGCCAGTTCCGTGAAATTACCGGTTTAAAGGAAGGAAAAGAGGGCGTTGCTCCCGAATACGATAAATGCATTGAGATTGCCACCTTCGGCGCATTAAAAGAATTGATTCCCGCAGGACTTGTTACGATTATCCTGACGATCATCGTCGGCTTTATCGGTGGCGTACAGGCCATTGGCGGTTTCCTGTGCGGCAATATTATCAGCGGCCTGCTCCTTGCCCTGTTTATGAGCAACGCCGGCGGCCTTTGGGATAATTCCAAAAAATACATTGAGTCCGGAAACAACGGCGGCAAAGGTTCCGACGCACATAAGTCTGCGGTTGTCGGCGATACCGTCGGGGATCCGTTTAAAGACACCGCCGGACCGTCGATTAACACGCAGATTACGGTGGTTTCCCTTGTATCTTCGCTGATGTCCACCCTGTTCCTGACTTTATCCTTCATCCGATAACATGATTTACATCTATCATAAAGCAAAGGGGCTTCCGCAACAACGGAAGCCTCTTTGCTTTTATAAATATCAATTAATGGTGTCCAGTTTTAACAAAATTCAGTTTACAATGCTTTCTTTTCGAAATGAAAGTACCCAGCCATTTTCGGAAATCGGTTTTCGATCATTTGATAAAGTTCCCGAATCCTTGCGTCGGTACATTCGTCGTAATCGCTGAACGGGAACGGAAGGCCCATCGCCTCATATTTGCTCCTGCACAGCTTGCGAAACGGCAGAAGCTCCAGCCGCTCCAAATTGGAAAATCCGGAAGCCAGTTCCGCGATTTTCAGAATGTGGTCCCTGCCATCCGTCAAATTCGGAACAACAACATGCCGAATCCACAGCGGCACCCGCAGTTTTTCCGTTTGCTTTAGAAACCGCAGGACCGTATCCATGTTTCCCCGGCAATAACGCAGGTAATCCTCTGCAACGGAAAACTTCAGGTCACAAAGAACCAAATCGGTTTGAAGCAGTACCGAGCGAGCACCCTCCGGGTCACCGATGCCGGTGGTGTCCAGCGCCGTATGGATTCCTTCGTTATGGAGCCGGCGAAACAACTCAGAAACGAACTCCCACTGCAGCAGCGGTTCTCCGCCCGAAACGGTAACCCCGCCGTTTTCCCAAAAATAGGGTTTGTAGCGCAGAATTTTCTCCAGGACTTCGTCTACTGTGTATTCCGTCCCGTCGAAATTCCAGGTGTCCGGGTTGTGGCAATACGCGCAGCGAAGCGTGCACCCCTGCAGAAACACGACATAACGCACGCCGGGGCCGTCCACCGCCCCCAGGCTTTGAAAGGAATGGATCCTGCCCTTCATCACATCGCCTCGTGGAAGGTGCGGGAAATCACTTCCCTCTGCTGTTCCTTGGACAGCTTGTGAAAATTCACAGCATACCCGGATACGCGGATCGTCAGGTTTGGGTAGCGTTCCGGGTGCTCATAGGCTTCCATCAGCGTTTCGCGGTTCAGCACGTTCACATTGATGTGGTGCGCATTTTGCAGAAAATAGCCGTTCAGAATAGACACCAGATTCCTATGGCGATCCTCCTCGGTGTACCCTAATGCCTGCGGCACAATGGAAAAGGTGTTGGATATGCCATCCTTGCAGGTATCATAGGACAGCTTGGCAACCGAGTTCAGCGACGCGAGCGCGCCGTTCTTCTCGCGGTTGTGCATGGGATTTGCGCCGGGGGCAAAGGGCTCGCCGGATTTTCTTCCGTCCGGGGTTGCCCCGGTCTTTTTGCCGTAAACAACATTGGACGTTATCGTCAGGATGGAAAGCGTATGCTCCGCGTTGCGGTAGGTCGGATTTTTTTTCAAGGCTTCAAAGAACAGTTTCACCTGTTCCTGCGCGATCAAATCCACGCGGTCGTCATCGTTGCCGTAGGCCGGGTATTCGCCAATGGTTTCAAAGTCCTTAATTAGCCCGCTTTCATCGCGGATACATTTTACTTTCGCATATTTAATCGCAGAAAGCGAATCGGTCAAAACCGAAAGCCCGGCAATGCCGAACGCCATGAAACGGTGCACATTGGTGTCGTGCAGCGCCATCTGCGTTTTTTCGTAGGCGTATTTGTCATGCATGTAATGGATGATGTTCATGGCGCTCACATAGGTTTTCGCCAGCCAGTCGCGGTAAAAGGCCATGCTCTCCATGACTTTGTCATAATTGAGGATATCGTCCTCATAAGGCGTTCGCTTTGGGGCAATCTGCTGCCCGCTTTTTTCATCGCGGCCGCCATTTAAGCTCATCAGCAGAAGCTTCGCAAGGTTTGCCCTTGCCCCGAAGAACTGCATATCCTTCCCCAAGCGCATGGCCGAAACGCAGCAGGCAATCCCATAATCGTCGCCGAATTTCGGACGCATGACGTCGTCGTTTTCAAACTGGATGGCATTTGTGTCGCAGGATACCTTCGCAGCATAGCGCTTGAAGTTTTCCGGCAGCTTGTTGGACCACAGGATGGTAAGGTTCGGTTCGGCTGAGGGGCCTAAATTGTATAGCGTATGGAGCATGCGGAAAGAGCTTTTCGTCACCAGGGTTCTGCCGTCCTCGCCCATGCCTCCGACCGACTCGGTAATCCACATCGGGTCGCCCGCAAACAGTTCGTTGTACTCCGGCGTGCGCAGGTGCCGCGCCATACGCAGCTTCATAACAAAATCGTCGAAAATTTCCTGTACCTGCTGCTCCGTAAGAACACCGTTTTTCAGATCGCGCTCAAAATAAATATCCAGGAACGTGCTGACCCGCCCTAAGCTCATGGCAGCGCCGTTCTGCTCCTTGATTGCCCCCAGATACCCGAAGTACAGCCATTGCACCGCCTCTTTTCCGTTTTCCGCGGGCCTGGCGATGTCGAAGCCGTACATGGCAGCCATCTCTTTAAGATAACCTAAAAACGTGATCTGTTGGTACAATTCTTCCAGCTGCCGGATGTGGTCAGCATCGAGAATCTGCGCACCAATTTCTGCTTTGTCTTTTTTCTTTTCCTCAATCAGCCGGTCAATTCCGTAAAGCGCAACTCTCCGGTAGTCGCCGATAATGCGCCCCCTTCCGTAGGCGTCCGGCAGGCCGGTAATAATGCCACAGTGGCGCGCCGCGCGGATTTCATCCGTGTAGGCGCGGAAAACACCGTCGTTATGAGTGGTGCGGTACTGAAATTCCTTCTCCACTTCCTTTGAAAGCTCGTACCCGTATGCCTTGCACGCCTCGCGCGTCATTCTCAGCCCGCCGAAGGGATTGACTCCCCGCCTTAACGGTTTGTCTGTCTGGAGCCCTACGATAATCTCCTGTTCCCGATCCAGATAGCCGGGGCGGTAACTCTTCAGCGAACTGACGGTTCGGGTGTCAACATCCAGCACCCCGCCGGATTTCCGCTCAAGCTCCAACAGATGGTTCAGCTTTTCCATCAGCGATTTTGTCCGTTCCGTCGCCGGAGTAAGGAATTCGTCACCACCCTCGTACGGCGTGTAATTTGCCTGGATAAAATTCCGGACATTAATTTCCGTTTTCCAGCGTTCTCCGTTAAAATTTTTCCATGCCTGTTCGTTCATAAACTCTCCTTCTGCTTTCAAGGCATCTGGTTTTTCCCCGTCCGCTCTGAAAAAAGAAATAAAAAAAGGGCGGCACTTGGTCAAAACCAAAATGCTGCCCAGACGGTCGGCTTAATTCAAGGCTTTTTTCCCCTGTGGTTTTATCCACATAATCCGTCAGTAATAAAAGCCCGTTCGATTGTGTTTTTATTATAAGGTATCCGCACAGGATTTGTCAACCGGCAGCAGCTTTCATTTTTTTACATCCTTCCCCCTATTTCTTCCCGGTTATTGTACAGATTTGCCTAGAAAAGCCTCGCAAAAACTACAACATGGATCTGAAAAGAGAACAGAAAGTATGAATTGGACGCAACAAGATATAATAATCATATATTTTAATCATGGAGGATAATGGATTTCATATGAAAGTGAAAACAGCATGCACAAAAATAGTATCCATATCTCTCGTCTTTACCCTGCTTACTGCATGTGGTTCACAGCAGTCTTCTGAATCAGGAGCCACACAGACAGAATCGTCTTCCCAAGCAGATCAAGGCTCGGAAAAAGCCCTCCCTGATTTAATCGGCCTGGAAAATAATATTGAAATGATTATAAAAACGCTGAACGGTCCGGCTGTTCTGGTCAAACAGGGAATGCAGCAAAATGACCAAAGCACGCAGTCAGGACAGAATAATGCAAGCTCGCAGGAAAACCAGAGCAGCCAGGAAAGCCAAGGTCAACAAGAGGGACAGTACACGCAGGCAAACCAAAGCTCACAGCAAAGCCAAGGTGGGCAGCAAAGCCAGCCGCAGACCTCCAGCCAGCCAGACCCAATGACCACGGTTTCCCAAACCGTAGATATGATGCACTATCAATGGAACAATTTAATGGCTGCGGCTGTAAAAAAAGGCGCCAAACAAGAGTTGATTAATAATTTCAGCACGGCACTGAATAATTTGTCCAACACCGTAAGCAGCAAAAATAAGATGAATATCATGCTGGCCGCAAACAAGGTTTATGCCAATATACCGGATTTATATTCTCTCTTTCAACCAAAACCTTCGCCGGAAATTAAACGGGTGCGCTATTATTCGAGAAGTGCCATTCTGAACTCGTTAGCTTCTAACTGGAAACAGGCGGACTCAGATATCAGCAACCTGAAATCCGTCTGGGAGCTGTATAAAAACAGCTTGGGCAAAGAGCAGCAGGATATGGCAAATAAACTTGATCTATCAATCATAGAACTGGAAAAGGTTGTAAAAGGGAAAAATCTGAAATTAGTCGATATAAAAGGAAAAGTCATGTTGTCAAACACAGAAGCTTTGGAAAAGGCAGCCGAAAGCGGGTCCAAAGGGCAATCCGTCGGAGAGCAATCCGGACAGGAACAATCCGGCAGGCAGTAAGCTGTACTGCATAGACAAAATGAGCATTTCGTTAATTGAAAACCCGTGCTATGCGTGGGGTTTTCAATTGACAAGAAAAGCCACAAATCCGTATGATTGCTGGATTTGTGGCTTTGTGTTGTTTATTCCCACTCGATCGTTGCGGGGGGCTTACTCGTAATATCATAAACGACGCGGTTTACCTGTTTTACTTCGTTAATAATGCGGCTGGAAACCTTCTCCAGCAAATCGTAAGGAATCCGCGCCCAATCCGCCGTCATAAAATCAGAGGTTGTTACACCGCGCAAAGCAATGGTGTTGCTGTAGGTTCTTCCGTCCCCCATCACTCCCACGCTCTTTATGCCGGTCAGAACCGCAAAATACTGATTGATTTTCTTGTCCAAGCCCGCCAAAGCGATTTCTTCGCGGAAGATCGCATCGGCATCCTGCAGGATAGCAAGCTTTTCAGCGGTAACTTCGCCCATGATGCGAATACCAAGTCCCGGACCCGGGAAAGGCTGGCGCCAGACAAGATGTTCCGGAATGCCCAGTTCCAAACCAACCCTGCGCACTTCGTCCTTGAATAAGCTCCGCAGCGGCTCCACCAACCCGGTGAAATCGACGTCATCCGGCAGCCCACCGACATTGTGGTGGCTTTTAATCACCGCGGCGTCGCCGGTTCCGCTCTCGACTACATCCGGGTAAATTGTTCCCTGGCAAAGGTAATCGACATGGCCGATCTTCTTTGCCTCCTCTTCAAACACACGGATGAACTCCTCGCCGATAATCTTGCGCTTTTGCTCCGGCTCGGTAACGCCCTTCAGTTTGGCTAAAAAGCGCTCCTGCGCATTTACGCGAATCAGATTCATGTCAAACTGCTTACGGAATACATTCTCAACGTCGTCGCCTTCGTTTTTGCGGAGCATGCCATGATCCACAAAAATGCAGGTCAGGTTTTTGCCTATGGCCTTATGAACCAAAAGGGCCGCCACCGAAGAATCCACCCCTCCGGAAAGCGCACAAATCACCTTTTTGTCGCCAACGGTATCCTTAATGTGCTGTATGGTCTCGGCAGCAAACGATGCCATTTGCCAGTCGCCCTTGCACCCGCAGATATTGTATAAAAAGTTCTTTAATATTTCATTTCCGCGGACGGTGTGCTCCACTTCCGGATGGAACTGCAAAGCATATAGTTTCCTTGCGCCGTTCTCCATCGCAGCAACCGGGCACGCATCGCTCACCGCGGTAATCTGAAAGCCTTCGGGCGCTACGGAAATATAGTCCGTATGGCTCATCCAGCAGACAGAATCCTTTTCAATATTTTGGAACAGCGCACCGGATTCCAGAAAATTCACCGGTGTCTTTCCGTATTCGCGAACCTTGCTGCTGCTTACCTTGCCGCCAAGCAAATAAGACATCAACTGCGCGCCGTAACAGATACCTAAAACAGGAATACCCAGTTCAAAGACCTGTTTGTCACAAACGGGAGCAATTTCGGTATAAACGCTGTTCGGTCCGCCGGAAAAGATAATTCCTTTATACCCGGATGAACGAATTTGTTCTACATTCGTTTTATAGGATTTAATTTCACAATATACATTCAAGTCACGAACCCGGCGCGCAATCAGCTGACTGTATTGCCCTCCAAAATCGAGAATTAATATTGCTTCATTTTTCATCATATCGCCGCACTTCCATTCTTTGAACTGTTTTCCCTTTTCTTTATTCCACGGTTACCGATTTTGCCAGATTGCGCGGTTTATCAATGTCGCAGCCCTTCATGGACGCTACATAATAAGCGAAAAGCTGTAAGGGGACGACCGCCAGTGAAGGCAGCATCATTTCGCATAATTCGGGGACGTAAAGAGCATAATCGGCCACCTGTTCGATTTTTTTATTCTGTTTGGTTGTAAGGCCGAGCACAACCGCTCCGCGTGCCTTTACTTCCTTCATATTGCTGATCATCTTGTCAAAAAGCGCATCCTGTGTAGCTAAAGCAATCACGAGAGTGCCGTCTTCGACAAGCGATATGGTACCGTGCTTCAATTCTCCCGCCGCATAAGCCTCGGAATGAATATAGGAAATTTCCTTAAGCTTTAAAGAGCCTTCCAAAGACATTGCGTAATCCAGATTTCTGCCGATGAAGAACACATCTTTTGCATTAAAGAACTGGGATGCAAGGTACTGAATCTGTTCCTTATTCGCCAATATCTCCGAAATTTTATCCGGCAGGGATTGCAGCTGCGAAATATAGGAGGAATATTCCTCTGCTGTAATGGTGCCAAGTTTGTCCGCAAAATAAATGGCAAGCAGATAAACGACCGCCAACTGTGTGCTGTAAGCCTTCGTTGTCGCAACTGCAATTTCGGGCCCGGCCCAAGTGTAGATAACATCGTCCGAATCGTTCGCAATCGAGCTTCCCACAACATTTACAATAGAAAGCGTTCTTACGCCAAGATTTTTCGCCTCCCGAAGCGCTGCCAGCGTGTCGGCGGTCTCTCCGGACTGACTAATTACAAGCACCAGAACCTTATCATCCATAATCGGCTGACGGTACCGGAACTCGGAGGCAACATCGACCTCCACCGGAATTCTTGCGAATTTCTCAAAAACATACTTGGCGATCATGCCTACATGGTATGCAGAACCGCACGCAACGATATAAATTTTTTTAAACCTCTTGATCTGCTCTGCCGTTAAAGTAATTTTGTCCAAGACGATTTTTCCGTCCTGGATTCTGGGGGAAATCGTATCCCGCACAGCCTTTGGCTGCTCCATGATCTCCTTGGCCATAAAATGCTGATAACCGCCCTTTTCGGCAGCCGATACATCCCAATCAATATGGACAGGTTCTTTCGTCACAATTTCCTTATCGGTGTTATAAACCAGAACGGAATCGCGTTTCAGAACCGCAATTTCATTGTCGTTCAGACGGTAAATATCCCTAGTTTTATTCAGAATCGCAGGAATATCCGAAGCGATAAAATTTTCGCCCTTTCCTAAGCCGACAATCAGCGGGCTGTCTTTCCGCACCGCGACAACCTGATCCGGATCATCCGCGCAGATGATACCAAGGGCATATGAGCCTTCCACTTTATGAATGACTTTGATGACAGCCTCAAGAATATCCCCTTTATAATAATACTCCAAAAGCTGTGCCACTACTTCCGTATCGGTTTCCGATACAAACACCTTGCCTTTTTTCACCATCAAGTCTTTTAAGGCAAGATAATTTTCGATAATTCCATTATGGACGACAGCAAATTTTCCCGAGTCGCTCACCTGCGGATGGGAGTTTATGTCCGACGGTTTTCCGTGAGTAGCCCATCTGGTGTGGCCAATCCCCACGGTACCGGGAACGTCCCTTCCCCCGTTAATCATCTCACTCAAAACCTTGAGCCTGCCCTTTGCTTTAGCAACCTGAAGGGAGGTGCCATTATAAACAGCGACTCCGGCCGAATCATAGCCTCGGTATTCCAGCTTTTCCAAGCCGTTCAGTAAAAAGGGAGCAGCCTGATCTTCTCCGATGTATCCAACAATTCCGCACATTATTATACACCTTCTTCGATAAGTTAATTAACGAACGCCAGCAGGGAATGCTGGCGCTCTATTATATGGAGTTATCTGTAAATAATATTCTCGCGCGATGGACCGTTGGAAACGATCTTGATCGGGACCCCAATTGCTTTCTCCGCAAATTCAATGTATCTGCGTGTATTTTCGGGTAAATCTGCGTAATTCTTGATTCCGCGGATATCGCACTTCCAGCCTGGCAGCTTTGCGATAATCGGTTTGCAGTGCTTTAACTGATTGGTCGGCGGGAAAGAATCAATCCGCTTGCCGTTCAGCTCGTATGCGACGCAGACCGGAATTTCGTCCAAATAGCCAAGCACATCCAGCACCGTAAAGGCAACGCATGTTGCACCCTGCGCCTGACATCCGTAGCGTGAAGCAACCAGATCCAGCCATCCCATTCTACGCGGACGGCCGGTTGTGGCTCCGAATTCACCGCCGTCGCCGCCCCTGCGGCGCAACTCGTCGGCTTCGTCGCCGAAAATTTCGCTGACGAATTCGCCCGCACCGACCGCGCTGGAATACGCCTTCACGACTGCTATGATTTCCTTGATCTCATAAGGCGGCAGCCCCGCGCCGACCGCGCCGTAACCGGCCAGCGTGGAAGACGAGGTTACCATCGGATAAATACCGAAATCGGGATCCTTCAACGCGCCGAGCTGGCCTTCCAGAAGGATATTCTTTCCTTCCTTCACCGCTTTGTGAAGCAAGGTAAAAGTATCCGCCACATACGGTTCCAACAATTTCTTGTACTCCATCAGCTTATTGTAGACCTCGTCCACGGTAAGCTTCGGCTGACGGTACAAATGTTCATACAGCACATTTTTCAATGTGATGACCTGGTTAATTTTCTCTCTCAACGCTTCCTCTTCATCATACAGTTCGCTGACCTGAAAACCAATCTTGGCAAACTTATCCGAATAAAAAGGAGCAATACCGGACTTTGTGGAACCAAAGGAGCGGGAAGAAAGCCGCGCTTCTTCAAACGTATCCAACTGGATATGGTAAGGCATGACAAGCTGCACGCGATCCGAAATCACAACATTCGGCTTCGGAACCCCGCGTTCCTCAAGCGATTTCATCTCTTTGATAAAATTCTCCACGCTTAGTGCTACGCCGTTGCCGATAATATTGGTTATGTGGCTGTAAAAAACACCTGACGGCAATTGATGCAGCGCAAATTTTCCATAATTGTTGATAATAGTGTGACCGGCATTGCTGCCTCCCTGAAACCGGACGACAATATCGGACTGGGCAGCTTCCACATCGGTAATTTTGCCCTTGCCTTCGTCGCCCCAGTTCGCACCAACAATTGCTTTAATCATAAAACCTTCACTCCGCCGTGCCGCAACGGATTTTGCAAAATAACTGCCCTGCGGCCATATTTAGGCAGTAATGTTTAAAACAACTTTATAATAATAACACAATTGCCATTAAAAGCAAAGCGGAATTAAAATAAAAATTCTTTCCGAATTCATTTACCCTTTATAAATTTATTTCCGGCTTCTCCTCGGAAACGAAATCATACTTTTGCAGAAGCAGGTTGACAACCTCGGCAATGAATTCCTCCGTCTGTTGCGGCGCCCTGCCTACATACTTTTCTGGACTTACAATTTTCTGCAGTTCCTCCAAAGTAACGCCAAACGCCGGGTCAGCTGCAATGCGGCTAAGCAGGTCGTTTTCCCCGCCCTCCTCTTTGATCACGCGGGAGGCCGCCATCGAGTGGACACGAATCCGTTCATGGAGCTGCTGGCGATCCGCACCGCGTTTAACGGCATCCATCATAATGTTTTCCGTTGCCATAAACGGCAGTTCACGCAGAAGATGCTGGTTGATAACCTTCGGATATACCACCAGGCCGTCCGCCACATTGGCGTACAGATTCAAAATTCCGTCGACGGCAAGGAAGGCTTCCGGCACACTGATCCGCTTATTTGCGGAATCGTCCAGCGTGCGTTCAAACCACTGGGTCGCCTCCGTAATGCAGGGATTCAAGCTGTCGATAATCACATAGCGGGAAAGCGAAGCAATCCGTTCGCTGCGCATCGGGTTGCGCTTATAGGCCATCGCCGAGGAACCAATCTGATTCTTTTCGAACGGTTCCTCCACTTCTTTCAAGTGCTGAAGCAGGCGGATGTCATTCGAAAATTTGGCGGCGCTCTGCGCAATCCCGCTTAAAACGGCGAGCATCTGGCTGTCGAGCTTCCGGGAATAGGTCTGGCCGGAAACCGCAAAGCAGGAAGAATACCCCATTTTCTTAGCAATTATTTCGTCAAGCTTTTTTACTTTACTATGGTCGCCGTCGAATAATTCCAAAAAGCTCGCCTGTGTGCCGGTTGTTCCCTTGGAACCCAACAGTTTTGCTTTGGATAACTGGTATTCCACGTCTTCCAAATCCATCAGTAAATCCTGAATCCAAAGGGTTGCGCGTTTGCCCACCGTGGTCGGCTGGGCCGGCTGGAAATGGGTAAACGCCAGCGTTGGCAAATCCTTATACTGTAAGGCAAATTTCGACAATACGCGAATGACGCCGACCAGCTTATTGCGAATAAGCTTCAGCGCTTCCGTCATAATAATAATATCTGTGTTATCGCCTACATAACAGGATGTCGCGCCTAAATGGATAATCGGCTTCGCTTTCGGGCATTGCTGGCCATACGCGTAAACATGGGACATTACGTCGTGGCGCACTACTTTTTCGCGGGCTTCGGCAACCTCGTAATTGATATCATCGGCGTATTTGCACATTTCATCAATCTGTTCCTGCGTAATATTCAGCCCCAGCTCTTTTTCGGCCTCTGCCAATGCAATCCAAAGCCTGCGCCATGTTCTGAATTTCTTGTCCGGTGAAAACAGATATTTCATTTCCTCGTCCGCATAGCGGGATGATAACGGCGATTCATAGCTATTTTTCAATTATAATTCCTCCAAAATGGAAATTACAGACGTTTAATCGGTGTGCTATAATCATAGTCCTTATTGGCTATTAAATAGTCCGGAATAGGAGCGGGATATTTCCCGGAAAAACAGGCGTCGCAGTAACCTTTCCTGCTACCCATGATCTTCGCCAGATTTTCAACGCTTAAAAAGGCAATGGAATCCGCAAAGCTCATTTTTCCGATCTCTTCAATGCTGTACTGGCACGCGATAAGGTCGTCCTTTGAGGGAATATCCGTCCCATAATAGCAGGGCCACAAAAACGGCGGCGAGCTGATACGGAGGTGAACTTCCTTGGCACCCGCGTCTTTCAGCATACTAACAATGCGCGCGCTGGTTGTTCCGCGGACAATGGAATCGTCCAGCATGACAATCCGCTTGCCCTTCACGCAGTTCGAGAGCGCATTCAGCTTAATCCGCACGCTGCGTTCCCGTTCCGACTGGCTCGGTTTAATGAAGGTCCTGCCGATGTACGTATTCTTTACGATTCCTTTCTCGTACGGAATACCGGATTCCTCGCTGTACCCAATCGCGGCGTCTATACCGGATTCCGGCACGCCGATGACCATATCCGCCTCAACCGGAAGCTGCTTTGCAAGAAGCCGGCCGGCCTGTTTGCGGGCTTCATAAACGCTGATGCCGTCGATAATGCTATCCGTTCTGGCAAAGTAAATATACTCGAAAATACAAAGGGACTTTTCAACATCAACGGGATCCCGGAAGGAACGCATTCCATCCTGGTCAACGACAACCACTTCGCCCGGTTCCACATCGCGTACAAACTCCGCCCCGCAAGCGTCCAGCGCACAGGTTTCGGAAGCAAAAACGGTGGAATTACCGATTTTTCCGATGCAAAGCGGGCGGAAACCATGCGGATCGCGCGCGGCAATCAGTTTTTGAGGGCTCATAATGACCAACGAAAAGGAGCCTTGAAGCTTTGGAATTGCGCGGCGCACCGCTTCTTCGATAGAAGGAGCGTCCACACGTTCCCGCGCAATCATATAGGCGATGACTTCCGTATCAATCGTTGTCTGGAAAATACAGCCCCTGCGTTCCAAAACACGGTGGAGCTCGTAAGCGTTGGTTAAATTCCCGTTATGGGCAATTGCCAGCGTTCCTTTTATATAACGCATAACGAGCGGTTGTGCGTTTTCACGCACACTGCCGCCCGAAGTGGAATAGCGGACATGCCCGACCGCCATCTGCCCTTTAAGACTATCCAATATCTTATCGTTGAATGCTTCCGTCACTAGGCCCATATCCTTGGAGTAGGAAACCACTCCCCGGTCGCAAACCGCGATCCCGCAGCTTTCCTGCCCCCTGTGCTGTAAAGCAAGAAGCCCGTTGTACGTTGCATAAGCAGGAGAAACGTCGCCATCGGAATAAATGCCGAATACGCCGCACTCTTCGTGCGGTTTTAAAACATCATAATCCATTATCGAGCTGTTCAAAAACTCACCATCCTGTAATTTATAAACCAATGCGCTTCATTACCTCGGCATAAGCCTCTTCCACTCCGCCCAGATCTCTGCGGAAACGATCCTTGTCCAGTTTTTGGTGGGTGTTCACATCCCAGAAGCGGCAGGTATCCGGCGAAATTTCATCCGCAAGGATGATTCCGTCCGCACAGCGGCCGAATTCCAGTTTGAAATCAATCAGTTCAATGTTTACAGACAGGAAGAATTCCTTCAAAATTTCGTTGATCTTCAAAGACATTGCGCTGATCTGATCAATTTCCTCTTTGGTTGCAAACCCAGCCGCAAGAATATGGTACTCGTTTACCATTGGATCGCCCAAATCGTCGTTCTTATAGCAGAATTCCAGAACGGTGGATTTCATCGGCGTGCCTTCCTCCATGCCCAGCCTTGTTGCAAGGCTGCCGGCGGCCTTATTGCGGACAATAACCTCAAGGGGAACGATTTCCACTTTCTTAACCACTGTTTCGCGGTCGCTCAGTTCTTCCACGAAATGCGTCTTAATGCCCTTCTCCTCCAGCATTTTAAAGAGGTAGTTCGACATCTTATTGTTTACAACGCCCTTGCCGCAGATCGTCCCCTTCTTCTGTCCGTTAAAGGCGGTTGCATCATCCTTATAATCGACAATGCAATAATTCTCGTCATCGGTGGCATAAACCTTTTTTGCCTTGCCTTCGTAAAGAAGCTCACACTTTTTCATAATAAAATTCCTCCTGTTTCTCTTTTCTATATCAGATAAAGTTCAAAAACGTAGAAACCTTTGTTATATCGACAACCGACAAATGGGTAGTGTCCACGTGTCTGGCACAGGTTAAAAACGCGTTGGCGGTATCTAGTGAAGTCAGGCACGGAATGCCGCATTCCACCGCATTTCTGCGGATTTTATAACCGTCGCGGTTGTGCGCCACGCCTTTGGACGGAGTATTGATGACAAGGTCGATTTTGCCAGAAGTAATATGGTCAAGAATATCCGGGGCTCCCGTTCCGATTTTATTGGTTCGGATGGTCGGAATATCATTGTCATTAAAGAAATCAGAGGTTCCCGGAGTAGCGTAGATCGTCCAGCCAAGGTTATACAGGCCCTTTGCAATGGGAAGAGCTTCTTTCTTGTCAGTATCCTTTACCGTAAAAATAACCCTGCCCTTTTTAATCAGATGAACGCCCGCGCCGTAAAAGGATTTAATGAGCGCTTCGTCAAAGGTTCTGGCAACGCCGAGCACTTCGCCGGTCGACTTCATTTCCGGCCCAAGATTTACATCCGCGCCGTATAGCTTTTCAAAGGAGAAAACCGGCATTTTAATGGCGATTAAATCCCGTTCTTTCTGCAAACCGTAATTGTATCCCATTTCTGGAAGTGTTTTCCCGAAGAAGGTTCCCACCGCCAGAGGCACGATCGGGATTCCGGTTACCTTGCTGATATACGGCACCGTTCTGGAAGAACGTGGGTTTGCTTCAATTACATAGACTTCATTATCCTTTACGATAAACTGGATATTTAAAAGTCCCTTCACTTTCAATGCTTTTGCAAGCCGACGGGTATACTCCACAACCAGCTCCTGCATATCCTTCGCCACACCAATCGCCGGGTACACGGAAATGCTGTCCCCGGAGTGGATTCCGGCGCGTTCGATGTGCTGCATGATACCCGGAATGACCGAATCTGTACCGTCGCAGACGGCGTCAACCTCCACTTCAGTTCCCATGATGTACTTATCGATCAGGATGGGGTGCTCCTGTTCAATACGGTTGATGATGCCGATCTGCTCAATGATATCTTCGTCGGAATAGGCAATATGCATGCCCTGGCCACCAAGGACGTAGGACGGACGCACAAGCACCGGGTACCCCAATTCATTCGCCGCCTTGATCGCTTCATCGCAAGTATAAACCATTCGTCCTTCCGCGCGGGGAATATTGCATTCATTTAAAATCGCGTCGAAGCGTTCGCGATCCTCCGCTTCGTCAATGCTGTCGAAGGAGGTTCCGAGAATCGGGACGCCCATTTTCTCAATCGCCCCGGCAAGCTTAATCGCCGTTTGCCCGCCGAACTGCACAACCGCGCCGTCCGGTTTCTCCAACTGTACAATGTGGAGGATATCCTCCTCCGTCAGCGGTTCAAAATACAGCTTGTCCGCGATGTCGAAATCCGTACTGACAGTTTCCGGATTGTTATTCACAATAATGGTTTCGCAGCCCATGTTCCGCAAAGCCCAGACGCTGTGTACGGAGCAGTAGTCAAACTCAATGCCCTGTCCGATACGGATCGGCCCGGAACCAATGACCAAAATTTTCTTCCGGTCGCTCTTGGCGCAGGATTCATTCTCGATTCCGTAAGTCGAATAGTAGTAAGGGGTTTCCGCTTCAAATTCCGCCGCGCAGGTGTCCACCATTTTGTAAACGGGACGGATATCCCATTTTTCTTGCAGCGCCCGGATTTCTTCCACAGTTTTCCCGCTCAACTCTGCAATCGTTTTATCAAGGAATCCGAATGTTTTTGCTTTTAACAGCAAATCCCGATCGATCGGCTGGGTCGCACATGCTTTTTCCACTTGGATAATGGATAGAAGCTTGTCAAGGAACCAAAGATCAATTTTCGTAATTTCATGGATTTTATCCGGCGAAATTCCGCGCCTTAACGCTTCCGAAACGACCCAAAGCCTGCGGTCGTCCACCACATGAAGGCGTTCCTCCAGTTCGCTGTTCGAAAGTGATTGCAAGTTTTCATCCATCAGACTGAAAACATTCTGTTCCAGCGAACGGATGGATTTCATTAAAGCAGCCTCAAACGACGGCGCAATCCCCATAACCTCGCCGGTCGCTTTCATCTGTGTGCCTAGGCTGCGCTTTGCATATACAAATTTATCGAAAGGCCAGCGCGGGATTTTCACAACACAGTAATCGAGCGTGGGTTCAAAGCAGGCATATGTTTTTTTCGTAATGGCATTGCGGATTTCATCCAGCGTATAGCCAAGCGCGATTTTGGAGGCAACCTTCGCAATCGGATACCCCGTTGCTTTGGACGCAAGCGCAGAAGAGCGGCTGACACGCGGGTTTACCTCAATAACGCAGTATTCAAAGCTTTTCGGATTCAAGGCAAACTGTACGTTGCATCCACCTTCCACCTTTAATTCGGAGATAATGGAAAGCGCCGCGGAACGGAGCATCTGCGTTTCCTTATCCCCAAGCGTCTGGCACGGCGCAACCACGATGGAATCGCCGGTATGAACGCCGACCGGGTCGAAGTTTTCCATATTGCAGACGGTGATGCAGTTGCCGTTATGGTCGCGCATGACTTCGTATTCGATCTCTTTCCAACCGGCAATGCAGCGTTCGATCAGCACCTGATTTACGCGGCTGCGGTGTAGGCCGAGAGAAGCGATCGCGATCAGCTGCTCCTCATTGTCGGCAATGCCGCCGCCGCTGCCGCCAAGGGTGTACGCCGGGCGCACAACAACCGGATATCCGATTTTCCGGGCAACTCTCACACAGTCCTCTATATTTTCTGCAATTGCGCTTTCAGCGCATGGCTGGTTGATTCGCTCCATGGCCTCTTTAAAAAGCTCACGGTCCTCTGCCATACGTATGGTGTCGGCGTTTGTGCCGATCATTTTCACATTATTTTCTTTCAAAAAACCGGATTCTTCCAGCTCTACGGCAAGGTTCAGGGCGTTTTGGCCACCGAGGGTTGGCAGGATGCTGTCCGGATTTTCCTTAAGGATAACCTTTTTGATCGTTTCCACCGTTAACGGTTCAATATAAATTTTATCGGCAATCTGTTTGTCGGTCATAATTGTGGCGGGATTGGAGTTAATCAGGATAACCTCCACGCCCTCTTCCCGGATTGCGCGGCACGCCTGCGTTCCTGCATAGTCGAATTCGGCTGCCTGCCCGATAATAATCGGGCCGGAACCGATGATGATTACTTTTTTAATATCTTTTCTCTTCATATGCGGCTTCCTCCTATTAACTTCATAAACTCATCGAAAAGAAAGCCTGAGTCAAGCGGGCCAGGGGAAGCCTCCGGATGGAACTGCACAGAGAAAACTTTCCCGTTTTTATAAGTTAATCCCTCAATGCTACCGTCGTTCATGCTGATAAAACGGATGTCGGCTACTGAAGGATTAATTGTTTCGCCATTGACCACAAAGCCGTGATTCTGAGAAGTAATATACACGCGGTTCGTTGTTAAATCTTTAACCGGGTGGTTAATACCTCTATGGCCATATTTTAATTTATAGGTGTCAAAGCCCTGAGAAAGAGCCATTAACTGATGACCTAAGCAAATTGCAAAGGTTGGAATGCCATATGAGTACAGTTTTTTCAATTCAGAAATTGCTTTCACGCATTCTTTGGGATCCCCCGGTCCGTTGGAAAGCATAACACCGTCGGGAGAAAAAGACATCAAATCCTCAAAAGAGGCGTCGTATGGGAAGCATTTTACCGTGCATCCCCGTTTGACGAGCGAACGGATAATATTGCTTTTCACCCCATAGTCCACTAGTGCGATTTTAACCGGGCCGTCGCCGTAAACCTTGGATTCCCTGCTGCTAACAACGGGAACGCAGGATTTCAAGGTAAATGCATCCAACTTCTTTTTCATTGCGGGAATATCAAAGGAATCCCCGAAAGCGATCATGCCGCGCATGGTACCGCTTTCGCGAAGGATTTTTGTAATTGCCCTTGTGTCAAGCCCCTGAATGCCGGGAATCCCGTTCTGCTTCAAAAACGTATTCAAATCCACATCGCAGCGGAAATTGCTCGCCGCACCGGAAATGGAATGAACGATGAATGCACGGAGCCATGGCTTCGTGGACTCCGCGTCATCATAGCAAACACCGTAATTCCCAATCAGGGGATAGGTCATGACAACGCCCTGTCCCGCATAGGAAGGATCGGTTAACAGCTCGGTATACCCGCACATTGCGCTGTTAAAGACCACTTCGCACAGCACGTCATGTTCGTCACCAAAACCTGTCCCCTCAAAGGTCATTCCATTTTCAAGCATCAGCAATGCTCTCATTCAATCACCAACCATTCTTATTATTCAACAGCTTATCTATGAAAAACATATAAACAACAAATTTGCGCATTCAAAAACGAATCCCTATCCCATTAAGCTTTAAAAGAACTGGTTATTCTCTCAATTGCCTTTTCGGTGTTTTCCTTCGTGTTAAATGCGGTCAGACGGAAATAGCCCTCCCCGCTGATGCCAAAACCGGAACCGGGTGTGCCGACAACGCCGGTCTTTTCCAGCAGTAGGTCAAAGAATTCCCAGGAGGTTAATCCGTTCGGCGTTTTCATCCAGACATAGGGGGAATTTACGCCTCCGAACGCTTTAAAGCCGGCCTTAGCCAAGCCCTCTTTAATGATCTTTGCATTGTTAAGGTAATATACGATATTTTCTTTTACCTCGCGTCTTCCTTCCTCGGAATAAACGGCTTCGGCGCCGCGCTGAATCACATAGGAAACGCCGTTCATCTTTGTGGACTGGCGCCGGCCCCAGAGCTTGTTCAGAGAAACTTCGTTGAAAACCAATTCCTTCGGGATAACCGTAAACGCGCATCGCGTACCGGTAAAGCCCGCGGTTTTCGAGAAGCTCCGGAATTCGATTGCGCATTTTTTCGCGCCTTCTATTTCGAAAATACTGTGCGGCATGTCCTCTTCCGTAATAAACGCTTCGTAAGCCGCGTCATACAGAATGATGGATTGGTTGCGCAAAGCATAGTCAACCCATTTTTTCAGTTCCGTGTGCCCGATTCCAACGCCGGACGGGTTGTTCGGGAAGCATAAGTAAATGATATCGACCCGCTCATTGGGGATTCGGGGTAAAAATCCGTTTTTTTCCAAACAGGGCATATAGACGATTTTGCTCCATCCGGTGCCCTCGTGGTAATCGCCTGCCCGCCCCGCCATAACATTCGTGTCTACGTAGACAGGATAGACCGGATCACAGACCGCAACGACATTATCAACATCAAAAATGTCACCGATGCTGCCGGTGTCGCTTTTCGCGCCGTCGCTGACAAAAATCTCGTCCTTATCAATTGCCACTCCGCGCTTCTGGAAATCGTTTTCCGCAATTGCCGAGCGCAGGAATTCATACCCCGCTTCCGGCCCATAGCCCCGGAAAGTTTCCGCCTTCCCCATTTCTTCGGCCGCTTTCTGCATTGCGGCGACAACCGCTTTAGGCAAAGGGCGGGTAACATCGCCGATCCCCATGCGTATAATCTCCACTTCCGGATGCTGTTTTGAAAACGCATCGACCTTATTGGCAATGTCTACAAACAAATAACTGGGGGGCAGCTTAATAAAATTCGCATTTACTTTCAGCAAAACCACTCATTCCTTTCATCGAATCTATTCCGTTCAATCGATCGTCCCGTCAAACACAAATTCGGCGGGGCCTTGCATAAAGACGGTGTCTGTCCGATCGTCCCATTCTATGCTCAGGTCGCCGCCTTTAAGGTGCATTTTTACTTTTCGGCCTGTTTTATGATTGACCGCACAGCTTATCGCAGATGCGCAGGCACCGGTTCCGCAGGCCCAGGTTTCTCCCGCGCCGCGTTCCCAAACGCGCATCTTCGCTTCACCGGAATTCAGCACCTGTACAAATTCAATATTCGCCCTGTCCGGAAAAATGGAAGCGTGTTCCAATTCGGGCCCGATTTTTTCAATCGGAACCGCATCAACGTCGTCCACAAACAAAATACAATGCGGGTTTCCCATGGAAACACAGGTAATTCTGTATTCGTTTCCGTCAACGGTAATCGGTTCATCAATCACCGTTTCCTTGGAAAAGATAACCGGAATTTCGGCAGGACGGAATACGGGCTTTCCCATATCCACCTTTACGGAATGCACAATGCCGTTCTTCACATCCAAAAACAGCGTTTTCACGCCGCTCAGCGTATCAACTTTCAGCACGTCCTTCCGAACAAGGCCGCGTTCATAAAGATATTTTCCCACACAGCGTATGCCGTTGCCGCACATCATTGCACGGGAACCGTCGGAATTATAAATATCCATCCTGCAATCCGCATGGTCGGACGGTTCAATCAGAATAATCCCGTCGGAACCGACGCCAAAATGGCGGTCGCTAAGTTTTATGGCAAGTTCGGATGGATTTTCTATTTTCTCCTCAAAGCAGTTAAAATAGAGATAATCGTTCCCTATTCCCTGCATTTTGCTGAATTTCATCTCAACCCCTCCTTTTTACATATTTAGAATAATCATTGCTATTTCAATCATTCTTTTGCCGGAATTCATACTTTTCTTCTGCATAAACCGGTGTGCCTGCGGCTCTGTAAAATGGTTGCGCTCCATAATCCGGTTTTTTGCCTGTTCAATCACCTGTTTTTCATCAAAATCCCCTTGCGCCAGCTTCTTTTTCACAGTAAGGCTGGTATAATCGGAGAGATTCAAAAGCATATTAACCGAGGAAATCAAATCCATGCGATTGATCGGCAGGATCAGGCTGGCACAGGAAAGCGTTCCGGAAATATTCGACTGCTCTGATTTCAGCAGAAATAAAAAATCATAATTCAGCCCGATAATCTCCGGCAGGTTTAGCGCGGACATATCCCTTAATTTCGAACTACAAACAATCACCCCACCATGATAATGGCGGTTTGCAAAATCAATCGTCTGCGCACCGGTTGTACAGACGCAACTGACATTCGAGCCGGCGGCACGGAGTACTGCGGCAATTTTTCGAGCGTAATCCGGATTGGAATTCGCCACAAGGATACTGCTCATATTATACAACTCCGCGGAATGCTGTACATTTCCGTTAGAACTTGTTCAAGTACCGGTCGAGCTCCCATTGCGAAACCGTAGTGGAATATTCGTACCATTCCTTTTCCTTTGCTTCAACATATTTGCTGAAGATATGATCCCCCAGCACTTCACGGATAAACGGATCCGCCTTCATCTCATCAACCGCCTTTTTCAAATCCTCCGGCAGCGCTTCGATTCCGGCAGCCTTTCTCCCCTGAAGGTCAATATCATAAATGTTGGCGGCAACCGCCTCCGGTGGCATCAGATCATTCTTAATACCGTCCAGTCCTGCCGCCAGAAGGACGGCAAGCACCAGGTACGGATTGCAGGCAGGATCCGGATTGCGAAGCTCCACTCGGGTTCCAAGCCCTCTCGTGGCGGGAACGCGGATTAAAGCGCTACGGTTGCTTAACGTCCATGCAACATTGCACGGCGCTTCGAAGCCCGGAACCAGCCGCTTATAGGAATTCACAAGCGGATTGGTTAGCGCGCACGTGCCCTTAATATGCTTCATAATCCCGGCGATAAAATTAAAGACGACATGGCTCAACCCGGTTTCGCTTTCCGGATCATAGAAAGCATTTTTCCCGTTTCGGAACAGCGACATATTGGTGTGCATACCAGAACCGCAGCGGCCGTAAACCGGCTTGGGCATAAAGGTGGCACAAAGCCCATGGGAATCCGCACAGGATTTTACAACCATCTTAAAGGTGAGGATATTATCTGCAGCGGAAAGCGCCTCGCTGTATTTAAAATCAATCTCATGCTGCGCAATCGCCACTTCATGATGGGAAGCTTCTATTTCAAACCCCATTTCTTCAAGATTCAGGCAGATGTCCCGACGCGCGCTTTCCCCCAAGTCAGAGGGGCCCAAGTCAAAATATCCCGCAGTATCATAGGTGACCGTTGTAGGGTGACCAAATTCATCGGTGTTAAACAGAAAGAATTCGCACTCCGGCCCAACATTGAACGCATACCCCATGTCCGCCGCTTCTTTGAGCGTCCTTTTCAGAATATAGCGTGGATCCCCCTCAAACGGGTTCCCGTCGGGGGTATAAATATCGCAGATCAGGCGAGCAATCCTGCCGTGCTGGGTATGCCAAGGCAAAATTACAAACGAATCCAGATCCGGCCTAAGATACATATCCGACTCTTCAATCCGCACAAAGCCTTCGATGGACGAGCCGTCGAACATACACTTATTATCTAGCGCCTTTTCAATCTGGCTGGTAGTAATCGCAACATTTTTCAATGTGCCGAATATATCCGTAAACTGAAGACGAATAAATTTCACGTTATTTTCTTCAATCATACTGATAATATCACTTTTTGTATATTTACTCAAATCAATACCTCCCCATATATAAAAATAACAAGGCTGGTCTTTTGAAAAAACCTCCTTGTCACCATAATTGATATTAGTTTTATTTTATTCTATTTGCCATTACGTGTCAATCATTTTCGAAGTGAAAGATTCATTTCATTCTTATGCACAAATTTTTGATTACTAAAGGTAGTTTTCTGTCTTTTTGCAGTATTTTTGTTTATTTCCTGCAAAATTACACTATTTTATAGAAAAAATCAGCAAAATAATATTGTAATATACAATTTAATGTGCTAAACTATTCAATTATAGATATTATCGGTTGAATAATATCATTTCCTAATTTTAAGTATAGGAGGATATTTCGCATGTCTTATGTTGATGAACAACTCGCAAATGTAATTCGACTGAACCCGAACGAGCCTGAATTTATCCAGGCGGTAACAGAGGTTCTAAAATCCCTGGCCCCGGTAATTGAGCAAAACCCGCAATATGAAAAGGCCGGTATCCTTGAAAGGCTGACGGAACCGGACAGGCAGGTAAAGTTCCGCGTTTCGTGGGTGGATGATAACGGCAATGTCCGGGTAAACCGTGGCTACCGTATCCAGTTTAACAATGCCATTGGTCCCTACAAGGGCGGGCTTCGCTTGCATCCATCTGTAAACATTGGCATTTTGAAATTTTTAGCATTTGAGCAAATCTTTAAAAACTCCCTCACCGGCTTGCCGATCGGCGGCGGCAAGGGCGGTTCCGACTTTGACCCGAAGGGCAAGTCCGACCGCGAAATCATGGCATTCTGCCAAAGCTTTATGACAGAGCTCTATAGGCACATCGGCCCCGATACCGACGTTCCTGCCGGTGATATTGGTGTTGGCGCACGTGAGATCGGATACTTGTTCGGACAGTATAAGCGCCTACGCAATGAATATAGCGGCATTCTAACCGGCAAGGGGTTAACATACGGCGGTTCTCTTGCCCGCACGGAAGCGACAGGCTACGGTCTGCTCTACTTCACAGACGCAATGCTCCGCAAAAACGGAAAATCCATTGAAGGCAAAACAATTGCCATTTCCGGCGCCGGCAATGTTGCGATTTACGCATGCCAGAAAGCGCAGGAACTGGGCGGCAAGGTTGTTACCATGAGCGATTCCACCGGCTGGATTTATGACGCTGAAGGAATTGACCTGAAAGCGATTCAAGAAATCAAAGAAGTCAAGCGCGGCCGTCTCTCCGAATACAAAGCCTATCGCCCGAATTCCGTTTACCATGAAGGCAAGGGCGTCTGGAGCACTCCTTGCGATATTGCCCTCCCATGCGCAACGCAGAACGAACTGCTGCTTGATGATGCAAAAATGCTCGTAAAGAACGGCGTGTTCGCCGTTGCAGAAGGCGCTAATATGCCGACCAGCATTGAGGCAACCGAATACCTGCAGGCAAATGGCGTGCTGTTTGCACCCGGTAAAGCGGCCAACGCGGGCGGCGTGGCAACATCCGCTCTTGAAATGAGCCAGAACAGCATGCGCCTCTCCTGGACATTCGAAGAGGTTGATGCAAAGCTGAAAGACATCATGGAAAATATCTTCCATAATGCATCGGATGCTGCCGAACAATACGGATACCCGAAAAACTATGTTGTCGGCGCCAACATCGCAGGCTTCAAAAAAGTTGCCGACGCTATGCTTGCACAGGGTGCTGTTTGATTTCCATATAATGGTTACGAAACGGCTGGGATTTCAGGATTCCAGCCGTTTTTTATAATCTGCTCAAACAGGCGTCAAACCGCTTTACCGTTCAGCGCGAACGCCAACCGCTATACGTGTGAAAACTAAAGCTTCAAACAAAAAACTCACCTTTTAAAAGAGGTGAGTTTTCTATTCTTCCTTTGTGCTTCATCCTTTTCACCTTATTTATGATATTTTCCATGACTGTTAATCTGAAATGCACGGTATATCTGTTCACAGACCATCACGCGCGCCAATTGATGCGGAAATGTCATAGGGGACATAGAAAGCTTAAAATCCGCTTTTTTCTTTAATTCCTCGGAAAGCCCGAAGGAACTTCCGATAAGAAAGGAAATGGTGCTATTACCGTTGACCGCAAGATGATCTATTTTTTCGGCGAGCTGTTCCGAGGAAAGCACACGGCCTTCAATGCAAAGCGCGAACAGAAACGAGTTGCCGGCCGCGGAAAGGATCTTCTCCCCTTCCGTTTGCAGCGCCGCGGCAATCTGCGCGTTCGACGGATTGTCCTGCAGACGGGATTCCGAAATTTCACAAATTGAAAAGGAACAAAACGCATGAAGCCTTTTCTCATATTCCGCACAGGCCTGCCGCCAATAGGGCTCCTTTAACTTTCCAACGCAAATAATTCTTATATTCAGCATAGCTTCCTCTAAAATAGCAAAACATTTCCTGCCGTGTTTTCCCTTGGGGCAACAAAAAGCTGATAGTCCACTCCCTCTTTCAGCCCTGCTAAAGAAAGCGAACAGAGAGAAGTTTGGTACGCAAGCTCCGGTGTATTATTTTCAGAGCTAAGATGTGCAAGCAAAAAGCGGGTTGTCCCAGCCTGTGCAAGACCGCAAAGTTCATCCGCACACGCCTGATTGGACAGGTGCCCCGTATCGGACAGAATTCTTCGTTTCAGCGGGTAAGGATAAGGTCCGTTTTTCAGCATGCCGACATCATGGTTTGATTCCAGTACAACAAAATCCGCCCCCGTTAATTCCTTCCGCACGGAGTCGGAAAATACGCCCAGATCGGTAGAAAAGCCAACGACCCTGCCGTCGTGCGTTTCAATACGATACCCCACACTCTCCGCGCTGTCATGCGAAGTGCGGAAAGGCTTAATGAACATATCGGCACATTCCATTCCGTTTTCATCGATTACGTCGGTTGGAAATTTCCCGTTCACGCATCCCATATTTTCAAGCGCACACAATGTGCCGGAGGAAGCGTAAACCGGAAGATGCTGGTGCGACGCAAACACCCGCAAGCCTTTTACATGATCAGAATGTTCATGCGTAACAAAAACAGCTTTTACGGCTTCAAACGCAATACCGCAGCATTGTAACATCGTATTTAACTGCTTGGCGGTTCTGCCGGCGTCAATCAAAATTCCCGCACGCGCCGAACCTATGTAATAACTGTTCCCGCTGCTTCCACTAAACAGCGGACATAATCTTGCCATAAAAGGCCCCCTAAGTATTAAGAAAAGGGAAAGACGGCCGTCAATCCCTTTTAGAACGTCATCTTATTTAAATTGCCTGTGCAACCGTCGGCTCCGGAACATGAATTCTCCGGATATCCGACCCCAAAGCACGGAGTTTGTCTTCTACATTTTCATAACCGCGTTCAATTTGATTGATTCCTTCGATCTGTGTTGTGCCGGACGCAGCAAGAGCCGCAATCAGCATTGCCGCCCCCGCGCGAAGATCCGTTGCTTTTACCGGAGCCGCATTTAAATGGTCAACACCCTCGATTACAGCCAATCTGCCATCAACCGATATCTGTGCCCCCATTCTTTTCAATTCTTCCACATATTGAAAACGGTTATCCCAAACGCTTTCATTGATAATGCTAGTACCGTTCGCAATAGAAAGCAGCACCGCGATCTGCGGCTGCATATCGGTCGGAAAACCCGGATGCGGCATTGTTTTAATATTGCATTTGGTAAGAGAACCTGAACGGCTTACGCGAAGCGCATCGTCGAATTCCTCAATCTGCACGCCCATTTCCTCCAGCTTGGCGGAAATCGATTCCAAATGCTTTGGTATTATGTTTTTCACAAGAACATCCCCACAGGTTGCAGCAGCAGCGACCATATAGGTGCCGGCTTCAATCTGATCTGGTATAATCGAATACGTAGTGCCGACTAAGCGTTCCACTCCGTAAATTTTTATGACATCGGTACCGGCTCCGCGGATATCGGCGCCCATCGAGTTCAAAAAGTTTGCAAGGTCGACAATATGCGGTTCTTTTGCCGCATTTTCAATAACAGTCAGGCCATTTGCCTTTACAGCGGCCAGCATAATATTGACCGTTGCACCAACGGAAACAACGTCCAAATAAATATTGGCGCCTTTCAGAGAATTTGCACGGACGTCAATCATTCCGCCTTCCAACTTATATTCTGCGCCTAAAGCGGCAAAACCTTTTAAATGTTGATCAATTGGGCGTACACCAAAATCACAACCGCCGGGCATGGTCACCACAGCGTGGTTAAACCTTCCCAATAAGGCGCCTAACAAATAATAGGATCCGCGTATATGACGCGCAAGTTCGTAAGAAGCAATGTGAGTATGGATCGGTCTGGGATCAATCTCCAAAGTAGACTTGTTTATATGTCGTATCTTTGCTCCCATATCATATAGAATCCTGGTTATCGAAGAAACATCGGTTATATTCGGAACATTTTCAATAATACATACACCATCTGCCAAAATTGCTGCCGGTATAATCGCAATCGCGGCATTTTTTGCCCCGCTGATGCTGACTTCTCCGGTAAGACGATTGCCACCTTTAATAACGAACTTGTCCAATGTGACACGCTCCAATCTAAAGTTAAACAATAATATTATTACATTTTTACGCGGATTATAGGCGTTTTTCATGAATAAATTATTGTAAATATTTTTTAATTAATTCTACTAACAATAGAAAAAATTGCCGCGGAAAATATGGATAAATTATCATTACATACTTAATGATAATAATACACAAACTTTCAAAAGTCAAGAACTCGCTTGGGAAACGAAAGGGATTCCGGGCAATCCACCTTCATTTCCCAAGTATTGAAACCGATCCGACTAATAAAATAAAACAGAACGGTTAAAAATCACCGCGAAACATAGCCTAACGGATTCACCTTGGTGCCGCGTTTAATTACTTCAAAATGGCAATGCGGGCCGGTAGAATTTCCAGTGCTGCCAACAAGCGCGATTGCCTGCCCCTTTGATACCCGCTGCCCCGGCGATACCAAAACTTTGCTTGCATGCCCGTATAAAGTAGTCAATCCATTCCCATGGTTAATTCTTACGCAGTTGCCATAGCCGCCGCTGTCCCAGCCGGCCGAAATAACAACACCGCCGTCCGCAGCGACAATCGTTTTCCCGTAAGCGCTACCGCCGGAAATATCGATTCCGCTATGGAATACGCCCCAGCGCCATGTGAAATAGGTCGTGATCGTATGCAGGGACGGTACCGGCCACATCAGGCTGCCGGTGCTGACGCCAAGGCTGCTGATGGAAGGTCGCTTTTTGGTGCCGGTAATTACAACTTTATCAACAGAAGGCTTTACGACCGTCCTGCTGACGATTTCACGTTTGGACTCCATACCATTTATATAATAAATTTTATCGACGCATTGCTGTACACCGTTTATTCCTTCGTTTTTCAGCTTGGAGTAATCCGTGTACTGGGAATCGTCAGGAATCGTAACGGTTTTATAAGAGAGAGGGACCTGATAGGTGACGGTTTTCACGATCTGAACATTCAGCATGGGAACCGCAACCTCAAGATTGATTAAATCCCCCGGCATAAGATTATCGCCAAGCTGATTATTATTAATCTTGTTGAGCGCAGCAATCGTTGTATGGTTTGCTTTTGCGATCGATGTAACCGTGTCCCCTTCTTTTACCGTATAAGTTACCGCGGACTTAGACGTTCCGGTTATGATTTTGTTTAGGGCTTCCGGGGTCATGATGGACGTGGTCGGAAAGAGTCCGTTTATGGTTTCCACGTCCTGAATAAAAGCAGCCGTTGCGTTCATATCGTTTCCCTTTGCCTTATTCAGAATATTCTGAAGCATATAACGCAGATCCGCGCTGCTTTTCACCGCGCCGATCAGTTCGCCGTTCACGTAAAGGCCGCTGGCTTCTTCTATGATTCCGTTCGACTGCTGGATAATCTTATCGCAAACGGTATTAACAGGCGAAACCGTCCCCGCGTCTACAACCGCAAGCCGAAAAGTAGGCGTAACATTAATTTTTATATTACTGTCAGCCGTATCATGAACCATACGCTGGCTCACCATTTCGCTTGCCTGTTCAAAAACCTTTTCGTTCTGAATCGTGGCGACTTCTTTCCCGTCATACGCGAGTACCAAACCATAGTTCAGACCCGTCCAGTAACGAATCGTAAATCCAAGCAAAAAAGCAGCGCCAATAGGTGCCGCTAAATTGAGGATGGAACATACAAAGCCCTTATGGCGAATAAAGCTCTTCGCCGTTACGATGATATACTCATGGAACACATGGGACAGACCGACCTTTTTTGCCTCTTCAATTCTTCTGCGGGCAATGGTAAAGCCTTCCCGTATTGATGAACATTCTTCTTTTAAATTTGCAATGCGCTTTCCGATATAGGCAGCGTACAAGGATTTGACAAGGTTGGTAAAAGGCCGAAAAAAGCGAGAAAGTCTGCGGCGTACACGTTTTAAGATCCGAACAGACTGTATACCGGTTATATATAGAAACTTGATTGCATTTTCAGTTGCCCCACGGCAGGTAAATTGACAT
Source organism: Caproiciproducens galactitolivorans (assembly GCF_004768785.1). Classification (GTDB taxonomy): domain Bacteria; phylum Bacillota; class Clostridia; order Oscillospirales; family Acutalibacteraceae; genus Caproiciproducens; species Caproiciproducens galactitolivorans. The sequence continues at coordinate 40,625 of NZ_SRMQ01000008.1, forward strand.
TTGCTATACAAACCACTTAGCTGAGGGAGCTGCATGAAACAAAATCCTTTCAGGCCGTTAAATTGTTACAGGTTTGTAACACCTTTAATTTTATGATATAACAAAAGTAACAATTTTGCAACCCATTGGTAAAAATTTAACAGATCGGAAACAATATAACAAAGAGGATTTAGCTTAAATACCTAAGATTTTCCTCGCACCATCCCTCAATGATGGGAAGAAATTCCCTTGCCTCATTCTTTGCTCCCTCCAGATCATGTTCCAGATAATTGCCGCATTCTACAGCGGAAGCTCCCGGAATTTCCCCTTCAAAATCTGCAATGAATGCAAAAGCATCCTTTATGAGCTGAACAACATCCATGCTGTCCATGTTCCGCACTAAAAAATAAAATCCGGTACGGCAGCCCATCGGCCCAAAATAAATAACCTGTTCCTTGAATTTTCCATTGCGGGAAAATGTCGCAAACAAATGCTCAATCGTGTGCAATGCCGCGTTTTCCAGGAATGGGGGAACATTTGGCTTTCTCATACGGATATCATAGGTTACAATATCGCCGTCAATACGGGAAATGTAGATTCCGGGTAAAAGTTTATTATGATCAACACAAAAGCTCGCTATCTTTTCCATACATAGATCTCCTTTAAAACATGGGGGTTTCCCCTGTCAGTTTTCCATAATCATTTGTCTTGAAAAAAGCAGGAATGAATGCAATGCTTTCTTGAACAGACTGCTCGTAAAGCTCCAGAAAGCTTTCCTCCCTCTCGTTCCCACACCCAATCGGCCAGCTCCATCGGGAATGCAGAATGTTCGCATAATCAAATGCATCCCCTTCGCTGATACTCCGAAAGTGGCAGGAATAAGTGCGCTTACCGCTCTTTTTTTCCAAGCGTTCCACCAGCGCTTTCTTCATCGTCGTCCGGTCATTAAGCAATCCAAAGGCTTTCCGGCAATCCGAAGTGGCCTGTAAAAGCGGAACACCCGCATTTGTAAGACCGTATAAACGTTCCAACAGAAACGCATACAAATCTGCAATTTGCGACCGTACGGTTTTGTTCTTAGGCACGGTTTTTTTCAAATTAAATTCTATCGGAAGCAAACCCGTCTCGTAACGAAGCAGGATTGTGTCCAAAGCGGACTCAATTTCGTTATGCAGGATACTCTCATTCTGTTCCGATTGCCTTTTCAAAAGGATGGAAGTTTCAAACCGGATAAACGGATGGCAGGTTCGGTCCAGCGAATAATGGCAAAGGAAGCCGGATAAATAAGACCGTAGGATTTCCTTTTGGCCGGATGCCTCAAAATATTCCCGCATTGCGGTAAACAGCTTGGACGGATTGTCCTCGTGGAGCCTTAAACCGTATTCGTTCAGGATGTTGTCTTTCCGGCAGGGGAAAAAGCGATAGCAGTAAAGAAAATCAGGCCCCTGGGCTCCCCAAAAGAAAGCATCCTGTATTACCGTAAATTTAGGATCACTTTTTTTCAGTTCTTCGAAAACCCTTTGCGCATGGAAATAATGCGTAATTGCAGCCGGCATAGACAAAGTTACCTGCCTTTAAAAAAAAATAGAGCACGGCAAACCGTGCTCTTTATTTTAGCATATTCAAATTGGTTTTTAAAGGACTTTGGACAAAAAGTCCTGAAGCCGCGCATTTTTAGGATGCTCAAAGAACTCCTGCGGTTCCGCTTCCTCTAAAACTTGCCCGTTATCCATAAAAAGGACACGGGTGGCAACCTCACGGGCAAAGCCCATTTCATGGGTAACAACCACCATGGTCATCCCCTCGGCGGCAAGCTCTTTCATAACCTGCAACACTTCGCCAACCATTTCCGGGTCCAGCGCACTGGTCGGTTCGTCAAACAGCATTACGTCCGGATTCATCGCAAGCGCGCGCACAATTGCGATACGCTGCTTCTGGCCGCCGGAAAGCTGAACCGGGTATGCCTTCGCTTTGTCCGCAAGGCCGATGCGCTCCAAAAGCTGCATTGCTCCCTGTTCGGCTTCCTGCTGTGTCTTTAACTTTAAAGTAACCGGCGCAAGCGTGATATTCTGAAGCACCGTTAAATGCGGAAACAAATTAAAGTGCTGGAACACCATTCCCATCTTCTGGCGCAACTGATTGATATTACAGTCCGGAACATTGATTTGTGTTCCTTCAAACCAAACTTCCCCATTTGTCGGCTGCTCAAGAAGATTCAGGCAGCGCAGGAAGGTGCTTTTTCCGGAACCGGACGGGCCGACGATAACCACTTTCTCTCCCTTTTCAATATTCTGGTTAATTCCATTTAAAACATCCAGATCGCCGTTCAGGGTGTGGAAGGTTTTCCTCAAGTTTTTAACGGTAATCACTTCTATGCAGCCTCCTTTCCAGTTTTCCAAGCAGGGTTGTCAAGCCGACAACAATTAAGAGATAAATTGCCGCAACGGCCAACAGGGGCGTAAAGGCGTCATACGTAATGCTGCGGATGGTGTCGCCGCCCTTTGTCAAATCCTGAATCGCTATATAACCGGCTACCGAAGTTTCCTTTACCAATGCGATAAACTCATTGCCGATTGCAGGCAATACATTTTTCAATGCCTGGGGAAAAACGATTTTTACCATGGTATCGCGCTGATTCAGCCCCAGCGAACGTCCGGCTTCCACCTGTCCTTTGTCAACGGACTGGATTCCGCCGCGGATGATTTCGGCGACATATGCGCCGGAGTTAATCCCGAATGCCAGTATTGCGGCGGCGATACGATTGGTTGACCACTGGAATACAATGTACCACATGATCATCAACTGAACAATAATCGGCGTTCCGCGGATAACCGTCAGATAGAACGTGCATATGGCATTCGATATCCGCAGTTTCTTCGGATTGTCTGTATGCGCCGTTTTAATCAAGGCTACGATCGTTCCCAAAACAATACCGATGATAATTGCAAAAAAAGTAATCTTTAATGTATTTCCAAGTCCGTCTACAATGTACTGGTACCTGTTTTTTTCAATAAAAGCATCGTAAAACTTCTGAGGAAACTCAGAAAAGTACGAAAGCGGAATGGCCGCGAGCAGAGAATTCATATTGTACCCCCGTTTTATAAACTGGAAAAGCAGGGCAGCGGTGCCGCTGACCCTGCGTTTTATTATGCTGTAGATTAAGCGCCAAGAGCCGCCTTATATTTATCAATTATTTTATCAAGCTCGCCGCTGGATTTTAAATCGGCAAGTACTTCGTTTACCACTTTCAGCATTTCTTTGTCGCCCTTCGGAACTGCGATCGCGTATTTTTCAACGGTTAAGGCCTCGTCAAGCTTTACCAGTTTGTCTGGGTTTTTCTCAACAAATTTCTTAGCGGGGAAATCATCAATGACGACCGCGTCAATTTTGCCGTTGAGCAAATCGGATATTGCGTCTACGCCTTTGTTGTAGCGCTCCGTGGAAGCAACCTTAATATCGCTTGTTCCCTTTTCGTTTGTGCAATAGGAATCCCCGGTTGTCCCCTGCTGTACGCCAACCTTTTTGCCGTTCAAATCTATCCGGGTTTTGATCGGGCTGCCCTTTAAAACGATAATTGACTGGGAGGCGTCAAAATACGTATCGGAAAAATCCACATTCTTCTTTCTGTCTTCGTCCGCCGTCATGCCGGCCGCAACAAAATTGGTTTTTCCGGTGCTGAGCTCCGCTACCAGCGAATCAAAAGCAACGTCGTTTATTTTCAGCTTAACGCCAAGTTTCTCCGCGATTTTGTTGGAAATATCAATATCAATCCCAACAATGTTATCGGCATCCTTGTATTCGAACGGTTCAAATTCCGCGTTTGTAGACATGGTTACAAAGCCGTCCGCCTTAATTTTTTCCACACTTGTAGCGGCGGCACCCGTGCTGGCTGTTCCGCTCGTTGTTCCGGACTGTGTACAGCCCACCATGGAAACCGTTAGCGCCATTGCAAGAAGAAATGCCGCAAGCTTTGAAAACTTTTTCATAATTTTATCCCCCATATCAAATTCATTTATTTGCTTTTCAGTACGAATGTATTATACCGCATAATTATACATTGATCAAGCATATTTTAAAGAAAATATGCATTTTTATGAATTCATATGGTATGATTCGCTTTTGGTTTTCTTTTTTGTTTACTTTACCATACCGCTCCATTCCAGCAGTTTTTTCATATCGTTCGGCAATGCGCAAGTAAAGCGCCGGTCCTGACCGGAAACCGGATGGACAAAGTGTATATTTGTGCAATGCAGTGCCTGCCTTGAAAGGAATTCCAGGTGCCCTCCGTACAGATCGTCCCCGGCCAGAGGGTGTCCAAAATGGGACATATGCACGCGGATTTGGTGCGTGCGCCCGGTTTCTATGCGAAAGGAAACAAAGGTGTACCCCCTGCCTGTGCAAAGGACGCGCCAATGCGTGACGGCAGATTCCCCGCAGGGTGTAACCGTGCGCTGGATGGTATGTCCTTCCTTTAAGGCAATCGGTACATCAATCGTACCGCTCCCGGAAAATTCGCCTTCGCATATTGCCATGTATTCTTTCTCAATATTTCCCGCAAGGCGAGCCGCGCAATAAGGGTTCTTCGCCAGAACGACAAGGCCGGTTGTATCCTTATCCAACCGATATACCGGCCGAAACGCCAGCCTTTCGTTTCGACGGAGATGATAAGCGGCAACCGCGTTGGCAAGGCTGTCCCGGTCATGCCCCGGCGCAGGATACATTGGCATATTCGCGGGCTTATCAATAATCAGCAAATCCTCATCCTCATAGACAACGGACAGCAGCCGATCCTCCGGTTCAGGCTGTTTTCTGTCATCCGGCATTCGTATTCTTACCACATCCCCGGCACTTAATGTCTGAGTGACAATCACATGCAAGCCATTTTTCGTAATGCCCATCGGCTCACGCTTTAGCCTGACCATCAGCCTTGCGGATATTCCGCAGTATCCGCGCAGGAAACTCTTCACACTTATCCCATCGTATTCAACTGGTACGGTAAAGCTTAATTCACGCATAACATTGAAAAATAGAAAGGGGCAGCTTAAGCCGCCGCCTCTTCTTCCTTATCCTAGATTATTTCACTTCTACGGTCCAGCCGAATGTATCTTTTATTTTGCCCCATTGAATACCTGTGAGCGTATCATACAAACGTTGGGAAATCGGACCGATTTCGCCGTTATTGATATCCATAATCTCATCGCCCCACTTCAAATGGCCGATCGGGGAAATAACCGCAGCCGTTCCGGTTCCGAAAGCTTCCTTCAGCCGGCCGTTCCGGGCAGCCTCTGCAAGCTCGTCAATGGAAATCTTGCGTTCCACTACATTCATACCCCAGGATTTTAACAGCTCAATCGAAGACATACGGGTTATGCCGGGAAGAATGGACCCCTGCAGCTCCGGGGTAACAATTTCATCCCCTATGACGAAAAATACATTCATGGTACCGACTTCTTCAATGTACTTCCGTTCCACACCGTCAAGCCAAAGCACCTGCGTGTAATTCTGTTTTTCCGCTTCGTCCTGCGCTTTCAGGGAAGCCGCATAGTTCCCGGCCGTCTTTGTATAGCCCATACCACCCCTTACCGCGCGGACATAATTTTTCTCAACATAGATCTTAACCGGATTCAACCCCTCCGGATAATACGCGCCCACAGGACAGCAGAGAATGATAAACACCAGATGCCGCGCCGGATGTACGCCGATATGGGGATCAATTCCGATAATAAAAGGACGAATGTAAAGGGAAGTTCCTTCCGCGGACGGAATCCAATCCTTTTCAATCGAAACCAGCTTTTCAATCGCTTTTTCACAGAATTTTTCATCAATCAGCGGAATACAGAGACGGTCGTTGGAAGAATTCAGACGCGCCATGTTTTTATCCGGGCGAAATAGAAGAACCCTTCCATCAACCGCACGATAAGCCTTCATTCCTTCAAAAACAGACTGACCATAATGCAAACACATTGCCGCCGGTGACAGCTCAATCGGTCCAAACGGGACAATTCTGGCATCGTGCCAGCCCTCTCCCTCGTCATAGTTCATGACAAACATATGATCCGTAAAAAACGTACCGAATTCAAGTTTATCTGCAGCCGTTGGCTTCGGTTTCGGATGGTCTGTCAGTTCAACTCTGATTTCCTGCATTGTAATGCCCTCTTTCAAATTAATTACCGATTATTATAGCATTATTTCCCTTCGATTTCAAGCTTTAGTGCCTTAAAGCGACAGAAATCACTTTTAATTGTTTCGTAGTCCTTTCGGATAATGGTTTTTCAACCGGCCGTTCGAGCATTTGCCAAACCCGGTCAGCACGCCATCAACCGCCACGCCCGTGTAGCCCTTATAGCTTGCGTCAACCGCAATTTCTTCCCCGCGAAGAAACGCGTAAATTTCCGCCGAATCATGCGGAAAATTGATTACGGAACACAATTCTTTGGGCTTCGCCGCCATAAACGCCGCGTGCGCGGGTTCAATACGTTTAGTCTTTAGCTCCCCCAGAAGAAGCCCTGCTCGGATTACCCCCAAGTTCTTCAAATCCGGCAAATGCTCCGGCAGCAATAGAAGGTGCTTTCCAACCTGTTCAATCCTGCCATCCTGTTTGGAAAGATAAATCTGAGAATAGAACTCCTGCATTTCCCTGCTTGTTGCAAGGCTCTGCGGGGAATACGGTTTTGGATACGCATCATTTTTTGACAGCCTTTGCAAAACCGCGACAAAATGCCCTTCGCCTTTATCCATTGGGAAAATACGGCGTGCTTCCGGCAGCAATGCCGGACGTCCGAACTGCAAATTCCGGTCGATTAATGTAAAATCGTCCCGCTCCTTTAAGAACGCTTCGATAACACCTTCATTTTCTTCCCTTGAAAAAGTACAGGTGGAATAAACAAGGATGCCGTTTTCCTTCAACGCCTGCGCAGCGCTCAGCAGGATTGCCAGCTGCCGGACTGCGCAGGCTTCGATATGCTCCGGACTCCAATCCTGAATCGCCTGCTCGTCCCGGCGGAACATTCCTTCCCCGGAGCATGGCGCGTCCACCAACACTTTATCAAAAAATCCGGCCAGGCCTTCACAAAGTATTCCCGGGTGGCAGGAAGAAATCACAGCGTTTTTTACGCCCATACGTTCCATATTGGAAAGCAATATGTTTGCCCTGCTTTTTACAATTTCATTGGACCATAGCAAACCCTGCCTATTTAAAAGGGAAGCAATCTGTGTAGATTTCCCTCCGGGCGCGGCGCATAAATCGAGAACAACGTCCCCCGGTTGCGGATCCAAAGCAGTTACCGCGCTGGCGGCGGAAGGCTCCTGGGAATAAAAAGCACCGGCATGATGCATCGGCAGCTGCCCGATCTTTGGCGCATCTTCCGGCACATAGTAAGACATCGGCGAAAACGGGGCAGGCTGAATCGAAAACGGAAGAGCGGCCTTTAATGTTTTCAAATCGCATTTGAGCGGGTTTAACCGAATCCCACGATAATGTGGTTCTTTATAACAGGAGAAAAAGGCATCGTATTCCTCTCCCAGCAGTTCTTTCATTTTCTCCTTAAATTTCTGTGGAAGTTCAACCAAATCCAACATCTCCCGTTTTAAATGGTATATTTTATCCGCAAGTACAAAGAATAAACACTAAAGGGGGTGAATACCTTGGATAAACAATCTTCGAAGTCGAGCGAAAGTAATCGCGCTTCCAGGCCCGACATGAACCATAGCTCCAACACAAAAGAAAATTACAGCAATGGTTCCAACCGCACGAACAACAACGCCACACAATCAACAAAAAATTCTGCCAACAATTGCAGAGACAACTAAAACGAATTACAACAGGGTATTATAGAAACAGGCGGGCTTGTAGATCCTACAAAGCCGCCTGTTTCCTATTTCTTTTTTACATTCGCAATCAATTCTTTTAAAGTTTTATCTTCCGCTTTCACTTGGCGGAAACCCTCTCCGGAAATCTCACCGGCTTCTCCAACAATCATAAACGCATTCTTATCATGGGAACGCACAATATCTTTTACCTTCACAACCTCATACCGGCGAACCGCGCAAAGCAAAACTTCCCCTTCTCTTCCGCTGTAAGCACCGCGCGACTTTAAAATCGTAACGCCGCGATCCATTTCCAAAATATCCTTCGTGATCTCATCGTTTTCTTTCGATATGATAAATAAGAGCTTTCCGGTTCCCGTATCCGTACCATAAAGAATGGAATCGATTAATCTGGTGGAAACGAATATGGCTATTACCGCATATAATGCGCTTTCAATACTTCCATAGACGATCGCCGAAGTAAGAATAATTACCGAATCGATCCCCAGCATCAGCTTTCCCATGGAAAAATTTCGAAGTCTTCTGCCAAGCAGCCGGGCGATCATATCCGTACCGCCGGTTGTGCCTCCGCGCATAAAGACCAAAGAAAGGCCGACCCCTTCCAGCAACCCGCCGAAAAGCGCGGCCACCATCTTTTCACCGGTATAATGCGGCAAAACTTTTGCAATTACGTCGATCGCAACGGATACAAACACAGTAGCAATGATCGTTTTCCCAACAAGCTTATATCCGATCTCCATAATTGCCCAAATAAAGATTGGAATATTGAAAAGCAGGCCGGTCATGCCAATCGGCCAATGCCATATATAGTTTATCATTGTGCAGACACCGGTAATCCCGCCCGGCGCAATATGGTTTGGAGCGGTAAAAACATCGACTGAAACGGCATAGATCAAACTGCCGACAAGAAAAAACAAATTATCTTTTAAAATTTCAATTATTTTCGTTTTTGGAGCATCAGAAAGCATGGCATCCCCTCCCGTGCTATTCGCCGCACATAATACTAAATATCTCACGAAGCCTTTCCATGTTCCCGGTTAAATAAATATAACCAAAAAGCGCCTCAAAAGCGGTTGCCGCATGGTAATCGGCTATGGACGAATTTTTAGGTACATGGTTAACATGGGCATTGCGGCCCCGGCGGAACACTTCTGTTTCTTCCTCCGTTAAAAGCGGAAGAAGCTTTTTTGAAGCTTCCGCCTGCGCTTTGCAGCAAACCTGAGCAACTGCGCTTTTATGCAGGGCATTGACCGGGCAATTTCCCTGGCAGACAAGCCGTTCCCGCACAAGAAGGTCAAAAACCCCGTCGCCAATAAAGGCAAGCGTCAAAGGGCTTAACTGCTTCGGGTCGCAATCCGCATTATATAATCGTTCCAAATAAACACCTCAACCCCAAGAATCCTGCCTGTTCTCTACATTGCAAACAGGACTATTCCATAAAGTCAAATTCGATATCGTAAATATTGACAGTATCCCCTTCTTGAATACCGGCCTCACGCAACGCATCAATTACACCGGTATTGATTAAAACGCGCTGGAAATACTGCAGGGACTCGTAATCGTCAAAATTCACGGAATTAATAACCTGTACAAGCCATTCGCCTTCAACAACAAATACACCGTCCCGATTTGTCACCTTCACTTCGTGCCGGTTGGTTGTTTCCGCCGGCGTCAAAGGCACAGGCTCCGGATCGAAACGCTTGACGGGCGGAAGCTTGCTGAGCAATTCCAAAATTCGCTTGAGCAAAGGATCCACCTGATAGCGGATTGCCGCCATGATCGGGAAAAATTCATAGCCTTGTTTTTCCACAAAGCTCTTGAAATTTTCTATTTGTTCATCCGTTGCCAAGTCGCATTTGTTTCCGGCAACAAGCATTGGTTTTTCTGCAAGCTCCGGGTTGAATTTCTTTAATTCCGCGTTGATTGTCTGAAAATCCTGCTTCGGGTCACGACCTTCGCTGCCCGAAACGTCAACAATATGCACAAGCATCCTGCACCGTTCCACATGGCGAAGGAACTGATGGCCCAGTCCGGCTCCTTCCCCGGCCCCTTCTATCAGCCCGGGGATATCCGCAATGACAAACGATTGGCCTTCCCCCATGCGCACAACGCCTAAAACGGGAGTAATCGTGGTAAAATGGTAATTGGCAATCGTCGGCTTTGCTTCGCTGACAACGGAGACCAGCGTGGATTTCCCCACATTTGGATAGCCAACCAACCCGACGTCCGCCAAAAGCTTCAATTCCAATACGAGCTCCATCGTTTCCCCAGGCATACCGGGCTTTGCAAAGCGTGGCGTTTGGCGTGTCGCCGTTGCGAAATGGATATTTCCCCAGCCGCCGCGGCCGCCTCTGGCAATAACCTGCGGCTCGTCGCCGGACATATCGGCAACCAATCTGCCCGTTTTGGCGTCTTTTAAAAGCGTTCCTCTTGGGACTTTTATAACTAGGTCTTCGCCTTTTTTTCCATAACACCGGCCGCCTTTGCCGTCTTCCCCGTTTTGGGCAACATATTTGCGCTTATAGCGGAAATCGGCAAGAGTAGAGAGATTATCGTCCACCTGAAAAACAATGTTGCCGCCTCTGCCGCCGTCACCGCCGTCCGGTCCGCCGGACGCAATAAACTTTTCGCGGTGGAAGGCTACCTTTCCGGCGCCGCCATCCCCGGCTTTAATCGTAATTTTCGCACTGTCTATAAACATCCTGAGCTTACCGCCATTCTTTCAAACTATAAAATTAGTATATCATAATTTTTGCCATTAAGTCAAAAAATCCCGGGCAAACCAGCCCGGGATTTTCATTTACTTGAATTGGCTTTACTGCTCAACTGCGTAAACGCTGACCTTTTTGCGGTCACGGCCAAGGCGTTCAAATTTTACACGGCCATCAACCAGTGCGAAGAGGGAATCGTCAGAGCCAATACCGACGTTCTCGCCCGGATGAATATGTGTGCCGCGCTGCTTAACAAGGATGTTACCGGCAAGTACAAACTGACCGTCGGCACGCTTTACGCCAAGGCGCTTGGATTCGGAATCACGGCCGTTCTTGGTGGAACCCATTCCTTTTTTATGAGCAAATAACTGAATATTTATCTTTAGCATTCTTTACACCTCCGTATAGCTTACGCGAATATTCTGAGGATACTGTTCCTCAAGTTCCTGCAAATGAAGTTTAAAGCCCGCAAGGATATTGCGGCAGTTTTTAACTTCCTGTGGCGAAATTCTTACAAGCATATACCCATCCTCCACGGCGACCTGGGCATCCGCTTTCATAATTTCCGTTATGGTATTGGCAGTCATATACGCAGCGGAAGAAACCGAAGCGCAAACAATATCCCTTCCTGCCACTCCATTATGACCGGTAATCGAAAAACCAATGAGTTCGCCGTCCGGCCGGATGAAAAACTCTGCACTAATCATGATATTCACGCATTAATCGCGGTAATCTGCACTTTCGTGTAAGGTTGTCTGTGGCCCATCTTGCGTTTCTGGCCCTTTTTGGGTTTGTAAGTGAAAACCGTAATTTTTTTCGCTTTACCGTTTTTCAGAACTTTACCGATAACTTTGGCTCCATCGATATACGGAGTGCCGATTTTGAGTCCGTCGTCGCCGTCAAGCGCTATCACTTTAAAGTCGACGGTAGAGTTTTCTTCCGCAGCAAGCTTTTCGATATAAATGACATCGTCATTCTGTACCTTATATTGCTTGCCACCTGTTTCAATCACTGCAAACATGATTAAAAGGTCCTACCTTTTCTATAATCTCGCTACTACCAGGCGGGTTTCCCACTTTTAGCCCGTAATATGCGGCTTAAACATGATATCATATGCCGTCAATTTTGTCAACATTTATGGGAAATTTCTATTTATCGCGCGACACAAGCTCCCTTGCTAACTGGGACAGGACTTCCGTACCGCTTTCAAAGCCTTCCAAGGCTCTGACGGCGGCATCCGTCAGCTCAAGCGCTTTTATTTTCGCATTATCCAGCCCCATGAGGGTAACATAGGTACACTTACTGTTTTCATCGTCGCTTCCGACCGGTTTGCCCAAGGTTTCGGAATCACCGGTAACATCCAAAATATCGTCAACGATCTGAAAAGCTAGCCCGATCGCTTTGGCATAATTTTCGGCCGCTTTTAGCTGGCTTTCATTGGCTCCCGCAAGAACGCATCCCATTTTCGCCGCCGCTAAAATCAGCGCTCCGGTCTTGTTCTCGTCCATCTCTTGCAGGGTTTTCAGGGATATAACCCGTCCTTCGCTCATAAGGTCGACAACCTGTCCGCCGACCATTCCATAAGCCCCTGCCGCATGGGCAAGGATTCCGGCAGCGGCAACCGCCCGTTCGGCTCCCACCAGGCGGACCGATTCTTCCGAAAGCATAGTTTCGAAAGCCAACGTAAGCAGCGCATCACCCGCAAGCAGGGCCGTATCTTCGCCGAATACCTTATGGTTTGAAGGGCGACCCCTGCGCATATCGTCATCGTCCATACAAGGCAAGTCATCATGGATCAATGAATAGGTGTGCGCCATTTCGATTGCACAGGCAAACGGAAGCGCAGCGTGTACATCTCCGCCGCAGATTCTGCAAAATTCCAGCAACAGCAGCGGCCGGATTCTTTTCCCGCCGCTCAAAAGGCTGTAACGCATGGCGTTTATTAAATCCGCCTGCATAATATCTTGCTGCGGAAGGTATTCTTCCAGTTTCCGGTCAACCAGTTCTACTGTCTCATTCACTTGCTGATTAAGCATCTTCGTCACCGCCGGTTTCTTTATACTCCGTTATCTGTTTGATTTTCTGCTCCGCGTTCTGTAATTTATCATAGCAGAAAGCAGCAAGCGCGGAGCCCTCTTCAAATAATTTCAAAGAGGTTTCCAGCGGTTCATTCCCGCTTTCCATGCGGCTTACTATCTCACTCAGTTTCGTAAGGGCTTCCTCAAAGGTCATTTTCTTATTCATGTTTTTCCCTCCACGCTTTCGACCAGACAATGCAGCTTTCCGTCCTTTAAAAGCACGGAAATCCGTTCGCCTTCTTGTACACTCGCAATTTTTGAAACGATATGCTGCTGATGGTTGTAGGTAATCGAATACCCTCTTGAAAGTGTTGCCAACGGGCTGAGGGCATTCAGCTTTCCGCTTGCTGTTCGCAGTTCCAGCTTTGCCTCCGCCGCTTTTTGGTAAATGCTAGCCAGCAATCTCTCATGAAGCTGGTCGACCCGGATCCGTTCCATCTCAATCCGGTTCTGCGGCCTTTGAAAAGTATAGGATGATGTCAGCACAGCAAGCTTACGCCTTAAATCGGGTATTTGATGTTCCATGCATTCTTTCAGCCGCGCGGCACAGCTACTGAGAAAAGTCTTCAGTTCGGCCGCGTCGGGAACGGCCAGTTCAGCGGCAGCCGACGGCGTAGGAGCGCGCAGGTCCGCAACAAAATCACAGATTGTGAAGTCGGTTTCATGCCCGACTGCCGAAATAACCGGTATTTTGGATGCGGCTACCGCCCGCGCAACGCATTCTTCATTAAAGGGCCACAAATCCTCCAGCGAACCGCCGCCGCGCCCAAAAATGATCACGTCTGCGCACGAAAGGCGGTTAAAACGCTCCAGGGCATCCACAAGCTGAGGAGCCGCCCCTTCCCCCTGAACCAGTACCGGGCAGAAAACAATTTCGGCAAGCGGGTACCGCCGGGCCAGAATGGTGGTAATATCGTGTACCGCCGCGCCGGTCGGTGAAGTAATAACGCCGATGCGTCTCGGAAACCTTGGAAGTGGTTTCTTACGCTGTGCGGAAAACAGGCCTTCCGCAGCCAGCTTTGCCTTCAGCTGTTCAAACGCCATATTCAAAGCGCCCAGACCATCCGGCTGCATATCCTCGATATAGAACTGATACTGGCCCGAAGGCTCATATACGCTCACCCTGCCACGAACGATCACTTTCATTCCATCCTTCGGCATAAAGCGAAGCCGCCGCGCATTTTGCGCAAACATAACGGCGCGAATCACACATCGGTCATCCTTAAGCGATAAATACAAATGGCCGGATTTATAGTGATTGGTAAAATTCGAAATCTCACCGCTTAGAAACACATGATTCAAACGCTCGTCGCCTTCAAATAAGGACTTGATATACGTATTTAACTGTGTAACGCTGAGCACAGTTGGGGAAACCAACATGTACTATTCCCCCTTTAGCGAGGTTAAAACTGCAATTCCAGCCGCATTGTCCGCAGAAAAAGCCGGCTCCGCAAAATAAGCCCCGTATTTCTCGGTCAGCACCCTGCGAATCATTCCGTTTGACATGACGCCCCCCGCGAACAACAGCGGAAGCTCGCCGTATCGCTTTAGCAGCTCCTCTGCCATTGCATTGAGCGCGACCAGAATCGACTGCAAACAATAAGACGCAATTTCTTCTTTCGGTTTTCCCATTTGTAACATATCCCTGCATTTATTTTCAATGCCGGAAAGCGAGCAATCCGCCCCTTTCAGCGACGGCTTTATCTTATAACGGATATCCGCTTGCTGCGCTAACCGCTCCAGTTCCTTTCCCGCGGGGAAGGAAAGGCCGAGCATGGCGCCCACCCGGTCAACAGCCTGTCCGCCTTTTAAGTCGAGTGACTGGGCAAGCAGTTCCGTACGAAACACAGACTTCTCATCCGGCGTAACCAGTACCGCTTCGGTTGTGCCGCCGGAAACATGGAAAGCAATAAATTTCTCCTGCAACAGGGACAACTTCCCGGCGGAATACAAAGCGGCGGCGATATGCCCCGCCTGATGGGAAAACGTAACCATCGGAACGCCAAGAGCCCGGGAAATTGCTTTCGCCGTTCCAAAGCCGACTGTGAAGCATGGCATATAAGAGCCTTCCAGATCGCGCGGCCGGCTTGAAGCACCCACGGCAGCAATCGGCTGCCTGCTAGGCAGCAGGGCTTCCAGAAGAACGGGAAGCTGCTGAACATGGTGAAATACCGCGTCGCTCTGGCGAAGGCCAAGCTCACCCGGTTTTACGGGCAGCAGCATTTTCTCCTGCCTTATCTCCCCGTTTTGAAACAGCGCCGCAGAGGTTGTGTAATTGCTGGTATCGATACCAAGCGTATTATTCACGTGCAACTTTATCACCAAGATCTTTTACGACGGAACCCAGCACGCCGTTTATATAGGGGGCATCATCGGCGCCACCGTATTTCTTTGCAATGTTTATCGCTTCATTGATGGACACATTGACCGGAATGTCTTTTTCAAACATTATCTCATAAATTGCCATCTTTAAAAGCGCAAGGGAAACTTTTGAAAGCCGGTTCATTTTCCATCCGCGGATATTTTTTTCAATTAGCGCTTCTATCGCTTCCTCATTCTGTTCCGCGCCGACGGCGATTCTCCTGGCAAAATCATCAATAATGATGTCGCTGCATAAGCCTGCCGCGTCAATAATCTGTTCGGTCGTATCGTGGCTGAAGCTTCTTTCAAAGATCAGAACAAATGCCTGTTCCCTCGCTTCACGTCTTTTCATTTACCTTCCTCCGTACCTTTAACCTCATTTAAAATAAAAACCCTCCACGGGTATGTGGAGGGTTTTCGCTGATTATATTTTCAAACATCCACGCTAACATTATACCACAATCTTTACTAGAATCAATATTTTATCCGAACAGAAAGGAAGGAAAGATTCTATGTACGGTAATACGGGCGAAAACAAGGGATTATTTGACTTCCACAATTTTAATCTTGTCATAGCTTATTCCGCTTTGACCGGAAACAATATCTTTAATAACGATTGCGTTATTCTGTGTTAATTCATTGGTTTTTACCGCAACGCTGCATTCCGAATTCTGAATGAACACGAGGCAGTCCTGAAAGCCCTTCGCTTTAATCAGGTTTTCCGCATTGTTTTCTCGAAGGGTGTTCTGCGCAATCATGGCAGCCTGATTCACCGCTTCCTTCTTGGCGGCGTCGTTCGATTTGGAATCCGCCAAAACCTTTTCCAGAAGCTCCACCGCCTGATCCCTTGATTTCTGCCGGGATAAACGCGCTTCGCTGAAATATGTGTCCGCAGATGCGTTTGTCTTTTTGGACTGAGAGACGGACGACGTCGATTTCGAATTTCCGGACATCGGCGCATCCGCAAGCTGCGCTTCGCCAAGCTCATGCCCCGCCGTCGAAGCTACCGTGTTGGTTGCGATCAACGGGCTGTTGCCGGAAAACTGCCAATTCAGATAAACCGCCGCGCCAAGTGCCACAATTAAAGCCGCAAGAACAAGCTGTCGCTTTCCCATAGTCATAGAAAGTATTCCCCCTGTTTAAAATTATTTTGCTTTTATTACACATACTCGCACAGAACTAATATCCAGCGCTGTCGTAACAGCCGAAATTACGTTTTGCTGAACGGTCGGATCGTCACCCCCGTCACAGACTACAACCACACCCTTTATGATGGGCTGAACCTCGGTAACCGCAAGCGCCCTCTGTGCGCCGTCAGCGTCTTTAACCAATATGTAGGTGGTTTCCGTATTGTCGTTCGCCTCGTTTTTTGTTGTGGTGCCGTCGGATTTATCCTGCGTTGTCTTATTGCTTTTCTTTTCCTCTGTCGCGTACACATATTGCGTTCCCCGCTCAAGGGTGACCAAGACCTTTGCAGAACCTGCGCCCTGAATCCGCGTTACAATTTCCGTCAGCTTGGTTTCAAGCTGCGCGGCATACTGTTCGGCGGATATCTCCGTTGGCGAAGAAACGGTTTTGGCTTCCGTATGATCATTTTTTAAAAGCCCGGAAAGTAAAATTAACGCAATTCCGACCAACCCAACCACAATCACGATTTTGCGGTACATTTCATTTTCCGCCAGCTTCGTAAAAAAAGATTCTTTTTCTTCCTTGAAACCGCTGTTATCCGTTTTCATCAGCGATTACCTCCGTTTTAAGTCCCAAAACCTTTTGCAAATGAGCCGAAGCCTTTTCACAATCCGACCTGTACCCTTTTGCCAGGATCACAACAACCTTGTTAATTGATATGCTGCCATCTTCGTTTGTATCCATAAACACACGAACATTTTTACATTTTACGCCGATATTCCGGCACTCCGTAATGACCAGATTTTGAATGCTTTCCTGCGCCGCTTCGGAGATCTGCCTGTCGACCGTCCCCACAAACGGACTGCTTGACCGGCTCGGCGTATCCACTTGAAACCATGTTCCGATCTGAGGCGCCGTCTTTGCGAGCGGCACGATAATCGCACAGATCATAAACGCACCGAGCACAAAGCGCACCATACGTTCCATGGAACCGCCCGGGACAAGGCTCTGCAGAAACGTTGCAACCAACGCGGTCAGGCAAATTGCCGCCGACCACTCTCTTACCGCATTCATGACACCCCTCCGATAATCAGCATGGCGGCCGTGGAAACCGTCAGGATTGCCATACAGCATAAAATAATCCCGAGCAGAGTCTCGATTACATTCACGACCGCTTTTAAAAGCATGGTTATTTCCTTTAACGAAAATATCGTTCCGATTCCCGCACAAATATGAATAGTGATAAGCCAGATCAAACACTCGATGAGGATTGGCAGGAAAATGCATAATCCGGCAAGAAGCCCAAAGGCGCTGACACCCGATTTCAGCATTTTTACGCATCCGTTAATTGTGTACAGCGCTTCCCCTAAAGCGTTTCCCACCACCGGAACAAAGCTACTTACAACAAACTTCGCCGCACGCGTTCCCGCTGTGTCCATTGCGGTAGCGACAATGCTGTGTATGGTAAGCAATCCGGTAAATACGGTCATGCAAAAGCCCATAATCCATTTTGCCGACTTACTGAACGCTTCACACAATCCGTTGAGGTTCATATTCGGCGACACGGCGGACACGATGGAAAGAGCCAGAAAAATATTCATCAGCGGCACCAGAATATTCGCAGATAAAAGGGATATCACATTTCCGGCTGCAACCATCAAGAGATTATAGGAGCTTGCCGAAACCGACTGGCCGGCTGCTACCATAATGCCGGCAAGAACGGGCACACAGGCTAAAAGGAAGCCTGCCGCCGCACGGATTACCGTGGCAGCATTCACAATGCAAGATACAATCGGATTGATTACGATAATGCTGATGCACAACGTGGCCACCATTCCAATGACCCCGCCCAGCGCTTTTTCCCCGAAGGACAGCTTCATGCCGTCCAGCAGAGCGCACAGCAGCATAACGGCAACCACGGAAACCGCCGCTTTGAACGGCGCGCCGGTTTTTCCTGCGGCTACGGAAAGGATATGTTCAAAAAAGTTCTGCGGCGTAATCGAGGAGATGCTTTTCCAGTCCGCGTTTTCTATGCCGAGGTTTTCCAGCGCTTTCCGGGTTTCTTCCGGCAGCTTGTAGGGCAAATCCTCCGCACCGCTCTGTTCCAGCTGCTGCTGATAATACTTCTCCTGATTCTCCGCCGCATAAGCTTGTGGAAGAAAAGCGGATAAAAAAAACAGGGTAAGAAGAAAGCATGCAATCCTTTTCATCGTCCTCCTCCTATCAAGTCGACAGCCGTACTGGCAATTTTTTCAAAAAGCGGAAGAGATAAAACGACGATGGCAACCTTCCCCGCGAGCTCCACTTTAGAGGCGAGCGCGCTTTCTCCTGCGTCGCGGCAGGAATCCGCCGCGAACTGCGCCAAAAAACAAATGCCGAGTGATTTCAACAAAATTGCGGCATATTCGGAGGAAATCCCCGCGCTGTCGAGCAGGGTATGGATTTGTTGTACCGCGGGCGAAACATTGGCCATTATTTCAAACAGGATGATGAGTCCGGCACAAATACTGATGATTACAGAATACTCGTGATGATAGCGTTTCATCATCACAGACAGAATGGCTGCGATGATCGAAATTCCTGCTACTGCTACGATATTCATAATTTATAAACCGAATATGGATTTAATAGACTTAAACAGCAGGTCTATTTGCTTAACAATCATCATCAGTACGACAATGAGTCCGGCAATCGTCGTCATCATTGCCTGATCCTCCCGGCCGGAGCGAATCAGCAGTTGGTTTAATACGGCAACAATGATCCCGATTGCCGCAATTTTAAAAATTAAATCCACATCCATTTCCATTCCTCCAATTTCAGCACAACAGCAATGCCGCCGCCATTCCGGAAAATATGCCAAACATTTGGTATAGCTTTGATTTCCTGTCTTTTTCTTCCTTTGCCTCTTTCAGGCTAAGGGAGGTCAGCTCGTAATACAGCGCACAGTGTGAAACCTGACCTTCCGTATCGCTTGTTCCAAAGCTTCTGCCAAATCCGTTGAAAAGTTCTTTGTCCTTGTCGCACAAACCGCTGTGGTTGACACCATGCTGCCAGGCAGTAAAGAAATCCGTGCCGTTCTCAAAGCAATTCGCGCATGCTTTCAGAAAGGGAAGTTCGTTTCCATATCTTCTTACGATTTGGTCAACTGGCCGCGCCGAGAACCGAATCTCCGTCTGTGCCGCGGAAAGGAATTTCAGAAAGCCCTCAAGGCGCTCCACTCTTAACGCCAACCTATGCGACTCCATATATCCCGCCATCGCCCCTGCCGCAATCAGGAACATAGCCCCCGTGAATTTTAGCAAGCAACTCACCCGCCTTATAGATTCCTGCAATTTTCCCCGGCTCCATTTTCCTATCCAGGATGGCGACATTGCCGAAAGCGCCCGTTTTCAAAAGGTCTACCGCCTGTTTCTTCTTTAAGAGTTCTTCCAAACTGCCGGCGTGGATGGAGGAGATCATGACCGCTCCCGCATTCAGGCATTGCTGCACCGCGCTAACTTCGTCATATCCCCCCAGCTCATCGCAAATTATGTAATCCGGGGAAAGACAGCGGATTGCCTGCATAATCCCCTGCGCCTTCGGGTACCCGTCCAGGATGTCGCTGCACACGCCCAGATCATTCTGCGGCACCCCCATGTAGGTGCCCGCCAATTCCCCACGTTCGTCAATAACGGCCACCTTCCGGATATTTCCAAGCAAACCGCTTGAAAGCTGGCGGGCGATGTCCCGCAAAATGGTTGTTTTCCCGCTTACCGGCGGACCTGCAATCAGCAAGCCGTCGGACACATTATTTTTTAAGCCGACCAAAAGCGCGTTTGCCGAACCGGAAATCTCCCGCGCAATTCGGATATTAATGGAAGAGATATCCCTTAAGCCTTTGATTTCCCCGTTCTCTAAAACGGCGGTGCCGCTGATTCCGACCCGGTGTCCCCCAACCAGCGTAACATACCCGTTGCGTATTTCATTCTGATGGCTGTAAATTGAGTAGCTGCATAGATTCCGGAAGCACTCGTCAATATCTTCCTTTGTCGCGATCAGCGTGTTGCTGTCGGGGCGGCAGACCAACGTACCGTTCTGGTTAAAGAAATAAATCCCTTTAATGCAGCAAATAGAAACCGGCTTATTCACACGAATACGCAATTCCTGCACCTGGCTTTTTATTTCCAGCGGAAGCTGTAAAAAATATTTGCCGATTTTCCCGTACACAGCTTTTGCCGCCGAGTCAAATCTTGGGTTACTATTGTTCTCCATTTACTTGTCCTCCCTTTCACTACATAGATATGGACAACTAGGGCATGTTAGAACAAAAAAATGCCCCGCGGGAGAAGTCCCGCGAAGCATCGGTATATTTCTACATATAAATACTATCGGATCATTTCCTGAAAGTCTTCTTCGGTAATAATCGTGACGCCAAGCTGCTGCGCCTTCGTCAGTTTGCTCCCGGCATTCTCGCCGGCCAAAACATAATCGGTTTTCTTGGAAACACTTCCGGAAACCTTGCCGCCGAGCTTTTCAATCACCGCGCTTGCCTGCGCTCTTGTCAATGTGGGCAGGGTACCGGTCAGCACAAAGGTTTTTCCGGAGAAACGGTTATCCGCTACCACGGCTTTGCTGAGCATATTGACGCCCGCGTCCCGTAGCCTTCCGATTAAATGGGCGGTATTCGGCAGGTCGAAAAAGTGCCGGACGCTTTGCGCCATAATCCAGCCAAAGCCTTCGATTTTGGCTATTTCTTCCTCCGTCGCCTGGAAAACCGCATCCATGCTCTTAAAATACGCAGAAAGGAGTTTTGCCGCTTTCAGCCCGATATTCGGGATACCTAAAGCATAAATCAGCCGGTAAAGATCATTGTCCTTCGACCGTTTAATGGCGTCGACCAAATTCTGAGACGATTTTTCCCCCATCCGGTCAAGGGATTTCAATTGTTCTACCTCCAGATGGTATAAATCCGCCGGTGAAGAAAGAAGGCCATGTTTAACCAACTGCTCAATAACAGCCGGACCAAGCCCGTCAATATCCATCGCGTCGCGGCTTGAAAAATGAATCATATGCCGCAGAAGCTGCGCCGGGCACTCGGGGTTCGTACAGCGCGTAGCGGCTTCTCCTTCCTCCCGCGTGACCTTCGCGCCGCAGGAAGGACAAACGGCGGGCATAACAAACGGTCGCGAGCCTTCGGCATGGGATACAACGGAAACAACCTCCGGAATAATTTCGCCCGCTTTTCGTAATACAACGGTATCCCCGATGCGGATATCCTTTTCCGCGATAAAATCCTGATTATGCAGCGTTGCGCGGCTTACGGTCGTCCCCGCAAGCGTAATAGGTTCAAATAGGCCCGTGGGCGTAAGTACGCCGGTGCGGCCGACATTGACTTCAATGTCCAGCAGTTTCGTCTGCTTTTCTTCCGGCGGATATTTAAACGCCTCCGCCCATTTTGGGAACTTCGCGGTACTTCCCAGAGCCGCCCTCTGGGAAAAAGAATTTACTTTCACAACCGCGCCGTCAATGGAATAATCCAGCGTTCCGCGCATATCCCCAATCCTTTCTACCTCGCAGATCACCTCTTCCATCGTGTTACAGACGGTAAAGAAGGGCGGAATGACAAATCCAAGTTCTTTTAAAAAGCGGAGCGCTTCGTCATGCGCGTGAAGCTCCGCTCCGACAATCTGCTGAACATTAAAGACAAAAATGTCGAGCTTACGGGATGCGGTCACATTTGCGTTCTTCTGGCGGAGGGAACCAGCCGCCGCGTTGCGCGGATTTTTAAACGGCTTTTCGTCGTTCAGTTCCTGCCGCTCGGAAAGCTCAAAAAAGCTCTTATGGGACATATAAACCTCGCCGCGCACTTCAAGGAACGGTAAAGCTTTGGTCAGCTTCAGCGGAATGGTGCGGATGGTGCGAAGGTTCTCCGTTACGTCCTCGCCGACAAAGCCGTCCCCGCGGGTGGAACCGCGAAAGAAAATGCCGTCCCGGTACTCGAGCGAAACGGAAAGGCCATCGAATTTCGGTTCGACAATATATACCGGATTTTCTACCACCGCGCGGACTTTGCGGTCGAAGTTCATCAATTCCTCTTTTGAAAAGGAATCGTGAAGACTCTCCAGAGGTACTTCATGCCTAACCGGTTGAAATTTACTCAGCGATTCGCCGCCGATTTTCTGCGTAGGAGAATCCGGTGTAATCAGGCTGGGAAATTCCGATTCAAGCTGTTGAAGTTTACGGTAAAGCATATCGTACTCGTAGTCATCAATCTCCGGCGCGTCTTCCGTGTAATATTTTTTATTATGATAATTAATTAATTCAGTCAGTTTTTTATGCTGAATTTCCGCTTCTTTCACATCCATTGAAATGTTTCCTTTCATTCTTAAATCTGCTTTTAAACAGGGCTGTATCAGGAAATACTGGAAATAAATTACGCAATTATACTATAACAAGATCAGTTAATATTTGCAACAACCTGGGGCACCTCGCCGATAATGACGGTTTCCGCAACTGGAATCGAGGTTTCAACTTCCGTAGTCGAATCGAACCACGGTATGTACGAATAAATGCTGGTATGTATGCATAAAAGAATCTGATGCTTGGTCTGGTTTATTCCCGCGGATTCAAACGTGCTTTTAAATTCCGCGCTGACGGAACCGGAAAGGGTAAGCCGAAGCGGTACGTCCGGTCCCCGTCCATGCAATAAATCATTCCCGATAAGGGTTCCCAAAGGAACGCCCATATCCATATGGGAATCATCGCCAAGTTCTTTTTGTACATCCGCAATGACCACGGATTTCAATTGGTTCATCCGAACCATCTGGGTGGTAATCGAAAGCACTTTTCCGTTGGTATCGCGCTCAATCGATACTAGGTCATTGTAGGTAAGGGCATTTTTATCCAATTCTTGGGAAATTGCGCGATTGATTACGTCAACCGACTTTATCCGAGCCTGATTTGTAATAATCGCTTTAATTACCGGACGAAATTGAGTGTCCAGCAATAGTATAAACGCTAAAATGAAAGCTATGAATAATAAACCCTTAAAACCACTATGCGAACGAGTCCTGTATCTGCGCCACCCTTGCATAGACTCACCTCCAAAGCACTTACCCTATAATACACAGGAGGAATAAAAATGTGCAAAGGCAGAAAAAACGCAGAGAAACAAATTCCTCTGCGTTTCTACAATCCAATATAAAATTATTCTGCCGGCGTTTCTTCCGGTTTTTCTTCAGGCTCAAGAAGAGCACGAATGGAAAGGCTGACGCGCTTCTTGTCAAAATCAATATCCGTAATCTTGGCTTTCACAACCTCGTTCACTTTCAGGACATCCTGCGGTTTTTCAATTCTGTGGTCGGCGATTTGAGAAATATGTATCAAACCGTCGATACCAGGAATAACTCTTGCAAATGCGCCGAATTCTGTCATCCCAACAATCGTAACATCCGCAACTGTGCCGACAGGATAATCCCGCTTCAGGATTTCCCAGGGGTTGTCCTCTGCGCGTTTATATCCAAGGGAAATTTTCCCTTTTTCTCTGTCAAGACCCTTAATATACACATGAACCGTATCTCCAATGTTGACAACTTCGGAGGGATGTTTGATTCTCTCCCAGGACAGTTCGGAAATATGGATCATGCCGTCGATACCGCCCAAATCAACGAAGGCACCGTACGAAGTCAATGATTTTACAACACCGTCGTATTCCTTGCCTTCTTCGGCAGTCTCCCAGAATTTTTCGGCCAATGCTTTGCGTTCGTCTTTCAGGACGGAACGGATCGAACCAACCGCACGTCTGCGGTTACGGTTAACTTCGATAACGCGGAATTTCACCTCTTTTTTAAGAAGCTCATCCAATGGTTCGCCACGGGAAACGGTAGCCTGAGAAGCAGGAATAAAGACGCGGACACCATGGGAAACAACAATTAAGCCGCCCTTGATGATCTCGGTAACAACACCGGTAAGTACTTCCTGACTCTCTTCCGCGGAGGAAACCGTTTCCCAGCCCTTTGCTGCGTCTAAGCGCTTCTTGGAAAGCATAATGGTGCCCTCCTGGTCGTTTGTACGCATGATGAGAAGTTCCATCTCATCGCCAATTTTAACGACATCCTCCGGACGGACATTCGGGTCAGCGGAAAGCTCCGAAGCCGGTATAAAACCAGCCTGCTTTCTTCCTACATCGACAAACACCTCGCTGGGAGTAATGCCGACAACCACACCGCGTACCTTCTCATCTGTATTTAAATTCTTTAGGGACTCCTCAAGCATTTCCTCGAAGTTTCCCTCGGCATTATTCTCCATTAAATTTTGACCAGCAGCCTCGTTGATTTCTGACATGGTATCAAGTACCTCCTTTATAATGCTTGCCGGCGTGGAAGCACCGGCAGTAATGCCAATACACTCGGCCCCTTTCAGAGCCGACAACGGCAGTTCATCCGCCGTTTCTATAAGATAGGTGCTGCAGTTTTTTCTGCACACATCCCGTAATTTCGCTGTATTTGAACTCTGCCTCCCACCAATTACAATCATTACGTCGCAACATCGGGAAAGCGACTCCGCTTCCGATTGACGAACAGCAGTAGCATTACATATTGTATCAAAAATTGTTGCATTTGTATATACCCTTTTGATGATTTCCAAACAATTTTCCCATTCCGATACGCTAAAAGTTGTTTGGGCTACTACACAGGGGGGCATTTTATTGTCAATCGGAATATTTTGGAGGATCCCCCGTAATTCTTCCGCATTTCTAAACACAAAACAATTTTCGGAGCAATGCCCCCGGATTCCCTGAACTTCCGGGTGACTGCAATCCCCTGCGATCAGGACTGTTTTTCCCTCAGCAGATGCCTTTGATACAATTTTGTGTATTTTTGCGACAAACGGGCAGGTCGCATCGACACATTCTAATTTTTTCTCAAAAATCGCATCGCATACGGCCTTCGACACGCCGTGGGAGCGAATGACAATTGTCGCGTCCGCAGGCGCCTCGTCGGGCGAATCCACAATTTTCACGCCGCGTTCCGCAAACTGCGCCAGCGTTTGCGGATTATGAATAATCGGTCCAAGCGTACAAACCTTTTTCCCTTTGCGAAGAAGTGCGTCCACCATTTCGATCGCCCGGTTGACGCCGAAGCAATATCCCGCCGAACGGGCTACAATGACCTTCAATACTTTTCCTCCAGCATTTGATTTATTTTTTCCGCGATGACCAACGCCGCCGAGCGTATGGAAGCGGTTGATTTCTCCCGGATATCCAGCTCATCCGGGAAAATCGGTT
The DNA here is from genome assembly GCF_004768785.1 of Caproiciproducens galactitolivorans. Classification (GTDB taxonomy): domain Bacteria; phylum Bacillota; class Clostridia; order Oscillospirales; family Acutalibacteraceae; genus Caproiciproducens; species Caproiciproducens galactitolivorans. The sequence continues at coordinate 65,974 of NZ_SRMQ01000008.1, forward strand.
TTCCGTAGCGAACCGTTATCCGCTTAAACGGTTTAATGATCCCATCACAGTAAATGGAAGCGGGAAGAACCGGAGCCTTTGAAAGGCCGGCAATCATCGCAACGCCGGCTTTCGGTTGGAACGGCGTATCGTCAAAAACACATTTCCCCTGCGGGAAAATCCCCAGCAAACCTTCCTGATTCAATATTTGCACAGCCCTGCGGACAGAGCCTGCATCGCCCGAATCCCTTTTCACCGGGAAAGCACCCAACCGGTATAAAACCCACCGGATAACGGCCCCATGCTCCTCAAACAGCTCGGATTTTGCCATATACCGGATTTGCCTTTTAAAGGGCATCGCCAGAAACAGCGGGTCAAACACCGACTTGTGGTTACAGCAGACAATCAACCTTCCTTCCTCCGGTATATTTTCAATCCCCCTGTATTCAATTGAAAAAAGCCGTTTTGCGAAGAAGGAAAGAAACCGAAGGCAAAAAAAATAAAACATAAAATCAAGCCTTACATTTTTTCAAATGCTTTCAAATCACGCTCACGAAGCTCAATAATTTTATTCATCACAAAGCGGGATGCATTACGGAATTCCGTCCCTGTGCCCCTTTCGATTCCCAGTTCCTCCGGCTGTATCAGTTTTCCAAACGATACCATGCATTTTTCAAAGGCCTTGGGAACGCCGCCGCTCTTTGGGGTAATACAGCATGGAAGAATGGGCGCATTGTTTTTGTAAGCCAGCATGACCGCCCCCGCCTTCGGCTGTAAGGGCTCCCCGGTTTTCGAACGTGTTCCTTCAATAAAAACGCCCAGCGCCTGGCCGTTTTGCAGGAGCTCTTGGGCTCTGTTGATAGCGGACATATCCCCCTTCCCCCTTTGTACGGGGAAAGCGCCAAGCCCGGAAAGAATCAGGCCAAACGCTTTGTTTTTAAACAGCTCCGATTTCGACATATAAAAAATCTGGCGGCGCTGCGAAAAAGCAAGCCGTATCGGATCGGAATTGCTGATATGATTGCAACAGACAACTACTTTTCCGGTAGGCGGCATATTGTCGCCGTCATTAACCTGATAAGGCATAAATAATCTTGCCACAGGCTGAATACATATTTTCCCAAAATTATACAGAGGTGTACGCTTCACTTAGTATCACCAGTTTCAATTATTTTCGTTCAGCTTCTTTTCAATAATCGACATCAGCTTATCAATCGATTGTTCCAATGTCATTCCCGTAGTATCCACCACAATCGCTGTTTCCGCCGGAACAAGCGGCGCAACCGTACGGTGCGAATCGTTGTAATCCCGCTTTTTTAAATCGGCCAAAACTTCGTCAAACCGCACCTTTTCTCCCTTTTCCCTCAGCTCCTCATATCTTCTTTCCGCGCGCTCCTCCGGCGATGCAGTCAGGAAAATTTTCACCTGTGCATCCGGAAGGACAACCGTTCCTATATCACGCCCGTCCATAATAACATTGTTTGTTTTCGCTAGATCCTGCTGTAAAGAGAACAAAAACTTCCGTACCTCCGGAATGGCAGAAACATCGGAAGCCGCCATAGAAACTTCCGGCGTACGGATATCGCCTGTAACATCCCTATCCCCTAAATAAACCTTTTGCTCCCCGTTTTGAAAAGCAAGCCGGATTTTCACCTGTTCCAAAAGCGGGCAAACCGCCGTGGAGTCGGAAGGAGCAACCCCTTTTTGTAACATAAACAGGCCGACCGCGCGGTACAAAGCGCCGGTGTCGACATAAATATAGCCGAGCTCCGCCGCCGCCCGGCGGGCGATGGTGCTTTTCCCGGCCCCTGCCGGGCCGTCAATGGCAATTGCTATCATTCGTTTGCTTCTCCCTTGTTTATTATAGAATCAGCCGCAAGGCGGCCGGTGCTGAACGCAATCTGCAGGTTAAAGCCGCCAGTGTAGGCGTCCACATCAATGACTTCCCCTGCGAAATAGAGACCTTTCACCAATTTGGACTGCATCGTCTTTGGGTTGATTTCGCTGACCTTAACGCCCCCGGAAGTAACGATTGCCTCTTCAATCGGCCGAAAAGCCGATACCTGCAATTCATAGGATTTCAAAAGGCCCGCAAAAGCACGGCGCATTTCCTTTGTAATTTGGTTGCATTTCCTTTCCGGCGGTATTCCGGATTTCGAAACCATTACGGGAATCATCTTTCGCGGCAGCAGCGCAGATAAGGAGTTGCAAAAATCCCGATTCTGATTCTGTGCAAAATCGCGCTGCAGGCGCGCGTCAAGCTGCTCTATGCTGAGCGCCGGCTTCAGATCGATAAAAATATGATAACGGCCCGGCTCCATATCCCGCATATGCGCGCTCGCGCTTAAGATAATCGGACCGGAAACGCCGAAATGCGTAAAGAGCATTTCGCCAAAATCCGTATAGATCGTTTTTTTCTTTTTTGTATCCATTACCGTAATCGATACATTTTTCAGCGAAAGGCCCATCATATCCCGGCACTCGCTTCCGGATACAACAAGCGGCACCAGCGAGGGGCGCAGCGGGGTTACGGTGTGTCCTGCCTGCTTTGCAAGGCGGTAACCGTCGCCGGTGGAACCGGTTGCGGGATAGGAAGCACCTCCACAGCATACGATCACATTTTTTGCTGCTATTTCAGCCCCGTCCGAAAGCTGTACCCCATGGACGGTATCTTCTTTCAGCAAAAGCCTTTTTGCTTCCCCCGTAACAAGTTCAGCACCGTTTCGCTTTACAAATTTCGTAAGGGCGTCCACAATATCGGAGGATTTGTCCGACTGAGGAAAAACGCGGTTTCCCCGCTCAACCTTGATTGGAACGCCAAGCTCTTCAAAAAAGCGGATGGTATCCTGCGGAGGAAAATGCGTGGCCGCGCTGTAAAGAAAGCGCCCGTTTGACGGAACTGATGCGATAAAGGTCTGTATATCGCAATTGTTGGTAAGATTGCATCTGCCCTTTCCGGTGATGAGCAGCTTCCGCCCGAGACGTTCCTTTTTTTCCAGCAGACAAACGCACAGGCCGTTGCTGGCAGCGGTTCCTGCCGCCAGCATCCCCGCGGCGCCGCCCCCGATTATCAGCGCATCATAGAGCTGATCCACTAGCTTTTTCATCTACCTTTTCATACACTTCATATTCATCCCATATATCCTCAAGGCGCTTAAATACCTGTGTAAGCTCTCCTGATTTTTTTAGTGAGGTGGTTACAATCAGTGCATTGATCAAACTGAGCGGCGCTACGAGGGTGTCCACAATCGAAGCAATATCACTACGGGCAAGCAAGGCGTAATCCGCCTCTTTCGCAAGAGGGGAAAGCGGACTGTCCGTAATGGCAATTACCGTCGCCCCGCGCTTGTGGGCAAAGTTCATAGCGTTAACCGCCTTCCGGGAATAACGGGGAAAGCTGATTCCAATAACAACATCCCGCTCGTCCACCCGGATCATCTGTTCAAAAATCTCACCTTCGCTGGTTGACTTTACTAAGAGGACATTCTCGAAAATTAAATTAAAATAATTGTAGAGGAACGTTGCCAAGGCAAGCGAGCTTCTTGCCCCGAGAATATAAATTTTGCGTGCGGCGACAATCGCGTCTACCGAACGGTAAAAATCCTCATGCGGTATTTCCTCCATCGTTCTGCGGATAGTTTCGATATCCTGATTAAATACGGAATCAAGAATATCGGCGTCGCCGATCCTGCTTGCGGTAACCTCCATTCTTTGAACGGAGGTCAGCTTGCTGCGAATCATTTCCTGCACAGCCTGCTGCAATTCGGGATACCCCGTATAGCCGATTTCCGTAGCAAAACGGACAACCGTCGATTCGCTCACGCCGACGGTCGCTCCCAGTTTCGAAGCGGTCATAAACGCAACTTTATCGTAATGTTCCTCAATATATTTTGCAATTAATTTTTGCCCTTTCGAAAATTCTTTCATCTTGTTTCTGATTCTGGTGATTAATAAATTATTCATTCAACCAACTCCTGTTATTCATATTAATTCGAAATCGCTTAAAAATCAAGTATATTTCCGTTATTTTGCAGGAAGGGACACTTTTTAATTCATTTTAATGCGGATTCCCAATAAAAAAAGCCCCCTTCGGGGGCAAACCTTTATTTTGACCATTTACGGAAATACGGATGAAACCGCTGGAAATAGGAAACAACCAACAGGGATAGTGCGTAATCGTATACTGCAAAAATAATATTTCCTATGAGCAGGAATACCCACGGAAGGTATATCCCCGCAACGGTAAAACTATCTTCCGGTACGGACAGCAGCTTGATGCTGAGAAAAAAACAGGCAACCATCGATACGTTAAATACAGAAAATTTCAAAATATAGGCTGCCACCCTGTTATGAATTTTTTCAATCTGCGCTTTCAAAATGGGGTAATACCCGAAGAAAAGGATAAATAGTACCACGGCTTCCTTATCCCCTGCTAGGAACAGCGAAAGCACCGAAACAGCAACATAAACCAACCATGCCCAGCTCTTCCCGAATTCGATCACAACCGCGATCAGCAGCACGCCCGCCAGCGCCGGAAACGCGTAGGTCCCGATCGATATGATTCCAGTTAGAAACATCAGTAGTGTACACAATGCCGTAGCAATTCCGCAAAAAGCCAAGCGGAAACTTTTCGTCAAAGGAAATCCCCCCTAAATGCTGTTAACAGCATGGGATTAAGTCCCCGCCCATGCATTCGCAGCAACAGTCCGCGCAAAGCAGCGACGAACAAATATCACAGCCGCTGCAACCGTTGGCATATGTGACGTTGGGATTATACCCACCATACGCACCGTTGCGCTGGTTCATCACCTGATTCATGGCCGCGCGGTATTCCCCATTGCCAGGATCCATTTGGCATGCTCTTGCTAAGCAGTTGTATGCTTCTTCGAGCCAGCCCCGTTTATAAAGGACGGTTCCCTTCAAAAAATACCATTCCGCATTTCTGTTTTCCGGCGGTACGCCGTCCAAAATCTGTTCCGCGTCCGCAATCCTACCCAGCATAATTAAATTCCGAACGTCGCCGAATCCCGTATTCGAGTAATATGCATAACCCGGATTTGTATATCCGCCATTTGAAGTGTTATAGGAAGAATACCCTCCATTTTTCTGCTGCTTTCGCTGCGCGATAATGGTATCATAAGCCTCGTTAATTTCCTTCATTTTTTCACCGGCTAAATCGGCAATCGGACTTCCGGAGTAATTATCGGGGTGGTATTTTTTCGCAAGCTCGCGATAAGCATTTTTAATTTCGTCATCTGTGGCGTTTGGTGAAACTCCTAATACCTTATAAGGATCCGACATGCATTTTCTCCTTCTTAAACAGTATTTCTTTTTGAATTTGCGGCAGACCTTTTTTTACAACATTATCAACTATAGGCCCGAAACAATTTAAATCCAAGATATTTAATGCGGCTATGAGCTGAGAAAGTGTAAGGTTTAATACCTGATTCACGTAACCTCTTACTTTGTCCAGTTCTTCCTGCGTACTCGACTGATTTAATTGAAATTTTAATACAAAAGGATTAAAAGAAGCAAATCGAATATCCTTTTCAATATCATCCGCAGCATCGATTAAATAGACCCATCGTCCAAGATAATACCCAAACTGACGAAGAATACGGACCTTCGCACTTTCCGAATTTTCCGGTTTCCCGGCAATGGATTCAAAAATCTGTCTAAGCATTTCCGAAGTAGGTTCCGCACAGGCATCGATACAAGGGTTGTCCCTGTGCTCCACTTCATACTGCATTTGAATTGACTTGGAAACGATGGCATCCATCCACGGGAAATCACGAGCCGCCCTTTTGTGCGCGCGGGCCGCGAAGGGCAAAAGTAAAGCGGAACGAAGCTTCCCCAAAAAGCGGGAATCCGCAATGTCATCCTTTATTTTATAATACGTCATGATTACCGACAACGCAGAAGCGGCAATCAACTCATTTTCGCCCGCGTTACAGTATGCGCACTTTTTCAACGGATTAACAACACAACGTCCATTCTTAAAACCGGGGCAATCCGCGCCGACCGCGATTTGCACCAATGCGTAAAACGTACAGTCGTAACTTAATGTAAGGCGCGCCATCATTCCATAGCTTTTCCCAAGCTGACGGCAAAGCGAACAGTACACAGCCTTGTACTGTTCATATTCCCGAACAAGCATTTCTGATTTTTGCGGCCTTATATAACCAAACACCAAAACCATCCTTAAAAACAGCTTTTCCTATACGTTGTCTATTATTTTACTATATTTGGCTCCATGATTTAATTAACAATATGTGAATTTTAAGAAATCAAAAGCAAAACTTGAAAAATAAATAGTTTAATTCTTAAATTCTTCTGATTTTTTAAACATTGCACAAATGTAAGATGTTGATTTTGTGTATAATGTATGGTATTATAAAACTGTAAAAGAAATGACTGAACTGTTTAGATATGGAAAGAAATAAACAAAGATTGATTGTGTTTCTTGGATTTCCATGATATAATCTGCTCAAGAGCAGACCGTGATAAACAGTAATAACAGGAGGTAAGTAGATGAAACTTTACGACATTGACGTAGTGAAACTGATCGACCTTTTAGACAAGGCCAAAGGAAATGTATACCTCATTACAGAAGACGGCAATACGCTGAATCTGAAAAGCAAGCTCTGCCAGCTTTATGGCGTTCGTGCGCTCCTGGAAAGCGCGAAAAATTCAACCGTTTCCGCTGAGCTAAATGTAGAAAATCCGGAAGATGAATTAATGTTTATCAACTACATGATGAGCAAATAAACTTCAGAACCGTCGCCCCGGCTATGCCGGGGTTTTCCTATGTAGTTTTAAAGCGCTCGGGGGCGCTTGTACTGTATGAAAGCTTTTTAAACGCCCGGCTGTACCGGGCGTTTTCGCACTATTTTCGCACTACAAGTAAAAGGACGGCCGCTGGTGATCCAGTAGCTGTCCTTTTACTATTGTTTACTATTCTTTTGATATTTGAAGGTCTGTCTTCAGTTCAAATTTGGCCACCCGTTCCTTTAGGAGATTAGCCTGAGCGGAAAGTTCTTCGGAGGACGCGGCGCTTTCTTCCGCAGTAGCGGAATTCATCTGAACAACAGAAGAAATCTGCGAAACACCGGTATCAATCTGGGAAATGGAGCTTGCCTGCTCATTGGAAGCGTCCGCAATCTCCGTCACCAAGTTGTTGACATCCGTAAATTTCGCAACAATCAAGTTCAAAAGCTCCGCTGTTTTCGCCGCTATTTTTGTACCGTTCTCTACCGCGTTGACAGAATTATCAATCAATGTGGTCGTGTGCTTAGCAGCTTCCGCGCTCTTGCTTGCAAGGTTGCGAACCTCATCGGCCACAACAGCAAAACCCTTTCCGGCACTGCCCGCCCGGGCCGCTTCAACGGCGGCATTTAGTGACAAAATGTTGGTTTGGAAAGCGATGTCGTCAATCGTCTTAATAATCTTCGTAATCTCCATAGATGTATCGCGGATTTCCGTGATTGCCGCCATCATTTCGCCGATTGTCTCTTTGCCAATTTCCAGTTCTCTTTGCGCATCCTCTGCCAGTATTCTCGCGTTATTCGCGTTGTTGGCATTTAGTTTCACTTTCTGCGACACCTCGTCGATTGAGGCAGAAAGTTCTTCCAACGAACCGGCCTGTTCCGTTGCACCATTTGAAAGCGACTGGGCACCATTGGCAATTTCCTCTGCTCCTGTCGAAACCTGTATGGCGGCGGTTCCGATTTCCGAAAACGCAATATTCAGAGAGTCAATAATTTTAACTAGCGCTTTTTTAATTGGGGAAAAGTCGCCTACATAATCACGCGTAACATCTACTTTCAGATTTCCGTTTGATATTTCTGTTAAAACCTGCGATATCTCACTAACATATTCGCTCAGCCTTTGGGAGGTTTCTTTTGAGATGGCGGCCAGTTCCCCCAGTTCATCCTGCGTATCTACATGAATATCGGAATTCAGGTTGCCGTTTCCCATCTCCTGAGAAAGCGTAACAATCTTATTAACCGGGGCAAGAGACCTGCGGATAATCAGAATGATAACAAATCCGATTATGAGAATACCGATTATACCAACCAGAGAAATCAAAAGGGTAAGCATGGAAACATCTTTTAATGCCTCGGATTTCCCAACAGTAAAATTACTGGTCCATTTACTCTCAATACCATCAATTTTTAAAGGCTGGCTTACTTTAAAAACAGAATTGTCTGCCTTCTCTGAATATTTTGTACCAGATTTTTTCTTATCCGCCGTATCGGAAACATAAACCGAACCGGTTGAAAGGATATAGTTATCCGATGTTGTGTAGCCACCTAAGTTATAATCTAGATTATTGATGGTGTCGGTTAAAATATCTGCAGTTACAACGCCTAAGAATTTTCCATTGCCGTCAACAATCGGACTGCTGATTGTAATAAGCCACACGGTATTCCCATTTGAAAGCTTATAGGTATACGGTTCCGTAATATGCGCTTTGCCGGTTTGCTTCGAAACAGCGTAATATTCCCCGTCCTTATATGTATCATAATCATCGGCTACATCCAATCTCTTGGTGTTTCCGTCTCGGTATTCATAGTACGACCTGCCACTCGGCGTATTTTCAAATAAAGAATTCGGTTCTAATGCGATATAAGCGGAAAAGATACGTTCATCGTCCAAATAGGAAGCCAAGTCCTTCCGGATAAGTTGATCCCTAAGACCAGCATCCAACGTTTTATATTGGTAAACCTGTTTTGAAAATGTACTCGCAACGGTCTTTAGATTATTCAGGTAACCCGATGCCAGATAGGCGTTGTTTTCCGCAACCGCATTGATATTGTTCATCACAGACCTTTGTTGTAAATTTGTTAGATAAATATTTAGAAAAACACAGATAAATACAATCATAACAGCAATTGCGAAAACAACTTTTAAGGGAATTTTAAATGCTAATTTTCTTGTAATTTTTTTACTCGCACTCACCATAAATTTCCTTCCTTCTAATAATATTTGTTAGTAATTATTATATATTGTCGAGTTGTAAAATTGATTCTGTATAAAATATAATCTTAAAATATTATCTAAGATCAACAAAATTGCTATATTTTTGTCTGAATTGAAGATTAATGTTATAATTTTAACAGAAAGTTTCTTCAATTTTATACAGTTATTGTTTAAAAATATACGGAAAATACATCGCAACTTTGCCATGCTTAAAAAAGCATTCCAATCGAATTTGCTAAACAAAAAGCGCCGCCGTAGAAAAATACGGCAACGCTTTTTTGAAGTTTTTGATTTTAGTACGCCGCGCTCAGCGGATTTAAAATGCCATAGCCCTTATTCTGTATATCATCAATAAATTGAATTGCTTTGCCGGCACCCAATGCCACACAAATCTGCGAATCCTGCGCAATATGAACCGGCATTTTCGCTTTTTTTGAAATCAGCGTATCGAACCCGGAAAGTTGCGCCGATCCGCCCGTTAAAATAATTCCGTCGGAATAAACATCGCCCATAAGTTCCGGAGGTGTTTTTTCAAGCATTTCCTGTATGGTGCGGACAATCTGCATCGCCGGTTCAATTAAAGCTTCCAGCATCTCGTCGCAGCTGATATCGGCCCACTGCGGCAAACCGTTCATCGCGTTACGCCCTTTTACTCTGTGGGAAACCAGCTCCTTTCTCGGGTAAACACAGCCAATCGCAATCTTCGCATCCTCCGCTGTACGATGCCCGATAATCAGATTATATTTTTTGCGGATATATTTTATAACCGCCTCATCAAACGCATTTCCCGCAACCTTAATGGATCTGGAGATCGCAATTCCGCTCAGCGACAGCACCGCCATATCCGTCGTGCCGCCACCGATGTCAACAATCAGGGTGCCGTGCGGGGTCGCGATATTTACCCCGGCGCCTAGTGCGGCCGCCACGGGTTCTTCAATCAAACAGATTTTGCGGACACCCGCCGCACTAATCGCATCCACTACCGCGCGTTTTTCAACTTCCGTAATCTGGCAGGGAACGCTTACAACAACGCGGGGCATAAAAACCTTGCTACCGCTGATTTTCTTTAAATAAGTACTTATTAAATGCTGCGCCAAATCAAAATTTGAAATAACCCCGTTGCAAAGCGGATGGACAACGTCAATTTTATCGGACGTTCTTCCCACCATTTTATATGCTTCCATTCCGGTAGCAACAACTTCATCCGTTTCCACATTTACGGCAACAATTGCCGGTTCATTAAGTATAATCCCTTTGCCGTCAAGATAAATTTTGACAGTCGATGTACCCAAATCGATCGCTATATCTGTTCCCAGCACACAACCACATCCAATCTTAATTTCCCAATTATTATATTACAGAATAGATGATATTTCAACTTTTTAAAGCGGCACTTGGGCAACTGCGGCACAGGCAACAAATTCCGCGCCGCCTTGGTAAAGTGTTTCGGCGCATTCGCTCAGCGTTGCCCCCGTCGTTACAATATCATCGATCAAAAGAATCTTTTTCCCTGCTATTTTTTCCTTGTTTATTACTTGGTAAACACCCAAAACATTTGTCCGGCGTTCTTTTTCCGTCAATTTATGCTGTTCTCTGTTCTCTTTGATTTTTATTAAACATTCATTATATGGAAGAAATGCGCATTTGGAAATTGCCTTTGCCAGCAGTTCGGATTGGTTGTAGCCTCTTCCCTGTTTTCTTTTTGGAGAAATCGGCACAGAGGTAAGAAAGTCAAACGAAATTTCCGGAAATTGTTTCTGTACCAGCGCCGCCATGGTTTCCGCGTAAACATCCGCGAAGTCCCGGCGACCATAAAACTTAAACTGAATGAGGGAAACCCGGATTTTATATTCGTATGCAAAAGGGGATACACAAAAAACAGTTTTCCCTAAATTCGGTAAAACCATGCGTTTCGTTAGATTGAGCGTTTTGATTTCTTTGGAGCATTTTCCGCAGGCTTTTTCTCCGGATAAAATGACTTCACCGCAAAAAGCGCATCTCGGGGGAAAAATCATATTCAAAACTGCGGCAAATATCCCTTTATTCTTCATTTTCCGCTCCTTGCGTTAAAAAATAGGAGAGTCCGGTATACCGGCGCGTTTTTTTATTATTGTTGACCATCGCCTGAATTGTCCTTTGCGTTCCTACAAGGATGAGCAGCGATTTTGCCCGTGTAATTGCCGTATAAAGCAGATTGCGGTAAGAAAGCTGCGGAGCGCCTGGATACATAGGTATCACCACTGCCGGGAATTCGTTTCCCTGGCTCTTGTGGACAGTCATCGCATAAGCAAGCTCCAATTCCGCCGCGGTTTCCAGTTCGTACAGGACGACACGGTCATCCATCTGCACCGTTAAAGTGGAAGCTCTTCGGTCAATCGAGCAAAGGATTCCCAGATCGCCGTTAAAAACGCCCTCGCCCAAAGAACCATCCGATTTTGACCATGAAAGATTATAATTGTTCTTTACCTGCATCACCTTATCGCCTTCGCGGAAAAGCACCCCGTTAATGTTGATTTCCCGTTTGGAAGGATCCGGCGGATTTACCGCCGTCTGAATTCGCCTGTTCAGTTCCATAGTACCAAGTTTCCCTTTGCGTCCGGGGGAAAGCACCTGAATATCGGTCAGAGGCGAATATCCGTAGCTGGCGGGCAGCCGTACCGCGCACAGCTCAACAATTGTCCTTTGGATTTCAGAAGGGTCATTGCTCGGCAGAAAGAAAAAGTCGCTGCTGTGGACCGCAAGTTCCGGCATCTGCCCTTTTACAATTCGGTGCGCGTTCGTGATAATCAGGCTTTGCATGGACTGCCTGAAAATCCGGTCAAGCTGTACAACGGGAAACAAATCTGTTGCTATTAAATCCCCCAAAACATTGCCCGGCCCAACGGAAAGAAGCTGATCGCAGTCGCCAACCATGATCATACGGCATCCAAGCGGCAAGGCGCGCAGAACCGCCTCTAACAAATTTGCGTCCACCATCGACAGCTCGTCTATAACCAGAGCATCACATTGCAAAAGATTTTTCTCATTCTTGGCAAAGACGGGAAGGTCGTTCTCGTCCCATTCCACCTGAAGCATACGGTGAATGGTTTTTGCCTCCTGCCCGGTCAGCTCCGACATACGCTTTGCGGCGCGTCCGGTCGGAGCCGCTAGCAAGACTTTTTCTCCCTTTTCTTCCAGTATCTTAATGATTGCGTTTAAGGTCGTTGTCTTTCCGGTTCCGGGACCTCCGGTTAAAATCAGAATTCCCTTTAACAGCGCTTCCTTGATCGCCTGCTTCTGCCTCTCCGCGTAGCGGATTTGTAATGTTTCTTCAATGGCGGAAATTGAATCGTCAACCCCAACAATGGATTGCGCGGGATAGCGAAGCATCATTTTGAGTCGCCCGGCACAATACACCTCGGAGCGATACATCTGCGGCGTGAAAATATATTCTCTGCCATTGAAAGCAGCGAAGGCAACCGAAGCTTCCGACTTCAACTCCTCCAGCGTTTCCGTAACCAGTTCCACCTCGATTTCAAGCAGCCTTGCGGCAGTCTTCAACAGCTTGTCCGCCGGCAGGCAAGTGTGCCCGTTCCCAATATTATGTTTTAAAACATACAGAATTCCTGCCCTAATCCTACAGTTATCGTCCTGCGGGCGTTCCAGCGAAGCAGCGATTTCATCCGCCCGCCCGAAATCGATTCCAATACCGTCCCGGCACAGGCAATAAGGATCCTCCCGCACGCGTTCCGCCGACTCCGGGCCATAATATTTCCAAACCCGTATGGATTCCTCCGGGGATATGCCGTAGCTTCCAAGATACAGCATCATTTCCTTAATGCCGTGTGTTCTCTGGAATTCGTCGCTTATTTTCTGCGCCTTAGCTTTTGTGATCCCCTTAATTTCACAAAGGCGCTCCGGATCCTTTTCAATGATCTCCAACGCGTTCATCCCGAATGCATCCACAATTTTGCCGGCCGTTTTCGGCCCGATCCCTTTAATCACGCCGGAGGCAAGATATTTGAGCAAGGCAACCGTTGTGGCCGGTTTTGAAAGTTCAAAGGCTTCCACCTTAAACTGCGTACCGTAAGTGGGACTGTTTATCCAGTTTCCAATCACCCGCAATTCCTCTCCGACACTTACAAGCGGCATTGAACCCACTACGGTAACAAGCTCTTCCCCGTTATTCATTTCAATGATTGCATATCCATTACTCTCATTTTTAAAAATGACCTGCTCCACGGAGCCGGTCATTTCCAGCAGGCTTTCGCTTTTCATGAAACTCCCTCAGTTTATCATCCTTATAAACCCAGTATAATACATAGGATATGTATTTGCAAATTATTGTTCAAGAATATTCACCAATTCCTCCGGTTTACAGACTACCACCCCGGGATTCCGGTGCGCTATAATTGCACATATTTTTCTGGTTTCTTCATCCATCCCTCTATCCAGACAAATCAGCATTTTTTCTTCGCCATGAACCCATTTCAGTTTTTCAATGCCACTCTCCAGAAGCAGCTCCGCTTCCTCATCATGCCCCTCAATGGAAAGAACAAGATAAAGCTTTCCCTTATGATGCGGCGTGCGCAAGGACCACGAAATAAAGCTTCGAATGATTTCGACCGCCCCAAGGATCGCCAAAAACACAAAAAACAGTCTTGCTATGATTTCAAGCATAAAAAATCACCTCATTACAGTTTATGTAATGAGGTGATTTTGTGCTCTTTTATTTTGCCAAAGCTGCTTTTAATGCGTCCACTTTGTCCCGTTTTTCCCAGGAAACATGCTGGTCCTCGCGGCCCATATGCCCATAATTGGAGACAGAGCGGTAAATCGGGCGCCGAAGATCCAGGTCACGGATAATCGCAGTCGGGCGAAGGTCAAACACCTTGGAAACGGCAGCCGCGAGCTCATCGTCGCCGTACTTTGATGTTCCGAAGGTATCGACCATAATGGAGACCGGTCTGGCTACTCCGATCGCATAGGCAAGCTGAATTTCGCATTTCCTGGCTAAGCCGGCCGCAACCACGTTTTTCGCGGCATAGCGTGCAGCATAAGCCGCTGAACGGTCGACCTTCGTCGGATCCTTCCCGGAAAAAGCACCGCCGCCGTGTCTTCCATAGCCGCCGTAGGTATCAACGATAATTTTCCTTCCGGTCAGCCCGCTGTCGCCTACCGGCCCGCCGATTACAAAACGCCCGGTGGGGTTGACGAAGAATTTCGTTTTACTGTCAAGCCATTTATCGGGAATAATCGGCTTGATGACTTTTTCAATAATATCCCTTCGGATTTGCTCAAGCGAAACGTCCGGGTCATGCTGGGTAGATACAACAACGGTATCCACACGCACGGGCTCGTCCCCTTCATATTCAACCGTCACCTGCGTCTTGCCGTCGGGTCTTAAATACGAAAGGATTTTTTCTTTACGTACTTCACTCAGACGCTTAGAAAGCTTGTGCGCAAGCGATATGGCTAGCGGCATCAATTCCGGCGTTTCATCGCAGGCATATCCGAACATCATTCCCTGGTCGCCCGCGCCAATTAAGTCGTTTTCATCGGTCGCGCCCTGCTTTGCTTCCAAAGACTGATTTACACCCATCGCAATATCGGGCGACTGAACGTCGATGGATGTAATAACGCCGCACGTATTCCCGTCAAATCCGTAATCCGGATTATCATAACCGATATCCTTTACAACCTGACGCGCGATCGAAGGGATATCCACATAGCATTCCGTGGAAATCTCCCCCATCACATGAATCACACCGGTTGTGGCGGTAACTTCGCAGGCTACATGAGCCTGTGGGTCCTGAGCAAGAATCTCATCCAGCACAGCGTCGGCAATCTGATCGCACAACTTATCCGGATGTCCTTCCGTAACCGATTCGGAAGTAAAAAAATGTCTTGACATAATCATATTCCTCCTATATTAACACTAGCCGGTAAAAAGAAAACACCGTTCGCAAAGTCCGAACGGTGTATATTATTACCTCATCTTTCGGCTTTACCGCAGGATTTGGCACCTTACACATTGTAGGTTGCCGGACATCATAGGGCCTGTTCCCTCCGTCACTCTTGATAAGGGGGCATATTTAGTTTTACAACAGGATTATAACATATACATGAATAATTGTAAAGAGCGGATTTGAAAGAAAACGATGGGTTAAGCGGCATTAAACATATTTTTATTTTTACTGATAAACGGAGTTAGTGCTTTAAAAATAACCCCCGCAATAATGCTGTTTAAGCCCGCTTTTATTAAATTGAAGGGGATAATACCCGGGAGCATAATCGCGTCAACTACCGCTTTCGGCGTCCCGAAAAAGTGTACCGTAAAAATATAGTTCATCGGAACCATGATAGCCGTCATTGCGAACGTACCCAATACCATACCGATGACCGCATGGGTAAATTTATTGCTGTGGTGATAGAATTGCCCGACCAAAACCACCAAGGCGCCAGAAGCAACAAAATGCATCAAAAGACCGACCCATCCATTTCCGCCAAACAAGAATGCCTGTATGACCGACACGACAAACAGAACTACGATGGAAGGAACCGTTCCGAAAAGCATGGCCGCAATTAAAATGGGCGCATCCGCCATGTCATACTCCAGGAAAGGAGCCGCTGGAATAAGCGGTATGCGAACAAACGCGACTAAAACAATGGAAACGGCCGCCAGCATACCCAGTTGAGCCATGAAAAGAATACTGTTTCTTTTGCTTGTCTTCATAAACCTCTCTCCTTTACATGCTGCCAACGAAAAAAAATCCCGCAGCAAAGCTACGGGACTAAATACGCAAATATGCGCGCTCTTCTTTCATCCGGACTATACCGTCGGCTTTGGAATCGAACCAAAATCAGCTTTCGCTCGCGGGCTTGTCGGCTTTCGCCGCTTTACCGCCGGTGGGGAATTTCACCCCGCCCCGAAGACAGCTATTTTATTTGCTATTATTATAGCATTCCGTTAGTTTTTTGTCAATCCTTTTGTAAATACTCTTTTGGGATATTTCTATCGAGAACGGATTGAATATAGCGCAGACTAAAAGCTGGCGTATATTTCCTCACCCCATGGGCGGAAGCAAGGGCATCCGTATACTGATTAAGAGGATAAATCGTAATATTGGCACAGCGTTTGCCATACTGCGTAACAATCGGCTTAAACTTCATACCGGTAAAAGTCGTTTTGTTTGTCGTAAAATCCTTTGTCATGGTCACCGTTAAAAGGCCGCTGATCATGTTATCGCCCTTTTGCTGTGCCGAAACCAAATTGCCCAAAGCAAACACAACCGGACATTTTGTTCCGTCCTTCCTTGTTAAAACAGTCAGCTTTTGAATCACATGGGGATGATTGCCGAAAATGATATCCGCACCCCAGTCCACCATGTTCTGAGCGAGTGTTTTTTGCTTATCCGTCAGGGTATACGTATTTTCCGTACCCCAATGAACGGAAATAACCACAACATCCGCCATTGATTTCGCCTTTTTAATGAGGCGCTCGATCAAGGCAGTATTATTTGCATAAATGAGCCTGTATTTTGAATTTTTCGGCAAATAAAGGCCGTTTGTCATTTCGGTTATCCCAATATGGGCAGTTTTAATTCCTTTTGCTTCCACGATACGGATATTTTCCAGGTCTTCATCGCTGCGATAAGCTCCGACCACTTTTACGGATGGCTGGGTTGCCCAATAATCAAGAGTTGCCGCGACCCCTTTTTCCCCTTTGTCCAGCACGTGATTATTCGCGTGATTGATTACATCAAACCCTAAACTTACCAGCTCGTCACCCATCTGGGCAGGTGAATTAAACAAAGGATAACCCGACAGCGGGGCTATTTTGCCTGCTAGCGGCGTTTCCTGATTAATTACCGCAATATCCGCTTTTTTGATATCGCCTGCGATGCGTGCGTAAACCGGTTGAAAATTATAGCCCTTTCCGCCTGCGCGGGCATTCGCCTGCTTATAGATCACATCATGAATTAAATTGTCGCCCGCCCCCAGAATGGTGATTGAAACCGGTTTTTTCTCCGGCAGGGACGGGGCAACCGACGAAACGGACGACAATGCTGAAGACGACAGGGAAACTGCTTTTGCATTATTCTGCCTCGTAGTCTCAAGGAAAAAGAGAAATCCCGTCATACATACGGCAACAACGAAAACACCGATTGTCACTTTAATCAGCTGATGGGACGGATTGTTTTTTTTCTCCATATCAAAACCCCTATCAAAAAGATAGGTATAGTATAGCATGAAACAGAAAAAAAGAACAGATCCTACAAAGCTCTCTTTCAAGCAAACGAAGCCTTGCCATTTCGGCTAATGAAATCATCTTTGCTTGCATTTGCCAACCTTCTCAAAAAAGACCGTACTCTTAATATAGCGGAGACTTAAAAAACCTTCATTCCGAAAGGGCTAACTTTATCGATTCGGACTAATCTCGTAATATACTGCGGCAACCTTCACTTAGAGGTCTTCCGCATGATATTTTCTCCGGCTCATTTAAATTCTATGGATCACTCTTAAGGCTCCACATGTAAATGACAAATCAAGGCCTTCGGACTGCCGAAAAACAAGCAACTTACACCTTGCAATGAATACATGACAAACCCGGGTACTATAAACATATGAAAAAAAGACCCTATCCCAAAAGGGACAAGGCCTTTCTGTAAGCAAAATCGCTTAGCCGTTAATCTTTGTAACAACACCGGAACCAACTGTGTGACCGCCTTCACGAATAGCGAAACGGAGACCCTCTTCAATAGCGATCGGGGTAATCAATTCAACATCCATTTCAACGTTATCGCCAGGCATACACATTTCTGTGCCTTCTGGAAGAGAAATAACACCAGTAACGTCTGTGGTTCTGAAATAGAACTGCGGACGATAGTTATTGAAGAACGGAGTATGACGTCCGCCTTCTTCCTTCGTCAGAACATAAACCTGACCACGGAATTTGGTATGTGGATTAATTGTGCCCGGCTTTGCAAGAACCTGGCCGCGCTCAATTTCAGTTCTCTGGATACCACGGAGCAGAACACCAACGTTATCGCCAGCCTCAGCGAAATCAAGGGTCTTTCTGAACATTTCAAGGCCTGTAATAACAGACTTCTTACGCTCTTCGGTAAGACCGATAATTTCAACTTCTTCGCCAACCTTTGCCATACCACGCTCAACTCTACCGGTTGCAACTGTGCCGCGTCCGGTAATTGTGAAGACGTCTTCAACAGGCATAAGGAAAGGCAGATCGGACTTACGATCCGGGGTCGGAATGAATTTGTCAACAGCATCCATCAAATCCTTGATGCATTTGTATTCCTCAGCATTCGGATCCGTAGACTTTGATTCAAGAGCAACCAAAGCGGAACCACGAATAATCGGTGTGTCATCGCCCGGGAATTCGTATTCATTCAGGAGGTCACGGATTTCCATCTCAACAAGATCAAGAAGTTCCGGATCATCAACCTGATCAACCTTGTTCATAAATACAACGATGTACGGAACGCCAACCTGACGAGCGAGCAGGATGTGCTCTCTGGTCTGCGGCATCGGGCCGTCAGCAGCAGAAACAACAAGGATTGCACCGTCCATCTGAGCAGCACCGGTGATCATGTTCTTAACGTAGTCAGCATGGCCGGGGCAGTCAACGTGGGCATAGTGGCGGGCAGCTGTCTGATACTCAACGTGAGATGTGTTGATTGTGATACCGCGCTCTCTCTCTTCAGGAGCCTTATCAATATTTGCGTAATCAACGAAATCAGCTTCGCCGCTAAAGTTAAGAACCTTTGTGATAGCAGCAGTCAATGTGGTCTTACCATGGTCAACGTGGCCAATTGTACCAATATTTACGTGGGGTTTGGATCTGTCGAATTTTGCTTTTGCCATTGGAATTCCTCCTTTTTATTTTTACAGACAATAATTTTACCATTAAACTATGCATATCATTTTATCATAACAATGAGAAAAATCAAGCATATTTTATAAGTTATTCGGACTTTTTGTTTCTAGCAGAAATAATGTTTTCGGAGATCGACTTCGGCACTTCCATCGAAGTAGCCGGTTCCATAACAAACTGGCCTCTGCCCTGTGTTTTGGAACGTAAATCGGTCGCATAGCCAAACATTTCGGAAAGCGGAACGTTTGCACGAATCTGCTGTGCACCGGAAACAGCGTCCATGCCTTCGATCATACCACGGCGGGAGTTCAGGTCGCCGATAACGTCGCCCATGTACTCCTCCGGTACAGTAACGGTAACCTTCATGATCGGCTCCAAAATAACCGGATCTGCTTTCTTCATTGCCTCTTTAAAGGCCATGGAACCAGCGATCTTAAACGCCATTTCAGAGGAGTCGACTTCGTGGAAAGAACCATCGTAAAGAGTTACCTTTACGTCAACTACCGGATATCCTGCAAGTACGCCGGAAAGCATAGCACCCTGAATACCCATGTCAACCGCCGGGATGTATTCCTTCGGAATCGCACCGCCGACAATTGCGTTGACAAATTCATAACCTTTGCCGGGATTCGGTTCAATACGAATTTTAACGTGTCCGTACTGGCCACGACCGCCGGACTGACGTGCATATTTCGTTTCGACATCCGCACTGCCGCGAATCGTCTCTTTATAAGATACCTGCGGCTTACCGACATTTGCTTCCACATGGAATTCACGCATCAGTCTGTCAACAATGATTTCCAGATGCAACTCACCCATGCCGGCGATAATGGTTTGACCGGTTTCCTCCTGCGTATAAGCTCTGAAGGTTGGATCTTCTTCCGCCAACTTTGCAAGCGCAATACCCATTTTTTCCTGACCGGCTTTTGTTTTCGGCTCAATTGCGATTTCAATAACCGGCTCAGGGAATTCCATGGATTCCAAAATAATCGGACGCTTCTCATCGCAGAGCGTATCGCCGGTCGTCGTATTTTTAAGGCCTACGGCAGCCGCGATATCTCCCGCATAAACTGTATCGATATCTTGACGATGATTTGCGTGCATTTGAAGGATTCGGCCGAGTCTTTCGCTTTTTCCTTTTGTTGAGTTGTAAACAGTTGAACCCGCAGCAATCTTACCGGAATATACACGGAAGAAGCAAAGCTTTCCCACAAACGGATCCGTTGCAATCTTGAATGCCAAAGCCGCAAACGGTTCTTCATCCGAAGCATGGCAGTCGGATTCTTCGCCGGTTTCCGGATCCGTACCCTTGATCGCCGGAATGTCTGTCGGCGCGGGCATGTAATCAACGATTGCATCCAAGAGTTTCTGAACGCCCTTATTTCTGTAGGAGGTTCCGCAGCAAACCGGAACCATGCGGTTCGCAATGGTCGCTTTGCGAATGGTTTTTACAATTTCTTCCTTTGTAAGGGTCTCGCCATTCAGGTACTTCTCCATCAGAGCGTCGTCCTGTTCAGCAACATTCTCAATCAGTTCTGTGTGGTATTTATTGGCAAGTTCGAGCATATCCTCAGGGATATCCTCTACTTTCATATCCTTGCCCATGTCGTCGTAATATACGTCGGCCTTCATTTCAACCAAGTCAATGATTCCTTTAAAGGAATCCTCGGAACCGATCGGAAGCTGAATCGGAACAGCGTTACACTGCAGACGATCCTTCATCATCTGGACAACACGATAAAAATCCGCGCCCATGATGTCCATCTTATTCACGTAAGCCATACGCGGAACATGATATTCCTCAGCCTGGCGCCATACGGTTTCAGACTGCGGCTCAACGCCGCCCTTGGCACAGAATACGGTTACAGAACCGTCAAGAACACGAAGGGAACGCTCAACTTCTACTGTAAAGTCAACGTGACCCGGTGTGTCGATGATATTGATTCTATGGCCTTTCCAAAAGCAGGTAGTCGCGGCAGAAGTAATGGTAATACCTCTTTCCTGCTCCTGCACCATCCAGTCCATAGTTGCAGTACCTTCATGCGTTTCGCCAATCTTATGGTTAATTCCTGTATAGTACAGGATACGTTCGGTGGTAGTAGTTTTACCGGCATCAATGTGAGCCATGATGCCTATATTGCGGGTTAATTCAAGTGGTACCTGCCTTGGCATAGTTTCCTCCTTAAAGTATGGAACGTTGGAATTTGTACATTACTTCCGGTATCTGACCTGCAAGGTCAATTACCATCTGTAATGTGCAAATGCCTTATTGGCTTCCGCCATTTTATGCGTATCTTCACGCTTCTTTGCGGCGCCGCCAGCACCATTTACAGCATCAAGAATTTCACCTGCAAGTCTTTCTTTCATCGTCTTTTCAGATCTAAGTCTTGAATAGTTGGTCATCCAACGTAAACCTAATGTCTGTCTTCTTTCAGGGCGAACCTCAATCGGAACCTGATAGGTAGCGCCGCCGACACGGCGGGCCTTTACTTCGAGAGACGGCATAATATTCTCCATTGCTGCCTCGAAAACCTCCAAAGGATCTTTCCCTGTCTTCTCGCTGATAATGTCAAATGCACCGTATACGATTTTCTGGGCTACACCCTTCTTCCCGTCGATCATAACATTATTAACAAGACGTGTTACAAGCTTTGAATTGTAAACCGGATCTGGTAAAACATCACGCTTTGCAATATTACCTCTTCTTGGCACTTTACTTCCCTCCTTCACATGAATGATATCATAGGTACTCGAAAGCGACAAACTCCCGTGGCCATTCAGAGGCGTCTTTATATATAAAGAACGCCGCTTTGCAGCCGTTCGGTTTCTGTCAATTTAAACTACCTTATTTTTTTGCTGCGCCGGCTTTCGGACGCTTTGCGCCGTACTTTGAACGGGCCTGCATACGCTGTGCAACACCTTGTGCATCAAGGGTACCACGAATAATGTGATAACGCACACCAGGCAGATCCTTAACACGGCCGCCGCGGATCATAACGACGCTGTGCTCCTGAAGATTGTGGCCGACTCCGGGAATGTAAGCACTAACTTCAATCCCGTTGGAAAGCCTGACTCTGGCGATTTTTCTTAAAGCGGAGTTCGGCTTTTTCGGCGTAGCAGTCTTAACAGTTGTGCACACACCACGCTTTTGGGGGGAATTCTGATTGATGGCAACACGCTTCTTGGAGTTCCATCCCTTTAAAAGCGCAGGAGCCTTTGCTTTGGATACAGCAACTTCCCTACCCGTATGGACTAACTGGTTAAATGTTGGCATAAGACACCTCCTCACTTCAAATTTCTAATATGTTAAGCGGATATATAGTATATCCGGCGTAACAACAAATTAATCTTTAAACAACTTAATCCTATCCGAAAGCAGAGCTCCGGATAGGAATTAAGCCTTCAATTAGCAAATCATCACATTTTAGTATTATAATCCTACACAGCGTCGCTTGTCAAGTCTTCATTTACGGGCTTGATGTCCACATCGCTGTAGCATTTCATACCGGTTCCAGCCGGGATCAGCTTACCGATAATGACATTCTCTTTCAGACCGAGCAGCGGGTCAACCTTGCCTTTAATAGCGGCATCGGTCAGCACGCGGGTTGTCTCCTGGAAGGAAGCGGCAGACAGGAAGGAATCCGTCGCAAGGGAAGCCTTGGTAATACCAAGCAGGACAGGCGTTTCCGTTGCTTCGCGCAGGTCGGTTTCGCCCGCCTTAATGCGGTCGCGGATGATCTGGTTTTCCGCCTCCAGCTCGCTCTTCTCAACAAGCGAGCTCGGCAGCAGGGTTGTATCGCCGGAATCTTCGATCTTCACCTTTTTCATCATCTGGCGCACAATAACCTCAATATGCTTATCGTTTATATCAACACCCTGCATACGGTAAACGCGCTGCACTTCCTCAATCAGGTAGTCCTGAACGGCGTGGGTGCCGCTGATGGCAAGGACATCGTGCGGATTTACGGAACCTTCGGTGACTCTGGTTCCCGCCTTTATCTGCTGGCCCTCCGAAACAATAATGCGGGAGCCAAAAGGAACAAGGTAAGATTTCGATTCGCCCGTTTCATGGTTTGTAACAACAACGTGGCGGTTCTTCTTGACTTCCTCGAAGGACACCGTACCGGCAATCTCGCTGATAATGGCCAGATGCTTCGGCTTACGTGCTTCAAACAGCTCCTCAACACGAGGCAAACCTTGTGTAATATCCTCCGAACTGGCGACACCGCCGGTATGGAAGGTTCTCATGGTCAACTGCGTACCCGGCTCACCGATGGACTGAGCCGCGATAATACCGACAGCCTCACCCACGGAAACGGTCTGACCGTTCGCAAGGTTCGCGCCGTAGCACTTCTTGCAGACGCCGTGCTTCGCACAGCAGTTCAGTACCGAACGGATCTTAATACGCTCTACGCCGTGGTTGACGATGATATCCGCATCGTGATCATCCATCAGCTTATCCTTGGAAACAAGAACCTCACCAGTCTTTTCATCGACGAAGTCTTCCACAAGATACCTGCCGAGAAGACGTTCATGCAGGGACTCAATAGCTTCCTTGCCCTCGCGGATATCGTAGACTTCCAGTCCATCCGTCGCGCCGCAGTCTTCTTCACGGATAATCACGTCCTGTGAAACATCGACCAGACGGCGGGTTAGATAACCGGAGTCCGCCGTACGGAGAGCGGTATCGGCAAGACCCTTTCTGGCACCACGGGACGAAATAAAGTATTCCAAAATATTCAGGCCTTCACGATAGTTCGCACGAATTGGAATTTCAATGGTTTTACCGGATGTATTTGCAATCAGTCCGCGCATACCGGCAAGCTGACGGATCTGGCTCATGGAACCACGGGCGCCGGAATCCGCCATCATGAAGATCGGATTGTAGCGATCCAGGTTTTTCTGCAGAGCGACGGAAACATCTTCCGTAGCTTTTGACCATGTGTTCAGAACCGCATTGTAACGCTCACCGTCGGAAAGCAAACCGTTCTTAAACTGGTCGTAAATCACGTCAATTTTCTTTTCGGCAGCATTGATAATATCTTTCTTTTCAGGCGGAATCGTTGCATCCGAAACGGCAACCGTAATCGCGCTCAGGGTAGAATACTTATAGCCCTGTGCCTTTACACTATCCAGAACGTCTGCCGTTTGTGCCGTTCCGTGCTTCTTAATGCAGCGATCAATAATCTGCCCGAGCTGCTTTTTCCCGACAAGGAAATCGATCTCAAACTTAAAGAGATTATCAGGGTTGGTACGGTCGACAAATCCAAGATCCTGTGGGATCGGACGGTTGAAGATCATACGGCCGACGGTCGTTTCAACCAGCCTAGAAACCTTCTTACCGTTTATTTCAAGTGTTCTGCGAACCTTAATTTTCGCGTGAAGCCCAACAATCTTAGCGTCATACGCCATAATGGCTTCATTGTAATCCCGGAAGATTTTTCCTTCTCCGGGTTCGCCGTCTTTCTCAAGGGTAAGGTAATAGGAACCCAGTACCATGTCCTGCGTCGGTACGGTAACCGGGCGGCCGTCGGAAGGCTTCAAAAGGTTACCGGCAGCCAGCATCAGGAAACGAGCCTCTGCCTGCGCTTCCGCGGAAAGCGGAACGTGAACAGCCATCTGGTCACCGTCGAAGTCCGCGTTATAAGCTGTACAGGCCAACGGATGAAGCTTTAATGCGCGGCCTTCTACCAGCACAGGCTCAAACGCCTGAATACCCAATCTGTGCAGCGTAGGCGCGCGGTTTAACAGAACCGGGTGGTTTTTGATCACAACTTCAAGCGCGTCCCAAACTTCCGGTTTTGCGCGCTCAACCGCTTTTCTTGCCGCTTTAATGTTTCCTGCCGCACCGGTTTCCACCAGCCGCTTCATGACAAACGGCTTAAACAGCTCCAGCGCCATTTCCTTCGGGAGACCGCATTGGTACATCTTCAGCTCAGGGCCGACAACGATAACGGAACGGCCGGAATAGTCAACACGTTTGCCCAAAAGGTTCTGGCGGAAACGCCCCTGCTTGCCCTTCAGCATATCGGAAAGGGACTTTAACGGGCGGTTGTTCGGGCCGGTTACCGGCCTGCCGCGGCGGCCGTTGTCGATTAATGCGTCAACAGCTTCCTGCAGCATGCGCTTTTCATTGCGGACAATAATGTCCGGAGCACCTAATTCCAAAAGCCTTTTCAGACGATTATTACGGTTAATAACGCGGCGGTAAAGGTCGTTTAAGTCGGAGGTCGCGAAACGGCCGCCGTCGAGCTGAACCATCGGGCGAATATCCGGCGGAATAACCGGAACGACATCGAGAATCATCCATTCCGGGCGGTTCCCGGAAAGGCGGAAGGCTTCAACGACTTCCAGGCGTTTTAAAATACGCACGCGTTTTTGACCGGAAGCGTTCTGAAGTTCGCCCTTCAATTCCTCGGAAACCTGATCCAGATCGATTTCCGCCAGAAGCTTTTTAATTGCTTCCGCACCCATCCCGGCTTCAAAATCGTCCTCGTATTTTTCACGCATGTCGCGGTATTCCTTCTCATTGAGAAGCTGCTTCTTCTGCAATTCACGAACATTTCCGGGATCGGTTACAATATATAGTGCAAAGTACAGCACTTTTTCCAGCATACGGGGCGAAATATCTAATATTAAACCCATTCGGGAAGGAATGCCCTTAAAATACCAGATATGCGAAACCGGGGCGGCAAGTTCAATATGGCCCATGCGTTCGCGGCGAACCTTTGCCCGCGTTACTTCAACGCCGCAGCGTTCACAAATCTTGCCCTTATAACGGATTCTCTTATATTTTCCGCAATGGCATTCCCAGTCTTTCTGAGGCCCGAAAATGCGCTCGCAGAAAAGTCCGTCGCGTTCCGGCTTCAGGGTACGATAATTTATTGTTTCCGGCTTTTTTACCTCGCCATGAGACCATTCTCTTATTTTTTCCGGTGAAGCAAGTCCGATCTTAATTGATTCAAATTCATTAAATTCCATATTGCAACCCCATTCTCTTTATATTTCATCGCCGCTGTCAGAATTAAGGTCAAAGGGTTCATCCCTATCAAATTCATCATCGCCGTCTACATCGACATAATCGTCCGCGTCGTCAAACAGGCTTTCGTCCTCTTCTGACTCCTCAACGGAATACCCTTCCAGATCGTCTGCGACGTTGGGTTCGTCGAAGTTCTCCTCAGTAGGATTGAAGCCGATATCGTCTTCATCGTCAAAATTCTGTTTCAAATCAATTTCCTCGTTATCCTTATTCAGCACTTTGACATCAAGACCAAGGGATTGGAGTTCCTTAATAAGAACCTTAAAGGATTCCGGAACGCCCGGCTTCGGAATATTCTGGCCTTTCACAATGGATTCATAGGTCTTGACACGGCCAACAACGTCGTCGGATTTCACCGTAAGGATTTCTTGCAGAGTATAAGCGGCACCGTAAGCTTCCAGCGCCCAAACTTCCATTTCGCCGAAACGCTGGCCGCCAAACTGCGCCTTGCCGCCCAGAGGCTGCTGCGTAACCAAAGAATACGGACCGGTTGAACGCGCGTGGATCTTATCATCAACAAGGTGGTGCAATTTAAGGTAATACATAATGCCAACGGTAACCGGATTATCGAAGAATTCTCCGGTACGGCCGTCCCTCAGAATGGTTTTGCCGTCTTCACTGATACCGGCCATTTTAAAGCACTCAACGATGTCATCTTCATGAGCACCGTCGAATACTGGGGTCATAATCTTCCAGCCCAGCGCTTTCGCGGCGTAGCCCAGATGAACCTCCAGCACCTGGCCGATGTTCATACGGGAAGGAACGCCCAACGGGTTTAAAACGATATCAAGCGGCGTGCCGTCCGGCAGATACGGCATATCTTCCACAGGAAGAATACGGGAAACAACACCTTTGTTACCGTGGCGGCCGGCCATTTTATCACCGACGGAAATCTTGCGTTTCTGTGCAATATAGCAGCGAACAACCTTATTGACACCCGGGCTTAATTCGTCGTGGCTGTTCTCGCGGGTAAATACTTTTACATCGACAACGATACCGTATTCGCCGTGCGGTACGCGAAGGGATGTATCCCTCACCTCTCTGGCCTTCTCTCCAAAGATCGCGCGCAGCAGGCGCTCTTCTGCGGTCAGCTCCGTTTCGCCCTTCGGTGTTACTTTTCCGACAAGGATATCGCCGGCACGTACTTCCGCACCGATGCGGATAATGCCGTTTTCGTCCAAATCATGCAGAAGGTCTTCATTCACGTTCGGAATATCGCGTGTGATTTCTTCCGGCCCCAGCTTCGTGTCTCTGGCTTCAATCTCATATTCCTCAATATGAATGGAAGTATAAACGTCGTCGCGTACAATTTTTTCACTAATCAGAACCGCATCCTCATAGTTATAGCCTTCCCATGTCATAAACCCGATCAAAGCATTTTTGCCAAGGCTGATTTCTCCATCCTTGGTCGCCGGACCGTCGGCAATAACAGAACCGGCTTCCACTCTCTGGTTTACGTCTACGATCGGAACCTGATTAATACATGTCCCCTGGTTGGAACGCATAAACTTAATAATATGGTACGTGTCCACCGTGCCATCGTCGCAGGTAATCCGGATTTCATCCGCGCTCACGCTGGAAACAACGCCGGAGTGTTTGGCAATAACGCATACGCCAGAGTCCACACCAGCCTTGTATTCCATGCCGGTACCAACAATCGGCGCTTCTGTCCTAAGAAGCGGAACAGCCTGCCGCTGCATGTTGGAACCCATCAGGGCACGGTTCGCGTCATCGTTTTCAAGGAACGGAATCATTGCCGTAGCAACGGAAACAACCATACGAGGCGACACGTCCATATAGTCCGCTTTTTCACGTTCAATTTCAAGAAATTCATCGCGGTAACGGGAATTAACCTTGGAATTTTTAAAACGGCCTTCCTCGTCAAGGGGTTCGTTCGCCTGTGCAACAATATAATCGTCCTCTACATCCGCCGTCATATAAACAACCTCGTCTGTTACGCGGCCGGTCTTTTTGTCCACGCGGCGGAACGGTGCTTCAATAAAACCATATTCATTAATTCTTGCAAAAGTTGCAAGATAGGAAATCAAACCGATATTCGGGCCTTCAGGTGTTTCGATAGGGCACATACGGCCATAGTGGCTGTAGTGAACGTCACGGACTTCGAATCCGGCGCGGTCTCTAGACAAGCCGCCGGGACCCAAAGCAGAAAGACGGCGCTTATGCGTAAGCTCGGTAAGCGGATTTGTCTGATCCATGAACTGCGACAGCGGTGAAGAACCGAAGAATTCTTTGATCGCCGCCACAACAGGCCGGATATTAATTAAGGAATGAGGAGTCAGAACTTCAAGATCCTGCGCCTGTAAAGTCATTCTTTCACGAATAACACGCTCTAGACGGGAGAAACCAATGCGGAACTGATTCTGAAGCAGCTCACCGACGGAACGGATACGGCGGTTGCCCAAATGGTCGATATCGTCAACGTTGCCAAGACCCATCGCAAGGCAGTTCATATAGTTAATCGATGAAAAAATATCATCAATAATGATGTGCTTTGGAATGAGTTCGTCCACTCTAGTCTTAATTGCTTCTTTTATCTCCTCATCTGTAGAGCAGGAATTCAGAATGTCAACCAGAACGCTAAAACGAACCCTTTCCTTGATATTGCATTCTTCAATCGCGTCAAAGTTAACGAATTTATTAATGTCAACCATCCCATTGGAAATGACCTTAACTTCGCGCTCATTCACATTCACATAAACAACGGAAACACCCGCATCGTCAATCTGCTGCGCCTTTTCGTGGGAAACGATTTCGCCGGCTTCAGCCATGAGCTCGCCGGTAAGCGGATTTACAATCGGGCGGGACAGCTTCTGACCGGTAATCCGTCCTGCCAAATTCAGTTTCTTATTGTATTTATAACGCCCCACACGGGAAAGGTCATAACGCCGGGCGTCAAAAAATAGGCCGTTGATATGCGACTGTGCGCTTTCAATGGTCGGCGGTTCGCTCGGTCTTAATTTTCTGTATACTTCAAAAAGGGCTTCCTCCATATTTTTGCAGGGATCCTTTTCAATGGTTGCATTGATGCGGTCGTCATCCCCGAAATATTCGCGGATTTCTTCATCCGTACCAAGACCGAGCGCACGGATAAACACGGTTACCGGTATTTTCCTGTTCTTATCGATACGAACATAAAAAACATCGTTTGCATCGTTTTCGTATTCAAGCCATGCTCCGCGGTTTGGAATAACGGTCGAACTGAAAAGTTCCTTTCCAGTTTTATCGTATTCCATTTTATAATAAACGCCCGGTGAACGAACCAATTGGGAAACAATAACACGCTCTGCGCCATTAATGACAAAAGTGCCGCTATCCGTCATAAGCGGGAAATCACCCATGAAGACTTCGGATTCTTTTATTTCGCCGCTTTCCTTGTTGAGCAGGCGGGCGGTAACCCTTAGAGCCGCAGCATAAGTAGCGTCGCGCTCTTTACACTCTTCTACGCTGTAATTCGGTTTATCGTCGTCCAGTTTGTAATCCACAAAGTCCAGCACGAGATTGCCCGTATAATCTGTAATTCCGGAAACATCCCTAAAAACCTCTTTGAGGCCTTCTTCAAGAAACCATTTGTAGGAATTCTTCTGTACCTCGATTAGATTTGGCATGTCCAAAACTTCATCAATACGCGCGAAGCTCATGCGAACATTTTTGCCTACTTGCACCGGTTTGACATTCACCATTGGCTCAATCACTCCATTCATATATTTACCATCCGCGGCATAAATTAAGCACAAAAAAATTGCATCAACCATTGATTTTTGAAGCTTTTGTGATATACTCTTGCCTTTTTTCATCGTTTGTGATATTATAGTCCAAGATGGATATGAGTATATGTTTCCATGATGATGCAGTATATTATTTTATAACAATATATTGTGTTTGTCAAGTTTTATTTGCTAAAATTTCTGTAAATTTAAAAAGCCGACGGATTCGTCGGCTTTTTTATGTTCATTTATTCTTTTTCATCTGTGCCGCCTAGGGAATCAAATGTATACGATTCGAGCTTTGCTCTAACAAGATCGGAAATTTCGCCATAAATCTGATGAAAGCGGCAGCTTGTTGTATGTGTGCAGGCATATTTATCCTGCTGGCAGCGGCTGATCATATATGGTCCCTCAACGGATTCGATCACCTGACGAAGGGTAATTTTCCCGGGCTCACGCGCCAATTTGTACCCGCCGTGCGCTCCCTTGTAAGAAACGATCAAATCGTCCGCCACCATCTTACGCAGGATTTTCAGCGCAAACCGCAGCGGCACATGAGCCTGTTCGGAAATTGTTTTTGCATCTATTTTTTCGCTGGAAACCGCCAGCAGCTCCACAATCCGCACCGCATAGTCGGCTTCAAGTGTCATGACCATTTACGTCACCCCTAATCCAAGAAATCTTTGAGCTTTTTGCTGCGGCTCGGATGGCGAAGCTTACGCAGGGCTTTCGCTTCAATCTGGCGGATTCGCTCACGGGTAACGTTAAATTCCTTACCAACCTCTTCTAGTGTGCGGGAACGGCCGTCTTCAAGGCCGAAGCGGAGACGGAGAACCTTTTCCTCACGCGGGGTAAGCGTATCGAGCACATCCGCAAGCTGTTCCTTCAAAAGCGTATGTGAAGCGGCGTCCGCCGGAGCCGGAGCGTCGTCGTCAGGAATAAAGTCACCAAGGTGGCTGTCCTCTTCCTCTCCGATCGGCGTTTCAAGGGAAACCGGTTCCTGCGCCACCCGCATGATTTCACGCACCTTATCGACAGGCATGTCCAATTCAGCGGAAATCTCATCCGCAGTAGGTTCGTGGCCGTTTGTGTGCAAAAGCTGGCTGGAAACCTTTTTCACCTTATTAATGGTTTCCACCATATGCACCGGGATACGGATTGTCCTTGCCTGATCCGCGATGGCGCGGGTAATCGCCTGACGAATCCACCATGTGGCATAGGTGGAAAATTTAAACCCCTTTGAATAATCAAATTTTTCAACCGCCTTAATCAGACCGAGATTCCCTTCCTGGATCAAATCGAGGAACTGCATGCCACGCCCAAGATAGCGCTTCGCGATGCTGACGACCAGGCGAAGGTTTGCTTCGGACAGGCGTTTCTTTGCGGCCTCGTCTCCGTCGGATATCCGGATTGCCAGATCAATTTCCTCTTCCGGCGAAAGAAGCGGAACACGTCCGATTTCCTTCAAATAAACCTTAACCGGATCATCAATCGCGATTCCCTCTGTGCTGAGGGCGGATTCGAGATCTTCATTTTCATCAATCTGGGAATTAAAGTCAAGATCGTCGAGAGACGTGTCGACAAAATCTTCAATAATCTCTACGCCCTGTGCTTCCAGGGTATCATAAAATTTTTCGATTTGTTCCGGTTCAAAGTCGAGTTCCCCGATCGCGTCTAAAATTTCCTTCGTAGAAAGCTGACCTTTGCTTTTCCCCTGCTCAATCAATTCCCTGATTGCTGTTTTTTTATCCGGTGCTCCCATATTGAATCCCCCTATTTTTTCTGTGACCTCAGTTTCTGCAAATATTCCTGTATATCCTGTGGTTCTGCTGATTTTGCTTTTTCTATACGTATTTTTTCATATTCTTGTTCAATCACGTCAATATATTCCTGCGCGTCCTTTTTTGTGACGGAAACATCGTGAAATTTGGCGAGAATCTTCGATATAGAGGAGATCTCCTCGACAGAAAAGTCTTCCGATATATCTGTAAGGCTAATTGCCTTTTCATCTTTCATTCTATCCATTATTGTCCGATATACACGACGGTTAAACGCCGTAATGAATTTTTCGGAGGGTAACCTTTCCAGTATATCCTTAGCGTTCTCCGGGTATTGCACAATATACGCGATCAGCGCCTCTTCCGCGCTTGCGGCACGCAAATTCTGTGCTTTTTCGGGATTGATGCTATCGCGTATCCCGGCCAACTGCTGCTGAAAAGCCTTGAACTCCTTCCGTTCACGGTTTTTCTTCCGCTTTTCGCTTTCCCTTTTCACCAGCTGCATAATCGCAGAGCGTTCCACGCCCGTCTCTTCCGCCAGCTTCCCCGCATAGACTTCCTGTTCCACCTCATTTTCCAAAGTGGAAAGGACGGTGGAGGCTCCCGTAAGATAAGCGACTCGCCCCTGCGCGCTTTGCAGATTGCTGCTCTGCCTGATCTTTTGCAACCGGTACTCTACATCATTTCCGCAGGCTTCCAAAAGCTGCTTAAATTTTATATATCCATTTTTCCCGTTTGTACGAAGGTATTCGTCCGGATCCTTGCCTCCTGCAATCGTAAGAACCTTCACCAAAAGTCCGGCGTCCCGCAGAATGGGGATCGCCCGGCTGGTCGCCTTCTGCCCGGCTTCATCCGCGTCGTAAGAAAGGACCACCTCTGTGGCATAGTGGGCCATCAGCCTTGCCTGCGAGGGGGTCAGCGCCGTTCCGAGCGTTGCAACGGCATTTGTAAATCCCGCCTGATGCATGGAGATGACATCCATATAGCCTTCGCACAAAATCAGCTGCCCGTTTGCATTGTTTTTCGCGAAATTCAGCGCAAATAAAAAATTCCCCTTATTAAACACCGGCGTATCCGATGTATTCAAATATTTGGGCTTCGCGTCCGTTAAAATACGGCCGCCGAAAGCAACCACATTTCCCCGTAAATCAATGATCGGAAACATTACCCGGGAAGCAAAGCGGTCGATGATCTGCCCGCTCCTACCTTTAAAGGCAACGTTCGCCAACACCATTTCCTCTTGCGTAAATCCCTTTTGGGCAAGATACCGTGTAAGCGAATAACGGGAAGCGGGCGCCCATCCAAGCCCGAAGTGCCGGATGGTCTGCGGCGTTAAAGCACGCCGCCGCAGGTATTCCATCCCCTCCGCCCCTTCTTTCGAATTCAGAGTAGCGTAGAAAAATCGAGCGGCTTCGCGGTTAATTTCCAAGATTCGCGCCTTCAGCCTGCGCATCCCATCGTCCACGTTGTTTTCCGGCACCGGGATTCCGGCGCGCTGCGCCAGGAAACGGACCGCCTCCATGTAATCTAAATTTTCGATTCGGCGGATGAATGTAATGACGTCGCCGCCCGCCCCGCAGCCAAAGCAGTAAAAGGAACCGTTGTCCGAATAAACGTTGAAAGACGGCGTCTTTTCCATATGAAAGGGACAAAGCCCGACGTATGTTCTTCCGCTGTGCCTCAGATTTACATAGGAAGCGACTACTTCCGCAATATCATTGCGCGCTTTTAATTCCTGCATAAAAGCTTCCGGCAATGGCATGCCGTCACCCCTTTTTATGATAATTAAATATTCCAGGACTTCGGCACATAAATATCCTGGAATAACTCAAGTGCAAAATGATCGGTCATACCCGCAATATAATCGCAGGCCGCCCGCTCTATTCCGTCCTGTTCGGCAATTCTCCGCATATCATCCGGAAGATTTTCGGGCTTGCGCAAATAATCAAAAAGCGCACCGATCAGGTTCGGAACCTTTTTCTCTTCCGCTTTCGCGTAAGAATTCAAGTATACATATTCAAACATAAAATCATAGAGCTTGTCAAAAGCTTCCTGTATCTCCGGATCCATCCGTATTCTGCCGTCAAGGCTGTTTTCCACTAGGGAATGAACCAGCGTATCTATTCGCTCCGACCTGCGTCCGCCTAAAACAGACGTAATTTCCCTTGGGATATCCTTTTCATGCAGCACCCCGGCCCGTTCCGCGTCATCAATATCGTGATTGATGTAGGCAATTCGATCCGCCAGGCGTACCACCCTGCCCTCCAGTGTCATTGCCTCCGTACCCTTCGTGTGGCAAAGGATCCCGTCGCGCACCTCTTTTGTCAGGTTCAGCCCGGCTCCGGATTTCTCCAGCTTTTCAACGATCCGCACACTTTGCTCGTAATGCCGAAAGCCGCCTTCCATTAAATCGTTCAACGCGCGCTCACCGGCATGCCCGAATGGGGTATGTCCCAAATCATGGCCGAGAGAAATTGCCTCGGTTAAATCCTCATTCAGGCGCAGCGCCCTTGCAATGGTGCGCGCGATCTGGGAAACCTCCAGCGTATGCGTCAGGCGCGTCCGGTAATGGTCGCCCTCCGGTGAAAGGAAAACCTGTGTTTTGTGCTTTAAGCGCCGAAAGGATTTGCAATGAAGGATTCTGTCCCTATCGCGCTGATAGGGCGTCCTCAGCGTACATTCCTCTTCCGGGGTATCTCTGCCCAGCGTATTCTTCGAGAGTGCCGCATAGGGCGACAAAGTCTGCTCCTCTATTGTCTGCGTCCGCTCACGAACCGTCATAATATCACCACCTGTTTTCATGCTTCAATTAAGATATACGCAGAATAATACAAATTTCCTGCATTTCTTAATTAAATTTCAAAAAACTTTTCTCCGGTAATGATAATTTTGCTTTGCCCGCACGTAATATCGGCAAGTTTTTGTTCGAAAGTCGGCAAGGTAATGTCGCTCATATGAAAAAGGATCTTCACTTCATCCGTAAACTCCGTATCGTCAATGGTCCCGCCGCATTCGGGAATTAACGCGCTCAACCGGCCGTACCGGCTGTAGTCACAGCATACCTCCGCGGTCACACAGGTGCGCATAGTAATGATTTTCGCCTTTTCAAGCGCAAGGGAAGCACCGTGTGAATAGGCGCGGACCAAACCGCCCGCGCCAAGCAGGATTCCGCCGAAATAACGGGTAACAACAATAACCGTATCCGTTACGCCGGACTTTCGGATAACGTCCAGCACCGGGATTCCCGCTGTGCCCTGCGGTTCCCCGTCGTCCGAGTATCTTTGGGCCTGTCCGGCTCGCACGGAATAAGCATACACATTATGTGTTGCGTCCCAATGCTTTGATTTTATGGAACGGATAAAGGAAACGGCTTCTTCTTCACTCTGAACAGGTTTTGCATAACCGATAAAGCGGGAATGTTTCTCCATAAATTCCGCGCAGGCTTCGCCTGCAACGGTCCGATACTCAATCATGGCTCCTCCCTTTGCAATAAAATAAGCGGCGCAGAAAACTGCACCGCCTAAAATCCAACGAGAGCAAAAGAACAATTACTTGTCCATACCGTAACGTTTCTTAAACATGTCAACACGTCCACTTGTATCAACAAGCTTTTGCTTACCCGTGAAGAACGGGTGGCACTTGGAGCATATTTCAACGCGGATATTCTCCTTCGTGGATTTTGTTTTAATAACATTTCCGCAGGCGCAAGTGATTGTTGTCTCTTTATACGCTGGATGTATATTTTCCTTCATTCCTGTCACCTCTTTCAATAATACTGCAACTTAACATTAGAATTCTACCATAGCAAGCAATAAAATGCAAGTAAAATATCCGATTTGCGGGAATAATTCTTATGGATTACCTAGGAGCCTGCTGACTCATATACGTTGCGTATTCTTCCAGGCACATCGAATATTCACGCATCTTCACCGCGTTCGCCGTTCCTACGTAGCGAAAATGGCGGGGATTAAAAGCCATTCCGGTTAAGGAAGCCTTGTTCTCTGGGTAACGAAGGATAAAGCCATACTGTACGCTGTTTTTCAACAGCCATTTATATTCTTTCGTCGTGGTGAAATCGCCGTTTTCGGGAAGACCCTCGGCGGTAAATTCAACGGCCATCCCAGTCTGGTTTTCATTATAGCCGCCGCGGCCAATCGTATTTTGCATTTCATTTTGTGCCCGCACCTGCGAATAGCCCTGTTTTTTCATCAGATCCTGCACCGCGGCATTATAAAGGCGTTCCTGTTCCTCGGTTGCAACGTAGCCCTTTGTAAGCTTTAATGCACAGCCGTCTGCCTTGGCATCTTCTATCATCTTTTTCAGGGCGGGAACGATTTTTGAATCCACTTTCACGCCGTTAAAGTCTTCTAACTGAACACGAAAATCGGATTTAAGGCCGTTCGACGAATTTACGACCAGTAAATTATAGGAATTATCGTAAACAGGCAATTCCCTGTTTGAAGATGCACTTTTTGAACTTTCCGCAATACTGGCGGAAGCCGGTTTGCTGAACGGCTGTTTCACTTCAACCCAGAACAGAACCGCTCCTGCCGCAACCGAAACACAAAGCGTTACGGCTATAACGGACATCATAATTTTAATTCTTCTCACTTCGTTTGCCTTATACCAGCCGGTACGGCGTTTCACGATCTTTTCCCCGCGTTTACGCACGAATAATTTTCCTCCCTAAACATTCCCTATTTAATAACAAACGGAGACTACTTTCCCCGTTTTCCCTTTAATTCTTATTTTATTGTATATCTTCCATCAAATAAATTCAACTGGTTTCTTCTTTTCAGATTTCTATACAATATGTTCCAATATATTTGATTTATATAGCAAAATGTAATATCATATAAACTGGGTAAGGTTTTTTATTTATATAGATTGGGGTGTGCCTCTTGAGAAAAACAAAAATCATATGCACTCTTGGACCTGCAACGGATAACGGGGACGTTCTCCGCCAGCTTATGCTTGCCGGAATGGACGTCGCCCGATTAAATTTTTCGCACCAAACTGCTGCCGAGCAGAAAGTGCGGGCAGATGCGGTTAAAAAGCTGCGCAGCGAGCTTGGGCTTCCGGTGGCTCTTCTGCTGGATACCAAAGGCCCGGAAATCCGGCTGAAAGAGTTCAGCAAACCAAAAGTCACACTAAATGCCGGCGATAAATTCACCCTTACAAACCGAGATATTGTCGGAAACGAAACGATTGCCTCCGTTACCTTTGACCACCTTCCGCAGGAGGTTGTTCCCGGTGCAAAAATTCTGATTGACGACGGTTTGATTGAATTGAAAGTGGAATCACGTACGGACACCGATATCTACTGCACCGTAATCAACGGCGGCGATGTTTCCGCACACAAGGGCATCAATGTGCCCGGCAGCAAATTATCCCTGCCGTTTATCAGCGAAAAGGACAAGGAAGACATTGCCTTTGCCGTAAAAGAGGATTTCGATTTCATCGCCGCTTCCTTTACGCGCAGCGCCCAAGACATTCTGGATTTGCGCACAGAGCTGGAAAAACATAATTGCCATAAAATCCGCATTATTGCAAAAATTGAAAATTCCGAGGGAGTGGATAATATTGACGAAATTATCCGCGTTTCTGACGGCATCATGGTTGCCCGCGGGGATCTCGGCGTTGAAATTCCGCTGGAGGAAGTCCCGGTTATACAAAAGAAATTAATCAAAAAAGGATACAACGCCGGCAAACAGGTGATTACCGCGACACAGATGCTGGATTCCATGATGAAAAACCCACGTCCTACCCGCGCCGAAACCTCCGATGTTGCCAATGCAATTTATGACGGCACAAGCGCAATTATGCTTTCCGGTGAAACCGCCGCCGGCAAATACCCGATCGCCGCGCTGAGAATGATGGCCACGATTGCGGAACGCACGGAGCGGGATATTGATTATCAATCCCGTTTTCGGAAGCGGGATTTTACCGAACTGCCGAATGTTACCTCTGCGATTTCCCACGCAACCTGCACGACCGCGCAGGATTTGGGTGCGGTAGCTATCATCACCGTATCCAAGTCGGGAAGAACCGCCCGTATGATTTCAAAATACCGCCCGGAATGCCCGATTATCAGCGGCACAACCGACGAAACCGTTCAGCGCCAGATGAATCTGTCCTGGGGCGTAGTTCCGATTTTGGTAGACGAAAAGGATAACACCGACGAGCTGTTCGACCATGTGGTGGACGTTGCGCGTAGCAAGGGGCTTTTGAAAAACGGCGACCTGGTTGTTATTACCGCCGGCGTCCCGCTTGGGATTTCGGGAACAACCAACCTGCTAAAGGTTCATCTGGTCGGCGACGTGCTTGTCTCCGGTATCGGGGTAACAAAAGGTGCCGTCTGCGGAAACCTCTGCGTTTGCAAGGATGAAGATACCGCTATAAAAACCTTTAAAGAAGGGGATATTCTTGTCATCCCGCAGACAAGCAATCGAATCCTGAACATTATTAAAAAAGCATCCGGCATTATCACCGAAAACGGCGGCATGAATTCCCATGCCGCAATCGTCGGTCTAGCTTTGGACAAGCCGGTGATTGTCGCCGCGGAACACGCCACACAAATTTTAAAAAGCGGCACAACGGTTACGCTTGACGCCGCCCGGGCAATTGTGTTCAGCGGAAAAGAAAAATGCGGGGTCTGATTCCTGTTCCGGTTTACAAAAGGCTTGGTTCTGTTCATGTGCGGAACCAAGCCTTTTTCGTTTTTTTATTTCTTCAAATAATCCGCAAAGGCCATCTTTTCGACGGTATTGCTGTAATATTTTGGACTAATATTGACGGCTTTCAGATACGTTTGCAAATTCTTTTTAATAAGAGCCTGATAATTTTCCTTTGAATAGCGTGAAATCATCTCTTCCGCAATATCTTTATGCGTTCCGCAGAAATCGCGAATGGACGAAGCAAAATAGCCGCCATCCTTCGCCTGTGCAATATCCGTGCATTTTATTGTGCCGCCGCTTTCCACAGCAGTAATTGCCACCGGAAGAACCGCTCCGCCCGTTTCAAAAATCGTGTCGCCAAGCACTCGGAAGTCCTGCATACACACCGTTGCAAACAGCTTTGTTGTTTCACCTTTCTTGTCGCTTCCGTAAAGAACAGGAGCGAAGATGGTAACCGTATCCTCCTCATTTTTCGAATACCGTTCAATTAAAGAAGCATACATGAAATCATAATCGGGGTCGCCGGTTTCCCAATAGACGGCTTTCGGCATTGGAAGCGGACTTAGCGGCTGCAGTTTTTCGTACCATTCCTGCGCCGTATGATAACTGCCTTCGGGAACATTGTTTTTCGCGCCCAGCAGTTCCACACAGATGGCTTTCATCACCTCGCCGCGCAGCCCTTCGGCTCGTCCTTCCTTAAATTCATTCAGCAAATAGAAAAGCGCATCGTCCCCTGATTTGATGATATTCTCATATTCTTTTTGGTGCGCGTTAATATAATCAGCCGGATTGGAACTTTCTTTCGGGGACGATAAAATTATGTTTAGATTGTTCTCTATATTATCTGTATTCCCCGATGCTTGGGACTCAAGCGCGGCCGCATTGCTCGAACGGCCTGCGGAAATGCCGGAAGAAACCGATTCGGGCTTTCCCGGATTAGGGGCCGAATTGCAGGCAGTAAAGAATACCGTGCACAGGGATAAAAATAGTGCCGCACATTTTTTGCCCGGTCCCTTTGTGCTGAATAACTTCGGAAAACGCATCGTGATTCCTCCCTCAATTCAACGGGCCGGGCAAAGTGCCGGCACGATTTCTTTATTGCTTTTTATTTTGCCTCATAAAAAGCCCGGATGCCAAGATAGGTCATGTAAACGTCCAGCTTCGATACGATTTCAAAAGGAGAATGCATCGACAGGACCGGAACGCCGACGTCCAGAACATCAACATTCAGACTTGCTATGCACAGGGCAACGGTTCCGCCGCCGCCGGCATCAACCTTGCCCAGCTCGCCAATCTGCCAGAGAACGCCGTTAGCCTCAAACAGCCGGCGGATTTCCGCAACGAATTCCGCCGACGCTTCACTAGAACCGCTCTTTCCTCTGGAGCCGGTATATTTGGCCATTCCAATGCCATTATTGATATAGCAGGAATTGTTCGGTTCATATACACTAGAATAGGTCGGGTCATAAGCGGCCGTCACGTCCGCAGAAAGGCATTTGGACTTACTTAAAACATGCTGCGGCTCCAACCCTTCCGCTCTTGCCAGATCCGAAATAAAATACTGCATAAACCGGGAGTTTAAACCGGTATTGCCGTCGCTGCCGATTTCCTCCTTATCGGCCAGAACAGTAAGCACCGTATTCTCCGGGGCCTGTAAATCTAGTGCCGCCATGATTGCCGGATAGGCACAGACCCTGTCATCGTGGCCGTAGGAACCGATCATGCTGCGGTCAAAACCGATATCCCTTGCTTTGAACGCCGGAACAAACTCAATATCGGCGGAAACAAAGTCTTCCTCTGTCATGCCGTATTTGTCATGAATCAGCCTCATGGCATTCAGCTTAAATAAATCGTCGCCTTCGTCGGATACAACCGGGCGGCTTCCCACTACGATATTCAGATTTTCCCCTTCGATCGCTTTGGAAAGCTTCTTTTCATATTGCTCTGCGCTTAAATGCGGGAGAAGGTCGGTAATGCAGAACTGCGGATCGCCTTCCTCTTCCCCAATACAGATTTCCATCGGCGTACCGTCTTTCAGCACCGCAAGGCCGTGCATGGCAAGGGGGATGGCCGTCCACTGATATTTCTTCACGCCACCGTAATAATGGGTTTTAAAGAAAGCGATTTCATCCTTCTCATAGAGCGGATGCGGTTTCAAATCAAGGCGGGGGCAATCGATGTGCGCTGCTGCAATACGGACACCGTTTTTACAGCCGTTCTTCCCGATTACCGCAAGAATCAGGGCTTTCCCGCGGTTGTTGTAATAAACCTTATCTCCTGCATTGTATTTTTTCGCAGGATCAAACGGCACAAACCCGGCGGCCTCCGCCGCTTTCACGCTAAAGCGGACTGCTTCCCGTTCGGTTTTGGACTCGTTTAAAAACTTCTTGTAGCCCTCGCAAAATTCATCCGCTTTGCGAACCTTTTCATCCTCGACTTTAAAAAAGGGATTTTTGCGGTCAAGCAGAAGCTCTTCCGACATCTTTTTAACATCTTCCTTGCTAAGCTTAGTCATTCACACTTTCTCCTTTGTCATTAAATTGATAAGTCTTTTTATAATTCTCGTAATTCTTCAGGACGATATTGACATAATTCCTTGTCTCTTCAAAAGGAATTTGGTCAAGCGTAACGCCGTCCTTTGAAATATCCGGATCCTTCAGCCATGCATTTACCGTGCCGATTCCGGCGTTATAAGCGCATAGCGCGGTTGCCTGCTTGCTGTATTTATTGAACAAAATCGACAAAAACTTGCAGCCATAGCGAATGTTGATTTCCGGAGAATACAGATTGTTCTCGGTATATTTTTCATCGCTTTTCAGTTTCGTCTGCAACCAATCGAACGTGTCCGGGGTAAGCTGCATCAGGCCGATGGCACCCGCCCGGGATTTCGCGTCGGGATCAAAATTGCTTTCCGCTTTGATAACGGAATACACCATGGCCGGGTCAAGATGGTTTTTCGTGGCCTCTTTTGCGACAATATCCGAATATTTCAGCGGATAAGCACTTCTCATAAAGTACTTGTATTCACGGTTTAAGAAAAACCAACCAAGCAGAAGCAAAGCCGCTGCTATGGCGCAGATGAATAGGATTCGTTTGTAACGTTTCATGTATAATCTCCAATGATCTGTTCTAAAAGCCGATTGACCGCCGTCTGGATGTCATCCCGGTTCATGACACCGTCCAGCCGGTACCGTGCGCGTTCGTTATAATACGAATTCCCCTTCTGCGCCCCGATACGCGCTTCAGCCAGTTCTTTGGAAATCCCGTCCCGGTTCATAATGCGGTTCAGGCGGATTTCCACCGGCGCGGTAACGGCAACCGTTGTATCGCACAGCGAATCCGCTCCGCTTTCAAACAGAAGGGCGGCGTCAAGGACAACCGCTTTTGCGCCGCTTGTTTTGATGGACGCAATTTGATTCTTGACCATACCCATAATGACGGGATGCGTAATCGAATTTAATTTCGCGGCGCCCTTTTCGCTCGAAAAAGCCCGCTGTGCCAACAAACGACGGTTTAAAACGCCGTCCTGCACAATATCATTCCCAAATTCGGCTTTTAAAGCCGCCAGACATTTTTCATCCGTTACCGCCTGCCGGGCAACCAGATCAGCGTCAATGATTTCACAGCCTGCCCTTTCGAACGCCTGCGCGACGGTTGATTTCCCCGCTCCGGTCGGCCCGGTAAGGCCGATCACCAGTTTACTCAAGACGAAGCACCTCAAATCCGGCCGCGCGGATCAGCCGGTTGTAAACCGCCAGCC
Organism: Caproiciproducens galactitolivorans; assembly: GCF_004768785.1. GTDB lineage: Bacteria > Bacillota > Clostridia > Oscillospirales > Acutalibacteraceae > Caproiciproducens > Caproiciproducens galactitolivorans. The sequence goes on from NZ_SRMQ01000008.1 coordinate 107,788, forward strand.
CAACGCCTTTGGGTTCGGGACATCGCGCATAGACGGTTTTTGCATGGATTTCATCCAGCCTGCGCAGCGCATCGAAAAGCTCCCGCGCCTGCTCGCCGTAATCGTCTTCCCTTCCGTAGCAGACCACCGGGACCTCCAGCTCCGGGGCTTCTCCGCTGTAGCACAGCGCGGCCGTTCCCGCTTCCTTATGAGCATTTACATACTGTTTATATGCTTCAAAACTGCTGTCAATGATGATTACGTTCGCTTTTGGTGAATAATGCTTGTACTTCATTCCGGGGGAAGCCGCCTTGACGCCCTCGGCAAGCGGTTTCAGCACAGCATTGTCCATCTCGACCTCTCCAAGAACGGCGCGGAGCTGCTCCAAAGTGATTCCGCCCGGCCTTAAAAGCCGCGGCGGTTTTGTGGCGAGCGTAACGACGGTGGACTCCACGCCGACCCCGCAGGCTCCTCCATCCAAAACAGCCTCGATTTTCCCGTCCATGTCGTGCAGGACATGCTCCGCGGTGGTGGGGCTGGGCCTTCCGGAAAGGTTTGCGGAAGGCGCGGCAAGCGGAAGGCCGGATGCGCTAATCAGCGCCTGCGCCGCCGGATGCGACGGGAACCGAACCGCCACCGTTTCCAGCCCCGCGCTCACTTCGTCCGGGATGCAGCCGGTTTTCGGCATAACCATTGTCATGGGACCCGGCCAGTACGCTTGTGCGAGCTTTTCCGCCTCCGGCGGAACTTCTCTGACCAGTTTATAAAGCTGATCGAATTTTGAAATATGTACGATCAGGGGATTGTCCATCGGTCTTCCCTTTGCAGCGAAAATCTTTGCAACAGCCTTCCCGTCCAGCGCATTTGCCGCTAACCCGTATACCGTTTCCGTAGGCATGCCAACCAAGCCGCCCTCGCGGAGGATTTGAGCGGCTTTTTGAATATCTTCCGGATTATTTGCATTTAAACGCAGGGTTTGCATTATGAATCTCTCTCTTCTGACTGGTTATCAATCGTATTTTGCAGTTTCGCGGCTCTGTCCGCCGTAATCAGGGCGTCAATAATTTCATCCAGGTTACCGTTCAAAATATCGTCCAGACGGTAAAGCGTCAAACCGATACGATGGTCGGTCATTCTGCCTTGCGGGTAGTTATACGTCCGGATACGCTCCGAACGGTCGCCGGTACCAACCTGGCTCCTGCGCTCGGAAGCAATCGCCGCGTCATGCTCCCGCAGTTTTGCCTCGTACAGGCGCGAACGCAGCACCCGCATCGCCTTTTCCTTGTTTTTGTACTGGCTCCGCTCATCCTGGCATTCGACCACCGTTCCGGTGGGCAGATGCGTAATGCGGATTGCGGAGGAGGTCTTGTTAATATGCTGACCGCCCGCGCCGCTGGAGCGGTAGGTGTCGATCTGCAAATCCTTTGGATTAATTTCAATTTCCACTTCTTCCGCTTCCGGCAAAACAGCGACCGTAGAGGTGGAAGTGTGGACACGCCCCTGCGTTTCTGTTTCCGGAACGCGCTGAACACGGTGGACGCCGCTTTCGTATTTCAGCCGGGAATACGCACCGTGCCCGGTAATCATAAAGCTGATTTCCTTAAATCCGCCAAGCTCCGTTTCGTTTGCGTTTAGGATTTCCGTCTTCCACCCTCTCGATTCGGCGTACATGCTGTACATACGGAATAAAACGGCGGAAAACAGGGCTGCTTCTTCCCCGCCGGCCCCGCCGCGGATTTCAACAATAACATTTCGCTCATCGTTCGGATCACTTGGCAGGAGCAGGATTTTCAGTTCCTCGCTGCACCGTTCAACATCGGCTTTTGCCGTTTGCAGTTCCTCCTCCGCCATATCCCTCAGTTCCCTGTCCAAGCCGCTCTCTTCCAAGAGTTCCTTTGAATCCTTCACGGTTTGGATCGCTTTCAAATATTCGTGGTATTTTTCGACAATCGGAGTAATATTTTTATACTCCTTCATTAACTCCGTATAGGTGGTCTGATCCGCCAAAACAGACGGGTCATAGAGCTTTTGCCCCAGTTCTTCATACCGTTTCTCAAACACTTCTAAATTTTCAAACATTGTTATTCTCCTTAATTTTTATGAATTGAATATTAAGGAGCTACAATTCATGCTGGGGTTCCTCGCGGATGATTTTCTTGATATTCTTTTCGCATTTCAGCCTTGGCACCATGACCTCATGGCCGCAGCCGGTACAGCGGATTTTAAAATCCATGCCGGAACGGAGCACAAGAAAGGTCTTGCTACCGCACGGATGTGTTTTTTTCATTTGCAAAATGTCACCCGGCCTGACATCCATGGCACACACCCCGCTTTCCAGTTCAAATTCTAATAGGACATATATGATATAGTATAGCACTAAACACGCGAGTGGAACAATACATTTTTGATATTTCCTTGCCATTCCACACAAAGGGAAGGTATAATGAAAGGAACAATTCGATAAAGGCCGTGGTTTTATGAATACAAAAAAAGAAATTATCAGGATATTAGAGCAGAACAGCGAATATGTTTCCGGCGAGAAGATCAGCGAGTTCCTGCACATCACCCGTACCGCCGTATGGAAAAATATCAACGCCTTGCGGAACAGCGGATATTCCATCGAATCCGTGACAAACCGCGGTTACAAACTGATAGCCCGCCCTGACAAAATCACCCCGGAAGAAATCGCTTTGGGACTAAAAACAAAGCTTCTGGCGAAAAGAATAGACTGCTACGACCGTATCGACTCTACAAACGAGGAAGCGAAACGGAAAGCGCTTGCAGGTGCCCCGGACGGAAGTCTGTTCGTTGCGGAAGAGCAAACCGGCGGAAAGGGGCGGCTCGGCCGTTCCTGGACTTCGCCCGCCGGGCAGGGACTTTGGTTTACCGTCCTTTTGCGGTCAAGCTTATTACCTTCACAGGCAGCCAATATCACCCTGCTGGCCGGGCTGGCAGTCTGCCGGGCAATTCAAAGAAACACCGGATGCGCCGCCATGATCAAATGGCCGAACGACATTGTCATCGAAAGCAAAAAAGTCTGCGGGATTCTAACAGAAATGGCCGCCGAAATGGACCGGATCGAATATATGGCGGTCGGTATCGGCGTGAATGTTAATAATGAAAATTTCCCAGAGGAGTTGTCTGTAAAGGCAACCTCCCTTCGACTGGAAAGCGGAAGCTTCATCCGGCGCGTACCTCTTTTGCAGGAAATCCTGTTCGAATTGGAAACGGTGCTGAAGGATTTCCCACTCCACACCGAAAGCCTGCTCCGCGAATATAAATCCCGATGCGTTTCCTTGAACCGAAGGGTCGGATTTATAAGGGAAAACCGGAAGATGGTCGGCGTAGCGGAGGATATTTCGCCGAGCGGAGAGCTTATTGTCCGCTGTGACGACGGAACAAAATTCCCGATTTCTTCCGGCGAAGTAACCGTACAGGGAATCTATGGGGAATAAAAAGCCCGCCTAACAGCGGGCTTTTTATATGGTTTTATTTCTTTTTGAAGCTATCTTTTAAGGATACGGAACGGTTAAATATCAGATGCTCCGGCGTGCTGTCGTAATCTAGGCAGAAATAGCCCTGGCGCATAAACTGGAAGGATTTCGGTACTTTCTCGTTAACTAGTGAAGGTTCTACTTTGCAGTTCTGTAATACCTTGAGGGAATCCGGATTGATATGCTCCAGAAAATCGTCCGCTTCCGGATCGGGAACCGTAAACAGACTGTCGTACAGGCGGACTTCCGCGTCAACGGCAGTTTCCGCGTCCACCCAATGGATGGTTCCCTTTACTTTCCTGCCGTCCGGCGTGTTTCCGCCGCGCGTCTGCGGGTCGTATTCCGCATAGACTTCCACAACGTTCCCATTTTCGTCCTTTTTGCAACCCGTGCAGCGAACCACATACGCCGTTTTCAGGCGAACCTCATTGCCCGGGAAAAGGCGGAAATAGCCCTTTACCGGCTCTTCCATGAAGTCCTCCTTCTCAATCCACAGCGTGCGGGAGAAAGAAACCTTCCGGGTGCCGTTCTGCGGCTTTTCCGGGTTGTTTTCCACTTCAAATTCTTCGGTCTGATCCTCCGGATAGTTCGTCAAAACCAGCTTTACCGGGTGCAATACCGCCATGGTACGCTGTGCGTTAAGGTTCAAATCCTCCCGCAGGCAATGCTCTAAAAAGCTGTATTCCACGGTGCTGTTGACTTTTGCCACACCAATGCGTTCGCAGAAATTGCGAATGGATGCCGGCGTGTAGCCTCTGCGGCGCAACCCGCAAAGCGTCGGCATGCGCGGGTCGTCCCACCCGTTGACATAGTGGTTTTCCACCAACTGGCGAAGTTTGCGCTTGCTCATTACGGTATTGTTGATCCCAAGACGGGCGAATTCGATCTGCCGCGGCTTGTCCGGCAAATCGATATGGTTAATCACCCACTCGTAAAGCGGCCTGTGATCTTCAAATTCCAAGGTACAGAGCGAATGGGTAATCCCCTCAAGCGCATCCTCGATCGGATGGGCAAAATCGTACATGGGATAAATGCACCACTCGGATCCTGTGCGGTGATGCTCGATATGGTTAATGCGGTAAATAACCGGGTCGCGCATATTGAAGTTGCCCGAAGCAAGATCGATTTTTGCGCGCAGGGTCATTTCCCCGTCCCGGAACTCGCCCTTTCGCATCCGCTCGAACAAGTCCAGGCTTTCTTCAATCGGGCGGTCACGGTAAGGGCTGACAGCCGGATGGGTCAGGTCGCCCCTGTTTTCCCGCATCTGTTCCGGGGTAAGCTGGCAGACATACGCCAGCCCTTTCCGAATCAAATTGACAGCCATTTCGTACATTTGCGGGAAGTAATCGGAAGCATAGTAAAAACGGTCATCCCAAGAGAAACCGAGCCAGCGAATATCTTCCTTGATGGCGTCAACGTACTCGGTATCTTCTTTTGTGGGGTTGGTGTCGTCCATGCGTAGGTTGCAGATCCCGCCAAATTTTTCCGCCATGCCAAAATCAATGCAAATTGCTTTCGCGTGGCCGATATGAAGATAACCGTTCGGTTCGGGCGGGAAACGGGTATGTACCTTTTTCCCCTCAAACCTTCCTCCCGGAGCAATATCCTCCGCTATGAAGGTCTGAATGAAATTGCTCGAAATCTCGGTTTCTTCCGTATTGCTTTTCTTTTCGTTCATTGTTTTCGCTCCTTATGCTCCCAATTTTTCAAGTCCCAAGCGCAGGCGGCGGATAGATTCCTCTTTGCCGAGAATCGCAAGAATTTCCATTGCCCCTCCCGGCGTTACCAGCATGCCGGCCGCCGCAATGCGAACCGGCCAGAGCAGGGTTCCGTTCTTTACTTCAAGCTTCTGCGCAAGTCCAATCAGCGCGTCGTGGATAACCTCCACCGTCCAGTCGTTAATTTCTTCCAGTACGGGTAGGGCTTCCTTCAGCATCTGCACGGAGTTTTCAAGGTTGGTTTTGCTCTTTTTATTGACAAAAAAGTCGGTTGAGTAATCCGGCAGTTCTTTTAAAAACACAATCATTTCCGGAATTTGCGTAAACTTTGTGATTCGCGGCTGCAAAATGGAAGCCAGAACCTTCCAGTTCATTTCTTTGTCAGGAAATACTTCCTTAAAATACGGCATGGCGTTCTGGATAAATTCTTCCTCGCTCATGGCACGGATGTATTCGCCGTTAAACCAGGTGAGCTTATCGTAATCAAAAACGGCAGGGGACTTGCTAATCCCGTCAATGGAGAAATTCTCCACCAGTTCCGGCAGCGTGAAAAGCTCCCTGTTGTCCTTCGGGCACCAACCCAAAAGCGCTATGTAATTGATAATTGTCTGTGGAAGATAGCCTTCCTTCATTAAATCTTCGAAGCCGGTCGAACCATGTCGCTTGGAAAGTTTCGAAACGCTTCCGTCCTCATTTTTTCCCATGATTAAGGGCAGATGGACATAAGTAGGAACCTCCCAGCCGAAAGCCTGATACAGCAGGTTATACTTCGGCGTGGAAGTAAGATATTCGCAACCCCGCACTACATGGGTAATGTGCATCAGATGGTCGTCGATGACGTTCGCAAAATTGTAGGTTGGGTAACCGTCGGATTTAATTAGGATCTGATCCTCAAGCTCTTTATTTTCAATTGTGATCGAACCGTATACAACATCATTGAAGGTGGTCGAGCCTTCGATCGGCATCCGCTGACGGATAACATAGGGAACACCGGATTCTAAAAGCCGTTCCACTTCCTCTTTGGGCAGGTCGCGGCAATGACGATCATAGCCGCCAGGGAACTCCCCTTCCTTTCCCTCGTGCAGCGCCTCAAGGCGCTCTTTGGTGCAGAAGCAGTAATATGCCCTTCCTTCCCGGACAAGCTGCTCCGCATACGGTTTATAAATATCCTTGCGTTCGCTTTGAATATAGGGGCCGAATTTGCCTCCAATATCCGGTCCTTCATCATGCTTAAGCCCCACTTTTTCAAGTGTTTTGTAAATCACATCGACCGCGCCCGGAACAAGCCTTTCCTGATCGGTATCCTCTATGCGCAGCACAAAAGTGCCGCCCAGCGATTTTGCGATCAAATATTCATACAAGGCCGTGCGCAAATTTCCAACGTGCATAAACCCCGTCGGGCTTGGCGCAAACCTTGTTCGAACTGTTTTTTGCTGCATGAATAGACCCCTCTCATCAAATTAAAAAATTCCCAGTCCTATATTCCATTCTTTTCTAAACAGGGCCGAGCCTTAATTTTATAATTATAGCAAATCACAAGCCGTTATTCAATGCGACGCAGCCTGATTTTTATTGTAATAATCAACATATTCCTCCAAACACATATTGAGGGCTTTCATCTTTTTCGCATGTTCCACCCCGACATAGCGGTAATGCCACGGTTCAAATTTTATTTTTGTTGTATGCTGCTTGTCCTTCGGGTAGCGAAGGACAAAGCCATAGTCCTGCGCGTGCTGCTGCAGCCAAGTGAACTCCTTAGTATCACCGAAATTTTCCAAAACGCCGTTCAAATCAACGGCAAGCCCGGTTATATGCTCGCTGCATCCGGGGCGGGCCACCGAACGGGCCGCTTTGCTGACCGCCTCCTCCCGGCTGATTCCATTTTTATAAAACGCCTGAATTTCCTCTGAAAAAAGCTGCCGCTGTTTTTCATAGCTTCTATAGCCCGAGGATATCCACAGCTTGATATTATCCTTTAAAGCGGCGTCGCGCATCTGCTGATAAGAATCGGCAATTCTGGAATCAATATCCACATTAAACTTGTGTACAATATTTGCTTTATACGTTTGAGGCAGTTCATGGTCCAAATTCACTAAAACAAGCCGCCAGTCGTCCGGTTGCTTAAACTCCTGAGTTGCCCCACTAGACGAAGACGAGAAACCCCCATCATCCAGTTTTTCCTGTGTAATCACTTCGGAGCTGCTGCTTTTCGCAGCCGCTGCGGCGGCAAGCCGCATTGCGTCCACGCGTTCAAAAGCCACCACGAAAACAGCGGTTGTCGCGGCCATAAGTGCCAGCTCAACGAAAATAACAGCTAATGCCGATAGTGTCTTTTTAAATCTATGTTTTTCTTGATACATCCTGCCACCACCTGGGTTGATCGGTTGGTCTTATTATTATAATACATATATCCCTAAAAATGTATCTGCGTTTGCCGGCGTTTCGAAAAGAAGATCGAAAACAGCCGATTTATCGCAAAAGAAACGATCGCGTTAAAAAGCCGCCCAAAATTCCGTATTCAAAAAAGTATATCGGCCTAAAAGCGGTAAAAATTCACTTTTTATTCATTCGAAAAAATATAGCCGCATCACCATTACTGATGCGGCATTCTTCATATTGAGAAATAGCCAAATCTATTTTTCAGTATTCCGAAGCGGCTTGTCCTGGTTTTTCTTGTTTTTCAGCCGTTTGCTTACATCTTCCTTCAGCAAAACATACAGAATCGAACAAATCGGGATATTGATTACCATTCCCAAAACGCCGAACATATTGCCGCCGATGGTTATCGCCGCCAGCACCCAAAGGACGGGAAGCCCGACTTTTGAACCGACAACATGCGGATAAATCAGGTTGCCTTCTAATTGCTGCAGCACAACGAAAAACACCACATACCAAACCGCTTGGATTGGACTGACGATCAGAATCAGCAGGGCACCGATGACCGTGCTCAAAAAGGAACCCACAATCGGGATTAGTGCCATAAACGCTACAAACACGGAAATCAGCAGGGCGTACGGGAATTGGAAAATATTCATTCCGATAAAGCAAAGCGTTCCAAGAATACATGCTTCGGTACATTGCCCGGCAATAAAATTCGAAAAGGCTTTATTCGTAAGGCTGCACAGCCAAACTATACGCTGTGCCTTTGCATCCGGCAAATAAGCATAGAGCACACGCTTTGCCTGCGCCTGCAACTTTTCTTTCTGCGCAAGGATATTCAAAGCAATCACGAAGCTTAAAACAAGCGTAATTGCTCCATGGAAGACATTCGTCGTAACCATTACGGTAGAACCCACCAGGGAGCTGGCGAGCTTTTGACCGTTGACCGCAAGCATCTGGCTGATATTGCTCCAGTCAATGTTCACTTTTCGAAAGTATTCTCCAACATCCGGATATTTATTGCTGATATCGGTCAGAGAATTCTGCATCTGGTTAAAGAAGCCGGGAATATTATTCGTCAGATTTACAATGGTTTTTATCAGCTCCGGCACTACAATAAACAGAATCATGACAATAATCCCAATCACAATCAGCAAAGACAGGAAAATACTCAGCGGGCGGCGTACCTTTGGCCACCTGCGGGTATAACGCCTGTTCAGCGGCGCAAAAAGGCGCGTTTCAATCTGGCGCATCAACACATTTAAAATAAAAGCAAAAGCAGACCCGAGAAGGAACGGCTCAAATATACTGCCCAGAGACCCAGCAAGGTCGGAAAAACGGTGAAGGTTTTGCAGCCCAAGGTAAACAGTAATCCCAAAGGCGATAAGCAGCATTATTTTTTTCATGTTGCTTTTATTGAGTTCCATTTTCGATTCCTTTCTCTTCGTTTTCCAAACATATAAATGTATTATACCATGATATGGATTTAGATTAAACAGTGAATCCTTGCAAAATTCAAATTTTGCAAATTCTTTGCAAATAAAATCTTGACAGTTATACTTTCATATGATAAAATATTAAATGAATAAAACAAACCTTTGACGTGAAGATTAAACCATAATGGGCGCCTGCAGAGAGCGGACGTTGCTGTGAGTTCCGTGGAAATGCCGTATGGTAAATGGATCACTGAGGGCAAGGGGAAAGGCATTAGGCTGAGTATCTAAGACGTAATCCGGCGTTAACGGAAGAAAATGTGTTTGCATTTTCGTTTGAGTGGATTTGTTTTAGGCAAATCAATAAAGGTGGTACCGCAGATTTCAAATCTGTCCTTTTTGCAAAGGGCAGATTTTTTTATTTTCCAGCCGATTTTCATGAGATTGTGAGGGAGGTATGACATGAAAAAGTTTTTAATGGGTAATGAAGCAATCGCAATGGGCGCGATTCATGCCGGCGTGAACCTTGTTTGCGGTTATCCTGGCACACCATCTACTGAAATTCTGGAAACCGTTGCTAAAAACAATGACGGCAGTATCTATGTTGAATGGTCGGTAAATGAAAAAGCGGCAATGGAAGTCGCCGCTGGCGCATCCTATTCGGGTGCCAGAACGCTGGTCACCATGAAGCAGGTTGGCCTGAACGTGGCCTCCGACCCCTTGATGAGCCTTGCCTATGTCGGCGTAAAAGGCGGCATGGTGATCGTTTCCGCAGACGACCCCGGCCCGATCTCCTCGCAGACGGAACAGGATACCCGCCATTTTGCACAGTTTGCAAAGCTTCCCGTTTTCGATCCGTCCTCACCGGAGGAAGCCTACGCCATGATCGGGGATGCCTTTGCCTTTTCGGAGGAATACGGTACCCCGGTTTTGTTCCGGCCAACCACCCGCGTATGCCACGGCTGCGCTTCCATGGAAATAGCAGATACAAAAAACGTTCATAAGCCGGAAGGGTTTATAAAGGACGCGAAATGGACGATCTTTCCACGCCTTTCCTATCAGAACCATATAAAGATCGAGAAAAGGAATCCCATTTTAGGTGAAAAGCTTTCTTCCTATCGTTTCAATACCGTTACCGGCAGCGGCACAAAAGGAATCGCAACCGGCGGAATCAGTTACGAATACATAAAGGAAGCGTTAGGCGGCTGCAACGCAAAGCTGATGAAAGTTTCCACACCGCACCCCTTCCCGGAAAAACTCGCATTGGAGTTTCTTCGCGGTCTGACCGAAGTAATGGTGATTGAGGAGCTCGACCCCGTTATTGAGCGAGAACTGATCTTCCTTTGCGGCAAACACCATTTGAATGTCACCATCCGCGGCAAGCTGAGCGGCGATGTAATGCAGGCCGGAGAAAACACGGTGGAGTCGGTAAAATCCGTGCTAAACGGCTATCTTGGTCTGCCCGCTCCTGAAAAAAGCAGGTTCCTCCCCCCGCTGCCGGTACGCCCGCCCGTACTGTGCGCAGGCTGCCCGCACCGCGCCTCCTTCTACGCGGTAAAGCAGGCTATGAAAGGACAAAAGGCCGTTTTTGCCGGAGATATCGGCTGCTACACCCTTGGAAACGCCATGCCGCTGGACATGGTCGATACCTGCCTGTGCATGGGCGCGGACGTAACCATTGCACAGGGTATGCAGCATATCGAACCGGATGTAAAGCATTTTTCCTTTATCGGCGATTCCACCTTTTTCGCCTCCGGTATCACAGGAGTTGTGAACGCGGTTTATAACGAAAGCGATATTACGCTGATTGTGCTGGATAACTCGACAACCGCCATGACCGGACATCAGCCGCACCCGGGAACGGGAAGAACCATGATGGGAAACATCACCGAAAAGGTCAGTATCCCCGCCATCTTAACCGCTGTGGGCGTGAAAGAGGTTTCGGTCGTAAATCCGTTCCATCTTACTGAAGCCATTGAAGCAGTAAAAAAGGCCGCCGCGCACAAGGGCGTGTCCGCTGTCATTTTCCGGTCGCCGTGCATTGCGGTGTCAAAGCCCGTCGCTTCTTATCAGGTGGATTCCGGCACCTGTGCCGGCTGTAAAAAATGCATAAAGGAAATCGGATGCCCCGCAATTTCTATGGACAGCGGGAAAGCGCTTATTGAACCTTCCCTTTGCTTCGGCTGTTCTCTCTGCGCACAGGTCTGCCCCTGCGGCGCCATGAAAGGAGTGCGATATTCATGACTGTAAACTGTATTTTGTCCGGCGTGGGCGGACAGGGGACGGTCCTTGCTTCCAAGCTGATTGCACAGGCCGCCATGGATAAAGGGCAGAACGCCCGTACCGCCGAAACCATCGGAATGGCGCAGCGCGGCGGATGCGTTGTCAGCCATGTGCGTATTGGCGATGAAATCCATTCCCCTATGATTCCGAAACATTCCGCCGACGTCATCATCGGTTTCGAGCCAGCGGAAGCCGTGCGCTGCCTTCCCTATCTGAAAAAAGGCGGCGTTGTGGTTGTGAGCCGCAAGGCAATCCCCCCGGTTACTTCCTCGCTCGGCAATTCGTCTTATAACGGCTCCGAAATGATTGCCTATTTACAAAAGGAAGTGGCAAGGCTGATTGTTGTTGACGGGGAAAAAATCAGTAAAGACTGCAGTTCGGCAAAAGTATTGAATGTCGCTTTGCTGGGCGCGGCCTGTGCTTCGGGAATACTGGGGCTGTCCATGGACGAATTGAAAAACGCAATTTCCAAACGGGTAAAGCCACAATTCATAGAGATAAATAGTAAAGCACTTGAAAAAGGCGCACTAGCAGCGAAAATGACGGTACCACATCATACATAAAAGGGGGCTTCCAAAATGCAAATAAAGCAATCGCAGTTCGACTTAATAAAAGCGCAATTGAAGCATTTAACCACCATCGACGGATTTTATAAAAAAAATCTGGATGGTATTGACATCGGCGCCATTCAGACCCAGTCCGATTTTGAAAAGCTTCCTTTTACTTGGAAAGGCGATCTGCGTGAAGCATATCCTCTTGGGCTCCAGGCTGTTCCAGATGAGGAAATCGTGCGTATCCATTCTTCTTCCGGCACAACCGGAACGCCCGTCATTATTCCTTACACCAAACAGGATGTAGACGACTGGTCCCTGCTTTTCGCCCGCTGCTACGAAACCGCAGGGGTAACCCCGCTTGACCGCGTACAGATTACCCCCGGCTATGGCCTGTGGACCGCCGGAATCGGCTTTCAGGCCGGCGCGGAACGCCTGGGGGCAATGGTCATTCCGATGGGCCCCGGCAACACCGACAAACAGCTCCGAATGATGCAGGATATGAAAAGCACCGTCCTGTGCGCAACCTCCTCTTATGCCCTGCTTCTGGCGGAGGAAATCGCCCGGCGGGATATCGGCCAAAATATCCATCTGAAAAAAGGGATCATCGGGTCGGAACGCTGGGGCGAAAAAATGCGCCGCCGCATTGCCGCGGAACTTGGCGTGAAACTTTATGATATCTACGGCTTAACCGAAGTTTACGGTCCGGGAATCGGCATAAGCTGTGACTATGAATGCGGAATGCATTATTGGGATGATTATGTATATTTTGAAATTGTCGATCCAAAAACAGGAAAGCCCGTTCCCGACGGCCAGATCGGAGAGCTGGTAATCACAACGCTGAAAAAGCAGGGGGCTCCGCTCATTCGCTACCGTACGCATGACTTGACCCGCTTTCTTCCCGGCGACTGTCCATGCGGTTCCCCCTATCCCCGCATTGATACCATTCTGGGCCGCACCGACGACATGATTAAGGTAAAAGGTGTCAATATCTTCCCCAGCCAGATTGAAGAACTGCTGAAAGAGGTTCCCGGTGCTTCCAGCGAATATCAGGTAATGATTGACCATTTGAACGGAAAGGACATCCTTACCCTGTTTGTGGAAAAGGAAACGGGCGCGGATAAGGCTCAATTGGTCAATGAAATCGGCTTTCTTTTTAAAACCAAAATTGGAATTACCGCCGCAATCAAGCCGGTGGAACTGGGTGACCTTCCCCGCAGTGAAAAGAAATCCACCCGGATATTTGACAATCGATATTAGCATTGAATAAGAAGTTTCCTTCCTCCCCCTTAAAAAATACATATTCTAATTCAGCGAGCAAAAGGCTTGTTGTCTGTATATTGCAGATAACAAGCCTTTTTGCCTTGATGCAGCGATTTTTTTCTTTTGCTAACTTATAACCAAAATAGTGCAAAATCAACCATATAGGGATTAAAAAATAAATCGATTTTTCTAAAGCGTAGAATTTCAAGGGCATTTATTGCATACAAAACACATTTTTTATACATTGTAAATATAAAATATTATGATATATAATGAAATTAGAAATATTGCAAATTTCATAAAAAAGGGGATGCAACGAATGAATATTTTATTATTTTTATACTTATTTTCGACTTTTACTTTTCTAACAATCGGTATTCTCGCGTATCAAATGGACCGGCAGAATAAAACAAACAAAGTCTTTCTTTGGAATTGCTTTGCCTTGGCATGGTGGGCATTTATGTACTCGCTCATGGTTTCTGCGCCCAACAGCCAGCTTGCCGCCCTATATCGAAGCATTTCCAGTTTTGCATGGTGCATCCTTTACTGCTGCTTGCTGCATTTCGTATTTATGGTCTCCAAGAGCTATCACTTTATTGATCAATGGTGGAAAGTTTATTTGCTGTATATGCCCGGAATCGTATGTTCTTTTGTTTACCTCGTCCTCCCGAATACCCAGGAAAATTTTGTTCTGTCAGAATCGGGCTTAGGATGGGTATATATCTCAAATGCCAAAAGCTCCTCTGTGATTTTTGACCGGTGTTTCGACACATATTGTTTTATCTACCTGCTGTTTACGATTCTCGTTTTATACAGATGGAGAAAAAACACAAAAATAAAAAGAGAAAAAAAACAGGCGACGGTTATTCTAGGCTCAATGAGCATTATTGCACTTCTTGGGTTCTGTACGGATTTGATTCTACCGCAAATCCAGTCCGCTGTTTTACCTCCTGTCAGCGTAATTCTCACCACCGTGCCCATGATCGCAATTTTTTTCGCGATGAACCGCTATAATTTTTTAAATCTGTCCCCGCAAAATCTCGCTCTGGAATTTGTAAGCATCATGAATGAAGGCCTAATAGTGCTGAATGAAGAATACCAAATTCTGCAAATTAACAGGGGCGCGCTGGAAATGCTGCAATACTCAGAAGCGGAAATCAAAGGGAATTTTATTACGAAAATACTGCCCGATATCGGAAATTTGAGGCACATCTTGACGCAGTATAGTGTAAAAACATACCTGAAAAATAAACAAAACAAGTCCATCCCGGTTTTGCTTTCCTATTCCATATTGTATGACCAATTCGGCGACCGGAGCGGAGCCGTAATGATCTTTCAGGATATCTCGGAAATGAATAAAATTCAGGAAAATCTGGAAGAAAAAGTTTCGGAGCTCGAAAAAACGAATATTGCGCTGAACAATGAAATTATCATGCGCAAGGAAGCTGAACAACGAATCGCGGCGTTAGCTTACTATGATCCGCTGACCGGACTGCCAAACCGCCGCTATTTAAGCGAAAAAGTAAATCAGATAAAAATGTCGAAAGACAAAAAACAATCGTACGCCATCCTTTCCCTTGACCTTGACAAGTTCAAAAATATTAATGATACACTGGGCCATCAAGCAGGAGACGAATTGCTAAAAAAGGTTGCGGAACGCCTCCTGACCTTGGATCCCGAAGTGAATACCGTTGCCCGGATGGGAGGGGATGAATTTCTAGTACTTTCCCAAAATGTATCGGATCGAAAGGATCTTGAAGCAATCGCAAGGCAAATTATCGCTATGATACACGAGCCATTTTTCATTTTCAATCAGCAAATCAACATTACCACTAGCGTAGGAATCTCTATCTATCCCGACGCGGGCGAGGAAATAGCGGAGGTCATGAAAAGCGCCGATATTGCCTTATACAAGGCAAAAGAATTAGGAAAAAACAAATACGTAATCTGTACGCCGTCTCTAAAAAAACGTATTGTGGAAGAAAGAACCTTAACGGATCAACTGCATTGCGCCTTGGAAAAAAAGGAGTTTGAAATTTTATATCAGCCTGAGATCAACACGGCGACAAACACAATCATTGGATTTGAAGCATTGTTAAGGTGGAACCACCCTACCCTCGGGCAAATTGAGCCGTCTAAATTTCTTCAGATTGCGGAAAAGACCGGACAAATCATACAAATCGGAGAATGGGTGCTGTATACTGCCTGCAAACAAAATAAAATCTGGCAGGACAAAGGGTTAATTACCGTCCCTGTTTCCGTCAATTTGTCTGAGAAGCAACTTTTAAAAAAGGATTTTGTAGCTCAGGTAAACCATATATTAGAAGAAATTGGACTGGAACCACAATATTTGGTATTGGAGATTAAACAATCCGCGATTATGAAGGAAAACACATTCATTCTCGAGACTTTGGAAAAAATAAAAAATTCCGATATCAATGTTTCCATCGACGACTTTGGAAAAAAGTACACTTCCTTTGCTTACCTGAAATCGCTTCCGATCGACAGAATAAAAATTGCAAGGGAATTCCTGAAACAGGTGGATTATTTGGACACTTCCATCATCCAATCCATCGTAAAATATTTGCACATTCTTGATTTTGATGTCATGGCAACCGGAGCGGAAACAGAAAAGCAGATTGACTTTCTCAAAAAGGTAAACTGCCATGAAATTCAGGGCTATTATTATTACAAACCGATGATGGCATCTGAAATTGAAAAAATACTGGTAAAATCAAATAAGATGGAACGTATTTCCTGATCAAATAATTTATACATACATATTAAACAAAAATTCTTGATCAATAACCCTTAGCAGCTGTTGGTCAGGAATTTTTCCTCATGGAAATTTAACTGGTGAGCAAACGGATCCCATTCCGATTACTGCATAAAAATCGCATGATTATTCATATCAAAAACGTAATATAATGTCAAAACATAGGGTAATTTAGAATTGAATGACATATTTTTACAAAATTCAAACTATTTTTGCAAATTATCATGTGATTTTCATTTTAATTTAATGCAGTAGTAATATGTTAGTATTATCATTTAGCAAAATTATTCCAAATGAAAGGATGTTTAACATAATGAAATCAACCGGAATGGTAAGACGAATAGATAATTTGGGGCGTATTGTCATTCCCAAGGAAATACGCTATACAATGCATATCCATAACGGAGATCCCCTGGAAATATATACAGATTCCCAGGGCAGCGTAATATTTAAAAAATATTCTCCGGCAGGCGAGCTGTCTGCTTTTATGCAGCAGTATGGAGAAGTTCTTTCCAAATACTTGAATCGTCCCCTGCTTATCTGTGATCGTGACCGCGTGATATCTGCAGCGGGCATTTCCCGGAGGGAATACCTTAAAAAAGGCATTACACCGTGGGTGGACGAACTTATGCAGAACCGCAAAAGCTATGTCTATAACGGAAAATCCCAGCTCAAGCCTGTGGAAGAAATGAATCGGAATGCTGCAATGATCACACCGATTGTTGCTAGTAGTGATGTTGTCGGCGCTATTATTCTTTTGCAAAACGGACAAGAAGAGGCTCCTAGCCAAACGGAAATCACTCTGGTACAAGTAGCCGCAACATTTCTCGGTAATCAAATGGAGAAATAATCGTTTTTTTAATCTTTGATTCTACAAATGATTGCGAAATTTATTGAATTTTTCCATCCTTTGTGCAGCATTTTCGATTAAGCAAACCAGAATAACTCGCCATATTTTACAGTCTCATTTTTCTGTTATTCAAACACATTTCCGATTCGCTGTATATAATGTAATCCATTTACACATAGCCTGCAGCGTCAGGATAGTTGCGTTGCGGGCTGGTGTCCGATTACACTACAACCTTAAATATAATTTTTCTGCGAAGCTGCCTCCAGCAAATAGATGGCAGCTTTATTTCTGGAATATCAAAAAGATATTATTTTTTGATTATAAAGATTTAAATTTCCGTAAGGACGCATGTATTTTGCAGATTATGAAGGATTAATGCTTGCAATTCTCAATAAATTATGATAGAATATTTTTCGTTGCGAATCCGGGTGTGGCGCAGTTGGTAGCGCGCTTGACTGGGGGACGAACAAAGAAAAATCAACATTCAAATCCTTGATAAATGGCTTTAGATTGCCATTTTTGAGGATTTATTTTTTTGTAAAAAGGTATTTAGTTAAGCATACAATTTTAAGGATTCATTTTGTACACTTGACCAAAGGAGTGTATATCATGAATAAACTTACAAGAGCGGAACTTCAAAAAGATGTCAATTCATGTTTTGAGGAATTTCAACGATTCAATCAACTCAAGAATCTATCCGAAGCCAGTATCAGGTCTTATAAATACAATATGGTAAGATTCTTTGAATTCCTAAAAAGTGTTGATATTACTTTTATTAATCAGGTTACTAAAAATGTAGTTCAAGAATTTACTTTGTATTTGAGAAGTAAGCATATAAAGAGCATTACTATCAATACCCATTTGAAAGCAGTCAGAGCCTTTCTATATTTTTGTATGGAAAAAGAGTATTTACCGCCATTTAAAATTAATCTTATCAAGCAGGAAGAAGAAATTATTGAAACCTATACTGATGATGATATTCAAAAACTAATAGCAAAACCAAACCTAAAAAAATGCAGTTTTGTAGAATATAGAGATTGGGTAATGATAAATTACTTCATTGAAACTGGAAACCGTTTGCGTAGCGTAGTTAATATTAAGGTATCAGATGTTAGTTTTACAGAGCGTAGGATTATTGTGCGTGTAACAAAAAATAGAGAACAACTTATTACTCCGCTTACAAAAACTCTAATGAACATTTTACCACCCTATATTGAATTGTGGGGATTATCAGATGATTCATATCTCTTTCCCGCCTTTACAGGTGAGAAGATAAATGAGAACTCGGTTAAGCAATCCATAGCAAGATACAATAGAAAACGTGGTGTATCCATTACTTCTATTCATGCTTTCCGGCATACGTTTGCTAGGAACTATATTATTACAGGCGGTTCAGCATTTAAGTTACAATCATTGTTAGGACATAAGGACTTAGAAATGACAAGGCATTATGTACACTTATTCGGTGAAGATTTAGCCAGTGACATTGATGAACATTCTATTATTGAACGAATTAAGCCAACATCAAGTAGATTAACCAAAAGCAAAAGATGCTTGTAATTGAGAGGGGTATGAATATGGTTAAGATTTTATTGAAGAAAGTACGTTGGGAAAAGAATTGGACTGTAACAAAAGTATCGGTTATGTCAGGTGTAAGTCATTCTATGATTAGTGACATTGAAAATGAAAAAGCAGTTCCAACGATCAATGTATTATGTGCTATAGCAAGAGGGTTGCAAGTGCCTGTGACGGATTTATTCATTGATACTAATGGAATACAAGGCAGTACGAAAACTAACGTAGATCAGATATAAAAATGAAATGAATAATACTCATTGTGCAGGTAATAAAAGTATTCTTGTATGGTGAGTATTATTATTTTGTGTATGGTTTATCGGTAACTGTTTCTAATTGTTACATAGTTGTAACTAATGTAAACTATATTGTAACTATTTTGTAATATTTGAATTATAAAAACAAGCGTGTTCAAGTTTATTGGCATGATTGCAGATCACCGATAACACACAGCCGACATAAAAAATAGGCATACCCTGAAACAGGGTACACCTACAATGATTTTGAGTATTCAATTATACAACAATATACATATTTTATACAATATGCTGTATCTACTCTACTTTGTGTCGATATAGGCTTATAATCAGTGGTTAGCAGTAACTAATTATACAAAACAATAGTTTTGGATAATTAGATATGTGGATAATAACTAATAATTAGTGTTATGAATAGCATTATACTTGTCAATATTGACTAATAATAATGACATATACCATATATAGTGATTCAAGCCGGAGATAGACCAATAAAACAAGCCAATTCCATAGGAAATTAGGCATTTTAACCAGTGGAAGTTAGAACCAAATAAAAGTTTTATTACAATATCAGAATGAGGATTATACATTTAATATACATAAATTATGTATAGAATCACATGAAAAAATGTAGTGGAGAACCCCCTTTTCCGAAAATGCCGCCATAGCTAACACACTTTTTTTCTGCCAACAAAATTTTACCCCTATCAATTAAGGTAGGGTATTCTTATGTCAAATTTATGTAAATAAATAATAAAATCTACCTTAAACTATTTACCCATGAAATTACACCCCTAACCATACTTATGTCTAAATCTATAATACTACATAAAGAAATTCAACCCTAAAATCAATTCTGTCATTATCATATGAAATTATACTGCCGGAACATGAAATCGTCTATTTACTTCAAAAACTATATAACTACATTATGTTTTAAGACAACGTGGAGATATTTCAAGTAGTAGTTTAAAGATGGGTAGAATCATTTGTGAACTTGAAAGAATTTATGGCGTAAGACAAGGAAGTAATAATTTAAAAGGGACTAATGTCACTGAACATTGTGCAGTCACGCAAAAGGATTTGGCTGATAAATTAAGTGTTGATGAACGTTCATATGCCAATTATAAAAAACTTACCACTCTTATTCCAGAACTTCAAGAAATGGTTGATAATTTTCAACTAGTAAACTCTTTACCACGTTGAAGATGGGATTTCCCAATTTTCAATGGAACTTCATTTGAGTGTGTGTCAAATTTAACCTCTCTCAAATATGAAGCAGGGTGTTCCATTTCGTACACCCCTATATACATTACATAGAAAGGACTGATACAATGTCAATAACAACACTTAATCGTTTAAAGATGGAATTGAACAATAAAGATTATTATCCTGATGATACATTATCAATCTATCTGACTGAAAATTCCCTTGATGGTACTGAAACCTATGACAAGGCAACCATGCAGAAAAATTTATATCAAACCGTATATGATGTATTGGATTCCCTTGCAAATAACCTTGATTTATTCAGATCAGTAGAAACAGAATTTGCGACTACAGGGCAAGCCTATACATATCTACAAAAACGGCTTGATACACTTCAAAGCAAAATACTTTCAATACCTGATGCAGCAGGTACAACCGATTCACAATTCAATTTTATGTATCATGATTGAGAGGTGATAGAATGTATGATACAGTTAATTCTGCCTTTTCTGATGCCCTAAAGCGTGAAGGCAAAGTAATTACTGCCTATTCAGATAATACCCCATACAATGTTATATTCAGGCGCAATAGTGATACGAATAAATTACAGAATACAGTAACAATATTTTATAGTGCCGATTCTACTGTCCATGCCGGACAACTCTTGAAATACAAAGATAAAATATATCTATCCATCAATCAAGAATCCGCTGAAAATGATACATACCTAAAATCGGACTTGCGACAAACAAACGCAGTTATGAATTATATCAGTGGGAGCACGGAATTTAATGTTCCTGTCTATGCCTATGATGTGAATGATGCTTTAGCAGTTAGCAGCAATACTATTTCAATTGTCGGAGGTAATATTAAACTCATAGCGGAAAATTCGGCTATCACAAGAGCATTAAAAATTAATGATTGCTTTTATGCTTTGGGCGGTTATTGGAAGATTGATAATCTGATTTATAAGGACAACGTAATTTATATTTACGTTGAACGAGAATCAACCAGTATAGTTTATACAGTAACCATTACTTCAAATGATTCTTATGATAGAGGAACAACTGCACAATTTACGGCTACTGCAAAAGCAGGTAATACAGTAGTTACCAATGCCAATGTTATATGGAGTTCTTCTGATACAAGCAAAGCAACAGTAGATTCAAGCGGTAATGTCACATTCCTTGCAAATGGTAGTGTTGATATATCCGCTGCATGGCAAGAACATAGCGTAAGTTCTACAAAATCAATCACAATAACAGAACCGCCAGTATATGGACTTACTATTGCAGGTAATGATTCTTATACAACTTCTGATACACCGACATTGACCGCAACGGCTACAATAAATGGTACAACGGATACAACGGCAACTATTACATGGGATTCTTCAGATACTTCTATTGCTACAATTGACAGCACTGGCAAAATTACATTCCTTAAAGCAGGAAGTGTTATATTTACCGCAACATGGGTAGAACACAATAAAACGTCTACAAAAGCAATTACTGTTACAGTTCCAGTTCCAACTACACAATACACTTGTAAGATTACAAATACATCGGCTACATGGACAGAATATAATGATACTACTAATATTGCTACAGTTAAAGTAGGCGGCACTTTAAAACCGTTTATGTGTCATTTCTATGATTCTACGGGAACAGAGGTTACGACTTTAACTCCTGCATGGTCAATAGATGTAAGTAAATTGACCGCAGCGCAACAGGCAAAAATACATTTAACATATAATTCTAGTTATCCTTTAAGATGCTATTTAAATGTGGATAATGATACGACTCTTATTGGATTACAATTCACATTATCTTTAACAAATGATACAGGTACTTGTGAAATGAAAACAGTTCCAATTCAGATTACAAGTCTTATGTAATGGTTTTTACTGTATATGGATAAGAAAATGTATTGCGTTTTGTTATTGCAATTTATTATTGTTCTGGATATGAATACTAGTGATATGTATAATTTTGTTGTATATTTTTATTGTATATGTACGATTTAGAAAACTCTTATAAACCGCATGAACGCTATGTTTGTGCGGTTCTTTGTTTTTTATATAATATTGGATAAGAAAATATATCCCAATTTATTATACCATGCTTTTTATTGTGGTCAACCATTTAAACAAAGACATAGAAATGAGTGTTATTGTAAAAAGCATAAAGAATATCAACCAATTAAAAGTAAAGACTTAATATGTTGTGATTGTCATAAGCCATTTAAAGTTGATGGAATAGTAAAAAATAAAAAACGTTGTGATGAATGTCAAAAAATATTGAGAGATAAACAAAACAAGGAAAAATCTTCAAAATATTATTATAATCACAAGTAATCTTACCAGTTTTATTTTAATAAAAATATTTAAAAAGTTCAGTAACCATGCGGTTTTCTGGGCTTTTTATTTTTTTTCTAACTTATGGATAGTAATTAAATTATAATATCTCATTTAATACTATACCACAACATAATTGATATTGCAGAAAAGGAATGATTAATATATAACTAATAGAACAGGAGAGTGAAAAAATGGATATGCAAGCAATAACCAACTTAATCACAACTGTAGGATTCCCTATTGTGTGTTGTTTGGGTTTAGGTTGGTTTATGGTCAAATACATAAATCAGCAAAGAGAAGATAATGTCAACAGAGAAAATAAATTACTAGAACAGATTGACAAGCAAAATGAAGTTCTTGTCAGTATTAATTCTAATATGGATAAAATGTCAAGCACCTTAGAGAGTATGAATCAGCGGCTTGATGTGCTGGAGCAAAAGGTTGAAAGTAAATAAAACCTAACGCTCACAAATTGAATAAAAATGCTTAAAAAGTCCAGTAACCATGCGGGTTACGGGGTTTTTTTATGTACCGTTATATATACAGTATGGAAAAAGTTAAATAAATTAAAACATCAAAAAGAATATAAATCAATAATCAGCATACGACCAATGGTCTTACCCAAGTAGATATAGCTAAGTGAAAATGTGAAGTTGTCAAATGGGAATTCAGAAATGTCCCCATGTTTTAATTGAATAAAAAACTCTCTAAATCCGCATGGCTCTAGGGTTTTGCGGTATTTTTATGTACAGTTATATATACAGTATAGGATAACGATATATAAATTACAATAACCATAAACCTAACGCTCACAAATTAAATAAAAATACTTAAAAAGTCCAGTAGCCATGCGGGTTTCTGGGATTTTTTATGTACCGCTATATATACAGTATGGAAAAAGAGAAATTATGTGGACAAATCAAAAATCAAGTGAGGAAAGCAGAAAAGGCTTAAAACCTAGATTATTGCTACACTTTTCAAATATTTTGTCTTTTATATAATAGTGAGAGAGAAAAGAATGCAAAAATATCGCAATAAACTATAATTGTTACCAGTTGTTTTTAAAGTTTAAAAATCTTGAAAACCGCTTGGCTCTAAGGCTAGGCGGTTTTTTTATACCCTCTATATATACAGTATGGAAAAAGTTATAATAAGTTAAAACATCAAAAAGAATATTATGGGTTATCAAATAAAGGAAGTCGAGATAAACGTAGATATAAACGTTGCAGAGATTGTGGTAAAATGTTTTTAGTTGATAGAATAGTAAAAAATAAAAAGCGTTGCGATGAATGCCAAGAAGTATTAAGAAAAGAACAAAATAAAGAAAAATCAGCAAGATATTATTATAATCACAAATAATTCTTACCAATTTTAATTGAATAAAAAACTCTCTAGATCCGCATGGCTCTAGGGCTGTGCGGTATTTTTTATTCCCTTTATATATACAGTATGGAAAAAGATAAATAAATTAAAAAAGCAAGAAGAACGCAATAAAAATAAATAAATGTAACGCAGTCAATTTTAACTTTAAAAATCTTGAAAACCGCTTGGCTACTATACTATTCAGTATATCAAAAATTTTCTAACTTAGGGTAGAAGAACAAAATTAATATTCAGATTGATAAAACCTTGCTCTTTTTTGAGCGAGGTTCTTTCTATATACAAAATTATAAACAAATGGGACAAGTCACAGTAACCAGTTTGGGGATTGTGGCAAGTAACAGGAAAGAGGTTTAATTTATGGAAGAAAATACAAATGTAGAACAACAGGATCAGGACACTATTACTATTAGCAAGAGTGATTATGCAAAGGCAATTCAATCAGCAGAGGATAAGTTAAGGACAAAGTATTCAGCAGATATTAAAGCATTGAAGGACAAGATTGCTGAACTTACTCCAAAACAAAAATCTGATGCAGAGATTGATTTTGAAAATCGCTTGAAAGCACTTGAAGCAAAGGAAAAGAAAATTGCTTTGCTTGAAAAATTGAACACAAAAAATATGGATAGTTCAATTGCCGATTTTTTGAAAGATGATGTGGACGTTGATAGTTTTAATACTGTAATTGAAAATCTTGTAAATGCAAGAATTGAAAAAGCAGGATATAAACCAACTGGACACATGAATAGTGAATCTATTTCAAAAGAAAAATGGGCAAGTATGAACATCTCACAAAGAACGGAATTTTATAATTCCAACCCTGAACTTGCTAAAAAGTTGATGGGTATGTAATCGCTCAAATTTGAGCAAAAGCAGAGTCACTGAAACGGTGACACAGAAATCAAAATTTTAATGAAAGAAAGAGGTAATTTATTATGGCTATATTTATTCCTGAAATTTTCGCAAATGCAGTTAATGAGAAACTCGGTACTACCCTCCGCTTTGGTTCTGTAGCGTTTGATGCTACTTCCCTTGTATCCGATATTAAGTCCGCAGGTGACACAATGCACTTCCCCAAACTGAAAAGAACCGCAACAGTAGAAACAGTTGTTAAGGGTACTCCCCTCACTCCTGCTACTATTGATATGACAGATAGCACAGCAGTTATCAAATACATTGGTTCTGCTTTCCGTGTGTACGATTCAGAATTGTCACAGATTAAAGGTACTGTACTCGATAAGATTGTTGAGCAGGTAAGTACCGCTATGGCAAAACAAATTGATACAGACCTTGCAGCAGCCGCAGATACAGCAGTATTTAAGAGTGCAACCGCAGCAGCCGATAAAATCACTTCTGCTGAATTACAGTCAGGTATTGATAATTTTGGTGACAATGTGGATACAGATTCCTTTGCTGCTATTGTTATCAATCCTAAACTCCGCTCTAGTTTTGTAGGTATGGACGAATTTGTAAATACCGCAAAAACCTATCAGACCGCAGGTAACGCAATTGTTCAGAATGGTATTATCGGTCATTATTTCGGTATTCCTGTAATTGTAACTTCCAACGGTACATGGGATACTACTAAATTAGAAGCCAAAACTTACATTATCAAGAAAGATGCTCTCGGTTATGTATTCCAAAAGAATATTACTCTTGAAGAAAGCCGTCAGGCACTTTTACTTGCAACTGATGTTGTTGCATCTAGCCTTTACAGCACAAAGTTACTTGACGATTCTGGCATTGTAGTTTGCAGAAAGACAGTAGCATAATCAATTAATCAAAACTGAATAAGACTTATAAAGGTCAGAGTAGCAATAGTTACTCTGGCTTTTTCTATATCTACTGTAAATCAATAGGTATAGAAAAGGTAACAAATTTGTTACCTTTATATTTCTATGAAAGAGGTGAAATCAAACGTGATAACAGGAAAAGAATTCAAAGAAATCAGAGAGTACAAAGGTTTGTCCTTGCGTGATGTAGCAAAATTTTGTGATGTATCGCCGCAACTGATCGGACAAATTGAGCAAGGAAAAAAGTATTTTACAGAAAATAACTATCAGCAAATTATTGATGCTATGAACCTTGCAACGGTAGCAAAGGCAAGTGGCGAATTAGAAAAACACAAAGGAATCAAATTAACAACAAATAAATGAAAATCAAAGGAGGAATTAAACAATGATGTATTTTATGGCATTACAGGTAGGAAGGAGATGTGATGATAAGCATTAAATCCTATGGGAGATAGACTAAATATCGCTTGAACCAACTGTAAAACTCTTGTGAAAACAAGAAAATGAAGCAACAATTATTAAATAAATTTCCAACATGGTATGAGGACTTAACACCTGAAAAGAATTATCTTGTCTTATCAAATGACTATGACAGTTACTATTCATGTTGTTTACTAAGAAATAAATTCGGAATAGAAATAGGCGGCTTTTACTCTCTCAAAGATGGTTTATATCTTAATGCAGAACATACAAAGGGTAAAGAACCTATATTTGTAGATTTGAGTGTTACCAGACGCAAGACATTTGATAACCACTTTACATTTATTAATAATCCTGAATCTATCAATCCAAATATCATTACAGATGTTTATTACAGGAAATATAGGCTATGTCAAGAGAAGTTCGCAATTTGGGGACTCCACGAAATGAATTAAGCTGCGCTTAGCAGAAGTGTCTGAATCGATTTGGGATTCAAATATGCTCTGGAAACGGACCAGTCTTCAGCGTATTC
>NZ_SRMQ01000009.1 GCF_004768785.1 Caproiciproducens galactitolivorans
TTCACACGATCAAGCCGATTGACCGCGAGATTATCGTGAAAGCGGCGCAGGAAACCGGGAAGATCATCACGGTGGAAGAGCACAGCGTGATCGGCGGGCTTGGCGAAGCGGTTTGCAGCGTGGTGGCCGAGGAATACCCGATCCCGGTCATGAAGCTCGGCGTGAACGATGTGTACGGCCATTCCGGCCCGGCGGCGGATCTCCTCGACGAGTTCGGGCTCAGCACCCGCCATATTGCGGAGGCAGTAAAGAAATTTCTCAAAAAATAAGCATTTCCTTTAATAAGGGGCGGCCGGAAATTCCGGCCGCCCTTCATATTGTTTGCGATTTGAAAATATGATAGAATAAGGCAAAGTTCAGAAGGATAAAAGGGTGTTGCGAATGAATTACGACGAGCTGATTACGCTGACCACCGACGTGGGCAGCCTTCTGCTTTCAAACGGAGCGGAAATCTATCGCGTAGAGGAGTCCATGCAGCGTATTTTTCGTGCCTATGGGGTGAATACGGGTGAAATTTTCGCGATTCCCACCTGTATTAACGTTACTATTGTTACACCCGAGGGCAGGCCAGTTACCCTGATCCGCCGGATTCCTGTCCGCAGCACCAACCTTGACCGTGTGGAAAGGGGCAATGCCCTTTGCCGCCGCATTTGCAGCGAGCGGCCCGATTTTAAGACGGTTCGCCGTGAATTGGCCCAGATTGAGCACCGGCCTGTTTACGGGCTGGGGTTCCAAATTGTCATGTTCGCGCTGGTCGCATTTTTCTTTACGCTTTTTTTCGGCGGTAATTTTTCAGACGCATTCTGCTCTATGTTTTGCGGCGCGGTAATCAAAATCGTCTGCCATTTTATGAATAAGTTCGACGCCAATCCTTTTTTTGTGAACATGGTTTCCAGCTTTGCCGCTGCCGCGCTGGTTATGTATGCCGCGCAGTTCGACATGGCACTGAATATTGATAAGGTGATTATCGGCGCCTTGATGAACCTGGTTCCCGGCATTGCTATCACCAGTTTCATGCGCGACATTATCGCCGGGGACCTGATGGCGGGGCTGATCCGCTTTACCGAGAGCATGCTGGTGGCTACGGCGATTGCCATTGGGGCGGGTATCGCGCTGACTTTGTCGCGCATGATTTGGGGGGTGTGAGAAATGACGGATTTTATCCCCTGCATTTGGGCTTTTCTCGCCTGTATCCCCTTTGGGGCGGTTATGAACCTGCGTGGAAAAACATTGCTTTTCGCCTCGCTCGGCGGTGGGATCGGTTGGTTTTTCTACCTTTTCAGCAATCCCCTTCAGAATGATATTATGCAGTATTTTGTCGCAACCATCGCCATCTCCGTTTATTCGGAGATTATGGCGCGGCTATTTAAAATGCCGGTTACGGGCTTCCTGCTTGCGGCCATGCTACCCATGGTTCCCGGCGGCGGCATCTATTACACTATGGAATACTGCGTAATCGGGAACAATGAAATGTTTATTGAAACGGGAATCCATACATTGGGCATTGCCGGGGCGCTCGCTGTGGGAACGCTTCTTGTTTCGTCCCTTGTGCGGCTCTGGCACATCGTTACGCAGGGAAGGAAAATATAATAAAAAATTATGTACTTTCATAGTAAACTTTGACGATTTTACGATGTCTTCACAGGTGTAAAATGGAAGGCCGCTATTCCCTAATGCCCGGGTATGTGCTATAATAAAACGGATATTATGAAAGCAAGCCGCAGGAAGGGCAGAGCTTTGGCGGCAGAAAAAAGAGCCGGATATAGGAGCGTTTTCAAATGGTCATACTCGGAATTGATCCCGGCTATGCGATTGTGGGCTACGGCGTTATCCGCGCACAGCGCGGGCGCTATCAGCCGCTGGAGCATGGTGCGGTTGTTACAAAGGCGGGCGAGGATTTTAACCGCCGGCTTGAGGTGATTTATGATTCGCTCACGAAGGTGATGAACCAATGGAAACCGGAGGCCGCAGCGATTGAAAAGCTGTACTTCCAAAACAACCAGAAAACGGCGATCGGGGTTGCGGAAGCAAGGGGTGTTATCCTTTTAGCGGCGCAGAAAGCCGGAATTGAAGTCTTTGAATATACGCCCTTACAGGTAAAAATGGCCGTTACCGGCTACGGGCAGGCTCTGAAACCGCAGGTAATGGAAATGACGCGCAGGCTTCTGTGCCTGAAGGAAATGCCGAAACCGGACGATACCGCGGACGCGCTTGCCATGGCGATCTGCCACGGTCAGGCGGCCGGTTCGGCTTTAAGGCGAAACCTTCTGAAACGTACGGACTGTTTTAAATAAGAAAAGACCGGATGGGCCGGTTACGGGAGAAAAGATGTTTTACAGTATAAAAGGAATTTTAACGCATATGGAACCCGGTGTTGCCGTGGTAGAGTGCGGCGGGATCGGGTTTAAATGCCTGACATCGCTCAGCACCCAGCGCGCGCTGCCCAAAATCGGGGAGCAGGTTCTGCTGTACACGCACTTGAATGTGCGCGAGGATGCGCTGGATTTGTTTGGCTTTGCAACGCTGAGGGAGCTTAACTGCTTTAAAATGCTTACGGGAGTGAGCGGCGTAGGGCCGAAGGTTGGTTTGGCAATCCTTTCCGAACTGACTCCGGAACAGGTCGCTGCGGCGGTGGCGACCGGGGACAGCAAGGCACTTACCCGCGCAAACGGCGTGGGACCAAAACTGGCGCAGCGCATTGCCCTTGAACTGAAGGATAAAGTGAAAGGTTTGCAGACGGGGTCGGCCGGTTTTGCACCTGCGGGCCCGGTTTCCGCCGCGGCAAACGCGGATGCGGCGGTGAATGCGCTGACGGTGCTTGGCTATTCGCCCACAGAGGCCGCTGCGGTGGTGGCGGGATTTGATTCGGCTCTTCCCGTGGAGGAACTGATCCGCCTGTCGCTGAAAGCAATGGGCGGCGGCATGAAATAAAGAATGATCAAAGAGGGAATCCCCTTTTTCAAGGAGGGAGAACCGGAAATTGAATTACGATGAAAACACAAGTGATTACGATTTTGAAAACCGGATGGTTGCGCCGGAGTACGTTCCCGAGGACGCCGAGGTTGAAAACCCTCTGCGCCCGAAGGTGCTTTCAGAATATATCGGGCAGCAAAAGGTGAAGGAAAACCTTGCGATCTTTATTGAAGCGGCAAAGCAGCGGAAAGAATCGCTGGATCACGTGCTGCTTTACGGCCCGCCGGGACTGGGAAAGACCACTCTTGCGGGGATTATCGCAAACGAGCTGAATGTGAACCTTCGCATTACGTCCGGACCTGCAATTGAAAAGCCGGGGGATCTGGCTGCCTTGTTAACGAACCTGAACCCGGGCGATGTTCTGTTTATCGACGAAGTGCACCGCCTGTCGCGGAGCGTGGAGGAAATCCTTTACCCTGCGATGGAGGACTACGCACTAGATATTATTACTGGGAAGGGGCAGATGGCGGCTTCTTATCATCTGCCGCTTCCAAAGTTTACGCTGGTCGGTGCGACCACCCGCGCCGGGCAGCTTTCCGCGCCTTTGCGCGACCGCTTCGGCGTTGTGCTCCGGCTTGAGATGTATTCCCCGCAGGAACTGGCGCAGATTGTTACCCGGAGCGCAAGTATTCTGGATATCCCTATTGAACCGGACGGCGCTCTAGAAATTGCTTCGCGTTCGCGCGGCACGCCGCGTATTGCCAACCGGCTTTTGAAGCGCGTGCGCGATTTTGCACAGGTTATCAGCGGCGGCGTCATTACGTATGAGTCCGCGAAAGAGGGCTTGGACCGGTTGGAGATTGACGAAATCGGCCTGGATGCGAACGACCGGCGCATGCTGAACGCGCTGATTAAATTTTACAAGGGCGGCCCGGTCGGGCTGGAAACCCTTGCGGCTGCGATCGGCGAAGAAGCTGTTACCCTTGAGGATATCTACGAACCCTATCTGATGCAAATTGGATTTTTAAACCGGACCCCGCGCGGCCGATGTGCCACGCAAGCGGCGTATCTGCATTTGGGGTTAACCCCGGCTTCCTGTGAGGATGGTCAGCAGAAGCTGTTCTAATCCATAGAAAATACTGGTTCCCGGCGGCGGAAAAAGTTGCCGCTTTCAAATTTATATTTATCAATAATGGGAGTTGTTCATAGTATGGGAAGACTTTTTGGTACAGACGGCGTCAGAGGAATTGCAAACAGCGAGCTGACCTGCGAAATGGCGATGAACATCGGCCGCGCGGCCGCTATGGTGCTGACCGATAACAACCGCCGCCACCCCAAGATCCTGATCGGAAAGGATACGCGCCTTTCTTCCGATATGTTGGAAAGCGCCATAACCGCGGGGCTTTGCTCCGTCGGCGCAAATGTTGTGCAGCTCGGCGTTGTCCCAACCCCGGCGGTCGCTTATCTGGTTGGAAAATACAAGGCGGACGCGGGCGTAATGTTAACCGCCAGCCATAACCCCTGTGAATTTAACGGGATTAAAATTTTCAGTGGCGACGGCTACAAGCTTCCGGACGCGCTGGAGGAGCAGATCGAAGCGATCGTGCTCGACCATGCGCAGAAGCCGGCCTGCCCGATCGGCGGCGATATCGGTAGCGTGTCGGTGGCGGAGAATACCGTGCGCGATTATGTAGATCATATTAAAAGTACCGTCCCCTTTGCGCTGGACGGCATGAAAATCGGCATTGATTGCGCAAACGGTTCCGCAAGCCGTACGGCGGAACTGCTGTTTACCGAGCTGGGCGCCGAATGCCATATGCTGGCGAACCAGCCGAACGGAGTAAATGTGAATGAAAACTGCGGCTCCACCCATATCGAAAGCCTGATGACCTTTGTAAAGGAAAATCATCTGGACGCGGGCGTTGCGTTTGACGGTGACGCGGATCGCTGCCTTGCGGTCGATGAAAAGGGCCAGCTGGTGGACGGCGATTATCTGATGGCAATCTGTGCCGCGGATCTGAAAAGCCGCGGCAAGCTGAATAAAAACACCGTGGTCGGCACAATCATGACAAATATGGGCTTTAACCGCTTTTGCGACGACAACGGCTTGAAATTTTCCGCCACAAAGGTCGGCGACCGTTACGTGCTGGAGGAAATGCTTCTCGAAGGCTACAACTTTGGCGGCGAACAGAGCGGGCATATCATCTTCCTTGATTTTGCGACAACGGGCGACGGAGAATTGACCGCCGCGCAACTTTTGAGCATCGTACACCGCAGGGGGGCGAAGCTTTCGAGCCTTGCCACCCTGATGACGCGCTACCCGCAGGTTATGGTCAATGTAGGCGTCAGCGCGGAGGGCAAGCTTCGTTTCTATACTGATGATAAGGTAAAGGAATCGATCGATAAAGCAAAGAAGAAGCTGGGCGAAAACGGCCGCGTCGTCGTGCGCCCCTCCGGAACGGAACCGCTGCTCCGCGTTATGATCGAGGGCGAGGATCCGGATTATATTAGTGCGCTGGCGAATTCCGTAGCCGACGTGATTCGGGAAAGACTGGCGTAATAAGGCGGAATCAAAGAAAAAGTAGGTATCAAATTGAGAACTGCAAACTGGAAGGATTATGAACTGATCGACACATCCGCGGGCGAAAGGCTGGAACGGTGGGGAAATGTCATCCTCATCCGGCCCGACCCGCAGATTATCTGGAATACGCCGAAGGACGACCCGCTGTGGCGCGGGGCAAACGCCCGGTACAACCGCTCGTCCACCGGTGGCGGAAGCTGGCAGGAAATGAAAAAAGTACCGCCAATGTGGAAAATCCAGTACGGCGAGCTGACGTTCCAGCTC
This sequence comes from Caproiciproducens galactitolivorans, assembly GCF_004768785.1. Lineage (GTDB taxonomy): Bacteria > Bacillota > Clostridia > Oscillospirales > Acutalibacteraceae > Caproiciproducens > Caproiciproducens galactitolivorans. Next base: position 5,759 of record NZ_SRMQ01000009.1, read on the forward strand.
AAGACCATGGGCTTTAAGCATACGGGCATTTTTCCGGAGCAGGCCGTGAACTGGGATTTTGTAATGAAGAAAATCCAAAGCGCCAACCGTCCGGTAAAAGTACTGAACTTGTTCGGCTACACCGGTGCGGCAACCCTTGCCTGCTTAAAGGCGGGGGCGTCGGTCTGCCATGTGGACGCGTCCAAAGGAATGGTTGCCTGGGCGAAGGAGAACGCCGCCGCTTCCGGCCTTTCCGACTGCCCTGTGCGCTGGCTGGTTGACGACTGCGTTAAATTTGTGCAGAGGGAGCACCGGCGAGGAAATACGTACGACGGCATTATTATGGATCCGCCCTCCTACGGGCGCGGCCCGAACGGCGAAGTGTGGAAGCTGGAGGAACAGCTTTACTCGCTGGTGGAGCTATGCGTTCCGATCCTTTCGGAACATCCGCTGTTCTTCCTTTTAAACTCCTATACGACGGGGCTGTCCCCGGCGGTTATGGAATACCTTCTGGGCGTGCTGATTCAGAAAAAATTCGGAGGCCGGATTTCGTCGGACGAAATCGGACTGCCGGTTACCCGGAGCGGGCTGGTTCTTCCCTGCGGAAGCACCGCGATCTGGGAGAGCCGATAAACGAGAAACAGGTAGGATTTGGAATGGATTATATCAATGCGGAAAATATCACTTTCAGCTATGACGAACCGGAAGCCGCCGAGCGCCACGAGGTGCTCCGCGGCGTTTCGCTGGGAATCCGCAAGGGCGAATTCGTAGCGCTTTTAGGGCATAACGGTTCGGGAAAATCCACAATCGCGAAAACCTTTAACGCCATGCTGTTGCCGAGCGGCGGAAAGGTATATGTTGATAAAATGGATACGCAGGACGAAAGTGTCCTTTATGAAATCCGCCGCCGCGTCGGCCTTGTGTTACAGAATCCGGACAATCAGCTTGTTGCGAGCGTGGTTGAGGAGGACGTGGCCTTTGGGCCCGAAAACCTGGGCATTCCTCCGGAGGAAATCCGCCGCAGGGTGGACGAAGCCTTGAAAGCGGTGGAAATGTACGATTTCCGGCTGAACGCGCCGTACAAGCTGTCCGGCGGCCAGAAACAGCGTATTGCCATCGCGGGCATCATCGCCATGCAGCCGGACTGCATCGTGCTGGACGAGCCTACCGCCATGCTTGACCCGCGCGGGCGTACGGAAGTTCTAGACACACTCCACAAGCTGAACAGGGAAAAAGGAATTACCATTGTTTTAATTACGCATTATATGGACGAGGCCGTACAGGCCGGCCGGGTTATCGTGATGGACAGCGGCCGCATCCTCACAGAAGGATCCCCCCAAGAGGTGTTTTCACAGGTGGAACTGCTGAAAAAGCATCAGCTGGATGTACCGCAGGTAACGGAACTGGCTTATCGTTTAAAGGCGGTCGGATTTGATTTGCCGGGTTGTCCGCTGACGATTGAGGAATGTGTCGCGGCGCTGGAACCGCTTTTAAAGAAAGCTACAGTAGGAGAAGCTTATGGCGATCATTGAAACAAAGAATTTAACCTATACCTACGGACAGGGAACGCCGTTCCAGAAGACTGCGGTTGAAAATATAAATATCGCAATTAAGCAAGGTGAGTTTATCGGCGTTATCGGGCATACCGGTTCGGGAAAATCCACTTTGATTCAACAGTTGAACGGCCTTCTGCGCCCGACAAGCGGTACGGTGCTCCTGAACGGGAAAGACATCTGGGAGGATCCGAAGAAAATCCGCAGCGTACGTTTCAAGGTGGGGATGGTGTTCCAGTACCCGGAGCATCAGCTCTTTGAAGAAACCGTACTGAAGGATATTGCGTTCGGTCCGGGAAACATGGGGCTGGGCAAGGACGAAATTCTGAAACGGGCGCGCGCGGCCGCCGAATTTGTCGGGCTAAAAGAGGAACTGCTTGAAAAAAGCCCGTTTGAGCTTTCGGGCGGGGAGAAGCGCCGCGTGGCGATCGCCGGCGTGATTGCCATGGACCCGGATGTCCTGATTCTGGACGAGCCCACGGCGGGGCTTGACCCGCGCGGCCGTGACGTGCTGTTAAGCCAGATTGTCACCTATCATAAAACGCGGCACAATACGATCCTGCTGGTATCCCACAGCATGGAAGATATCGCCCGCACAGCGGATCGCGTGCTTGTGATGAATGCCGGCCATGCGGCGATGTTTGATACAACTGAAAACGTGTTCGCGTGCGACCGGGAGCTGGAAAAAATGGGGCTTCGCGTACCGCAGATAACAAAAATCATGGCGGTACTGAAGGCGAAGGGGTACCCGGTGGGAACCGCCCTGACGGTCGAGCAGGCTTTAAAAGAATTGATACCGCTTTTGGGAAAGGGGAACCGGAACCATGATTAGGGATATTACGCTCGGTCAATATATTCCGGGAAAATCTTTTATTCACCGCCTTGACCCGCGTGTGAAAATTATTATTACCTTTGTTTATATTGTATTTATTTTTGTCGCTTCAAACTTCGAAGGGCTGCTGACGATGTCGGTGCTGATTCTCGGTATTCTTCTCTTGTCTGGCGTACCGCTCAGCCAGTATTTCAAGAGCTTGAAAGCGATTTTATTCGTTGTGATCTTTACTTCCGTCCTGAACCTGTTTTACGGGAGCGGAAACGTGCTGTGGAGCTGGGGGGGTATCCAGATTACCTCAGGCGGGGTGGCCAACGCGGTCTTTGTTACCATCCGCATCATCAGCCTGATTCTGTTTAGCTCCGTCCTGACGTTTACCACGTCCCCGACCGAGCTAACCGACGCGCTGGAGCGGATTATGAAGCCGCTGAAGTTGCTGCACGTCAAGGTGCATGAAATCGCCATGATGATGACGATTGCGCTGCGCTTTGTACCCACCCTTCTGGAAGAAACCGATAAAATCATGAGTGCGCAGAAGGCAAGGGGCGCCGACATGGAAAGCGGCGGGCTCATGCAGCGCATCCGGGCGCTCATCCCGATTTTGATTCCGCTTTTCGTTTCGTCGTTCCGGCGGGCATATGACCTTGCCATGGCCATGGAATGCCGGTGTTACCACGGCGGCGAGGGCCGAACCAAAATGAAGGTGCTGCATGCAACGTCGTTGGACGCGGTGGCGGTTGTTGTTTCAATGGTTGTCTGTGCGGCGGTTGTTGCCTGCAACCTGTATTTTCCGGCGGTTCTGCATTAATTTATGGTTTATTTAAGATCTGTTCAAATACTGGAACAGTTTTTTCGGTAGAATGGCGTCCTGGACAAAATTTCAGAGAGGAGCGGTGTTATGCGGAACCTTCTGCTGACCATTTGTTACGACGGCTCGGGCTATCACGGCTGGCAGATCCAGCAGAACGCCGTTTCCGTTCAGCAGGTATTTCAGGAAGCCCTTGTCCGGGTGCTTCATGAAAAACCGGATATTAAGGGCTGCAGCCGTACGGATTCGTTCGTGCATGCCCGGGAATACTGCGTCAGCCTTAAAACAGAGCATACCATTCCCTGCGCGCGGCTTTTGGGCGCGCTGAACCATTTCCTTCCCGAGGATATCGCGGTGCTGGACTGCCGGGAGGTTTCGCCCGACTTTCACGCGCGTTATTCCTGCATCGGCAAGGAATATGTTTACCAAATCTGGAACAATCCTGTACGCAACCCCTTTTTGAATCACCGTGCGCTGCATTACTGGTATGCGCTTGACTTGGACAAGCTTAACAAAGCCGCTGCCCACTTTTTGGGGGCGCATGATTTCAGCTCGTTCTGCACAATGGACGCGCGTGAACGCGGGAATTTTGTCCGTACGATTACGAAAGCGGAGTGTGCGCGGGAAGGCGACATGGTTACCTTTACGGTAGCTGCCGACGGTTTTCTTTACAATATGGTCCGTATAATGGTGGGAACCCTTCTGCGTGTGGCGCAGGGCAAGCTTCAGCCGGAGGATATCCCCCGGATTATCGAAGCCAAAGACCGCAAAGCAGCCGGGCCGACCGCGCCGCCCTGCGGCCTGTATTTAAATCATGTTTATTATGAGGATGTGAAGTGAGCATGGGCGACGCGGGACGGCGTTACGATACAGTTGAGATAGACACATCCAAACATCTTCCTCAGAAAGAAAGGCGGAAAAGGAACCGGCGCAGCCACCGGGAGCCCCGTATTCCGCGCTGGGTCTATAAAATCATTGTCATCCTGATTCTTTGCGTAGTTTCGATGCTCGTTTGGTTTAACCGAAGTAATCTGACCCCTGAAAATGTGCTGGACTGGGTGCACGACAGCGTTGTCGGTATGGGCATCGGGGACGGGTTTCCGTCGAAAATCGTGGGCAATTCTGTTGCCGTTGGGAATTTTAAATCTGTAAACAAGGAAATCTATGTTCTCAGCGATACCGCGCTGACTGTGCTGAATTCCACGGCGAAAGCAGTCAGCAGCCGGCAGCACAGTTATTCACAGCCCGTGATGAAGGTGAGCGGGAACCGTATTTTAATTTATAATCTCGGCGGAAAGGGATATCAGCTGGAAAGCCAGAGCGGCACACTTGTGAAAAGTACGGCACAGAAGAATATTCTGGCGGGGGCGCTTGCGGGAAATGGGCGCTACGCGTTGGTTACGGAAGCGGACGGCTACCTAGGCTGCTTGACGGCCTACAATACAAAAAACAAGGCAATGTTCCGCTATTGGTTTTCCGATTATTACCCGGCCGCCGTTGCGCTGAACTACGACGGGACGAAAGCCGCGGTTGCCGCCGTGGGCACCAAGGACGGCGGGATGAACTCCGCGGTATACCTTTTCGACTTTAACGAGAATAAGACGGTTACGCCTGTCGCCGCATATGCGGAAAATATGATGCTCGATATTTCATGGAGCGATAAAGACACCGTTTCTGCTGTCGGCGACCGGTTGACTTCGGTCATTGATGCTGGCAGCCGTACAAAAACAGATTATGATTATCAAGGTATGCAGTTAAAGGCATATTGTATGGATAGCGGCCGGACGGCCTTGGGACTTTCTGCTTTCGGAAACACCCAAAGCGGAAGACTGGTCGTGCTGAACGCTTCTGGCAGCGTAACGGCAAACAATACGCTTGAACAGGATCCGGTGTCGGTGTCCCTTTACGGTGATACTGCGGCGGCTCTTTCACAGGGGAAAGTGCGGTTTTACTCCGCCTCAACGGGTAGACCGGCCGGAAGCTGTGCCGCCGGAAGTGACGCGAGGGCGATTTCCCTGCATAACGAAACTTCAGTCTATATTCTGGGAGTATCCGAGATTCGTTACGCCAGCGCAAAATGAGTCCTTGTGCTTAATTCTGATTTGTGCTATATTAATTTGAAACAATGCATTTGGAGGAAAAGATGGGCGCCGTATTGGATATTTTGCTTTGCATGATAGCCCTTTGCTCGGTTGTATCGGGTTTTCGAATAGGACTGGTGCGCTCTCTGGCAGAATTGGTCGGCTATTTTTTTGCAATTGCCGCCTCTTTTGCGCTGTCGGATTATGTTACCGCGGTGGTCTGCGGGTATTTGAATAAACAGCAGGCGGTAACTCCGCTTGACCGCACATTTGTTAAGGTGATATCAATACTTGTTGTTTTCATTGTCCTTCAGATTCTGGTGCAAATGGCGGCCCGGGCACTTGACACAGTGTGCAGGCTTCCGGTGCTCCACGCAATAAATTCTCTGCTTGGTGGTGTTTTCGGCCTTTGCAAGGGCGTTTTGCTTGTGCTGGTGCTTTGTGCGCTTTTACGCTTTGTGCTTCCGTTTATTTCGGCGAAATTCCCGCAGATTCATGAAAAGGATATCAGCCAGTCAAGTATTTACAAGTATGCGGATACGATAAATCCAGTATATTTGCTGTATCAGGCGGAAATTTAGAATGAGGTTAATGTGAATGAAAAACAGGAATAAGAATATTAATATACCAAACGGGCTGTCGGTTTTGCGCATTCTGCTTATCATTCCATTTGTCTATTATTTTATGCGCGATGAGCTGATACCCGCAGGTGTCGTATTAATTTTATCCGGACTTTCGGATATGTTCGATGGCCTGATTGCCCGCAAATTCAATCAGTTTACGGAATTGGGGCAGATGCTGGATCCGCTTTCCGATAAGCTGACGCAGGGAGCGGTTGCGGTCTGTCTGGCGATTGAACAGCCGGTTCTTATTCCGTTACTGGGAATCTTCGTCGTAAAAGAGATTTTAATGGTGTTTGCGGCGTGCCTTCTGATTAAAAAGAAAAAAAGGCCCACCGGTTCCAAATGGTACGGGAAGGTTGCAACGGTTCTATTTTATATTTCCTTTGCTGTTATTGTCGCGATGAAGGGGATCTGGCACATGGAAAATATGACCGTTACCGTTTCCTTGCTGTCGATTACAGCCGCATTTATGATATACGCATTTATCCAGTACTTTAAAATTTTTCAGTCGATCCTTCATTCCGACGATCCGAAGGACGCGATTGATTTCAACGAGGTAATGGATAAAAAAGCATTCCGCAAATAACTGACCTATCGATATATTTTTTGAAAGAGAAGAAGTGAGTTATTCCTATGATGTGTTCGAGATGCCACAAAAGGCCGGCGGTTGTTTTTATTTCGCCGACAGTAAACTCCAGGGAAAGCCAGGGGCTTTGCCTTGTATGCGCAAAAGAGCTCGGAATTAAACCCGTAAACGACCTGATGGAAAAAATGGGGATTACCGAGGAGCAGATGGAAGCGATGGAATCGGAGCTGAACGAACTGATGGCTTCCAACCCGAATGACGAGGACGATGGCAGCAGCGATGGATTCATTCCAGGGGGCGCCGCGACTTTTCCGTTCTTGCAGAATATTTTTTCCACCGGCGGAAATACGCCTGAAAAGGTACAGGACAATGAAACAGAAAAAAGGGAAAAGAAAGACAAGCGCAAGACAAAGCGCAAGCACCTGACCGCTTACTGCACCAATCTGACCGCGAAAGCGAAAGCCGGCGAAATTGACAATATCATCGGGCGCGAGAAAGAAATTTCCCGCGTGATTCAGATTTTAAGCCGCCGTACAAAAAACAACCCCTGCCTGATCGGCGAGCCGGGCGTCGGTAAAACCGCGGTGGCGGAAGGCCTTGCCCTGCGGATTGCGAACGGGATGGTTCCCGCAAGGCTGATGAAGAAGGAAATCCACCTGCTCGATTTGACCGCTCTGGTAGCCGGGACACAGTTCCGCGGTCAGTTTGAAAGCCGGATTAAAGGGCTGGTTGATGAGGTAAAGGCCGAGGGCAATATTATCCTCTTTATCGATGAAGTACACAACCTTGTCGGTACGGGCGACGCGGAAGGCTCTATGAACGCCGCCAACATTCTGAAACCCGCGCTTTCGAGAGGGGAAATTCAAGTCATCGGTGCAACTACTTTTGTTGAGTACCGGAAATATATTGAAAAGGACGCGGCTCTGGAACGGCGTTTCCAGCCGGTAACCATTGCCGAACCATCCATTGAAGAGACCGTCGACGTGCTGATGGGGATCAAATCCTATTATGAAGCGTACCACCGCGTGCACGTGTCGGAGCAAATTGCGCGCAAGGCGGTTATCCTTTCCGAACGATATATTAACGACCGTTTTCTCCCCGACAAGGCAATTGATCTTCTCGACGAATCCTGTGCCTGTGCCGCCCTGCGCAATATTTCGATGGCGGATTACGACGCAGCGAACTTCGAGCTGGAAAAGTTGCGGGAAGAGGAAGAGGAATTGACCGCGGAGGATGTGCAGCCGGATTACGAAAAATTGGCCGTCATCCGTACGGACATTTCCCGCCTTGAAGAAAAAACAAAGGAACTGGCCCCCAAAGCGCTTGGCGCAGAGGTGGAGGAAAGGGATATCGCCCGGGTGATTGAGCTTTGGACGGGTATTCCTGCCAGTAAGATACAGGAAAATGAGCTGAAAAAGCTTTCCGATCTTGAGGATGTCCTCAATTCCAAGGTTATCGGCCAGCAGGAAGCCGTTAAGGCTGTTGCCGCGGCGATCCGCCGCAGCAGGGTGCAGATCAGCCCCCGCCGCAGGCCGGCCTCCTTTATTTTTGTAGGCCCCACAGGCATTGGAAAGACCGAATTGGTGAAAGTGCTTTCCAAAGAGCTATTTGACACGCCAGAGACGCTTATACGGCTCGATATGTCCGAATTCATGGAGAAGCATTCGGTTTCCCGGATTATCGGTTCTCCTCCGGGTTACGTCGGTTATGACGAAGCCGGGCAGGTTACCGAAAAGGTACGCCGCCGCCCGTACTCCGTCCTGCTCTTTGATGAAATCGAGAAAGCGCACCCGGATGTGATGAACATTCTGCTGCAAATACTCGATGAAGGCCATATTACCGACGCGCACGGTCGTTCCGTGAACTTTGAGAATACGGTAATTGTGATGACTTCCAACGCGGGAAGCGAGAAAAAGGAAGGGACGCTCGGATTTACCAAAAACGAATCCGATGTTACCCGTGAAAAGGCTTTGAAGGCGCTGTCGGAGTTTTTGCGCCCCGAATTTTTGAGCCGTGTGGATGAAATCATCGTATTCCGCACGCTGGATGTAAATGATTATGAGAAGATTTCCCATCTCATGCTGGATGAGTATGTGGATTCCCTGAAAGAACGCGGTATCCGTTTGGTTTATGACGACAGGGCGACCCGGTGGCTGGCGGAACATGCTTTCGGCAAAAAGAGCGGCGCCAGGGATCTTCGCAATTTAATCCGCCGCGAAGTGGAGGATCGAATCGCCTCCCTGATTGTGGAGAATTACGCAGATGCGATTACCGGCATATCGGTGACCGTGGATGATTCAAATGCAATTCGGCTGGATGTTTTAAAATAAATGAAGGAAAATTGAATTTCGTATTGACATTTGCCACTGAACTATGCTAAAATAATAGCCGTCGCTAAAATGCGAGTGTAGTTCAGTGGTAGAACTCCAGCCTTCCAAGCTGGTTGTGTGGGTTCGATTCCCATCACTCGCTCCATGGCTTTGCGCCAATAGCTCAGCTGGATAGAGCAACTGCCTTCTAAGCAGTAGGTCAGGGGTTCGAGTCCCTTTTGGCGCGCCATATGATGGTGGATGTAGCTTAGCTGGTTAAAGCGCCAGTTTGTGGCACTGGAGACCGTGGGTTCGAATCCCATCTTCCACCCCATATAAAAATTTGGCGCGGACATGCTGAGAGTTCCGCGCTTCATATTGGGCTGTAGCCAAGGGGTAAGGCAACGGACTTTGACTCCGTCATTCCGTAGGTTCAAATCCTGCCAGCCCAGCCAAAACGCCTGTCTGCGGGCTTTGTACGCGGACAGGCAAATTAATTGTTGACACCAGTATCGAAAACTGGTATAATATATAAGTTGGTTATGAATCATTAGCTCAGTCGGTAGAGCACTTGACTTTTAATCAAGGTGTCCGGGGTTCGAATCCCCGATGGTTCACCAAACAAAAACAGAGAAAACCTGCATAAATGCTGAACATTTCAGTAATTTGTGTGGGTTTTCTTTTTGTCAAAATATAGATTTGTGCTGATTTATCGTCGGTTACTACCGCTTTTATGGTATCTTTTCATTTGCTTTTTTCGGCTGGTTGGAAGATATAACGTTCAATATCAACAGAGCAATCGGCAGGATGTCAAGAAGGGCGAAGTCATCACCTACGACATGGTGGATTTGGATGCTTTTTCCTTGGTGTACCAGCTCAGAAAGCTGCAGGATAGATTCTTCTAATTTCCGTCCCGGCAGGCGAAAGTTTTCCGCATGCTTATAACGGATAAAGCCATCAGAGATTTTGTCTCATTAACAATATTGAAGAATTTTCGCAAAAGAAGCTGAAAGAAAACGATGAAAAGTACCTCCTTAAATTAAATGGATTATCCCCCAGAAAACGGACAGTAAAAAAGAGACCTCCTGTTGTAGAATGGAAAGTACAACAGGAGGTAATTTTATGCCCAGAAAATATACAAAAGTAGAAATGTTAAGCGAGGAAGTATTCCGTCGAAAGGCATCTGGAGAAACGAACCGAGAAATACGAGAAAGCTACGGACTAACAAAATATCAAATCAAACAGTTGGTCAGCCGCCAACATTGGAAGGCGTGCTTGATTGCCAACGGGTATATACCTCTTCCTAAAGGCAGGCCACGAAAAATACCGTACCAAGTTTTCCAGTTGCGCTGAAGTTGAACAGGCAGTAGCTGAATATGTCCAATTTTACAATTATGAGCGTATTAACATGAAAAACGGCCTCACTCCGTCCGAAATACGGAGCAAGACCGCCTAAATCTGAGCTATTCTGCGACAGGGCTTTTATTTCTTTGTCTGTTCAATCGGGAACAGTCCAATAGAACTGTTGCAGGCGCGTTTTTTAATTTGCCAAAACAGATGTAAAACACCTTGCGATATCATGCTTCAGACCACATTCTTGCTTTCACCATTCGCTTTTTTTTGCCCATAAATTTTTTATATTTGCTCTGCGTTCCGCATGTTCGCGCCCCGTTTCATACATTGTGACATGTTTTCTTAAAAAGTCTTGACATTCGGTAAAGAACGTGGTATTATACATAAGCGCTGTGAAAATGCTGGCGTAGCTCAGTTGGTAGAGCAGCTGATTTGTAATCAGCAGGTCGGGGGTTCAAGTCCGTCTGCCAGCTCCAAGCGTTAAAAGGAGTTTTGGAAACAAAACTCCATATATGGAGGAGTTCCCGAGTGGCCAAAGGGGGCAGACTGTAAATCTGTTGCTTTATAGCTTCGATGGTCCGAATCCATCCTCCTCCACCAGATGAAAACCCGCATGGTCTAATAACCATGCGGGTTTTGCTATGCGCTGAAAGATTGAAATAATATCCGATACGAAGGAGAATCCAAGGTATGAAAATGATTACCGGAAAAGTACTGTCACTCATTCTCACTTACACTATGCTGTTCGCTATGATACAGGCGCATGGGCGATTCCATTCTGCTTGATACCACAGCTACACCATGCCGATCAACGGCAATTATGAAATCGGTTGGCGGCGGAACCCCGGGGAACTTCGGTAAAAGTTTATTCCACCAATCCCAATATTGCGAGCGTGACAAAGCAGGCAAACGGAAATTATAAAATAACCGGCAGAAAAAATGGTACGGTTTACATTATGTATGACGTGTATGACAGCAAGAACAAGTTGCTCACCCATGTGTCCGTCCGTCTTGATGTAAAAACCGGAATCCGTCTGGGCGGCGACTCTACAAGGCAGTTCGGGGTGTTCTAAAGGACAATTTAAATTTCTTTTCAATCTTCAAATTTCACCCAATTCACAAAATATGGATTGGGTGAAATTGTTTCTGCATAATTGTTGTAGCAAATCCGCATTGCCAAATGGACGGAGGGTTTGCTTATCCGGCATGTTTCGAATCCCATTTGCAAAAACCGTTTTGTAGATAGATTAAGAAACAACATAAAAATAATATATAATGACATATTTATCTGATTAAACAGTACATATAATTTTATAATAGAGACAAATTTTTTTGTAAACAGCTAATATTTTTGTGCGGCTTTATTGTGCTGGAGGTGCTGATATGCAAATCGAGCGGAAGGAGATCATAAAAAGACTAAATGCACAGATACAGGTGAATGGGCATATTATCGGGGTGGCTGCAGGTAGCGGCATGACTACTAAGTGCAGCGTACTGGGTGGCGCAGACCTCATTCTCGCACTAAGTGCAGGCCGCTTTCGGCAAACCGGCCGTGCTTCGTTGGCCAGTTACCTTTGTTATTCGAACAGCAATTGGGTTGTTATGGATTTCGCTTCCAGGGAGCTTATGCCGCTCATGCCAAAGACTCCCATCCTTTTTGGCATCAATGCCACCGACCCAAATATCAATTTGGAAAATTACATAACACAAATCAAGAACGCTGGTTTCGATGGAATAAACAATTGGCCTACTATAGGACTCATCGACGGGCAATTTCGTGAAGCGCTGGAAGAAGAAGGTCTCTCTTACTCTCTCGAGATAGAAGTCATCAAGCTTGCCCACAAGCAGGACATGTTTACGCTGGCCTTCGTTTTCGATGTAGTGCAGGCAGAGCAAATGTTAGAAGCGGGCGCAGACGTGATCTGTGTCCATTTAGGACTCACAGCCGGCGGTATTTTGGGCGCGAAAAAGGTTCAATCCTTAGACAGGAGCAGAGTGCTGGCGCAGCAAGTGTTCGATGTCTGCGACAGAATAAACCCAAGTGTTGTAAAAATGGTCTATGGCGGCCCAATTAAGTCTCCCTTGGATGCAAAATATATTTATGACAATACCGAATGTCAAGGATTCATCGGCGGTTCTTCCTTCGAACGTATTCCCGCGGAAAAAGCTATTATAAATACCACAAAATCCTTCAAATATTCGGAGAACACCAAAGAAGAGGACAGTCTCATCAAGGCCCTTGCCGGTCAGGCTTACGATTACGACTATGTGGAATTTATTAAGGATTACATTAAAAATAATTACGGGAAGCCGATCTGTTTAAGCGAGTTGGCTTTAGCCACCCATATCTCGATTCCGTATCTCAGCGCTAAGTTTAAAAAAACAGTAGGCTGTAGTTTTACAGAGTATTTAATCCGTTACAGAATGAATAAAGCTTGCGAGTTTCTTAAGGAAAAAGGAACGCCTGTCAGCAAAATTGCCGAACTGGTCGGATATCCTGACTACATACAATTTTCCAAAATCTTTAAGAAGTACAAAAAGATGACACCAACTGCATACCGGGCGAGTGTTGATACAAAAAATTGAATAAATATAACAAAAATTAAATAAACACAAGAACATATTAAATCAACATATACAATTAATATTTTTCTGATGATAAAATCTATCATAGTTTCCACCGTCAAAGTTTTTATCGATGCAAGGATCCAACATCGGGAAAAGGCAGGCGGCGGAATTTTCAGAATCAAAAGGAGGTGTACTTGGAAGGTGAAAACAGTAGCGATTGCTGGCACATTCGACAGCAAGGGGAAAGAATTTCTTTTCCTCAAGGAGTTGTTTGAGGAAATCGGATTGAAAACATTAACGATCCATACAGGAACCTTCAGTCCGTTGTTTTCCCCAGACGTCTCCAACAATGAAATAGCGGCTGAGGCCGGCGAAAATCTGTCCGAAATCGTTGCATCTAAAGACCGTGCTAGAGCCACCGCGGCGATGTCCCTTGGTGTGGAGAAGATCATCCCCCGCCTTTACAATGAAGGGAAATTTGACGGAATCATCTCTCTTGGCGGTTCGGGGGGCACTTCAATCATTACTCCCGCAATGCGTGCTCTGCCCATAGGAGTGCCGAAGATTGTTGTCTCCACTATGGCTTCGGGAAATACAGAGCAATATGTGGGCACGAGTGATGTGATCCTTATTCCCTCTATCGTTGACGTGGCGGGGCTTAACCTGATTTCTACCAGAATTTTCAGTAATGCCGTATTTGCCATGGCCGGGATGCTGGAGCATAAGTTGACAAAAAAAATCGAACAGAAGCCGCTGATTGCGGCGTCCATGTTTGGCGTCACTACCCCCTGCATTGACCAGGCAAAAAGTTACCTTGAATCCAAAGGTTATGAGGTCTTGGTGTTTCATGCGACCGGAACCGGTGGGCGAACCATGGAATTGCTCATTCAAAACGGATATTTCAAAGGTGTGTTGGATTTGACCACCACAGAGTGGTGCGATGAGCTTTTCGGAGGCGTTTTAAACGCTGGGCCTCACCGCAATGAAGCTGCAGGTTTCTGTGGAATACCCCAGGTTGTTTCGGTGGGCGCCTGCGATATGGTCAACTTCGGCCCTTGGGATACTGTGCCAAAACAGCATCGGAAAAGAAATCTCTACCGGCACAATCCAACCGTTACCCTGATGCGTACGACCGTACCGGAGAACGAGGCGATCGGCAAGAAGCTGGCGGAAAAATTGAATATGGCCAAAGGAAAGACTGCCCTTTTTCTCCCCTTGAAAGGCGTTTCCATGATCGATGCCGAGGGACAACCCTTTTATGGCCCTAAGGAGGACAAAGCGCTGTTTGATGCCCTGAGGCAGAACCTAAACCGCCAAGTCGTCCAACTCTATGAAATGGACTGTCATATTAATGACAGGGAATTCGCCCTTGCTGCTGCTAAGAAGCTCATCGAAATGATGGAGACATGAAGGAGGCGGATTAGTTTGAAAATTACGAAACTCGACTTCTCCGTTGCCGTTCTTGCAGGTCTCTCCTGCTTCTTTATGGTTATTCCGGTGGTCAAGTTCCCCGTTTGGGGACTGTTTATAGGTTGGGCATGGTACTTTGCTGAAGGAGCGAAGCCCGCCGCCTTTAAGCGCGCAATACCCCCAATGCTGTTCGGGTATGCGATGGCCGCAATTTCCGCAATCGTTTTCGATGCCGCCGGGTCAAATATCTGGGTGCTTGCCGCCGTTGTGTGTGTAACCGTATTCGGCATCATGTTGTCCTGCAAGGGTAATCTCTTCTCCATGTCGCTGGCATCCTTTAATGCCTTTTCCTGTCTGTTCGCCGGTTACTACGCCGGAAATTTTCCTGCCGTCATTCATGATGGAGGTTGGGCAGATTGGAAGAACGTCATGCTGGCAGCACTATGGCTCGCCTTTTCAAATGTAGTTGGTTTGTGCTTCGGTTGGCTTAGCATCAGGCTGGGCACAAAAATCGGCAGCAGGCAAGAAACCTAAAAAAATTTAAAGAAACCTAATAAACTTATCGTATGGGAGGAATAACATCATGCTATATAAATCCAGGGAAGAAATCATTGCTGACTTCAAGGCACAGATCGCTGCGGGTAAGATTCTGGTTGGCGTTGGGGCGGGCACCGGCATTACCGCAAAATGCTCCGAAAAAGCCAACGTCGATATGCTGATTATTTATAATTCCGGTCGTTACCGCATGGCGGGTCGCGGTTCTCTGGCCGGGCTGATGGCTTATGGGGACGCGAACCAGATCGTTGTTGAAATGGGGCATGAGGTATTGCCGATTGTTAAAAAGACTCCAGTACTGGCAGGCGTCTGCGGTACCGATCCTTTCCGCGTTATGGAGATCTATCTGAAAGAGCTGAAAGCACAGGGCTTCAACGGTGTGCAGAACTTCCCCACGGTAGGCCTTATTGACGGAGTTTTCCGCCAAAACCTGGAGGAGACCGGCATGGGTTATGGACTTGAGGTTGACATGATTCACAAGGCCCATGAGCTTGATATGCTCACCTGTCCCTACGTCTTTGATCCCAAGCAGGCTGTTGATATGGCGGAAGCCGGAGC
Organism: Caproiciproducens galactitolivorans; assembly: GCF_004768785.1. Classification (GTDB taxonomy): domain Bacteria; phylum Bacillota; class Clostridia; order Oscillospirales; family Acutalibacteraceae; genus Caproiciproducens; species Caproiciproducens galactitolivorans. The sequence goes on from NZ_SRMQ01000009.1 coordinate 20,974, forward strand.
AGACATTCTGGTCGCTCATATGGGCCTCACCACCAAAGGCTCAATCGGTGCAAACACGGCTAAGACTTTGGATGATTGCATCCCCCTTATCAAGAGCATTATTGACGCCGGACGTAAAGTCAATCCTAATATCATGGTCATCTGCCACGGTGGACCCATCGCTGATCCTGAGGATGCCGCTTACATTATCAAGAACATTCCTGAGATCGATGGTTTCTTTGGTGCTTCCTCAATTGAACGTTTGGCTTCTGAACGCGGCATGACCGCTCAGGCGGCCGCATTCAAGGCTATCAAAAAGTAAATAAGGACATCAAACGGTTCCGTTCATTCTCTAAACTTAACAATGGACATAGGCTTATAGTCATGCCCCCGGCAAGCCGAGGGGCATGACTATAATGTGACCCTGAAGCAGAGCAATCTGTTTCGGGGTATTATTGTGTGATTCTGTAGGAGGATAATGATTATAATAGGTTGTTAAACTGTTGTGCAAAATATTTGGATGGAATGGTTTACTTGTTCCACTTTGAGTTGATGATCTTGAGAATTAGTATAAAGATGATGGTACGAAATAATCTCTGTAATCTTGCTTTCTCGTCTTTGCCATTGACTACCGCACAGGGTTTATCATTTCTGCAAGAATATCGCAACTTTCGTCCGGGTCGTCCTTGCACAGTTCCGAAAGCGTCATGTCTTTAATAGGCTCAGCTATGGAGCAACACGTCATAGATATGCTTTTCAATCAGGCCTTTCAGTTGAAATTGGTTATTTCTAGTAATATAATTTTTGTAAAAGTCGGTAGCAACTACAGACTTTTGAGTTGATCAAGATGAAATATCATGTTCGTGATGTTGCTCGGATCCTTGGAATAACACCCGGGGCATTGCACTTTTTTGAAAAACAAAATATCATAAACACAAAAAAGGAGCGCAATGGATACCGTTACTATGACGAAGAGAATGTATTTTGTTTATTATCTTACTTCAAATATCATTCTATTGGTATGCCGTTTAAGGATATAGGAAAGCACTTCGGCGGGCAAGAGAAACCGTAATTTGGTAATTAAACGCGTTCGCCGGTGCCGACAAATCTGCTTCTTTATTATGAACATCTTCGGCAGCTAATAGACGATTATCTGAGCATATATGATAAAATCCCTGCCCTGTTAAGAGAATTATGGAGTTACCGGTTATAGCAACGGAACACTCGCGGTTAATGTAAATGGTGAAGTGAGAGAACTGGAATGTGACAGCGTAATTCTGTCGATTGGGTACAAACCTGAGAATTCGCTGTTTCAGGAGCTAAAATTTGATGAACCTGAAGTTTATTTCCGTAACTTTGGGGTGCGGATCGAAACGGGGGGAACCGGCGGCAAAGCCGGAGTGGCATACATGTCCCCCAAACGCGTTTTCATGGACTGAGCGGACTGGGAAAATCGTTCGATTTGTGCTAATATTGAAATGGATAGGATTCCCTTGGCGTCTTTTTGCCCGTCGGCGATCGGGCGGGAAGGCGAAGCGGAATCAAGCTAGGAAGGAAAGGCCTGATGAGAAAATGGAAGCGATTAAATTAACACCGGCCTGCAAGGACTACCTTTGGGGTGGGAACAGGCTGAAAAATGAATTCGGAAAGCAGAGCGAGCAGGATATCATCGCGGAAACATGGGAGCTGTCCTGCCATCCGGACGGACCCAGCACGATTGCGGAAGGGAAAGAAAAGGGCAAAACACTCGCCCGCTATCTTGAAGAACAGGGGAAAGCCCTGCTCGGGAAAAACTGCGAAGCGTTTGAAGATTTCCCCATTCTGATCAAACTGATTGACGCGAAGGAAAACCTTTCGGTTCAGGTGCACCCGGACAACGGCTATGCCGCGCAGGTTGAACATCAGCAGGGGAAAACGGAAATGTGGTATGTGGTCGACTGCGAACCGGGAGCGGCGCTGTACTACGGCCTGAACCGTGAAGTCACAAAGCAAGAATTTCAAAAGCACATGGAGGACGGAACCCTTCTGGAGGTGCTCAACCGGGTGAAAGTCCATCCGGGGGACGTTTTTTTCATTGAGGCGGGTACCATCCACGCGATCGGTGCGGGAATCCTGATTGCGGAGATTCAGCAGAATTCGAATGTAACCTACCGCGTTTACGATTACGACCGCACCGATGCGCAGGGCAACAAGCGCCCGCTGCATATACAAAAAGCGCTCGATGTGGCGGCGCTGAAGCCCGCCCCGGTGCGGAAGTGGGAGAAGCATCTGGCAAGCTGCCGGTATTTTACAGTAGATAAAATCGAAACCAATACGGCTATCGCGATTGATTCGGACGAAAAGAGTTTTCACCATCTTCTGTGCCTGGACGGGATCGGAAAGGTTGAATGGAAGGACGGCAAGCTGGAATTTCAAAAAGGCGACAGCGTCTTTTTGCCTGCCGGTTTGGGAGCCTGTAAGGTAAGCGGAAATTTCCAGGCTCTGCACACATGGATTCCCGCCCCTCCATCCTACCGGATTGGTATCGACCTTGGAGGAACCAATATTGCGGTGGGAATTGTGGATGAAAACCTTCAGCTCGTGGCAAAGCATTCCGTACCGACACAGGCGGAACGCCCGTATCAGCAGATTGTTGAGGATATGGCGAAAGCAGTGTTCACCGCGATGAAGGAAGCGGGCGTTTCGCTGGAACAGTGCACGTCCGTTGGCATTGGAAGCCCGGGGATTTGCGATTCAGAAACCGGAACGGTCATTTATACGAATAATATCAAATGGGAGAATATCCCCTTAACGGCGGAATTGCAGAAATGGATTCCTCTCCCGTGCTATCTCAGCAACGATGCGAACTGCGCTGCGCTGGGGGAAGTGGCGGCGGGAGCTGCGAAGGGTTGTAAAAACGCCGTGCTTCTCACCCTCGGCACCGGCGTCGGCGGGGGCATCATACTGGATGGGAAGATTTTTGCAGGCTGCCATTCCGCCGGCGCGGAGCTTGGCCACACCGTTTTGGTGAAGGACGGGGAGCCCTGCACCTGTGGGCGGCGTGGATGCCTGGAAGTGTATGCGTCCGCAAGCGCGTTGATACGGCAGGCGAAGCGCGCCGCGGAAAAGAACCCAGATTCCTTGCTCTGGAAGCTGTGCGGCGGCGATCTGGAGCGGATGGACGCGCGGATCCCGTTTGAAGCGGAAAGGCAGGGTGACGAAACAGCGAAACAGGTTGTGAAGGAATATGTCGCTTGCCTGAGCGAGGGAGTCATAAATTTCGTCAATATTTTCCGACCGGAATATGTGATTCTCGGCGGCGGTGTCTGCAACGAGGGTGCGCGCCTGCTTGACCCGATTAACGACTGTGTCCGCCGCCTCTGCTTTGGCAGCGATAAGGTTGAACCGCCGAAAGTCGTGCGCGCCAAGCTTGGAAACGATGCGGGAATCATCGGCGCCGCGGTTTTAAAATAATGCCGCAGGCTAGTAAATGTGAATAGAACAAATAAAAGCTCCCGTAAGACCGCAAAGCGGATTCTTACGGGAGCTTTTCTGTGGAAAAGGAATTTACATCTGCTCGTATTTTTCTCTCAGAAAGCGGGCAAGGGTGTCAATTCCGGCTGCCTTTTCGTTCTTTTTCAAGCTTACCTCAAAGACAGGCGCTTCCGAAACGGCTCGCAGACCCTTTACAAAATTGTCGCTGTCAAAGCCGACCGCTTCTTTCAGGTCGCATTTTGTCAATGCAACCACGTCAACATAGCTGAACATCGGGACATACTTAAACGGCTTGTCGTCGCCCTCCGGCACGCTGGCGGCTAGCAGGCGCACAGATTCGCCAAGGTCAAATTCCGCAGGGCAGATGAGGTTTCCCACGTTTTCAATAAAGACAATGCCGTCGTGCATGTCGATTTGATCGGCACCGTCCCGAATAACGCGCGCGTCCAGATGGCATTCCCCGCAGGTATTGATCTGGGAAGAACGCAGTCCCTGTTTCTCCAGATTTTCTGCGTCAATGGATGAGGAAATGTCCCCCTCGATCACGCCGACGGGAATATCCTTCAGCTCTTTGGCGATGGCGGAAATCAACGTGGTCTTTCCCGCGCCGGGAGCACCCATCAGGTTTACGGCAAGGAGATGCCGCTGTTTAAAATATTTCCGATTTTCTTCCGCCAGCTTTTCGTTGCCTTCGAGCAATTCTTTCATGATAATAACTTCCATTTTTCTTCACCTTTCCATCATTATTAACCTTATAAATCAGCATTTACTGTCCGTCAAAGGATAAAATATAAAATTCCCGGCCGGTTCCCTTGATCAAAATGGAATCGCCGCCGCAATCCGGACACTGAAAATCCCTTGTGTGAGGAAATTTTTTCCCGCAGCTTTGGCAGCGAAGCATGGCGGGCCTGTGCTCAAAAACCAGATCTGCGCCCTCACAGGGATGCCCTTTGGCTGCGACTTCGAAGTACATTTGAACCGATTCATCAATAATGGAAGATAGCTCTCCGATGACCAAAGAAATTTTATTAATTTTTTTAATTTTATTTTTCTCCGCTTCTTCGTCCATTACGCGGATAATATCAAGAACTACGGGCAGTTCATGCATTTTTCAGCCCTCCACCGGGATAGGAGTATCCCTTTTTCGCCTTCTTCAGGATATGAAAAGCCATGAAGTCAATACTCTCGCAGAGTAAACCTTCATGGCTTTCCTTACGGTTTGATAGAACCGGATTCCGTCTTAACGCTTTGCTTCAGGTTTTCATAACCGGAGCACCAATTGATCATACCACACAAAACCGCATACTGTCAATTGGCGGCGGATATTTCCCTTGTGTTTTTATAGGGCTGGTGCAGGGGCGAAATTCTCATTATTCTTCACCGCGATATAACAGAGCCGGTTCGGCTTCTGGCCCGGCAGCGTACTGTATACGGCAGTCATTGTGCCGGGAGCGCCGATGGCGGTGACGCTGAGATAATATTTATCGCCTTTGCGCTTTACCGAGCTTCGGAAGGCGTTCGCGTTACCAATTGTAAAGGCCGGGGCCGCGCCGACGGTTACGATAATCCCGAAGGTATAGGTTTTTCCGCTTTGGATACCCGTCGGGAAAACCGTATCGGAAATGACCGGATACGGATTCGTAGCGGCGTTCGGTAGGAGCACGTAATCAGAGTACTGTGCAGTAGAAAACGTTATATACCCGAATGTATCCACCGAATATTCGCTTTTTCGCATTTGCTCAAGCGATTTTTCCGTCGGGTTTAGGGAATACAGGAATACCTTTGCGTTCGCGGCGCAGCCCTCCTGATCGCCTACGTAAACCTTCACGCTGGCTGTACCGGGCAGCAGGCCGCTACCGGAAAATTTCAAAAGAACGCCGGAAGCCTTTTTGTCCTGCGTGTTTGCTTCCACGATCGGCCGGACAGCGGCGTCGTTCGCAGCCGGGACGGTATGCAGGGAAAGGTTCACATCATTGACGGGAGCGATGGAATTCTTTAAGCCTGCGCCGGAAAAGATCCAGGTGTAGGCTTCCCTGCCGGTTTCCGAATTCACAACGGAAACCGTAAGGTCCTTCTGCCCGTTCTTTGCCGCCTGTAAAACGGCTTGACTTAGGGTGATTTCCAGCTTTGCGTTTGGATTGGTGTTGTTCGCGACGGCTTCTGGTGCCAGTACCGTTAGGGCTGCCGCTTTTATCCCGTCGTTTTTCAACTGTTCCAGAATGGATGCAGCCGGCAGGGCGATTTTTATTCCCTCTGGCTTTTCCGCTGTTGCGGACGCAAGAATAGCGGCGATATCCGCCTGAACGGTGGTGGTAATCGTTGCTTTTTCACCGGCTATAGCCGGTGCCTCATCGGGCTGAAGAATGATTTCTTTGGGGGCGGTTGATGAACCCGGGCTTTTTACCGTATTGCCGGAACTGCCCTTTTCCGCAAGCATTACGGTGATTTGCGGTAGCTCCGCATTGCCGGACAGCGTATAATTGCCCTGTGGCAGCTTTGCGGTAAAGAGATAGGTTCCTGCGGTATTCGGGTCATATTGCGGGCTGGAAGTCCAGGTAATTCCCGCGATTGTGCCCTTTTTCCCGTTGATGGTAGCCGTAAGCGATGTCGGAAGCTTTAGCTTTTCCAGTGCAGTTCCGTACGCGGCGGTTTGGTTTTTTACGGCAGGATGCAGTTCGGCAAACGAAGAAATTTCGATTTCATAAGGGATAACGTCCGTCATATCGTAAAGGGAATGGCCGCCCAGCCGGTTGTAAGCCGCTAGGGCATATGCGCACTGGTCGGTGGCCATGGCGTCCGCTTTTGCGTTCAGTATGTGGCTGAAGCCTTTTTCCGGAATATAGAATCTTGACAGAGCGGAAAGCAGCCAGCTTCCGTCCGATTTAATAAAGCGGGAATCGCTTTTTGGATCTATGCCAAGCTCAGTTAAAGCGACGATGACCTGCGCCGTGCTTTCGGCGTTGAGCGTGCCCCAGCTTTGGTAGCCGCCGTCGTTCCGCTGCAGCCGGGAAAGGGTGTTAAGACCTCTCTCAATGGCTTCGGCAACGTCGGACTGCTGTTTGTATTTCGATAGTGCCTGCAGCGCCATGGCTGTGATGTCTGGGTCGGGAGTAGAACCGGAAAGCGCCCATCCGCCGCCGGGAATCTCTTTGGAAAGAATATATTCCACCATTTTCTCCCGCGAATTCTGTGCTTTCCCCTTCTCCGCCTCTGGCATGTCGTAATTGGCGGTGTCAAGGGCAATCAAAGCGAAAATAGGACCGTTGATGCCCTGGTATTTTACTTTGTCAAAATCGGCAAGCGGACGAATCAGGTTGTAGCTGCCCACGTTTCTGGGGTCCCGGCCAATGGCGGTAAGGCCAATAATTGCACGGGAATACTCGGTGTATTTACTGCTGGAAAGATTTCCCTCCTTTTTCTTAACATAGTTTACGACATTCTGATAGTACGTGTTGTAATAGTTCTTCGGAACCTGCGCACCAGAGCGGGCCAGCGCCAAAACTGTCCATTCCCCGGCGAAGGTGCCGAAGGAAGCGGACGGAACCGTTTTTAAAAGCACTTTGGAAACATCTTGGCTCATATCCTCCGCGGATACCTTCAGCGCTTTTGGCGTGCCGCCGTTCCCGAGCGGATGTTCGTCAACGCTTACGGTGATAACCGGGGCGGATGTGCCTTTCAAAACGTATTTTTCCGGAAGCTCCGCCCGGAAGGAATAGGTGCCGGCGGTCGTTGGGGAATAATCCGGCGTGGAATTCCACGAAACGCCGTCGACGATCGCAGATTTTCCGTTTACGGTTGCAGCAAGGGATGGGGGCAGTTTTAGCGCGTGCAAAGCGGTTCCAAACCGCACTTTCTGTACCCTTATGGAAGGCGCCAGCGATTGAAAGGAAGAAACCTCCTTCTTCGAGAAGTAGTCGGCATAGAGTCCCGACAGCGCTTCCGCCGCAGCGTCGGTGTCCATTTGAGAGGCCTCCATGTTTTCGGCGGTTTTCAGCGCGGCATCGTAAATCGCCCGGCCGCTTTGTATAATTTTGTCCTTGTATTTGGAACTGTTGATTTTGGCAAGCTGAGCGGTCAGCCGGTCTTTATTCGCAACCTTGACCATGGGTTCCCCCATAAAGGCGGTGCCAAGGTCGCTCCCATAGCCGTGCAGCGTAAACTGCCACCGGATAACGTCCCCGTCCTGGGGCTGGTAATCGGAACAGCCGTACGGCATACAGCGGTTATTGACAAAGTACATCCATCCGGACATAAAGCCATAATCAAACTCGCCAAGCCAGTCCGGATCGCCTTTTCCCTCGTTTTCCGTATTAGACGGCCCGCCGTTGTCTGTTATGTACTTCGGAATATGCAGGGGGTGCGGGCCGTCTTTTATCTTGGAAAGATAAAACCCGCTTTCGATTTCTCCCGTATGCCTGTAATTCCCTTCACCCAGTAGGCGTGTTAGGATGGCCGCGCCGTTGTCACCGTTGTAAAAGGGAACCACAGCCGGCTCAACCAGATAGCCCTGTCCCAATGTGAATTTTTCTACGTCAATGATGATGTGCCCCTCCGGCACGGGGCCGGATTCCTTTATACCGGTTATACCGGAATCCTTTTTACCCGAATCCATTACACCTGAATCAGAAACCGGGCTTCTGAACAAAGCCGGATGCACGCCGGCGGTTGCGGTAAAGCTTGCAAGCGCCAAAGAAAGCGCAAGGACAAGGCCTACCGCAGACCGGAACAATCTTTTCATGAAAAGTCCTCCTTTTTTTCTGTATATGGATGCGCCCTTTTGGAAACGCGGATTTGCAAATTGAGTTCGCTAGGAATCTTTGAGCAGTTCACTTTCGTTAATCAGGCCGTACTTTACTCGGATCCTTGTGATTTTTTCAATCATGGGTTCTTCTATAAAAAACAGGAACAGTACGGTTGACGCGGCGTGAACCAGATCGAATGGGATGCCGGAAAGATAGGCTGCAAGGAGAAGGTCCTTGTTGATCGTAGATGAAAACATCAGGACGGAGTCGAAGTTCATCAGCCCGCCGTAAATCAGAAAAGTGGACAATCCGCCGAAAACGCAGAGATCCAGCTTGCGAAGCTTTAAAATACCTTTCCGGTGAAGGACCCCCGCCCAAAAGCCGATGATCCCGAAGCTGAACATCTGCCACGGCGTCCATGGCCCCTGCCCGTAAAAAAAGTTGGAAACAAAGCCCGAAAGCGCGCCGACCAGAAAGCCGGATTCCGGCCCCAGGCAGACGGCGGAAATGATCACGATGGCGGCGACCGGCTTAAAATGGGGAAGCATGAAAAACGCTGCCCTTCCGATTACCGCAATGGCGGAAAGGGAACAGACCAGGATAATTTCACGCGCCCTCGGCCCCCGTTGCTCGAAAACAAGGAGGAAGGGCAGCATGGTGTAAATCAGGATGGCAATGCTGATAAAGTAGTACTTCCGATCGTGAAGGAACACCACGCCGAATGCGATAGTGAGCGGAATGGCAATCAGAATCAGGACGGAAGAAAGAATCAGCCTCTTATCAAATTTTCTCTGCATAATGGAATCACTTCCTCATAGGTGAGACAGTTTGGAAAGATATCCCGTACAATTCGGTTTAAAGGGGTGGTGTAGAAACGGTTTCCGGTAAAAAACTGTCGAACGGTATTTTCCGCGATAATCTCACCGTTAAACATCAGCGCGCAGACATCCGAACAGTCCGCGCAGAAATCAAGGTCGTGGGAGACCAGCACAATGGTTTTGCCCTGTGCTTTCAAAGCTTTCAACCATTGGGACAGCTTCTGTTTAAAGACCGAATCGATTCCTTTGGTCGGCTCGTCCAAAAGGAGAATCCGCGGGTTTGTCAGCATAACCTTGGCCATTGCCGCGCATTGCTGTTCGCCGCCGCTCAGATCAAACGGGTGGCGCGCCAGTAAAGGTTCCAGATGAAAGAATTCCGACACGTTTTTTATCTGCGCTTCGGCACTTTCCCGGTCGGGAGAAATCCGCGCCGCGAGCTCTTCCAAATCTAGGCGGACGGTTTTGCGCCGGAACAGGTTTTGTGGCTCCTGCGGGAGGTAGCCGAACAGATCCCTGTACCGTTCTTCCGGCTTTATTTTAAACAAATCCTGCCCAAACAGCTTCACTTTGCCCCGGTACGGCGCATAGACTCCGCCGATCAGGGAAAGGAGGGTGGATTTTCCTACGCCGTTTCCGCCGACAATGCTGTACACAGTCCCCTGCCGGATTTGAAGCGACACGCCTTTTACAATGTCCCTTTCTTTTTTGTCGTATCGGAACCAGACATCGCTCAGGGTGACTGCAGGAGCGCCGTCAGGAAGGGGCTGCTTTTGCTCCGGCTTCGTTTCCGGTTCCGCTTGGGGCCGGACAGTTGCTTCCAGCCATTGTTTGGCTTCCTTCACATTGACCGGCGATTCGCCGCTGCAAAACGCGGTAAAGATTTTCACACAGTCGGGGAGCGCCGCCGCCATATCGCTGTTTATTCTGTTCATTTCCCTTCCGATTTCGCGGGGTTTTGTATCCAGTACGAGCCTGCCCCCGTCCATAAAAAGGACGCGGGAGCAGACCGGGAGGACTTCTTCCAGATGGTGTTCTGAAATCAGAATGGTAACGTCCAGCTCTTCGTTGATTTTCCGGAGCATCTGAACAAAATTGGCGGTCGCAATCGGGTCTAGCTGCGAGGTGGGCTCGTCCAGCAGAAGCACCTGCGGTTGCATCACCATAACCGAGGCAAGGTTCAAAATCTGCCGCTGCCCGCCGGACAGCTCGGTAACGGGTTTATAAAACCAGTCTTGTATTCCAAAAAAAGAAGCCATTTCGGCAACCCGTAAACGGATGGTTTTACTGTCGCAGCCCAGGCTTTCTAGCCCGAACGCGAGCTCGTGCCATACCTTGTCGGTTACGATCTGGTTGTCCGGATTCTGGGAAACAAAGCCGATGGCGGTGCTTTGCTCCCGGTGGGAAAGGCTGGTGATGTCCCTTCCGCAGAATTCGATGCTGCCTTTGCGCTTGCCAAACGGCGCGATGACCGGCTTTAACTGTTTCAGAAACGTGCTTTTGCCGCAGCCCGATCGGCCGAACAGTAAGATAAAGTCCCCTTTTTGCACGGACAGGTTCATATCGGAAAGCCCCGTGCCGTTTGTATTCGGATAGGAAAAGCTCAATCCGGTGATTTTAATTTGTTCCATACAATGTTTTCTCTCCTATTCACGATGATGGGAAGCAGGCAGAACAGGGCGTACGCAAGATAAAACGCGGCGCTTTTGCCTTCCGGCCATGCGATACGGATGGCCGGAAAGTAAACCGATTCAAACTTTCCCAGCCCAAGCCCCAAAAGAAGGGCAAAGAGCAGTGCGGCTTCCGTGGCCAAAAGGGTTTTGTCCCTACGCTTCCACGAAAAGACGGAAAACGAGGTTCTTCCTTTCAGCCCGAATCCTCTTGCCTTCATGGAATCCGCCGTTTCAATCGCGTTTTCCAAAGCCCACGTGATTAAAATTGAAAGAATCTGGATGCCGTTCTTTACGCGTTGCAGAAGATTCCCGTGGGAAGCGTCCATTCCGATGCAGAGCTGCGCGTTCGCTATTTTTTTGATTTGCGCCTTATATCTTGGCACAAACCGCAGGGTCATGGAAAACATCAGGGATAAAACGGGAATCAGCCTGCCAAACAGATACATTAGCTTATCGCTCGTCAAGATTTTGTTGAAGCAGGAAAAGGCGATGATTACCGTAATGAAAGCGCCGCCGGAAACAATGCCGAATGCAATCGATTCCAGCGTGACGGGATTCTCGTTCAGATAGAACAGGATGGTCACGCCGGCGTGGCTGAACAGCGGGTTGATCAGGGATACGATGACCGTGACAGGAAGCATGCAGAAAATGTTGAACCGGATGGCTTTCCGTCCGTTAAGCTGTACGGAATACAGAAATACGGAGCAGAAGGAAATGGCCAGCAGGACGGGATGTAGGAAGAACATGGTGAAAAAGAGTACAACACAGAAATACAGGAATAAGATGACCGGATGATAGCTTGAAAACGCATCCGGACTATTTTTTTGAAACATCCCAGTCACAGCCCACATCCCTTCCTAAATCACAGGTAAACCGCCAGTCCACAACGTCCCCGTCTTTTAATAGATAGCGGCTGCAGCCGTAATTCGGGTACCAGCCGTTTACCTTGTACATCCATCCGCTCAGCTCGCCGCAGTCAAATTCATAAAGATTGTGGATTCCCTCGATATAGTTGGAATTGTACATCGGGGTCGCCCGGTATTCCATCTGGATGGATTCTTTTTTCGTTTCCCGCAGCAGAATATCAAATACCGATTCACCTTCGTAAAAAAGGACTCTCCGCGGTTTCATAATGATTCCGTCGGGCGGCATGACCGATTGCTTTTCCTTGTTCAGGCGATCCATGTTGTTCAGAATGGTTTTGCAGTCGATCGAAAGCGTGCAGTAGTATGCCTTTTTCGTGTTTTTCTTAACATCCTGCGGTTCAACCGGCTTTGGCTTTCCGGGCGGAGTGGGGTCTGTCAAATACCGGTCTTTTCCGGATGCTTTTGAAGAAGCATTCCCGCCGGAAGGGGAACCTGTTTTGCTTTTGGCTTTCCCGGAAGCGCCGCCCTTGTTTTGGGCGGGCGCGCCGGATACCGCCGCTTTTTGCTCCGCTTCGGAGGAGCCTGTGCCCTCTGGGCTTTGGTTGGCCGCCGCGGAAGCCGGATCGCCCGTCTTATCGGACGGGCTGGAAACAACCTGCGCGGCATCCTCATGGAATGAGGAATCGACCGCGGCAAGGTACAGGTCGTCCATGGTGCTGTCCATCGGGAGCAACACAGAAGAAGTCTTGTCGTTATTCAGCGGCGATTCCCGCAGCATTTGGATTGCGTCTGCGGTTTTCCGGTAAATGCGTACCTTTTGCACGCCCCATAATGTTGGAAAATCAATTTTCAGCGAGGTTTTTGCCTGTATCAGATTCTGCTCATGAAAATGCAGTTTCACCCGGTTTGAAGAAACCACCGCGCTGCCCAAATCGCTTCCAGCGTCCGAAATATCGACTTTCAGGTTCTGCGCGGCGGGTGAAGAAATGGATGCGCCGTCAAAGAACCAGGAATACGAAATCTCTCCGCTTTTCCCTTGGAACGTGAGAATCCGCGCGTCTTTTTTTGCGCTTTCAAAGACCGATTCCTTTATAATGCCGTCGCCGGGCAAGGCGGACGTGTTGGAAACGGAGCTGACGGAACAGCCGAAAAACAGTACTGCGGCCGTTGAAACGGCGAGGAACGCCTCCAGCATTTTTTTTAGTGTCCTCATAAATACCCCTCCAAACTGCCGAATGTTTTCCATGGCAGTAAGCAAAAACCATTATATAAAAAGAACTGACACTTTTCATAAGCGTCAGTTCAATTCATAAAAACAAGCAGGTATGCCTGCGCGCATATCTGCAAACTATGAAAATCCCCTTTTCTTACCAAAAGTTGCTTTTCAAAGATTCCGGCAGGTCTCCCGACTTCAGATTATCCCGGAGTTTACCCTTCTCATGCAAAAGCACAATGGTTATGTAAACCCAGTCCCCGTTCACGGTAGAGTAAGCTGTTAGAGATTTTCACTCTATTCCCTTTTGATTCATGTGAAATGAAACCGAAATCAATATTCAGTTTTGTGATCAACAAGTGTTTTTTCTGATTTTATTATTATAGCATATTCCGAGAGATTTTCCACAATAAATTGCCGGGGAATGCAATCAATTTATTGTAAGGGAGCCTTCGGCCGCTTTATCGGACAGGCCTACCTTAATGGAAAGGGTATGCTCCGAAGGATACGCTAGAATTGGAAATGAATTTCCAATTCTCCGCAGATACGATATAATACTACTGAGGAATATCGTTTTCAATACAGTTAAAAGGGGAAAGGGGAACATTATGAATAGGGAAAAGAATCCGGAAGGGAAAAAGAAGCGCTCTTTGAAAACAAATGTGTTATTTACGGTTATTTTCTTTTGGGTGCTGCCGCTTTTGGTTATTATCGGGATCGCGGGCGTCTACACCTCGGATCAGATCCGGAATCGGATGATGGAAAATATTACAAATAGTGTCATCGCTTCTGCGGAAATCTGTGCGGCGCAGATTGATGCGTCGGTGAACGCTTCCTATGCCGCTACATATAATCCCGATATCTCCGATGCTTATTACCGTTATTTGAACCGGAAGATTATGAAATACAGTTCGGATGAGCTGTATGCCGATGTAACAAACTTTCTCAAAGTACAGTACGGCAACAGCAGCCAGTTCGACATGACCGTCCTTTACTACGATGATGACCCCGATACGCTTTATTATACGTACAACGAGACGTCGGGGATGACCTTTGTCCAATATCAGAAATACCATACGGATGTTCATGAAAAGATCTGTGATTTTGCCAAATCGCTCGGAAACCGGGTTGGCTTTTACAGCATGGACGGAAAATATTATTTGGTACGTAATCTGGTGAACAGTTATACGTTTGCGCCTTACGCGACGCTTGTTTTACAGTTGAATAAGGCAAATGTTTTTGGCAACCTGATGAATGTTGTGTATGGAACGGATTCTACTGTTTGGATTGACGACAGCGCCATGCAGATAAAAGGTTCGCTGATTTCAAAGGTTGAATACGAGGCTGCGGTAAATTCCCCGAACCGGTATCCAGCGCTTATCACCGGTTCAAAAAAGATGAATATTGGAACGCTAAACTATGCCATCCGAATAAATTCCTCTGAAATTATGGCGTCTCTTGCGCATTTTCAGTTGCTCCTGTTTTTGCTGTGCCTTTTGGTGCTCCCCCTTCTTTGCTGGGCTTATTACTTCTTTACCCGGAACGTAACCCGGCCGATTTCCAGATTTCTGGAGATGTATCAAAAGCTGGGAAATGGAAATTTCGGTATCCATATGGAAGAAGATTTTCCGAACCGGGATTTTGAACATCTTTCCAAGGATTTTAACCGGATGTCCGACCGCCTGAAAGCGCAGTTTGAACAGATTTATAATGATGAGCTGGCGCTGCGCGACGCAAAAATCATGGCACTCCAGGCCCAGATCAATCCCTATTTTTTGAATAATACGTTGGAACTGATTAACTGGGAATCCCGCATGATCGGCAATGAGAAGATATCCAATATGATTAATGCGCTGGCAACGATGCTTAACGCCGCCATGTGCCGCAAGAACAGCCGCCTGATTCCGCTTTCCGAAGAAATGAAGTACGTAAATTCCTATCTGTATATCATTAAACAGCGGCTTGGAAGCAGGCTGACGGTAAAAATGGAAATTGACGAATCCCTGTTAACCTGTATGGTGCCCCGCCTGGTGATGCAGCCGATTCTTGAAAACGCCGTGGAGCATGGGGTGGATTCCCAGAGAAACGGTGAAATCTTTATCCGGGTTTACCGGGTGGAAAATCAGCTTACCCTCGAGGTGGAAAACACGGGAATCATGACCGAAGACGACAAGCAGAAAATTGCCCGGCTGCTTACGGACGGCTACAATTCCCAGATTGAGCATTCCGGCAGCCTTGGTATTCACAATGTTTATCAGAGGCTGCATATCCTTTACGGTTCGTATGGAAATCTGGAAATCAGCACAGCGGAAAACGGGAATACCGTTGCAAAAATAACACTTCCTGCGGAGCAAAAGTCCTAAAAATCATATAATGAACAATATTATACAACAAATGGCAAGTTCATATATTGTAATAGAATTGTGAAAAAGTTATGATATTTAGCAGAGGACGAATACAATATTTATACAGTATGGAGGAAAATATGAAAAGGATTTTAGCGATGGTTCTGTCAGTCTTAATGGCTGCGTCCGTATTTACAGCGTGCGGAAGCAGCAAGTCTGCCGCAACGGAATCAAAAAGCGATACGCCGTCCGCTGCGGCTGCCGGGAAAAAGGTTTCACTCGACGTAGTTACTTCCTACGGCGGAGACGACGGCAACAGGAAAAACTATGAAGCGGCGGTAAAAGCCTGGGAACAGAAAACCGGCAATACGATCAGGGACTCTTCCGGTACCGGCAACGAGGACTGGAAGGTCAAGGTAATGAACAGCTTTGAAGTCGGTTCCGAACCTGACGTCCTCTTTTTCTTTAACGGAGCGGATTCCAATAAGCTGGTAAAAAACAAAAAGGTCGTCTCAATCGACGAAATCCGCAAACAATATCCCGATTATGCGAAAAATATGAGGGAAGATATGCTGGGCGCTTCTCCTGTGGATGGCAAGAATTACAGCATACCTGTGAACGGTTACTGGGAATCCATGTTTGTAAATACCAAGGTTCTGAAGGATTGCGGAATTACGGTTCCAATGGTGGGCTATACATACGACCAGTTCTTAAAGGACTGCGAAATCATTAAAAATAAGGGCTATACGCCGATTGCAGCCTCTCTTGCGGAAGTTCCGAATTACTGGTTCGAATTTTTAGCCTACAATTATATGAGCCCGACAACCTTTAACACCATGCCACAATCCATCACAGATGATGCCGGTAAGGCGTGGATTAACGGTTTAAATGACTTAAAGGAATTGTTTGAAAAAGGCTATTTCCCCAAGAATACCAATTCCACAACCGATGCGGACACCAACAACCTGATGGCAAAAAATAAGGCGGCCTTCATGATTGACGGTTCCTGGAAAGTCGGCTGGTTTGAGGAAAATATGAAAGAGGATATGGACGGAGACGGGAAGCCGGATATCGAGAATATTGATGTTGTTTTCCCGCCGGTAAAGGGTTCCACAAGAGCTTCCACAGATTACATCGGGGGCATTTCCATGGGTTACTTTATTACCACCAAGGCTTGGAACAACCCTGAAAAGCGCGACGCCTGCGTGGATTTCGTTTCTCATATGACGCAGGACGATGTTGTTTCCACCTTCTGCGCCGCCGGTTCGATTTCCGCTTTGAAGAACGGTGTTATCTCTCCAAGCACGGCATCCCCTCTGGTAAAGAAGGTAAATGAGATGAACAAGAAGGTTACCGGAATTTCTGCCGCTGTTGAAGATTTGATGGATAACAAGAGCGTGCGCACTCCATTTTTTGCCGACGTAAAAAATATGGTTACCGGTAAGCTGGATATTACGAAAGCCGTCGGCAATGTTATTGCCGCCCAGAAAGCTTTCCAAGCGCAGACCTCAAATTCTTCCGAGGCTTCCTGAGTCAATAAACGAAATCGGTTACGCAAATTTGCAGTATGATATGATAATTGACCTACCAAGAATTACACTGGATGAGCCGGGGAGAAAGCCTCTCCCCGGCTTTTTTGAAAAGAGGCAGTCACATGAATGCAATGATATATCGAAAAAAGGGAGCACTATTTTTATTCCTGATCCCGTCCTTGCTTTTTATGGCGGTTTTTTTGTATTACCCGTTTGTCATGAACGTTATTAACAGCTTTTTACATATTACCGCGTTGGGGGATAAGGCGCTCGGCGTCAATCAGCCCTGGTATGAAAATTACGTTAAGCTTTTTCAGGACCCGCTTATGGGCGTGGCCATGAAAAACACGTTTTTGATGATCCTTCTGACCATCGTTTTTCAGGTGGGCATCGCGCTAGTGCTGGCGCTTTTAGTCGACAACATTCGCTTTGGCACCCAGTTTTTCCGTACGGCGTTTTTTTTCCCGATCGTTATCTCCGCCTCCGCGCTCGGCCTGATGTTCAATCTGGTCTTTCTGTATGACGGTGGTATGATCAATCAGCTTTTGCAGGCCATTCACCTTCAGCAGGCCGACCTTCCGATTGATTGGAAGGATAAATCGCACGCGCTTGCCACCATGTTCATTCCGGTTTGCTGGCAGTACGTGGGTTTCTATTTCGTGATTCTCGCGACGGGCTTGAATAATATTTCACAGGAGCTGTACGAAGCGGCTGAAATCGACGGTGCGACCAAAATGCAGCGCATAGGTTGCATCACTCTGCCTTTGCTTCGCAATACGCTTTGTACCTGCCTGGTTTTAGCCATTACCGGTGCGCTGAAAGTCTTTGATCTGCCATGGGTCATGTTCCCTTCCGGAATGCCGATGGATACCACATGGCTGACCGGCACATATATGTACCAGCAGGCATGGAAACTGGGGGACGTAGACTACAGTTCAACAATTGCGATCGCAATTGTGGTTCTGGGAGTTGTCCTTTCTCAGGCCGCAAGCCGCATATTTAAAGAGAAAGAGTATTGAAAGGAAGGAACCAATGACTGCTCTGTCGAAACGGAAAAGCCCGGTCAGCGTCAGTAAGATCATTGTTTATCTGGTACTGATCGTGTGGTCGCTGACCACAATTTACCCCTTTATCTGGGTTATAATGAACTCATTCAAGAAAAATGCCTATATTCAGCAAAGCTCGTTTACCCTACCGGTTGGGAAAAGGTTCACGATGCAAAACTTTCAAACGGCTTTTGAGCGCATTGATATTGGAAGCGCCTATCTGAACAGCCTGCTGATTTCCATAGCGGTAACCATACTGGTGATTATTCTGGCCGGCCTCAGCGCCTTTGCGCTTGCCCGCTACCAGTTCCGGGGCAAAAAAATACTGGAAAGCCTGATTGTTGCCAGCATGATGTTCCCTGTTTTCGCTACCATTATTCCGGTATTCCGTATGGAATACCGGTGGGGAATCGTTAATAATGACAACAATCTGATTTCCCTGCTGAGCGTAATCCTTCCACAGGTTGCCGGGAACCTTTCCTTTGCCATTATTGTACTGCGCGGATATATTCAAGGGCTTCCCATTGAATTGGAAGAGTCGGCTTTTCTGGAAGGCTGCAATGTGGTTCAGATTTTCACGAAGATTATTTTGCCGGTTGCAAAGCCATCCTTCGCTACGGTTTCCATCTTTACGTTCCTCTGGTCTTATAACGACCTGTTTACGCAGATGTTCTTTTTGGATCGCCCCGGAACCCGCACGATCACGCTCCTGCTCAGCCAGATTACGTCCCAGGCTGGAACAAACTATGGATTTATGAATGCTTCGGTCATTTTGGTTGTTATTCCGGTTTTGATTATTTACATCTTGCTACAGAAAAACATTATAAAGGGAATGACGATAGGTGCTGTGAAAGGCTGATTTATAGCGGAAACAGCTTTAAAAATACATCTTTTCTTCCTCTGCCCGTATGCGCACGGACATAGTAGCCTTTAGGTTTTTACAGAACGGGAGGTTATGGATTTGTATGACGTAATTCTCGTGGATGATGAATTGGTTATCGTGGAAGGACTGAAAAAAGTCGTAAACTGGAAAAAATACGGGTGCAGAGTGGTTGCAACTGCGGACGACGCAACCACGGGCGCGCAGAAAATCCGGAAATTCAAGCCGGATATCCTGTTTACGGATATCCGCATGGCGCATATAGATGGATTGACAATGCTTGCCGGGGTAAAAAGCGAATTCCCCAATATGCAGATTGCGGTGCTAACCGGATATCGTGATTTCGAATACGCGCAAAAGGCAATTCAACTGGGGGTCACCCGCTTTTTACTGAAGCCCTCGCAAATGGATGAAATTAACGAAACGCTGGAAGTGATGACGGCGAGGCTGGATCAGTTGTATTCGGATTCCGTTGTAAAAATGGATTTTTCCCCGGTGGATTCGGACGGAGAATCCGGCAATATGGTTGTGAGCGCGGCGCTCCAGTATATGAAAGAACATTATACGGAAAAAATAAAGCTGACCGACGTTGCAGATAAAGCTTATGTAAGTCAGTGGCATCTAAGCAAGCTGCTGAATAAATATACGCATCAGAGCTTTAATGACCTGTTGAATCAGATGCGGATTGAAAAAGCGAAGGAGCTTCTTTGCGACCCTTCCCTGAAAGTACATGAAATCGGCGACTATTTAGCGTTTAATGATGTAACGCATTTTTCAAAGACTTTTAAAAAATTTGTACATTGCACACCGCTTGAATATCGGAATTCCGGCTGTGGGAACCGGTCTCCGGCATAGTCCGGCAAGGCGGTGGGGAAAGGGGAGGATTCCGCCCTTTTGCGGCACAGCGGTTTCCCCTTCCAAAGTGCGCCGGAAATTTTATTTGGAAAGGGTAATTCAATGAAAATACTGACGAATCATCTCGGTTATGAAACGGCGGACTATAAAAAAGCGGTATATCAGGGAAAGGAAGGTGACGGCGCGGAACGCTTTTCGCTGGTGGATGAAAGCAGCGGCGAAACGGTTTTTTCCGGAACCGCGCTGTATGCGGGCCCGGTAGGACGCTGGAATACAGGCAGCTACTGGACGATGGATTTTTCCCCAGTTCAAAAGCCGGGAACATATGTTGTTGAATTGGAAACGAACCGCGGGAAGGTTCGATCCTTCCCGTTTGAAATTGCGGTGTGCCAGCACAGCATGCGCATGCTGAATGCAGTGACGTATTATTTTAAAGCGCAGCGCTCAACCGGCGAATGGCTGGAGGAGGATCGCTGCCTGCCTTTTTATGGAGAGCGCGAGGGGGTGTGGGACGTTCACGGAGGTTGGTTCGACGCGACCGGCGATTGCGGTATCCGAATGTCGCACTTATCCCACAGCACGACCCACAATCCCCAGCAGTTGGGGTGGAGCGCCTATGTTTTCTTACAGGCGGCAGATTTGTTGATGAAGTCCGGAAATAAGAATTATTCCATACTGGAGCGGCGTATGCTGGATGAAGGCACTTTCGGTGCGGATTTTATTATGCGCATGCAGGCGCCGTCGGGGTCGTTTTTTACCGCAATCCTGCGTAGCGATTCATTCGGATGCGTGCATGGAAACCGCGGGATCGGATTCGAATACCATCACTCCAGCAATCAGTTTTCAGAAAAAGCGGAAACCGCGGACGAAGAAACCATAGGCGATGAAAATTACGAAGTCAGCTTCCGTTCAGGAGGGGGAATGTGTATTGCGGCGTTGGCGGCGGCGTCCCGCCATTATTACCCCGGTACGGATTTTACACAGGGTCAGTATATTGCCGCGGCGAAACGCGCATGGGACACCCTGTACCATAATAACGAACGTTATACAAATGATGGCCAATGGAATTTGATTGACGAATACTGCGCGCTGTTTGCCGCGACGGAGTTGTATAAGGCAACACGCGAATATGCGTATCTTGTCCGGGCGGAGGAAATGGCCGGTCGCATTATGAACCGCATGCTCCCCCTTGGGGATGCTTTGGCATGGTTTGAGGTCCTGCCCGGAGAGCCGTTTTATTCGGCTACCGATGAGGGAATGCCGGTACTTGCGCTTCTTGCCTTTGCGGAAATTGAACCGGATGCGCGAGAGAAAGTGCGGGCGGAGGCATCTGCTGAAAAGGCGATGCGCTGGTGCCTGCACATGGCCTCCCAGTGTGTGAACCCGTTCGGCTATCCCCGGTATCAGCACCGTGACGCCGACGGGAGGATTGTTAATCGTTTTTTCTACTGCCATGAATCCTCGGCAAAGCCGTGGTGGCAGGGCGACAACGCAAGGCTGGCTTCCCTTTCCAGCGCAGCCCGCGCCGTTGCGGAACGTACTTCCGACCGGCAGCTTCAAGAGGATTTGCTGCGCTTTGCGCAGGATCAGCTGAACTGGATTATGGGGTGCAATCCGTTTGACGCTTGTATGATTGAAGGCTACGGCCGCAACAATATACAGTATTTCTTTAAAGGACGCTACGATTTTATGAACTGCCCGGGCGGCATTTGCAACGGTATTACCAGTGCTTTGCACGACGAGGAAGGAATCGCCTTTATCCGTAAGCCGACAGATGAAATAGATGATAACTGGCGCTGGGCGGAGCAATGGATTCCGCATGCGAGCTGGTTTCTGTTGGCCAATGCGTTAAAGAAGCGATAAAACTTGAAACCATAGAAAGGGGGGAGGCAATCGAGGTTGAATCTGAACCGTTTCCTGTTTTTCTGTAGGGGAGGCGAGAATCAGAAAGGAGGGACTCTCCGTGAGCCTCATTTCCCGGCCTATGACGACCGGACAAATCCAATAAAATAAAATAAGCTTATGCCGAAAAAGCCTGAATGACCATGAGAATCATTCAGGCTTTTCAACCGCTGGTTAATGGGAAATTCGCATTTTTAATTTCGTAACACATTTTTCTTATTACCTTTATAATATCTTCATTTTAATATCATAATTCCTTTGTATACTAAAATCAATCCAAGGGGATAACCGAAATACTGAAATAAATTACTGCTATCAGCCTATGGCCCAGGACGGAATACCGAACCATAGGCCGGCAGACCAAAAAACTTCCTTTTCAAGGATTTAATATATAACTTTTTTTCATACCCCTCCCAATTGAAAGTGCTGTCAGCGTTTTGACGGCACTTTTTAATATTGAAAAAACAGAATAAACGGCGTATAATAAAAATTACCAATTCTTTACGGATATTATTCTATGGAAATAGAAGGAGGAGTAAAATTGATTCGATTACGGATGAAAAAGGTGCTGTCCCTTTTTCTTCTTATGACTATTCTGACGGGAGTTGTGCAGTATAGCGGCACAGCGGTTGCTTCGGCTGCAAAATCGGATTTCACCATCGTCCGCGGCGTGCTTACCAAATACAATGGTTCAGCGCCGACGGTCACCATCCCCAATACGGTTACTGCGATTGGCGACTATGCTTTTAAGGAACATACGGAAATGACCGCCGTCAAAATTCCGAACACAGTTACTTCTATTGGGAAATATGCCTTTCAGGAATGCTCTTCCTTAAAGAAAATCGTAATTCCCGACAGCGTTGAGTCGATCGGGATTTATGCGTTTGACCAATGTAGGGACTTAAAAAAAGTAACGCTTTCCAATAAGCTGACAAGCATCGGCGTCCATACATTCAGCGAGTGCGAAAGCCTTATGCAGATTACCATTCCCGACGACGTAACTTCCATTGGAAATTATGCGTTCAGCGACTGCACGGAATTAAAGGACATTACCATTTCAAGCTCGGTAAAATCGGTGGGAAAATATGCGTTCGACGGCTGTAGTGGTCTGACGATCAACGGCTACACAGATTCTTACATCCAGACTTATGCAGAGAAAAATAAAATCCCCTTTAAATCCATTGGCAATGGTACGCTTACCTTGGATACGAGGAGCTTGGTGTTCGCGCCCAGAAGCACTTATACAATCGGCGCGAATCTGGTTGGCTCCAATGTCTATGTCCGTGCGGCTTCCAACAACGGCAAGGTCGTTAAGGTTACAAAGATAAGCAACAAGACCTTCCAGTTAACCGCGCTGAAGGCCGGAAAGTCCGACATTGTTTTTACCGTTTATAAGAAGAATAAACCGATTGCTTCCACAAGCGTAAAGGTTGAAGCGAAATTCAAAGCGGAGACGCGCGGAAATTCTTCCCGGAAAACAATTAAGTTTTAGCATCTAAATTTACAGATAGAGCCCGCAAGCAAATTGCGGGTTTTTGTCATAATCGAATCTTGTTTCCCTGTTGTGAAAAAATAATTTTTTAACTATTTTATAAATTTTCACACAACACTCACATTTTCATGGTATAATGTGTGCGCATAAAACAACCGGGAGGAAATGGAAAATGAAATTTATCAGCCAGAAACGAATCCGCTCCGTAGTTGCGGGTGTTTTAGCTGCCGCAATGATGACGCTGCCGCTGTCCGGCTGTGGGCAAATACAAAATATTAATATCAATTCGGCGCTGGGTAGTGAGGTGTCTTCTCAAGCTGCTGCTTCGGTTGTAAATTCCAAAAGTTCCGTTGCTTCGAAAGCTCCGGAGGCTGTGCAGAAGGCGGCTGTTAAAGCGTCTTCCAAAGAGGTTTTCGGGAATTCTTCCATTAAAAAAATCAAAGAGGATTCTGCCGCGCAGAACAGTACGCACCTGAACGTTATCCGCACCGTGGCGCAGGCGCAGAGCGGCTACACACACATTGACCAGCGGGAAGGCTATAACTATCTTCCCGACATTGCCAGTCGGAATGTTTATAAACAGATTTTCCAGAGCGTTTATAAAATCGCGGTGAAGGCCACCGCCGAGGGATACTACCCCACGCAGAAAATCTTTGTTTCCGGAACGCAGCTTTCCGAAGCCCAGCTTCGTATCATCCTGTTGGCGTTCCTGAACGATAACCCGCAGATTTTCTGGCTCGCAAACGCGTATTCCTACTCTTACGGCAGCGGCGGCACCTATATCCAGCTATATTCGGTTGCGCCGCAGTCAACGTGCAACACCATGATTCAGAAAATGAACCAGAAAATCAGCGAGATTATAAAGGGCATGCCCTCGGGGTTGAACGAGTTTGACCGCGAACTGTACCTCTTTAAGTATATTGCGGACCATTGCACATACAATAACGACGCGGTTACCAATAACAATATCTGGCAGGCGTTTTCCGCCTATGGCGTGCTGATTGACGGCAAGGCCGTATGCGAAGGATACTCCAGAGCCATGCAGCTTCTTTGCAGCTATGCCGGCCTGCAGTGCATGCTTTTGACCGGGCAGAGCAACAATGTAAACCATATGTGGAATGTTATCAAAATCAACGGCAACTGGTATCATCTGGATATTACATGGAGCGACAGCAGCACCCTGGTTTACAATTACTTTAATATTAACGACGCGGTGGTTACCAAGACGCATACGATTTTCCCGAGCGCTTCTACCTTGACCGATGCCCAGATTGAGGGCAAGATTACCGGCAAGGCGGCGGAGTGCAACCTGACGGTTCCGGTCTGTACCGCAACGGCGGATAACTACTTTAAGGTAAAGGGCATTAAGGTCGGCAATCTGGATAGTGCGGACGACAATGCTGCCATAGCCGCTTTCACTTCCGCCATTCAGAGCAAGAGCGCTTCGGTTTCCTTCTATGTGGATGACAGCGTCGATTATGACCAGACCCTTGCGAAGCTGGTAACTGTTTCGCCGTATAAAATCCAGAATTGGGTATTGGATGCAAATACGAACAGTACCGGCAGCAAGATCAATACCAATAATTTGAAATATCTGACTGACAAGGATAACCGCGGCTTGACGATTTTCCTGTCCTATCAATAATCCCTTAAAAATACCCCCGAAACGTTGGCTGTTCAAACACAGCGATGCCAGCGTTTTGGGGATTCTGTTTTTAGGAACGGATCATGCCCACATTCTGATTCCAGGGGAGCTGCCCGCATATCCATATTCTGTACGGTATTGGAATGGCACGGTTCGGAGCGTTTGCGGATCCTTTGCAAACCATTTTTTGATTTTACAGGGGAAAATTGTTTTGCTATAATATTGGCAACAAAGACAGAACAGGGGGCGGCGGGCATGATTATCGGTGCGGCGGAAATAACGCTGTACGCGCCATGGGTTCGTTCCCTCAAAGAGAAGCGCATGGTGGTAAAAAGTATTCTTAATAAAGTGCGGAACCGTTTTCCGGTATCCGCCGCGGAAACGGGTTTGCAGGACGTGCATCAGACGGCTGTCATCGGGGTTGCCTGTGTTGCCGGTACGGTTTCCCAGGCGGACAGTATTCTTGACCATGTGATCGGTTTTATTGAGGAGAACACCGATGCGCAAATTACGAATATTGCAAGGGGAATCAGGTGAACGGCATGCGCCTTTTTATCGCTGTAAATTTTAGTGAACCGGTGAAAGACCGTCTTACCGGGTGGATACAGAAGCTGAAGGAATACGGCGCCGGCGGGAACTTTTCCCGCCGGGAGAATCTGCATCTTACGCTTGCCTTTATCGGGGAAACGGACAATGTGGAGAAAGTAAGGCAGGCAATGGACAAGGTTTCCGCAGAGCCCTTTGTGCTGACGGTCGGTGGGCTTGGGTGCTTCCGTCGGAATGGCGGCGATATCTGTTGGGCCGGCGTGGAAAAGAACGACACTTTGCTTTCTGTGCACAGCCAGCTTTGCTCCGCTCTGCGGTTTGCGGGATATTCCATTGAAAACCGGGAGTTCAAACCGCACCTCACTCTTGGACGGGAAGTGGTTTTCCCTTCCGGCTTTTCCATCCGCGATTTTGAGGGACGGATTTCTCCCTTGACGGAGCAGGTGCGGAAAATCAGCCTGATGAAATCGGAACGTATCGGTGGAAAGCTGATCTATACGGAAATTTATGAAAAGCGGCTGGAACCACGGGAAAACAGGTGACTTATGGACGGAAAATGGAGAGCGAAATCTTGCGCTGGTGGATATTGTGCTGAAAAAAGATCAGCCGACGGGCAGGCTGACGCGCGGGCATGTAAAGCGGATTCTTACCCGCTGCCCCAGCCATCCGCATGGGATAAAGGTTATGCTGGCGGAGGGCGGTCAGGTTAGCCGTGTTCAGCAGGTTTTACCGGAGGAAGGAAAGGGCAAGGAATGAAAAAGTGGTTTTTCTATGATATGGATATTGGGAACATCGGGATTGGCTGTAAGGATACCGGTATCACCGATGCCCTTTTGCCCGGGGGACTGCCGGACGATACGGGAACTGTTGCGGAAACGCAATTGCACAGGGAAGCGTTCCGCCAGCTTAAGGAGTATTTCGCGGGAACACGCAGGGAATTTTCCCTGCCACTTTCTCCCGAAGGGACAGAATTTCAAAAAAGAGTTTGGAAATGCCTTTTGTCCATTCCGTACGGCGAAACGCGCAGTTATAAGCAAATTGCGGAAATGGCAGGGTGCCCCCGCGGATACAGGGCGGTGGGTATGGCGAACAACCGGAACCCGATTCCGATATTTATACCCTGCCACCGTGTAATCGGAGCGAACGGTTCGCTTGTGGGTTACGGCGGTGGGCTGGATATAAAAAAGAAGCTGCTTCGCCTGGAACAAGGTCGATAAAATTACTCCTTGCGCCACAATCGATTTTAAAATTGGTTGCATTTTCTTTTTACAATAAAGCTGATAAAAAGAATTGTCCATTGGCATAATAGTATTGTATAATAAAGGAAAATTATATTTTGCCGCTTAAAACGGTATTGGTGTAATTGCGCAGGACGAAATAAAAAAGCGGGATAAATTTTAGGCGGATGGGATGGATAGGATGGAATCAAAGCAGGGACAGTTTGAAGCAATGGAGCGGCACCTGATGGAAGACAGCTGCCCTTCCGAATATTTTAAAGGTTTGGACAAAGCAGGCGCGCTTCGGGAGCATCCGTTTTCCATGCTCCTTCATTTAAAGGACGCACAGCAGTCGCCGGAGCACCATCCGGAGGGAAATGTATGGAATCATACCATGCTTGTCATCGACGAAGCCGCAAAGGCGAAAGAAAAAAGCAGCGACCCGCGGGTGTTCATGTGGGCGGCGCTGCTGCACGATTTGGGGAAGCCGGGCACAACCAGAGTCCGCAAGGGCAGGATTACGTCGTATGACCACGATAAGCTCGGCGCAAAACTGGCATATGAATTTCTTTCCCCGTTTGTCCACGACACGACATTTGTTGAGAAAGTATGCGCGCTGGTGCGTTGGCACATGCAGATTCTGTTCGTGGTCAAAGACCTTCCGTTCGCGGACATTCCGGCAATGAAAAGCCAGACTTCGATTGACGACGTTGCCCTTCTGGGTCTGTGTGACCGGCTGGGGCGTTTAAATCCCGACCGGGAAAAAGAGGAGAGGAACGTCCGGGATTTTTTAGAGAAATGCCGGACCAAATAGATTTGGAGGGGCGCTATGCAAAAAATAGCTGTCGTTTATAAATCCAAAACAGGATATACCGAAAGGTATGCGCGCTGGCTGGCCGAGGATACGGGCGCGGACCTTTTGCAGGCGAATTATGTAAAGGTAGAAGATTTGCTTCGTTATGACACGATCGTGTACGGCGGCGGACTTTATGCCGGTGGGATTAACGGAGTAAAACGGATTACCAGACATATGAAAGAACTGGGGAACAGGAAGATAATCGTTTTCGGCGTCGGAGTATCCCCCTGCCGCCCCGAGATTTGCGACAAGGTAGAAAAATACAATTTTCCTGCTGAAATACGGGGAAAAATCCGCTTCTTTCTGCTGCGCGGCGGTTTCAATTACAGTAAGTGCAATTTGGTCGATAAAATGCTGATGAATATGTTGAAGGTAAAGCTCAAAAAAGCGCCCGACACGGATAAGGACGCGAAGGGCATGCTCGCCTGCTACGACCATCCGGCGGACTTTACAAACCGCGAAGCCCTAAAACCAATCCTTGCATGCATCCGGAATGAGAAAACGGGTGAGGAAGCCTGATAATTGCGCCGTTTCGTCAAATACTATTGCTGAGGTGATAGTATGTCGAAGGCAAGCGTGTATTTTCGGCTGGATAATTTGTCCGGTAAAAAAGACGTAAAGAAAATAAAACAGGAGCTGGATTCCCTTCCCGGGGTCCTTTCCGTCAGCGTCAATGATCGGAATGATACGGTAGCTGTGGATTATGACAATTCCGGTGTGGAATATAACCGGCTTGAAGGCAAAATACAGGAAATGGGATTCCGGATTCTTTCCGAAGCAAATCAGACGCATAAGATGTAGGAGGGGCTATGGACAATAAGAGAGAGGATAACCAAAAAACGGTACGGTCCGATGATCAGGATAATATGCCCAATCGCGCCGGGAAAGCGGAAAATCAGAATCAGGGGCATAATGTGAAAAAGGTTGCTTTAGGCCCGAACACCAAACGGTGAAAGCAGGCTGCTCTGGGTGAATTTTGAACATTTTTCATCGGCCTTGTGGAATAATTTCCTGCGGTGGGGCAAACTATAGGATTAGGAAATCTTTTCCTTAAAAAGATAATTGGTCAGTTCTGACCGGAAAGAGGG
This sequence comes from Caproiciproducens galactitolivorans, assembly GCF_004768785.1. Classification (GTDB taxonomy): domain Bacteria; phylum Bacillota; class Clostridia; order Oscillospirales; family Acutalibacteraceae; genus Caproiciproducens; species Caproiciproducens galactitolivorans. Next base: position 49,140 of record NZ_SRMQ01000009.1, read on the forward strand.
ATGTTTATGATAGCAACACTTGACAGAAGCGGATGCATTTCCTGCGGGCTTTGCCCGGAGACCTGCCCCGAAGTTTTTCGTATGGGCGACGACGGCGTAGCCGAAGTCTGGAACGAGAATGTTCCCCCCGAAGCGGAAGACAAAGCCATTCAGGCGCAGGAAGGCTGCCCTGTATCGGTTATCACAGTAGAATAACGCAGGGAAAAAGAAGGGGAAGCCCAAACGGGCTTCCCCTTCTTTTAATGTAAGTCAATCTTGTCAAGAATGCCGGAAAGATAGGCGATTGCAACGCCGTAGTTTGTCATGGGTACACCCTGCGCGCGGGCGCGTTCAATGCGGGACAGCACATATTTCCGGTTAAACATACAGGCGCCGCACTGGATAACTAGGTCATAATACGTTAAATCCTCCGGAAAATCCGTACCGCTCACAACGTTCACCGTCAGTTTTTCTCCGAACCTTTTCCGCAGCATGCGGGGGATTTTTTCGCGGCCGATATCCTCCGCAAGCGGGGCGTGGGTGCAGGCTTCGGCAATCAGTACCCTGGAGTCCTGCGAAAGGAAATCGATGGCATGGGCGCTTTCCACATAGTAATCCAGGTCGCCCTTGTAATTTGCGAATAGAATGGAAAAAGAGGTCAGCTTGCTTTCCTTCGGCTTTTTCTCATAAACAGTCTTGAAAACCTGTGAATCGGTGATGATCAGATTCGGCGGTTCTTTCAGGCAGGCGAGGGACTCGTCCAGCTTGTCAGTCGTCGCGCTTAGCACGATACATTTTTTGTCCAGAAGGTCGCGGATGGTTTGTACTTGCGGAAGAATCAGCCGCCCTTTTGGGGCCTGAATGTCCTGCGGCATGACGAGCAGGACAATGTCGCCGTTTTCCGCAAGGCCGCCGGTAATGCTTTTTACGTCGTAATCCTCAGGAAGAAGGCGAATTAGCTCCTCGCGAATTTTCTCCATTCCGGTTCTTTCTTTCGCGCTGACAAGAACCGGTTTTAACCCGCAGGCTTTTTCAATTTCCTGAATGAGCTGTCCCGAATCGGGAAGGAGGTCCGATTTGTTCAGTACCGAGATGACGGGAATCTTCCGCTTGCGCAGGGTATGCACCCATGCGGTTTCCTGCGAAAAGTCCCGACCGCTGAAAACAACAAGGGCGATATCTGTTCGGTCAATCACCTTTTTGGTTTTATCCACGCGCATTTGCCCCAGCTCGCCCACGTCGTCGAAGCCGGCGGTGTCGATAAAGACGCAGGGCCCGATTCCGTGGATTTCCATGGACTTAAAGACCGGGTCGGCCGTGGTTCCGGCCACATCCGAAACCAGCGCGGTTTCCTGCCGGGTAAGCGCGTTCACCAGCGAGGATTTCCCGCTGTTGCGCTTTCCGAAGATGCCAATGTGCAGGCGGTTTGCCCTTGGGGTATCCGTTAAACTCATCTTTCTTCCCTCTTTTCCTTTTTCTTTCGCTGCTTAGAAACGGAAATCGCGTTTCCCATGGTGCAGTTCCGTTAAATATTCCATGGCGGTTGCGCGGACTTTTTCGTTCGGAATATTCTGGACTTCTTTCGCAATCAGCGCTTCGCCCTTTTGCCTTGTGTCCGGCAACGCATAATCCTCCAGATATTCTTTCAGCGTCATCAGCGCGTTCGGATGGCAGCAGTTCGCAATCTGGCCGGATTTTACAAGCTGCATAAAGCGGTCACCCGTCCGTCCGGAACGGTAGCAAGCCGTGCAGAAGCTCGGTATGTAGCCGAGTCCCAGCAGCCAGTTGACGACTTGGTCCAGCGTACGGGTGTCGTTCACGTCGAACTGTGAGGTGTTTTCCTCTTCCGGCTCAGGCTCGCAGTAACCGCCGACGCTGGTGCGGGAACCGCCGCTGATTTGGGAGACGCCCAGATCAAGGACGCGCTCACGGGTTTTCTGCGATTCGCGGGTGGAAATGATCATGCCGGTGTACGGAACCGCAATCCGCAGGACGGCTACAATTTTTTCGAAGATTTCGTCCGAAATGGCGTTAGTAAAGTTGGCGGGGTCAATGTCGTCGGCGGGCCGGATGCGCGGTACGCTGATCGTGTGAGGGCCAACGCCCATGGCGGCTTCCAGGTGCTCCGCGTGCATCAGCAGCCCGACGAAGTCATAGCGGTACATATTTAGCCCGAACAGTACACCGATGCCTACGTCGTCGATGCCGCCTTCCATTGCGCGGTCCATTGCCTCGGTATGGTAGGCGTAATTGCTCTTTGGTCCGGTTGGGTGAAGCTCCTCGTAGCTTTTTTTATTGTAGGTTTCCTGAAACAGGATGTAGGTGCCGATTCCGGCTTCCTTCAGCTTGCGGTAATTTTCTACTGTTGTGGCGGCGATATTTACGTTTACGCGGCGGATGGCTCCGTTTTTATGTTTGATGTTGTAAATCGTGTGGATGCTTTCCAGAACGTATTCGATCGGGCAGTTGACGGGGTCTTCACCGGTTTCCAGCGCCAGCCGCTTGTGTCCCATATCCTGCAGCGCGATGACCTCGCGGGCGATTTCCTCCTGTGTCAGTTTTTTGCGGGTAATGGTCTTATTTTTATGATGGTAGGGGCAGTATACGCAGCCGTTGACGCAGTAGTTTGACAGGTACAACGGCGCGAACAGAACGATCCGGTTTCCGTAAAAACGCAACTTGATTTCTTTTGCAAGCTGAAACATTTTTTCGTTTTCATCCGGCAGGTCGCATTCAAGAAGCACAGCGGCTTCCCGGTGGGTCAGGCCCTTGCAGTCCTTCGCGCGTTCGAGCAGGCTGTCGATCAGCGCTCGGTTGCTCTTGTTTTTTCGCGCGTATTCGAGGGTGTCCAGTATTTCCTCGTCGTTGATGAATTCGGTTGCGATTCTTGATTTGCAGTCGTACATCGTGAAAACTCCTTTAATCGTTCATTTTTGCGGGACGGTAATCGCCGCGGTCCACCACAATTTCGTATCCGATTTTCCGCATACGGTTCTGAAGGCAGAAACGGCACTCGGCGGCTTCCTCCCCAGTACAGATTTTGTTGTCGTAAAGCTCGTACTTTTTCCGCACGCCCACCGGGGAAAGATTCGGCATGACTACGTTTGCTCCGGCTAAAATCCCTTTTTCCCGTCCTTCCGGATGAATGGTGCCAAGGGCGGTTGTGGCGGGGAGCAGGGCGTTCGGAAGCATCAGCCGTAAAATGCTGATTAAATGCAGCGTCCTTTCCAGTTTTCCCGCCGGGAAATCGGCAAAGGGCGTGTCGTGATGGGGGACAAAAGGGCCGATCCCCACCATCTGCGGGTCAAATCGCTTGATAAAAAGCAGGTCTTCGGCAAGGTTTTCCGTTGTCTGGTAAGGCGAGTCGACCATAAAGCCCGTGCCGGTCTGATAGCCGAGCCCTTTCAGCTGTTCCAGGCACCGCATGCGGTTCGCAAGGGAAAGCTCCGGCGGGTGCAGCTTTCCGTAATGCTCCGGGTTTGCCGTTTCGTGCCGCAAAAGGTAGCGGTCGGCACCGGCTTCGCGGAATCTGCGGTAGGATTCTTCGCTTTTTTCCCCGATGGAAAGAGTTACGGCGCAGTCGGGGTATGCTTTTTTGATGGAGAACACTAGGTCGGCAATCTTGTCATCCGTATAGAACGGGTCCTCGCCGCCCTGTAAAACAAAGGTGCGGAAGCCGAGGGAATACCCGTTTTCGCAGCAGGATAAGATCTCTTCCTTGGTCAGGCGGTACCGTTTGGCGTTTCGGTTGCTTTTCCGGATTCCACAGTAGAAACAGTCGTTCTTGCAGTAATTCGTGAATTCAATCAGCCCGCGTACATAAATCCGGTTGCCGAAATTCCTGTTTGTAACGCTCCTTGCCTTTTCAAAAAGGTAGGGGGCGCTTTTTGCCGTCAGATTGTCCAGCAGAGCGCAAAGCTCGTCTTTACGCAGTATATTTTGTTTATATAGCTTGTCAATTAATTCTTTCATTGGCAGTTGTCCTTACTGTTGCGCTTCCGAAGCGGGCAGCTTGGAATAAACGGTTTTCGTGCTGACATGGGGCAGCATGCCCAGTTTGCCGGAGAGTGCGCTGATGACGTTGTTGGGCGCGTCCATGACAACGCTGATGACGGAGATATGGCGTTTATGGTAGGGTACACCCATCCTGCCGATAATGTATTCTCCGTACTCGTGCAGAATCGCGTTGATTTTTTCGACGGAGTCGGTGTTTTCGACCACAATGCCAATAAGCGCGATTCGTGAATCCATTTCCATCCCTTCTTCCTATCGAAATTTTGTGAAGCCTGAAAAGAAAAAATCCCTGTGCCGGTAAGGCACAGGGACAGCAAAGCAAGACCGGGGCACGACAGTTCCCCGGTTTCATTACTATTCACTCGCCTTTCCATTTGGGACGAACCCTCATGCAGTCAGTACGATTTCTCTTTCAAGTACACAAGGTTTGCCGTAAGAATTCGTCTTTCCGACTCACCTATAGTATTGTCAAAATTATATCATATTTTAAGCCGGAGTCAAGATGCGCAGGAAAGAATTCGCCGTACAAATTTAGGAAAAGCCTCCGTATGGTGGTAGCATACGAAGGCCAGGGGAGAGAACTATCTCAAATAGAGGGAGATTTTCAAAGGTTCTTTTCTAAAAAATCACGGATTGCCGCGGCGGCGTTTTCTTCGTCGGGGCCGTCGACGGTTACTTGAATGGTTTCGCCCTTTTTAGCGGCCAGGCTCATGACGGAAAAAATGCGTTTCGCGTCCGCGGCTTTTCCGTTTTTTATAAGCCTGATGGAGGAGGTGAATTTTCCGGCTTCTTTCACAAGCATTCCTGCCGGCCTTGCGTGAATCCCTTCCGGGTCGGTAATAACATAACAGAATTCTTTCATTACAGCTTCCTTTTCTCATGATTTATATGGTTTATTCCTGTTCATCGACAGGTTTTTTCAAAATAGCCAGTAAAAGCATTCCCGCGACGGAGCCTGCGAGAAGGGCAACGATATACAACAGCGGGTTGCCGACCACGGGGAATACGAAGATGCCGCCATGCGGCGCGCGCAGAGTGCAGTCGAAAAGCATGGAAAGCCCGCCGGCAATTCCGGAGCCGATCGCACAGGCGGGAATCACCCGCAGGGGGTCGGCGGCGGCAAAGGGAATCGCGCCTTCCGTAATAAAGGACAGGCCCATCACATAGTTAGCCACGCCGGACTGGCGTTCCTGAGCTGTAAAACGGTTTTTAAAGAAGGTTGTGCAAAGGGCGATCGCAAGCGGAGGAACCATTCCGCCGACCATAACCGCCGCCATAATATTGAAATTGCCCGACGCGAGGGACGCGGTGCCGAATACGTAAGCCGCCTTGTTGATCGGACCGCCGAAGTCAATGGACATCATCGCGCCAAGAAGGATGCCCAGCAGAAGCTTACTGGCACTGCCCATGCCGTTCAGGCTGTCTGTCAGCCATTTATTGAACGCGGAGAGGGGTGGGTTGACGATAAAGGTCATAAGCAGGCCCATCACCAGCACGCCGAAAAACGGATACAGCAGAACGGGCTTGATCCCCTCAAGGTTTTTCGGCAGGCCGCTGAACAGCTTCTTCAGGCCGAGCGCCAGGTATCCGCCGATAAAGCCCGCGAGCAGGGCGCCCAGAAAACCAGAGCCCCCGGAAACAGCCAGCGCGCCGCCGACAAAACCGGCCACAAGCGCGGGGCGGTCGCCGATGCTCATTGCAATGTACCCGGCAAGAATCGGAAGCATAAAGCCGAACGCCGCGCCGCCGACCGTATTCAGAAAAGCGGCAAGCGGGGTGTTGCTTCCGAATTTGGAAGGATCGATTGCATAGTTGTCAAACAGGAAGGAGAGTGCGGTTAAAATGCCGCCGCCGATGACAAACGGGAGCATGTGGGAAACGCCGTTCATTAAGTGCTTGTAAATCTGCCGCCCAACGCCTTCGTTTTCCAGAGCCGCTTCCTCGGATTGTCCGTCGGGACTGCTGTGGAATACGGGTGCATTCCCGTCCAGCGCGCGCTGAATCAGTTCCGGGGCGCGGTTGATGCCGTCGGATGCCTTTACCTGCAGAACCTTTTTGCCGTTGAAGCGGGGCATTTCGACCTGCCGGTCCGCCGCAATAATGATGCATTCCGCCTGGGCGATTTCCTCTTTGGTCAGGACATTTTCCGCTCCGCCGGAGCCGTCGGTTTCCACTTTCAGGCTGACGCCCAGCTTTTTCGCCGCTTTTTCCAGGCTCTCCGCCGCCATATAGGTGTGGGCGATGCCTGTCGGGCAGGCGGTTACCGCGAGAAGGCGGTATCCTTCGGGCTTTTCTTCCTTCTGCTCCTGTGCAAGCTTTTTTGTTTCCGCGTCATTAATAAGTTCAAGAAATTCCGCCTTGCTTTTTGCCTGAATCAGATTTTTGCGGAAAGCGTCGTCCGTCAGCAATGCGGACAGACGGCCCAGCACGTCCAGATGGATGTTTTCCTCTGTCTGCGGCGCGGCGATCAGAAACAGGAGGCGGGCGGGTTCGCCGTCGAGCGATTCATAATCGACCCCGTCTTTCACGACCATCGCGCTTAATCCGGCCCGCGATACCGCGCTTGTTTTCGCATGCGGGATCGCTACGCCTTCGCCGATTCCCGTCGTACCTTCTTTTTCCCTGTCCAGTACGCGCCGTTTGTATTCTTCTTTGTCCTTCAAATTTCCGTTTTGATCCATCAGATCGACAAGCCTGTCGATCGCGTCCGCTTTGGATTTCGGATTTGCATTCAGATCAATGCCTTTTTCGCTCAACAAATCGGTAATACGCATTTTAACTCCTCCTCTGAATTGTTTCGATTTGCCTTAATAGTGCCTGAATATCTTCTTTTGAAGCGAGATCCTCACTAAATGCGCTTGCGCTTCCCGCGGCAATGCCTGTGCGGAAAGCTTCCTGATAGTCCCTGTTGGCGAGATATCCGGCGAGGAACCCGGCCACCATGGAATCGCCCGCGCCTACGGAGTTACGAACAACGCCTTTTGGCGCCGGGCTTTTATACGTCTTGCCGGTTTCTTCTACCAGAATCGCACCTTCGCCCGCCATGGAAACCAGTACGTTCCGCGCGCCCCTGCTTTGCAGCTCTTTCGCGCACCGGATGATGTCTTCGTCGTTTTGCAGTTTCCGTCCGAACAGTTCGCCCAGTTCATGGTTGTTTGGCTTGATTAAGAAGGGATGGTATTTCAAAACATTTACAAGCAGGTTGCGGGTTGCGTCCACAACCGCCAGAATGTTTTTTCCTTTCAGGCGGTCCAGGATTTTTTCGTAGATATCCTCCGGAAGCGTGTTGGGGATGCTTCCGGCAAGGACCAGCACGTCACCGTCTGAAATCCGGTCAATCCGGTCGAACAATTTTTTTATGTCCATTTCGCGAATCCGGGGTCCACGCCCGTTGATTTCACTTTCTTCGTTTGATTTCAGCTTCACGTTGATTCGCGACAAGCCGCTTTGGAGGCGAATAAAATCTGATTCACAGCCGAAGTCGTTCAGGCGCTTTTGGATTTCGTCCCCGGTAAAGCCCGCAATAAAGCCCATGGCAACGCTTTGGATGCCAAGGTTTTTCAATACGATGGATACGTTGATTCCCTTTCCTCCGGGAAGCATTTTTTCCGAGTAGGTGCGGTTAACCTCCCCCAGCCGGAAGGAATCTACTTTCACGATGTAATCAAGGGACGGATTGAAGGTTACCGTGTAAATCATGGTTTATCAGTCTCCAATACATTCGTATATTTTTTGTACTGCTGGTCTTCTAACACCGTTGTAATGATCGCAGCCGATCCAAGGGTGGCGAAAGTGATAGGGGAAATGCTGTTGAATTTGCTCGGGTCCGCCAGAATGTATTTTTCACTACATTTCGAAAGCGCCTCGGCTTTTACCAACGCTTCACTCACATCCGGCGTGGTATAGCCGCTTTTTGTACTGATTCCGTTTGTGCCGAAAAAACCCTTTGTAAAGTTGTACTTTTGAAGGCAGGCAATCGCTTCGTTGCCCACAACCGCGTCCGTTGCCACTTTCAGCTCTCCGCCGAGGATAAAAACCTTGCAGCCCTTCTGCGCCAGTTTTTTCGCAAGGGCCGCTCCGTTTGTTACGTAAACTGCGTTTTTTTCCGTTATATAATTAATGAGCGCTTCCGTTGTTGTGCCCGCGTCAATATAAACAAAGTCGTTTTCCTGAATGAGAGACGCCGCGTATTTCCCGATGGCGTTTTTCTGCTCCGTATTGCGGGACTGGCGGATAGAAACGTCGTCGTCCTTTGTGCTATAGAAAACGTCGATTGCGGTTGCACCGCCGTGGACCTTATTTAACTTCCCGATATTGTCGAGCGCAGCCAAATCCCTGCGGATGGTGGATTCGGAGCTGTTAAGCGCTTCTGTCAGTTCCGATACGGTAACAGCCCTTTTCTCTTCCACCATTTTCAGTATGGCGGCGTATCTTTCTTCTGGTAACAACGGTATCCCCTCCTTTGACTTTATAATACACTCAAATACAGTCATAGTCAATCAAATTCAACCAAATAAACAACCAAAATCAGTCAATTAAATTTTAGCAAAATGACAAATCCGATATATCTTTTTCTGTTTTTATTATTTTATCCGATGAATTCTCATATACTATGGGGGGTGATATTCATGGCAGACATGAAAGGGCCGGCCGCCTTAAAAATTCTGAATACGGCCGCATTTGTTTTTCTGGTAATTATCAATATCCTCGCAAAATATCCTCGCAAACCTTCTCCCAATAAACGGAGTTACTACGGGGGAGGTATCCGAAGCCTATCCCAATCTTTTTACCCCGGCTTCCTGCACATTTTCGATTTGGGGGGGCATCTATTTTCTGCTGGCGCTGTTTGTGCTTTACCAATTCGGCGTTTTTAACGGAAGTGAAGATACGAGGGACGATTACATAATGGAAATCGGATATCTTTTCGCGGCGACTTCTTTGGCCAATGTTGCGTGGCTTTTTGCATGGCATTACCGGATGATTTTCCTTTCCGTCCTGCTTCTGCTTGCGCTGCTCGCCGGCTTGGCGGTGATCGGGTCTCGGCTTGACAAAAAGGAATTTTCAGGGAAAGAATGGATTTTTGTAAAACTGCCGTTCAGCCTTTATTTCGGATGGGTGACTGTTGCCGCCATTGCTAATGTCATCGTGTGGCTGGTCAGCATAGGGTTCACCGGGTTTTCCAACCAGACATGGACGGCGATTGCAATGGTGCTGGCACTTGTCGCAGGCGTCTGCGGTGTGGTCAACCGAAAGAATATAGGGTACGGACTGGCTGTACTGTGGGCCTTTGCCGGGATTTTCATGAAACATATTTCGCCTGATGGATTTAACGGGCAGTATCATGTGGTGATTGTCGTAGCCGTTTTCAGCATGATTGTTCTAGTACTTTCGATCCTTTTTCTATCAGCTGCCAACAGAAAACACCCAATTAAGCTCTAAAGCCTGATTCAACATTCTTACATAAGTGGAAAGGTGCCTGCGGCAGGAAGCCGCCGCGGGCCCTTTTTTATATTTCAGCGGTTCTTTCCGGATAGGAAACGATTGTGTTTGCCGCTTTTTACAAGGTTTTACCCTTATCGGGAGTTGTTCGTTGACTTTTTTCAAACACCAATTTATAATAAATTTATGAATGGATAAAATATCCATGTTTTATGCAAAATTTTCCATAGAAATATAGCCGGTTTTCGAATCACGAAATCCCGTATAGAGAGGATGCGAAGCTATGACCGGTCAAAAAGTTCTTATTATAGACGATGATAAAAACAGTGTCCGTTTTTTGGAATTGGAATTAAATCACGAAGGATACATCGTGGAAAAGGAGTACGATGGTTTCAGCGGTCTTGAACGTGCCTTAACAGAAAAATTTGATATTATTCTGCTGGATATTATGCTTCCATCAATGGACGGAATGGAAGTTTTAAGAAGATTTCGGAACGCTTCAAAAACGCCGGTCATCATGCTTACGGCGAAAGACGCGGTTGCAGACAAGGTTTCGGGTCTGGACGGCGGCGCAAACGATTATCTGACGAAGCCCTTTGCCATTGAAGAACTTCTCGCTCGTATGCGTTTGGCGCTGAAAAAAGCGGAGCCCCCGGAACCGCCCCAAATCCTGATGGCAGGAAAGCTGGTCGTTGACGTAGCGAAACGCTCCGTTTCTTACGCCGGAGAACCGATCTATTTAACAAAGCGGGAGTTCGACCTTTTGTTTTATCTTTTGAAAAATCACGACATGGTCTGTTCGCGCGATCGGCTGATGGAACAGGTGTGGGGATACAATTTTAAGGGGAAAACCAATCTGGTGGATGTCTACATACGGTATCTTCGCAATAAGATCGATTACCGCTATCATGTGGAGCTGATCCGTACCATCCGCGGGGTAGGATACATCATTAACTTAAATGAAAAAAATGAACCTGTTAAAAAAATTCGCTGGTGACAGAAAAAACATTAAATTCTCGATTGCTTTAAAGGCAACCGCGATCTACACTTCAATGTTCGGACTGCTTCTTGCCGCCACGGTGGGATTCCTTTCATGGGCAATTACGATTCGGGCGGTTCACATGCGGCACCTGGACAGCGTCGCTTCGATGGTAGAGGAACGTCTGAAGCATGGGAGAGGACAAGATTTTGATTTTGATGCTTTTGCAAAGGCGAACAAAGTTTATATTGAAATCCGGTATGAGCATGAAGGTACGACCCTCACCTTTGGGAAGAAGCCGGGCGGGAAGGGAAATTATGCCAATACCGTAAGGAGTATAGACCGCCCCTGCAGAAAAGCTACTGTTACGGTCGTCGACTGCGAAAGCATTTCGATTGCGGGGAACATTTCCGCAACGGGTTTTTTAGTGATCTTATCTGCTCTACTTCTGGTTATTTCCATCAGCGGGGCACTCCTTATACGGAAGATGATGCGGCCGATTTACAATATGACCGCAGCGGCGCGATCAATTTCCGCGAAAGACCTCAGTAGGCGCATTGATACGGTTCACTCGAACGATGAACTGAAAGAATTGGCGGAAACGTTTAATGGTATGCTGGACCGGATTCAAGCCTCCTATGAGCAGCAGAAGCGGTTTGTTTCCGATGCTTCCCATGAGCTGCGCACGCCGCTTTCGGTTATTTCCGGCTATGCAAACCTTTTGCGCCGCTGGGGCAGCGAGGACCCGGAAGTAAGGGACGAGTCTGTTGAAAAAATCGTAGAAGAAACCGAAAATATGAAGCAGCTTGTAGAGCGCCTGCTGTTTCTGGCGCGGGCTGACCAGCAAACCCAGCTAATCAGCTTTGAACGGTTTAACGTGAGCAACCTGATTGACAGCATTACCGAGGATACCAAGCTGATCAGCAGGGAGCATGCTGTCGTATCGGAGATTGAACCGGGTGTTTTCCTCACAGCCGACCCGGCTTTGATAAAAGAGGCTGTCCGCGCGGTATTGGACAACAGTATGAAATATACTCCTCCGGGGGGCGAAATCCGTATTTCTTGCCGCCGGGGGCCGGGCTGTGTAGAGATTGAAATTGTGGATACGGGAATGGGAATTGCGGACAAAGACCTTCCGTATATTTTCGATCGTTTTTACAAAGCCGACGCGGTGCGCTCACGCGGAACAAAAGGCTCGTCCGGCTTGGGTCTGTCCATTGTCAAATGGATTGTCGAACGCCACAGCGGAGAAATCCGGTTGGAAAGCAAGCTGGGCAGCGGAACAAGATTCACATTTATTTTCCCAGATACACGAAATACAGAAACGACGGAACGTCCGGCCTGACATAGGCCGGACGTTTTTTTCATCAAATTTTCATCCAGTTTTTTGCAATCCATCACATTCCATAATTATCCTTTAATAGTTAGCGAATATATGGAATCGGAGGTTTGCTATGAAAGAAAAACTGGAAAGTATCCGGAATTTTACGCAACTGCATAAGAAAATAACGATTTTTGTTACGGCGGGGGTATTAGTGTCCGCCATTTCGGTTGCAGCAATTTTTGCTGTATTGAAACACAATGCACCCCAGAGCACAAAGACTTACCGTGAATACAGCGTCGCAAAAGGGGATGTGACGGTTGGCACAACGGAATCCGGAACCGTGTCGCTGGATACGCAGAACATTACCTTTCCCATTGCGTGTACCATCAGCTCGGTATCGGTAAAATCCGGACAGACAGTAAAAAAAGGAGACGCGCTGCTGCGACTGAACCTAGACAGCGTAAACGATAACAGTTCCGAGACACGCCAGAAGCTTGAGACAGCGAAGGTTTCCCTTCAGCAGGCGCTAACCGACCAGAAAAGCAAGCTTGCCGCTGCGAAAATTACCTATGAATCGAGCAAAGCACTTGCGCAGACCGCGCCGGTTACAAGGGCATTAACAGAAGCGTCCATTCAGAACGATATTGCGGTGGCACAGGAAAATTTGGAAAAGGATCGGAAAGAGCTTGCAAAATATCAGGCGCTTCAGAAAACGTGGGCGTCCGATTATGCGAAGCTTCAAAAGCTAAAGCAGTGGATGGATGACGCCAAGACAAACCAAACGAGCTATAGCAATCAGCTTTCCGTCTTTAAGACGGATAATAACGCGATTATCAGCGCATATGAGAAACTAAAGGACGCTGTGGAAACAGCAAGGGCAAATTATATTTCGGCAAAATACGGCTCTGATTCGAACGGGGAAGATGAGGATACGGCCAAACTCGAGTATGATTCCGCAAAGGATGCCTTGGATGCTTACTATAATAACGTAGCGGGCGATATCATCCAACAGCAAGAGAATTTGCAGGCAAAGCTTGACCAGGCTGAGGCGGAATATACGAACTATTCGAAGGCTTACAATGATTTTAAAGAAACTTATTCGGACAAATATCCCGTTGCGGGAACGGATCTTGACGCAAAGGTAACGTCGCTTCAGCAAAGCGTTAAATCGGACGAATATGCCCTTTCAAAGGCGAAGAAGACTGCGCAGATTACCTCGAACGAAGCGAAAACAACCGAGGAAAAGGACTTGAATACCGCAGCGTACGCTGACGATACGTATAACCTTACGGTGAATCAGTTGGCTCTGGCAGTAAGCGAACAGCAGGAAAACTGTGACAAGCTGCAAAGGGAATTGGATGAAATCAACAATGCCCTGGACGGGAACGGTGTAATTACCAGCCCATGCGACGGGATTGTGGCGACCGTTTCGTACAAGGCGGGCGACACCGTGCCGGCCTCGACGGCCATTATGGAGATTTCCAAGCCGGATTCCGTGTCGCTTTCCGTCTCGATTTCCGAAGATGACATTACCGGTATCAGCATCGGGCAGGAAGCTTCCATTACCCTTTCCGCCTATGACAACCAGTCCTTTGACGCGATGGTGGAAAGCATTACGGCGGAACCCGCCCGCAGCGGCTCCTCTTCCGTAACCTATACGGTGGTTGTAAAAATGACCGGAACCGACAACGACGTTGGCACCGTTTATACCGGAATGAGCGGGGAAGCAACCATCATTCAGAAGCGGGTGAAGAACGTGCTGTATGTAAACAATAAGGCAATCCGTTTTGATAACGGCGTTTCTACCGTTCTTGTGAAAAACCAAGACGGCAGCACTACGGAAAAAAACGTAAAGACCGGATTTTCCAACGGAACGAATGTAGAGGTTACCAGCGGCCTGGCAGAAGGAGATACCGTGCTGGCGGAAAGTACGGTGAGCGCAAAATGACGCAGGATACGGGTTTGTACGGCAAAATGCGTTTTACGGAAATTCTGCATCTTGTCTGGATCAATATAATGGAAAATAAATTTAAAGTGATTCTGACTTCGCTTGGCATCATTGTCGGCTCTGCAACCATTGTCATGGTAATTGCCGTCGGGCATGGGGGAGAGGTGGATGTTCAGAAGCAGTTTAAAACCCTAAATGCCGGATCCATTAACATCTCCGTCAGTACGGAGGCGGAAATGCGCGATCAGATGATGCAGGGGAGCTTCGGCCCAGGAGGCGATATGCCAGGTGATATGCCCAGCGGCATGCAGGGAGGAATGCCTGGTGGAATGCCCGGCGGAACAGCAGGGAACCGATCCGGCAGCCGAAGCGGCTTTGGAGGAAATCTTGCGAAAAAACAATCCGTAGTCCTTTCCACCACCGATGTGGATACGATTTCTTCCCTCGTCACCGGGCTTTCCGACGTGTCCATCTATACCAGCGCAACCGCGAAGGTGGAAGGCGGCGATTTAACTGAGGAAACGGAATACACCACGGTTGGCGTGCAAAGCAACTATCAGAGCATATGCAATCTGGAACTGCTGCAGGGCGATTTTATCAGCGATGACGATCAGGACAGCAAGAATAAGGTGGCGGTTATCGGATACACGCTGGCGCAGGATATTTTCGGAAGCGCCTATTCTGCGGTGGGGGAAAGCCTTTCCATCGAAGGGAAAACGTACGAGATTGTCGGGGTGCTTTCCAAAATGGGGTCGGTTTCCTCCGGGATCAGCCCCGACAATTCGATTTTTGTTCCTTATTCTACCGCCCTGAAATATGTGTTTGGCAACAACGCGGTGTCGCAGATTACGGCGATTGTGTCCGACGTAAATCAGGTCGCGGAGAAAATGGAGGAAATCAAATCAATCCTGATGGAAGACCATCCCAACGCGAACTTTACTGTTACGGACGCGGGCAGCAGTATGGAAGCTGCGACATCTTCTGCAAAGACCCTTTCCCGGCTGTTGATAACGGTTGCCTGCATTGTCTTTATTGTAGGAGGAATCGGAATCATGAATGTGCTGTTCGTGTCCGTTAAGGAGCGCACGCAGGAAATAGGGATTCTGAAAGCGCTGGGCTGTTCGAAACGGGAAATTCTTCTGGAGTTTTTATCCGAAGCAAATTTTATCAGTATTTTTGGCGGGGTCATGGGCGTTGCAGCCGGGTTTGCGCTTGTTCCGGTTGTCCGGCTGAGCGGCATGACTGTTGCCCCGCTTGCCGTCAGCGGCATTTACGCCATGCTTTTCGCGGTTTGCACGGGAACGCTGTTCGGCTTTTATCCTGCGTGGAAAGCAGCTTCCTTAATGCCGATTGAAGCGTTATCTCAGAAATAACGGGAGGTTGATATCATGAGGAAAAAATTATTGCTGTTTACAGGGCTGGCCGTTTTGTTGGCTGCCGTTTTTGCGGTTGGCTGCTCGCAGCAGAATGGGAACAGCGGTTCGCAGGGCGACGGTTTCAAAAAATTCGGTGCCCAAAGCGGGCGTGAGGAAAAGGATACGTCCCAGATCCGAATCTACGGAAAAGTCAAGTCGGTAACCGGCAACCAGGTAGTGCTTTCCATTGGAACGAGCAACAAAAGTGGACGCTTCGGATCGGGTTCCACGCAGGGACAGCAGGAAAGCTCGTCTTCTTCCGCGCAGGAAGCTTCCTCGGCAAAATCGTCGGCCTCCGGTTCCGATTCTTCCGATATCACCCTGACGGGGGAAACGCAAACCTTTTTGATTCCGGTCGGGCTGACCCTTTCCAATGCGGGGCAGGACGGCTCGAACGCATCGGGAAGCAGCAGGAGTGCGCCTAATGTGGGAGCAATGGGCGCTGGCGGAAATGCGGCCGCTTCCAAGGATGCAGGGCGTTCGTCCTCCGGCATGGGAACGGTTTCGACCAGACGGGCTAGCGATTTTTCCAGTATTAAGGTGGGTATGGTTCTTGTGATTACGGAGCAGACGCAGAGCGACGGTACAAAACAGATTACGCGTGTAAGCGTGCTGTCCAAATAAAGTGTCCTGAGGGGTTTGCTATGGAACAAATTATCAAAATTAAAAATTTGAGAAAATCCTACGGCCAAGGAGAGAACCGACAGGAAGTCCTGAAGGGGATATCCATTGAAGTTGGGGACGGCGAATTTCTTGCGATTCTCGGCCCGTCCGGTTCCGGAAAAAGCACGCTGATGAACGTCATCGGGTGTATGGATTGCTTCGACGAAGGCGAGTACTGGCTGACGGGGGAACCGGTTTATAAAATGAACGACGCGGAGTTGACCCGCGTCCGCAACCGGAAAATCGGATTTATTTTCCAAAGATACCATCTGATTCAAAAATATACAGCTCTGCAGAATACCATGATGCCGCTTCTCATCCGCGGGGTATCCCGCCGGGAGGCGGCGGAGCAGTCTATGGAAAAGCTGAAGATGCTTGGAATCGGGGAACAGCGGATAAACCACCGGCCGAACGAGCTTTCCGGCGGCCAGCAGCAGCGTATTGCAATCGCAAGGGCGCTGGTGGGTTCCCCAAAGCTTCTTTTGGCCGACGAGCCGACCGGAGCGTTGGACCGGGAAACGGGGGAAGAGGTGCTGGCGCTGTTCCGGCAGTTGAACGAAATGGGAAATACCATCGTTATGATTACCCACGATCTGCATGTGGCTAAGAGCGCGAAACGTATTGTAAAAATCATTGACGGCCAATTGTACGAAGGCAGCAAATCCGAACTTCTTGATTAAATGCAATGAGAGGAGAAGCATTATGAAACGGTTATGGAATCAAAAAAGGATAGGAACCCTTCTGGCGTTGGCGGTGGGGATTTTTGCGGCTTTTCATTTTGCTGTTCCGGTTTCCGCCGGCGAAGAGATTGCCGCTTCCAACCTTATACTTGGGAGCATTACCTTAAAAGAAAACTCAAGCTATGTTTCGGAGGAGTATGCAGGCGTAATCAATCTTAACGTTAAGAATACGGATATTGTCTGTGCCTCCATTGACAGCCAAAACCGCGTAGTGATTACTGCGGTGGGCTCTGGCAGCACCACGGTCAGTTACTGGTGCAGGCATTCGGTGTCGGAGGGATGGGTCAACACGATCGTACCGGTTACGGTTTCCGGGCAGTCCTCTTCGGCCGCCACGGTAAACGCCGATGAAGCGGGCGTTGTATTTGCGCAGCAGAATGTCAATGTGGGCCGCGGCGCTTCCTATACCGCAAATGATATCAAGGTAAATGGAATTTCTACCGGCGCGGCAAACCTTCTGTGGGTTTCTTCCTCGGATGCGGTTGCATCTGTGAACAAAACAACCGGGGAAATTCAGGGCGTATCAGCCGGTACCGCGACGGTTTACGCAATTGACCCCAATACCAAATATTGCGGGTATTTAAATGTTACGGTTTCTTGATGCGCTTTTATTGTTATTTCAATGTCAATGTAGGTATAGAACATAAAAAGGAGATACCTATTATATTCTTCATCCGCTACAGGTTCGCGCCATTGTGTAAAGGAGTCTTCCGTTGGAACAGACAAAGACAGATGTGTAAATGTTTTATCCCGTGCCGCTCCCTGCCAATGTTTAATTTCCGGTGCTATATACACGATATCACCGCTTTTAAAAGGCGGTGCTTCTTTTCCGAACTCCTGATACCAGCCACGCCCTTTAACACAGAACAATGTTTGCCCGCAGCCATGATGAATATGCCAATTGTTACGGCAACCCGGCTCAAAAGTAACATTAAATCCGATGAAATATGGAGGAAAATCAGATATGTTTTCGAATTCCTTTCTTTCCATGATAATGGCTCTCGCTCCCTTTTTTTAGCCTTCGAAAGGTGTGCGTTTTTCTGGAAGAAAATCACTACATTTCCATTCTGAGTACGGTTGACGAGAGCAACGTCGAAGCACGCCCCGCCGACGCTGCATTTATTACCGAAATTAATAATACCGTTTAGGATGGACGATACTAATGAAAATTAGCAATAAGGGGAATAATGCCATGAACACAAATAGAGTACCCAACCGGTTGATAAATGAAAAATCTCCTTACCTGCTCCAGCATGCCTATAATCCCGTGAACTGGTTCCCTTGGGGAAAGGAAGCTTTTGAAGTGGCAAAAAGGGAAAAGAAGCCGATTTTCCTTTCCAGCGGCTATTCAACCTGCCATTGGTGCCATGTTATGGAACACGAGAGCTTTGAGGATGCGGAGGTCGCTGAAAGGCTGAACCGCGATTTCGTTTGCATTAAAGTGGACAGGGAAGAACGCCCCGACGTGGACGCGGTATATATGGAGGTATGCCAGGTTTTAACCGGCAGCGGCGGCTGGCCTTTGACAATCCTGATGACGCCGGAGCAGCAGCCCTTTTTTGCAGGCACCTATTTCCCGAAAAAGGGATGGTTTGGCACCGTGGGGCTGCTGGATCTGCTCGATTCGGCCGCGCAGCAGTGGCGTGAAAACCGTGAAAAGATTATCCGCTCTGGAAAGGAAATTACGGACGCAATCCGGGAGAGGGAGGAAAAGAAGGCGGGTCGGCCGTCCAAACAAATGATACACCTCGCAAAGCAACAGCTTTCCCAAAGCTTCGACACCCGCAACGGCGGTTTCGGCAGAAGTCCCAAATTCCCCTCGCCGCAGAACCTTTTGTTTTTGCTTCGTTTTGCCGTGATGGAAAGCGATGAGCAGGCGCTTTCCATGGTGGAAAAGACCTTGCGGCAAATGTACCGCGGCGGCATTTTCGATCATATCGGCTACGGCTTTTCGCGTTATTCCACAGATGAAAAGTGGCTGGTTCCGCATTTTGAAAAAATGTTGTATGACAATGCCTTGCTGACGATGGCCTATCTTGAAACGTACCAGATTACCGGAATCGGCTTTTATAAAATGGTCGCCATGAAAGTCATGGATTATGTCTTACGCGAAATGACCGACATCGGCGGAGGGTTCTATTCTGCGCAGGATGCGGACAGTGAAGGGAAAGAAGGAAAATACTATGTCTTTTCCCCTGGGGAGATTCTAACGCTTTTGGGGGAGGAAGACGGGCAAGCGTTTAACCGCACGTTCCATATCACCGAAGAAGGGAATTTCGAAGGGAAAAGCATTCCGAATTTGCTTGGTCAGGAAGAGGCTCAGGCAACGGAGGAAAGAATCGCAAGCCTGATTCCGCGCGTTTATCAGTACCGAAAGGAACGTACTGAGCTGCGCGTAGACGACAAGATCCTTACCTCATGGAACGCGCTGATGATTGCCGCCTTTGCAAAAGCCTACCGTATTCTTGGCGATTCGCAGTATCTGGACGCGGCGGAAAAGGCCATGCGTTTTTTAACGGACCATCTGATGGATAAGAACGGTAATCTGCTGATCCGCTGGCGGGAGGGCGAAGCCGCTGGAACCGGCGGGCTGGATGATTACGCTTTTTCTATCTGGGCGCTGCTGAACCTGTACGAAGCTACATTTGACGTCCGTTATCTCAAACTCGCCGTGGACCTGTATCAGAAAATGACCGAGCGCTTTTACGACCGGGAAAACGGCGGCTTTTTCCTTTCCTCGAACGAAGCTGAGCCGCTGATTTACCGACCGAAGGAAACCTACGACGGCGCGATTCCTTCCGGAAATTCCGTTGCCGCGGCCGGGTTGCTGAAGCTGTTTGCGCTGACGGGCGACACAAAACTGCGGGAAGCGGAGGAAGAACAGCTCCAGTTTTTAGCCGCCACCGCACAGGATTATCCCGCCGGATACTGTTTTGCCCTGCTTACGATGATGTCTGCGCTGTATCCTTCGAAGGAGATTGTCTGCATTATCCGGGACAAAGCGGAGATGGAACCACTAAAAGCCCTGCTCCGCAAAAAAATCCTGTTTAACACCACAGTAATCGTGAAGAATGCCGAAAACGCGGAGCAGCTTGAGCAGGTTGCACCGTTTACGAAAGCATACGCGCTGGATAGAGAAAAAAGCGCATACTTTGTTTGTGAAAACAATGTATGCGCTCCTCCCGTCTATACGCTTGAGGAATTGGAAAAATTACTCTGACACAGCGGCCTTCACGGCGTCTTCGCATGTCCGCATGGCCAGGATGGTATGCTCGATCAGCTCGTCCAGCTCCCAGCCGAGCATTTCCGCACCGTTTTGGATGACGTCCCGGGAACATCCGGCGGCAAAGCTCAGGGTTTTGAATTTTTTCTTAACGGATTTTAATTCCAGGTCCTGCACGCTTTTCGATGGGCGCATCAGGGCAACGGCGCCGATCAGCCCGGTCAGCTCGTCCACGGCGTAAAGCACCTTTTCCATGGTGTGCTCCGGCTCGATGTCCACCGTCAGGTTATACCCGTGGCTTGCCGTCGCGTGGATGATATCCTCGCTGATTCCTTTTTCCCGCATGATTTCCTGTCCGCGGATGCAATGCTCTTCCGGGTAACGTTCGAAGTCCAGATCGTGAAGCAGGCCGACAATCCCCCAGAAATCCCGGTCCTCCTGAAAGCCGAGTTTGTCCGCAAAGTACCGCATGGTGCCTTCTACGGTCAGGGCATGCTTCAAATGGAACGAATCCTGATTATATTTTGTGAGCAGGTTCCACGCCTGCTCACGGGTTATGTTCAGATCCATGTAAATCCTTCCCTTTCCTTTTTTACTGTTTTTTTATTATCATACTGTGGCGGAGGGGAAAAGTCAATTTATTACTATCATGATAGGAAAAGTAATCTATTTTTAGGAGAACTATTGTAAACTCCTTCCCATTACGCTATAATTTAGAACGAAATAAACGGGGCTGTTGGGCGGGAGGCCGCCCATGCGGCGCATACGGGTGGGAATTTTATGCTGAACGAATTTTCAAGGGCGGAGCTCCTGTTTGGAGCGGCCGCCATGCAAAAGCTTCACGAAGCGGCCGTCGCGGTTTTTGGGATCGGCGGGGTCGGCTCTTATACGGTGGAGGCGCTGGCGCGCGGCGGAGTTGGGCATATCGCGCTGATTGACGACGATAAGGTTTGCCTTACGAATATTAACCGCCAGCTGATTGCAACAAGAAAAACGATTGGAAAACTAAAGGTCGAGGTAATGCGCGACCGTATTCTGGATATTAATCCGAATGCGCAGGTCGAAATTTACCCGATATTTTATACGGCGGAAACCGCAGACGAGTTGGATCTGACCGGTTTTTCCTATATTGTGGACGCCATTGATACGATTTCCTCCAAGCTGGTGCTGATTGAAAGGGCAAAGGCGGCCGGCGTGCCGATTATCAGCTGCATGGGGGCGGGCAATAAGCTTGACCCGACGAAATTTGAGGTGGCGGATATCTACCAGACATCGGTCTGCCCCCTTGCCCGCGTAATGCGAACCGAGCTTCGCAAGCGTAAGGTGGAGTCGCTGAAGGTCGTGTATTCGAAAGAGCCGCCGCTGCCCCCAATCGAGAGTGAGTCAAGCAGCTGTAAAAATTACTGCGTCTGCCCGCCGGGAACAAAGCGCAAATGTTCCATCCGGCGCCAGGTTCCGGGAAGCAGTTCGTTTGTGCCGCCGGTTGCCGGAATGATTTTGGCGGGTGAAGTAATAAAGGATATTATAAAATAATCCGTTTTGTAAAAAACTCGATATTAGAACAGCTTTTTGCAAAATGATTTTATTATTTGAAAATTATGCAAATTTAGCTGCAGACTTTCTGCAAAATACAAAAATTAATTAACATTTACAGGATATCTGCAACTTTCCTATTGCAAACTTGCAGATATAATAATAAAATAAAGACGTTTTTAAGCAAAGGCGCTTAACTTGAATATGTTGGGCGTCTGTCTTTTTATCCTGGACGCTTTGTTGCGTTAAAGCGTTTTGGTGTTAACACGAAACATGGATAAAGAATTGAGTAAAAATATAGAATAAAGAAGAGAGGGTTATCAATGAAAAAGAGAACAAGACTTCTGTCGTTTGTACTCGCGGCAGTAATCGCCTGTGCCGGCCTGACGGCCTGCTCCGGCAGCAAAGGCAGCACGGCATCCGGTTCCGCATTAGCCTCCGGGACCAAAAGCCGCGCGCAGGACACGCTGATTTACGCGCAGGGCGCGGACCCGAGAGGATTGGATCCGGCGTTGGTTGACGACGGCGAATCGGCAAAAATCATGGTAAATATTTACGAAGGCCTTTTAAAGTATGACAAGGATTCCACGAAAGTGGAACCGGGTTTGGCAGAAAGCTGGGACGTTAGCGACGACGGGCTCACCTATACCTTCCACCTGAGGAAAGGCGTGAAATTCCAGGATGGTACGGATTTCAACGCGGACGCGGTCAAGTTCAACATTGAACGCCAGCTCCCGCCGAAGGTAACCGAGGACATGGGCTACGCCAGCTTTGTCTATGGTTCGGTAAAGAGCGTGGAAGTGGTTGACCAGTATACGGTAAAGATCAACATGAAAGCCGCCTGTACGCCGTTCCTCAATAACCTTGCCATGTGCCTCGGCGCGCCAATAGTCAGCCCAAAGGCGCTGCAGGACAATAACAACAACGTGAACGAGCATCCCTGCGGAACCGGCCCGTATAAATTTGTGAGCTGGACCAAGGGGCAGAACGTTGTTTTGACCCGTAATGATAATTACTGGGGGACCAAAGCGGTTACCAAAAACGTTATTTTCAAATTTATTAAGGACAATTCCGCACGCGTGGTCGCGCTGAATAACGGCGAAGCAGACATTATTGACGGAATCGACGCCACCGTTGTAAGCCAGATTGAGAGTGCTGGCAACAAAATTTACGAAGCGCCCGGCATGAATATCAATTATATGGCTTACAACACCACCAAAGCGCCCTTTGATGACGCAAAAGTACGTACCGCGATTTCGCAGGCGGTAAATGTTCCGGAGCTTGTAAAGAGTCTTTATCAGGGGTACGCTGACGCGGCGACTTCGATTCTGCCAACCTTCATGCCCGGCTACGACGCTGGAATCAAGCAGGCTGCTTATGACGTGGAAGCGGCGAAAAGCACTTTGGCCAAGGCTGGCGTGAAGTCGGTGCATATGATTACCTATTCCAATCCGAGACCGTACAATACAGCGAACGGGCAGGCGCTTGCCGAAGCGGTTCAGGGGTACCTGAGCAAGGTCGGCGTGAAAGCCACGATCGATGCGTACGACTGGACTACATACAAAGAGAAAGTAAAAGCAGGCGATTATGATATCTGCTTCTACGGCTGGACGGGTGACAACGGCGACCCGGATAACTTTATGAATCTGTTGGCTGACAAGGATCCGACCATGAACGTCGCACGTTACAACAATCCGGATTTCAAGGCGCTGATCGACAAGGGTGTCGCTACGCCTGCCGGGGACGAGCGCAACAAGATTTATACCGAGCTTGAAAAAATAGCGGCGAAAGATGCCGTATGGCTCCCGATTTCCCATGGAAAGACCCTTTGCGGTTACAGAAGCAATGTGAAAGACTTCTACTACCACATGACCGGCGTTGTGTTCCTTTCCGGGGTTTCCAAAGGTTAACCGGTATTAGACAACGCAGAAATTTTCTGAATCGGTTCTGTAAATGCCGGAGGTTGTACAACACGACTTCCGGCATTTCTTGTTCGGATGAGCGAAAGGTTGTTAATCATGTTCAAATATATTGTCAAGCGCATTTTGATGCTGATCCCTGTCTTGCTGGGTGTTTCTATTATTGTGTTCTTAATTATGCGGGTCTTTTCACCGGACCCGGCCCCGATTGTTCTGGGACAGCACGCAACAATAGAGGACGCCAACGCATGGCGGGCGGCAAACGGACTGGATAAACCGCTTTATATCCAGTTTGTTGATTTTCTGAAGGGTGCCCTTACCGGCGACCTGGGGACTTCCTACTACACGAAAACACCGGTAACGCAGGAGATATTCTCAAGATTCCCGGCCACCATCGAGCTTGCGCTTGCCGCAATTATTTTGGCCTCGGTTTTTGGAATCTTCATCGGAATTATTTCCGCCGTGAAAAAGAATTCCATCATTGACCACGCCGGGATGTTGCTCGCGCTGGTGGGCGTTTCCATGCCGATCTTCTGGCTGGGCATTTTGCTGATCATTCTGTTTGCCGGCGTCTGGCACATCCTGCCCTCCGGCGGAAGGATCGATCCGCTGCTGCAGCCCGTTGTGTCGAGCGGTTTTTATATTTACGACACGATTGTTTCCGGGGATACCGAAGCGCTGGCCGACGCGCTGCGGCACCTGATTCTTCCTGCGGCGGCACTTGGCATGTACTCGATGGCGATTATCACCCGCATGACGCGTTCCAGCATGCTGGAAACCATGAGTCAGGATTACATACGCACGGCGCGCGCAAAGGGTATTTCTGAAAACCGGGTGGTGACCCACCATGCCCTGCGCAACGCGATGATTCCGGTTACAACGGTCATCGGTCTGCAGCTCGGTTCCCTTTTGGGCGGCGCAGTATTGACGGAAACCGTGTTTTCTTGGCCGGGAATCGGCAATTATACGGTGGAATGCATCCTGAAATCTGACTTTCCGGTTGTTCAGGGTGTGGTTCTGCTGATTGCCTTTATTTTCGTACTGATCAACCTTGTGGTCGATATCGTTTACGCGCTGATCGATCCCCGCATTAAATTTTCAAAGAAGGAGGGCTAGCCGGTTATGAGTATGCAACACGCGGAACTTCCAAAGTCTGAATTTCCGGAGCAGACCGCCGACCTCCTTGAAAAGCCGGAGTCCCGGCTGAAAGAGATGTGGGAGTCGCTTTGCGAGGATAAAGCCGCGCTTACTGGCCTTTTTGTCATCCTGTTCCTCGTTCTTGTCGCCCTGTTCGGACCGCTGATTATGCCCTATGATCCCAATCTTTCCAATATGACAAAAAGCTTTATTTGGCCGAATTCGGAGCACTGGTTCGGTACAGACCAGCTTGGCCGCGATATTTTCAGCCGAGTAATTGCCGGCACGCGCATTTCCCTTACCGTTGGGCTGAGCGCGGTTGCCATTTCCCTGACCATCGGCGTAGTGCTCGGTTCCATCGCTGGATACCGCGGAGGCAAGGTGGACACCGTAATCATGCGCTTTATGGACATGATGCTTGCGATTCCCTCCATTCTTTTGGCAATCGCCTTCATGGCGGCGCTTGGTAAGGGCCTCGACAAGGCGGTCATTGCCATCGGTTTTGTTTCCATTCCGGAATACGCGCGCATTGTGCGCGGATGCATCCTGTCCGTTAAGGAAAATGATTATGTACAGGCGGCGCGCGTAATCGGCAATAAAAGCAGCCGTATCATTTTTAAACATATCCTTCCCAACGTTCTTTCCTCCATTGTGGTCCGGGCGACGCTGGGTATCTCCACCGCCGTGCTCGACACCGCGGCGCTCGGCTTTCTGGGTCTTGGCGTACAGCCGCCGGCAGCCGAATGGGGCGATATGCTGGGCCGGGCTAGGGGCTTTGTTTTCACCGCGCCCTACACCCTGATTTTTCCTGGCATTGCCATTACTCTGACGGTTCTGGCGTTCAATCTGCTGGGTGACGGCCTGCGCGACGCGTTGGATCCGAAATTGAGAAAGAATTGAGGGCGGTGAGTTTTCATGTTGCTTGAAGTAAACCATTTACAAACAGAATTTCAATTAAAGCACGGCACCGTCAAGGCGGTGAACGATATCAGCTTTTCCATTGAGAAAGGCGAGATCCTAGCGATTGTTGGCGAATCCGGTTCCGGGAAAAGCGTTACCTCGCTTTCCGTGATGGGGCTGGTGCAGAACCCCGGGAAAGTGGTCGGCGGCGAAATCCTCTTTAAAGGGGAGGACCTTCTGAAAAAGAGCAAGGCGGAAATGCAGGCCATCCGGGGCGACCAGATTTCCATGATCTTTCAGGAGCCGATGACCTCGCTGAATCCGGTTTATCGGATTAAGGATCAGATTATGGAAAGCATTATGACCCATATGAAGCTCTCGAAAAAAGAGGCTTGGGAAAGAGCGGTACATATGCTGGAGGTTGTTGGCATCCCTTCCCCGCGCGAGCGTGCGATGGATTACCCGCATCAGATGAGCGGCGGTATGCGGCAAAGGGTCATGATTGCCATGGCGCTTTCCTGCCGCCCCGAGCTTTTGATCGCCGACGAACCCACCACCGCTCTTGACGTGACGATTCAGGCGCAAATCCTTGACCTGCTGTACCATATGCGTGAAAAATTCAATATGGCGGTGCTGCTCATTACGCACGACCTCGGTGTGGTTTCCGAAGCCGCCGACCGCGTAATCGTCATGTACTGCGGCCAGATTGTGGAGGAGGCGGACGTGCGTTCCTTGTTCGCAAACCCGATGCATCCCTATACGCTGGGGCTTTTGAAATCCATTCCCCGGCTGGAGGATGAAAGCGACGGGCCGCTGTATATGATTAAGGGCATGGTTCCGAATCCGCTGAAAATGCCCGCGGGCTGTCCTTTTTCGGATCGCTGCGACCGGTGTATGGAGCGCTGCCGCAGGGAAGCGCCCGCGTTAAAGGAGATCGACGGCCATAAGGTTCGATGCTTCCTTTATGACTCGGAAACAGAGGAGGCGCAGGTATGAGCGAAGTTTTGGTTGAAGTCAAACATTTGAAGAAGTACTTTAATCTGGAAAATGACTTTTTTGGTCGCCCGACCACCGTTTTAAAGGCGGTGGATGATGTTTCGTTTCAGATTCACAAGGGGGAAGCGTTCGGCCTTGTCGGGGAATCCGGTTGCGGAAAGACCACGATCGGCAAAATGCTGGTGAACCTGTATACGCCTACGGGCGGGGAAATCCTTTTTGAAGGCACCGATTTGACAAAGCTGTCCGCGGAAAAGCGCCGCGCTTACTGCAAGGATATCCAGCTGATCTTCCAGGATCCGTACGCTTCGCTGAATCCCCGCATGACCGTCGGCGACATTATCGCCGAGCCAATTAAAATCAATAAGCTGCTTCCGAGCAATGAAATTGAGAAAAGGGTTACTTATCTGCTGAACTGCGTCGGGCTTGCCAGTCATCAGCGCAACCGCTATCCGCACGAATTTTCCGGCGGCCAGCGCCAGCGTGTTGGGATTGCGCGAGCGCTCGCGGTGCAACCTAAGCTGATTGTCTGCGACGAGCCGGTATCGGCGCTGGATGTTTCTATTCAGGCGCAGGTGCTGAATCTGTTGGACGAACTGAAAGAAGATTTCGGGCTTACCTATTTGTTCATCGCGCATGGCTTGAATGTTGTAAAGCATATTAGTGACCGTGTCGGCGTGATGTATCTTGGAAAGCTTGTGGAGATTGCCCCGAAAAAGGAACTGTACGCGAACCCGCTGCATCCTTACACGCAGGCGCTCCTTTCCGCCATTCCGTCCATCGACCCCGCGAAATCGAAGCAACGGATCATCCTGACGGGTGACGTTCCAAGCCCGATCGATCCTCCCGAGGGCTGCCGCTTCTGCTCGCGCTGCTTTAAGAAAACGGATGGCTGTGAGGAATACGTGCCAGAGCTGCGCGAAGTGTCTCCCGGGCATTTTGTTTCCTGCTATCTTTACAAAAAACAGAAACCGGATTTCCGTTCTATTTAGCAATTTCCAATCGAATCCGGAAGAATATGAAATTCATTTTTAGAAAGCGCTGTTTGGCTTGAAAACCGAACGGTGCTTTTTGCGTCTAATTTAAAATTTTTATTGACAATATTTTCAGCAAATGGTATCCTGTATCTGTACTAACACACATAGTACAGTTTATACGGCAGGGGGGTTGTTGGTGTTTACGCTGGATTATAAAAGCAGGCTTCCGATTTATGAACAGCTTTATAAATCCATTACGAAAATGGCTGCGTTGGGTGCGGTTGATAAGGATGAGCCGCTGCCAAGCGTTCGTGTGCTGGCGCAGGAATTGGGGGTGAATCCCAATACGGTACAGAAAGCGTATCAGATGCTGGAACGGGACGGAATTATCTATTCTGTCCCGGGAAAAGGCTCGTTTGTTTCCGGCGGGGAGGCGGCCATCCTCCAGCAAAAGGAAATTGCGATGAAAAAGCTGGAGGAAGCCGTTCTGGCCGCTGCCGACTGCGGTGTAAAGGCATCCGAAATTCTTGATACGGTTCATGCGATTTATAACGGGAGGGAGGAATAGAGAATGATAGAAGTAAAGAATCTTACGAAAAAATTCAATTCCGTCAAGGCGCTGGATGGTATTTCGTTTTCCATCGGCTCCGGTTCGCTGTTTGGCTTGGTCGGTTCCAACGGAGCGGGAAAATCGACCTTCCTGCGCACCCTTGCGGGGATATATGCGCCGGACGGGGGCGAAATCCTTATTGACGGAAAATCCCCTTTTGAAAATTCCCAGGTAAAATCCAGATTGTATTTTATTTCAGACTATCCGTATTTTTTGCCGCAGAGCACCCTGAACGATATGGCGGATTTCTACAAGCGGATTTATCCGAACTGGAGCAGAAAGCGCTATGAAGAGCTTTGCGGGCTGTTTCCTATTAACGCAAAGGATAAAATCGGCAATATGTCAAAAGGAATGCAGCGGCAGGCTGCGCTGATCTGCGCGCTCGCCGCACGGCCGGACTATTTGTTGCTTGACGAAATCTTTGACGGGCTTGACCCGGTTATGCGACAGCTTTTAAAGCGGATTGTCTTCGACGAGGTTGCCCAGCGCGATATGACGGTGATTGTAGCCTCGCATAACCTGCGCGAGTTGGAGGACTTCTGTGACCATATCGGCCTGTTCCACAAGGGCGGGGTGGTTTTTGAACGTGATCTGGACGAAATGAAACTGGGAATCAATAAGGTTCAGGCGGTGCTGAAGCCGACGCCGGATATCCGCGATTTTGCCCCGCTGGACATTGTAAAAATGGAAAAACACGGCTCGCTGGTCAGTCTTGTCGTGCGTGGCTCAAAGGAAGAGATTTTAGAGAAAATCAATTCGTTCAATCCGATTTTTGTCGAAATATTGCCGCTTACGCTCGAGGAAGTATTTATTAGTGAAATGGAGGTGGCCGGCTATGACATCGACAATATTCTCAGCTGACAGTTGGAAAGAGTTTACCATAACCTTCCGGCTGGCGTTAAAAAAAGTCCGCGGCATGATGGGGTTGCTTGCGCTTCTCCTGTTTATCGTTTTCCCGATGGTTTTCATGGTCGCCATGTGGAACGTGCAGAACAATCATCAGGAGGCTTTTACCCAGGAAACGTTGGATAGCGCCTGTTTCGGTTACATTTCCTTTATCCTGATATTTATTATACCGCTTATCCTGATTTTTACGGTGGTTGTAGCCGTTATGCTGTTCTCTTACCTGCACCGGAAGCGCAGCGTGGATTTGTTCCATTCCCTTCCGATTCGGCGTACTCCCATGTTGCTCGGACGGTACTGCGCGGGGTTGACGGCGCTTCTTGTGCCGGTTATTTTGAATTTTGTGCTTGTATTCGCTATTGGATTTTCCTACCATGTCAACTTGCAGTACAGCTTCCATTTTGTCTTTAACAGGATGTTCTGGACCTTGCTGATGACTGCGGCGGCTCTGACTTTTTCCGTATTTATGGCTGTGTGCAGCGGCACTTCTTTTGATATGGTGCTTTCGATTATCGGTGTGAACGCCGCATATCCGCTTCTGATTTACGTGTCCGATGTGCTGGCGTCCTGCATTCTTCCGGGGCTGCGGGTTACTGCGGCGCTGAAATCCACTATACTTACCGCGTTTTCTCCGTTTGCCGCGGCGTTTCTTCCGTTGTGCGCTTCCTATAGGAGCGAATGGAATCCGGCAGACGGCGTTTCCGCCGGCTTTTATATCTGGTGGATTTTGTGCACGCTGCTTCTGCTTGGCGCGTCCGTTCTTCTCTGCCGCAAGCGCAAAAGTGAGTGTGCGGAGAGCAATTTTGCTTTTCCAATTCCCAAAATTATCATTCGGTTCATGGTAACGGCGGTGGCCGGCATTGGCTTTGGCCTGATGCTCATGTTCGCGACCGGTATGCAGGCCAGCTTCTTTATCGGCGTTGTTTCCGGTTCGCTGGCCGCGCACATTGTGGCGGAGGCGCTGTATTCGCGCGGTTTCCAGCATATGCGGAAAAGCTTTTCATGGTACGGCGTATTCGCGGCGTCTTTTGTGGTGTTCTATGCCGTGCTGGCAACCGGATTTTTTGGATACGATACCCGCATTCCAAATGCTGTCGAGGTACAGAGTGTTAGTGTGGCTGATTCCGAGGATCACGATATTTATTTTTACACTACAAGCGGAAGCGAACATTTCCGAAAAATAGGCGAGCTTTCCCCGACCATTCAAGAAAGGAAGAACATTGAAAAGGTTTTGACGGCTCACCGTGCCTTTGTGGAAAACAACCGGGAAACAAGATTTCCTTACTCCGTGAATGACATGGGATACAGCAGCTTTACCCTTACCTATCACTTGAAAAACGGCGGTGTGGTTGTTCGTTCTTATCCTCGTTTTCATATCCAAGGCAAAAAGGATACGGATCAAAACCCGTGGGATAAGATGATAAAGCAGATTAACGGAATTCAGGAATATCAAGAGACCGCAAATATTTTGTTCTATCTTGAACCGGAATATTTTGAAAGTGTAAGTATTTCGTCGGTTGCAAAAGATGACAAGTCACTTGCAGAAGCATCTCCCCTCGTTTTAACCCGAAACGAAAAGAAGGAATTGCTGGAAGCATTACGGCAGGATTGCCTTAACGGAGCCGTCGATTACAAGTATAATCCATACCGCGATGAAACGAACTATTTGCAAGTCAACTTCCGCTACGCGGATTCGATCACTTTGAAGGATGGGAAACTGAAAACGCTTCTCGGCGGATACAGCGGTAAAATCGATATTGCCGGAACGAGCAGCTTTGACCTTTATTCTAATGCAACCAATACAAGGGCCGTAATCGAAAAATACGGTTGGGATAAACCAACCTCTGCTGCAAAGTAAAGGCGGGCGCCAGATACAAAATGAAAATATAATGGAAACGAATAGAAAGGATAAAATCTCAAGGTATCTGCGTCCCGCTTTGCAGGATTTTAAAGTTGCATAAAGAAAAGGTGCGAATGAAAACTCGCACCTTTTTTATATCATTTTGACTATGTGTCTTGTTACGGCCACTTCCGCACGCTTTTGCTAATCTACAGACAGATGGCGTGTTCAATCCGTTTCTGAAATTCGGAGCTGCCGGCGGATAAAACAGTATCCTGTGCGAAAATAAGCTCCGGACTGTTCAGGCAATGCTTTTCCTCCAGATAGTGCAGCCAGCGCTTCACCGTTTTTATTTTGCCCTGCGAAAGGACGGGGATGACCGCTTTTCGGGCCGCCTTTTCCATAAGATCCGGCCGATCCGCCGAATAATAAAACTGGACGGCCTGCTTTGGAGAATCGATTTCTTCAAAATAATTTCCGGCTTTTATAAAGATTTCGCGGGGGTTGTCCACCAAGGACAGCAAAAATTCGCGGAATACTGCATGCAGGCGATAGGAAACGCCGCCACGCCCATCGTTGAAAGCAATGAGAAGCTCCCTTCTGTGCAAATCCGAAAGGATGTCCGCGGCATCATTGGTTCCAAGCAGGAAATCGCAGGCTTTCGGCGTAAGATACTCCAGAACGGAGGTGTTTTTTAAAAAGTTCTGTATTTTTTGCGGCAGATTTTCATAAACATCTCGCAAGAAAGAATGAAACAGCGCAATGCGGCTTTTATAGAAGGTGTGCGGGAATTGCTGGGGGTGTGCATGTTCAAACGCAAGAAGGATGGCGAACAGCCCTAAAGGCCATCCCTTGATGCTCCGGTCAATATTTTTCAGGATGCTGTCTGTGCAGGAAAGGCCTTTTCCGGTACAAAGCAAAGCCTTCGTTTCTTCCAAGCTGAATGCCAGCTCATCGCGGCTGATGTCAAGAATTCTGTCTTGTTCGCGAAGACGGCTGAGCGGCAGATCCGGCAGGTACCGGCAGATAAGGACGGTATGGCAGCCGGACGGCAGGCCTTTCAGAAAGGCTTCCATAAAATTCAGAATTTCGGGTTCGTTAATAAAATGGAAGTCGTCGAAAACAAGGATGAAACCATCCTTGGCTTTTTGTTCCAGTTCGTGGATAAACTGGGGAAACAGACGGTCACAGCGATTTCCCGATATTGCTTCCTCCAGACGGAAGCGCGGAATCTCTATCTGGGATCCTGGGATAGCGAGTGCGAAGCCGCTCGTTAAGTATTGAAAAAACTGCCCGGAATCATTATCGGTGGAATCCAACTGGTACCATAGGCAAGGGAGACCGGTATTGCGGACAAATTGCTGGGCCAATACGGTTTTTCCGTATCCCGCCGGCGCAACGATACAGGTTGCCGTTTTTTCATGGTATGACAGCATCTTTTGCAATAACCTGTTTCTCTGTATAATCCGCTCACCGAACCGTGGGATTTGGAGTTTCTCCAGCATTACATCGTTTTCCATTACAAACACTCCCTACAAAGATTCGAAACAGGTGGAACTCCTTTATATCAAGGATATTCTATACATAATATTATCCCAAACATATCCAAAATACAAGTTTATTTGACAAAAATATGGTGCGTGCCTTTTATTTTCCATATAATATGTATAAAAACAATGAAAGAAACAAAGCTCCCCCGAAACAGGGGGAGCTTGCAAACTACTTCTTTTTCCTTTTATCCTGTACCAGTTCGTCGGAAGATTCCATAGAAAGCCTGGAAAGGCCGGATGGAAAATCCTGCGCTTTCACGGGCTCGTTTTTTCGGCTGTAATGCCGCACGGCAAGGTAGCACAACGTATAAAAGGCGACCATAACCAGCCCGGCAATCAGCCCGGTTTCCTGTCCGGATACAAAGGGCATACTGAGAATGGCGATAATCAAAACGATTAGTACGAGCAGGGACGTAAACGGAAAGCCCCACAACTGGCATTTCCCGTTCGGGGGGCAGCCGTATTTCCTTCGTAGCCGGAGGTGGGTGGCCATAATCACGGCGTATGTGAAAAGAAGGGCAAAACCGCCGGAACTGATTAAAAACAGGTAGACGCGGGGAAATAAAAGGCCGAGCCCCAGTCCCAGCAGCATGGAGAAGCCCGAAAAAAGAATCCCGCGGTACGGAACGTCGCGGTTGTCTTTCAGCCATATGGGAGCGAGGCCGTCTTCGACAAGCGACCGCATCATCCTGCCCAGTCCGAACATCGCCGCCAGCATAGTGGATAAAATCGCGGTGATCAATACAAGATTCATAACCGCGCCCGCCCATCTGATTCCACGCCGGTTCAAAGCGGCCACCAGCGGGCTGATGCTGTCGTTGACCTGTGCAGTAGGGATGAGCGGCAGCAGTACCGCAATGGCAAGGATATATAAGCCCAGCAGGGAGGAAACCGTGTAACGAATCGCCTTCGGGACGGTTACAATGGGGTTGTCCGCCTCCGAAGCGGCTAATCCGATTACTTCGAAACCGGCATAGGAGAACATAACGATCAGCATGCTTCCTGCGATGTTTTTAATGCCGCCTGCCATAAAGGGCTCGCGGGTTACCTCCCCGGAGCCTACGGCGGCTTTACCCGGAAAGAACCCCAAAATCAGCAGCGCCGCAATTCCAATAAAGGACAGGATGGCCAGGAGCTTTACGGCGGCAAGCCCGCTTTCCAGCTTGCTGAGGCGATCTGCCCCCAGAAGGTTTAGTAGTGTGACCCCGATGATAATGGCACTTCCCAGAACAGGCAGGGAAAGGCCGGGGAACCATTCCCGTATGAGAATGGATGCTGCGGTAGCTTCGCTGGACATGGCAAGAACCATGCCTGTCCAGTAAACCCATCCCACAACAAAACCGGTTCCCTGCCCGAAAGCCTTTGCCGCAAAGCTTCGGAAGGAACCGGCTCCGGGATTGGCAACGGTCAGCTCCGACAAAGCGAACAGGATAAAATACGTCAGTACGCCCGCGATGATATAGGTAAGGATAATCGACGGTCCGGCGGCGTGTATGGCGACGGCGGAACCGAGGAAAAAAGAACCCCCGATTACTGTTCCCAGAGCCATCATGGTTAGCTGCCAGGCCGACAGCCCTTTTTCGTTCTTGTTCATCTTCTTCTCTCCAAGCGTTCATTTGCGTATTTTTAGTATGCCGCGAACGGTACGGAAAATTCTTTTATATCCGCCGGCGGAGAAATCTTGTTTTTTTCCTTAAAAAAACAAGAGAACGGACGATATATAAAATGAGATGAAAACTGGGATATGGTGAATCCGGCCCTTTTGCCGGAAAAACGGAATATAGGAAAGGGGATTAACATGAAAAAATTTCTTTCGATGCTTCTGTCGGTGGCGCTGATTGCCGTTTCGATACCGGTGGCGGCCTATGCGGCGGATAGCGACGGAATTGTGGATAAGCATGGCGCCAAAACGTACCTGGGGCCTTCTTCGGCCTGGGGGGCTGAATGGAACGAGGCCAGTTTTAGGGAAGTAACCAATAAAAAAGTTTCCTTCACAGGGAACCTGACGATAAAAGCGGGGGATATTAAAGACGTTGAAGTGATGGGAAGCGGCTCAAAGCTGACGGTTTCCGGCGGTACGATGGGGAAAATCGACTGCGACGGTACCGCGGAAATCAAGGGCGGAACAATGAGCGGCGTGAATGCCTCAAACGGATTGACGTTAACTTCAGGCACGATCAAAGGGGATGTTGAGACCGGCCAAAAGGTGACCGTGAACGGGAAAATTACGATCTACGGTTCCGTAACTGCGCAGGATATTGAAGTGACTTCCAGCAGCGGGGCTTATATTTCCGGCGCCCTGAAAGCGGGCAATTCCGTAAGCTTGAACAATCAAAATGCAAAAATAAAGGAAATCGACGGGCAGAATATGGCGGAACTGAATTTAAAAAGCTATAAGGGTTCGCTGCCGACGATTTCCAATATGCTGACGATTAATGTTGATGGTAGCAGCGCGGTTACCGCCAGCGGGAAAATAAAAGCGGGAAAACTGGTGATCGCGCAAAAGGGAGAATTTACAACCAATTATCCTCTGGAGATTGATACGCTCACCGGGCCGGGTACGCTTTCCTATACAGCAGGAAAGTTGACGATTCACAACGCAATAACCGATAAGCCTCTTTTTTCTTTTATCAACCCGGTTCGCAGTGGGATAACGGCTTTTAAGGCGGACCGCGGAGTGCTTACGGGGGACGAGCCCATGATTTACGATTACGAACTGGAAAAGAAGGCTTCCGGTGACTATGAAGATTTTGTCCTGACAAGCACCTTAAAGGAAGGCGTTACGCTGAGTAATTCCTCCTTGTACCTTGAAAAAGGCAAATCCGCTACGATACAGACAACCATAAAGCCTGCGTTTTCTGAGTTTGCGGACGGCACCAAATTGGTGTGGGAACTGCACGGAGATACCTCCGCGTTTACCATTAGCCCCAATAACGAGAAACGCAGTTGCACCGTAACAGCCTCGGGAAACGGGACCGGCAAGGCCACGCTTGTGGCGTATCTGGTAGACAGCCGGGGAACCAGGCTGGCTGATTATAAATCCGATTACTGTATCCTTACAACCGGCTCCGCTTCGCAGAGTTTTGGGGGAAGCCTTTCCCTTGATACCAGTGCGGTGACGGTCGGCAAGGGGAATGTCTATTACGTTTTGGCTATGACGGATTCCACAAGCGCTCCGTCTGCTATGTCCTACAATTCAGAGATTGCCGTGGTTGGGAAACCCTCCGCATACAATAAGGACGGGAAAAAAGGGTGGCTGTATCCGGTCACCGGCGTTTCCAAAGGGCAGGTCACCATTGACATCGGCGGTCAGAAGATGATTGTAACGGTTGCGGCGGGATGCATTGTGGTGGATACTTCTTTCTACACTATGGGGCCCGGCGGCAAGTATTATATCGGAGTGAAATTTTACGGTTTGGATCGGAAAGGCCTGAATGTACATTCCGCAAACAGCTGTACCACGGTGAATTACGCCGGAAAGGACCAGAAGGGTACCGACCTGTATTTGGTTGAGGCGGGTGCCGAGGGAACCGGATATGTAATTTTTGAAACCAGTAGTGGTCAGTCCGTGCAAACGCAGGTCGTTGTGGCAAGTGGGGTTGTGCCTCACGGTGTGAGCGGCAGGATGGTTGCAATAACATAACGGATTTAAGAAAGGGCATATCGGAAAACCGCAAAAGGCTTTTCGTATATGCTCTTTTGTGTATCTGTCAGAATTTTTTGTGCTATAATAAAAGAAGTTAAATTTTAAGTTTTTAAGGAGTTTTTATGCTGGCATTTCAACCGATTGAAGCAGATAATGTTTCCGAATTTTCCAGATATTTTCAATGCCAAAAGTTCAGAACCTGTGACTATACACTCGCCGGTATATTTATGTGGAGAAAATTTTTCTACAGCGAATACGCAGTTAATCGTGATAAGCTGTTTTTTAAGGTGAGGTATGTAAACGGAAAGACCGCTTTTACATTGCCGACTGGATGCGGTTCCACAGAAGACGCGCTGGAAACGCTGGAGCACTATGCCCGTCGAAATAAAATGCATCTTGCGTTTTGTGCTGTGCCGGAGGAAGGGCTCGCCATCCTGAAGAATCGCTATGGCGATGCAGTTGCCTATACCCAAAATCGCGATAGTTTTGATTACCTTTATATTGCGGAGGATATGCGCAGCTTTGCCGGCAGAAGATTCAGCGGGCAGAGGAATCATGTGAATAAGTTCCAAAAGCTTTATCCGGATTTCCGTTATGTCACTATGAATAAGGACAATATCGGGCGGGTAATCGAATTTTTTGACCGTTATGCCCCAGAGCATGTCAAAGACAATCCCATTGCAAGGGAAGAAACCCTGCGCGCAAAAGAAATCTTGACGCATTTTGTACGCTTCGGATTGCTTGGCGGTTTTCTGGAAGTGGACGGGCAGATCATTGCGTTTTCCATTGGTGAAATTGTCGGGGATACGCTTTTTGTCCATATCGAAAAGGCGTTGAAGGAATACCAGGGCTCTTACCAAATGATGGTGAAGCAATTCGCCCTTCACGAAGTGACGGAGAATGTCCGCTATATTAACCGCGAGGATGATGCCGGCGATCCCGGCCTACGAAAATCAAAACTATCGTACCACCCGGTTCGTTTGTTGGAAAAATATTTTGTAACCGTTGAGGATTCCGCATGGCAATAAAATCGTTTGTTCCTAATAGAATGATACTAGGATAATTTTAATCTGCGAAATTTTCAGCGAAAAGCGAAAATAGGTTTCATATCCTATGCAGCCGGGCGGACGGCTGGCGGTAAGAGTACAGGAAAAGGCGGGATGATGAATGGAAGCCACGCAAAGACGTGAAGAAATACTCGACATTTTACGGGGGAGTACGCAGCCGGTCAGCGCAAGTACGATTGCGGGCCGGTTTAATGTCAGCCGTCAAATCATAGTGGGCGATATCGCTCTGCTCAGAGCAGCAAATCATGCCATAGCAGCGACGCCACGGGGGTATATTCTGGCGGATGCCACCGCGCAGGCCGGGCGTCTTATAAAGACCGTTGCGTGCCGGCACGGACGGGACGACCTGCTCCGGGAGCTTTATGTAATTGTGGACAACGGCTGCGGCATTATCGACGTCATCGTGGAGCATGTGGTTTACGGGCAGATTTCGGGTCAGCTCCACCTGTTCTCCCGGTACGACGCAGATTGTTTTATGGAAAAACTGGAAAAGGAGAAAGCGCTTCCTCTGTGCGACCTGACGGGAGGGGTCCATCTTCACACGCTTTCCTGCCCTTCCGAGGAAGCATACGAGCGCGTTCTCAGCGCGCTTCGAAAAGACGGAATCCTGTTTGAACGGTAAATACCTTGACAAACGGCATTTTATCCTTTACAATACAAACAGCAAGTGTCAAGACACATGTAAATATTTGCTTGCTGTTTGAATTGAGGGACGGATATGAGAGAAAAGGAAACAAAATTGATCAGCATGGTTATTGCGGCGCTGCTTTGTGCAATCGGGATTGTGATTCCCATGTTCGCACCGAAAATTGTTTTGGAACCGGCTTCGTTTACTTTGGCGAGCCACGTGCCGACTTTTATCGCTCTTTTTATTTCTCCGCCTGTTGCGCTGGCGGTGTCGGTCGGGACAACGCTCGGGTTTTTCTTCGCCGGTTTTCCGATTGTGATTGTGCTTCGCGCTTTCAGCCATGTGCTGTTCGCAATGGTCGGGGCGTTGCTTTTAAAGAAGAATACAAGCCTGCTTTCTTCCTTTGCAAAAACCGCGGGCTTCGGGTTGCTGCTTGCGGTGATCCATGCCGTAAGTGAGATTACCGTGGTTACCCTATTCTATTTTGGCAACCGTATGCCGACAGATTATTATGCGCATGGCTATTTTACCAGCGTCCTGCTGCTTGTTGGTGTAGGAACCATTATTCACAGCATGGTTGATTTTGGAATTTCCATTTTTGTTTGGAAACCGTTGAGCCGGGTGATTCAGATTCCGGTAAATGCAAGGGAAGTCCTGAATAAGAAGGCCGCCGTTAAGTAAATCATTTTGCGAAAGCCCCTTTGCTTCGATTATACCGAGGCGTAGGGGCTTTTCTTTTGGTGCTTCGGTTCGGGTATTTTTTCGTCCACGGGGTTTTGCGCCTGGTTTCCGGATTCCGTCGCTTGGCCGCCGGAACCGCCGTTTTTGGATGTCCTAGTCCGGATTTCCGCACCGATCAGAATGATAATGGGCAAAATGATTTCAAATGGGAAGGCATAAATCGGATAGACGCTGAGGAACCGAAACAGTTCCTGCACATTCGACTGTGCCATCAGCGAAAAGGTGATTGTGATCAGCGCCAAAGGAATTATGAGCGGCTTGTGATCCTCCAGATTTATGACTTTTGCTAAACCCGAGGAAGCGGTATACAAGCAAACGCAGATTTTTATAAGTCCCGCCAATACCAGGTTCAGACCGATAATTACTTCGAACCGAGTGAAAAACTCTCCGACGGAAAGCAGGCTTACGGACGCATAAGACGGAAAGAAAAGCATGTTGGAGCAAGGAAACCCGATAACGGCGGTATTCCGGATATTTGCCAGCGTAGTAAGAAAAATAAAAAGGGAAGAACCTTTTATAAAGATTTTTTTAAAATTCGCGCTGCTGTCCATACACGAGAAAAACGGGAGGCAGAGTGGAATTTCAGCGAGAGGAAGCAGGCAAAAAGTGACCGCTCCACCGAGTATGGTTTTTAAGTCCACGCCCAAAATCGGTTTTAAGTTGTTAAAATCCATCTTTCTTAACCCGATAACAAATGTTAAAGAGATGGCTACGAAGATGAATTCCCAGACAACCTTCGACATTCTTGCAATATTCTCCGGGCCTTGTTTAACGCACATGATCGCAACAAGGGAGATGAGCGCAACTGTTGCAATTTCCGGTGTTTCAGGCATGTTCAGCATGCGGATAAACGAGGAAAAAATATACATTAAAATCGCAGCGATTTGAATCGTGAAAAGGACATATACAAAGCATATGATTTTTCCAATAACCTTGCCGAATACCATGCTCAGTATATCAAAAAAGTTTTTATTGGGATAAAGGGTAAAAATTCGTGTATAGATCAGGAAAAGCGGGATGATCAGCACGCTCGCAATCAGCATGGAAATCCAGAAATCCTGTTTCACATCTGAACTGGAGGTGGTTACCATCAGGCTTCCGCCCCAAAATACGCACAGGAGGCTCCGAAGCTGTTTTTCTGTAATTGTTTGTTTTGTCATGGCGATACCTCATGAAATATGAAAAACAGAAGAAATAAAATCCGTGATAGCCTGATTTGGATTTACCAGGTTTGAACCAAAGCTGAACATCGTATCCAGCATAAATGTCAGGATGTAAACGGGAATTGAAAAAAAAAGGACTTTTTTTTCTTCTTTTTTAAAGCTGGGAACCAGGTCAAAGATGATAAAGAGGGTATATAAGATTAAAAAAACAATAAAAGAATCCATTTAACCACCAACTTTAATTTTTTCTTTTAAAAGCTCTGTGTTCTCAATTTTCACTGATGCACTTACTGTACATTTTAATTTCGGAAACTGCTCCTTCCATTTTAGCTTTTCTTTTTTCCAATATTCCGGATAGTTCTGGTAGAACAGGGAACCAAATCCAAAAATGTCGCTGCCGGTTTGGCTTTGAACCGATGTGATCAGATCGGAAATATTATTTGTCAACGTTTTCTCTGCGTCCAATTGGACTTTTTTAATACCATCGGAGGTGTTATGATCTGTTGAAGACTGATCTTCCGACAGCATGGCGCGCATTTTGATTTTGATATCTACCGAAGGCTCGTTATTCTCGATTTTTGGCGTCAGTTTTGTGACGTTTTCCACGATTTCAAGGGTGAGTTTTCCGGAATCCGTATCCACCAGTAGGAGCCCCCCGTCAATCTGATTTTTAATAAACAGCAGATATTTGGTCTTTTCACTATCAATATAACCAAAGAGCTTTTCGCCTTCAAAAAGCGCGGTGCCGTCCAGAACCAATGCTGTGGAGGTAGGAAGCTTTTCAATCCTAATTGTTGGAAGGATGAGCGAGATCCCGTTATCGGAAAGCATGTTAATGGCCTGATATAATTCCACACAGGGCACTTTCCCCAGGGTGGTGACATTCCTATTTAATGCTTTCCAGATTTCCAAAGAAATCAACTCGTCCGTTATCGGCTTTTCCTGTAAAATTTCATTTGCTGTTTTTTCTTTTGAGATTATTAAATTTAAGTTCATTCTGGGCTCATGGTCGCGGATATACCAGTCCAGAATAGGGGATATCCCCTGGGCGGCCAAATCCTGGCTGATTATGATTACTTTACATTCGGTGAAATTTAGCTTTTTTTCTCCTTTACCGGTAACATTCCGGATGCAGTCATAAATCGTATTTCCGTCGGATTCAACGAGCTTGGACTTTATTTGATCGCCGGTCAGATCGACAAACTCAAAGGTGAGGTGATAGGTATCTCCGTTTATTCCCTTATCAATGGCAACTCCGGTCACAAGGGACATATCCTCCAGCTCATGGTAATTCCAGCAGCCGCTTAGAAGCATCATATTCATGACCAGTATGAGGATACAAAGACGTTTTGCTGTTTTCATTTAGTGCTCCTTGTAGATTTTTGTCTTACGGCGTTTTCAGAAAGATACTTTGGCCTTTTTTTCATAAACCACCATGGGGCTCTGACCATAATGTCCTTTTTGTCCTGAAGCGTGTTTGTGTAGCTGCTGTTCATAATCGGTACTCCGAAAGAGCTTATGCTGTAAAGATGAATCATCAAAGCAAGTACCGCAAACATAAATCCATATAAGCCGAAAAAAGAGGCCATTACCAGAAATATAAAACGGAGAAGGATTGTGGCGCCTTTTATACGAGGCGACATAACGCCGCATATTCCGGCGACTGCAACAATAATGATCATTGGCGCGCTGACGATTTTTGCGGAAACGGCCGCCTGTCCCATTACCAGCGCGCCCACAATACTCAGCGCCTGCCCCATGGAACCCGGCATTCTTGCACCGGATTCCCGCAGCATTTCAAATACGACCAGCATGATAGTCATTTCGATCGCCGTTGGGAACGGCACTCCCTGACGGGCCTTTGAGATACTCATTGTTAAAGCAAGGGGAAGCATTTCGTGATGGAAGGTGGTAAGGGCTATATAAACTGCGGGAATGCTGATTGCCATGATAAAGGCCATGTAGCGAAGCAGACGGTTTATAGAAGTGAAATAATAGTTCAGATAATAATCCTCGTCACTTTGAAAGTTCTCTGTGAACAAATACGGAACCGTAATTGCGCTGGGGGATCCGTCGATCAACAGGGCAACCCTGCCCTCCAAAAGCTTCGCTGCGATAGCGTCTGGTTTTTCGGAGGTGCCGATTGTTTTAAATGGGGAGTATGGCGAATCCTTTATAAACTCATTGATGTAATTTGAATCCAGAGCACCGTCAATTGAAAACATATGGATTCTTTTTTTTAGCTCGGCCAGCACATCTTTATTTACAATGGAGTCCAAATAGCAAATACAGGCTTTTGTATTGGTCCTTGTACCAAATGTTTCGAATTCCATTTTTAGGTCGGATGTAAGGATCCTGCGCCGGATCAGCGAAAGATTGGTAATGATTGATTCTGTAAAGCCCTCGCGGGGGCCGCGTAAAACCTTTTCGTTTTCCGGTTCTGAGATAGAACGGCTCGTCCAGCCCTTCGTGTTAAGTATTAATGCATCTTCAATGCCGTCTATTAGCAAAAGAGTATCCCCGTAAACAATTGCTTGAATCAATTTGTCATGATCGGAAGTCCGTTCCACGCTGTTGGACAGCATTACCTGATCCTGGATCACGTCGAGCGTTACGGTCTCATGCGACTCTGGATGGAATTCCAGAAATGGCCGGATAACGTCCTGGTTTATTAATCGATTATTTACCATGCCGTCGATATAGACAATGTAGCTCTCGCCAACGTCGGGATTTTCCAGCTTTCGCAAAACCAGCGTTTCATCCTTTGCAAATTCGTTTTTTATTTGTCTGATATTTTCCTGAATCTGTTTGGTGAATTTGATCTTTCCCTGTGCTTCGTTTGTGTTTTCGCTGTTTCCCATGATTTCACCCTCTGAAGATAAATTATCACATCTAATATTTGACAAGATTGTGAAATTATGCGTTTTTGCCTGCAGAAAATGTACCATGCAGGTCTTGCAGGAAATTTGCAAACCTGTCCGTTCCGGGATACTCGGTTCGCCATTGTGGATATGCCTTTGTTCCTGTTTTCAAAAGCCGTATTAAGCATCGTTCAGGAAATATATCCCTTTTTTCTTCACTGTTAATACGTATTTAACAGAATCCGGCAAATATTGTATTATAATATTTTCAGTCAGAACAATTGGAATCATATTACTTGGAGGGATCAGGAGATTTTATGAAAAAAGAAACATGGTGTAAAATGAAGAAGACCATTTTCTGTGCGGCTGCCGCTTGCCTGGCGGCAGTGCAGATTACGGCTGCCGTTCCCGTGAAAGCCCTTGGTGCGCCAGATATATCCACGTCAATGGCGGCTTCCGTGGTCAATGAAGTGAAAACAACGATTGTTCCGGGGCTTACGCAAAAGGAATTCTCTTATAAAAGCAGCGACGGGAACCGGCAGGCATGCTTTGCTCTGGAATTTAAGCCTAGTGAGCTTGATATATCTCTTGCGGTGGGAACGCCGAACGACGGCGGCAAGATAGGTCTTGCGACGGTAAAAGAACAGGCAAACGCCGCGATCAGCAACGGCAAACGCGTTGTTGCGGCAGTTAACGGCGATATGTATAATATGCGGACGGGCGACCCCTGGGGTGTCGTCGTTAAGGATGGGAAAGAAATCCATAAATATGCTCCCATCCGGACATGGTGGAAATTTTTCGGCATAAAAA
The DNA here is from genome assembly GCF_004768785.1 of Caproiciproducens galactitolivorans. Lineage (GTDB taxonomy): Bacteria > Bacillota > Clostridia > Oscillospirales > Acutalibacteraceae > Caproiciproducens > Caproiciproducens galactitolivorans. The sequence goes on from NZ_SRMQ01000009.1 coordinate 92,145, forward strand.
AGGACGGCACGCCGATTTACGGCGACCGTCAAACCTATGAAACCAATAAGGGTCAAATTCAGCAGGCTCTGGGAATTCACAGCATTCTTGTAGAGAACGGAAAAATCGTAAATCCGGACAAAAGCGATACGCGTGCCCCCCGGTTGGCGGTGGGCGTCCGCGAGGATCAGTCGGTTTTCTTTGTCATGAACGACGGCCGGAAGGATCCCTATTCCCACGGCATGACGCTGGAACAGATTGCACAGATGATGAAGGATATGGGCGCAGTCTGGGCAGGAAATCTGGATGGCGGAGGTTCCGCAACGTTCCTGACAAGAACCCCCGGAGATACCAGCATGACGATAAAAAACCATCCTTCGGACGGACGGGAGCGCCGTGTTGCAAATAGTTGGCTTTTCCTTTCCAATGCAAAGCCGGACGGGAATTTTGCGGCGGCTTATATAACGCCCTACGATAAATCTTATCTCCCTAGATCCGTTGTACAGATGAGCGCAAAAGGGCTGGATCGCTCGGGCGCTCCAGCAAAATTGCCGGAAAGCGGCCTTTCATGGGCACTTTCCGATGAAAGCCTTGGCACGATTGATCAAACCGGTTTGTTTACCTCCAACGGGAATGTGGGGCAAGTTCAGGTTCAGCTCTTGTACAACGGCTCGGTGGTTGGCTCTACGTATATTGAGATTGCGGAACCGGATGATTTTGTGAAAGCGAGCACATTTACGCCTTCCTCCCCGGCGGAGGGTTTAACGGCGACGTATCAGGGCAGGGAAGTTATTCTTACAATGCGCAGATAACGAACTCGCTGCTTCACGGCCGGTTTTCATGTTTACGAAAAAGGTGCTTTACAGAAAGTGTAAAGCACCTTTTCTTCGAAGTCTTGAAATATCAGCAGTTTATTCACCCTTTTTGTATTTTAGCCTGGTCGCCATTCCGCCCCTTATATGGCGCTGTGCTTTATTAATATCAAGCACCTGCTTTACCTGCCTGTATAGCTGCGGGTCGACATATTTTAAACGCTGCGCCACATCTTTATGTACGGTTGTCGCTTAAATGGACGGATTCCGGCAGGCCGGCCTCGCGCAGCACCTTGAGGTAAATATCCACGTTCCCGCTTTCGTCAACCCGAATGCAGTCCAGTACGCGGTGGAGCAGATTGTTTGTGGTGGTGTCCGCTTTGAGAATGGCGTCAATGTCGCGGAAGGTCTCGTTCAGTCCGTTTTCCAGCAGGTCGCTTTTGCTGATGTGGTTCCTTACCAGTTTCAGTTCCTTTTCCAGACTGGAAATGGAGTCGTTGAGCTCTTTTGTCTTATTACGCAACTCTTCCATCGTTATAATCTCGTTCTCATACATTTCCAGATACTTCTTTTTAGAACGCCTTTCTTTGTTCAGCCGGGCGGTAAGTTCCCGCTCGGATACCTGGTTCTGGTCTTTGGTACGATACTGGCGATTAAATTCGGCCACAATGCCGCGAATTACGTTGGGCTTGTCCGACAGGATTTTACGGAAATACGAGCGGATGGAATCCAACAGTTCCTGTTCGTCCAGGATTGTGCGGTTCGGACAGGTATCCACTCCGTTCGCGCTGCGCCCGGCGCATGACCATTTGATATAGGTATTTTTAAAGGTACGGACGGAGCGCCGGAACGAGTTGCCGCAGCAGGTGCATTTAATCAGTTTGCTGAAAATGTTTTTTTGGCTGTTGCGCCTCCCGCTGTTCTTGAAAGTCTCCCGTTTCTGTGCGATTAGAGCTTGTGCGCGCCGGAACGTAGCGTCATCGATGATCCGTAGCTCTGGGCATTCCGTGACCAGCCATTTGCTTTCGTCCTGCCGCCGGCGCTTTCCGGTTAAGAAATCTGATACTTCCTGTTTCCCGTTGACGATTTTTCCAATATAGATTTCATTGCTCAGGATGCGGGCGACCGCGTTTTGGCTCCAGTTGCAATTGCGCTTGGTTTTCAGCCCACGCCGGTTCAGCTCGACCGCGATGACCGTCTCCCCGTTTCCTTCCAGATAGAGATTGAAAATTTCACGAACGACTTTTGCTTCCTGCTCGTTAATATTCAGGTTGAAATAGTCTCCCGGAATCTTGTCATAGCCGTAAACAAGGTTGGGCACCCGGCCTTTCTCCGCATTCTGTTTTTTGCCGAATTTCACACGCTTTGAAGTATTGGAGCTTTCTTCCTGGGCAATGGCGGAAAGCATAGTAAGCATGAATTCGGAACTGTCGGAGGAGGTCTGATCGTAATTTACGAAAATGACTTTGATGCCAAGCGCTTTCATTTTACGGATGCTGGTCAGAAAGTCTACGGTGTTACGGGCTAGGCGGGAAACGTCCTTGATTAGTACAACATCGAATTGATGGGCTTGCGCGTCTGCGAGCAGACGGAGCAATTGGGTGCGGTTTTTCATTTTTGTTCCGCTTTTGCCTTCATCGGCGTAGATTTTTACGAGATTGTATTGATTGTGCTTTGCGTATTCCAGAAAGAATTGCTGCTGGCTTTCCAGACTGTCGAGCTGCTCCTCTTTGTTGGTGGATACCCGGCAGTAGGCAACTGCTTTCATACGATCACCTTTCCTAATAAAATGCAAAACGTTTTTTGGCTTTAAAACGAAAGCAGAACGAAGTCGTTCGTTCTGCCCTTGTGCTATCATTCAATTTTAATCAAGACGCACGATACGTCCATAGCTTAATATTGATTACATTGTCAGGCTGACCGGGGAGGAGGGTAAGCTGGAATCGGCTGCGTATTGCCGGCTTGCCTGTTTCTGAATGATCTTTTCCGCAATATTTTCCGCGATCAGCTTTGTCAGGTATTTGGCGGTTTCTTCGTCGGTATTCGGGTTATGGAACGTAATATGTAGAACCTGTCCCTGTTTCAAATTTACTCCCCCCTCTTTGTTGGACTGGTAAATTCTATGAGGGGAATGAATCGAATATGTTTACAATCGTGGGACAGGTTTCGTCGCGTTGCCGGAATTTGTGCCCTGCTTACCGATTTTAAGTATGTTTTCTTATCGAAAACGGCAGGAGAATATATCTGTGGCGGGCTTTGGGGAATGGTTTCTATAATAAGTGAAGGAGAACGTACTATAAACATTGAAATTCTACCAGACTGCAGGAATGAAATATTGAGATAGATCATTAGCCAAAATTAAAGAGTATGTCATCATATCTAGCCTTTCAAAAGTAAATGTATGACCGGATCTTATTGTATTTCCGACTGGAGTGCAAGCTTGTCCGCATAGTAAATTAGTGTTGCTTATACTTCATGTCTTGTGTTACACTGTTCATGCAGGAATGGCACGTCCTTTCGATGAATTTTGTGTGGTAACTCAATTTTAACCGATGGATCCATTCCTGTCTTTATTTTTAACTGTCCAATATCTATTGTAGTCCTACACAAATACACTTCCCAAAATAGAATTCAACTTGCTATTTTATGGGTAATGAGATAGAATAAAAAATATATAAAAGTGGGTGGAGTACTTGAAAAAAATTCTTTATTGTGCTTCGACAATTGAACATATTAGAAATTTTCATATTCCGTATTTAAAAGTTTTTTATGATAAAGGATATGAAGTATGGGTTCTTGCAAATAAAACTGAACCCATGCCATACACAGAACATGTGGTTGCATTTCCATTTCATAAGAGCTTTATTAGTATTACAAACATCAAAACAATATTTACTGTTAGAAAACTAATAAAAGAACACGATTTTGATATTGTAAGTACGCATACCACTCTGGCCAGTACAATCGTTCGGGTGGGTATTAAGCTATTAAGAAGAAGACCAGAAGTCTTTCATACATGTCATGGCTATCTTTTCCACGAAAAGGATGGTCTAAGAAAATGGCTCTATCTTCTACCTGAAAAAATTTGTGCTTCAGTTACAAATAATGTAATGGTTATGAATCATGAAGATTATGAGATTGCAACAAAACATAAGCTTTATAAAGGCAACCTATATTATATTAATGGAATGGGGATTGACTTATCAAAATTCTATCCGGCATCACAAAATGAAAAAAAGTTACAACGCATGACATATGGTTATTCTGAAAACGATTTCTTACTTGTTTATGCAGCTGAGTTTTCAAAACGTAAAAATCAGGAGCTACTGATAAGAGCTTTTGCGAATGTGTGCGGAAAGATGCCCAATGCCAAACTCTTACTAGCCGGAAGTGGGACACTTTTTGAAAATTGCAAAAAACTTGCTCATAAATTACATATAAGCAAGCAGACACACTTTTTGGGATATGTAGAAGATATGCGGCGCTTATATATTATGTGTGATGTTTCTGTAACAACTTCACGAATTGAAGGTTTACCTTTCAATGTTATGGAGTCGATGGCCTGCGGACTACCCGTAATAGCAAGTGATATTAAAGGACATAGAGAGCTTGTGGAGAGTGGAAAGACAGGCATTTTATTTAATAGCCAGGATGGCGATACAACCGAATTAGAAAATGCACTATTAATGTTGTATTCATATCAAAACAAGCGCGAAACATTTTGTAAGGAAGGAATTGAAAAAGTTAAAGCATATGCATTGCAAAATGTAAAAGGTCAAATTGAACAAATTTATGCAATAAATGATAGAGGGAACCTATGAGAAAGCTTCTAAAAAGGGGAAAATATAATTCGATTTCAGATGGTAAGCAAGCCGTTTCAGATCAAATTAATCTAAAAAAAGTTTGCGCCGTTATTTTATTAGGATATATTATTTTAGCATTCCTTTTTTATATTTTGGCTGGAGAGCAGTTGCATTTTCGCAGTTCCAGAGGAAATGTAAAAATGCCGGTTCCAAATTTCGGCACCGTAGAAATGGTAGCAGGGGCTAAAGTTGAACAGACTTTTATTCCGACCATACAACGCTTTAAACAGGTTTCTGTTACGTGGGGTACCTATGGCCGTCATAATAAAGGGACGGTTTTGATTGAATTATATAATTTGAAGGATAACAGCAGAATTTTATCGCAAACGGTGGATGTTTCTAAGTTGACCGAAGGAGCTATTACTACGGTGGCTTCTGAGAAGTATCTGGAAAACCTGTACGGAGTTCCTCTACTACTGCGGATCACTTCCCCAGATTCTGTTGCTGGCAGTGCCGTTTCTCCAATGATGAAAACAGATGCGGAGCCCAAGGCGGGGCAACAGCTGTATTTGAACGGCAAGGCAGTCAATGGTGTGTTGGCCTTTTCTGCAGAAGGGCAGGATTATATTTGGCTTGGATTACACTACTGGAAATTTATAGCTGCCGGTGGTATTTTGCTGGCGGCCTATCTGCTATATATCTTGATGCGGACAAAGAGAAAGAAGAAAAGCGTTCTTCTGAACGCTCTTGTTGCCATGAAAAAATATCGCTTTTTGATTTATCAACTGGTTTCCAGAGATTTCAAAACCAAGTATAAGCGTTCTATTCTTGGTGTGTTTTGGAGTTTCTTAAATCCACTGCTGATGATGACCGTACAGTACTATGTTTTTTCAACGATTTTTAAAACTGATATTGCTTTCTACCCAGTATATCTGCTTACAGGCATCATTATGTTTAATTTTTTTTCAGAAGCGTGCGGGATGGCTCTCACTTCTATTTTGGGGAATGCCAGCCTAATTACGAAGGTGTATGTGCCCAAATACATTTACCCGTTGACGCGCATCCTGTCTTCGTTGGTTAATCTTGCAATTTCCCTAATTCCGCTGTTTGTGGTAGGATGCTTTTCTAATGTGCCGTTTACAAAATCTTTTTTATTGTTTCCTTTCTTTTTGCTGTGCCTAGCTGTTTTTAGCTTGGGGTTGGGAATGTTGCTAGCGGCCGGTATGGTGTTTTTTAGGGACGTACAGTTCCTATGGAGCGTTTTCAGCATGATGTGGATGTACGCCACTCCTATTTTCTATCCGGAAAGCATATTGCCGGATCAATTCAAGTTTGTGTTGCAGATTAATCCGCTTTATTATTTTATAACCTTTGCCCGTACCTGCATTATCAGCGGTATTTCGCCGGAACCGATTGCGTATATTCAGTCGTTTCTGCTTGCGTTGGGGATGTTGCTTGTGGGGGCTTTTGTTTTTAAAAAGACGCAGGATAAGTTTATCCTGTATATTTGATTTAGGAGCAGAGCCATGTCTGAAAATATGATTGAAATACAAAATGTATCTATGCGGTTTCGATTTGCTAATGACAGGATTTTATCTCTGAAAGAATTTGTTACGGCAAAACTGCGCGGAAAGTTAACTTACCAAGACTTTTGGGCACTAAAAAATGTTTCTTTTAATGTTAAGAAAGGCGAAGTGGTGGGAATTATTGGCGGCAACGGCGCAGGAAAAAGCACACTCCTGAAGATCATCTCACGCATTATGAAACCAACAGAAGGAGCTGTTATTTGCCATGGAAATATCGTCCCTATGCTGGAGCTTGGTTCTGGATTTGATGCCGATTTGACGGGTCGCGAAAATATTTTTTTGAATGGTGCTATTCTGGGATATACGAAAGAATTTCTGGAAAGCAAGTATCAGGAAATTTTAGATTTTTCACAATTAGGACAGTTTATTGATATGCCGATTCGTAATTATTCTTCCGGAATGATGATGCGCCTTGCGTTTTCTATTGCTACGTTAGTTAATCCGGAGATTTTAATTGTAGATGAAATTCTTGCCGTTGGAGACGAGGCGTTTCAGAAAAAAAGTTATGCCCGTATGATGGAACTAATGAGTGGCGGTACAACAGTCCTTTTAGTTTCTCATAATTTGGAGCAAATTCGGAATATGTGCAGTCGCGTTGTTTGGCTGGAGCATGGTAATGTACGTATGTTTGGTGACGTTCAGGAGGTCTGTGATGCCTACTCGCTTTAAGGACTTTCCGGATGTCCGGCTGTATGTGGTATATCATAAAAACCTGATTTTGCCGGAAATTCCCACGCTAACTTTTTTGCGTTCTGATTTGTATGGGAAGAACCATATTGCAGACAAAGAGGATTACTGCGAGCTGCGGGCTCAATATTATGTCTGGAAGAATCAAAAATCTGATTATGCCGGGTTCTTCCATTATCGTCGGTATCTGGAATTAACAGAAGACAAGCTGGTTCAGTTGCCGAATGGGAAAAGGCCTGTCCCCTATCGAATTCAGCGCTTCCCTCAGCAAAAGCAGTACATAGAAGAGAAGATTAGATCCATAATACCCAGGTTTGATGCGATTGCCCCGGTCAGGGAATACACGGGAGTATCTGTATGGAAACGCTATGCAGCTTCTTTGGGACAGCGTGGGGATGACTTGAAGCTGGTATATGATATTATCCGTGAGAAATACCCGGATTATCTATCTGCCGCAGATGAGTATCTGAATGGAAAGGGAGAATATTACGGTAATATTTTTATTATGAAATGGCGATGTTTTGATGATTATTGTCAATGGCTTTTTAGTATCCTAGAGGAATTTGATAACAGAGTCCAGAACCCCTTGCCCAGAACAGACGGATATCTGGGGGAGCGGCTTTTTGGCATCTATTTTACATGGCTTTGTCGTCAACCTGGAATACGGTGTGCGGAACTGCCGAGGATTCATTTTTATGGGTATGATGATACGAATCATGCTTTTTTACGTGCGAAGTTTGTCAATTTTTTTCTCCCACCCGGCAGTCAAGGGCGTGCAATGCTGCGGAGTTTTACTATAAAACATTTGGAGGATAACACATGAGCGATATTAAAATTTTTGTATCACACCGGATTGATCAGGAAAGCGAGACCATTGATAATCCCTTATACGTTAATGTGCGTTGTGGCGCTGTTTATGACAAGCGTTCTCCTGAAGAGATCGGCGGCATGCTGGGGGATAATACGGGGGACAATATCTCAGAAAAAAGAATGTCGTTTTGTGAACTAACTGTACAGTATTGGGCTTGGAAAAATATTCAGGCTGATTATTATGGCCTTTGTCATTACAGGAGATATTTAAGTTTTTCTGATATACAATTTAAGAAAACAAATGTATATAAACACGTTGTTGAGAATATTATTGATGAAAATTTTATAAAAAAATTTAAATTAACAGAAGATCATATGCGTCAAAAGATAGAACAGTATGATGCAATTTCTTTAATTCCTATGCGTTTGGATAAGATTAAAAATGAACCTAAACGTACAGTACTTGAGTCTTTGAAAAAAAATAATACAGTATTCCCTTTTGAAGTTGTAGAGAGATTTATTAAAATTACTAAATTGAAATATCCATTTCTTGAGGAAGATATAGATGCTTATTTTAATGGTTATACTTGGAGGGGATTTAATTGCTATATTATGAAGAAAAATATTTTCTTCGAGTATAATGAAATGCTTTTTGATATACTTTTTGCTTTAGAAAAAGAATTTGATTCTACTTATTATAGTCAAGAGCAGTTACGTGTGCTGGGATATATGGGAGAGGCCTTTTGGGGAATATACTTTCATTACTTGGAACGTCAGAAAACTTTTCGCTTAAAAGAAATGCAGCTCGTATTAATTCAGAATCCACAACGCCATGTGGAGTTAGAACCTGCTTTTTCTGATATAAATATTCCTGTAGTTATGGCTTCTAGTAATGAATATGTACCTTTTCTTGCTGTGTTATTAACATCAATTAGACAAAATTCATCTCCACAGTACAATTATGATATCATAATTATAAGCAGTCATATTAGAAAACACAATCAAAAATTGATTAGGCAAATATTTGAGGGAAACCCCAATTTTTCAATTCGCTTTGTTGACGCAGATAGATATTTGAGTGGACGTACATTTCATACGAGTATGCATGTCACAGCGATGACATATTTAAGACTGGCTATGCTGGATTTGCTGAAGAAATATGATAAAGCAATATATTTGGACTGCGACATGGTTGTGAATGTAGATATTGCGAAATTGTACTATATAGATATTGAAAACTATATGATAGCAGCTGCCCGGGATTCAGTAATGGCAGGTTGGTGCAACGTAAAAAATAATTTACAAGGGGAATATAATAAGAAAGTAATTGGTTTAAAGCGCGATTTTGAATACTTCAATGCTGGTGTAATTATATTAAATTTGAAGGAATTCAGAAAAAAATTTACGACAGAAGAACTGATGAATATTGCAACTTCGCGCAAATGGAAGTGGTTTGATCAAGATGTACTTAATAAAGTATGTGAAGGCCATGTAAAACTTCTTGATAATAGATGGAATGTAATGAGTCATTTGCACGACTTTGATTATCAGCTTGCTGAATTTTTCGCACCACAGTCAATTTATCAAAATTATTTAGATGCATTGGAAGACCCTTGGATTATTCATTACGCAGGACGTTGTATTCCTTGTTTTGTACCACAAGTTGACCTTGCAGAATATTTCTGGAAATATGCAAGGATGACTCCATACTATGAATTGATTCTTTCAGCTATGTGCAGTAATCAGTATGGTGCGTTAGTTGATCATCGTACAGGCGCTCGGAAACTTGCGGATAAGCTCTTACCTAAAGGAAGCCGTCGCAGGGAATTTGCAAAAAAGCTATTGCCAAAAGGTTCCCGTCGTTGGAATTTCTGTAAACAGATTTATTACATTTTTTGTCCTAAGTACAGACCCCCAAAAATAAGTAGTTGCATTTCAGAAGATGATTAATATTAAAATTTTTGTTTCGCGCCGGTTGGATCTTGATAGTGTGGAAATTCCTAACCCATTATATGTTCCTATGCTGTGCGGTGCTTTTCGAAAACACCCACCATTACCTTTTATCGGAGACAATACCGGTGACAATATTTCGGAGAAACAGCCTTTTTATTCGGAACTGACGGTACAGTACTGGGCGTGGGGAAATGCAAACGCGGATTATTATGGACTGTGCCACTACCGCCGTTACTTATCTTTTTCGGACAAACGATACCGTACCAACGAGCAAAATATGGTTGTAGAACCTATATTATCGCCGGGAGCGATTCGGCGGCACAGACTGATGGATAGTAGCAAAATGCAGAGTGTTATCAGCCAATATGATGCTATCGTATCAGAATGTGCAGATGTAAGGCATATCCCTGTTCCGAATGGCGGGTTGCCCAAAACTGTCCGGGAGCTGTGGGAAGGACATGACGGAGTCTTTATTTATAAAAAAGATTTAGATATTCTTTTGCAGGTCATACGCGATTTGCATCCGGAATATATGGATTCTGCGCAGAAATATCTTTCAGGTTCGGCTCATAGGGGCTATAATTGCTATGTTCTGCGGCGTGATTTGTTTTTCAGGATGTGCCAATTCCAATTTGATGTTTTAGATGAATTGGAGCGCCTTATAGATATAAGCGCATACCAAGGAAATTTGAAGCGGGTTTTCGGATATATGGGCGAAATTATGTATGGCATTTTTATTTATGATTTGGAACAGCAGGATATATACAAAATAAAGGAGCTTCAGCTGGTTTATTTTGAGGAAACACGGCAACCAAAGAACTTTATACACAGAGCTTGGTTGTTTGGGTTAGCTTACCTGACATCTGCATTAAGGCATAGTTCTGAGGCCTTTTTACCAAAGGGTTCGGTAAGACGCGAGAATGTAAAAAAAATCTTAAGGCGTTTACGCAATATTTAAGAAGAAAGTGAGTGGTTTAATGAAGGCAGTAATTTTAGCGGGCGGTTTTGGTACGCGCATCAGTGAGGAAAGCCATTTAAAGCCCAAACCGATGATTGAAATTGGAGATCAACCTATTCTTTGGCATATTATGAAATATTATTCCTATTACGGAGTAAACGATTTTATTATTTGTGCGGGCTATAAACAGCATATTATCAAGGAGTATTTTGCGAATTATTATCTTCACCGCTCTGATATAACTTTTGATTTTACGGCGAATAATCATATTACCGTACATAACAATGTTGCTGAGCCATGGAAGGTGACCGTTGTAGATACCGGTTTAAACACGATGACTGGCGGACGAATTAAACGTGTTAAAAATTATATAGGTAATGAGACTTTCATGATGACTTACGGAGATGGCGTTTGTGACGTGGATTTGAACAAGTTACTGGCTTTTCATAAGCAACACGGGAAATTGGCAACAATGACAGCCATTCAGCCTGGCGGGCGTTTTGGAACCTTGGAAATCCAGAATGATTTTACTATTTCCAGATTTGCGGAAAAGAGAAAAGAAGACGGCGGCTGGATTAACGGCGGATTTATGGTGCTTGATCCAAAGGTAATCGATTATATTGAAGATGATAGCACTACCTTTGAAAGAGAACCGCTTGAAAGGCTTTCCTCTGAGGGACAACTGGTTGCCTATCAGCATGATGGTTTCTGGCAATGTATGGATACGCTTCGCGACAAAGAAAAATTAGAGTCTTTGTGGATGTCCGGGAAAGCACCTTGGATGAAGTGGTAAGGAGAATACGATGATAGATTTAGAATTTTTTTATGGCAAAAAGGTGTTAGTAACAGGTCATACCGGCTTTAAAGGATCCTGGCTTTGCCGTATTCTTTTAAACGCAGGTGCCGAAGTTACCGGATATTCTTTACCGGCACCTACCAAACCAAATTTATTTTCTATGGCGGATTTGGGAAAAAATATGGATTCCATTATTGGAGATATTCGTGATGTGGAACATTTAAAGAAGTCTTTTGACACGGCACGTCCGGAAATCGTTTTACATCTGGCTGCTCAGCCTATTGTGAGAGAAAGCTATCAAACACCTGCCTACACATACGAAACAAATGTAATGGGTACGGTTAATATTTTGGAATGTGTTCGGCAAAACACTTGTGTGAAAAGCTTTTTAAACGTAACCACCGATAAAGTATATCAAAACAATGAATGGCATTGGGGCTATCGTGAAAACGAGCCTTTGGACGGATTTGATCCGTATTCTAATTCAAAAAGCTGTTCCGAACTGGTAACACACAGCTACAAAAATAGCTTTTTTTCGGATGGTTCCGTGGCTATCAGTACCGCACGTGCCGGAAATGTTATTGGCGGTGGAGATTTTGCCAAAGATCGTATTATACCGGATTGTGTGCGCGCGGTTCAGAAAAAAGAAACCATTATCGTAAGAAATCCTCATTCTACCAGGCCATATCAGCATGTGCTTGAACCGTTATTTGCGTATCTCATGATTGTTCAAAAACAGTACCAAGATGGGAGATATGCAGATTGGTACAATGTTGGTCCTGACGAATGCGATTGTGTAACAACAGGAAAACTGGTTGATCTGTTTTGCAAAACATGGGGCGAAGGAGCATCATGGGAGAATCGGTGGACAGGCGGCCCGCACGAAGCTAATTTCTTAAAACTGGATTGTTCTAAGATTAAAGCTACTTTCGGCTGGAAGCCTACTTGGCATATTACAGACGCCATTGAGAACACCTGTAAATGGACAAGAGTATGGCTTTCCGGACAGGATATCCCGGCTGAAATGGATCGGCAAATTAAAGATTATAGGGAGAAAATGCAATGAAAAAAGTTATTGTGTCTGGGGCGAATGGCTTTGTCGGTGGAGCCGTAACCCGCGAATTAATTACCCATGGCATTGAAGTCATAGCATTGGATATGGAAGGTTGCAATGGAAATCTGCCAGAATCTCCACTAGTTACTTTTATCCCCATGTCTTTGGAAAATCTCACTTCACTAAAGGATAAAATACAAATTGGCTGTTGTGATACGTTTTTCCACTTTGCTTGGGCCGGTTCTGCCGGACCCGCCCGTGCAGATACAGCCCTTCAATTAAAAAATGCTCAATGGACAGTAGACTGCTTACGTTTCGCTAAGGAACTTGGATGTAAGAGGTTTGTGTGTGCTGGCAGCATTATGGAACATGAAACCATTGCTGCTGCTTTTTCGGCTGGCAATAAACCTGGTCTGGGATATATCTATGGAAGCGGCAAACTGGTAGCACATACTATGTGTAAATCAGTAGCTGCTGACATTGGTATCGATTTAGTATGGGTGCAGATCACAAACGCCTACGGAGTCGGGGAACGCTCTCCTCGCTTTGTGAATACTACTTTGCGTAAGATCATTCATGGAGAACCATTGCAATTTACTTCCGGCACGCAGAACTATGATTTTGTTTATATCGATGATGTGGCACGTGCATTTCACTTAATTGGAGAAAATGGAAAACCATTTTGTGAATATATAATTGGCAGCTCTAATGCAAAGCCACTTAGAGAATTTGTGCTGGAAATGAAATCAGCCGTTGCACCGGAGAAAGAGTTTACGTTCGGAGATGTCCGATTTACGGGGATTAACCTACCCCTTCCTGTTTTTGACTGTTCAAAAACGGAAGAAGATACCGGATTTAAATCTCAAGTAAGTTTTGCAGAAGGGTGTAAGCGTACTTTAGAGTGGTTGAAAGAGGTGGAAAAATAAATGCAAAAGTTTTCTTTTCAGGAAACTGAAATTAATGGTTTGATTTTAGTTAAACCTTTTTTAGCAGAAGATGTTCGTGGTTATTTCATTAAAGACTATTCTCAGGAAGTGTTTGAGCAAAATGGGATAACACATGATTTAAAAGAAGTGTTTTATACGAATTCGCATAAAGGGGTAATTCGTGCATTGCATTTTCAACGTGAAAAACAGCAGCCTAAATTGGTTCGTTGTGTATGGGGGCATGTCTATGATGTAGTTGTTGACTTGCGCAAAAACTCGCCTACCTTTAAAAAATGGCTTGGCTTTGAACTTTCGGAAGAAAACAAAGATGAGTTGTTGGTCCCTGCCGGTTGTGCCCATGGATATTTAGTATTGGAGCATTCGGTGGTTTCTTATAAATGTGCAGAAAAGTTTTATGGAGAGTACGATGATGGTATTATGTGGAATGACCCAGACATCGATGTAAAGTGGCCGCTGGAACGTGTAGATAATCAAATTATCCTATCCGATAAAGATAAGAACCTTCAAACTTTTTCACAGTTCATGGAAAAGTATGGTGGCTTTTAAATGGATTTTTTAGTAGTAGGTTGTGGTTTGTCGGGTTGTGTTGTAGCACGTAATCTGGCAGAACGGGGTTATAAAGTTACGATATGGGAACGCAGGGATCATATTGCAGGGAATATGTATGATTACGTGGATTCATATGGTGTTTTGGTACACAAATATGGTCCACACACCTTTCATACTAAGAAGAAAGAATTGTACGATTATATATGTCGCTTTGCTAGCTGGGTGGATTATAAACTTACCTGCATGACTGAAATTGATGGCATTGCAACGCCGACTCCGTTCAATTTTCAAACGATTGATGATTTTTATGCTCCTAAGCAAGCCATAGAACTGAAAGCACATATCAAAGCGGCTTTTGGGGATAGGCAGACAGCGACTGTGGTGGAAGTGATACAGCACGATGACCCATTAATTCGGGCTTATGGCCAATTCTTGTTTGACAAAGATTACAGCTTGTATACCGCAAAACAGTGGGGAGTATCGCCTAATGAAATTGATGTGAGTATTCTACAGCGTGTCCCTTTACGCTTTTCATATGATACGGGCTATTTTGATGATGAATATCAGGTTATACCCCGGCCTAGTTATACGGATTTTTTCAAGAATCTGATAAACCACCCTAATATTACAGTCAAATTTAACATTGATGCGCTTACGCGTCTTTCGGTAAAAGATTCCAAACTGTTTCTTGATGATAGAATCTGTCCTTGTACGGTCGTTTATACAGGAGCCCTTGATGAACTTTTTGGCTGTATAGAGGGATCACTACCTTATCGTTCTCTACACTTTGAATGGGTGCACGAAGACATTGAAAGCAAGCAGAAAGCACCTGTAGTTGCTTATCCACAGGCAGCAGGCTATACTCGCATCACCGAATATAAAAAGTTGCCTGTACAAAATGTAAAGGGGACTACTTATGCGGTAGAGTATCCCCTGACTTATTGCGATAATAGTAAATCAGAACCATACTATCCGGTTTTAACTGAAGAAAGTAAACGAAAATATGACAGATACAAGGAACTGGCCGATAAGGTGGAGAACCTTTATTATTGTGGACGTTTAGCGGACTTTAAGTATTACAATATGGATCAGGCGCTAGAGCGGGCTTTGGAATTATGTAAAATTGTAATGGTCAAGCAATTTTGTAACACCACTGTCTAAATTAAGCCAATCCATACCTTGCTTCATATGGCGTTCGATAATCGTTGTATGAGTGTGTGGACGAACCTGATTGTACCAAACATATGCATATTCTGAAATAGCATGTGTCAATTCTTCATCGGTTCGAAAGTTGAATCGATTTATCAATTTCGCCTTAAAAGTATTGTAATCATGCTCTTTTAGAATCCTGATGATCTGTTCCTCGCTGAACCGTTTCTTCATGTTAATCACTCCATCTGCATTTTATAATATCTGATTTCCCTTTCCGGTTAGAAAAATTTGTTGAGCAACATTCGAAATACAAAAGCCAAGGATTCCCTTCTCATAATCAAAGATCCGGAATCCCTGGCTTTTTTCTCTGTCCTACCAAAATGTAAAATCGTTCATTTAAGCTACAACCATATGTACAGTACTTTTGCTCACACCAAACTTTTTGGCTGCGCCGCGCACGGTGGTTTTATTTTTGATTATGTACTCGCCGAGCTCCACGGCGCGCTCTTCAACAATGCCTTTCACGTTTCTTCCTCCCAACTTCCAATTGGTAATAGTTATGCATGGAGGGGGAGAAATAGTACAGATTCCGTAGGATGTGGGCAAAATTGCACCGGACAACAAGTCTTTTCAAAAAAGGCACTTCTTTAAGTGCCTTTTTTATTTTAAACAAAAATCCATATTTTTCTATATAAAAAAGTGATATAATGTCACCATGAAAAAATGGAAGCTTCCCTGTATTTTTTTTAAGATAGGCGCATTCCTGTAAGGGGTAAAAATGAGATTTGAAAAAAAGACAGCCTCACGTAAAATTTGAGCGGATGAAACCTAGCCGGGTGGAATCCAACTCAAAATAACGAGGGGCATCAATATGAATTTTACCCAGAATGAGAAGTTAAATCAAGTCACAATCGAAACAATCGTCATCGGAGTAGACATTGGTAGTGAAACGCATTACGCCAGAACGTTTGACTGGCGGGGCATTGACTTAGGAAAGGTATACCGCTTCTCCAATAACGGAGAAGGATTCGCGGGCTTCTTTGCCGAGGTCGGAGATTTGGGACGCTTCCGATCCCCCAAACAGATTCAGAAGTTGGCGGGCTTGGCTATCCGTGAAAACAGTTCCGGTAAATACCACGGACAAAGCGGAATCAGCAAACAAGGAAGGCGGTGTCTTCGGGCGTTACTGTTCCGAGCCGTTCTTCCGCTGGTAGCAACAAACAGAGAATTCGCCGAAATCCATAACTATTACACCAGTCGCAAGGGTAATCCGCTGAAGAAAAAACAATCCCTCATTGCTTCGCCATCCAGTAGTAGTGGCAGTGTAAAAAAGCACCATTGATTGGCCCTTTCGGAAGCGTCACAACCGGGCTGAAGCAATGCAAGTCAATAAAAAAGAGCAGGTAGTCAGTCGGATATTAACCATCAGAGCAATGACGGTTTAGGAGCATTACTGATACCCATCTGCGGGTAGGCAGAACGAAGGAATTTAGGGCAATGACCCTGTTAGACATGGGAGGTTTGCTGCCGCAGGAAGAATGGGTTACCATGGCCCCCAAATCGTGAAACTGGCGACGCTTTGGTTCTTATACCCATTTTTCCATGGCCTACCGGATGCGGTGCTGCTTCGCAATTGCTCTTTTTGATTTGATGTAATCCTATGAAAACACGAGATAATCGAAGAAAATCGTTAGTTGTTATAGGGAGTGATAATATGTTCCTGTTGATGCTTGCCGCTATGGATGACAGCGATGACAAATTGTTTATGATGGAGTTATATAAGGAATATTACCCGCTTGTGCGCAAAACCATTTATCGTATTCTGCTGGACGGCAGGGATATTGACGATCTTGTAAATGATGTTTTTATTAAATTAATTGAAAAAATTCCGTTAATTCGCTCTTTAGACTGTTGCAAAACGGCCGCCTATGTTGTCTATACATCTAAAAGCGTAACAATCAATTACATAAAGCATCGGGATGTGCAGAGGAAACATGGTTTTTACGGGGGCGAATCCGATATGCAAGATGAAATAGCCGGAGCGGATAGTGTTGAAGATTTTATTATTCGTCACGAGACAATGAATTCCCTGTCAAATGCTGTTTTAAAGCTGCCTGAACGGCAAAGGGATTTATTGTACTTTAAGTATGTGTTGGGGAAAACGGATATGGAAATTGCCCAAGATCTTTCCATCAGTCCGGACAGCGTACGCGAATATTTAACTAGGGCCAGAAGGGCCGCGAAAAAATTAATAGAGAGCGGGGGTTCATCGGAATGCTAGACAGGGGCAAAGACCAGCTTCGGAATAAGCTTTACGAAGATTACGAAAACAGCCTGTTTAAACTCATCATGTTTGAGGCGGCGGAAAAAGAAGGAAGGGTATTCCTGGAAGAAAATGAGCAGTTAAAAAAAGATCCGGCGTATCTTCCGTCTGCAGATGAAGAAAATCGGTTCCGGAAACAGTTGAATCGCAATATTCGGAAAAGGACATATCCCTCCGGCGGAAAGCTGCTGTGCAGCTTTGCCAATAAGGTTGCCGTTGCCATGCTGGTCGTTGTTTTTGCGTTTACGGGAGCCGTTTTTACGGTTCAAGCTTTCCGCGCAGACGTATTGAATTTTTTAATCCGTATCGAGCCGGAATATACTTCCATTCAGCTTGACGGGAGTGAAAATAATAAGGAGCAAAACCTGGCGGTAAACTGGAAAAATGCATATGTGCCTGCGTACATCCCCGATGACTTTAAGGCCGACAGTCTTTACTATTCAGACCCTTTGAAAACCATCACTTACCATAAAAAGGGGAACAATAAAGAATTTATCGTTTATTCGGAATACGACGCTTCAAACGATGTGGAGCTTGATACCGAAAATGCGTCGCTGATTAAAATTATTCTGGTTCACGGGCATAAGGGGACTCTCGTTATAAAAAATTCCATAGTATCCGTTACATGGGAAATGGATGGGCACATTTTTACTGTAAAAGCAAAGCAAAACGAGGATGAAGTTATTAAAATTGCCCAAAATGTAAATTTTGTAAAATAATTTGTTGCAAAAATCCAACTAGGTTGTCTTATCAATATAAAAAATAAAAGAAAAGGAGTGTCCAGTATGAAAAAGTTGGTCAGCGTAATTCTTTTGGTTCTTGTAGTTGCTTTTTCATCCCTGCCCGCTTACGCGGCGGAGAAGAAAGCCGATGGTCAGTCGGGTGTGGTTCGTCCCAGCTTTGTGAACATTATGTCCTTAAGCGCGGGTCTTTCCATTAACGCGGCCGGTAAAGCCACCTGCACGGGTTCGGTTGATCTCTATGACAATTCCTATACAGTCAAGATGACTGTTACGCTTCAGAAGTACAATGGAAACGGCTGGTCCGGTGTGAAATCCTGGAGCAAGAACGGAAAGGGAAACGCCGGTGCCCAGTTGTCCGAAAGCTACTACGTTACCAGCGGTAAATACAGAGTTTGCACTACGGCAAGGGTTTACAACACGGCCGGGAAGCTGGTGGAAACGGAATCGGCGTATTCTGCTGAAAGGACTTATTAATCCGTCTAATCTACATACGGCCCTTAAAATGAGGGCGACTTCGTCCATTATGGAATGAAAAAACCTTAATATTTCGCGTATGGAATTTTGATTATTTTAATCTAATTTTATGAATTTAATCCACTTCCCGAGGCAGTCTCCCCGAATTCGGACGCCTTCCCGCATAGCGCCCCCGAGAAGGATTCGGATTTTCGCGCTGATATAAAGGCGCAACCGGTTCTTGCGGGGGCGCTAGTAAAATAGCTTCCGTGCCCCACACTAAGGTATGATTTCGGAAGAGAAGTAATGGACGGAAAAAATAATATTTTTGGAAAACGCAACGTATGAATACTGTCAACAGAAGTGTAGACAGATCCGGTAAATGGAAACGACGAACAGCAATGCTGGGAGCGAGAAATAATTTTTAACAGCAGTATTAAACGGTGAAATCTACACCAATTGGCGGTAAGGGCAACCAATCGCTTCGGGAATGCTATTCCCTAAAATTGCGCGCAATTAAAACATCTGAGAGCGGAGAAAGCTGGTCGTGGGTAAGAAAAGTCGACGTATCCTCTTGATTCAAACCATGAACTTGCATTCTTTTTTTACAACGCGGAAGCGTTAATAAGAATACTTCAAAGGCAAAAAAGGAGCGGCGGGGCATTCCCGCCGCTCCTTTTTTGGATTTCACCTCCTTAATTGACTTGTTCAGGGTATTGCTCCATTAAGTGCAGCCGCTCAAAGCTCGATCGACCTTCGCGTAGAAGAATTTTTACCGTTCAGCATCCTGCTCGTTTTGCCCGGCGCAAAGCCCAGAATTCTGGGTATGAGCAGGTAGTTTAACAGGAATGAGAACTTTATTTTTTGTTGTCGCTCACGTTTAATTGATGAATGGCTTCTTTTAGCTTATCCGGTAGAGGAAGTCCCATTTTGCCTGCGTTTCCAATGATATTGATTCCCTCGTTAGATAGGTAGAAAAGAATGATCATTGTGCGAAGAGAGCTGCCATAGCCTATTACATGCTGGTCAATGATATTCCCCAGAGAGGCTAGAACAAACATCATCATTTTTTTGGAAATACTTTTTATTCCGATCTTTTTTGTCACTCGTTTGTCGGTTACACCGAGCAAGACGACCGAGAGGGTATCCATAGCCGTAAACGCAATTAGTGCAAAAATGAGTGAGTCAAAACCACCGAGCAGCCAGTTTATGAGGCTGCCTGAGAAAATTAGAATTCGATTTAAGCTTTCGAAAAACGGATTCATATTGACCCCTTCTGTTTCCTGCGGCATGTCCGAAGCATTGGATTCCGCGTTTTATTAAGCGGGATTTTACTTTGGTTCTGACCTGCTGCAACCCAAAAACTCACGCAACTTTTCTGTTCATAAGCCTGTCCCATACTCTTTCCAAAAATGATGCTTCCGGCTTACTCCATGGAGATCAATACCCATTGCCTAAATTACTAAAAATACCATTGTTTACATTTATTTCCTCTCTGTTATGTAAGGACAACCATTCATATATTTTGCAACAGGAAAAAATGAAAAACCGCAAATTTTTTTTGTGAATTGCTTTTGTAAAAACAAAACTGACGCCGTGAAAAAACGGCGCCAGTTTTGCTAACCTCATATTTTTTGCCTGTTTGCTTATGACAAAAATTTTTTGATTTAATAAGATTTTTTTAATTCAAAAGACTCGCAGTCTGTACAGCTTTTCTGTGTCGGGTTTTGCTCATGCGTGCCGACTCTAATGCTGTCCAGCGAGCAGTATTGTTGATCTTGGCAGTGATATTCGCACTCAGTTACTGTGCATTCAATGCTTGGGTTCGCATTTGATTTTTCCATTTTCATACACTCCTTTCCATGGATTAGTTTGTCCACGAAGGGAGAAAATATAGCAAGAAAATAGAAGCAAAAGAACTTACCTGCAAAACGGAAGTATCTGTCGTGCTCTATATAAACAAAAACTGAGATTAGTACAAATTTAATTTTGCAAAGCTTTTTGATTTCATATACATTGAGAGCATCTAGAAGAAGGTAAAATTATATACAGACAGTATTAAAGCCTATTGGGATACAATTCGTATTCCAATAGGCTTGGCTTTATGCTTTCTCAGACTTTTTAAAAAGGATGAATATGAAAATGTTGGTGCCCCGCGCCTGGGTGGTGGTGATAATATTCGTCGACCAGATTTGTCCTGATCAGCAGGTCGACGTCCTTCAAAAGCTCTCCGGCGGGGCGGTCCGCGGCGATCGTATGGCTTTCGTCAAAGAGGACGGCGCGTTCCGCCATTTCCTGCACCATTTCCAGATTATGTGTAGAAACAAGCAGCGTCTTTCCGGCTTCATGCAGCTTCATAAGAAAAGAGACAAACCATCTCTGCGTGCGGGGGTCAAGCCCCAACAGCGGTTCATCAAAGACGAGCACCTCCGGGTTAAGCGACAGAACGCTGGCAATGGCGACTTTCCGTTTTTCACCGCCGCTTAAATGGTAGGGCTGGCGGTGCCGCAGGGCTTCAATGCTCAGAAGCGACAGGCAGTCCTCCACCCGTTTTTCCGTTTCGTCCTCATCCAGTCCCATCTGGCGCGGACCGAAGGCGATTTCATCGTATACGTCGGCACAGAACAGCTGGGTATCTGCGTTCTGAAAGACAAACCCGATTTTCTGATGAAAGCGTTTTGAAAACAGGGGATCCTGCATTTTTTTGTGCGTAATTTTCTCCCCCGCGAAACGGTATGTGCCGCTGTCGGGGAAGAGGATACCGTTGATCAGCTTTAGCAGGGTAGACTTACCGCTCCCGTTCATGCCCATCAGCGCGACGGATTCTCCCTTTTCAATGCGTAGTGTGATGTTTTTCAGCGCCGGCGTGCCTTCATAGGAATACGACACATCCGATAATTCGATCATGTTATTCATCCCAAATATAAGAATATCAGCAGAGCAAGAATATGGACCAGCAGGTACCCGGCATCCGCCCAATTCATGCGGATGCGGCCGCTTTTACGGTATTCGCCTGTAAAGCCCCGGCATTCCATGGCGGCGTTCATTTCCTCCGCCATTTCCTTCGATTTTATAAACATAGTGCCTGTAATGCCCGAAAGAGAAGCGTATTTCCGGTTGTTTTTTCCAACGGATCGGAGTTTCAGCGCGTAGAGCATGGGGAGCGAAAATTCCCCAAGCATAAAAATATACCGGATGGTAATATCGAGCACGAAGATAAAAATATCCGGAAGAAAAAAGGTTTTCAAAGCCCCAGTTATATGCCGCCATTGCGTTGTCCGCGAAAGGATATTCACGGCGGTTACGGCGGCGAATACCTTAAGCGGGAGCATGACGATGCCATACCGGTTCCCCCAGAAGGCAGACGGAAGAAGGATGACCAGCGTGAAAAGCGCGGCCGCAAATCCCGCTTTCAAGATATGGAAAATTTTATCGGCAGGCAAAAGGCTTGTCGCCGCCAAAAGGGCAACGTTGATTGTCAGGATAAAAAAGAGGCTTTTCGAAAGGGAAAGCAGGATAACGAGCAGAAAAGTGCATGCGACCTTGAAGGGCGCATGCACAAAATGTTTTCCCGACGGAATACCGCTCTGCGCCCGGATGCGCGACAGAATCCCCAGCAGGGACAGGATGCTTTTATCGATAAAGGAATCCCTGTCCGGTATGGGTTCGTACTGTTCTTCTTTCAGTAGCCATTCGGGCATTGCGGTTTCCTCCAGCTGGATTATTGTATTTCCTTATTATTTTTGGATTTTACGTTTTGGATAATTTTAAATACTATCATAAGGATAGCAACCCCCGCTACGGCAGACAGGATATACCCCGCGTACGGTGGAAGCCCGGCGATGGAATAATCGGGCATGGCGGCTTCAAAATTTATTCCGTTGAGCATACCTTCCGGAATAAAACCAAGGGGCTGGCCGCTGCTTGCGGGGACGGCCTGAATTTCTTCCGCGCTCCATTCGCCCCATGCGGTTCCGGTGGCGAGAAGCCCAAGGGGGGTAAGGCAGATAAGTGCTGCGAGCAGGCCGTAAACGGCCTTGTTCTTTTCTTTCTTTCCTTCATATATGGTTCCCGGGGATACTTTCTTTATAAAAGTGAAGATGGCAACCGTAAACAGCGCTTCCACGATCCCGGCAACCACAAGGTGGGGGATCATCATAGCGGGGATGGATACGGACAGGGGATACGGGCAGTAAAGCGCCTGCCCCGCCGCGTTTTTAAAAAGAAGGGGTTGAATACCGAATTCAATTGCCGTGCACAGGGCGGCCGCATTGAGTCCGGCGTAGGAACCGATAATGATACCGATGTATTCTCCCTTTTTACCTTCTGTGTGATCTTTGATGAATTTGTAGAGGAAATAACCGACAAAGGGGAGGACAAACGCCATGTTGAAGCAGTTTGCGCCGAAGGACAAAAGCCCTCCGTCCCCGAAAAACAGCGCTTGAATCAGTAGTGCCACCGAAACGGAAATACACGCCGCATACGGCCCCAAAAGGATTGCCAGCAGCGTTCCGCCAACGGCGTGGCCGGTTGTCCCGCCCGGAAGGGGAACGTTAAACATCATCATCAGAAATGAGAACGAAGCACCGATGCCAAGAAGGGGCATTTTTGCACGCGATACTTCTTTTTTCAGCTTGTTTATGGAAACTGTCCATGCGGGCAGCATGGCCGCGCCCATAACAGCGCAGGTAGCCGGGCTTAAATAATTGTCCGGAATATGCATTTTCATCTTCCTTTCACTGCAAAAAAATAACCCAAAAGAAACTACTTCTGTAGTGCCCTTTTGAGTCCATCCAAATTCCACATGTGAAATAAATTCCTTTAAAAAGCCTTCATGGCTTATTTTTATATCATAGCATGGCTTTCGTGTTTTGTCAAACAGGAAAGCCATGCTTTTCGATCAGGCGTATCCCCGCAGAGAAATGTTTGCTAGTTTGTTGAAATCCGGTCGCCCGGCGGCGTCCAGCAATACAGCGGATTCGTCCGCGTTCTCCATCCGGTACCGGTTCAGCGCCTGGATAATTGTTTCCGGTTTTTGGATCCCAACCCCGTGCCCATAGAACATGCCGTTGCCCAGTTGGATGGCGTTTTCTCCCTGCCATTCCGGGGCGAGTGGATCCACGTCGGGGTTGTCGAAATACCGGCGGTCGCCCGGCAGGTATACTTCGCGCTTGCGAATATTGCCGACTTCCCACAGGAGCTTATCAATACGGTGCCAGTTCATCAGCTCGATTTTTAGGAAAGTTTTGTTAAAAAGTGTTTCGCCGTAGGTATTTAACAGTGCGCCGTAGTATACAATCATTATTGCGGTTGCACATTCGGTCTCGTATTTGGAGCCGTTGCGAAAGATGTCCGCGACGGCATCGGAAGCCTTTACGCCGTCCTTCAGCACGAAGCCGCCGTCCCGGGCCCTGTTCCAATAGGCCGGGTTACAGCGGGTTTCGCGGAAAACCGCAAACCCCATGCCGCTCCGGTTTAACGCGTAGGAGGCGGAAACAATTTCCTTACGCAGGCGCAGCTCGAATTTCAGGTGGTTCATCGTGGGGAAGGAGAAACGCGCACCGCTTTCGGCAAGCTTGCCGAGCACGATTTGCTCCACGCTTCCTTCCGGATATTCCGTTTGGAAAGCTTCCGGGGATACGGCGGTTCCGTTTACGTATATCATGTGAATTCCCTCCTGCCCAGTTTGGCAATTTCAAGCTGTTTTTCAAGGGGGTACCGCACCCATTTGTTCCAATTGGCAGGATTTCTCGCATGAAGATGGTGTGAATAGTTTGCAAGCACCGCTTTTTCTGCTTCACCTATGTCTTTGAATGGTTTGAGCACGGCCTGTTCCGGTTCCGACAAGGCAGACAGCGGCTCCTTTTTGCGGGTAGGAATTTGTTTACATAAATATTTTGCTTCCAAATTAACGTTACAGGGCGATGGACAGTTGGTTTGCATCAGGCTTTCCCCTGTAAAACAGAGATAGTGTTGATTTTCGTTCAGCCACGAGAGGTAACGGGCATATTGCTTCTGCCTATCCTCCCTAGTTTCAAGCGGCGTGTCGTGCGGAAGGTTGAGCAGCTGGCACGCAAGCGCTGCATCTTTCGGGTTGTTGGAACGAAGCCGTTCGGCAACCAGGCGCAAAGCGTAAACATCGCGAGAACTGAAAAATGCCCATACCAAATCATGGTAATAGCTCCCTTTTTGATTGCGTTTGAATATCAGCTCCGCGGCAATTGGGAGCACCAGCTTTTCACAGCATTTTTTAATAAGGATTGCCGCGGAGGCATCCAGAATGCGGTCAAACGCTTCGCTCAGCCCGTCGTCGGGGGCGCCGGTGCGTAAAATCCAGAGCAGAGAGGCATGGAAGGCTTCGTTGTTAATGGCCAGCGGAATTCCCGGAACGTCGGAAAGTGTTTTTTCAGGAAGAATTTTATCGCAAAAGCGTAGCGCGATCCGGTTGCGCTCATTAAGATCGTGAAACAGATTCTGCTCAAGAATCTCCGGGCGCAGGATGAACAAGGTTGCAAAATGCAGCCCGGCGTCATTCAAAATCCGGATGGTGCTTTTGGACTTCTTTTTTTCCATTATCCGAAATTGGTTTTTGCAGGCGTCGATTCCCCGTATCTGACGGATTCTATCCAACTGGTTTAATGAATTTCCTGCGTACATTTTACCCCGCCTCTTTCAGTGAATGTTCTTAATCCATAATATTGCAGAATGGAGGTTTTGTTCCGCATTTTCATGAAAGCGAACGGGAGAGAAAGATTGTCCACAGCATAAGCGGAAAGCGGGTGGGCGGATTTTGTATGTGCTTGCGTGGATGTTTCATAAATTTTGGGGATGAAAAGCAGCATGGGAACTGGATTTGGTAAATATTGGGTTATATATGATGCACAAATCGAAATAAAAAAAATAACGTTTTTTTTCCTTATTGCCCGCTGATTTATTCAGATTATTGTAAAATTTTTTAAATTTTTGTCGATATTATAAAAGAAATGGAAATATTAGAAATAGAAGGTGTATATGCATGATTTTCAAACGTAACCTAGCAGCCAAAATTTTATTATTTATCGGCCTGCCTGTAATCATTATTTTTCTTCTGCTGTCTTTCATGATTCTCCAGCCGGTAAAACAGTCGGTTTCTCAACTGACGACAGATGAATTGACGACGAAGTCGCAGTATGCTTCCAATCAGATTGAGAGCTTTTTTGCCAAATATACGGGCATTACGGAACAGCTCGAAATGGATGTTACTTTTCAGAATTTCTTTCTGAATACGGCTTCCAAACCAAATTTGAAGGAGGTTCCCAATTTTAACGCGGTTGACCAGACTCTCCGAAATATAACGGAGTCCGATAAGGAGAATATCGCCAACACTTGGATTGCGGATATGGCGACTAAGCAGCTGATCGATCAGACGGATGGCGTTACGGGGTTAGATATACCCTCCAGACCATGGTACAAAAAGCTATCGGAGAATAAAAAGACCATTATAACGGATCCTTATGAGGATTCAACGTCAAAAGATCTGACCGTCAGCATCATCACTCCGGTTTATAAAAGTGATGGAACAACGCTGATCGGCGTGACGGGAATTGACATTAAGCTGGATCGCCTTTACCAGATGATCAGCGGCTATAAGCTGGGAAACACCGGGTTTTATATCCTCACCAGCGCGAACGGGCAGATTATTTATCATCCCGATCAAACGCTTAAAAGCAAAAACATAGCGGATTCGAAAATGTCCCAGAATATTATCGATGGCATGCAGGGGAAAAACTCCGGCTTCCTTACCTATACCGCAATGGGAGGTACGAATTACGGATTTGTTTCTCCGGTTGGCTCCACCGGTTGGAGAGTGGCCACCGGTTTGCCGGAAACGGAATTCAACAGATCCTATAATTCCGTACAAACTTCCCTGATGGTCGATTTGTTGATTGCCCTTCTGATTATTTGTGTGGTTACGATTTTGATCGCGAAAGGGATTGTCAATCCCCTCAGAAAGCTCGAAACCGCCGCAAATCAGATTGCGGAAGGCAACCTCGACGTAATAATCGACGTGAAAACGCAGGACGAAGTTGGCAAGGTTGGCACAGCTTTCTCCAGAACAGTAGATAGGCTGAAAAAGTATATTGAGTACATAAATGAAATCTCCCATGTTTTGGATGAAATAGCCACCGGCAATCTGGTCTTTGAACTGCATTGCGACTACATCGGCGAATTTTCAAAGATTAAAGTCGCGTTGGAAAATATTAAAACCACGCTTATTAAGACGTTTACCGAAATTAATAATTCCGCCGACCAGGTTGCCAGCAGCGCCGAGCAGGTGGCGAGCGCGTCGCAGTCGCTGGCGCAGGGCGCAACCGAGCAGGCGAGCTCCATTGAGGAGCTTTCCGCTTCCATCTCGGATATCGCTGTACAGGTAAAACAAAACGCGGAAAACGCGCAAAAGGTAAATGATCTGTCCGAAGCATCTTCAACCGAAATTGCGCATGGAAGCAGGCTGATGCAGGAAATGACGGAGGCCATGGTGGAAATCAGCACTTCGTCCAATAAAATCCGTGATATTATCAAAACGATTGACGATATTGCGTTCCAGACCAATATTCTTGCGCTGAATGCGGCTGTAGAGGCTGCGCGCGCCGGCGCGGCGGGCAAGGGCTTTGCCGTCGTAGCGGATGAGGTTCGGAATCTTGCCAGCAAGAGCGCACAGGCTGCAAAGGATACGACCGGATTAATTGAAAACGCAATCCAGTCGGTTGAAAAAGGGCAGAAAATAGCGGACGATACGGCACAGTCCCTGCAGCAGATTGTTGAAGGAACCAATAGTACTTCCAGCCTAATTAAAGAAATCTCAAGGGCCTCCAATGACCAGGCGACGGCCATTGAACAGATTACGCAGGGCGTTGACCAGATTTCCGGCGTTGTACAGACGAATTCCGCCACAAGCGAGGAAAGCGCAGCGTCCAGCGAGGAACTCAGCGGACAAGCACAGACTTTGAAGGCGTTGGTAAGCCAGTTTAAAACAGGAAATACCGCTGAATCTGATTTGATAAATACAACCAGCAATCAAATTCCTACCGTTCCATCCCAAGCGAACGGGAAGTATTAATCTTTTTAAAACGGACCGGCTGAATTTTTGATTCAGCCGGTTCGCCGCATAAAGGGGGGAACGCCTTTGTTGCGAATTAATTCAAAAAATTGTAATATTCGGCTTGCGCGGCGGGCAAGCTATAACGGAGGTGAGTGATTTGAAAGTAAAAGAGATTATGTCCAAAAAAGTTGCAAGCTTAAATTCAGAGGATTCCGTTGAAAGAGCCGCGCAGTTGATGAAGCAGTATGATGTGGGTTCCATCCCGGTATGCAGCCGGAATCAGGTTGTCGGCATTGTAACGGACAGGGATATCGCGGTCCGCACGATTGCTGAGGGGAAGGATTCCAAGCAGGAAAAAGTCAGCGCGATTATGAGCTCCAATCCTGTTGTTGGAAATCCGGATATGGATGTTCATGACGCCGCCAAAATTATGAGCACAAATCAAATCCGCCGGCTTCCCATCGTTGAAAATAACAACCTGGTTGGAATCCTTGCTTTGGGGGACATTTCCGTCGAGCCGGAGCTGCAGGACAACGCGGAGCAGACTCTTAGAAATATCTCGCAGCCCTGCGAAAGCAAAATGTAAATTTTTATATTTATTGAAAAACAGCAGTACGTTTTCCGTACTGCTGTTTTTTATGGGAGGCAGCCCGTTTGCTTATTCATGCTGCAGGCCGTTGGGGATATTGTTCACCGGTTTCGGAATATCGTAGATGTCGGTATACGCCTCCGCTTCATCGTTATTTGCCGGCGGCGTTTGGATCAGCCCAGTGCAGTCCATTGAGGATACCACGCACTCCGAATCAAAGAAAGAGTCTTCGTCCTGCAGTTTCAGTTTACGCTTATCTTCATCGCTCATATTGTTTCCTCCTGTTTTTTGATAAAATTAGTTTGTCCCAAAACAGGATAGATAAGCGTATAAAAGTCCGATAAAAATCAAAGAGCCGCTCTTTTTACAGAGCGGCTATAGGGAGAATTTTTCACTTGAAGGACTGGTAACTTGGCATCACCCCCCATAGTTACAAATTCTCATAGCACGATTCTATACTACAAAATTTAGAAAAATTTTGCAAATGTAAATGATGGTAAAAGTCCTAAATAATGGAGAATCCCTGTCTACTGTGTTCGGCAGGGATTCCGTTCATTTTATTTTGAAGAAACGGTGCCGGGCTGGCTTCCGGGTACTGTGCCGGCTTGGCTGCCTGGCTGGCTGTTTGGTTTTAAACCGGAAATAACGCCGGAAACCTGGCCGCCGAGATCCTTACCCTCGGATGTTACTTTGGATACTGCGCCGGAAACCGTGTTACCCATATTTTGACAGCCTGTAAAAGAAAAAAGAATCAAAGTGCAGATCGATATCATAATAATAAGTTTCTTTTTCATGTTCACCCTCCTTTCGTTCATATCGTTCCACTATTAAGGGCAAATATAGGATAGAGCTTAAAGATTGTTCCGGATATCTTTGGATTCGGAATCCTTTCGTTCAATGTTTAACCAGTGCGCATGCAGGGCAGCCTCTTCCGCATTGATGCATTGACTTTCCGAAATCCAATCCCCGGATTCCGAATAATAGCCGACGGACCATACGCCCGGCTCTGTTTTATGATACATATATAGAGGCAATAGGGATCACTCTTTCTGCCGCGTATCGGCTTTGGTTTTCTTATTTAACTTCTCCGTTTTTTAAATTTTTAGCCTCTAAAATCTTATCCAAAAAAGAAAAAATTTTACAAAAAAACAGGAGCTTGAACGAATTTGTTCGTGCTCCTGTTTTTTAAACAATAAAAAGTTTAATGCCGACTTGCTCGATTATATTTTTCCATTCCGGCGGTAGAGCGGAATCAGTAATAATGATATCCATTTCGTTTAACTGGGCATAGTACGCCGGACTTACTTTCCCAAATTTGCTGGCGTCTGTAATTAAAATTTTCGTCTGCGCGGATTGAAGTGCGGTGCGCTTTGTCAGCACCTCATAGTTGTTCGCGCAGGTTATTCCCAGCTTTTCGTGAACACCGGTAGCTGAAATAAACACTTTTGTCGCCCGGATTTCGCTGATCAGGTCTATTCCCTGCGGCGACTCAAAGAACTGTCCGTTGGGATGGAAATACCCGCCGGGGAAAATCAGCTTAATGAGCGGCTTGTTGATGAGATAGGAAAGGACATTGTAATTGTAGCAAAGCACAGTTATATCCATATCTTCCGGCATGTACCTTGCCAGCTTGTCCGCGGTGGAACCGGAGTCAATAATGACAACGTCGCCCGGCTCAATTAACGTTGCCGCGAACCTCCCGATGCGGTCTTTTTCTTCGTTCATTTGTATTTTTGCGGAGTACAGCTCGTAATTGGAAAAACTGTTTTCCACAACAGTATTGGAACGGTAGGTAGCTTTTCCGTAGCTGCGGTCCACAATGGCGTCGCTTTTTAAAGTGTCGAGATCCCGGCGGATTGTCATTTCCGAAACACCCAACATTTCAGAAAGCCGCCGAACAGTCAATGTTTTATTTTCCTTTAAAAGGGCGACAAGTTTATTTAATCGCTCGCTTCGATTGCTCATGGTTTACACGTCCAAACTATTCTGTATCAATCATATTTTCTAATATTATACCAAATTCTATGCAAAAATCAACTGATTTTGAAATATAAATTTAATAATGAACACATATGTGTTCGGTTTTATACAATATATGTTATAAAAATGATTGGTTACTTTAAATTTGTTCGATTTTGTTGTTAAATGAACTAGATAACACAGAAATAGTTCATACAAAGCAACGAAAATCAATATTTGTGTTGACATTTTGTGCTATTGACATCATAATAATGGTCGAACAAGCTGAATATTAAACATTTTATATATTTTTTGTGTTTCAAAAGAGCTTTGTGACAAAAAATGTGTGCGAAACAAATGGTTTAAGCTGTGGATTGGGAAAGGATGGATGAAATGAACAACATGGAAAAGAAGGAACTGCGAATACTGGCCTGTAAAGTAAGGCGTGGCGTGGTTGAAGGTGTGTACCACGCAAAGTCAGGACACCCGGGCGGGAGCCTGTCGGCGGCCGACATTTTCA
>NZ_SRMQ01000010.1 GCF_004768785.1 Caproiciproducens galactitolivorans
ATGTGGACTCCGATCTACGTCTCGCCATGACGGCCAGCATCCGCAAGTATATGGCGGAAAATCCGAGCCATTTTGACCCAAGGCAGTATCTCGCCCCCGCGCGCACAGCCATTAAAGATATGGTTGCCCATAAAATCCGGTGCGTGCTCGGTTGCGAGGGAAAAGCGTAGGCGGTATTATGCAGCCGCGTACTACGACAGATAAGGAGATTGCGATGCTCACAAAATACTGGAACCAATTCAAAAGTGGAACGGATATCCGCGGTGTTGCAAGCAATGGCGTTGCCGGGGAAGAAATCAATCTAACCGATGAAAATATCGAAAAAATGACGGCTGGATTCGTGCTTTGGCTTTCCGGATTCGTGAAAAAAGATGTTTCAAAGCTTACAGTAGCCGTCGGGCATGATTCGCGGATTTCCGCCGGCCGGATCCAAGCGGCGGTTACGCGCACGTTGACCGCCGCGGGGGTACAGGTGCTGGACTGCGGACTCGCTTCCACTCCGTCCATGTTTATGACCACCATTGATCTTGGCTGTGACGGTTCCGTTCAGATTACCGCCAGCCACCATCCGTTCAACCGGAACGGGTTGAAGTTCTTTACGAAGAACGGCGGGCTGGATTCACCGGATATCGAAGCAATTCTTCTGCATGCCCAGAACGGAGACAAACCCGCACCGGGAAAGGGTAGCGTAAAAGCTGTCGATTATATGTCGCAATACAGTACGCATTTGCGCGAAATCATTCAAAAGGGCGTGAACGCAGCGGATTATACCCACCCGTTGAAAGGGTTCCATATCGTTGTTGACGCCGGGAACGGCGTAGGGGGATTTTACGCCCGCGATGTGCTGGAGCCCCTCGGCGCGGATATATCCGGAAGCCAGTTTCTGGAACCGGACGGGCTGTTCCCGAACCATATCCCAAATCCCGAAAATGAAACGGCAATGAAATCCGTCTGTGCGGCGACTGTCAGGGCAAAGGCAGACTTGGGCGTCATCTTTGATACCGACGTGGACCGCGGCGGCGCGGTGGACGAACACGGGAACGAGATCAACCGCAACCGCCTGGTGGCGATTGCCTCGGCCATAGCTTTGGAGGGATACAGGGGCGGAACGGTTGTGACCGACTCCATTACCTCCAGCGGTTTGAATCAATACATAGAAAAAACGCTTGGCGGAAAGCATCACCGCTTCAAGAGAGGCTATAAAAACGTAATCAACGAGGCGGTACGCCTGAATAGCGAGGGGGTTAATTGTCCGCTGGCTATCGAAACTTCCGGCCATGCTGCCATGCGCGAGAACTATTTTCTGGACGACGGCGCCTACCTTGTGACGAAAATCATCATAAAATCGGCCCAACTCCGCGCGCAGGGGAAAAAGCTGGAAGATTTGCTTGAACCCCTGGCGGAACCGATGGAGGCGGTAGAACTCCGTTTCCCCATTCGGAAAGAAAATTTTAAAGAATACGGCCAAAAGGTGATTGCCGATTTAACGGAATATGCAAAACAACACCCAGCGTGGCGGATCGCGACCGAAAATTACGAAGGTCTGCGCGTGTCATTCGGCAAAGAGGACGGCGACGGTTGGTTCCTCCTCCGTCTGAGCGTTCATGATCCGATTATGCCGCTGAATGTAGAAAGCGATTCCGCAGGAGGAGTTCGGAAAATTCTGAATCAGTTGTGCGGTTTTCTAGATACCTGTGAGGGACTTGATCTAACCTCGCTTAAAAGATATTGATACAAGCGTGATGGGAAGCACCCTTCACTCTGTATATTGCTAACCGTAAGTGGGTTGAACTTAAACATTAGGAGGAAAAAAGAATGGATCGTAATACGATTGTCATCGGCTGCGACAACGCAGCGGTTGATATGAAAAACCTGGTTGCCGAATACCTCAAAAGCAAAGGGTATACCATTGAAAATATGGGATGTGATGATTCGAGCGACCCCACCAATTATCCGACCATTGCAAAACGTCTCTGCCGGAAGATTATCGAGAGCGGATATAACAAGCGCGGGATTTTAATCTGCGGAACCGGGATCGGCATGGCTATGTGTGCAAACAAATTTAAGGGTATCCGCGCCGCCGTCTGTCACGATGCATATTCCGCGGAACGCTCCGCGCTGAGCAACAATGCAAACGTTATTTGCATGGGCGCGCGCGTAATCGGTCCGGAACTTGCAAAAAAAATCGTTGACGAATGGCTTCCGCTGGAATACAAGGGTGGCCGGTCAACCCCGAAGCTTGAGGAAATCGCAGGAATTGAGAAGGAAAATTTTCAATAAAAACGGTATTCAGTAAAAAGGAGGATCCATGGAACGCAGGAAAAAGATTTACTTAGGAACCAATACCAAGATGTACAAAACGACGGAGCAGACAGTTACGTTTCTGGAAAGACTCAATGAACTGACGCAGGATATTTCCCGCGACAGAATGGAGCTGTTTGTCATACCTTCCTATATAACGCTTCCTGCGGCACGTGCAAGCGTGCCGCAGGAAAGCGTCCTCATAGGCGCCCAGAATATGGGATGGGAAGAAGAAGGTCAGTTTACCGGAGAAATTTCGCCGCTCATGCTGCGGGAAGCCGGTGTGAATATCGTCATGGCCGGCCATTCCGAGCGCCGCCATATATTCCGCGAAACGGACGAGGAAGAAAATAAAAAAGTCCTGTGCGCACTGCAGCATGGATTTAAGCCGCTGCTCTGCGTGGGTGAAACCGCGGGGGAAAAGGATTTTGGAATTGCTGAAGAGGTGCTCCGCACGCAATTAAAAGTGGGTTTTCACAACGTAACGCCGGAGCAGGCAAAAGCGGTTTCGGTCGCTTACGAACCCGTTTGGGCGATCGGCGTGAACGGCGTTCCCGCTACCAAGGAGTACGCCGACCATATCCATAAGGTGATCCGCGATACGCTGGTGGAGCTGTTCGGCGCCGAAGTAGGCGGGGATATCCCGGTTCTTTACGGCGGAAGCGTGAATCCGCAGAACGCAGAAGGGTTGATTGGGATGCCTTACATTGACGGTCTGTTCATCGGCCGTAGTGCATGGGACGCGGACAACTTCCATTCCATTATCCGTATGGTTTTGCCGTTGTTTGAAGAAAAACGCAGGAAGGAGGCTGCCCTATGAAACAAACCCAGCTTTATGCGCTGAATGAATCCATCCGCAGCCTCGATTATGTTCTTGCCACCTATTATATTGAGCTTCCGAAAGAGACCAATGTGGTTGAGAAAGCGGTCGGTATGACCATCGGCCAGACGCTCGGCACATGGGTTCCGGTTCCGGGTATCACGGATGAAATGCGCGATAAGCACATGGGCAAGGTGATTAATATCATTGACCTTCCCCCGTGCGACCTTTCCACACAGGTGCAGACGGATACCGTTTCCTACCTGATTCAGCTTGCTTATCCAACCGCGAATTTCAGCGCGCAGTTCCCGCAGATGCTGGTAACCGTTCTTGGTAACGATGCTTCCACTTCCGCGCAGGTCAAGCTGGTGGATATACAGTTTCCGGAGAGCTTCGTGAAAGAATTCCAAGGTCCGAATTTCGGTATTGAAGGGATTCGCAAATTTACCGGGGTGGCGGAACGCCCCCTGCTTCTGAACATGATTAAGCCTTGCACCGGCTTTACCCCGGATATCGGCGCTAAGATTTTTTATGAAACCGCGTTGGGCGGCGTGGACTTCATCAAGGACGACGAGCTGCTCGGCAACCCGGATTTCTGCCCGGTGGAGCAGCGCGTAAAGGCGTATCAGAAGGCTTCCGACGCCGCGTTTGAGAAAACCGGCCACCGTACCGTTTATATTTGCAATATCACCGATCGCGCGGATCGTATGATCGACAATGCAAAGCGTTGTATCGACGCAGGTGCAAAGGCGATTATGGTCAGTTACGCGGCGGTTGGCTACAGCATGGTGTGCGCCCTTGCGCAGAGCGTGAACGTGCCGATTCTGGGACATTACGCGAGCTCCGGCATGTTCTACGAAGGAATTGTCAGCGGCTTTTCCGCTCCGTTTGCCACCGGCCTTTTCCCAAGGATGGCGGGCGCGGATATGATTATGATGAATACGCCTTACGGCGGATATCCTCTGAAATTCCAGAAATATATTCAAACGGCGCACAAAATGTCCTTGCCGTATTATCATCTCAAGCCTTCCATGCCCATCGTTGGGGGCGGCGTGCATCCGGGCATTACGGAGCGCTATGTGAAGGATTTGGGTAGCGATATTATTTTCGCTGCGGGCGGTTCCGTCCAGGGCCATCCGATGGGTGCTGCGGCGGGTGCGCGCGCAATGCGTCAGGCAATAGACGCCGTGATGTCTGGAATACCGCTGAAGGACGCGGCGAAGGAACATGAAGAACTTCGTGTTGCATTGGAGCGCTTTGGTCTCCACAATTAAGCCGCTCTGAAATTCAATGGAAGCGGAATGCACATACTGCCGCAGCTTTTCAGGTGGTTGGGCATTCGAAACACAAAGATTGATAGAGGTGTTTACTTTGCAGCAATATGACATGATTATCATCGGTGGCGGCATCATGGGCTGTTCCATTGCAAGGGAACTTTCAAAATATAAGCTGAATATTGCCGTATGCGAGGCCGCAGCCGACGTTGCGTCCGGTACCACCAAAGCAAACGGCGGGCTGATTCACGCGGGCGACGACCCGGTCCCCGGAACGCTGAAAGCCTTTTTGAACAGCAAGGGCTGTTTAATGTATCCGGTCCTCTCCGAAAAACTGGGATTCCGGTTCCTGAAAAGGGGCTCTATGGTTGTCGGATTTAATGAAGACGACCTCGCCGTTCTGAAAACATTGCTGGAGCGCGGTCGCCTGAACGGCGCACCCGACCTGGAGCTGATCAGCGGCGGTCGGATTTTCGAGCTGGAGCCGGAAACGAACCGGAAGGCAAAATATGCCCTTTACTCCCCGCATACGGGCTTGGTTGATCCATTTGAGGTTGCCATTGCTTTCTCTGAAAATGCGGTTGCAAACGGCGTGCATTTTTATCTCTCTTCTCCGGTGACAGCGATCCAGAAAACAGAGGACGGTTTTGCCGTAACGCTTCCCAAAGGGCAACTCAACGGGAAATACCTCATTAACTGCGCGGGCGTTCATGCGGATGATGTGGCCCGTTTGGCCGGCGCAGATGAGTTTACGATTCAGGCGCGCCATGGGGATCTGCTGGTTATGGATAAAAACTGCGGCATTAAAGACGTTATGACGCTGTATCCGATCCCGAAGCCGGACTCAAAGGGCGTTGTTTTAATGAGCACCGTTTCGGGGAATATTCTGGTGGGTTCGACCGCCGTTATGAAAGAGAAAGACGATGTTGCGAGCTACCGCGAGGGAATCGATGAATTAATCGCCGGGGCGAACAATCTGATTGAAAAGCTGGACATCCACAAGGTGATCCGCACGTTTGCGGGAAACCGTGCTGTGGTTGTGGGAAACAACAATGATTTTTACATCCGTCCTTCCCGAAAGGTTGCCGGACTGTTTCATGTTGCGGGGATTCAGTCCCCGGGTATTGCTTCCGCTCCCGCTGTTGCGGCCTATGTCGTCCAAATGCTGAAGGGCTGCGGTATTCCGATGGAGGAAAAGAAGAACTTTATCGATACCAGAAAGGCGCCTGTTGATTTCAGCACGCTCTCCACAGAAGAACAGGATGAGCTTATACGTAAAAATCCCGCTTACGGCCGGATTGTCTGCCGCTGCGAATGTGTAACGGAAGGTGAGATTATCGACGCGATGCACAGAAATCCGCAGCCTGTGACGGTCGACGCAATCAAACGCCGCACGCGCGCGGGAATGGGTCGCTGCCAGGGCGGTTTCTGCCAGCAGAAGGTTATCAGTATTATGGCGAAAGAGTTAGGATGCAGCCCCACAGAGATTGAACTTGGCGACAAGGGGTCGCAAATAATCTATTCAAAGCTGAAGGAGGGCTGCTGACATGAACGAATTTCAGTTTGACGTAGCCGTGATCGGCGGCGGTCCCGCCGGAATGGCGGCGGCAATCGAGGCGCGTAAAAACGGTGCAAGCGTCGCCCTGGTGGAACGCAACCCGCATTTGGGCGGTATCCTGTTACAGTGCATCCACAGCGGCTTCGGCTTAAAATGCTTTAAGCAGGAGCTGACCGGCCCGGAGTATGCCCAGCGGTTCGTCAATCAACTGGGTGAAACGGATGTGACCGTTTTACTTTCCACCATGGTCTTGCAGATTACAAAGGACAAAAAAGTCGTCTGCATGAATGAAAAAGGAATTTCCGTGTTAAATGCAAAAGCCGTTGTGCTGGCCATGGGATGCCGCGAACGTACCCGCGGCGAAATTAAAATACCTGGCGACCGCTGCGCGGGCGTTCTGACCGCGGGCCTTGCCCAGCACTATATCAATATAGACAACTACTGTCCCGGCCACAGGTTCGTCATTCTCGGCTCCGGAGATATTGGCCTCATTATGGCACGCCGCCTCAGCTTGGAGGGGATGAAGGTAGAGGGTGTTTATGAACTGATGCCCTACCCGAACGGCTTAAAAAGGAATATTAAGAACTGCCTTGAGGATTTTGGAATTCCGCTGCACCTTTCCACCACCGTGACTCGCGTAATCGGAGAAAAGGGTCGCGTTGCTGCTGTTGAAGTTACAAAAGTAGACGAAAAATTGCAGCCTGTCGATGGTACTTCCAAAATTGTACCCTGTGACACGCTGCTTCTATCCGTCGGCCTTGTACCGGAGAACGAACTGTCCGCCGGGGCCGGTGTTAAATTGAACCCGCGCACACATGGCGCGGTGGTGAATGACAGTTTAGAGAC
This sequence comes from Caproiciproducens galactitolivorans, assembly GCF_004768785.1. Lineage (GTDB taxonomy): Bacteria > Bacillota > Clostridia > Oscillospirales > Acutalibacteraceae > Caproiciproducens > Caproiciproducens galactitolivorans. The sequence goes on from NZ_SRMQ01000010.1 coordinate 6,800, forward strand.
AAGCGTTCCCGGCATCTTCGCCTGTGGGAATGTTCTCCATGTGCATGACCTTGCCGATAACGTAACCGTGGAAGCACGGCATGCCGCTGCCTGTGCCGCGGCTTTTGCAAAAGGCGAACAAAAGGAAAGCAATCCGGCAATTACAGTAAACTGTGAAGATCCAATTGGCTACACCGTTCCGTCCGAAATTTATTCGCGGGAGAAGGCCTCCGTGCTTTTCCGTGTACGCCGCCCTGTTGAAAACGCACGCATGGTGGTTACCTCCGAAGGCAGTATTTTGCTGCAGGGGAGACCGCGCAGCTATATCCCGAGCACTATGGAAGAGCTGGTTCTGCCGTCCGCTGTTCTGCAAAAGGCCGACGGCGAAATCACGCTGAAAATCGAATCTGTTTTAGGAGGGGAAAATCCATGAGTACAAAGGAACTTATATGCACGGTTTGCCCGAATAGCTGTAATGTGACCGTTGAACTGAATAAAAAAGGCGAACCCGTTAAGATAGCGGGGAACCGCTGCCCACGTGGCGAAGCTTTCGCTAAGCAGGAAATCACCTGCCCCATGCGGGTAATTACCAGCACGGTTGTGCTTCGCGGGGAGGACGGAAGAGATGCGCTTCTTCCGGTCCGTTCTTCGGATGCTTTCCCATTGAGCAAACATGCACAGACGATGGAACTGCTTCGGCACATAACGGTGCGCGCCCCTGTAAAAATGGGCGACGTTGTAATCCACAACGTGCTGGATACCGGAGTCGATATCATTGCTTCGCGTGATTCCTGATCCCCTGTAATCTTTCCGGCCAGCTTATTTGGTGCTTTTTTCGTTTGCGGTAGTGCTTTTGTTTTCCGGCGGGTCGTCGTAGATACGGCATCCGTATTTGCTCAGGGATGTGTGCCATTCCTGGGAAAGAGGCCGGTCGGTAAAGATTGCGTTCAGACAGTCATAGCCGCATATGTTGATAAAGGAAGCCTGATTGAATTTTGTATAGTCGGCTACGAGGTAACGTTCCTTGCTGCGCCGGATGATGGTTTTCCGTATTTGCGCCAGATCATCGTTTGAGTCGGTTACCCCTTGTTCGATCGACAGCGTGCGGCAGGAAAAAAACGCTTTGTCTACATAATACTCTTCCAGCGCTTTTTGCGCTTTGCTTCCGTAAAATGCAAGCTCTTTAAGCGAGAAAAAGCCCCCTGTGCAAATTAGGCGCATATTTTCCTTTTGAGACAACAGATTAATAATAGGCAAAGAATTCGTGATGAGCGTCAGTCTCATATCCTGAATCGCCTTAGCAATCGCATAGGTGGTCGTCGAGTTGTCGAGAAATATAACATCGCCGTTTTGAATGATTTGCCTGCACTTTTCCGCAATAATTTTCTTTTCTTCCAAATAGACTGTAGAACGAATGCTGTAATCAATCAGGTTTTCAACCCCTGTTTGCACGAAAGCACCGCCGTACGAGCGCATAAGCACCCCTTCCTTCTCCAAGCTGCGCAGGTCGCGCCGGATGGTTTCGTCCGTTACGTCAAACATCTGTGCCAGTTCCGTAACGGTGGCGCTTTTTCGTTCCAGAATCAGATTCTTTATTTTTTGCTTGCGCGTTACTGATAACATTGCCATTGGCTGACATCCTTTCCTTATGTTTCTTTTTTTGCCGTGATTTTTTGAATTTGTTCAAAATTAATATTAAACCAGGTTTAGTAATATGCGAAAAACCAAAATAGTATTGTATCTCAACGCAAAAAATCAACAAGGTTATTTTGAATAAATATCACAATCAACACAAATCAACATACATAAAATTCGATTTGTTCATATTATATAGTAAAAAAGAGTTTATGTAAATAGTTTTAATAAAAAAACCTGTAAAACTCCCTATAGAGCATTGACATTCCAACATAACAATGATATAATTCAACAGAAATCCAAAAATGCAAAAACAAAAGAACGGAGAGATAGAATGGTTGTCCAAGATCACTACCCGACCGATGACGAAGCAAAAGAAGCAATTGTCAAATACGGACGCGGTTTATATGAACACGGATATGTTGTCTCTAATGACGGCAATATAACGGTTAAGGTTTCAGAGAATGAAATCTGGTGTACGCCGACAGACGTATCCAAGGGAGCTATGACGCCGGAAATGATGACTAAACTCGACTTGGACGGCAATATTCTGGCGGGCGCCGGAAACCCTTCATCCGAAGTGAAAATGCACTTGCGTGTCTATAAGGAAAACCCGGATGTTCGCGCGGTTGTGCACGCGCATCCGATTTATGCGACCACGTTCTCTATTGCTGGTATTGCGCTGGACGAGCCCACTTTAATGGAAGCTTTGATGCAAATCGGCTGTGTGCCGGTAGCCAAATATGCAAAACCCGGTGTGGAAGAGGTTCCGGACAGTATCGCACCCTTCTGCAAGGATTATAACGCGGTTCTCCTATCCAACCATGGGGCGCTCACATGGGGCAATTCCCTCAGCGTGGCATACCGCCGGATGGAAGTCCTTGAGGATTATGCAAAGGTTACCTTCAACCTGCATTTGCTCGGCAAAGCGCGGTTTTTGACGAACGAACAGCTTGCCGGTCTTGACGAACGCCGCCGCCTTGGCGGACTTTCACCCGTTCCCATGCCGGTTGGAGTAAGCCAACCCCAGAATACCACCGATGTTCTGCCGAAAAAAGACTGAATTTTTCAACCGAATTCCTTTTTAAACTCGGAATGAAAAGAGGAAATGCTACAATGTTAAGAAAAGATCTGATACGCCTTGACCTTGATGTTGCAAACCGGGAAGAGGCAATCCGCACCTTGGCAGAGGATTTCGTACAAGCCGGTGTTGTAAAGCCCAGCTTTGTAGATGCGGTGCTTGAGCGCGAGCAGCGTTCCCCCACGGCGCTTCCGGCTATCGCTTACGATATTGCGATTCCCCATACGGTTAGTGCACATGTTATTACCCCCGCAATGAACGTCGCCGTTCTGAAGCATCCGGTTGAATTCCGGCAGATGGGTTCCCCGGAAATTACGCTTTATCCGAAGGTGCTGTTCATGCTTGCGATCAGCGATCCGAAGGATCAGCTTTTCCTGCTGCGCCGGATCATGAAAATGCTGCAGAACAAAGAATTATTGAATCAGGTGCGCGGAGCGCAAACAAAGGACGAGATTTACGATTTTCTCAAACCGGTAATCGATGCCTGATGCCTTATCCGATATTAATACCAAGGCTAACCCCATGGTGTTAAATGAAAATATTTATTTTAAAGGGAGTGCGTTTCTATGGCAACAAAAATTAGGATTCTGTCTATTTGCGGTTCGGGTGTGGTGACCTCATCCATGGTTGCAAGCAAGTTGAGAGACATGTTTGCGGAAAGGGGTTATGACGCGGAAACCGTCGAAGCAAATTCCAGCGAGGTGGAAAGCTACTGCACCCGTCAGCATTTTGACATGATCGCATATGCAAGCCCGATTGGCAACAATTTCGGCGTACCTGCTTTCAATGCGATCGGTCTTATCACCGGAATGGGCGAGGAGGAATTTATGGAGGAGGCGATTGAAGCGTTGCATAAAGCTGGAAAATAACCGGATATGGTTTCTTCCGAGGAATTGTATTGGAAATCTATGAGGGAAAAGGAACGCGCGAGTTCCGCGTTCTGAAAATCAGAAATTGGGAGGATTAACAATGTTTTTTACGGCAATAAAAACCTTCTTCGACACATTTGGATCAGTCGTATTTGTGCCGGTTGTAATCTTCATCATGGCATTAGCATTGAAAGTCCCTGCAAAAAAAGCTTTCATGTCGGCTTTGTCCGCCGGTGTTGGTCTGGAAGGATTCAACCTGGTTATTGGAGCTTACAGCCCTATTATTACCCCCATTATCAACCAGCTTGTTAAGGATACCGGTATTAAACTGAATATCCTTGATATGGGCTGGCAGACCACTTCCATTATCGCTTATTCGACAAACATCGGTATGATCTATCTGGTAATTGCCATTGTGCTTCAGATCGTACTGTTTCTTACACGTTATACAAATGTTTTCCAGGCGGGTGACCTCTGGAACAACTATTCCTACATGGCATGGGGTTCCGTACTGTTCCTCCTTACCGGGAATTTTGCGCTGAGCCTGACCTGCATGATTGTTCAGCAGTTGTACACGCTCTGCTTTACGGAAGTCATCGAAGAAAGATGGTCGAAGTTCTATCATTATCCGAACTGCACAATTGCTTCCTTACATACTGCCACCGTCGGCGTATATGCAGTCGGCATGAACTGGCTGCTCAACCGCTTAGGCCTGTACAAGGTAAAAGCGGATCCGGACAGCTTCCGCAAGCGCTTCGGATTCCTTGGCGAGCCTATGACGCTGGGACTTCTGCTTGGCTTGTTCATTGGTATCGTCGGCAACATTAAGCATCTGGGCGAACTGAAATCATGGGGAACAATTCTTGTCTGCGGCGTTGCTACTGCTTCCGTTATGGCTGTTTTCCCGAAGATTTCCAGCATTTTCGCCGGTTCTTTCGGCCCGATCACAGAAGCTTCCAAGAAGTCCGTTAAGGGGACAAAGGGTGAGTGGTATCTGGCTGTTAACGATGCCTGCGGCTACGGCGAAACCGCAACGCTGATTTCCGGTATCGTTCTTATGCCGATTGTTCTGATCATTTCCTTCATCCTGCCCGGCAACCAGACTCTACCTATGCTTGATCTTGTTGCTATCCCATATTGCATCCAGCCGTGTGTTGCCTGCTCAAACGGCAACATGCTGAAATCCATTATTTCCGGTGGTATCTTCTGCGTCATCTTCCTGTATTGCTGCACAATGACCGGTAGCGCGTTTACGGAAGTTGCGAAGAGTGTCGGTACCGTAAAGCTGGAGGAAGGCGTTATGATGATCACCAGCTTCATCATCCTTGGCCAGCCTGTCGGTGCACTTATCTTCATGGCGTTCCTTTCCCAGAATCCGATCGCCATTGCAGCAGTTATCATTATTTATGTTGTCTGCTACGTCTTCGTACGCAAGAACCGCGCGAAGATTCATGCTTGGATTGAAGAAGAAGCCCTCAATCCCGGCCATGACAAGGCAAACACAGCTCCTGCTGCTGCACAATAACTTTTACATCCTAGAAACAACTTACCACCGTCCCAATCATACATTCCAGATTCGTCCCAGCATAAAATATAACTGAAGAGGAAAAGGTGCCGCACTGTTTCGGCGGTGTGCCGCCTTTTCCTTTTCTCAAATTCGTTGAAGGATTCCGTGCGCGCTGCGCACACGTCCGGAAAGCTTTTCACGTCAAGGAGGAATTCAAATTGGTATATCAGGGAAATCCCGTGTCCGAAGGTATCGCAGTTGGGAAGATTATGCTGTATGAGCCGTTTGTGCCTGTAGTGGACACGACGGCGCTCCCCAAAGAAGAAATACCGGCGGCGCTAAGCCGTTATAAAAATGCGCGGAACAGCGCAAAGAAGGAATTGGAGGCATTGTATTCCCGGCTTCAGCAGGATGACCCCGGGAAGGCCAAGATCATAAAGGCGCATATGGACATTCTGTTTGATGTAGCCATGGAAGAGGAAATTCAGGACGCGATTTCCGACGGAAAGAGTGTGGAAGCGGCGGTGGATAAAATCTTCCGTAAATACATCCGGATTATCGGAAAATCCGCGGATGAACGGATTCGGGAGCGCGCTTCCGATTTGGAAGACGTAAGGTGTCGCCTGTTACGGAATTGTATGGGTGTGAAAGAAAAAAATCTGGCGGTTTTAACAGATCCGGTTGTCGTCGTGGCAAAGGATTTATTTCCGTCCGATACAGCTTCCATGAACCGTAATAAGGTCCTTGCGATTGTTACCGAAGTGGGAGGCCCTACATCCCATACGGCAATTATCGCGCGCAGCTATGAAATTCCGGCCCTCCTTGGCGTGCCGGATATTCTTTTCCAACTTCAAAATGGCCAAGAGGTTATTGTAGATGCTGTTGATGGTGCCCTGATTACCGACCCTACCGATGAGGAAAAAGAGGCTTATCGGGGAAAGAAGGTTCAGTTCCAGGAGCAGACGGCGGAAACCAAGAAGTATCTTGCAAGTGACGGCGTTACAAAGGACGGGGTCAAAATAGAGGTGGAGCTGAATATCGGTTCCGCCAATGCACAGGAAGTCCATGACATTCAATATACAGACGGCGTAGGCCTTTTCCGCTCCGAGTTTTTGTATATGGGAAGGGATACGCTGCCTTCCGAAGAAGAACAGTATAAGATTTACCGCAAGGTTCTGATGCAAGCGGGCAACAACCCGGTCACCCTGCGTACGCTGGATATTGGCGGGGACAAGAAACTGGACTGCCTGGAACTTCCGAAAGAAGACAACCCGTTCCTCGGCAACCGCGCCCTGCGGCTTTGCCTGCAGCACCGCGATATTTTTAAAACCCAGCTCCGCGCCGCGCTTCGCGCGGGAACCATCGGAAATTTGTGGATTATGTTCCCGATGGTGGGAAGCATGGACGACATACGTAATGCCAAAGCGGTTGTTCGCGAAGTGCAGCAGGATTTGGATCGCGAAAACATCAAATACGGCAAAAACGTGAAATTCGGTATTATGATTGAAATTCCGTCCATTGCCATGATTGCGGATCTGGCTGTAAAAGAAGTCGATTTTGCAAGTATTGGAACAAATGACCTTTGCCAGTATACAACCGCGGTTGACCGCCTGAACCAGAATGTTGCAAAATACTACCAAAGCTATCATCCGGCGATGTTCCGCCTCATCCGTTACACGGTTGAACAGTTCAATAAAGCCGGAAAGCCGATTTGTGTCTGCGGCGAATTGGGCGGCGATAAGCTTGCCATGCCGGTGCTGCTTGGTTTTGGCATGCGCCGCATCAGCATGGGTATCGCTTCCGTTGCCCGTGCGAAAAAGATCATTTCCCGTCTGGATCTGCGCTTTGCCAAAGAAATGGCTGACAAGGTGTGTCAGATGGAAACAGCCGGAGAGATTGAAGCGTATCTGAAGGATTCGCTGAAAGATGTTATTTAAGGAGATACTCTAACTATGTATTCTAAAAAAACCGTAATTGCAAACGCTACGGGACTTCATGCCCGCCCGGCGTCCGATTTTATCGCGGCGGCCGGCAAATTTGAATCCAAAATCAAAATCACCCGTGTCGGTGGAGATCCGGAGGAGGACGTGGCAAACGCGAAGAGCATCATCAGTGTGCTTGCACTTGGCCTTGCACAGGGCGAGGAAGTGGAGCTTTCTGCGGATGGCCCGGATGAACAGCAGGCGGTTGACAGCCTAGTCGCGCTTATTGATTCCAAATTCGGAGAGTAATCTGCTTTTTGAGCGATTTTTTGAAAGCAACAGAGAGGATGGCTTATCATGTACCCTATTGTTTATCATTTTAAATCGACATTGGACGATTACAGGGAGATGACTTTTTTCTCCACTTTTTCATTCCGGAAAGGACAGAATATCGCAATTCTGATTAGCTGGATTGCAGGAACCACAGCTTTTATTCTGGATTTGGCAGATGTGATCCAATTGACGCAAACCATCCATCTTTGCGCGCTGATGGTCGCCGTTACGATGCCGATGCTCTTTGTGAGTTATCTAACCAATGTCCGCCGTTTTAAGGTGAACGGCGCCAGTTATCTTAAAAAGGCCCATACGGTGCTGCTGGGCAATGACGATGTACAGTACAAAGAGAGCGGAAACATTCATACCGGGGTGGACAAATGGGACGACATTGCCTATGCATTTGAAACGGACCATTTGTTTCTGCTGTACCGTACGCCAAACAGCGCCGTTCTTCTGCCCAAAAGATGTGTGACAGAAAAGCAGATCGAGGAGACCCGGATTTGCATGAAGGAAAAGCTAGGCGTGCGTTTCAAGATACGCTGCCGAATAAAACAGGGAAAAACACAAAAAAAGCACAGGCTTAATAAAAATTACAACTGAAAACCGGAAACGTTCCCTTCAGCAAGGAGCGTCTCAAAGCAATAAAGGAATTATAAGACTCATTTCTATAAATAAGGTAACATCCAATTCATATAGGGCCCCCTGCAGGGCACAACGGCTCTTTTTCGGAATTGCCGTTGTGCCCTGCTGTTTTATAGAAATTCTTTCAGATTCGGGGAATCCCTTGAAAAAAGGAGTGAGATAACGTAAAATAAAATGTATTATGAACGCAAAGGAACGGTAGAATGATTTTCAGCAGCTTATTTTTCGTGTTTGTCTTTTTGCCCGTAGTATTGGCCGTTTATTTTCTTGTTCCCAGAAGATTCAAAAACCTTTGCCTTTTTCTTTTCAGCCTGTTGTTTTACGCTTGGGGAGAACCGGTATATGTTTTTCTGATGTTGTTTACAACGGGATTTGATTATATTATGGGACATTTTATAGAAAAGTACCGGGGTACGGCAACTTCCCGCGTTTTCCTTATTTTCAGCATTTGTGTAAATCTCGTCTTGCTCGGGTTCTTTAAATATTCCAGCTTGCTGGTACAGACGGTGAATTCCCTTTCGGCCTTGGCTCTGCCAGTGCCTGAGGTGGCGTTGCCCATCGGCATTTCTTTTTATACGTTTGAATCCCTTTCCTATAATATCGATATTTACCGCGGGGAAGCGCCCGCGCAGCGGAATATTATTGATTTCGGTACCTATATCGCCTTTTTCCCGCACCTTGTTGCCGGGCCGATTGTCCGTTACGAATATCTGGCGGATCAGCTCCGAAACCGGCAGGAATCGCTTGAGAAATTTACGGCCGGCGGGAAGCGGTTTTTGGTCGGACTATTTAAAAAGGTTCTTCTTGCAAACAATTTGGCGATTCTGGCCGATAAGGTACAGTATATGGGAGACCCCAGCACGCTTTCCGCGTGGCTTGGCGCGATTGCCTTCACGTTCCAGATTTATTTCGATTTTTCCGGTTATTCGGATATGGCCATCGGCCTTGCGGGTATGTTTGGTTTTCAGATTCCGGAAAACTTTAATTATCCCTATATTTCCCACAGCGTTTCGGAATTCTGGCGCCGCTGGCATATTACGCTGGGTTCCTGGTTCCGGGAGTATGTCTACATCCCGATGGGCGGCAACCGCTGTTCCAGATTGAAAAACGTGCGGAACCTCGCCGTTGTCTGGGTACTGACCGGCATTTGGCACGGCGCGAGCTGGAATTTTGCTTTCTGGGGTGCTTATTACGGCTTTTTGATAATCTGTGAAAAACTGTTCCTGCAAAAGTGGCTGGATCGGATCCCACGGTTTTTCCAATGGCTTTACAGCTTTCTTGCCGCGGTTATCGGGTGGGTTTTCTTTTCCTATTTGGACATCCGGAAAGCGTTCGGCGTGGTGCGCGCCATGTTCGGGTTTGCGCCCGGCGCGGACAATCTCGGCGTGTATTCCCTGATAACCTGCGGGCCGCTTTTAATCGTTGCGGCGCTGTGCAGTTCGACATTGGTAAAGTCCTTGGCGGACAAGTTGCGTAAAAGCGGTACGGCTGGAAAAATAATATGGAGCGCAGGCTTTGCGTGCCTGTTGTTCCTGTCCCTGTCGTTTCTTGTGGGCAATGCGTACAATCCATTCTTGTATTTCCGTTTCTAAAAGTGATAGGTGAAAAATGAAAAATCATCTTCTTAATTTAAAAGGCAAATGCAATCCGGAAAATGCATTTGTCACATCTGTTCTTTTCCTTACAATATTGGGGGGGGTGCTCTATCTTCTTTTTGCCCCGAAAATCGATTTCTCCGAAGAGGAAAACCGTGTGCTGGAGTCCCCTCCGCAGTTTACCGCTGCCTCAATAGCGGACGGAAGCTTTATGAAATCAATTGAAAATTATGTTGGCGACCATTTTATGCTGCGCAAAAATTTTGTGGAACTCAATACCCGCGTACAGCTTCTTATGGGGAAACGGGATTTGGGCTCCAATTACGGCCGGATCCCGGCGGAAGGCGGCGTTTATTTTGGCAGCGACGGGCACCTTTATGAGGTGCTGCTGCCGAACCGTACGGATATTTTCGCCCGCAACGCCGCGGCGATCCAGCTTTTTGCGAAAAAAACGGGGCTCCCATTTTATTTTGTCCCTGTCCCTTCCGGGGCGCAGATGCAGGGTGACCGGCTTCCTTATGCTGCGCCTAGCCATGACCAGCGCGAAGAGTTCAACGTAATTAAAGCGGGCGCCGGCGCCAATACGACGGTGGTGGATCTGTTTGATACGCTGAGCGACCGGACGGGAAACGATTATTACTATAAAACCGATCATCACTGGAACACATTCGGCGCTTTCAAGGGCTACGAGGCGCTCATGACGGCCATGCATATACAGCCTACTGCGAAGGAGGATTTTTCATTTGAGAAAGTATCGGATTCCTTCCTCGGCACCTTATATTCCAAAGCAATTTGCAGCAGTCAGGAGCCGGATATTCTCTATCTTCCGTTTTATAAGAAACAGGCGGTTATCACACAGCAAACCGGAAAGAGTACGCGCAGCAATCTGTATTGGAAGGAATATCTCGAAAAGAAAGATAAATATTCCGTTTTTCTCGGGGGAAACCACAGTGTGGATGTTGTGAAAAATCCGGACGCTTCCACAAAGAAAAAGCTCCTGCTGATTAAGGATTCTTACGCTAACAGCATGATTCCCTTTTTATCGACAAATTTTTCAGAAATACACATTATCGATTTAAGATATTACAATCAGGATATTTATAAATATATTCAACAGAATGGAATTACGGAAACGGCCGCAGTGTACAGTATCAAACAACTGTGCGAGGTTTCCGTTGCCAATAAATTAAGTGCGCGATAAGTATTGATTTCAAGACGCGTCAGCGCTTAAATTTTCGCCGTTACGGGCCTGTGAGCCAAGCGGAACGATAATCATATTTACCATAAGGAGGAATAGGAACAGCTTGAGGGATTTCCGCAAAAAAATAAGAAAGAATGGTGAAAAAGAATGAAAATACTCCATGGGATTGGTGCGTCAAAAGGAATTGCAATTGGAAAAATTACGTTATGTTTGAATATTGACAACCATATTGAAAAGAAAACGATTATAGATGTGGAAGCGGAGCTTGCCCGGCTGGACGAGGCGAAAAAGACTTCCGTTGAAGCATTGAATGCGATTTACGCTAAAGCGCTTAAGCGTGTCGGCGAGGCGAACTCCATGATCTTTCAGATTCATATTATGATGCTGCAGGATGAAGATTTTTACGGCGCGATACAAACAGCGATCCGGGAGGAAAAGCTGAATGCGGAATACGCCGTATGGCAGGCGGGCCAGCAATTTTCCGAAATGTTTTCACAAATGGACGACGAATACATGCGCGGGCGCGCTTCAGATGTGATTGATATATCCAAGCGCCTAATCCGGAATCTGGACACCCGGCTTGCCAACGGGCTGGACAGCCTTTCGTCGCCGACGATCGTCGCCGCCGCCGACCTGATGCCAAGCGAAACCGTGCAAATGGACAAGGAAATGGTCTATGCTTTTGTGACTCAGGAAGGTTCCAAAAGCTCCCATTCCGCTATTTTGGCGCGTACTATGGGCATCCCTGCGGTAGTAGGCCTTGCGGATCAGTTCAACGAGCTTTCCGATGGGGCAGAAATCATAGTGGACGGTAATACGGGAGATGTTATCCTTGAGCCGGATGAAGCGACACGGACGGATTACCGCGCAAAGCAGGAGGAGTTTATCAAGCACCAGCAGGAGCTGAAGCTTTTAAAGGGCACGAAGGCGATTACCAAAAACGGCGTGGAAATGGAAATTAACGCCAATATCGGCCATCCGGAAGACGTTGATTTGGCGCTGGAAAATGACGCCGACGGCATCGGCCTGTTCCGCAGCGAGTTCCTGTATATGGAGAGCAACCAGTTCCCGAGCGAGGAAGAGCAGTTTATCGCCTATAAAACGGTTTTGGAGCGTATGGGCGGCAAACGAGTCATTATCCGCACGCTGGACCTGGGGGCGGATAAACAGGTGCCTTACCTCAACCTTCCGCACGAGGAAAATCCGGCGCTTGGCTTGCGGGCGATCCGGATTTGCCTGGATCGTCAGGATTTATTCCTTACACAGCTAAGGGCTTTAATCCGCGCTTCGGCTTACGGGAAGCTGGCGATTATGTTCCCGATGATCATTTCGGTGGATGAAGTGCGGCAGATTAAAGGCTTGGTTGAAAAGGTAAAAAATGACCTGACGAAAGAAAAAATTCCATTTGATCCCCATTTTGAAATCGGGATCATGATTGAGACCCCGGCGTCAGTGATGCTGAGCGACGAGCTTGCGAAGGAAGTGGACTTCTTCAGCATCGGCACCAATGACTTAACGCAGTACACACTAGCGGTAGACCGTATGAACCACAGTATCTCGAAGCTGTTTGATTCCAGGCATCCGGCCGTGTTGCGCATGATTGAAATGGCTGCGCAGAGTGCAAAAAAGGCGGGCATTTGGGTTGGAATCTGCGGAGAGTCCGCGGCGGACACAAGCTTAACCGAATTTTATGTGAAAATCGGTGTCCGTGAGCTTTCTGTAACGCCTTCCGCGGTGTTGGAGCTTCGCAGGGCCGTTCAGCAGATTGACATAAAATAAATTGCTTAGCCGGCTGTCTTCCGAAAGGAAGGCAGCCGTTAATCGTTGGCAGTAAGTTTTCGTGGCGAAGTATTTGTTAATTTTTTCCAATTTGCAATTCGGTTGAAAATGCTCTTTGTGAAAAATATTCATTGAATCTTTATTCACCGTTTTAAATATGCAGGAACATTTTTCACAAATTCATTTTATAAAAATATTTTGCGTTTTTTCTATCACGCCTCTTTGAATGGAAAACTAGTGAATTGCAATAGTTTTTTCAAAAAATGTTTGTTAAAAAATGAGATTGCAAATTTTATATCGGGATTATAGAATGCAATGGAAAAATTTTTGTTATGCAAAAAAATTGTCAAAACACAGAACAAATTACTAATTCGGCTTGAACTTTGAATTCAAAATTGATATAATATTGCAATAGTGCATGTTTTGAGGACACACTCAACGAGTGTGTCCTATATAGCGTTTGCGGGGGTTTTAGCGCGTTAAACCGTTACTGTGTTGGCGTTGTCAATGCCTGATTTTCAGCGCGTCAGGCTGCTTTATTTATCAATCGGCGGTTTAACGGGTTGGTGCCCCGGTATCCAATTTAAGGAGTGGCTAAAGTGATAAAATATGTGATAAAGCGCGTGGGCTACGCACTTTTAACAATTTTCCTCATTTCAATCATCACATTTACACTAATGAACATGATCCCAGGCGGCCCTTTTTTAAGTGAAAAGGCTGTGTCGCCCGAAACAACACAGGCGCTGAAGGTGAAGTACGGTTTGGACAAACCGCTTCCGGAGCAGTACATAACCTTTATGAAGAATTTCATTCATGGCGATCTGGGCCTGTCCATCAAGCAGAAGGGACGAACCGCCAATGATATAATTTTTTCAACGTTTCCCGTTTCGGCCAGACTTGCCGGCATGTCGGTTTTGCTGGCGCTGGTCTTGGGTGTGACGATGGGTTCTGTAGCGGCGCTGAACAGAGGGAAATGGGTCGACAGCTTGCTGATGGTGATTTCAACTCTGGGAATAGCCGTGCCAAGCTTTGTTGTTGCATCTTTTCTGCTGATTACGTTTGGTGTCAATCTGCATCTGCTGCCGACGCTCGGTTTAAAGACCCCGCTGCATTACATCATGCCGGTCGCAGCGCTGTCGTTTTACCCAACGGCGTATATAACCCGTTTGATGCGATCCAGTATGCTGGATGCTTTGAATCAGGATTATATCCGCACGGCGAAGGCAAAGGGCGTGAATAAGTTTGTCATGCTGTTTAAACACGCCATGCGCAATGCGATTATCCCAGTCATTACCTATGTCGGCCCGCTGCTTGCTTACACGATGACCGGAAGCTTTGTCGTTGAGAAAATATTTACCATTCCGGGTTTAGGCCGCGAATTCATCAACTGCATTACCGGCCGCGATTACCCGATGGTTATGAGCACCACAATCTTCCTTGCGGTGCTGTTGGTTTTCATGAATGTAGTGGTGGACATTTGTTACAAACTGGTCGACCCCAGAATTAAATTGAAGTAGAAAGGCAGGTAAAAAAATTGGACAATATAAAGCTCAAGAAAAATCCGTTCAGCTTGCAATTGAACACAGAAGATTTTTTGCCTGCCAGTACGGATGAGAAAGCATCTTTGGTTGTCATGCGTGAAAGCACAACCTACTGGAAGGATGCGGTTCGGCGTCTTAGGAAAAATAAAGTGGCGATGGTGGCGCTAGGGGTCATCATTCTGGTTATGATTTTTGCGTTTATAGTCCCGAATTTTTATCCGTATCGTTACGACCAGCAGATTCGCGGCAGCGAAGATCTGCGTCCAATGCAGTACTCCACAATGGAATTGAAAAGCATTTCTCAGGGCAAAAGCGTCTTCCCGCATATTTTCGGTACGGACAGCTTTGGCCGCGACATTGCAATCCGCGTCATGATCGGCGCGCGGATTTCCCTTATGGTTGGTTTGGTTGCCAGCCTGCTTGTTTTGCTGATCGGAAGCATTTACGGCGCGATTGCCGGATACTTTGGCGGCAAGGTTGATATGGTGATGATGCGTATTGTGGATATTATCTACTCTGTGCCAGATATGTTAATTATTATCCTTTTGCAGGTAACCTTGAAAACGCCGCTGACGAGGTTGTTTGACAGTAACCCCGCTTTTGCGGGCCTGCAAAAAGTCGGAGTCGGTTTGATTAGTATCTTTATTACATTCAGCCTGCTGTACTGGGTTGGTATGGCAAGGATTGTGCGCGGCCAGATTATGACGCTGAAAGAACAGGAATTTGTTACAGCGGCAAAGGCGCTGGGCGCTTCAAACCGTCAGATCATTATGAAGCATCTGCTTCCGAACTGTATCGGGACGCTGATCGTTACAACAACGTTGCAGATCCCTTCCGCAATCTTTACGGAAGCGTTCCTCAGCTACCTTGGACTGGGGGTTGCTATCCCCATGGCAAGCCTGGGTTCGCTTGCGTCCGATGCGCTGGGCGGAATCAGCGCTTACCCGTATCGTTTGATTGTTCCGTCTGTTGCAATCAGCTTGATTATTTTGTCATTCAACCTCTTTGGCGACGGCCTGAGGGATGCGTTTGATCCAAAGCTTAAGAAATAGGAGATTTGAAAATGAGTGCGAATTGCCTTCTTGATATAGAAAACCTTCAAGTTTCCTTTTTTACCCCTGCCGGAGAGGTAAAGGCCGTCAGCGGTGTGTCTTACACACTTAACCACGGCGAGGTGCTTGGAATTGTTGGAGAATCCGGAAGCGGAAAAAGTGTTTCCGCATATACCCTGATGGGTTTGATCGCTAATCCGGGTAAAATTGTAGGCGGCACGGTGGACTTTAACGGCCACCAAGTGCATAAGATGACTGAAAAAGAATTCCGCAAAATGCGCGGAAGCGAAGTCAGCATTATTTTCCAGGATCCGATGACTTCTCTCAACCCTGTGTTCACAATTGGCAGCCAGCTGATGGAAATGCTGCGCCTGCACACGAATAAAAATAAGGAGGAGCGCAAGGCGAGGGCGATCGAGCTGTTGAGGTTGGTCGGCATGAACGAACCGGAAAAGCGCTTAAAACAGTATCCGCATGAATTCTCCGGCGGTATGCGCCAGAGGGTCATGATCGCCATGGCGCTTGCTTGTGAGCCGAAGCTGTTGATCGCGGACGAACCGACCACAGCGCTCGACGTAACCATTCAGGCTCAGATACTGGAACTGATGGTTGAACTGAAAAAGAAAATCAATATGTCGATTATTATGATTACCCATGATCTGGGTGTTGTTTCCGATG
Source organism: Caproiciproducens galactitolivorans (assembly GCF_004768785.1). Lineage (GTDB taxonomy): Bacteria > Bacillota > Clostridia > Oscillospirales > Acutalibacteraceae > Caproiciproducens > Caproiciproducens galactitolivorans. The sequence continues at coordinate 22,617 of NZ_SRMQ01000010.1, forward strand.
TTTGCGACCGCATAGCGGTCATGTACGCCGGGAAGATTGTGGAAATCGGCAGTACGGATGATATATTTTATAATCCGAAGCATTGCTATACCGAAGGGTTGCTGCGTTCCATCCCGAAGCTGCATGAAAAGGGACACGAACGCCTGGTTCCGATTGAAGGCGTGCCGGTCGATTTGCTGTCCCCTCCGGCGGGCTGCCCGTTTGCTCCGCGCTGCGACAAGTGCATGAAAATCTGCCTGCGGCAGATGCCGGAGTATACGGAGATATCTCCGGGCCATAAAAGCGCCTGCTGGCAGCTTCAGAAAGAGCAGTTTGAGAATGCCGAGGGGGGAAACAAGGAATGAGCGAAAAGCTATTAGAAGTTGAGCATCTTCAGCAGTATTTCCCGGTAAGCGGCGGTCTGTTTAAAAAAAATTACGTAAAAGCGGTTGATGATGTAAGCTTTTATATCAATAAAGGGGAAACTTTCGGCCTTGTAGGAGAAAGCGGTTGCGGAAAAACGACAACCGGAAGGACAATTTTAAGATTATATGAGCCTACAGGTGGGAAGATTATATATGACGGCGTGGACGTTACCCATGTCCCCTTTGCACCGTACCGCAGAAAAATGCAGATTGTTTTTCAGGATCCGTACGCTTCCCTCGACGCCCGTATGACCGTCGGTGACATTATCGGGGAGCCGATCGATATACACGGTCTCGCTGCCAATAAAAAGGAGCGCGATGAACGGATCCTCTCCCTTTTGGAAAGGGTTGGCCTGAATTCCGAGCATGCAAACCGATACCCGCATGAGTTTTCCGGCGGTCAGCGGCAGAGGGTCGGCATTGCCCGCGCGCTTGCGGTGCAGCCGGAATTCATCGTCTGCGACGAGCCGATTTCCGCCTTGGATGTGTCCATTCAGGCGCAGGTTGTGAATATGTTCGAAGATTTGCAGCAGGAATTGGGTCTCACCTATTTATTTATTGCGCATGATTTAGCAATTGTTAAGCATATCAGTAACCGGATTGGCGTAATGTATTTAGGTAAGATGGTGGAACTGGCCGACAGCGATATGCTTTACGAGCATCCGATCCATCCCTATACGCAGAGCCTGCTTTCCGCTATTCCGATTCCGGATCCGCATACAAGCAGGACAAAGAAGCGGATTGTTCTGGAAGGCGATGTGCCCAGCCCGCTGAATCCGCCGTCTGGGTGTCGGTTCCGGACCCGCTGCCCGTACGCGACGGAGCAGTGTGCCGTCGAGGTGCCGGAATTCAAAGAATATGAAGCAGGGCATTTTGCGGCCTGCCACCGGATTGGAGAAATTTAGAGGTTTTAATTTGCAGAGCAAATTGAAATAAAAGAATTTTTCGAAAAAACTGGAGGGATTTAATTTATGAGAAAAAGAATAGTTTCCTTGTTACTTGCAGTGGCTCTTTTCTCTTCCGCATTTGTGGGATGCGGAGGCGGTGCGAGCACCTCTACAGCAGAAGGCGTAAGCAGCGAAGCAGCCGGTGCAAAATCGCTGAGCGTCAGCCTTGGCTCTGAACCGCTGACGATGGATCCGGCTTTAAACCAGGCGGCCGATGTTACCACCGTGATGAACCATTTGTTTGAAGGCCTGACCAGGTACTCTTCGGACAAGAAGACGGTGAATGCGCAAGCGAAAGATATTCAAGTTAGTAGTGATCGCAAAACGTATACGATTACCCTTCGTGACGACATTAAATGGTCCGACGGCAAGCCGGTAACCGCAGGCGATTTTGAATATGCATGGAAGAGAGCGGTTGATCCGAAAACCGCATCCCAGTATGCTTATATTTTTGATCCGGTCCTCAATGCAAACGAAATTGTAGCCGGTAAAAAAGACAAGGATACGCTTGGCATAAAGGCACAGGACGATAAGACTCTTGTTGTAACTTTAAGAGCTCCGTGTCCGTATTTTAACGAGCTTCTTTCCTTTACGGCTTATTTCCCGCTCCGCAAGGATGTTGTTGAGGGCAACGAACAGTGGACCCAGAGCCCGAAAACCTATATTTCCAACGGTCCTTTTACGATGAAGGAATGGAGCCATAAGGAAAGCATCACTTTAGCGAAGAACCCGAATTATTACGACAAAGATAAAATCAAGCTTGATACCATTAAATTTGTCTTGCTGGAAGATGACAGCGCAAGGCTTGCCGCTTACCAGAACGGCGAAATCAGCTTCTGCTATGCCATTCCGACCGAAGAAATTCCGTCATGGCAGTCGAAGCCGGACTTCCAGAAAGTACCGGATCTTGGAACAAACTTTGTTGATTTCAACTGCAAGAAGAAGCCCTTCGACGATCCGAAGGTAAGAAAAGCTTTATCGCTTGCGATCGACCGCAGCTACCTTGTGGATACGGTTACAAAGAAAACACAGACCGCCGCAGCCGCATTTGTTCCGGTCGGTGTTCGTGACGTTGAGCCTACACAGGAGTTCCGTAAAGCCGGAAAAGACTTCTATTCCGTTAGCACGGAGGATTACGAGAAGAATGTAGCTGAAGCGAAGAAGCTCCTTGCGGAAGCCGGTTATCCGGATGGCAAGGGATTCCCCACCGTTGAATATGCTACAAACCCTGCTTCTTTGAACAACGCAATGGCGGAAGCCATCCAGAATATGTGGAAGACCCAGCTTGGCATTAACTGCACAATTTCCCAGCAGGAGTGGTCCGTATTTATCGACTCCCGTAACAAAGGAAATTACCAGATCGCCCGTGACGCGTTCGGCGTTGATTTCAACGATCCGGTTTCCATGCTTGACCTGTTTGTTACCGATGGCGGCAACAACAGTTCCAAATACTCGAATCCGGAATACGACAAGATCATTGCACAGGTTAAGTCAACGGACGACAACAAGGTCAGAATGCCGCTTTTGCATCAGGCAGAGGAAATCATTATGAGAGATATGCCGGTTGCTCCTCTCACTTACCGTTCACGCGTTTTCCTGTTGAATCCGAATGTAAAAGGCTATTATGAGAATCCGATGGGCTTTGACTACTTCATGTATGCTACTGTAGAAGGCTGATTGGATATCGTTTTCAAGGCGTTCCCGTCTTTTTCGGGAACGCCTTTTTGTACAAATTCAATAAAAGTATATGAATGAACAGAGTGTGAACAACTTCATAAATGCTGTCTTTATTGGTTTAAAGTGATAATATATCGATTATTTTGCAATATTTATAATACGTTATTTCATTTAATAAATCTACAATGTAAAAAAGTAAATAAAAACTAGTAAAATAAACGATTCTATAAAATATAACGCATAATTACAAATATGAGGTTGCAAATATGCGATATCAGTAGTATAATCAGAAACATTAAATATTTAAAAATCGATATTAAAATGTGTGACGATTTCGAATTTGGGAGGTTAAACACAATGAAAAAGCGTTTATTAGCGGCTGCGCTTGCGGCGACGATGGTTGCAGCCTCTGTGACAGGATGTGCGCAATCGGGAGATTCAAAGGGTACCGGTGATGCTGCGAGCGGAGACACCGTTAAAATCGGCGGGCTTGCTCCGCTGACCGGCAATGTATCCGTTTATGGAATTGCTACAAATAACGGAATTAAGCTTGCTGTCGATGAAATCAATAAAGCGGGCGGCGTTCTGGGCAAGAAGATCGAATATGTGCCCTATGATGAAAAGGGGGACGCCATTGAGGCCGTTAATGCTTATAATAAGCTGGTTCAGGATGACAAGGTGGTCGCGCTGATTGGCGACGTAACTTCCAAGCCGACGATTGCCGTTGCGCAAAAAGCGGTGAAAGACGGTTTGCCGATGATTACCGCGACCGGTACCGCTGCGGATATTACCAAGGCCGGCGAAAACGTATTCCGTGCCTGCTTTATCGATCCGTACCAGGGTGAACTGATGGCGGCTTATGCTGCAAGAAAGCTGAATGCGAAGACCGCCGCGATCATCTATGACAACGGCGACGACTATTCCACGGGTGTGGCAAACGCTTTTGAAGCGGCCGCAAAGTCCGAAGGGATTACCATTACCAACAAGGAAGCGTATCAGTCCGGCGCAATGGACTTTAAAACCCAGCTTACGAAGATTAAGGCAAGCAATCCGGATGTTGTTATGATTCCGGTTTATTACTCCGATGTTGCGCTGATTGCCGTACAGGCGAAAGACATCGGCCTGAAAGCAAAGCTGCTTGGCGCGGACGGCTGGGACGGTGTCCTTGAGAAAATCGACAAAAGCAACCAGGATGCTGTTAAGGGCTGCTATTTCTGCAGCCAGTACTCCGCGGAAAGCACGGATCCGAAGCTTCAGGAATTCCTGAAGAAATACAAGGAAACCTATAAAACCGATCCGAACATGTTTGCTGTTCTGGGTTATGATGCCATGGGCATGATGGCGGCGGCCATTAACAAGGCCGGTTCGACAGATTCAGACAAGATTGTTTCCGCGTTAAAAGCGCTGGAATACAAGGGACTTACCGGTAACACCACATTTGATGAAAACCGCAACCCGGTCAGAGAAGCGGTTATTACGACCATTTCCGACGGTAAGTATAAGTTTGTTGAAAACTTTAAAAAGTAATTCGTTCACTCAGTCAGATATTTTTGAATGAAAAAGAGGGTGAAGTAATTCACCCTCTTTTCGGATTTATTTGAAAAAGGCTTAGAATTGCAGGAGGGTGCAGCTTATGGAATTCTTATCCCAGGTAATCAACGGCCTTGGCATCGGCAGCATCTATGCTCTGGTGGCATTGGGCTACAGCATGGTTTACGGTATCGTACAGCTTATTAATTTCGCGCACGGCGATATTATTATGGTGGGAGCGTATACTGTTTTTGTCATTTTGGTCATGATGAATTTACCGCTCTGGCTGGCAGTGCTTGGCTCTATCCTGTTTTGCGGCGTCGCCGGTGTGCTCATTGAGCGTATTGCCTACCGTCGGCTGCTCGTGCACGAAGCGCCCCGGATTTCGCTGCTGATCACCGCAATCGGCGTCAGCATTTTCCTGCAAAATCTTTACCAACTGCTCTTCGGTTCGGATCCGAAGTCCATGCCGAAGATGTTTGCTTTTGCTCCGCTTCAGTTCGGCGGTGTTCAGTTGACATCTTCAACGATTATAAATATTTCGGTTTCGGTCGTTATGATGGCAGGACTTCAGCTTATGGTCAACAAAATGAAAATCGGAAAAGCAATGCGCGCGACTTCCGAGGACGCGGGTGCCGCAAAGCTGATGGGAATTAATACGAATACAACCATCGCGTTTACCTTTGGCATCGGTTCTGCTTTGGCGGCTGTCGGCGCCGTGCTTTACTGCAATACATATCCGCAGATAAAACCGGTTATGGGTGGGCTTCTGGGATTGAAAGCGTTTGTCGCGGCGGTGCTTGGCGGAATCGGGAGTATCCCCGGTGCTATGCTGGGCGGCTATCTTTTGGGCGTTGCGGAGAGCCTGACGAATGCCTATATCAGCAGCAACCTGACCGATGCGGTGGTTTTCGGGATTTTGATTATTGTCCTTCTGGTCAAACCGACTGGGCTTTTGGGCAAAAATACAAGGGAGAAGGTGTAACGGATGCTGGGTATATCAAAAAAGAAAAGGATTTCCTATTTGGTAAATCTGGCGATCGTATTCCTTATATATTTTGGAATCTCCACCCTGATCGCCCAGAGAGTGATTAACAGCTATTATTCCGATATTATCAATATGATGCTTATTAACATTATTCTTGCTGTCAGCTTAAACCTAGTGACCGGCTTGCTTGGACAGCTTGTTCTGGGACATGCCGGCTTCATGCTGGTGGGCGCTTACTCCGCCGCCCTGTTTACGTTGAATGTTAAGCTTCCGTTTACGGTTTCGTTCCCAATTGCTTTGATTATCGGTGGACTTGCCGCCGCGTTGTCCGGCTTTATTATCGGCGTCCCGGCGCTGCGGCTGCGGGGCGATTACCTTGCGATTATTACGCTCGGTTTCGGAGAAATTATCCGCGTTATCGCGAACAACCTGACGATTACGAACGGCGCCAAGGGCCTTTACGGGATGGAGTCTCTCAATACGCGGCATAACCTTACGGGGATGTTTACCTATATATTCTTTATTGCTGTGTTTGTAATCTTTTTGAATTTTACTTTTGGAACCTCACGCCATGGGCGTGCCGTTATTGCCATCCGCGAGGATGAAATTGCGGCGGAGGCGGCTGGTATACACACAACCTATTATAAACTGCTCGCCTTCGTTCTGGCGGCGTTTATCGCCGGTGTGGCGGGCGGACTTTACGCGCACCAGATCGGTTTGATCGACCCGTCAAAATTCGATTTCAACCGCTCAACGGAAATCCTCGTTATGGTTGTACTGGGCGGTATGGGGTCCATTACCGGGTCCATTCTATCCGCTGGGGTTTTGACCATTCTGCCGGAAGCGCTGCGCGGATTTTCCAATTACCGCATGCTTTTGTATTCGGTCGTATTAATCTGCGTCATGCTGTTCCGCCCGACGGGCCTTTTGGGGCGCAGCGAGTTTTCGCTGACGGGAGCCTTTGAAAAAATCCGCAGTACTGTGGGCGGCAATAAAAAGAATGCCGCAAAAAAGGAGGGTTGACCGATGCCTGTGCTCGAAACAAAAAATTTAGGCATTGCCTTTGGAGGCCTTCAGGCCCTTCAGGATGTTCATTTTTCGATTGAGAAGGGCGAAATTTTCGGCCTGATTGGGCCGAACGGCGCGGGAAAAACAACCGTTTTTAACCTGCTGACCAATGTTTATGTGCCGACAGAGGGCGTTATTTCGCTGGATGGCGTGAATATCGTCGGGAAAAAGACTTATCAGATTACGCAGAACGGGATTGCCCGTACCTTTCAGAATATCCGTCTGTTTAAGGATATTTCCGTTATTGATAATGTTAAAATTGCAATGAACTACCAGATGAAGTATTCCGTCTTGTCGGGAATCTTCCGCTTGCCTTCCTACTGGAAGGAGGAAAAAGCGGTTACCGAGCGTGCATATGAGCTTTTAAAGGTCTTTCATCTGGAAGAGCACGCGGATGATCTGGCGAAGAACCTTCCTTACGGGCAGCAGCGCAAGCTGGAAATTGCCCGCGCGCTTGCGGCGAATCCGAAGGTGCTGCTTCTGGATGAACCCGCCGCTGGTATGAACCCGACGGAAACAAAGGAACTAATGGAAACCATTGCGCTAATCCGTGACAAATTCAAGGTTGCGGTTCTGCTTATAGAACACGATATGAACTTTGTTATGGGAATCTGCGAGCATATCGTTGTTTTGGATTACGGCAGAATTATTGCGGAGGGAAGCGCCGAGGAAGTGCGCAGCAACCCGAAAGTCATTGCCGCATATCTTGGGGGTGAGTAAAATGGGAGTTATGCTGTCCGTTAAAAATCTGGATGTTTACTACGGTTCCATCCATGCAATTAAAAATATTTCCTTTGAAGTGGCGGAAGGGGAAATTGTAACACTAATTGGGGCAAACGGCGCCGGAAAAACAACGACGCTTCATTCCATTTCTGGCCTGGTCAAACCGAAAAGCGGGGAGATTACCTTCTGCGGCAACAACCTGATGGCAGTCGAGCCGCATAAAATCATACGGCTGGGTCTTGCGCAGGTTCCGGAGGGCAGAAGAATTTTTGCGAAAATGACGGTGCAGGAAAATCTGGAAATGGGCGCCTATATCCGGAACGACGGGGGCGCAATAAGCGAAGACTATGAAAAGATCTTTGAACGCCTTCCGCGCTTGAAAGAGCGCCGCAGGCAGATTGCCGGAACACTAAGCGGAGGCGAGCAGCAGATGCTGGCGATTGGCCGCGCCCTGATGTGCAATCCGAAGATGCTGCTTCTGGATGAACCGTCTATGGGGCTTTCCCCGCTGCTTGTAGGCGAAATTTTTGAAATTATAAAGGATGTTAACAAAACCGGCGTGACGGTGCTGCTAGTGGAACAGAATGCGAAGAAAGCGCTCGAAATCGCGGATCACGCCTATGTTCTGGAAACCGGTTCAATTGCCATGCAGGGCGACGCGGACGAACTAGCAAACAATGAAAAGGTGCGAAAGGCCTACCTCGGCGGTTAAAAGTCGATATGCCTGGCGCCGGCGCGTTCCGTTCATAGTCTGCAGAAGAGGCGGAAGCACAGCTTCCGCCTCTTTCCGGCCATAAGAGAATATTTTATGTGTGGAAGCCTTCAAGCACTATTCCCCGCTGGATGTGCTGAATCAGCGGGGTTAATGTAAAGTCGTCAGCGTGGTAGTCGGATAGTACCATGCCAGAATCTGTTGGTAAGAAGCACCCTGCGACGCCATATAATTCGCACCGACCTGGCTCATCCCCACGCCGTGCCCGTATCCTTTTACAAGGAAGGTAAAGGTTCCGTTTGCATAGGATATGGAGAAATTTGGGGAACGCAGCGCGAACGCGCTGCGGATGTCGCTGCCCTTTATGTTTACGCCGCCGATCTGTATGTTCTTAATTGTTCCGGAAGCCGTCCGCTGGATATTCCCGACCCATGTAGACGGGTCGCCGGACAGGTTCGCTTTTGGCGCGGTTTTCAGCACCGCCGCTTTAAACTGGGCTGTGCTGAACGTCGCCGTTGTCTGGTAGCCGCTTGCAAACACGTCCCCGGGGCTTGCCACCGCGACAAGGTACTTGCGCTTCCCGCCCCAGATATCCTCCGAAGTTTCCGTATTGCCGGAGGATATCGCGTAATAGGTAGCGTCGGCTAGCTCGCCGTCGCTTTTCAGAACCTTTCCGTAAATGGCGTCTACCACTTTGGTGAGTTTGTTGTAGTAGGTATCAAAATTCGCTCCCCACCGCTGTTTCATCTGCTCTTTGGTAACATAAATCTGCCATCCCTGCGTGTCCGCGGCAAAGTCCGCCCCTTTCAGGGATGCGGTCGGGTTGCTTCTTTGCTGTTCGCGCAGGCGGCTGTAATAGGTGTAAGCGGCAACGCCCTGCGCCTTGAGCGCTTCCGGATGAAAGTCCGGCGACATTTCGGTGACGATCGCGCCGTAAAGAAAGCTTCGGTCGTCTGCGGTAATCACGGTGTTGCTTTTGGTGTCCAGTATTTTAAAGCCGGAAACGGCGCTTTTCGTGCCGGGGGCGACGCTTTGCTGCTGGGGCTTTGCCAGCGGTACGCTGCTTGCCGCCTTTTTCAACTTGTCTGTCTTGTCCGGTATTTTGGCGCCAATGGATAGGAATGGGACGGTAAACATAATCAAAAACAGAAGAAGTCCAAGGAATGCTTTTCCCTTCATTTCAATCCACCGTTTCTCCGTGCTGCACAGTATTTGATGAATAGGCGTCCAGAATTTCCACGGGAAATATCGGCGGCCCCTTTCCCGCTTCCAGTAGGGAAGCGTTTTGAAAATAGGATCTTTTTGCAGGCTGGTGGCTTTCAACCTGTTCACTTCCTTATTCTGATGATCAATACATTTTACATTCGAACACGATGAAATATTCATTATTTTTAAATATATTTCCTATACGCAGAAATATAGGGAAAATATGAAATTTTTCAAAGATTACATTGCAAATGCAGGGATTTTGTAGCCGTATATTTACTTGACTTTAGGCATGCGCTGATATATATTAAGAATATCAGCATAAAAAAGCTCATGGCGCTGTCGGTTCTGCCACACGGAACAGGGCAGTCTTTTTTAAATTTGTGTGGAGAAATGGTGTGTATCATGGCAGAAATTGTTCTTGAGCAAGATGATCCGGGGCTTCGGGGCTTGTGCGACGAATTCAGAGCCAATAATAAGATTCCCCCGGAAAAATTTGAATTGTATCAGGTGAAGCGCGGCCTGCGCAATCCGGACGGAACAGGCGTTATGGCCGGCCTTACCACGATTTGTAATGTACATGGCTACTTAATCGCGGACGGCGAACGGATTCCGGACGAAGGAAAGCTTACATACCGCGGCATCGACGTGAACGATATTGTTAATGGATGCATTGCGGATAACCGTTTTGGTTACGAGGAGGTTGCATGGCTTTTGCTTTTCGGCGAGCTGCCGAGCAAGGAACAGCTCCAAACCTTTGTCCGCACGCTGAACAGTTATCGTGAGCTCCCCGAATACTTCGCCGAGGATATGATTATTAAAGCGCCTTCAAAAAACATTATGAACAAGCTGGCGCGTTCCGTCCTGGCACTTTACTCCTACGATGAAAATCCGGACGACACATCGCTAGAAAACAATATGCGGCAGGCAATCCAACTGATTGCTCGGCTTCCTACGATTATGACGTACGCCTATCAGGTGAAAAGGCGCCACTTTGATAAAAAGAGCATGTATTTCCATCCGATTGACCCGAAGCATTCCACGGCGCAGTCCATTCTGAATGCGATCCGGCCGGACAGGAGTTTTACGGATGAAGAAGCGAAGCTGCTCGACCTTTGCCTGATGCTTCACGCAGAGCACGGCGGCGGCAACAACTCCACCTTTACCGTCCGCGTCCTTTCTTCAACCGGTACGGACACGTATTCCGCGATTGCGGCCGCAATCGGTTCCCTGAAAGGTCCGCGCCATGGCGGCGCCAACCACAGGGTCATGATGATGATGAGGGACATCATGGAGAATGTGCACAATTGGGAGGACGAAACCGAGCTTTCCCGATACCTTGTTAAAATTGTCCGCGGGGAGGCCGCCGACCATTCCGGCTTAATATATGGAATGGGACACGCGGTTTATACGCTTTCTGACCCGAGAGCCGTTATCCTGAAGAACAAGGCCCGCAGGCTGGCGGAAGAAAAGGATATGCTGAAAAAGTTCGAACTGTTTGAGCGGGTGGAAAAGCTGGCTCCCGACGCGTTCGCCAAGGTAAAGGGCGAGCGGAAGGTCATCTCAGCCAACGTGGACTTTTATTCCGGCCTAGTTTACGAGATGCTGGGAATCCCAAGCGACCTGTATACCCCGCTTTTCGCCATTTCCCGTATTGCCGGCTGGTGCGCCCACCGTATGGAGGAAATGGAAACCTGCGGCAGAATTATGCGTCCTGCGTACCGGTCCCTGTCGAAAAGCAGGCCCTACATACCCCTTGAAAAACGCGACGCGCAGTGATAACGGAAGGAAGATATGATGAAAATTAAAAATGCCTGGATTGTCTTTGCTGTTACATTGCTGATTACCCTTCCGCTCCGGCTGTATCAAATCTGCTTCTTAAGCGAAGAAGGCACAGGATTTTATACCGACGGAATTCGGACGACGGCAATGATTTCCTTTGTGCTTGCGGTTGGGGCCGCCCTGATGCTCATAATGTCTGCTATGGACCGCAGAAGCCGTGCACCCTACAGCCCGATTCGCAGCATTCCGGCCGCGGTTTTCGGGATTCTGACCGGCGTGGGCGTGATTGTGGGATGTGTCATAAGCCTTTTCGGAATTGAAAGCCTGCAAAGCCAGCTTGCCTATACTGCTTTAACAGTTCTTGGCGTTTTCGCAGCGATCGTATTGATTCTTGCCGGCTCCAACTTTGCGGCGGGGAAAAACACCTTTGAAAAACAGCCCCTTCTTGCGTTGGTACCTTCCGTGTGGGGTTGCGCATGCCTTGTCGCCATGTTTATCCGTTTTGTGGCCGTTGTGAATGTGGCGGAAAATATTTACGATACTTTTACAGTAATTTTTATTTTGCTGTTCCTGTTCCATCAGGCAAAGCTGCTTGCACGTATAGATGATGAAAAAAGTGGAAAAATGATTTATATGTTTGGCATTCCGGCGGCGCTCATGGCCCTGTTAACCGGCATCACCGGCACCGTGGAGCAGATAATCCATGTTACCCGCCAGGGACTGTTCCCGTCCGGCTTCTACCCGGCCAATATTCTCTTTGCGCTGTATATTCTTTTCTTCCTTGCGGCGGTTTCCAAAAATTCAGTTGTCCGGGTGTCCGCCGATATTCAGGAATTTGCGCGGGATCCGGCGCAAACGGCAGAAAGTGGAACGGAGGAAGGAGAAACAGAGGAAGAGAATGCCGAACCGATCCAGGAGAGCTGTTTAGAGTATCTTACAAGGACCTACGGCAGCGATATCTGCTTTTTTAATCATACAAGCAGCCCTTTTCTGAAGAGAATTGAAAAAAGCTAGTTAAAATTATATCAAATCACTTGTAAAATGGCGTAGAATGCTATAAAATAGGAAAAGAAACAATAAATTTCAGGAGGTATTTGTTTTATGTCTATTAAAGTTGGCATTAACGGGTTTGGCCGCATCGGCCGCTTAGTATTCCGTGCAGCAGTCGCCCAGCCGGAAACATTTGAAATTGTTGGTATTAACGATCCGTTCATTGATGTAGATTACATGGTCTACATGGTAAAATACGATACCATGCATGGTCATTTCCAGGGCGACGTTAAGGCTGAGGACGGCAAGCTGGTCGTCAACGGCAAAAAGATCGAAGTTTTTGCTGAAAAAGAGCCTTCCCAGATTCCGTGGGGCAAGATCGGCGTTGAATATGTTGTAGAATCCACCGGTGTGTTCTGCACAACCGAAAAGGCTTCTGCCCATATCGCAGCCGGCGCAAAGAAGGTTGTTATTTCCGCGCCTGCAAAGGATAAGGAAACCCCGACATTTGTATGCGGCGTAAACCTCGACACTTACAAGAAAGACATGAAGGTTGTTTCGAATGCTTCCTGCACAACAAACTGCCTTGCTCCTCTGGCTAAGGTTATCAACGACAAGTTCGGCATCGTTGAAGGCCTGATGACAACCGTTCACTCCACAACCGCTACCCAGAAGACCGTTGACGGTCCTTCCATGAAAGACTGGAGAGGCGGTCGTGCGGCAGCAGGCAACATCATTCCTTCTTCTACTGGTGCTGCAAAGGCATGTGCGCTTGTTATTCCGGAAGTAAAGGGCAAACTGACCGGTATGTCCATGCGCGTTCCGACTCTGGACGTTTCCGTTGTTGACCTGACCGTAAGACTTGAAAAGGCAACCACTTATGATGAGATCTGCGCAGCCGTTAAGGAAGCTTCCGAAGGCGAAATGAAGGGTATCCTCGGCTACACCGAAGACGCGGTTGTTTCTTCCGACTTCCTCGGCGATTCCCGCACTTCTATCTTTGATAAGAATGCCGGTATCATGCTGAATGATCATTTCGTAAAGCTTGTTTCCTGGTACGACAATGAATGGGGTTACAGCAACAAGGTTCTCGACCTGATTAAGCACATGAACAAAGTTGACCACGAATAAGAACCCGCATTAAACCTAGGTTTTTTGAAGGTTTGACTTAATTGGTATGCTTCGGTCGAATCAGTTGTATTGTGAATAAACCGTTTTTGTTATGACAACGGTTTCCGTTGTATCGTATTTATACGAGTAACTAAATGGCTATCATAACGCAAGATTTACACCCTTTGTTATTTTGTTTTTTGCAAATTAACAAGGGGTGTTTTGTTATGTTATTGAAAGACCTGTCAGAAGAATTCAAGTTCAATTGTCAATGCAGAAAGTTGTCTGAAAAGACAACAAGCAACTACAACAAACAGGTAAATTATCTTCTTAGGTATCTTGAGGACGAGCATAATGTAACGCAGTTAGAGGACGTTAAACCACAGCAAATTAAACAGTTTCTTATCATGATGCAAAAGAAAGGGAGAAAGCCGCAATATATCAATGATCTATTGAAAGCGTTCAAGTGTTTTTTTAAGTATCTGCAAGAGGAAGAATATACAACGGATTTGATTACTGAAAAGATTAAGAATGTTAAACAACCGAAAGTGATAATTCAAACTTTTACAGATGATGAAGTTAAGCGAATGGTTCAATTTTATTCCGGCAATGACTACCTGAATATTAGAAACAGAACAATACTGTGCTTATTCTTTGATACTGGTATTCGACTGAATGAACTTATCACATTAAGGGATGAGCAAATTCATGATGATTATATTCTGATTCATGGTAAGGGAGATAAGGAAAGAGTTGTACCGAAATCACCTTATTTGGCTCGATGCCTTTTCAAGTATCAGATCGTTAAGAAGAGTTACTTTGAATACAGGACACAGAAGTATGACAATACCTTTTTGAGTAAGAACGGCAAACCATTAACACATGAAGCCATAGAACGAATGGTAAGGGTTACAGGCAAGGAATGTAAAGTTAATAGTAATATCAGGTGTAGTCCTCATACTTGCCGCCATACGTTCGCACAGATGCAATTAAAGAACGGTTTGGACATCTATGCACTTTCAAGAATTATGGGGCATGAAAGCATATCAATCACGCAAAGATATTTAGAGGGATTAAAGGACAGAGATGTATTAGTTGCAGGAACTAAGACCAGTCCTTTAATGAATCTTTAAAGGTATTAGTACAATATTAAAATAAGTAGTATAATACTAATTGTATATTTACTTTAATGGTTTGTGTACAATTAGTATTATTATTTTGTGTAGTAATGATGGTAATGTATGGTGTAGGGAATAGAGGATAGTTATATTGTAAACTAATATTGTTACAATATTGTAATATCTAAAATAATTTTTAAGGTATGTTCATGTTTCTAAAAAGTCGCTATGATTGAAATAACAACAAAAAACAGGTGCATAGCATTTCACTACACACCTGCAATCATAATATCAAATTTGTAACATACAATTATGCAATAATTATACACTGTTTATACATTTACTGATTATCTTCCGAATCGGCACTAATATTAGGCCTAATTCATGAGTTAGCAATAGGTAATTATACAAAATATGAATTTTGGATAATTGTAATTGTATATAATATCTAATAAATAGGGTATAATGTGCTGAATTACTTGTATATAATGACTAATAATAATGACATATACCATATATTGTGATTAGGACAGAGGATAAAGGGTATAAACACAGCAATTTACCTGATATTTTCGGCATTTTAACAACATGAAATAAAGATTTTATTTGATGATTGTGTGTCCAACACAGGGAAGTAATGAGTGTTTTATACATAAAATATACATTGTAGGATAGGGGATATAGGGGATAATAGTACCCCCTTTTTCTCAGAATGTGCTATAGCTAACTCACTTTTTTTCTGCCAACAAAAATTTTAGGGTACGTTTTAGGGGGAGAAAATTTTCACATACCTTATGTTAAATAGGAGCATGAAATTTCGTGCACCTGTCCCTCAAATATGAGGGTATACAAATCTGCATATCTTTAAACGTACCCAAAAATTTTAAGGAGGGCAAAATTTTACCCACCTCAACTTACAATAAATTCATTATAAAAAACATATAAATTTCAACTAAACTTTTCACCTATGAAATTATACCCCTAAACCCTTTTCTCTTGAATTTACTTTATTTTTACTTATTCCTGCTTATAAAAAACACTATTAGAAAGGACTTGATATAATGGCTACTTCAATTACTGTCCTAGATCGCCTCAAAATGGAATTGAATAACAAGGATTATTATTCAGATGATGCCTATACCATATATCTTTCAGAGAATAACCTAACGGCTACAGATACCTATGCAGCCGCAACAATGAAAAAGCAGTTATTCCAGACCGTTTATGATGTATTGGATTCACTTGCTAATAATCTTGATTTGTTCCGTTCTATTGAAACAGAATTCACTACTACAGGACAAGCATATCAATATTTACAGAAACGGCTTGATGATATTGAAAAGAAAATCCTTGCTATTCCAGACAGCACAGGTACAACCGAATCACAATTCAATTTCATGTATCATAACTAAAGGGGGCAGAAGAATGTATAATACGCTTAATTCTGCCTTTACTGACGCTCTTAAACGTGAAGGTAAGGTAATTACATCTTATTCAGATAACACGCCCTATACTGTCATATTTAAGCGTAATAGCGATACAAACCAACTACAAGACAAGTTGACAATATTCTATCCTGTATCTGAAGGAATTCATGCCGGACAGTTATTAACATATGGTAATAAGCATTTTCTTACCTTGAATCAAGAATCGCCGGAAAATGATATTTATTATAAGTCCGATTTAATTGAAACAAACGCTATACTTCACGCAATAACAAACGGTACAGAAATAAATGTGCCAGTATATGCCTATGACATTACAAATGGATTAACACAGAATAATAATGTAATTTCTCTTGTCAGCGGTGATATTCACATTATTGCAGAACCTAGTTTGATTCAATCACTGGCTATTGACAGCACATTTGATGCAGTAGGCAGACATTGGAAGATAGACAATATAATTTCAAAGGATAATGTAAAACACTTGTATTGTGAAGTTACTCAAACAACACATACCTATACTGTTTCGGTTACTGGTAATGATGCTTATCATAGGGGAGAATCTGCTCAATTAACCGCAACGGCAAAGGAAGATAGTACGATTATTAATAATGCTTCTTTTGTATGGACTTCTTCTGATACATCACTGGCAACGGTAGACAATACAGGACTTGTTCAATTTGTTGGTGATGGCAACGTAACAATAACCGCAACATGGACAACACAAAATGTAAGCGGCACAAAAGAAATTTCAATTGTAGAACCAGATGTATATTCATTAGTAGTTACCGCTAATGATACCTATACAACTGCTGATACTCCTACACTTACGGCAATAGCACAGAAGAATGGTACAACGGATTCTACGGCAACAATAACATGGACTTCTTCTGATACAACGGTTGCCACAATTGACAGTACAGGTAAAGTAACTTTCTTAATTGCAGGTAGTGTAACCTTTACTGCCACATGGACAGAACAAAATATTACTGCTACAAAGACAGTGACAGTAACGCAAGCCGAAAATATGACTTGTACTATTACATCTCCAAGTGCGGCAACAATTAAAGTAGGTATGAGTAAAACCTTAACTGCTCATTTCTGGAAAGGTAGTACAGAACAAACAGGAATAACACCTGTATGGACTGTTATTCCCCCTACTGGTTATGAAAGCAATATTACATACACAACAAGCGGTATGACAATTACACTTACTGCGGCAAACAAAACGGCTATGATAGGTCAGTACATTAATGTAACATTGGCAGATTCAAACCATACTTGTAGTGCAACGTTACAAGTCAAGATTGTTTCTCTAATATAAAGGCAGGTGAAATAAATGGACGTTCAGGCAATTACACAGATTATTAGTACAGTTGGCTTCCCTATTGCCGCTTGTATCGGTTTGGGTTGGTTTGTCTATCATTTTGTGAATAAGGTTACAAATGATTCAACCGCAAGGGAACAATTACTTATGCAGCACCTTGAAGATCAAAATAATGTACTTACTGAAATCAGCAAGAACATGGATAAAATGAGTACCACATTGGATAATATGAACCAACGACTTTCCATAGTGGAAATGAAGGTGGAAACTAAAGTACAGGGGAATTAAATATAAACGGTGTATTGATTGTGGTAGTTTGTTTTTAATTGGAGTTGGTGTAAAAAATAAGAAACGATGTGATGACTGTCAAGAAATAGCAGATAGAAGGTTAAAATCTATTCGTAATAAAAAATATTATGATAACCATAAAGATTAAGACGGTTTTTATTTTTATAAAAATATTGAAAAAGTCCAGTAACCATGCGGTTTTCTGGACTTTTTATTTTTAGTAATTATTATCAAAAACATTAACAAACCGCAGTATAAAGCCATTTTTACTAATTTACTAATTTTAAATTAGTTCGTCAACTATGGAGAACTGCATCAAATATTTTAAATGTAGAACGCACAAATTAAAAGTGTTACGCTAACAAATCTAAAGTTAATCGGCTTTAAGCCTAGCAAATATCAAATATTATCGGCATAGTATTAATTTTCATATATATGGTAAGAGATATTAATATACTAGACGTTTGTTTTAAAATGATTTTCGAGAATTGGGTTATGAATATATGAAGTATTGCAATGATGGGAAATTTATCAAGTGTGTTGATTGCGGAAGATTAATAAAATTATATTCCAAGGATAATCAAACAGTACGTTGTGATAAATGTCAACATAAAAGAGATATTAAGCGTCAAAACAAATGGAGAGATGAGTGGAGGAAACGTCAGAAAAAGTAACTTGGAATACGTAGCAAATTAAAAGTTAAACTCTTAAAACTCCTAGAGCCATGCGGACTTTGGGAGTTTTAATTTTTATATATGTAAATTCCTAATATGATAAGGTAGAGATTAATTTTTAATCAATTAGTTTATATAATACCCCAATATACTATATCATATTCGTATTCCAAAAGATAATCAAACAGTACGTTGTGATAAATGTCAACATATACATTTGCAACAGTTGTGGAGAGAATCTAAGCGTAAGCAAAGAATGTCCTAAGCACAAATTAAAAGTTAAACCATTAAAACTCCTAGAGCCATGCGGCTTCTGGGAGTTTTTTCATTCCCTTTATATATACAGTATGGAAAAACATAAAAATTAGTATTTTATACAGCACAAATTAAAAGTTAAACTCTTAAAAACTTAGTACCAATGCGGTTTCTGGGAGTTTTTTGTTTTTTATATAATATTGGTAAAGAAAAAATCTGTATAGCACAAATTAAAAGTTAAACCCTTAAAAACTTAGTACCCATGCGACTTCTAGGAGTTTTTTGTTTTTTATATAATATTGGTAAAAGAAATAGTAAATATCCCAATATACTATATCATATTCGTATGCTAAGGATAACCAAACAGTTCGTTGTGCAGAGTGTCAGCACAAAAGAGATATTAAGCGTCAAAACAAATGGAGAGATGAGTGGAGGAAACGTCAGAAAAAGTAACTTGGAATACGTAGCAAATTAAAAGTTAAACCCTTAAAACTCCTAGAGCCATGCGGCTTCTGGGAGTTTTTTGTTTTTTATATAATATTGGTAAAGAAAAAGTCTTGTGGAACTTTTTAATTGAATAGCCTTTTTTTGTAACGCTAACAAATTAAAAATTCCAAAGCACAAATTGAATAAAAATTGCTTAAAACTCCTAGAGCCATGCCGACTTTAGGACTTTTTGTTGTACCGCTATATATACAGTATGGAAATACATAAATAATGATTTCCTACTGTTATATATTTTTTTGACTTAAAATCAAATAAAGCAAAGAATGTCCTAAGCACAATTTAATCTTTATAAATCTCAAACTCCTAGAGCCATGCGGCTTTTAAGCATTTTCAAAAATCCTTAACTTAGGGATAGAAACTATACTTTAAAATTTAAAAAAGAAGGGTGTAATCTCAAATGAAGTACGAGCGAATCAATGACTATGCATTTATTGGTGAAGATCACACAACCATAAAGGTAGTTATTGATAACACAACCTATAAGTCATGTGCTATGTGTGATTCCTTTTATCCTATTGATGGACACAATACAAAATACTGTCCTGATTGCAGAAAGAAAGCAAATAGTATAAAAACAAGTACCAGACAAAACAAGTGATTAACCTTGTGGAAAGTTTTCCATAGGGTTTTTCTATACACACAAATAACATAATGGGATGATATTCAATAACTGGCTCATTGTTTCAGCGATACAGGGATTGAGTACATAACAGGAAAGAGGTTAATTATGGAACAAGAAAATACCAACGTTCAGCAAGAAGAAAATGTCACTATGACGAAAACAGAATATCAAAAATCAATCCAATCCGCAGAGGATAAACTCCGTACCAGTTATTCAAAACAAATTAAGGCTCTTGAGGATAAAATCAAGGAACTTACACCTGCTGATAAGACAGATGCGGAACTGGATTATGAAAAGCGTGTCAAGGAACTTGAAGCAAGGGAAAAGAAAATGAATTTGCTTGAATCATTGACCGCTAAAAACATTGATAAGTCATTTGCCGACTATCTCAAAGACGATATTGACATTGAAGCATTCAGTACATATTTCCAGAAGATTATAAATCATGAGGTTGAATCTTCCGGCTTTAAACCTTCAGGACATAACAACAACGTTCAAATGTCAAAAGACAAATGGCACTCAATGAGTTATCACGAAAAACAGGAATTTTATAATTCCAATCCTGAACTTGCTAAAAAGTTCATGCAGTAAGAAAACAAACAATTATTAAATGAAAGAAAGAGGTATATATTATGGCTACTATTTTTATTCCTGAAATTTTCTCTGATGCAGTAAATGAAAAATTAGGTACTACACTTCGTTTTGGTTCTGTTGCGTTCGATGCTTCTAGCCTTGTGCCGGAAATTAAAACCGCAGGTGATACAATGCACTTCCCAAAAATCAAGAGAACCGCAGTTGTAGAGAATGTAGTTAAGGGTACTGCCCTTACTCCGGCTGAACTTGATATGAGCGATTCTACCGCAGAAATCAAATATATCGGCTCTGCTTTCCGTATTTATGATAAAGACAAAGCACAGGTAAAAGGTGTATTGCAGGACAAAATTGTTATGCAGGTAAGTGATGTTATGGCAAAACAAATTGATACAGACCTTGCTGCCGCTTGTGATACTGCTGTGTTTAAGAGTGCAGTTGCCGCCGCTGATAAAATCACTTCCGCTGAATTGCAGACAGGTATTGATAATTTTGGCGATTCTGTAGATACGGATTCTTTTGCCGCTATTATCATCAATGCTAAACTTCGCTCTAGCTTTGCAGGTATGGACGAATTTGTTAATACCGCAAAAACCTATCAGACAAATGGTAATGGTTTAGTCCAAAATGGTGTTATCGGTTATTATTTCGGTATTCCTGTTATCGTTACAAATAACGGTACATGGGATTCCACAAAGTTAGAAGCAAAAACTTATATTATCAAAAAAGATGCCCTCGGTTATGTATTCCAGAAGAATGTAACCCTTGAGGAAAGCCGTCAGGCACTTCTGCTTGCAACTGATGTTGTGGCTTCTTCTCTTTATGCTACAAAACTTCTTGATGATAAGGGTGTTGTCGTACTTAGAAAGACAGTTGCCTAACTTTCAGGAAAATTTTCCTTAATGTTTAAATAATCTTTATAAAGGTCGGAGTGTCAATAGATGCTCCGGCTTTTTCTATATCTACTGATAAAAACAAGATTCAGCAGGTATAGAAAAGGAGTGGTCAAAATAGCCATACCTTTATATCTCAATGAAAGGGGGAAAATCAAACGTGATAACAGGAAAAGAATTCAAAGAAATCAGAGAGTACAAAGGTTTGTCCTTGCGTGATGTAGCAAAGTTTTGTGATGTATCACCGCAATTGATAGGACAGATTGAGCAAGGCAAAAAGTATTTTACAGAAAATAACTACAAGCAAATTATTGATGCTATGAACATTGCTTTTGCAAAGAAAGCAAGTGGCGAACTTCAAAAACAAATTGGTAGACCAACAACAAATAAATGAAAATCGAAGGAGGAATTAAGCAATGAAGTATTTTATGGCATTACAGGTAGAGGGGAGTAATGATCATAAACAGTAAACCCTATGGGAGATAAATAATTATCGTTTGAACCAACTGTAAATACTCTTGTGAAAACAAGAATATGAAAGAACAATTATTAAACAAATTTCCAGAATGGTATAAGGATTTAAACCCAGATAAATATTACATGGTATTATCAAATGATTTTGACAGTTACTATTCATGCAAACTTTTAAAGCATTTATTTGGACTTACAATAGGCGGCTTTTATTCTCTCGATAGTGGATTATATTTGAATCCAGAACGGTCGGAAGGAAAGGAACCCATATTTATAGATTTGAGTGTTACCAGATGTAAAACATTCGATAACCATTTTACATTTATAGATAATCCTGAATCTATCAATCCGAATATCATTACTAATATTTACTATAAGAAATTTAATGGCAGTACATTGGCTTTACTTTGTTCCCTATTCAATAGGGATTTATCCAAATACAATGAAGAATCATTGACTACATTACTTTGTATAGATGGTTGGTATATCGGTTATTACAATAAAGGCGGCAAATACAAAGATGTCAATATCTATTGGTATGAAATGCTTGATATGGACAAGTATTTGCTCCCATTATTACAGGAGCATGATAATCAGTATTTTGTGGATTTTATCAGCAAATATGGATTGAATGAATCCATAACCATGATAGATAATCATTTACATTGTAACTTGAATGTTGGAATTCCTAAGTATGAATTTGAATTAGTACAACCAGTGAAAAGACAAAACATGAGTACATATGAATTAAGGTCAATTTATAGTAATAATCCTGATTCAATCATTACCGCAGCGGAATGTTATAAAGACAAATATTCAGTTTGCAGAAAGGCAGTATAAATATGAAAACACAAACACAGGAAGAAATTCAGAAATCAATTAGCGAACGATTTATAATCGTTTACTCTTGCCGGAAGATGCTCTATTTGAAAGACAATGGATTCAGATATTTATTCAAATGCTTTAATGAAGGTTGCAGATGTAACTTTTGGGTATTTGATGCTACACCTGAAATCAGACAGGCATTGAGCGAATATAAAAGACCAGATCAAGAATAAGTAAGTTTCATTTGAAACTAAGTAAAAATAAATTATCTAGGACTACCCCAAAACAGGGTAGTCCTTTTATATTGTAAAGGATGATGTGATTAATTAATGACGATCAAATGTATGTATTATAGTAAAAAATTCGCAAATAAACCTAAAGGTTATGAAGTAGCCGAGGTACAAAAGAACCTTGCAAAAACAGATATTACTATTGAAGAATTGGCAGAGGGTTTAAGCAACGGAGCAACATTCAAACCTGCTTTACTGGATGGAACAAAATCAAAGGACTGGATAAGCCAACAAATATTTGCTTTGGATTTTGACCACGATACAACAATTCAGGAGCAGTTAAATAGATGCTCTCAATTAAATATATACCCTTGCTTTGGTTATACTTCATTCAGCCATACGGAGCAGGAACACCATTTCAGATTAGTATTTTGTACCGATACAGTTATAACTGATGTTGAAACAAGAAACAAATTACAGAATACTCTTATTTCTATATTTGATAAATCCGATAATGTAACAAAGGATTGTACTAGAATCTTCTTCGGTGGGAAGTCACTAATTTGTGATTCTTATAATAAAAGGATTAATGCACAGCAAATTATTGATAAGTATTATAAGGAGTCCCCAACTTTGGGTTCTTCAATGGTTACGCCAAAACCATGTAAAAAAAAACTAGATTTATATTCTAATACAGAATCAAACGAGAATATGGCACTTAAAATTGAAGCAATTAGAGCATTAAATGTAGATGTAATGAAAGAGTTACTAAAAGGGGTACCTAATAAAGAAGATATATTACCTTCTTCTATTAGGTACCCTTTTAAGCAAACATCATTTGAGAATGAGAAAGATTTGTATAAATATATTAATTCTATTGATTTATCGGAATATTTAGGTATTGATGGATATGTAAATTGTATTCTACCAGAACATAAAGATGATTCACCTTCTGCACATATTTATACTACTGATGATGGAACACAAGTATATAAGTGTTTTGGCTGCAATAAGTGCTATACCATTATAGGAATTACAGAGAAGTTAGCACAATGCAAGAAAAGTCAAGCAATCGAATTTATAAAATCCGTTTATAATCTGAAACTTGAAAAGTCCGATTGGGTGAAACAACAACAGCAGATGTTAATTGACAATGCTAATTATCTTGATTCAGAAGAATTTGATTTACAGTTTCCAACATTATCAAAATTAATTAGAACCCGTAAAGTACATATTCAAAAAATGTTATTGCACTTCACACAGTATGTAAATGATAATATGCAAAATATGGAAAGACCAATTTTCTTTGATAGTTATAAGAATTTACTTAGCGTGTGTGGTATAAAAAGCAATATGAATACTTTAGCGCAGTCACTTACATTATTTGCTTTGCTCAATATAATTGAAAAACTTCCAGCAGAAACGATTCCAGAAAAGGAATTGAATAAAGCAAAACATATTGCCGCTAAATATGGATTCAAGAAAATTACTAATTTTTATAGTTTTCCTGAATATGGAGTTTTGCAGTTTGAAAATAGTGAAGAAATTGCCAAAACATTAAAAGATAATCATATTTCACTTAAAGGACTTAGCAAAGAATATGTGCTTCGGACTTTTGGAGAGGAAACAGCAAATAAGGTTTATCCTCAATACAAATTTGAGAATAAAAAAGGCACTTCTGAAAAGTCAGATAATGCCACTATTGAATTAATAAACCAACTTTGTAATATCATCAATAGACAAGGATATTGCCTTGAATCTGATATTAGAGGGAAAGGACAAACAGAATTACAATGGAAACGAAGTATTCAAGAGATACTTAATGTTGGTAAATTCAAAATGATTAGAGCAAATAAGTTAAATAAGCAAAAATACAATTTACCTGATGATATTGCAGGACAAAGTTCAGTGATTATAAATGCGTAATGGAAAAAGGTGATAGTGATAGAAAGAAGGTATATAATCTTCTTTATTACTATCACCTTTTTTCTGATATATGAAATTCAAATTATGAAAGGAAGTATTTATTATGAATAAAGAATTAAACAATGCTATTGAAAACAATGAAACCATATGTGAGGAAAATCATGCAGCCGTTGAACATTGTGTTGCTTCGCTTGATAGCGAAATTAATAATATCAATGACGTTATTCGTGAAATGCAGTACATTCAAAAGAAAATGGAATGGAATAGAATCTGTGCTATTGAAGATAAGGTCGATAGGATAAATGATAAGCTAAATTTGATTCTTAAGAAATTAGGTGGTTAACATATGGCAAGGACAAAGCAATCTATTACAAAGAAAGATGGATATGGAGTAGGAAAAAGCACGTCGCAGGAAGTAAGTGTATTCAGCAAAATAAAAAGCATGGTAAAAACGGATACAAAATCATATTACATAATTTGGCGATATGCTCCGCAACTATTACCTAACCAGAATCTAAAGACATTTGATGATCTGAAAAATAATTACAAGGTATTTACTGCCGGAGTAACAGAAAACAATTGTGAGAATTGGCTTACAGAGGAAAATGTTCAAACGGCGGTTAAATGGCTTTTAAAGCGGCTTCATCAAAAGAAAATGATTGAACTTTACAATATCTATTTTGACAGAGCAAAAGAGGATACAAACGCTTTCAAGGCATTTACGGACTTTTCAGAGAAATTCTTTGCAGATGGACAATCAAGTGAATTGCTTAATATTCTGCAAGGTGTATCTGATGAAGATTTAAACGAAGAATAATATATAGTTATATTATGTTTTAGGGGTTGTAGAGCGTGTTTTATCAGTGGGTAGTATAATTTGCTACCTGCTTTTTTATGCGCTCTATAATCCTTATTTATTAATGTAGAAAGGGGGTTAAAATGACAGTTCAGAGTAAACTCAAAAAGATTATAAGTAATCCAATACTTTACATACAGAATTTTATGAAGGTAGTAGATAAGAGCGGAAATGTAGTCAAATTTGAATTGAATCCTCAACAAAAATATCTGCTTGAAAATATGGACAAATACAATATTGTACTCAAAAGCCGCCAGTTAGGTATTACAACTTTATCCTGTGCAAAGAGTATATATCTTGCCAGTACAAAGCCATATACAACCTGTCTTTTAATGTCCTATTCAATTGAATCCGCTTCACAGATATTCGATAAATTAAAGGAATTATACTTCAATATGCCGGAAGCAATCAGAATACCAATCATAGCCAATAATAAAAAAGAACTACGCTTCATTAATGGCAGCAAGGTGGTAGTTGCTACTTGCGGTAATAAAGATGTTGCCAGAGGTGCAACAATCCGTTATGCACACCTTTCAGAAGTGGCTTTTATGAAGGATACAGTTGAAAAACAGTTACTTGCTATTGAACAAGCATTAACTCCAAACGGTCAGATAATCCTTGAATCTACTGCAAACGGTATGAATTATTTTCAAAGCCTATGGAATAAGGCAGAACGCAAAGAAAATATGTATAAGCCGTTTTTCTTTAGTTGGATAAATGACAAGATGATGTTTGCTACTGAATACAAGCAATTTTCAGATAGATATATTGAAATTCATGGAGTATTGCCGGATGAAACAGAACTTGACGATACAGAAAAGATTCTAAGGTCGCAAGGTGCTACTATTGAACAGTTAGTATGGAGAAGATTAAAGATTGCTAATAGTAGTCCCGAAGCATTTGCACAGGAATTTCCTGCTACTGCATTAGAAGCATTTGTAAGCACAGGCAGTAACATATTCAATTCAAAGATGATACATGAACGCTTGCAATATATTGGTGATATAAAACCAATTCAGAGTAAGCCGAAAGAATTGCCATTAAGTTTATGCCCGTGGTTAGGCAGAGAATTGACTATATGGGATACTCCCAAGATAGGACAGAAATATTACATAGGTGTAGATACTGGGGAAGGTATGTCACAAGATTATAGTGCTATTGAAGTCCTATCTGCTGATGGTATCCAAATGGCAGAATTCAAGAGTAATAAGATTAAGCCATTCCAATTTGCGGAATTGGTAAATGATATAGGTATTTATTATAATCGTGCTTTATTAGTGGTGGAGAAAGCCAGCGCAGGTCATGTTGTTGTCGATAAATTGAAGAATGAATATCATTACAGTAATATGTATAAATACGTTGAATATGATGCAAGGGGCATGAAAAAGAAAAAGGTTGGATTTGTAACGAATCCCAAAACAAAACCGATTCTAGTTAATGACTTTGTAGAACTGTTTGAAACAAATCAGATAGTTATAAAGAGTAAAGACTTGCTATCAGAAATGAAAGTATTCCAATTTAAAGATGGTAAAATGGGTGCAATAATCGGACAGCATGACGATCTGTGTATGTCTATGGGGTTTGCTATTGTTGGAATGAAATCCGGCGTTAATTACATTTAGGAAGGGTGATAAAATGGACAAGTTATGGTTTGAAAATGAAATATATAAAACCGAGCATATGAAAAGAATTAGTAATGTCCTTGATATAAAGCAGTATCTTTTGAGGTTACATAAGGTGCTTCAAAGACCAGATTTTCAGTTTAAAGAGGAAACTTATAAAACCGCTAAAATAGTGCTGAATACATTGAAAACAATCATTAATTTCCATGTAAGTTATGTGGTTGGTAATCCAGTAAGCATAACAGGTAAGCCGGAAATAGTAAAGAGATTCAATAGTATTTATAAGCAAGGAATTTACACAAAGACAGATTATGAAATTGCAAAAGACCTCTTGACTTATGGTAATGCCTTTGAATATGTCTATCTTGACAATGGAATTATAAAATCTCACATTATAGCAAATGAAGATTCTTACCCTGTCTATGATGAACAGGAGAATTATATTTCGTTTGTTGAATACTGGGAAGATATGGAGAACGGTCATAAAAATTACATTGTCTATTATCCAGATCGTGTAGAAACATGGCAGGATGGTATTATAAAGGATACTGCCAAGAATCTAAGCGGCTTACCTATTCATTACATTGGTATGGAGAAATCAGAATACAATTTCTTCGGTGACAGTCCGATTAATGATTTGATGCCTATTATGAATCAGATTGAAGAATTGCTTTCTAAACTTGATGATGCTATTACTACATTAAGCATGAATCCGCTAGGGGTAAGCATGGGGCAAAGAATAACAGATTCAATCCCAAGAGATATTTGCGGTGCTACATTGAATCTGGAGGATGGTGGGGACTTCAAATATGTAACTGCAATGCTTGACTACAACAATATCAAATTGCTTTTAGATAGCCTTACACAACAGTTATATACGATTGCAGGAGTACCGAGTGCAGTAGTTGGACAAAGTAATGTATCTAATGTATCTGAAATATCATTGAAACTACTTTTCAGCCAGACAGATAATAAAGCAAAGCAAATGATTCAGGTGCTTAAAGAGGGTATGTATAAGCGTTTTGAATATTTCAGGAAGTTACTAGCCGTACAGGGCATTACTTTTTCTGATGAAGATATGCAGAGCGTTGATATAACCTTTACAGTAAACAGACCAGTAGACACAAATAATATGATGAATGAATTAAAAACTCAACGTGATATGGGTGCTATCAGTATTCAAAGTATTATTGAACAGTCACCTTATACGGTGGATTCTGCTACTGAAATGCAGAGGTTGAAGGAAGAAAAACAAGTATGATAGCGATACTGTTGTTCACTTGACAAAACGCTTCTTTTTGTGATAAACTAAGGCAAAGTGTGAAAAAATGTTGTTGTTCTGTTATGACAACTGCACACTAATTTTAAGCAAAAAGCAAATAACAAAGTGACCGAAAAGCCGCATGAATGCTGGATTTTTCAATATTAAATTGTAAAATTCTTTACGACAATGAATGGGGTTACAGCAACAAGGTTCTCGACCTGATTAAGCACATGAACAAAGTTGACCACGAATAAGATTTGATTTTTCAGTCCCCGCGGTGCAAACCGCGGGGACTTTTTTATACTCTCCCGGTACCACAAAAAGCGACATAAAGAGAATGGTATACTTAGAACAGCCCTGTTTGTTACAGGGTCAAAAGGTATGATTTTTATAACAAAATGACTAAAAATATAGAATCAACTCAATAAATATTACAAATAAATCACCAAAGTATTGCTATTTTGCAGATTTGTGATATGATAAAATCATGACAAGGGAATTAAAACCAGGGGAGTTGTTTAACATGCAAATTACTGCTGAATCCAATGACGGAAATCTGCCGCTTTATTTGTTTCACCAAGGCACGAACATAAAAGCATACGAGTTTATGGGCACACATAAGACTGTAGCAGACGGAAAAGAATGCATGGTTTGCCGCGTATGGGCGCCGAATGCCGAAGCGGTTTCTGTTGTAGGCGATTTCAACGACTGGAAACCCGGGGTTTATCCCATGGAAAAAATCAGCGACGGCGTTTGGGAATGCTACCTTCCGTTTGTTATGGAGCAGTACCAGCCTTATAAATTCTGTGTGGAAAGCGCGGATGGAAAACAAACCTTTAAAAGCGACCCCTATGCCTACCATTTTGAAACACGCCCGGGCAACGCTTCCAAGTATTACGACATAGAAGGCTATCCCTGGGGTGACAGCGCATGGATGAAGCATAAGGCTGCGAAAAAGCATTATAACCAGCCGGTTAATATTTACGAAATACACATGGGCTCCTGGCGCCGTTATTCGGACGGAAATACGTTTTCCTACGATAAGCTGGCTGACGAGCTGGTTCCCTATCTGAAGGAGATGGGGTACACGCACATTGAACTGATGCCGATTACCGAATATCCCTACGATGGTTCCTGGGGCTATCAGGTTACCGGATATTTTGCCCCAACTTCCCGTTACGGCGAACCAAAGCAATTCATGAGTTTTGTAGATAAACTCCACAGGGCGGGGATCGGCGTGATTATGGACTGGGTTCCGGCGCATTTCCCGAAGGATGAATCCGGCCTTGCCCGCTTCGATGGCACGCCCTGCTACGAATATTCCGACCCCCGTAAGGGCGAGCATAAGGAATGGGGCACGCTGGTTTTCGACTTCGGCCGCAACGAGGTAATCAGCTTTCTGGTCTCCAGCGCGGTTTTCTGGCTGGAGAAATATCATATCGACGGGATCCGCGTTGACGCGGTCGCTTCCATGCTCTACCTGGATTACAGCCGCAAGGACGGCGAATGGATCCCGAATAAAAACGGTGGAAAAGAAAATTTGGAAGCGGTTGCTTTCCTGCAAAAGCTGAACGAATCCGTGTTCGAGCTTTTCCCGGACGTTATGATGATTGCGGAGGAGTCCACCTCGTGGCCAATGGTTTCCAAACCGACCTACTGCGGCGGGCTGGGCTTTAATTATAAATGGAATATGGGCTGGATGAACGATATGCTCCATTATATGTCACTTGACCCGATATACCGTCCATTCAACCACGATAATGTAACGTTTTCCTTTTTCTATGCCTTTTCGGAAAACTTCATTTTACCGATTTCGCACGACGAGGTCGTATACGGGAAGCGTTCGTTGCTGAATAAGATGCCGGGGGATGAGGATCAAAAATACGCAGGCGTGCGCGCTTTCATGTGTTATATGATGGCACATCCCGGAAAAAAGCTGATTTTCATGGGCACCGAATTCGGGCAGTGGAACGAATGGAATTATCAAACAGAGCTGGACTGGGGGCTTTTAAATGAAGAAAAACATCGGCAATTACAGTATTTTGTGAAAACGCTGAATCGTTTTTATCTGAATACTGCCCCCTTGTGGGAAGTTGATTTTACGTGGGAAGGATTTTCCTGGATTTCCAATGATGATTACACACAGAGCGTAATCGCCTTCCGCCGGATGGATGCAAGCGGGCATGAAATCATCGCCGTTTGTAATTTTCTCCCTGTTAAGCGTGAACACTATTCTATTGGGGTACCGTTTGAGGGGACTTATGCGGAAATTTTTTCTTCGGACCGTGCCGAATTTGGGGGGAGCGGGATTACCAACGGGGACGGAATTCATACCGATCGAAAGGCAATGCATGGTTTTCAGCAGTCGGTTGAATTGACCTTGCCGCCGCTGTCCGTCCTTTTTTTGAAATGTAAAAGGCGAAAAGCAAAAAAGACTGCCAAAACTACTGTGCTCAAGGAGAAATCCAAGAAGAGCAAGTGAATTACTAGGGAGGGTATTAAAATGTTGCCAAGACAAGAGGTAGTTGCCATGCTGCTGGCAGGGGGTCAGGGAAGCCGTTTGGGCGTCCTGACTAAGAATCTGGCGAAACCGGCAGTACCCTACGGAGGGAAATATCGCATTATTGATTTCGCGCTTTCCAACTGCGTGAATTCCGGAATTGAAACGGTCGGTGTGCTGACGCAATACCAGCCGCTTGTTCTGAATGAATATATCGGAAGCGGACAGCCGTGGGACTTGGATAGTATGAATGCGGGGGTGCGCGTGCTGCCGCCCTATCAGCGCAGCCGCAAATCCGACTGGTACAAAGGCACGGCGAATGCAATCTATCAGAATATCCAATACATTGAACGGTATAATCCGGAATATGTCGTCGTGCTTTCCGGTGATCATATTTACAAAATGGATTACTCCAAGATGCTTGCCTACCATAAGGAAAAGGGGGCCGACTGCACGATTGCGGTGTTCGAGGTTCCGCTGGACGAGGCTTCCCGCTTCGGAATTCTGAACACGAACCCGGATGGCTCCATCTATCAGTTTGACGAGAAGCCGAAGGTTCCAAAAAGCAACCAGGCTTCCATGGGGATTTATGTGTTTACGTGGAGCAAGCTTCGCAAGTACCTGGAAATGGACGAAGCGAACCCGAAATCCTCTAATGATTTCGGAAAAGACGTCCTTCCCGCTATGCTCAAGGCGGGGGAGCGCATGTTTGCCTACCGTTTTGAGGGCTACTGGAAGGATGTAGGGACCATTGACAGCCTTTGGGAATCCAATATGGATTTGCTGAACCCCAATGTCCCCTTGGATTTGAACGAAGGCGACTGGAAAATTTATTCCCGCAACCCGGTTATGCCGCCGCACTACATAGCAAGCGGCGCCAAGGTGCAGAATTCTCTCGTTGCAGAGGGCTGCAATGTATACGGGGAAATTGATTTCGCTGTATTGTTCGCCGGTGTTACGATTGCGCCGGGCGCGGTTGTGAAGGATTCCATTATTATGCCGGGCTCCCGCGTGGAGGAAGGCGCGGTCGTACAGTATGCCATCGTGTCGGAAAACACGGTGATCGGAAAGGGGGCGGTTGTCGGCGCGCGCCCTGAGGATATTGCCAATAAGGACGAGTGGGGCGTTACTGTGATTGGGGACGGCTGCAACATTGCTCCCGGCGCCGTCATTCCGCCGAAAGCAATGATAGACGCGGAAACACTAGCAGAGGAGGCGGCGAAATAATGCGCGGAAACAATGTTTTGGGATTGATTTTTTCAGACATTCATGAGGAAAGGATCCGGGAACTGACCGACAAACGCACAATGGGTTCGGTTCCGTTCGGCGGAAGGTACCGTCTGATCGATTTCCCGCTTTCCAACATGGTGAATTCGGGAATTAACAAGGTCGGTGTCATTACCAAGAGCAACTACCAGTCTCTGATGGATCATCTTGGGTCGGGGAAAGCGTGGGATTTGTCCCGCAAAAGGGAGGGGCTTTCCATTCTTCCGCCCTTCACAAGCGAATGTACGGTTTTTAACAGCCGGATTGAATCACTTGCCTCTATTAATACCTTTTTGGCGAACTCCAGGGAAGAGTTTGTACTGTTGAGCGACTCCGATGTTGTTTGCAATATTGACTTTACCGATGTTGTGTCCTTCCATATGAAGCATGACGCGGATATCACCATCATCTACCGGACCGGGAAACTTCCGGAAAAGATTTGCGACCCGACGGTTTACACGATCGATAAGGAGGATCGCGTGAAGGATATGCTGATCAATCCGCACACGGAAGGCGTTTGCCATTACGGCTTGAGCATGCTTCTGATGAAACGTGAGCTTCTGATGAAAATGATAGCGGACTGTGTCAGCCGGAACTTATATAATTTCAAGCGGGATTTCCTGCAAAGGAATATCGGAACCTACAAAATCTGCGCCTATGAATTCAAAGGCTATACGCAGTCAATCTGCTCGATGAACGCCTATTTTGAAGCAAATATGGCGCTGATGCAGTCGGCGGTACGGGCGGAGCTGTTCAACCCCGACCGGCCGATCTTTACGAAGGTGCGCGACGATATGCCCGCCCGCTATGGGCTTGGCTCCAGCGTAAGCAATTCGCTGATCGCCGACGGATGTGTCATCGAGGGCTCCGTGGAAAACTGCGTGCTTTTCCGAGGCGTGCATGTGGGGAAAAATACAAAGCTGGAAAACTGTGTGGTTATGCAGGATACGGAGATTGGGGCGAACTGTCACCTGAATTATGTAATAATTGATAAAGACGCGGTGATAAAAAACGACCGTTCCCTTTTCGGATTTCATTCCTATCCGGTTTTTATCAGTAAGGGAAGCGTCGTCTGACCTTCCCGTTGCAGCCAAAATTTCAGCTAAGGAGGCTTATCAATGAAAGTTTTATATTGTACCAGCGAGGCGAGGCCCTTTGCCGCAACCGGAGGGCTGGCCGAGGTGGCAGGCTCCCTTCCGCAGGCTCTTCGGCTCCGCCTGATTGGCTGCCGGGTTGTTATGCCGCTGTATGAAGATATACCGCAGGAACTGCGCGACAATATGAAGTTTATCACCAGCCTGTCCGTTCCGGTTTCTTGGCGGCGCCAGTACTGCGGTGTGTTCGAAGCAAAAGCCGGCGGTGTGATTTATTATCTGATTGACAACCAGTATTATTTTAAGCGCCATGGGCTGTACGGACATTACGACGACGCGGAGCGTTTCGCGTTTTTATCACGTGCGGCCCTTGAAATGCTTCCTTATATTGATTTTAGGCCGGATATCCTCCACAGCAATGACTGGCAGACCGCGCTGGTTCCGATCTATTTCAGTATTTTTTATGCAAATAACGATTGGTACAAGGGCATAAAAACCGTTCAGACCATACACAATATTCAATATCAGGGCAAGTATGGAAAGGAACTTGTTGAGGATGTGCTTGGCATTCCCCAATCGGCGATTTCCATTCTGGAATACGACGGGTGCATTAATCTGCTCAAGGGTGCGATTGAATGCGCGAACCGCGTAACAACCGTCAGCCCGACCTACGCAACGGAAATTCTCGATCCGTGGTTCTCGCATGACCTAGATAGCATCCTGCGCGAAAGGACATGGAAGCTGTCCGGGATTCTGAACGGGATCGACACGGTGGATTATGACCCCGCGAACGATCCGGATCTTTACGCCCCGTTTACGCCCGAAGACCGTTCTGGCAAGGCGGTAAATAAAAAGGAACTGCAAAAGCGCCTAAACCTGCGCGAGGAGCCGGAAACGCCGCTGATCGGGATGGTTACCAGAATGGTGCCCCACAAAGGGCTTGACCTTGTGAAAGAAGCGCTTGACCGGCTAATGACGGAAAACAATGTCCAGTTTGTCATTTTGGGTTCCGGGGATTGGGAATACGAGAACTTCTTTAAAGAAATGCAGAATAAATATCCCGGAAGGCTTTGCGCCTGTTTCGGTTTTGTTCCGGAGCTTTCCCGCAAAATCTATGCCGCTGCGGATATTTTCCTGATGCCTAGCAAGAGCGAGCCCTGCGGGCTTGCGCAGATGATTGCGCTGCGTTACGGTGCGATTCCGGTTGTCCGGGAAACCGGCGGCTTGAAGGATTCCATACAGGACAGCGGCGACGGGCAGGGCAACGGTTTTACCTTCCGCAGCTACGATTCCGGCGATATGCTTTATGCCCTGCGCCGTGCGCTGGAGGGTTATCAGAACCGGGGAGGATGGGACATTCTGGTAGAGCGTGCCATGAAATGCGATTTCAGCTGGGGACGATCGGCAAACGAGTATATCCGGCTGTACCGCGAGCTGATCAAGGAAAACGCCTGATCTGCGGGGGTCGATCCGAGAAAATGCAGGAGGAATCAGCATTTGAATATTACAAAAGATGAACAGGAAATCCTGCTCGAAATGAAGCGGGCGAAGCGGTATCCGATTGTGCGTTTGGAACTGCACAATTCGGAAGAACTAGAGCTCGTTTCCATTGCATTGAACTATGTGCGGATTACGGACCCGCAGGATTCAATGGAAACGGTCAAGCAGCGCGGTACTGCGCTGCAAAGCCTGATGGAAAAAGGGCTTGTTTTCATTGACTATACGGTTCGTGTCTGGGTTTCGGGGGACTACGACGTTTATTACAAAAGCAAAATTTACGAGCTGTTGTGCCATACCGTTATGGAAGGCGCCCAGCGGCCGGGGGCGGTCTTTAACCTTCCGTATATGCGCAAAGGTTACGCGTCCCTTACGTCAAAGGGCGAACGGCTTGCGGCGCAGATAGAATAAAACAGGGGCGCGGGGTAGCCTGCGCCATGCCCCAAAAGACAAAAGACGAAGCCATGGAGTTTTCCATGGCTTTTTTGCTATTTTCATACTATTTATAAAAACAATTTAAAAAAGTGTTGCAAATTGCCTCCAAAGTTGTCTATATATTATGAAATCGAAAAAAGGTTTCCATTTTAAGAAAAAGGGGGCGGTACCAATGGGCATATTAACGCAAGTAATATTCAAATCGGAAAAATAAAAGGAGAGTAAAAAATGAAAAACTCTGCAAAAAACGTTATTAGCTTATTTCTAACATTTGCAATTTCTTTGGCGGTTGCAGTACCTGCGTTAGCAGTTGAGAGGGATAAAAACAATCAATTGCTTCAGAATGATAACTCCAAGTTTTCTGTAAGTAGAGTATTAACCTTCAATGAAATCGTGGAGGAAATCGCAAAAGACCATTTCTAAATCGCAAGCGGAAAATCAAGTAATCTCAAGTCTTGAAACTCCAAATAAGAATTCTTATACTTCTGCTAAAGTGTTGGCAGCAAGTTCTACTTATCGTACATTTACGGAGTCATTTACGGTAACAAAAGAATATAAACCGCAATTAAAATTTTACTGTGAAACGTCGGAAGGTGATTATCACTTTTGAATACTTAAGATCCTTAATATAAATATGAACAGGAAATACGGCAATATGTCCAAACAATTTTCCGGTACTGTATATGCCAATTTAGAAGATGCTAGTACAATATTTTATACTGTAGAAGGAGTTTTTTTTAATAACGGTACGACAACTGGTGGCGGCGGAGTATCTATTGGAGTAGGCCAATCTGCATCAGTGAATTTTAGTGTATCAGGGTCAACTAATCACTATAGCTATTGCTATGTGGAGGATCGCGCCAGATTCTACTAGGTTCGTTATCAATAATCTTTTCGGAGGTATGAATGAATACAAAAACATCTCGTGCGGTAATTTTAATAACCGGCCTAATTATCGGCATTTTTATCGTTTTTTTGCCCTACATATTAACAAGAAGCTGGTTTCAGAATGATGATTTTCTAGCCGAACTGTATATTACCGATTATATTTTGAAAACGTTGTCACCAGCTATGGGTCTTTTCGTAATTTACGATGCCGTAAAATTCTATTTTAAATAAAGCAACCGGCCTGCTGAATTTCAGCGGGCCGGTTGTAATTTGTTTCATCTATGTTATAATTTTATTTAGTTTGTTTCTTTGCTCCCATGCGCGTTTCGGCGTTTTGAATCAGATTAAAGAGGGACGAAGCGAACAGCGGGTAATCCGCAGAAATTTTTTCGGGGGAAAGCTCCGGGAGCTTGTCCTTATCCAACCCTTTCATGTCTTCAACGCTTTCGCCGTCCGCAACACAACTGGCGTTTGAAAGCGCAATATCCTGCGCTGCGCTGGAGCGCCCGTCGCTCAGCTTCTGCGGGACCGCGAACATCCCCTGCGGGTTTTTCGGATTCGCGGAATAAAGCAGGCGGAAGCTCTTGTAAATGGCGAGATTCAGGTAGGCGGAAATCTCGGTGGTCAGCGATTTGTTCCCCGCCTTCTGCAAAATTCCAAATATTATATTCAATGAATTGGCAATCAGCTTTTTATTCAATACCGGAAGAAGGCTGCCTTTCAATACATTTTCCTTGCCGATAGCGTCCGGCTCCGGAATATCTTCCACCTTAATGGTTGCTCCGCTGCGGTGCGGGGACCTTCCGAGCAGGTAATCGCAGGAGACATCATAAAAGTCCGCCGCCTTTACGACGAAATCCAGTCCGCATTCACGGATTCCCTTTTCATAATGCGAAAGCAATGCCTGGGAAACACCCAATTCCTCGGCGGCTTTTTTCTGGCTGAGTCCGCGTTCCTTACGCAGTAGAGTTATAATTCTCGGAAAGCTGTTATTCATATCTAATTATCCCCTGTCGAATTGTGGAAAAAATTAACACCTTGTAAAGTATATACCTAATATAACGCTTTGTAAAGCCGCTAGATATCGTGTCTAGTTTGAAAATCCCTCCATTATCTTGATCCTGAAGCTATAAATCGATTTTATCATATAAAAGGAGACTTGTTATGAAGTCCTATACAATCCATTTTATCCGTCATGGCCTTACAGAAGGAAACCTTCTGGGACAGTATATCGGCAGTACGGATCTGCCGCTTGCAGACGAAGGAGTCGCGCAGCTTGAAAATTTGAAGCGGCTCTATACGTATCCCAAAGCGCAGCTTTACTATTGCAGCCCGATGCTGCGCTGCATTCAGACCCTCCGCATTTTGTACCCGGAGGCGCAGCCGATGCTGGTGGACGATTTGCGCGAATGTGATTTTGGTGATTGGGAAGGAAAGACCGCGGAGGAAATCGCCGCGCAGGACGAGCACTTTTCCGAATGGATGGAAGGCGGAAAGGCGGTGACTCCGCCGAACGGTGAGTCCGGGGGCGCTTTTATGCAGCGTGTGTGCGCTTCGTTCGAAAGGATTGTGGAAAGCATGCTGCGTTCCGGAATGGACAGCGCTGTTATTGTGACCCACGGCGGCACAATTATGTCAATCCTTTCTACATACGGCCTTCCGAAGGCCAATTTCTACGACTGGATGACGGAGAGCGGATGCGGCTATTCCCTGCGCATTACGCCGGGCCTGTGGATGCGTTCCATGGTTGCCGAAGTGTACGACACCATTCCTCCAAGGGAAGTGCCCACGCCGGACGACGGCAGGATGGTGATTGACCTGGCCCGTGAAGCTGCCGACAGGGCATACGGCAAAAAAGAGGGAAAATAAAAAAGTCCTTGACAACCGGCAAAGCATAAAATATAATAATAAATAATTTAATATGCTACAAAGGCAAAGAAGGGAATAAGACACAGGCGGAAGCATTGCAGAGAACCGGCGGAAAGGTGCGAGCCGGTGCGGAATCTTGTGTGTATAGCTCATCCCGGAGCCTCCGTCTTCGAAAGGAAAGCATTAGAAGCGGACGCAGCGGCAGCGTTACAGGCCGGAGCCTTGTTGGAGGCTTACAGAGGGTTCCTTTTCGGAACTGAATTTGGGTGGTACCGCGGATAAGTTTATTCGCCCCGAGCACAGCTAGAGCTGTGTTCGGGGCTTTTGTTTTCCTGGTTCCCGTTGTTTTTTGTGGTAAACGCGAAGAAAACGAACAAAGGAGTGTTTGACGATGTATGAAGGCTGCAAAAAGTATATTCCGTTCCAGCCGATCCACCTGCCGGACCGCCAATGGCCCGACAAAATTATCCGGGAAGCGCCGGTTTGGTGTAGTGTGGACCTGCGCGACGGCAATCAGGCGCTGATCGATCCAATGAATTTAGAGGAAAAGCTGCTGTTTTTCCAGACGCTTGTTGACATCGGTTTTAAGGAAATTGAAGTCGGATTCCCTTCCGCTTCGGAAACGGAATATGAAATCCTGCGGACGCTGATCGAGCGCGATCTCATCCCGGACGATGTGACCATACAGGTGCTTGTCCAGGCAAGACCGCATCTGATTCAGAAAACCTTTGAGGCGATTCAAGGCGCAAAGAATGTCATTGTGCATTTTTACAATTCCACGTCGACCCTCCAGCGCAAGGTCGTTTTCAAAACGGATATGCAGGGCGTTATTGACATAGCTGTGGAGGGCGCCAAGCTGATTAAGGAACTAACCGAGGCGGAAATCCGGAAAAGCGGGGCGAATATCCGCTTTGAATATTCACCGGAGAGCTTTTCCGGAACGGAAATCGAAAATTCGGTCCTGATCTGTGAAAAGGTGATGGAAGCGCTTGGCTCGACGCCGGAAAACAAGCTGATTTTAAATCTTCCTAATACGGTGGAAATGGCGACCCCGAACTGCTATGCCGACCAGATTGAATATTTCTGCCGCCATCTGAAAAACCGGGAGAGCGCGATCATCAGCATCCATCCGCACAACGACCGCGGAACGGCTACGGCGGCTACCGAGCTCGGAATCATGGCCGGGGCGGAGCGGGTGGAAGGTACGCTGTTCGGCAACGGGGAACGCACCGGAAACGCGGATATCATGGTCGTTGCCATGAACATGTATTCACAGGGCGTTGACCCGAAGCTTGATTTTTTCCATATACATGACATTCGTGAAATATACGAGAAATGCACGAAGATGAAAGTGCATGAGCGCCACCCCTACGCAGGCGACCTGGTGTTTACGGCGTTTTCCGGTTCGCATCAGGACGCGATCAAAAAAGGCGTGGACTATATGACGAAAAGCGGGACGCCATACTGGGAAGTGCCGTACCTTCCGATCAATCCGGCGGATGTGGGCCGCGAATACGAGCCGATTATCCGCATCAACAGCCAGTCCGGAAAGGGCGGGGCGGCGTTCGTTATGCAGCAGTATTTTGGCTACGAGTTGCCGAAAGCAATGCATCCGGAATTCGGCGCGATGGTCAAGACCGCCTGCGACGAAACGGGACGCGAGCTTCGCCCGCAGGAAATTTTCGATATTTTCCGCCGCGCGTATCTGGAAGTCGACTACCCCTATAATCTGAAAAAATATAAGCTGTATGAAGAAAACGATATTAGTGGCAACACTCAGGTGCATTTTGAAGGCGTCATCCGCTTTAAGCATGCGGACCATCCTATCAGCGCCGCGGGAAACGGCCCCATCAGCGCTTTCTTCCACGCGCTGGAAACGGTCGGCATCAAGAATTATCAATTTGTTTCCTACCGTGAGCATGCTATTTCCAGCGGCGCCGACTCGAAAGCGGTTTCCTATATCCATTTGACCGGTCCGGACGGCGAGCCGTTGTTCGGCGTCGGTATCGACAACAATATTAGCCTTGCTTCCATTAAGGGGATTATCTGTGCAATTAACCGCGCAAAGAACGCAGCAAACAATTCTGGAGGGGATACCAATGAAAACGTATAAAATTGTACTGTTAAAAGGGGACGGAATCGGGCCGGAAATCGTAACGCAGGCGGTAAAGGTTTTAAACCGGGCTGCGGAAAAATTCGGCTTTGCGATATCCTACGACGAAGCGCTGCTGGGTGGCTGCGCAATTGATGCGACCGGCGTTCCGCTTCCGCAGGAAACCATTGATAAATGCAAAGCGGCGGATTCCACGCTGCTGGGGGCGGTCGGCGGGCCGAAATGGGATGGCATGCCTGGCAATTTAAGGCCGGAAGCGGGTCTTTTAGGCATCCGCGGCGCGCTGGGCTTGTACGCAAATCTTCGCCCGGCTGTCATTTTCAAGCCGCTTCGAGAGGCTTCGCCGCTGAAAACGGAGATTATCGGGGATAACCTTGACATCCTGGTCGTGCGCGAGCTGACCGGCGGGATTTACTTTGGGGAACATGGCAAAAAGACGGTAAACGGCGCGGAGGCCGCCTACGATACGGAAATATACTCTGTTCCGGAAATTGAGCGTATTGCGCGCGTAGGCTTTGAAATGGCTTCGAAACGCGACGGTAGGCTTTGCAGCGTAGATAAGGCAAATGTGCTGGAATCTTCCCGTCTTTGGAGAAAAACGGTTGCACGGATCGGCAAAGAGGAGTATCCTAATATAGAGTTGTCCAATCTTTATGTGGACAATTGCGCGATGCAGCTTGTTCGCAATCCGAAGCAGTTCGATGTGATTGTGACTTCGAATATCTTCGGCGATATTCTATCCGACGAGGCTTCGATGATCAGCGGTTCCATCGGGATGCTGCCTTCCGCAAGCCTTGGCGCCGGAAAGGCGGGGCTGTATGAGCCTGTGCACGGTTCCGCGCCCGACATCGCCGGAACGGGAACGGCAAATCCGCTCGCGACCATTCTTTCTGCCGCAATGATGCTCCGCTATTCGCTGGAAGAATACGAAGCCGCCGACGCCATTGAAAATGCCGTTTGCGAAATTCTGAAAACAGCTCGCACGCCGGACATTTATACCGAAGGCATGCAGAAGGTA
The DNA here is from genome assembly GCF_004768785.1 of Caproiciproducens galactitolivorans. Taxonomy (GTDB): domain Bacteria; phylum Bacillota; class Clostridia; order Oscillospirales; family Acutalibacteraceae; genus Caproiciproducens; species Caproiciproducens galactitolivorans. The sequence goes on from NZ_SRMQ01000010.1 coordinate 63,348, forward strand.
ACCTGTGAAGAAATGGGCGATCTTGTCTGCAAAATACTTTAATATCTGTATATTATAGCAATAATTATACAAATAGTATTACATTTGGAGAGAAAGATGCAGCAAAATGAGACACTCACCTTTCAAAAAGGGCTGAAAGACGGTTTACCCATCTGCCTTGGCTATATCAGCGTTTCGTTCGCGTTTGGCATGATGGCGACGCAGGGAGGGCTGCCTGTTTGGGTCGCGCTCCTGATATCCATGACCAATCTGACCAGCGCCGGGCAGTTTGCGGGAACGCAGTTGATCCTGACAGGGGGGCTGTACATAGAAATTGCGGTAACAACTTTTGTCATTAATATCCGCTATATGTTGATGTCGCTTTCCTTATCGCAAAAGGTGGACGAAACCATGACGTCCTTACAGCGGTTTGTGCTTTCCTTCGGCGTTACCGACGAGGTTTTTGCGGTTGCCATGCAGCAGAAGGGGAATATCAACGCGCGGTACTTTTCCGGGTTGATCGCTGCACCTTATGCCGGCTGGACGCTCGGGACGTTTTTGGGCGCTGCCGCAACCGGCCTTTTGCCAGGATGCGTGCGCACCGCGCTTGGAATCGCCATTTACGGTATGTTCATCGCCATTATTATCCCGCCCGCAAAAAAGGCGAAGCCGATTGCAAAGGTGATTCTGTTTACCATCGTACTGAGCTGCATTTTCAAGTGGGCTCCGTATTTAAACCGGATTTCCAGCGGCTGGGTAATCATTGTGTGTGCGGTGATCGCTTCGGCCTTTGCCGCTTTGCGCTATCCGGTTCATGAGGCGGAGGTGCAGGAATGAATTATACGAGGATTTTAACCTGCATTTTTATCATGGCGTTTGTAACGTATATCATCCGCATGCTGCCGCTTGCCATTTTTAAGAAGAAAATTAATAACCGTTTTGTGAAGTCCTTCCTGGCGTATGTCCCTTATTCGGTGCTTGCGGCAATGACTTTCCCCGAAATTCTGTATTCCACCGCGAATTTGTATTCGGCATGTATCGGGCTTGCCGCCGCGCTTTTTCTTGCTTACCATGGCCGGGGGCTATTAACGGTTGCGCTGGGCTCCGCCGGTGCGGTTTTTGTTGCGGAACAGATTCTTCATGTTATCGTGAAATAAGCAATAAAATAATTCACGCCGCTGCAAATGCAGCGGCGTTTTTTCAACAGACGGCAAAGTTGTAGGTGCTTAGCATTGACAATAATAATTTCAGCAATTTCTCTATGCACTAATAACCGAATTTTCCAGTCAGCGATTCATCGTTTTCAATCCATTCCTCCACATAGACCGAGGAAAAAGTATTTTTCGTGTTCCGCGCAACAACCCGCGTAATTCCCGCGTTGATAATCATTCGTTTGCACATGGAACAGGGGGAAGCATTTTCTACGTAATTGCCGGTTTTCATGTCGCGGCCCACCAGATAGAGCGTACTGCCGATCATATCGCGCCGGGAAGCGCTGATGATGGCATTGGCTTCCGCGTGGACGGAGCGGCAAAGCTCGTAGCGCTCGCCGCGGGGAATGTTCAATGATTCACGCACGCAGACTCCCGTGTCGATGCAGTTGCGGCGGCCGCGCGGCGCACCGGTGTAGCCGGAAGAAACGATTTCGTCGTGTTGTACGATAATCGCGCCGAAATTCCGACGCAGGCAGGTTCCGCGTTCCAGTACAGTTTCCGCAATATCAAGATAATAATTTTCTTTATCAGTACGAGTCATTCTGATACCTCCCGCTCTTTTATAACCAATTCTATCATATTGTATTTTCAATGGATAATCAATGGAATTGTGCGAATTTATATGATATAATCTTAAATCGAGATAAAAGAGATTTCCTTTCGGAACAGTCAGTAGCTGGCGGGAAGTTTCCGAACTGATAGATACGGAGAAATAAAAATGAATTTATGGGATATGAATACAATAAAGGGTGTGCTGTCGCGCCACGGGTTTCATTTTTCCAAATCACTAGGACAGAATTTTCTCATTAACCCGGATGTTTGTCCGCATATGGCTGCCGAATGCCGTGCGGACGGCGGTGGGGTACTGGAAATTGGCCCGGGGTTGGGCATCCTGACTGTGGAACTGGCAAAAAGAGCTGCCAAAGTCGTGACCGTCGAACTGGATAAGCGTCTGCTCCCGGTTTTGGAAGAAACGCTGGCGGGTTTCAGCAATATAAAAATTATTCTTGACGATATATTAAAAACCGACCTGAAAAGGCTGATAGAAACCGAATTCCCGGGGCAGGAGATCGCCGTCTGTGCCAATCTTCCTTATTATATTACCTCGCCCGTCATTATGCGGCTTTTGGAGGAACGGCTGCCCATTCATTCCATTACGGTAATGGTGCAAAAGGAAGCGGCTCAGCGCTTTTGCGCACAGCCCGGCAGCCGCTCCTGTGGTGCGGTTAGCGCGGCTGTGCGGTATTTTGCGGAACCGGAAATCCTTTTCCAAGTGGGGCGCGAAAATTTTCACCCTCAGCCGAATGTGGATTCCACGGTGATCCGCCTGAATGTCTTGAAGGAACCGCCCGTACACATTGATGATGAAAAGGATTTCTTCCGGGTGGTGAAGGCGGCTTTCGGCCAGCGCCGGAAAACGATCCTCAATTCGTTGTCCTCCGGGCTTGCATTTCAACGGGAGACAATCGCTTTGGCGCTGGAACGGGCGGGAATTGCCCCCAATGCGCGGGCAGAGCAGCTTACAATGGAACAGCTTGCGGCTTTGAGTAATGAATTGTCGTCGGAAAATGAGTGAAACGGAGGAATACGAATGAGCGACGGGAAACTGGCAGTCCTGTTTTTTGAAGTCGGCATGGTGCTGACGCTGATTTCCATGGTGCTTGGCCCGTTCGAAATTACCGGGTGGGCGCTGGCTACGGCCGCGGTTGCCTGTGTTGTAGCCTTTAGTGGGATGTTCCTCGCGTTTGAAAGCTGGAAAGAGCCGCTCGAGGAAGAAAGGCCAAGGGAAATGAAGCAGCCGGAAAACCAGCAAAGAGAATAAAAAAGACCGGTCGGAGCGATAAAACTTCCGATCGATCTTTTTTATAGTAATTTCTCAATTGAAAAAGTATTGCATTATATTCAAAAAAATATGTCATTTTATAATAAATTACAATTTTCCAATTTATCGAGGGGACATACTTAAAATGTCATGAAAAACCATCACCCTTGTATCTTTAATGCTAAGTATGGCTATGATGATAAGCGCTAAGAAAAATAAAAATTTGTCACAAAAAAATGGCATTAGTAGTGCTAAAGCAAGACTGATTGATAAGGCTACTGGAGAAATTATAAACTTAAGAATAAAAAAGATATATGAGACCGTTCTGGCCTTTCTTGATCGGATTCATCAACTGCAACTGCCACTTATGAAGTAGTCGCAAGCATACCAACAGGCATTAAAATGTCGGCTACTAGTACAACTGAAAAAAAGAGGATGTTACCGGAAGACTAAGCATGCTGGAAGTAGTGCACGGGCTTTTTCTTCGGCGACAATTCTCTTTAGTAAGAATATCCAGTATAGTATTATTCTTGGAATTCTTGTGAATGGGATTTCCTTACTTGGTTTATTGGGGAAGTTTTTTGAAGTTCTTTGCATTCAAATGTCGGTTAATTTTACCTTAATATCAATTTCTGTTATTACATATTGTTTGCTTTTCATTGTTGTGATTCATCACTCAAGAAAGCAGACCGAAAAATGATAGAAATTAATTAGGATATAATTACCTCTCGTTGAAATTTAGTGTGTTCCAATTAAGAATATTTTAAAAGCAGCAGGGCTTTTTCTCTGCTGCTTTCTTAATTAATAAATGATCGCGCCGTATTTTGTGGCGAGCGGTTCCAATAGTTCGGTTTCAATAGAACACGTTGAGTCAATGATGAGCCGCCCCTGGAAATAACGCAGCGCTGCATCGAGCACCGGAAGGCTGTCACAGTGCACGGCAATCGGCAGGCGCGTCATGGTGCTGTTTTCGCAAAGGAGCATGGCGTCGTCCAGGCTGTTTATTTTCACCAAAGCGGCGTTTGACCGCTCGTCGTCCAAATCAATCAGGTCGTCGCCCAGAGAGCTGGTGCACGAAAGCGGTTCGCTGAACAAAATGTCGTCACCGAGGAAGAACGCTTCGCGCTCATTTGCGGCGGCATAGCAGTCGGGCTCCGGGGACTCGGGCAAAGGTCCGAATTCCTTAACCACTGCGGCAAGGGCTTTGATGTGCTCCGGCGTAGCGCCGCAGCAGCCGCCCACAATCCTCGCGCCCGCCTCCATCATTTTGCGCATGGCACCGGCAAAATCCTCTGGCGTAAGAGGATTCCCGCCGAGAAGGTTCCGCATGGCAGCGCCGGTATTCGGTTTTGCAATCACCGGAACGCTTGCATGGGGAAGGATTTCTTCAATATATTCCAACATGGATTGCGGCCCGAAGGAGCAGTTCAGCCCAATGGCATCGACCCCCATTGCCTGCAGGGTAATTACTGTGGGTAGGAGGCTGCCGCCTGTCAACGTGTGGCCGCTTTCATCAATCGTGATGGTAACAAATACAGGCAGATTGGTGGTTCGCGCCGCTAAGACGGCCGCGCGCATATCCGCAAGCGAGGTCTGCGTTTCAATAATCAGAAAATCGACGCCCGCTTCGTCCAAAGCACGGATCTGTTCCCGGTAAATATCGTAAATGTCGTCAAAATCCGCATCCCCGAACGGCGGCACGAACAGCCCAGTAGGGCATAAATCCCCGCCAACCAGCACACCGGTTGGTTTTGCTATGCTCAACGAGAGCCCGGCCAGCTTTTTATTCAGTTCAACCGCTTCGTTTTCAAATCCGTAAGCGGAAAGGCAGGCACGGTTCGCGCCGAAGGTGGGCGCGTAAATAGCCTGCGCCCCAGCGGCAATAAAGTCGCTTTGCAGCTTTAACAGCTTCTGCGGGTTTTCCGAAATCCATTTTTCCAGACAAACGCCGCTGGGCATGCCGGCAGCGGTCAGGTTGGTGGCGGTCGCACCGTCCAGCAGCATTGGCAATTTAAAAGGGAAGCTCATTAATTTTCATTGCTCCTATCAATATAACCGTTACATGCTTTCCGGCGCCGATATTTTAAACATAGAAAGCACGTTGCGGATCACAATGGCCACCGCATTACATAAGTACAGCCTTGCGGCGGTCAGGCTTTCGTTTTCGCCCTTTACGCGGCAGGCATTGTAAAATTTGTGGAATAGTGTTGCCAGCGTAATAACGTAACGTGTAATTCGGGCGGGATCATAATCCTGCGCGGCGGCAATAATTTCGCTCGTAAAGGCGGAAAGATGGCGGATAAGCTCGATTTCTTCCGGCGCGGTCAGAAGCGCCAGTTCTTCATCGGTGCAGTCGCGCAGGTGGATTCCCTCGGCAGCGAGCGTTTTGAAGATGCTGCAGATTCTGGCATGGGCATACTGCACGTAATACACAGGGTTCTGGGAATCCTGCTGTACCGCAAGGTCAAGGTCGAAATCCATTTGGGAGGTTGCCTCGCGCATATTAAAGTAGAATCTTGCCGCGTCCACCGGAACTTCGTCCAATAAATCGGCAAGCTGGATTGCCTTTCCGGTGCGCTTGCTCATACGGACCACTTCGCCGGATTTTACCAGACGGACGAGCTGGATTAAAACGATGTCCAGTTTGCTTCCGTCCAGTCCGATTGCGTCCATCGCACCCTTCATACGGGCCACGTGTCCGTGGTGGTCTGCGCCCCAGACGTCGATGCAGCGGTTGAATCCGCGCTTTTGGAATTTATTACGATGATACGCGATATCTGCCGCAAAATAGGTCGGATTTCCGTTCTGGCGGACAAGAACCTCGTCTTTTTCTGCGCCGAACTCAGTCGCTTTGTACCAGATGGCACCGTCTTTTTCGTAGGTAAGCCCCTTATCCTTTAAAATCTGGATGGTTTCCGTTAGCTCGCCGTCGTTGTGAAGGCGGCTTTCCAAAAACCATTCATCGTATTCGATCCCGTATTTTTTCAGGTCGGATTCCATTTTTTTAATATTTTTCGGCAAAGCAAATTCAACCAGCGCTTTTTCCCGCTCCTTTTGCTCCGCATTTACGTATTTGTCTCCGTAAATTTCCGCAAATTCAGAAGCGCGCTCTTTGATATCGTCGCCCTGGTAGCCGTCCTCCGGGAATTCCACCGCGTTTTCGCCCTTGAAAATCTGAAGATAGCGCGCGGAAAGGGAACTGCCGAATTTTTCAATCTGGTTGCCCGCGTCGTTAACATAAAACTCACGCCATACATCGTAGCCCGCCGCGTCGAGTACGGAGGCAAGGCAGTCACCCAGTGCGCCGCCGCGCGCATTTCCCATGTGCATGGGGCCGGTCGGATTGGCGGACACAAACTCAACCATGATCTTTTCCTTTTTGCCATAATCGCTGCGCCCGTAATTGCTGCCGCTTACCGTAATATCCTTTAACACCTGTGTATAAAAATTTTGGCTCAGAAAGAAATTGATAAATCCCGGGCCGGCAATTTCAAATCGGTCGAAAAAAGTGCCCTCCAGCGCGATGTTGTCCGTAATCACCTGTGCAATTTTTCTCGGCGCAAGGCGGAACGCCTTGGCGGAAACCATGGCGGCGTTTGTGGCCCAATCGCCGTGCGTTCGGTCAGCCGGAACTTCAATGGTAAACTGCGGGATTTCCGTTTCCGGTAAGCTGCCGTCGGCTTGCGCCTTCTCAATCGCGCGCTGAATGGCAGTTTTCAGATCATTGGTTGCCTGCAACACTATTTTTGACATCTTTTTGATTTGCCTCCTTGACCGTTATAAGCAGCTCGTTCGAGCTGGATAAATTTGAGTTAATATCTAAGGTATAATAGATTTCGAGTTTTCCGCCCAGATCGCCCAGCTCGGATTTTACCCTGCTGGTAAAAACGCCGATCATCATATTTCCAAAGCCTGTGTTATACTGGCAGAGATGGCGTTTTCCGCATTCCAGTATAAGGCGGGTACTGTCCGCGCCTCCACGCATCAGCGTAACCTTTTTATTGCCATCTATCTTTAAAACGGAGGTTTTGGGGGCATTGCGGTTTTCCGCGTCGTATTCCTTATAAACAATGTATTTGCTGTTGCCCTTTCGGACATAGGAACCCAAGGTGGTCAGTTCAACCTCGCCGGTTTCGTTGTCTATTTTTTGCCGGCCCTTAATGGAAATAAGGTAATTTTCCAGCATTCGTTACTCCTTGCTTTCAATACGTATTTTGTCTTTTAATACAGGTCAATATCCACATGGCTGACTTCGTGCTTGATATTGCGCCCCAAAAAGATCCCCGCAATCTGCGAAAACCCTTCAACCCGGTCGCTTACAAAGAAGGAACAGTCGCCTTCCTCGGGCCGGCTGCTTAACAGCCCCTTGGCTTTCAGGGTTTCCGCACAGAAAAGCGCGGTTTCACGGCCGCTGTCGATCAGGGTTACGCCGCTTCCCAAAACGCCCGAAATAATGCTGCGGATAATGGGGTAGTGCGTGCAGCCCATGATCAGCGTGTCGATCTCCGCTTCCTTAAGTGGGGCAAGGTAGCGCTCCGCAACCAGGCGGGTTACCTCTTCGCCGTCGTTAATAAAGCCGTTTTCCACTAGTGGAACGAACAGCGGGCAATCTTTTTCGAATACCTCGATCCGGGGATCGACCGCCTGTAATTCCCTTCGGTAAGAACCGCTTCGGATTGTCGCGGTGGTTCCGATAATGCCAATCCGTTTATTTTTGGTGACCGCCGCCGCTGCTGCCGCGGTCGGCTTGAGCACTCCGGTGAACGGCAGGCTGAGGTTGTCGCCAATACCGCTTGCAACGGAGCTGACCGTTCCGCACGCGGCAATTATCATTTTTACATTTTTGGATTGCAAAAATGCCATGTCCTGTTTCGCGTATTTCATAATGGTTTCACGGCTGCGCGATCCGTAAGGGACGCGGCCGGTGTCGCCGAAATAGACGATGTTTTCTTTCGGCAAGATCCGCAAAAGCTCTTTTACGGCGGTCAATCCGCCCAGGCCCGAATCAAAAACGCCGATCGGTCTGTTATCCATTCTTTTTTATCGCTCCAAAAAACTAGTACTTTGTCTTTACTTCAAAAGCCAGTTTGATTAATCGATCCAGCAAATCGCCGTAAGAGAGACCGCTTGCCTCCCAAAGCTTCGGATACATGCTGATTGATGTAAAGCCGGGCATGGTATTTAACTCGTTTAAAATGACCTCCCGCCCTTCGCGGACGAAAAAGTCCACGCGGGCAAGGCCGGTGCATCCCAGCATACGGTAGGCTCGGACTGCGTTTGCGCGGATTTCTTCGGCAACCGTTTCATCAAGGCGCGCGGGGATATATAGCTTTGAAGTCCCCGATTTATACTTGTCGTCATAATCGTAAAACTCGGCGGAAGCGGAAATTTCGCCGACGATGGATGCCTCCGGCTCCGCGTTTCCGAGGACGGCGCATTCCACCTCCTGGCCGACGATGGCTTCCTCCACAACGATTTTGTCATCTTCATTCGCGGCTTTTGCAACCGCTGCGTCCAACTCCGCTTCGCCCATTACCTTGCTGACGCCTACGGAGGAACCTGCGTTGGCGGGTTTTACGAAGATCGGGTAGCCAAGCCGCGCGTCAATCTTTACTTTGATCTTTGCGGCGCCGGTCTTGTATTTTTCAGCGTAGAACCAAAGGTATTTTGCCTGATGGATCCCCGCGGCGGTAAGAAGTGTATGGGTAACAGCCTTATCCATGCAATCGGCGGAAGCAAGCGCCCGGCAGCCCACAAAAGGAATGCCGCTTAGCTGCAGAAGGCCTTGGATCGTTCCGTCTTCCCCGTTCCTGCCGTGAAGTACGGGAAAGACGCAGTCGACCTTGATCACATCAAAGCCCATTTTGCCGTCCACCACAATTCCGCCGATATCCCGGTCAGGGGACAGGAACGCGGGCACGTTCAGCGCGTTGTGTTCCCAGCGCCCGTCGGCAATTTCCTCCGTCGGGCCGGAGAACAGGTACCATCGGCCTTTTTTCGTAATGCCGAGGCATACGGGTTCGTATTTATCCTTAGGCAGATTGTCGATTACGGAAGCTGCGGAAATGCATGAGATTTCATGTTCGGATGAGCAGCCGCCGAAAACGACGGCGATTTTCTTTTTGCCCATTATGTTAACCTCCAAAGATTCGCTCTTTTCCTTACTATATATTTTTTCAAATATATATCATACCACAAGGCAGGAATAGGCGCAATCAGAATTTTATTAAATTGTATGGTGACAAAAAAATGTTTATGTAGTATAATTTATAAGCGTGTAAACATAATCAAAAAAGATAATTCTTACTTACGATAAATTTGGATTCAGGAGTGATATTTTTGGAGCAGAAGGCATTTGACCTGATTGCTGAAAAAGTCGGCGCGGTGTTAAACGAACAAGGGTTTACAAGGGTTGCCGGCGAACAGCAGGAAGAGAGCGAAAGCTATGTGCTGTTTAAGGGAGGCAATACTGCTTACAGTATCCTTTACAATCAGGGCAAAAAGCGCTTTGAACTCAGAAGCTGCGGTGTGGAAGACGGTGAGCCGGATAAGAAGTGGAGATCGGTCTCCATCTGGCTTTACGATCCGGAGGTTGACGATATTGTCTCGGCGGAAAGCATCGTAAACGATTTTGTGGAAAGCGTCAGCGCGCCAAAACCCGTGGCCGTAAAACCGAAGAAAAAAAGAAAGAAAGACGAAGAAGATACAAACGACCCGATCTTTTTCTTTAACCGCTTTGTTGGCATTTTCCCGGAGCTGCGGGAAGAACTGAATACGGAAAGGGAAGAATACGGCGATGTGCGCGTTGTCACATTTGCGAAGGAGCATCTTGTTTCCAGAATTGAAACGCTGTGCGCGCAATCTGCAAAGCAGGATGCGATCAAGCGCTGCTGCGAATTGCTGAATGATATGTATGCCAACGGCGACATGGACGTACGTTCCATCATCACGATTGTGATACTGAACGGAATTGAAAATCCCGCCGCGATTGAAAATATGAGGTCGCTTTTCAGCGACGATTTGAAAAAGAGTTATGCGGCCGGTTTGAAATTCAAGGGAAAAACCGTAAAGCCCGAGAAAAAGAAAAAAGAAAAAGGGTTTATAGCTGACAACCTGAATAATTTGAAATAAATTAACCGGAAACGGGCAGGGGTGTCGCTCCCGTCCGTTTCCTTACAGAAAAAACTTGACATTATGATAAATCCTGTGTTATGATGAGAATACCTCATAAAGGGGTTATTTTTTTGCGCCCTTTTAAGAGGGAGGCTGGGGCCGGTTAATGGCCTAAATATTTTTCCGTATAACGGGAGGTGCCGTCATGAGAGTTAAAATTACATTAGCCTGCACAGAGTGCAAACAGCGCAACTACAACACGATGAAGAACAAGAAAAATGATCCGGACAGGCTTGAAATGAACAAGTACTGCAGATTCTGTAGGAAACACACTCTTCACAGAGAGACGAAGTAATCCGGACGGAGGGACGAAAAATGCCAGAGACGACTGAAAAGAAAGAGAATATTTTTGCGAAAAAAAGCAAGGATATCTCAAAGTTCTTCCGCGACTGTAAAAACGAGGTTAAAAAGATCATTTGGCCGACACCGCAGGCGGTTTTTAAAAACACCGGTGTCGTTTTGGCAACAATATTCATTATTGGCTTGTTTATTTTTTGTTTGGACACAGTACTCATGAACTTGCTCGGTTTGATTATGAATATTGCAAAGTAGGATAAGCGGAGGAATTTACTATGCCTGAAGACGCAAAGTGGTATGTTGTTCATACCTATTCCGGGTATGAAAACAAGGTTGCCTCCAATCTTGAAAAAACCGTGGAAAACCGCCAGCTCCATGATTTGATTCAGGAAGTCCGCGTACCGACGGAGACTGTTACCGAAGTGAAGGATAACAAACGGCGTGACGTAGAGCGAAAAATTTTTCCCGGTTATGTTCTGGTGAAGATGATTCTTACCGATGAGTCTTGGTATGTTGTCCGCAATATTCGGGGCTGTACGGGTTTTGTAGGCCCTTCCTCAAAACCGATTCCGCTTACGGATGAAGAAGTGGCGAAACTGGGAGTTGAGCAGAAAAAGGTTGAGGTGTCCTATGGCGTTGGGGATTCCGTACACATTATCGACGGCCCGCTCGAAGGGTTCGTTGGTATCGTTGAGGAAATTGACGCCGACAAGAACCGCATTCGCGTAACAGTATCTATGTTTGGGCGCGAAACACCGGTTGAGCTTGAATTGGATCAGGCTGAAGCGGTGGAATAAGAATCTATGGTAATATGCGGGAAACCGCTTATTATGAGGGGCATTGCCCCTGTGGGAGGAACGGATAAATTTTTTCGTCCGCTCCGCCATCTACCACGAATTTTGGAGGTGCAAAAAAATGGCTCAAAAGGTTACGGGCTTTATTAAGCTCCAGATACCTGCTGGCAAAGCAACCCCGGCGCCGCCTGTTGGACCGGCTCTCGGTCAGCACGGTGTCAACATCATGGCTTTTACAAAAGAATTCAACGAACGCACAAAGAATGACGTAGGACTGGTTATTCCGGTTATCATTACAGTTTATGCGGATCGTTCGTTTACTTTTGTTACAAAGACCCCGCCGGCTGCCGTCTTGATTAAGAAGGCCTGCGGAATTGAAACTGCTTCGGGTGAACCGAACAAGAAAAAGGTTGCAAAGATTACCCGCGAGCAGGTTAAGAAAATTGCTGAAACAAAAATGCCCGATTTGAACGCGGCTTCTATTGAATCCGCTATGAGCATGGTTGCCGGTACGGCACGCAGCATGGGCATTGAAGTCGTAGATTGATCACCCGGGTGGGAGGAACTTTTCTACTCCGATTTTACCACTCAATAGGGAGGAAAACCAATGAAACACGGTAAAAAATATGTTGACAGCTTAAAGCTGGTCGACCGTACAAAACTTTATGATGCAAACGAAGCGCTTGATCTTTGCGTAAAGACCGGGACATCAAAATTTGATGAAACTGTTGAAGTTCACATCAAATTGGGCGTAGACAGCCGCCATGCTGACCAACAGGTTCGCGGCGCAATTGTTCTGCCGCACGGTACCGGTAAAAAAGTCCGTGTACTTGCTATCTGCAAGGGCGACGCTGCGAAGGAAGCGGAAGCTGCCGGAGCGGAGTTTGTCGGCGCAGAGGAAATGATCCAGAAGATCCAGAATGAAAACTGGATGGATTTCGATATTTTGATTACAACCCCGGATATGATGGGTCTGGTTGGTCGTTTAGGTAAAGTCCTCGGTCCCCGCGGTTTAATGCCGAACCCGAAGGCCGGTACGGTAACACGTGAGATCGGCAAGGCAATTACAGACGCGAAAGCCGGTAAGATCGAATACCGTCTCGACAAGACTAACATCATCCACTGCTCCATCGGCAAGGTGTCTTTCGGCGGCCAGAAGCTGCTAGAAAACTTTGACGCTCTGCTTGGTGCGATTGTTAAGGCAAAGCCGGCCGCTTCCAAAGGCCAGTATATCAAGAGCTGCGTTGTTGCTTCAACAATGGGTCCCGGTATCAGAATCAACCCGAACAAGGTTGGCTGATAACAAAAAAGCTTGACAGGCACCTGTGCCTGTGCTAGTATAATATTGCTGTTCTTTATTCCAAAGACAGCAGGCGCGTTCGCTTAATGGGTTTTTCCCAGCCTGCCGAGGAGAGAGCTGTTTTTACACGTTGTGTATTTACGCCCTTCCCGCGGTATGTGGGAAGGGCTTTTTATGTGATTCCAGTTGTGGAGGTGAATACATTTGCCAAGTGAAAAAATCTTAGAGAAAAAGAAACAAGCCGTGTCCGCTTTGACGGAGAGCCTGAAGAATGCATGTGCAGGCGTTATCGTTGATTATAAAGGCGTAACCGTTGCACAGGATACAAAGCTCCGTAAGGATCTGCGCGAGGCTGGCAGCAATTACATGGTTGTTAAGAACACATTGCTCCGTCTTGCTTTGAAAGAGGCGGGGATTGAGGGCCTGGACAATGTCCTAGAAGGTACGACCGCAATCGCACTCAATGCGGAAGATCATGTAGCCAGCGCGAGAATTCTGTCGAAGTTTGCTGAAAACAATAAAACCTTTAAAATCAAAGCAGGTTTCATTGATGGCGCCGCGATTGACACAAAAGCAATTAAGGAGTTAGCGGAACTGCCTTCCAAAGAGGTTTTGGTTGCAAAGGCTCTGGGCGGGCTCAATGCTCCGATTACCGGTTTCGTCACCGTGCTGAACGGCACAATGAAGGGTTTGGTTGTTGCTCTGAACGCTATTGCAGAGAAACAGGCTGCCAATGCATAAGGATCCCGATCCTATCTATAAATTTTTAAATTATTGGAGGTAACTAACAATGTCTGATAAAGTTGTAAAATTAATTGAAGATGTAAAATCCCTTACTGTTCTTGAGCTTTCCGAGCTCGTAAAGGCTCTGGAAGAAGAGTTTGGCGTTTCCGCTGCTGCTCCGGTTGCTGTTGCCGCTGCTGCTGCTCCGGCTGCTGCCGCTGCTGAAGAGAAGACAGAATTTGACGTTATTCTCAAGGCTGCTGGCGCAAACAAGATCCAGGTCATCAAGGTTGTTCGCGAAATCACAGGCCTTGGTCTTAAGGAAGCAAAAGAAGTTGTTGACGGTGCTCCGAAGCCTGTTAAAGAAGGCGTTTCCAAGGACGATGCAGAAGCAATTAAGGCGAAGCTTACTGAGGCTGGCGCAGAAGTCGAAGTCAAATAATTTGATTTTTCATGTTCAAAGCCCCTGCTGCCGAAAGGCAGCAGGGGCTTTTTTGATATAACAAGCCTAAAGTTAAGTTGCGGGTGCTTCAGCATAGCTTTAGCGGTGAATGCGCGTAAAACGGCCTCATTTCCGCTTCTGGCCCGAATTTTGCCATTGTCTTTTGTGTTTTTGTGTATTGAAAATGGAGTAGGGGGAGAGAGAAGCGGCAGCCGTAAGAAAAGCGCCAAGCGCCTTGGGTAACATCCGAAAAATTGCTCACGCACATGCCCCCTCGGTTGTTCCGGGGGGACGCTTATGATTTATTCGATGGCCTAAAGTTTACATATTTCTGTATTTTTTTACCCGGCGGAGATTCTTCTTTTTACGGTTATAAATCAAAGCCAAAATAATATAAATGATAACAAGCAGGACAATGATGCTTGCGACGACAATGAACCAAACCGATGTGAGAATGGATTTTACCGTATTCGCGGAGTGCAGAAGCTCGCTTCGTTCCACGCTTTCAGCAGCAACAAGATTAATCGTGGTGAGGGGCTGGTTGGCGTAGCTGAGGGTTGCCGTACCGATAACCTGCCCTTTTTTAACCGGAGCGCTGATTGTATCGGGTATATTCTTCGTGATAATGACACTGCTGGCCGAAACATTGCTCGGAAGCATTGCGGAGTAATTCTTTTCCGCGACAAGCAGCAGTTTGTCTTTATTCCATGCGTCTTTCAGCTTTACTTCACCAACCGAATCGCCGGTGCTCAGGATGCTTTTCAGTTCCAGATTGCGGAAGGCCCAGCGGAACAGCGCCGCCGTATCAAGCATTTCGCCGCGTGTTTTAATCTCCTTGCCGCTTGCGGTCACATCTGGGGCTCCTAACGCCACACAGAGGTAGGTATAGCCGTCCGCCGTCGCGGTCGAAACAAGGCAGTAACCGGATTGGTCGTGATGCCCCGTCTTAATTCCGCGGGCATAACGGTAGTAGTATTGTCCTCCTAGTGCGTTACGGTCAATTAAATAGTTGGTAGTAGAAAGCGTGCGCGCTTTGTCCGCATTCGGGCCGCCAACCGGTTTATAAGTGTAACGCGTTTGCGAAGTGATCTCGGTGAAATGAGGAAGGCTCATGGCATATTTTGTGATTTTGTATAAGTCGCGCGCTGTGGTATAATGGTTCTCATCATGAAGTCCGTGCGGGTTTGCAAAATGCGTTCCGGTGCAGCCGAGTGCCTTTGCCTTTTGATTCATTAGGTCCACAAAGGCGTCAACGTCGCCCTTTCCCACATAGTCCGCCAGTACGAGCGCCGCGTCATTTCCGCTGGGAACCAGCATACAGTTCAAAAGCTGGAACGCGGTGAGCTGATCGTCTTCCTTGATTCCGGAAAGCGAGCTTCCCGTCCCCAGCAGCTTATCGACGACCTCTTTGCTAACCGTTATTTTTGTGCCGTCAAGATCCTTGATTTGTTCGCTGACGACAATGAACGTCATAATTTTGGTAAGGGAAGCCGGTTCCCGGCGCATATCCGGGTTCTTTTCGTAAACGGCAGTATCTGTATCCAAATTGACCAGTTCAATTGCCTCGCAATTTGTTTTGAATCCAATATTAAACGTTGCGGCATGGGCCGTGACCGGCGTTAATAAAAGCAAGAAAGTCAGGAGACAAGCGGACGCTTTAAGCAGCTTTTTTTTCATGGAACTTTTTCCTCCGATGTGCTATTATATGTTTAAAGTTCAAGAAAAAATTCAATACGTGAACATGAATTAGTATAACAGCAATTCTGCAAAAGATAAAGTGCAGTTTGGAATTGTTAATAATATTGTAAGATTTTACTGGAGGTTTGAAAGTGATTTACATAACAGGGGACACACACGGGGAGATGTGCCGCTTTGAGTCTCGTGCCGTAAAAAAATTAAAAAAAGGGGATACGCTTATTGTTTGCGGGGACTTCGGCTTTCTATGGGACGGAGGCGCAAAGGAAGAGAAAAACCTGCGGAAATTGGGAAAGAAAAAATACAACCTTCTTTTTTTAGACGGTTCGCATGAGAATTTTGACCTCCTTGACAAATATCCCATAACCGAATGGAACGGAGGTCTTGTACAGAATATCAGCGGAAATTTATACCATTTGATGCGCGGGCAGGTGTATACGATCGAGGGGAAAAAGATTTTTACATTCGGCGGCGGGGAAAGCACGGAAAAGCGAATACGCATTGCCGCAGGAAAATGGTGGGAACGCGAGATGCCAAGCATGGAGGAAATGGCAGCCGGTGTGAAAAATCTTTCAGCGGTCGGTATGGCGGTAGATTATATTATTACGCATGAACCGGCGCCCCGCGTTATGACCAATACGGTGAACCCGCCGGAAAACACCAATCAGCTCGAAGCCTATTTCGAGCAGCTTGCCAAACAGGTGAAATTTGAAAAATGGTTTTTCGGCTCTCTGCATATCGACCGGAAAATAACATACCGGAATTATGCCGTTTTTGAGGAAGTCTTACCTGTGGAAGAAATACAGAAGAAAAGATACCGGTAATTTTAATTAACCCAGTCCTGGAATCCGTTGTGATTCCGAGACTGGGTTTGTTGTGTGGCAAAAAAAGCTTATGAAATTGTGTAGCGATTTTGGGCAGCAGATTTTAATCCGTTTTATTTTTAAAAAGCTGGCGTACCTCGGCACGAAGCCCGCGGTGGGCGGGGGAGCTTAACTCTGCGTCCTCACGAAGAATTTCCCGGGCTACGGCCTGCGCCTGCTTTAAAACATTCACATCCTGCGTCATGTCGGCGATTTTCAATTCCGGGAGGCCGTGTTGGCGGTGGCCGAAGAAATCGCCGGGGCCGCGCAGCTTTAAATCCTGTTCGGCAATGCGGAATCCATCGTTCGTAAGGCACATGGTTTTTAAGCGCGCAACGGTGTCTTCATTCTGTGCGTCGGAAATTAATATACAGATGGATTTATGGGCCCCACGCCCGACGCGTCCCCGGAGCTGATGCAGCTGGGACAACCCGTAGCGCTCGGCGTTTTCAATCATCATAACGGTGGCGTTTGGCACATCCATGCCGACTTCTACCACAGTAGTGGAAATTAGCACGGAGATTTTTCCTTTGGAAAAGTCCTCCATTACGGATTCCTTTTCCTTTGCCTTCATCTTGCCGTTTAGCACACCGATTTTGCAGCCGGGAAGCCATTCTTCCCGCGCTTTCTGCGCGTATTCGTTTACGCTGGCCATATCGTTCTGCCCTTCTTCGATCATCGGACAGATGATGTAGCATTGTCGGCCCGCATCGATCTGCTTCTTAATAAAGCGGAAAGCCCGCAGGCGTTTGTCCCCGGAAATGGCATAGGTGTCGACTGTCTGCCTGCCGGGCGGCATTTCGTCCAAAACCGAAATATCCAAATCCCCGTAAATCATCAAGGCAAGCGTGCGGGGGATGGGGGTTGCGCTCATGACCAGCGTGTGCGGATGGTCGCCTTTCGAGGCAAGCGCGGCGCGCTGTGCCACACCGAAGCGGTGCTGTTCGTCGGTAATGACTAGGCCCAGCCGCTGAAAAGCAATGTCCTCGGAAAGAAGTGCGTGTGTGCCGATGATAAGCTGGATTTCGCCGGATTGCAGCCCTTCTGTGATCGCCCGTTTTTTGGCTGCGGTGAGCGAGCCGGTCAGAAGTTCGGTATGCACGCCTTTTAAGAGGGAAGACAGAGTGTCATAGTGCTGCCGAGCGAGGATTTCCGTGGGAGCCATGAGTGCCGCCTGCATGCCGCTGCGGGCGGCACAGTAGGAAAGTGCCGCCGCAACCGCGGTTTTGCCGGAACCGACGTCCCCCTGAATCAGGCGGTTCATCGGATGGCTGCCCATCATATCGGCTACCGCTTCTTTTACGGCCCTCCGCTGGGCTTCTGTGGGCTTAAACGGAAGCAGGCGAAAGTATCCGTCCGAATCATCTCGAAGAAGCCTGAGGCGGTTTTCGGTGCGGCTGCGGCCTTTTAAGCGGAGAAGCCCCAGCTGGAGTATTAGAAGCTCTTCAAAGACCAGACGCCGCCGGGCAATTTCCATATCTTTCATTGCGCGGGGGCAGTGAATGTTTTCCAAGGCGTAGCGCAGGTGGCAAAGCCCGTATTTCATACGAATGGCTTCCGGAATGGGATCCTGCATCGCGTCGGGCAGCAATTCCAGCGCATTTTGCACTACGGATTCAATAATGCGGCTGGAGAGCCCCTGCGTCAGCGGATAAATCGGATGGACGCCGGGCCCCTTCGCGGCGTCGGCGAATTCGGGTGCCGTCATTTCCCGCTTTGAGAAATTTGCTTTCACCTTACCGTAAAAAATATATTGCTTTCCCTCTTTTAACATTAAGGGGATATACCGGTTATTAAAATACGTAAGCTCCATGTCGCTTTCGCCATCGCTTACTTTGACCTTGTAAAGGGTCATGCCGCCGCGTATGCGGGCTTCCGAAGGGCGCTGCAAAACGGTGGCGCGTATGGCGCAAGGGACGTCCAGGGGAGCCTGCCGGATCGACAGCGGCTCGCTCCAATCCTCGTAAGCGCGCGGATAATAACGCAGCAAAGCGCCGACGGTCGGCACGCCAAGCTTTGCAAACAGCTTGGCGCGCTTCTCGCCGACGCCTTTTAATTCCTCTATTTTTATCGAAAATAACGAACGCATTACTCTATTGAAACAATGAAATA
This sequence comes from Caproiciproducens galactitolivorans, assembly GCF_004768785.1. Lineage (GTDB taxonomy): Bacteria > Bacillota > Clostridia > Oscillospirales > Acutalibacteraceae > Caproiciproducens > Caproiciproducens galactitolivorans. The sequence continues at coordinate 81,762 of NZ_SRMQ01000010.1, forward strand.
GTAAATCGGCTGTCCGCCGTTGACAAGCGTAACCTCGGTTTCATTCGAAACCTTGCTCTTAATCCGGTTATAGGCTTCGTTTGCCTGCTTTTCGGTTACATCCGCACCGTAAATGATCGTGATAAACGAGGTGCTGCGGTTTACCATGGAGCGGGTCAGCTTCACGCAGGTGTGTACGATATCCTTTTCGATTAACTCAAGTTTTCCGTTGTTCAGCCCAAGAATATCCCCGGCTTTGATTTTATGTCCGCCGAACTCGGAATCGCGCGCGGCGAACGTAACGGTAGCGGTTTGTACGTTTCCGGCAGCTTCCATCATGTTGATGGTATTCGATTCGGTTGAGGCGTCGGGATCATAAGCCAGCATAGCGGACAGGCCCTGTGGAATGGTGCGTGTGGGCAAGATGATGACCTTGCGATCCTTTACTAGCGGAATGGTTTGTTCGGCAGCCATGATAATATTTTTATTATTGGGCAGTACCAGAACCGTTTTTGCTGGCGTCGCTTTTACCGCTGCAAGTATATCGTTGGTACTGGGGTTCATTGTTTGCCCGCCGCTGACGACATGTGTGCAGCCCAGATCGGTAAAGAGGGTTTTTAAGCCTTCCCCGGCTGCGACTGCGACAAACCCGATTTCCTCCACAGGATCAGCGGGCGTTAAAGGGGCGGAAGCCGCCTTTGCCTTGGCCTGCTCATTCGCCTCGGCCGCCTTACGGTGCTGCTCCTTCATGTTTTCGATCTTTACCGTCAGAAGCTGACCAAACTCCAGAGCCGCCTGCAGCGCGTTGCCCGGCTCTTCGGTGTGAACATGAACCTTTATGATTTTCTCATCGTCAACGACCACAACGCAGTCGCCGATGGTTTCCAAATAAGAACGCAGCTCCTGCGGGGCTTTTTTACAGTCCTCATCGCGCCCTACAATAAACTCGGTGCAATAGGTGAAACGGATATCCTGATCGAATTCCGCCGCCGCGTTGCGGAAAAAGTCGCTTTCCAGAGACGTTTCCTCCTGCGAGCCGGTTTCATTTTCAATCACTGTGCCGTCGCGGAAAACACTCAGCATCCCGTCGAAGATACAGCACAGCCCCTTTCCGCCGGCGTCCACCACACCTGCTTTTTTCAGTACGGGGAGAAGCTCCGGTGTTTTTTCAAGCGCCTCTGCGGCGCCCTTGCAGATTGCACTCCATACGTATACGGCGTCGTCATCAATTGCCGCTGCGGCTCTCCCTTTTTCGCAGGCAACACGGGAGACGGTAAGAATGGTTCCCTCCGTTGGTTTCATAACGGCCTTATAAGCGGCCTCCACGCCGACTCCAAGAGCGTTGGCAAGATCCGAGCCGCCGATTTCCTCCATACCCTCAATTCCTTTTGCAAAGCCGCGAAATAAAAGGGACAGGATAACGCCGGAATTGCCCCTTGCGCCGTGGAGCATGGCTGAAGCTGCCCGCTGGGCGACTTCGGCTGCTGTACCGCTCCCGTTTATTGTAAGCTCTTTTGCGGCAGAACTCATTGTCATAGACATATTGGTACCGGTGTCGCCATCAGGAACAGGGAAAATGTTCAATTCATCAACGGCTGTTTTATGTTTTACAATATTATTAGCACCTGAAATGATAGCGTTGCACAGGTCAGTTCCATTTATCACCATTCAGCACTCCCTAAAATTCACATATTTGCCTACTGTATATTTCATCCTAATATTATAACATAGAGCAGTTTCAGATTCAATCTTTAAATTTTAGTCGAAAAATAGGGAGAAATGTTGAAACTCTCCAAAAAAATATCCTCACAGACGTGAGGATATGATAAGGGATCCATATTATCTTGGTTCTACAATCAGCTTAATTGCAGTACGTTCTTCATCGCCAATCACGACACTAGCAAAGGCAGGGATACAGACAATGTCAATCCCTGACGGGGCTAAGTATCCGCGCGCAATTGCAATGGCCTTGATAGCCTGATTGGCTGCACCGGCGCCGACGGCTTGCAGCTCGACGGATCCCTCTTCGCGAATGACTCCTGCAACTGCACCTGCGACGGAATTGGGGGCTGATTTTGATGATACTTTTAAGATTTCCATAGGCATCCTCCAGACTATAGCAAAATCGATAGTACCATCATAGAACGAAATGAGAAGATTTGCAAGTATTATTTACTAAAAACAATTAAATTCCTAAAATAAAACTGTAGAAACCAACGAAGCGTCTATTGAATCTGAATCCGTTCTACCGACAGGGTTTTCCCGCTTTTGTCATCGATATGAAATAAAGCGCAGTCCATCCTGCAATCTCCTTCAGCAAGCGCAAAACGGACGGGCATTTTTGTCCGCATTTTTTCAATCACCAGCTCCGGCTTTACGCCGAGGACCGATTGAATCGGGCCCGTCATGCCAAGGTCGGAAATATATCCGGTTCCATTGGGAAGAATGCATTCGTCCGCAGTTTGAACATGGGTGTGCGTGCCGAAAACAGCGGAGACGCGCCCGTCCATATAGTAGCCGAAGGAACGTTTTTCTCCTGTAGCCTCTGCATGGAAGTCAATCAAAGTAATCGGGGGAAGCTCTTTTGCAAGAAGGCGATCCGCCTCGTCAAAGGGAGAATCCAGCCCGTCCATGTAAATCGTGCCCATCAGATTGATTACACAGATCTGTGTCCTGCCCATATCTACAATACAAAGGCCCTTGCCCGGGGCGCTGGGAGGAAAGTTGGCGGGGCGCAGAAGGTATTCGCACGAATCGTACAATTCGTAGCTTTCTTTTCTCCGGAAGCTGTGATTGCCCGCCGTGATAACGTCGACGCCGCTGTCGAACAGAAACTGAACCGATGCGGGGGTAAGGCCGTTTCCGTCCGCTGAGTTTTCCCCGTTGGCTATCACCAGGTCAATTCCTTTCAATTTCTTTAAGTGGGGGAGATGTGCGCGAAGAAAACGGGAGCCAATACTGCCCACCACATCGCCGATCGCAAGAATATTCATAATGATAAGCCTACTTTCTGTACAAATGCCTGATATCACGGGCGTTTGCAGTCTTATAGAATATTGTAACAGTTTATTTTTTACAAGTAAATCCTAGAAATGCATAATCTTGATTTTGCAGGATCCTTATTTTGATAATTCATAAAATGCGTGCTGCTATGGTTGCTTAAAATGCAATCGGATAAAGTTTTTGGGTTGCCCGACCTTTAAAATACGCGGATAAATTTGTAATGGCAAAAGCCAAAGGGCTTCTCTGCATAATTTTAGGGGAACAGCCCAGTACTGTCCCCCTAAAATACTACTCCCCATAAAAGCGTGATTGAAATACTATTTCGCGTATTCAATCGCGCGGCTTTCGCGAATTATGTTTACCTTAATCTGGCCCGGATACTCAAGATCACTTTCAATTTTGTTGCAAATATCACGTGCCAAAAGTGCCATTTTATCATCGGTAATCATCTCGGGCTTAACAATTACGCGAATTTCGCGTCCTGCCTGAATCGCGAAGCACCGTTCGACGCCCTCAAACGAAGAAGCAACTTCTTCCAGCTTTTCAAGCCGTTTGATATAGTTTTCCAGATTTTCGCGTCTTGCACCCGGCCTTGCGGCGGAAATCGCGTCGGCTGCCTGAACAATGCAGGCGATAACGGTTTTCGCTTCCACGTCGCCGTGATGCGCCTGAATCGCGTGAATAACGGTTTCGCTTTCCTTGTATTTGCGAGCCACGTCAACGCCAATGTCAACATGGGAACCTTCGATTTCATGATCAAGTGATTTGCCGATATCATGCAATAGACCTGCCCGGCGTGCGATTGCCGGATCCAAACCGAGTTCGGAAGCCATCACACCAGATAAGAAAGAAACTTCCAGCGAATGGTTTAATACATTTTGTCCGTAACTGGTACGGTAACGCAACCGTCCCAGCAGTTTGATCAGTTCGGGGTGGATTCCATTCACTCCGGATTCAATAACAGCACGCTCGCCTTCCTGCTTAATGGTGGCATCCACCTCGCGGCGTGCCTTCTCGATTGTTTCCTCAATCCTTGCAGGATGAATTCTGCCGTCTGCAATCAAATGCTCAAGCGCTATGCGGGCCACCTCGCGGCGCACCGGTTCGAAACAGGAAAGGGTAATTGCCTCAGGCGTATCGTCAATGATCAGGTCAACTCCGGTAAGCGTTTCAATCGCCCGGATATTCCGACCTTCACGTCCGATAATGCGGCCCTTCATTTCATCGTTTGGCAGCGGTACAACGGAAATGGTGGCCTCCGCCACATGATCTGCGGCGCATCTCTGAATTGCCATTGAAATAATTTCCCTTGCGGTCTTCTCCGCTTCCTCGCGGGTCTGCTGTTCGAATTCCATGAGTTTGACGGCTTTTTCATGTATAAGCTCGTCTTCCAGGTTCTTTAGTAAATAGTCTTTTGCTTGATCAACCGTAAAACCGGATATGCGTTCCAGCATATCAAACTGGCTCTTCTTTACAGCTTCGGCTTCTGCAAGCCGTTCATCAGCTTGTTTATTCTTATTCGTTAGGATTTCGTCCTTGGCTTCCAGACTTTCCATCTTTTTGTCAAGGGTTTCCTCTTTTTGCTGTATGCGGCGTTCCTGACGCTGTACTTCCTTGCGGCGTTCGTTCAGTTCACGCTCGGCCTCGGTTCTTAGGCGGTGGATTTCATCTTTACCTTCCAGAACGGCTTCCTTTTTTTTCGCTTCGGCTGTTTTTATCGCGTCGCTGACAATTCTTTTCGCTTCCTGCTCAGCGGAACCGATCGTGAACTCAGCTTGCTTTTTCCGATGGCTGATACCGCCCAGAAATGCAGCTATGCCGGTAATCAACGCGCAAACAAGCGCGATGATAATACATGTCGTTAAGCTAACTGTGGTCAATCATTGGCACCTCCTTGTCTTTTTTCTTTCATATTTTTTGTTTTAATCATTTCGGATGGGTGCGTTAAGCCCATAAATGCATATTCGTGCATTATACACATAATTGTATTACGTCCAATACCCGAATGTCAAGAAATATTGATTATTATCAGAAGAATTGTCTATATAATTTCCTTATCAAGTTTTGTTGAAGATCATCATGGGAACCAAGTATAATGTCGAAAATGATAAAATTTCCAAATTGTTTCTATTGACAAGTTTGTTAACCGGTGCTAGTATACAGAATACATAGAAAAATATGTTTAATGCGTTGAAGAGGAAGCCTTATTTCGAAAAATTGCACCAGAGAGCGGGCGCGTATGCTGTAAGCACCCGCAGCAATTGAAATCGGGCCACCACCTCCGAGTGCGTGCCGAAAGCGTTTGGCGTAAGGCATGCCGGTTGGCGCCGTTATCCGCCGCCACGAGGACGGGTTTCTTTGTTTTTATATTTGTTTTTATATTTTAAGTTAGAAGTCCGTTGAAATTGGGTGGAACCGCAAACAATCGCTTTGCCCCATGCTGTGGGGTGAAGCTTTTTTATTTTGGTAATTCATCTAAGGAGTGAAAGATATGGTAAAGGTAAGTTTGAAAGGCGAAGTAAAAGAGTTTGAAAGCGGCATTACCGTTGCTGAAATAGCGAAATCCATTGGAATGGGGCTGTACAAAGCCGCTTGTGTCGGAAAAATTGACGGTAAGGTTGTTGATCTCCGCACGCCGATTACAGCGGACTGCGAGGTGGAGATTCTGACCTTTGAGCATCCGGAGGGGAAAAAGGCGTATTGGCATACAACCGCCCACATCATGGCGCAGGCGGTAAAGCATCTGTTCCCAAACGCTGCCTTTGCAATCGGTCCGGCGGTTGAAAACGGCTTCTATTACGATATTGATTTGGACCGCTCCCTTACTCCGGAGGACTTGCCGAAAATTGAAGCGGAAATGAAGAAAATCATTAAGGAAAATATTCCGATCGAACGCTTTGAGCTGGCTTCCGACGAAGCACGGGCGTTAATGGAAAAGGAGCACCAGATTTACAAGCTAGAGCTGATTGACGAACACGCCGGAAAAGGGGAGAAGATTTCGTTCTATCAGCAGGGTGATTATACGGATCTTTGCGCCGGGCCGCACCTGATAAGCACGGGCTGTGTCAAAGCCGTAAAACTGACGGCGAATACGGCCGCTTACTGGCGCGGGGACTCCAAGAACAAAATGCTCCAGCGCCTTTACGGCATTTCCTTCCCGAAGGCGAGTGAACTGGAAGAATACCTTGCAAAGGTGGAGGAAGCCAAAAAGCGCGACCATAATGTATTGGGCCGCCAGTTAGGGTATTTTACAACCTGCGACCTGATCGGGCAGGGACTGCCGATTTTGCTTCCGAACGGCGCGCGCGTAATTCAGATTTTGCAGCGCTTTGTTGAAGACGAGGAGCAAAAGCGCGGCTGGCAGCTGACAAAAACGCCGTATATGGCGAAGAGCGATCTTTATAAGCTGTCCGGGCACTGGGATCATTATAAGGACGGCATGTTTGTCCTTGGGGATGAGGAAAAGGACAGCGAAGTTTTCGCATTGCGCCCGATGACCTGCCCCTTCCAATATCAGGCCTATTTGAACAAAAACCGTTCATATCGCGACCTGCCACTCCGGTATAACGAAACGTCCACTCTTTTCCGCAACGAGGCGTCCGGCGAAATGCACGGATTGATCCGCGTGCGGCAGTTCACAATATCCGAAGGCCATTTGATGTGCACGCCCGAGCAACTGGAAAGTGAATTCCAAGGCTGTTTGGAGCTTGCAATCTTTATGCTGAAAACGCTCGGTCTGTATGAAGACGTTTCCTACCGCTTCTCCATGTGGGATCCGAACGATCGTACGAAATATATCGGTACGGAGGAACAGTGGAACGAGGCCCAGGGTATCATGCGCAAGATCCTGAACCATCTGAATATTCCGTTTGTGGAAGGCATTGGCGAGGCGGCGTTCTACGGTCCGAAGCTGGATATTCAGATTAAGAACGTATTCGGTAAAGAGGATACCTTAATTACGATTCAGATCGACCAGATGTTGGCCGAGAAATTCGGTATGGAATATGTGGATGCGGATGGCAAGAAAAAGAACCCCTATATCATTCATCGTACTTCCATCGGCTGTTACGAGCGCACACTCGCGTTGCTGATTGAAAAATATGCCGGTGCGCTTCCAATGTGGCTGATGCCGGAGCAGATCAGGGTGTTGCCGATCAGCGAGCGTTTGCATACGGATGCCGATAAAGTTGTTAAAAAGCTGCAAGCGGCCGGATTTCGGGTAACCTGCGATACCCGCAATGAGAAAATCGGGTATAAGATTCGCGAAGCCCAGCTTCAGAAGATCCCGTATATGCTCATAATTGGGGATAAGGAAGCACAGGAGAACACGGTTTCCGTGCGCAGCCGCAAGGATGGCGATATCGGGTCCATGCCGATTGATGCGTTTTTGGCAAAAGCGACGGAACAAGTAGCAACAAAAGCGATTGACTAATAATAGTAGCAAAGAAACCGGATGGATTTTCTATCCGGTTTTTGTTTACCTTTTTACCAAACCGGTTATTCTGTAATTATGTTAACTAATAGAACCGCATTTTTTTCAACCGTTTTTTTTCAACCGCCGGTCTCATAAGTTGAAAATCGGGAAAAGTTTCGAATATACCTATGTTTAATTGTTGAAAACTCTGTTGAAAATGTTGAAAAAATGAAATTCTTCGATCTCATATTCTGAAAATAATCAGTTTTATGTAAAGTAGACGCTAAAAAAACGGCATGGATGCTTTCTATAAAAATTTTTTCGTTAATTTTAAGATAATGGCTATATTTGTGGATTTTCTATGCTATAATTACTTGGATAAGTTTTTACTGTTTTTCTATGGTGCAATATACATAAATCAAGGGGGCGAGAATTTGAATAAAATCGTAATGGATAGAAAAAAATGGATGATTTTTTCGGTTCTCGTTCTAGCAGTTGCCATTGCGGTTTTCGTCAGTGTGTTTATTGTGTTTAAAAATAGAAAGGAAAATGCGAAAGGCCCCGCGCCGTCCAGGATTACGGAAAGTATTATCAGCGAAATGCATTATACCGATCTGGTTGAAGTTAGCCCGAACCAGCTTTACAGGCATTACAGTATTCCTGATGGTGTGATTTCCGACAGTTCGCTTTATATGAGCAAGTCTTCCGATAGTGCAGCAGAGCTTGCGTGTTTTTTGCTGCAGGATAAAAGTAAGTTTGAAGAGTTAAAGGATGCTGTGACGGATCACATCAATTCCAAGGCGGCGGGCTTTAAGGGATTGAATCCGACACAATACAATTTCTTGAAAAATTATGTAATTGTACAAAAGGGAAGATATGTTCTTGTCAGCGTCGGAAGTAATGCGTCGGCAGACGGGAAATTTTTTAATGATTTGTTCAAGTAAATTAATACTTGATTCTGCCGTCGGTTTATGGTAAAATAAGAAGCACGCGGAAGTGGTTCAATGGTAGAACATCAGCTTCCCAAGCTGATGACGGGGGTTCGATTCCCCTCTCCCGCTCCAATCAAAAATCCGCACCAGGTAGCCATTTTTCGGCTGTTTGGTGCGGATTTATTTTTTCTTTTGATTACATTATATTACAAGAATTTATTAGATGTTTTGAAATTATGCAAGTCAACATGCAAGTCAGAACGCTTGTTCTCGACCGTTTTGAGAGGTTAAATATGCGTCCAATTTGCGCATTGATTTACGTTTATATTTTTTGTCCAAATGAGTGTATATCTGTAAAGTGGTTTTTACGTCAGCGTGACCTAGCTGCTCTTTTGCAGTAAGAACATCCACTCCGGCTAAATATAATAGTGTGGCGAAAGTATGGCGTAGCCAATGAGGGGTAATAGGTGGGATAGTCATATCAAATTTATGCCGACCGGGCTTCTTCATCTTTTTCTTATCTTCCAAGGTTCGCTCGCCGTATTTGACATTTAGAGCGGTCATATAGCTATTCCATAATGCTTTCCAACCTGTTTCAGTCATCAGCTTGCCGGACACCGTAGGAACTACCAAAAGATATTTGCGTGGTTGATTTTTAAGGTAGTTAACAAGCCTTTGGGGGATATCCACCGTTCGCATTCCTGCGGCTGTTTTTGTCATAGGCTTCACTTCAAATTTACCATTCTTAATTGCAACAGCTTTATTTACTTGGATGTTTTTTTTCTCTAGATCGATATCATTCCAAGTTAATGCCAACAGTTCGCCGCGACGTAACCCGGCATACATCATTATCATTGCGGCTGTCTGCGCTCGATGTGGCGTGTCAATAATCCATTGCTGTTCTTCATCGGTTAAGGCCCTTCGATGCTCTTCTGCGGCCTCCTGGGGGATTTCTACGGCAGTAACAGGGTTATAGTCAATCACGCGGTTCACGATGGCAAGCTGCATTACCTGAAATGCGGTCGATTTTGCGAATTTCAGCGTTCGTCTGGCCGACGGCCTATGCGTAAAAGGATTTTCCATTGCAAGGTCAGCTATGGCGGTCTGAAAATCGTGAGTGCGGAGCTTTTTGATTTGCCGGAAACCAATACGTTCTTTCCACATTTTTACGGTACGCTCATAGTTTTTATACTGTCCCTCTGACATAGCAGATACTTGCTTGATTTTTAGCCAACACTCAGCCCAGTCGGAAAATGTATCTTGGTCTGCAGTAACATCAAGTCCTTTGTTCATTTCAATTTTAACCTGCAGAGCCTTTTCATCAGCCTCTTTTTGCGTTCGGCCATAAACCGTTTTGTACTTTCGTTTCCCATCAACCAGGCCGAGGTAGACCTGTACTGCAATTCTTCCGTCGTCACGTTTTGTATTCTGTTTTTTAGGCATAAAAATACCCTCCTATCTTGATTTTGGAGGGCTGAACTGGTACAATATAATAGCGTTATTATACGTACGCTGTCAGCCCTGCTGATGGTGGCCGCTCGTTCCGTATGCAAGACGGAGCGGGCGGTTTTTTTATTTATCCTAGAGTGAGTTCTGCGCCGGACAATTTGATGTATTGTCCGTCTTTAATTGTAATATATTTGTCGCCAGTGAAGTTATCATTTGAAACGATAGCATCTAAGGTATGTGTACTGTTTTTTGCCACTTCAATGTAAGCTGTCGAATTTGTAGCGTGTACCTTATATTCACCAGGTTTTATATCTCTACCAACCTTGTACATGCCGTCGGGCAATTTTCCTGATGAAACTTCAACGCTTGGAGCATCCGCAATCGCATATGCCGTAGCCCCATTAAGCGTAAGATATTGTCCGGCATTTACAGTAACGATGCTTTGACCTGAAAAATTATCGTTCGCGATAATGGAACCAAGTTCTCCGGTGGAATCCTTTGCAATCTGGAAATAGCTTATTCCATCAGAAATCAATACATACTCTCCAGCGGGCAGATCGGATCCGATTTTATACATGCCAGCCGGATAACTTTTCGCTTCCGGTGCGCTTGATACCGGAGCGGCAGAAGAAATGGGGGCAGTAGATTCAGGTGCTGGTGATGCCGCTGAAACGACCCTGGAAGAAACTGAAGATGGGGCAGAAGTTGCGGCGGGAGCAACGGGTGCTCCACCGCCAGCTATTCCCGCAATGATTGAAAATATCACCGTTGCTGCGAGATACAAGCATGCAGGACCCCTGCTTTTCTTCTGAGCCCAAAACACTACGATTTGAGGCTTAACCATGCCGACGATAAATGCCACGAATGCCGCAAATGACAAAAATCCGAATAGACCTCCCAAAATAATAACCTCTTTTCTTTATTGACAAACTATGTCAATAAGTTATAATATTTTTGAGGAATTCCCGCTCGGAATTTTTCACTTATACCCCACACGTTATTCGCAGTAGCGTGTGGGCTTTTTCTTTTTACATAGCAATTGAGTTCTCATTTATAGCGCTCTCTTCTACCTCTCTTTCATCCTCAGCAACATTATTTTCATCATAGAAATGATCCAAGGCAACGTGTTTTAATTCATGTTCAAGTGCTCTTCTCTGAACAAAATCATCCAGATTTGAATTAACGATTATTGTAAAATCACCGCATTCATCGGGAATCGTGAGCGCATGCACTTTGGCCGGAAGCGGTATCAAATGTATGAATGTATCGCCCAAGGTTTATCAGTCCTTTTTTAAAAAAGCTTCAACAATTTTGACAGCCTTTTCGACATCCTCTTTTGTCGCACCTTTGGCAAGATTAAAAAGCATTTTCATTTCCGGCCTAGTTTTCAATTCTTCCAGATAAGCAGTAAGCTCTTCGTCATTATTGACGAGGGGCTTTTCTTTTTGCTCGTTACCGAGTAGATAATCGACTGACACATTAAAACATTCAGCCACCTTTTGAAGCTTTTCAGCAGAAGGATTCTGGGACCTATTTTTCCACTGAGATATCAGTCCAGTCGAGATTCCGGTTTTACGCGCCAAATCAGCCTGTGTCATTTTGTTTTTTCGCAGAAGTTCTGAAATCCTGTCAAAAGTATCCATAAAAACATGCTCCTTTTTGGGTACATCGACAAAACTAAGAAAACTATGCAAAATCTATTGATTTACATAGATAACTTTGCTACAATATAGGCACAGCAAAGAAAACTAAGCAAAAGCAAAGAAATCTTACTTGCATTTCTTAGTTAGTGTGTACTGTTTAACTTAGCAAACTAAGCATATCACAAAACCGAAGTAAACGCAAGTGTTTTTTTCGAAAGGAGGAATTTTATGTCAGAATATTTTACCTGCGCAGAGGTTGCGAAACAGTACAAGGTCAAAACCATTACTGTATGGGACTGGATTCGTAAGAAGAAAATGCCAGCTATCAAGATTGGAAAAGAGTATCGTATCAGACCGGAAGATATTCAAGCATTCGAAAAAAAGCGGGAAACCACGTAATAAAAGGAGGTACATAATGAGCAATCATAAGAAAGGAAGTTTGATATGAACGATTTGCAGATTTTTAAAAATCAAGAATTTGGCTCAATTCGAGTAATTGAAATTAATAATGAGCCTTATTTTGTGGGTAAAGATGTTGCAGAAATTCTCGGTTACACTAATACGCCGAAAGCAATCCGCGATCATGTTGATGATGAGGATAAGCTGACAGAACGTTTCGTTCTATCAGGCCAAAATAGAGAAGTTATATGTATCAATGAATCTGGTCTTTATAGCCTTATTCTTTCAAGTAAACTTCCAACAGCCAAAAAATTCAAGCACTGGGTAACATCCGAAGTTATCCCTTCCATCCGCAAGCATGGCCTTTACGCTACTCCTGACACCGCAGAGAAAATTTTGAACGACCCTGACTTTTTAATTACGGCGTTGACGGAATTAAAGAAGGAAAGGGAACAACGCAAAGCGCTGGAAGGCAAAGTTGAAGCGGACAAGCCAAAGGTACTATTTGCTGACGCGGTAGCCACAAGCGAAAGTCCAATGTTGATTGGAGAACTCGCAAAAGTGCTTAAGCAAAACGGCGTTGACATTGGCGAGAAACGACTGTTTGAGTGGATGCGTGAAAATGGATACCTTATCAAGCGCAAAGGTACTGACTATAACGCACCAACACAAAAGAGCATGGAAATGGGGCTTTTCAGAGTAAAAGAAACTGCCATCACTCATTCCGATGGCCATGTGACAGTCAACCGTACAACGAAGGTTACCGGAAAAGGACAGCAGTATTTCATTAATAAGTTTCTGGGAGAAAAATCTGCATAAAGCACCACGCTTGACGGATAAATGCGATTTGAAATCACACCTGTTGCAAAAGTTTGATGTGTTTTCGGAAGGAATGATATCATGCAACGCTATACAAATTGGAATGCTCTACCGCTCGTCCTTGACATTGATGTAGCTGCAATGATTGCAGGATACCACCCGGCTTACCTGCGAAAACTGGCACGGCAGGGAGAATTTCCAGCAAAGCAAAACAAACCGCGGGGGAAATGGCGAATCAGCAAAGACGAATTGCGTGGTTGGATTACAAACCAAGCAGACAACATATCCGCATAGTGCGGACATTCTGAAAGGAAAGAAGAAGTCAAAACGAAAGAAGGTACATAATGAATTTACAACTTATCAAATCTGAAAGCTTTGGCTCTGTAGAATGTGATTTTTACGGGAACGGAAAAAATGAGTTTTTTATGACTCGTGAACAAATTGGCTGCGCGCTTGGATATTCAGACCCTAGCGATGCCATCCGTAAAATCCATGACCGCCACAAAGAGCGACTGAACCGGTTTTCAGTACAGGACAAATTGTCCGGTACTGATAGGAAGCAATATCATAAGAAAGGCAGGTGATCCAATGAAAGACAAAGATTTTCCAAAAGCAATATTAATCGATAAAGATGGAAGCAAATCTGAAATAAAGGACTGGAGCAGTTATCACTTTTTCATTCAGAAAACCGTGGAGCGGATTCTCCACCAGTTGCAGAACGAAGGGCTGGACGAGCAGGATATAAAAACTTTTTGCGAGCATTTCAGTCAGGAAGTTAAACACTTTTATGAAAATAAATCTGGAAAATAATACTTCCGGCGAAACTTAAGATTGCCGTAATAACTGAAACAATGATTGAAAAAATTCGGCCAGACCATAGATCGTGCAGATGTTCTTTATATTCATCAAATGCTCTTTCTCCCCGATCACATATGATCCAAACTTTATTATATTCGGCCCTCATTCCACAAATATATTCGTTGCCCCATTTACTAAACCCCGTAGTTTCATAATCTACAAAATTAGAATCTCGAGCCTTTTCAAAAGTCCTTTGTATTTTCTTTCCGTAACGCTTTATATAAAAATTCTCATCCTTACCGGAATGCTTAGATATTCTTTTTAACAATTTATATTGATCGTATGTCATCATTTTAAAAGCCATCTCCTTTTTCATAATTTTATAACGGCAAGGAAATATTTACAAGAAGGAGCAAAGCCTATGACTGATAATTACCAAGCATTAATTACAATTCCGGCGACGGATTGCAACTTCATCAGCACTCTCGGACGTGCAGGTAACGATGAATTAACCAAAGCCGAGGAATATTTGAGAACACATCCGTTTGCAAACAAAACCCGTCTGAAAGCGGTGCAACGGGAAATCAGAAAGAGGGAGAAAAAGTAATGGATAAGCTTAAACCGTGCGATATTGATAGGCTTGAAAATTTCCTAAATGGCATTGCACTGGCACGTTTTAATCCCGATGAGGTAATCGCCCGAATCAACAGGCTGAAAGATATGCTGACAGATCTTTCCAATTCCGCCCCGGAGAACAAACCGCTGACGCTGGAACGGCTCCGGCAGATGGACGGGGAGCCAGTATGGATAAAAGGTAGTGATGCTAAAACAAGCGGATGGGCACTTATAAAAGGCAAAAGAGAA
>NZ_SRMQ01000011.1 GCF_004768785.1 Caproiciproducens galactitolivorans
CATCCAGGTTCACAGGAAGGAATCGGCGTAATATGGCCGTCGATCGTCTTGTAATAGGATAGCATTGCGCTCGTCTCCTTTATTATGTTTTTGATATCGTCGACTGAAAGGGTCAGGTTTCACAATGCCACCCCCAATATAATTCAAATTTGCCCAAACGTTATTATAACACAAAATAACGAGATTACAAGAGTATGGAGGGTATTTTGAGCAATATTTCTATAAATTCGCGCTAAAATGGAGTTTAAGGCGATATTTGGACGAATTAGAGGATTTATATTCGAACTTCACCGTCTTAAAAAGTTTTTGTGGGTATTCAAAAAAAGGCGGATACACAAAACGTATTCGCCTTTGATTTAAGAATTATATATGTTATTTCCGGTTGAATATAGACATGATATCAGTAAAGTCCTCGTCGTCAATCGAGCTTTCCTTTGACGTATCTTTTACAGGGCCCTCGCGTTTAACGCTTTCCTGGGACTTGTCCCCGTTTAAAGATGAGGTATCGTTGGCTGTTGAGAAACCGGTCGCGATCACCGTGACGCTCATTTCGTCATCCATGTTCTCATCGAACGCAGCACCCCAAATGATATTCGCATCCTGATGCGCCTGCTCGGCGATCATGGAGGAAGCGGTTTCGATTTCATCAAGACCGATATCCGGCGATGATGTAATGTTGATAATGACACCCTTTGCACCGTTGATTGCGGTTTCAAGAAGCGGGCTGGAAATTGCCATGTTGGCAGCTGTTTCCGCCTTATCCTTGCCGGAAGCCCTGCCGACACCCATATGGGCATACCCGGCGTCCTTCATAACGGCAGTTACGTCCGCAAAATCCAGGTTGACCAAACCGGGAAGCTTAATCAGATCGGAAATACTCTGAACGCCCTGGCGCAGAACATCGTCGGCTATGGAAAACGCGTTAAGAAGGGTGATGCGCTGTTCACTTACCAGCTTCAGTCGTTCATTCGGGATGACAACAAGGGAATCCACATGTTCGCGCAAAGCGGCAATGCCGCTTTCAGCCTGTTCCATACGGCGGCGGCCTTCAAAATCAAACGGCTTTGTGACAATGCCAACTGTAAGTACACCCATGTCGCGCGCAATGGAAGCAACAATCGGCGCCGCACCGGTACCCGTGCCGCCGCCCATTCCCGCTGTGATGAACACCATGTCGCTGCCCCGGATGGCGGCTGCGATAGCCTCGCGGCTTTCGTCCGCTGCTTTCTGACCCATTTCCGGCTTCGAACCGGCACCCTTGCCATGGGTTACCTTTTCACCAATCTGTATTTTCTGCGTAGCCTTGGAACGATAAAGTGCCTGTTTATCGGTATTTACACTAATAAACTCAACGCCCTTCACGCCCATGGTGACCATGCGGTCGATTGCGTTTCCGCCACCCCCGCCTACACCAATTACTTTAATTTGCACGATGTTGTCAAAGTCATTTTCTATTTCGATAGCCATGTGCTGCATCCCCTTTACTATACGTCTAAAATTCATGAATGATTTACGTCCATGAAAATTATAATTTTAAACTATATACTAATAATTTATCACGTATTGCATTGAATTTCAATAAAATTCTATCTTATTACTATATTATAATCCGGAATTATATGTTCGCATGCAAATACCGGGCTATTGGGCAGAGCTTGTACTAGAAGACGCTGAAGAAGGGCTCTGTCTGGACGGCGCTGAAGAAATCGCATGGGACGGATCAAAGAAGCTTTTATTATCTTCCGCAGCAACGGAAAGGTTCAGGGTTCCGTACTCATTCTCTTTAATTTTCCCCTCGTCAAGAATTGTTTTTGCAAAACGGATTTTATAATCAAAATCAGACGGCAGTCCCAGATTCATCAAAATACGGGAATCATAGAGGATTTGAATCTTTGATGGATTGCTCAGGTCAATTTCCGTAATTTTGTCTAATTTGTTGTTTGTAATCGCCGCCGTCAGATCCTTAAATATATCCTGCTGCGCGCTGTCCTTGTAGACGATCATTTTCCCTGTTTCCGCCTTTGCCAGCGACAGACCCTTAATGACTGGGAAGTTGGCCGGCATCCGATTGGCGATCTCAAGGACTTTTCCGTTTGTTCCAATCACAATGTATTTTCCCTTGTTCTCCAACACACCGGATACCGGCACTTCGGCAACCTTAATATAGATTTTCGCAGGCAGACCCCGGGAAACCTTTGCGGTTCCGATATAGGGCAACTTTTGCTGTATTGCGGCGCTTGCCCCTTCCGTATTGGCAAGAAAAAGGTTCTCGCCTTTTTTTATTCCTGCCGCCTCAACAATCGCATTCGCTGAATAACGCGAAGTACCCGTGACTTCAATGGCATCTATTTTAAACAGGACGGTCAAGGAAATCACCACAGCCCCCACGGTAACCGTTAAAAAAAGCAGAATATAGAAAACCAGAAGGAATCGGCGTCTCCGGCGCCTGCGCAGCTGTGACCGGCGCTGTGGTGTGGCATATTTGTTACGTACTGCTGGATCTTGTTCCCGCAAATCCGCCACGGGGCGATATTCACCGCTCTTTTTATCATATACACGCGGCGTCAGATCCCTCCTGCTGTTTCGCTTCCTGCTCATTTAAAACCTCCGGTAACGGGTTAGGCCTTTCCCAATAAATATCGCCTAGATTCTTTTAATATCTGCTCCCAGCGAAGCCAGACTCTTTTCCAAACTTTCATATCCACGGTCAAGATGCTTTAAACCACTAATCTGTGTTACTCCCTGCGCCGCAAGCCCCGCAACAACAAGAGCGGCTCCCCCGCGCAGATCGGCAGCCTCCACCGGTGCTCCGGAAAGGCGGCTGACTCCTTCCACAATCGCCACGCGTCCCTCGACCTTAATGTTTGCCCCAAGGCGCAGCAACTCGCCAACATGTTTATATCGGCTTTCAAAAATTGTCTCTATAAA
The DNA here is from genome assembly GCF_004768785.1 of Caproiciproducens galactitolivorans. Taxonomy (GTDB): domain Bacteria; phylum Bacillota; class Clostridia; order Oscillospirales; family Acutalibacteraceae; genus Caproiciproducens; species Caproiciproducens galactitolivorans. The sequence goes on from NZ_SRMQ01000011.1 coordinate 2,929, forward strand.
AACGCTTGTTCCGTCCGAAAGCGTGGTCATCGCCATAACTGGTGCCTGCGCATCGGTTGGAAAACCGGGATAGGGCATCGTGCGAACGCTCTTGACTCTTCCGAGCCGTTTCGGCGCGGTAATTTTCATGCTGCTTTTCGATATGTCAAAATGACAGCCGCATTCCTCCAGGATCGGAATGACCGGAGCGATGTGTTCCGGTATGATTTGGGAAACCGTAAGCGTGCTGCCAGTTATTGCGGCGGCGGCTAAAAAAGTGGACGCAGCGATACGGTCCGGAATCACTCTATGTTCGCAGCCACTCAAGGATTTTACGCCTTCTATAACAACGGTGCTTTCGCCCGCCCCATAAATTTTCGCACCGCACGAATTGAGGAAATCGGCTAAATCCCAAATTTCAGGCTCACGCGCCGCATTGGTAATGATGGTTGTTCCCTTTGCGCAGCTGGCTGCGATCATAATATTTTCCGTTGCGCCTACACTCGGGAAAGAAAGATTGATACAGGTGCCCTTTACGCCGTCCGGCGCGCTGCATTTCAGACACCCGTGATCCTCCTCAATAATGACACCCATCTTCCTTAGAGCCAAAAGATGGAGGTCGATCGGCCGCGGCCCCAGTTCACAGCCACCTGGGAAAGAAAGCTCAGCTTTACCCATGCGGCTTACAATCGCACCCAAAAAAATAATCGAAGATCGCATTTCACGCATCAGGCTATCCGGGATTTTACATTGATCCGCGCTCGAGGGATCAATCGCGACATCGTTCCCCGAACGCTGTACCCTGCACCCCAGATAGCGCAAAATTTTCAAAGATGTGTCTACATCCGACAAAACAGGACAATTATGTAGTATGCACTCGTTGTCACAGAGCAATGAGGCCGCCATAAGCGGTAATGTGCTATTTTTTGCACCGTGAATACAAATTTCCCCTGAGAGTTTGTTTGGTCCCTGTATAAAAAGTTCTGACATAGCAACACCCCCACATAGTCTAATGCCATACTATGCGGCTTCTGGCATTGCGGTGATTGCTTTGTCAGTTCCCTGCCAGCACCTCTTTGATAATTTTATAAATCCGCTGATTGGCATCCAGAATTGCCATTGCGCGGGCGTTTTTTCCAAGCGATCGAATCGTGTCCGGATTTTCGAACAGCTCATCGACCAATTTGCAAAGAGCCGCTCCGGAAAGGTCTTTTTCCTCAAGGATTACCGCCGCATGGCGGTCAACCATTGCCATTGCGTTGTGATACTGATGATTTTCCGCAACATTTGGCGACGGAATCAAGATCGAAGCCTTTCCCTGTGCCTGCAATTCGCTCAGCGTAATCGCACCTGCGCGGCAGATAACCAAGTCGGCTGCGGCAAGGCATTCCGGCATATTATGAATATATTCCCGAACATCTATATTGGGACGTTCCGAAAGGTTCACGCCTTTCTCCTTCAGCAAATCAGGGAACCAACCTCCCCACTGGCCGTACCCGTGAATATGCTGGAAACGGCCGGTTTTGGCGCTTTTCACCAGCAGTTCGGCCATCGCCTCGTTGATTTTGCGCGCGCCCTGACTTCCGCCGAAAGAAAGGATCAGCGGCCGGTCGTCCAGACCAAGCGCTTTGCGGCACGCTTCACGGTCCGCGCGGATAACCGCCTGGCGCACCGGATTCCCAGTTAACACGCATTTCGCTGAAGGGGCAAGGAATTTCTGTGCGTCCGCAACGGCGAGCATAGTTTTATCCGCATTCTTGGAAAGCATTTTATTGGTAATGCCCGGATAGGCGTTTTGTTCATGGATAAGCGCCGGTATCTTCATCTTCATTGCTTCGCGGAGAACCGGACCGGCCACATAGCCGCCAGTACCTATGCAGATATCCGGCTGAAAGTCACGGATCATTTTACGTGCTTCTATGCTGGAAGTAACAATATGGACAATCGTCCCGATATTTCTTTTCACGTTTTTCAGGCTGAGCTTGCGCTGAAAACCGGAGATGGTAATGCTTTTAAAATAGAAGCCCGCGGCGGGAATCAAACGTTCCTCCATACCGCCCTTTGCCCCGATGAAAAGGATTTGTGCATCCGGTTCCTTTTCGCACACATAGCCCGCGATGGCGAGCGCCGGGTTGATATGCCCTGCGGTGCCGCCGCCTGCAAATAAAATTCTCATAATAAATCCCCTTTTGCCTCCGCTGCCAGGTCTTGGCTATTTTGAAAACCCTTCAACGAAGCTAAGTTTTTTCGATCGCCGACGTTCGCGAGATGGAAAGCACTATACCCATCTCCGCCAACAGCAGAACCAGCGAGGTACCCCCGTAACTGAAAAACGGCAAGCTGATCCCGGTATTCGGAATTGTATTTGTCACAACGGCGATGTTTAAAACAACCTGCAATCCGACCTGTACAACCAAGCCGATTCCAAGAAGCATGCCAAACTTATCCTTTGCCTTTAGCGAAATATTGATTCCGCGCCAGACAAGCATTGCAAACAGGATAATGATAATCAGCGCGCCAATAAAGCCCAGTTCCTCACAGACAATAGCAAAAATAAAATCGTTCTGCGGCTCTGGAAGGTAAAGATACTTTTGTCTGGACTGCCCCAGCCCAAGGCCGAGCAGGCCACCGGAACCGATGGCGTAAAGCGACTGGCGGGTTTGCCAGGTGTCTTCCATAATCGCCCTGCTCGCATTGGAAAACGGGTCAAGCCAGGCAACAATACGGTCATTGGCATAGCTGAATTTTTTTGTAAACAGAACAAGATAAGCAACCGCCGCTCCCGCCCCGCCAAAGGCAAGACCGAACCAGCGAAGCCGCACCCCGCCGATAAAGAGCATTACAGCCGCAAGCATAACACAAATAACAGTCGCCGAAACATGCGGCTCGAGCACCATCAGCCCTGTCATGGAACCCAAAATGAGTATGTACGGCAAAACACCGTACCGAAAGGTATCCATCCGTTTAAAGTTCAGGGAAATCAAATGGGCGAACACCAGGATTAACGCAAATTTGGCAAGCTCCGAGGGCTGAAACTGGCCAAGCGGCCCAAGGCTGATCCAACGGTGCACACCGCTGATCGGTCTCATGAACAGCACGAGCACGAGCATCATATAGGAAAACAAGAGTATGGGAATCGCAAATTTATGCAAATGATGGTAATCGAAATAGGAAATCGCAATCATAGCCGCAACACCGATGACCGCGAAGAACGCTTGGCGGCTGATAAAGAAATAGCTGCTGCCGTGGCGGTAAAGCGCATTTGCAAAGCTCGCTGAAAAAAGCATAATCAAACCGATAATCAACAGGGTTAATACCAAAAACAGAAAAGGCATATCTAATCCGGAACGCACGGAAAAGACCTTGAACTTTTTCCGGATTCCCTTTGTTTTCGATTCATCTTGCTTTGTAACACGGGGGGCCGTATCGTTTTTTGTTTTTCTTCCTGCCATTTTTGTCCCCCTTTCAGTGCATCAGGGTAATTGTCAAAACGAATTTAAACATATTGATGCGAAAAATTTGTCATAAAAAATGGAAGCAGCAACAATATAGCGCTCTTTCTATGGATATCCTTCGCATATATTGTGGAAATATTCAAGCTTAAAACCCGTAATAAACAAGTAATGCGGAACAAATGCCAAACACGACCGTCACCAGCGCGAACACCCTGCAGATTTTGATTTCACTCCAGCCGCAAAGCTCAAAATGATGATGGATCGGGCTCATTTTAAACAGTCTTTTTCCATGTGTAGCCTTAAAATACGAAACCTGCAAAACAACGGAGAGGATTTCGCAGATATAGACGATACCAAGGGGCAAAATCAAAATCGGCAGGTTCAGGCCAAAGCCCAGCGCGCAGACAATACCGCCCAAAAACAGCGAGCCCGTATCGCCCATAAACACCTTTGCCGGATTAAAATTCCAGATTAAGAAACCAAGGCAGCCACCCGCAGACGCCGCCGCGAAGATACTCAAAGCGTTTACGCCCATCATGCCGGAAAGCAGCATAAAGAACAAGCATACAAAAAACGTTACTGTCGCGTTCAGGCCATCGATTCCATCCGTAAAATTGACGGCGTTCACCATTCCGACAATGCCAAAAAACGCAATTATCCAGTACCAGATGCCAAGGTTCACGCTGCCCCAGAAGGGAATCAGCGTTACGGCAGTACCCCCTGCAAGATACAGCGAATAGAGGTATGCCGCCGCAATCAAAAATTGCAGGACCAGCTTCTGCCGCACATTTAAGCCCAAATTACGCTTTTTCACAACCTTTATGTAATCGTCGAAAAAGCCAACCGCGCCGAAAGCGACCGCCATTAATAAACCGCCGAATATCTTCGTGCGCATCAGCATGGCAAGCGAATTCTGTTTTGTATACGTATAATACATCGGCACGCAAAGGAGAATCGCTACCGCAATTCCTATGATAAACATAAAGCCGCCCATGGTTGGTGTTCCGTTCTTTTTGCTGTGCCATTTGGGACCCACTTCACGAATCGTCTGTCCAAAATTGATTTTGTGAAGGAAAGGCACCATCCACTTCCCGATAATTGCAGTAATTGCGAAAGAAAGCACGGCTGCTAACGCAGTCCAAAACAAATTCATAATATTCTAACTCCACCTTTAGTTGTTGTTGCCCGCCAAGCCGGAACGGACTTGTTTTTTATTATATCATATTCTTTCAAGCATTTCTCTTTCAAGATGAATGTTGTTTAAAGCCTCAAGCACATCTGCAAAAGAGATTCCCGCAGTAATCGCCGCAACAGAAGCCGCAAGGGCGTCGCCGACCGGTTCTAGCGTCGGCGAAGAAAGCCGCGCCCGGCCGATAACCCCCACGCCGATGATTTCAAACGCGGCAAATCCCTCCGGCGTTTTCCGAATATTTCTGGCGGTGAAATCCGCGTTATCGCTGGAAACGGAATACGTAATCGGATGATACTCAGCCACTTCCGGCAGGGCGGACAAACTGTATTCCGCCACACAGGCCGCAAAGCCGGAAGCGGAAGGAATGTCATCCGCGCCGCAAAGAAGCAGCACCGCCGGCTGTGTGTTTTCCATGGCAGGTTCTCCGGCGGGCTGCGCGATGTAATTCTCCCTTCCGCAAAACGCCAGAATCGCATTCAGTATGGATAAAGTATTCCCCTTTTTATCACTTACAGCAATCTGTTTTTTGACAGAATGAAGATTTTCCATGCGGCCATCTCCTTTATCCTTCTACTCAACCTGGTTCGGCTCAATAAAGCCAACCACGACTACCGTGCCCGGCGGTACCTTGGTTCCCGCGGCAATGCTCTGCGAGTTGGAAACCGGATTCGTTCCGGTCAGCGCCGCACCGGTAATACTGATATTCAGCCCGGCGTTTGCCGCCGTCTTATTTGCCGCTGCAAGCGACATTCCGGTGAGTTTTGGAACCGTCACTATTGTATCCGAGCTTTTCTCATCTGTGAAGAGTACCATTGTGCCGTTTTGGGGTATGGTTTTACCGGACTCCGGCACCTGGGAAACAATTTTCGATCCGCTGCCGTAAATCTTCGGCGTAAGCTTCTGCTTATTGAGTATGGATTTTGCCTCGTCAATCGTTTTTCCGACGACATCCGGCGCTTTTACGTCGAGCTTTGCCAATTCGCTGTCGGTATATTTTCGCTGCACGCCGAGATACGGAAGGATTTCCTCCATTGTCTTTGCAAAGACAGGCCCCGCTACGGCTGCGCCGTAGTAACTGCCTCCATGCGGTTCGTCGAAAAACACTAGCATGGCAATCTGGGGATCATCCGCCGGAGCAAAACCTCCGTACGAAGCGATGTACTGCATAACGCCCGTCTTCTGCTTAACGTCCATTTTCTGGGAGGTCCCTGTTTTTCCACCAATGCGGTACCCCGGCAGGTAACCGTTTTTCGCCGTGCCGATGGTAGCGTTCAACTGTAGAATTTTGCACATGCGGGCGGAAGTATCCGCCGAAATCACCTGGCGTTTGGGCGTTGTGTCCGCCGTTTTAACAATGTTCCCGTCTTCGTCCAGAATTTGACTGACGACATGGGGCTGCACCAGGTAACCACCGTTGGAAACCGCGGCGATTGCCGTAATCATTTGAATCGGCGTAATACTGAAGTTCTGCCCGAACGATTCGGTCGCGAGTTCAACCGGGTTCAATTGTTCGGGCGTATAGTAAATCGTCCGCAGCGGCTCGCCGGGAAGGTCTATGCCCGTTTTGCTTGTGAAGCCAAAGGCGGAGAAATATTTAAAAAATCTCTGCGGTCCTAGTTTTTCACCGATCTGGATGAAAACCGGATTGCAGGAATTGCATAAGCCTTGTACAAAAGTCTCACTTCCATGACCGTAGGAACGCCAGCAATGGATTGTTTCGGAAGCAACTTTAATCGACCCGTTGCAGAAAAACGGCGTATTTTCGTTGACAATACCTTCTTCCATGGCGGCTGAACCCGTAATCATTTTAAAAACGGAACCGGGGTAATAGGTATCGCTGATGGATTTATTCCGCCATTGCTTTTCCTGCGCGGCTTTCAAAGCGGCTTTTTTCGCATCGCCATCCGGCATAGCGGCAATTTTCGCCGCTTCTTCCTTATCAGCAATTGCAAACGGGTTGTTCGGGTCAAAATCCCCCTTGACCGCCATACCGAGAATTGCGCCCGTTTTCACATTCATAACAATCGCGCAGGCGCGGTTTCCAACCTTATTTTCTTTTACGCCTTCTTCAAGGTTCTTTTCCAAAAAATGCTGTACGACCTCGTCAATGGTAAGGACAAGGCTGTTGCCGTTCTGAGCATTCACCTTTTGTTCATACTGAAATGGCATATCCGTTCCGATTGCGTTTTTTGCAGTGACCAGTTTTCCCGGCACACCGGTCAAATAGCTGTCATACTGCTTTTCAAGGCCGTACAAACCCTGATTGTCCGTTCCTGTGAAACCAAGAACAGAAGCCGCAAATTCCCCATAGGGATAATACCTTTTAAAATCTTCGATTAAACGTATCCCGTTGTCAATTTTATGCTCAACTTTAAATTTGATAATCTGGTCTTTTACGTCGGTTTCCACTTTCCGTTTTAATTCATCATAGTAGGTTTTCTTCATGCTGCGCTTGATGATTTCGTTTTTATCCATTCCTAAGATTTTAGAAAGCCCTTCCGCAATCACCTCGCGGTTTTTATCCGTTATAAACGCGGGTTCCAGCACAACCTTCCAAACGCTGGCACTTTCGGCAAGCGGCTTCATATTGCAGTCATAAATTGTTCCCCGCTGTGCGCTGAAAACGGTGTCCTTCAGTTGCTGGTCAACTGCGCGCGTCTGCAAGCTGGAGCCTTCCACAAGCTGCAGCCTTGCCAGGCTGAATACAATTGCGCCAAAACCAACGATGATCAAAGCCAGCAGCACAAAAATAGTGCGGCGCCACATTCGTATTGTTGTGCCTTTTGACATTTTCTTTCCTCCAAATACATTGCGTTACAAAAATGAGAGTTAAGATTCGCTCTCAACTCTCCCTTATCGCATGCCTAACCGAACATCTCTCGAATTCGGGTAGTAATACTTATTGATCAACTATTTTTTTTATGACAACAAATGCCGGATCGCATTCCAAATGGAAGAAAGCCAGTTTTCCCCGGCGTCACTCTCAAGGACCTGTATTTTATCCCCTTTGGAAAGGGAGATCGGTTCCACCTGATTTTGTGCTATTTTTTGCAATCCGAGTTTCCCGGTTGCATAGTTTTCCACCGTTTCAAGGGAAAGCTTTGAATTCGCCTTCATCTGCGTCTGTGTGTACACGCTTTCACTTTCGCTCAGCGTTTTTGCCGCTGCGTTCAGGTTGTCTGTTAATTCGGTGAGCTGTACCTGGCCGTAAACATATGTACCGACAATCCCGAGCATAACGGTCAAAGCAAGGAAATAAGATACGGCCCGGAACGGCTTTGCCCCGGTTTTGCGGTTTTGTTCCAGTTTTTCCTTAGGAATCTCTATGATATTGTCTTTTTTCCGCGGCGCCTCCTGCTGCCGCTTTGGCTCAAATAACGCAAAATCATAAGCCCCGTTGCTGTTTGATGCAGCCATACTTCCACTCCCTTGTCTGAATATTCGTATTTACAGTTTGATGCAAACCCGGAGCCTTGCGCTTCGGCTGCGCGGATTTTGTTCCAACTCCGCCTCCGATGGTGCCAGACCCTTTTTATAAAGAAGCTCCGCCTGCGGCTTTTTCCCGCACACGCAAACCGGAAAATCCGGCGGACATGTGCACCCCGTGCACCACGAAGCCATTCTCTGTTTTACAATACGGTCTTCCAACGAATGGAAAGTAATAACTGCAAGCCTTCCGCCCGGTTTTAAAATGGAAAACGCGGCGTCCAATCCCTGTGACAGCCTGTCCAGTTCCCCATTCACCGCAATCCGCAGCGCTTGAAAGGTCTTGCGCGCGGGATGTCCCTGCTCCCGCCTTACCGCCGCCGGAACGGAAGCTTTAATCACTTCCGCCAACTGCAGCGTTGTTTCAATCGGCGCATGTTCCCTTGCCTTAACAATACCCTTTGCAATGCTGCGCGCATTTTTATCTTCGCCATAGCGGCTGATGATCTGCGCCAGTTCCTGCCACGTAAGGGTATTCACCAAATCCCTGGCGGAAACGCCCTGCTTGCTCATCCGCATATCCAGCGGCGCGTCGCTATGGTAGGAAAACCCGCGCTCCGGGTTGTCAAGCTGATAGGAAGAAACGCCTATGTCTAAGAGAACACCGTCGACGGGAACCAAATGAAGCTTCTCCGCCACTTCGGCCATCTCGGAAAAATTCGCCTGATAAACCGTAGAACAGGGATTGTTTTTCAATCTTTTGGTAACCGCGCGGATGGCATCCGGATCCTGATCAATGGACAGGAGCCTGCCCGTTGTGAGCTTGTCCGCAATGGCCTTGGAATGCCCGCCCCCACCGGCTGTACCGTCAATATAAATCCCGTCCGGACGAATCGCCAAACTTTGGATTGTTTCGTCAAACAGTACCGGTTTGTGTTGAAATTCCATAATATCGCCTGTTTACAGTTCAAGCATATCCATTGCTTCGGCTATGCTCTCTTCTGTTAAGTTCAAATTGAATTCGTTCCAGCGACCGGTATCCCAAATTTCCGCCCGGCTGGAAGCCCCGATGAAGGTTACGTCCTTGGTAAGATTCGCGTGCTCACGCAATACCTGCGGAATCAGGATGCGGCCCTGCCTGTCCGGCTCAGCCTCCGCCGCACCGGAAAAGAAGAAGCGCTGAAGACCCCTTGCTTTGGAAATCGGCATCGCTTTTACCTTATCCTGAAGCTTTGCCCACTCTTCGGGCGGAAGAACAAAAAGGCAACCGTCCAGACCCTTTGTGATATAAAAATGCTCGCCCAGATCCTCACGGAATCTGGCCGGAACAATCACACGGCCCTTCGTGTCAATATTATGTTGGTACTCACCGATCAACATAGCAAGCCACTTACCGAGCAATAGCGCAACATGTCATATTACCCACATTGTGCTACTTGTCCCCACCTTTCACCACTTGTGTTTTGATTATAACGTATTTATTGAATAATTGCAACTATTTATTTTTTGATTATTATTACCAATTTCCCTTGATTTTTCACGCTTTTACTTATTTTGAAGAAATAAAAAGCACACCACAAGATCTTGTGGTGTGCTTTGCAAAAAACGACAAAACATTTGTTAATTTTGACCTGACCGCTGCGACGCTTTGATGTTCTGGCGTGTCTGGCGAAGCTCCGCAAGGTTGGCAGAAAGACCGTCGTCCGTACGCTTCATCAGGTCGTCTATGTAATCATTGGAGGCTTTCCGCATTTCGCGGCACCTTGCCTGCGTCTGACTAAGGATATCGTTTGCTTTCTGCTGCGCCTGCTTCACAATTTCATCCTGATTCACCATAGCCTTAGCCCGTTCTTCCGCAACACGGACAATAGTTTCCGCCTCGCGCTTCGCATCAGCGATAATCTGGGCGCGATCCGCGCAGATTGCCCGCGCCTGGCGGATTTCCTGAGGAAGGCTGCTGCGGATTTCATCGAGGATTTGCCTTACTTCTTCTGCGTTGAGAACCGCACGTCCGCGGCTAAGGGGAAAACTCCATGCCTTTTCAACCATTTCATACAGTTCGTCAAGCAATTCTTCCGTGTTTAGCTCACTCATTCGTTTTTCCTCCCCCTGCGTATAAACGTTTTTTAATATCGTCCAAGATGCAGTCCGGCACAAAGTTAGAAATATCGCCGCCGAAACATGCAATCTGCTTTACAATACTGGAGCTTAAAAACATATTTTCCGAATTCGTGGTTAAAAACATGGTTTCAAGATTCGGATTCAATTTCTTATTGGTCAGCGCCTGCTGAAATTCATACTCAAAGTCCGACAGCGCCCGCAAACCTTTTACAATCGCCGTTACCCCGCGCTCCCGTGCGTAATCGGCCAACAGGCCGTCAAACCCGACGACTTCCACATCGTCCATATCCTTGGTGCACTTTTTCAGAAGAGCAATACGCTCGTCCACCGTAAACATGGTATGTTTTTCAGGGTTTACAAGAACGGCGACAATGGTTTTGTCAAAGACTTTACGTGCCCGATTGATAATGTCCAAATGGCCTAATGTAACCGGATCGAAGCTGCCCGGGCAAATTGCTGTTTTCATTGTGAGGTCACGTCCTTATGTCTGTAGAATGTTATCTGGATTTTTCCATAGCGGTAGCTACGTCCCCGAACAAATTCTCCTGCCGTTTCGGGTATGTCGTCATCACAAGGATACTCACAGATAATGATTCCGCCCTTGTTCATACGGCCGGCTACCATGGGCAGCGCACGCTGTAAAAGGCCGGTACGATACGGCGGGTCGAGAAACGCTATGTCAAAAGGTTCCTCATTCTGCATTAAAAACGAAGCAAAATCCATATTTTTTATATGGGCGCTTTCAAGCAGGCCCGTGTTTTCAAGGTTCTTCTGCACTACGGCAAGGGAGTTTTTATTTGCATCGACAAACACCGCTTCCCTCGCGCCGCGGCTCAGCGCCTCAATGCCAAGCTGGCCGGTTCCCGCGAAAAGGTCCAGAACCCGCCGCCCTTCAATTTCAAACTGTATAGCGCTGAACAATGCTTCTTTCACTCTTTCGGGCGTGGGGCGGATATCCTCCCCCTCCGGCGTGGTCAACCGTTTCCCGCGCGCCAGTCCGGTTATTACTCTCATTTATAAAAACTCCTTAAATTGCATAATACAACTTTATATCCGATATTATCCCATTTCACCGCCGCTGTGTCAACTTTTTTCCGCTTCCGGGTGGAAAGAATCGTACACTTTTTGCGCAGCCGGTTTCGTCATGCCCGGCACAGCGCAAAGTTCTTCCAAATCCGCATTTTTGATTGCTGTAATCATCTTAAAATGCCTTAGAAGCGCCTTTGCCCGCGAAGGGCCGATCCCTTCAATTGAAGTCAAAGTGGAAGAAATCGTGGATTTTTTCCGCGTCTGTCGGTGGTATCCGATGGCAAACCGGTGAACCTCCTCCTGAATGGAAGAAACCAGCGTAAAAGCCTTCCGGTTGGAATGAATTGCGATTTCCCCACCGTCAAAGGCGATCGCCCTCGTCCGGTGCTTGTCGTCCTTTACCATCCCGAAAAGCGGGATTTGCAGGCCGGCGGCTTCCAGCACGGGTTTTACCGCGCTCACCTGACCCTGACCGCCGTCCAGCAGAATCAAATCGGGCAGCCTTCCGAAACCGTCGGATATATTCTTCCCCTGCGCATCAAAATATTCACGGATACGCCGTTCCATGACTTCATGCATAGAGGCGTAATCATCCTGTCCTTCGACCGTTTTTATTTTAAATTTCCGGTAAGCGGATTTTAAAGGCCTACCGTTTTCAAAAACGACCATACCCGCCACATTTTCGCTTCCCGCCAGATTTGATATATCATACGATTCAATATAAATCGGCGGTTTTTCCATTCCAAGTAGCCGTCCCAGTTCATCCAGAGCCGACGCTTCGCGCACGGTGCGCCCCGTTGCCTGCGCCACCTGCTCGGCGGCGTTGTTGCGGCACATTTCCACAAGCTTCGCCTGCTCGCCTTTCTGCGGAACGGACAGAACCACTTTCCTTCCCGCTTTTTGCGAAAGCCAGTCCCTTAACAGCTCCATTCCCTCGGCTACCCCGTCCAGGCAGATACGCGGAGGAACACGGTCCCGCATGGAATAGTAGCGCTCGATGAATTCGCCGCGGGCGGCCTTCGGATTTCCCGTTTCCCCCACTAAAAAGGTTTCCCGGTCGCAAAGGCGTCCGTCCAAAAAGCGGAAAACCTCAAAGCAGCTTGTCCCCGCTCCCTGTGCCAGCGCGATCACATCCTGCTCCGGCACGCGCGTGGCAACAACCTTTTGGCGGTCGCCCATCCGTTTAATCGCCGCAAGGCGGTCGCGGATTCTTGCCGCGCGTTCGAATTCCATCGCTTCGGCAGCCTCCTCCATTTTCTGGGTGAGCTGCCGCACGCACTGCGCGCTGCCGCCGCGCAGAAAGTCAATCGCTTCCTCAACGCCTTCATTGTATTCCTCTTCGGAAATTTTCCCGCGGCAAGGCGCGCAGCACTGCTTAATATAATAGTTCAGGCAGGGTCTTGCCTTCCCGATATCCTGCGGAAATTTCCGAGTACAGGTCGGCAGCTTGAAAATTTTCAGCGCTTCATCCACGGATTGCTTCGTCGCCCACGAACTGACGTAGGGGCCGATATAGCGCGCGCCGTCGTCGGCAATCTGCTTTGCCTCGGATATCCGCGGCCACGGGCCCGCGGTTACCTTAATATAATGATACCCCTTGTCGTCCTTTAGCAGAATATTGTATTTGGGCATATGCTGCTTGATCAGGCTGCATTCCAAAACAAGGGCTTCAAATTCGCTGTCCGTAAGGATATATTCAAAATACTCGACATTCGCGACCATGCGGCGCACCTTTTTGTCATGGTTCTTTTCCGAGCCAAAGTACTGGCTCACCCGGTTTTTTAGCGCCTTTGCCTTGCCGATATAAATAATCTTTCCGGTTTTATCGTGCATAATATAAACGCCCGGATTCATGGGAAGCCGCATGGCACGCTTGCGCAGCTCTTTTATATGTTTTTCATGATCGGTCATTACATTCTCCCTCGAGGATAACAATACAAAAAAAGCACCGCTGACTAAGCGGTGCTATTTGTCGGAAAAATTACTCGGTGAAGCCGGACTCTACCAATTCTACAAGGCTATTTACAGCTTCTTCTTCGTCCGTACCATCTGCAATAATCCGGATGGTGGTTCCGCCGACGATTCCAAGAGATAATACACCCAGTAAGCTTTTCGCATTCACACGTCTTTCTTCTTTTTCAACCCAAATGGAGGATTTAAACTCATTTGCTTTTTGGATAAAGAAAGTCGCCGGACGGGCATGGAGTCCCACCTGATTCTGGACCAGAACTTCTTTAACACACATTACTTATTCACTCCTAACAGAAAATCCATTCCGCCTAACATTATTAGCTAAGTTTTAAGATTCAAGGCTATTATAGCACAATTCGGTTAACCGTCAACAAAATAAAAAAACTTTGGATTGATGACCGAATCGGAACGTTTATGTTTGGTCTTGCTTTGTGCAATATGCTGTTATTGTTGAAAACTTTTGGCCCCTTTGCTATGACGATCTTCCATTTTATTCGATTTCAGCTTTTTTATCTCCCATATTTTTCAATTTTTCCTGAAAATCAGATAAAAACTTATAGTCTTCTTCTGTCAAATCCGCCGCTTCCAGTAATTCCGGGCGCTTTAAAGCGGTACGGATTAACGACTGCTGCCTGCGCCATTTGCGCACGTTTTCATGATGCCCGGTAACAAGCTCCTCCGGTATCTTGATTCCTCTCCAAACAGCCGGCCGGGTATACTGCGGGTACTCCAAAATCGAATGGAAATGGCTTTCTTCCTGATAACATTCCGCACCCGAAAGCACCCCGTCGATCATGCGGCAGACCGCATCCGCCAGAACGAGCGCAGGAAGCTCCCCGCCAGTAACAACATAATCCCCAATCGAGATTTCTTCATCCACATACTGGTCAATAATGCGTTCGTCTATTCCTTCATAATGCCCGCAAAGCAAAGCAAGGTTCGGATATTCCGCCAATTCCCTTACCCGCTGCTGCGTCAGGGTTTTCCCCTGCGGGGACATATACACCAGATGCGGCTTTTCCCCCAGTTCCTCAATCAGGTTATCGATGCAGAGGGCGATCGGCTCCGCCATCAGGAGCATCCCCTTTCCGCCGCCGAAGGGGGCGTCATCGACCCGTTTATGCTTATCATATGCGAAATCACGGATTTGGTGGCAATGCACTTCGATTGCGCCTTTTTTACGGGCACGTCCGATAATGCTTTCGGACATTACCGCTTCGCACATATCGGGAAAAAGAGTTAGAAAGTCAATCCGCATCGTCAAAAATCCCCTTAAGCGGCCGGATTTGCATTTTACCGCCTTCTAAATTAACATGAATGATTACATCCGGTATAGCAGGAATCAAATAATTCTTCTTATCTACCGAAGTAATCTGATAAACGTCGTTTGCACCGGTTTGAAGAATATCGGTCAGCGTACCGTAGTAAATAAAGGTATCGGCATCGTACACATCCATGCCGATCAGATCCTGCATAAAATAAGAACCCTCATCCAGCTTCGCGTCCTCACGGCGGATATAAAGCACCTTTCCGCGCAGCGTATCGCCCTGTTCAACGGTATCGATCCCTTTCAGCTTCAGCAAAAGCTGATTTTTATGAACGCGTGAAGATTCAACAAGCCCTTCTTTTGCGCCCTTATCCCAATACAGCCTTTTAAACCCCGTCAAAAACGCGGCGGAATCGCACCACGGATCGACCCGGAGTTCGCCGTGAAGGCCATGGGTGCCCACGACCTTTCCCGCTTCTAAAAACTGATGCAGCATAATGACCTCCACAATTCTATTGCCTGTTTATGCCTTCCGCCGTTATCTCCTCTGCTTTCCAAAACGAAAGCTTGGAACTTTTTCAATAAAGCGAATCACGACATATAGCATACCGGTATTAATCGGAAGCATAATCAGATTTTTTATAATTCGTGCGGAAACAATGGCATAAAAAGCCTT
The DNA here is from genome assembly GCF_004768785.1 of Caproiciproducens galactitolivorans. Classification (GTDB taxonomy): domain Bacteria; phylum Bacillota; class Clostridia; order Oscillospirales; family Acutalibacteraceae; genus Caproiciproducens; species Caproiciproducens galactitolivorans. The sequence continues at coordinate 18,045 of NZ_SRMQ01000011.1, forward strand.
CCCGTACGCAAGCGAAAGCCAAATGGTAGAAAGGAAAATATTAATCACAAGCATTACAACCGTATTCGCTGCAAAAACCTGCTTTACGGTTATCTTCTTTTTATAAAGAACCAGCGCATAGATAAATCCGGTTAAAAACGCATCCAGGGTGAAACCCGGGATAAACGGTCCCGTCGGGCGGACAACAAAATTCACCAGATCGCTCACGGCGCCAACAATACCGCCCACCAAAGGACCATAAAGAGCGCCCGATACCGCAATTGCAAGAAACGAAAAGCGAATCTGCAGCACATTGGATATAACAATGGAAAAAAGGCCAAGCACCACATTTAAAGCAATCAGCAAGCCGCAGACGGCAATGGTTGACGCATTTTTCAATTCTTCAGCGGATTGTTTTACAGACTGAAAAAAAGTATACATTAAAAAGCCTCCTTCATGTTTTTTTCTGCTACATAAAAGAGGCTTTCCCTCAAAGTATGCAGCAGCGGGATGCGAATTTTGAACCGCAAGTTTCCTTTTCGTCCACCTGACAACTCCCCGTTCAGGCGGCACTTAACGCTCAAAATTCTACTCTGCCATAATTTTAGGGTTTTAATTCCTACAAAGCGGGGCCGCAACAAAAAAGCGGTTGCAGCCCTGTTTCATACTTAGTCAATCTCAACGGATACCTTACCGTTGTTACGGGTCGCGGCAGCGCGCATAACCGTGCGGATCGCCTTGGCAATGCGCCCCTGCTTTCCGATCACCCTACCCATGTCGTCTTCAGCAACATGGAGGTGATAAACAACGGTACCATCCTCTTTGGGTTCGTCAACGTCCACACTAACGGCAGACGGATCTTCGACAAGCCCCTGTGCGATTGTAACCAGCAGTTCTTTCATGATTAACCCTCCGCGATTACAGTACACCGTTGCTCTTTAAAAGAGCTTTTACGGTATCTGTTGGTTGCGCACCGTTTGCAATCCATTTCTTGGCCTTTTCGGCGTCAACCTTTACAACAGCAGGTTGCTCCAACGGATTGTAGTAACCGATTTCCTCGATAAAACGACCATCGCGCGGGAAACGGGAATCTGCAACAACTATGCGATAGAAAGGAGCTTTTTTTGCACCCATTCTGCGTAATCTGATCTTAACGGACATAATGTTTCACCTCCATGAATTGATAAAATATCTTCACCAAAAATTCCTTCTTGGATGAATTCAGCTTAAAACGGCATACCTATTCCGGGGAACCGGCGTCTGCCGCGGCCTTTTAGCTGCTTCATCAGCTTCTGCATCTGCTCAAGCTGCTTTAAAAGCCGGTTAACGTCCTCCACCTTCATACCGCTTCCGGCGGCCACGCGCCTTTTCCGGGAAGGATTGATAATTGAGGGCTTGCTACGCTCCTCCGGCGTCATGGAAAGGATAATGGCGGCGATACGGTCCATTTCCCGGTCGTCAATATCCACATCCTTCAACTGCTTTTCCATTCCCGGCAGCTTGGAAAGCACATTTTTTAGCGGCCCCATCTTTTTTACCTGCATAAGCTGATCCAGCAGATCGTTGAAGTCGAACTTGTTCTGCATCAGCTTCTGGGCCGTTTTCTCCGCAGCCTTCTGATCCAGCTTGCTCTGCGCGTCCTCAATCAAGGACAGGACATCGCCCATGCCAAGGATTCGCGAAGCCATGCGGTCGGGGTGGAACACCTCAAGATCCTGCAATTTTTCGCCGGTACCGATAAATTTAATCGGCTTCCCTGTTACAGCGCGTACGGAAAGCGCCGCGCCGCCGCGGGTGTCGCCGTCCAGCTTCGTCAAGATAACGCCGGTGATATCAAGCATATCATCAAAAGTTTTCGCAACATTGACCGCTTCCTGCCCTGTCATGGAGTCCACCACCAGTAGGATTTCATGCGGGGAAATCGTACTCTTGATATCTTTTAATTCGTTCATCAATACTTCGTCGATTTGCAAACGACCGGCGGTATCAATCAACACCATATCGTTTCCGTAATCCTTTGCGTGGCGAATGGCGGCTTTACAGATTTCCACCGGCTTTTCGGTTCCCATTTCAAAAACGGGAACGCCCGCTTTTTCGCCGACAACCTGCAGCTGTTTGATCGCCGCGGGGCGGTAAATATCGCACGCGACAAGGAGGGGGCGGTGCCCCTTCTTTTTCAGCATTACCGCAAGCTTACCCGCATGGGTGGTTTTACCGGAGCCCTGCAGGCCGCAGAGCATGAGGATGGTCGGCGGAGAAGAAGGGCTGGCAATCTTCGCGTCACTCCCACCCATCAGAGCGGTCAGTTCCTCGTTGACAATCTTAATCACCATCTGCGCCGGCGTCAGGCTTTCCATAACTTCGGCGCCGACGGCGCGCTCACTAACTCTGTTTGTAAAATCTTTTGCTACCTTATAGTTAACGTCGGCCTCCAGCAAAGCAAGGCGTACTTCGCGCATTGCCTCCTTTACGTCGGCTTCGTTCAGTTTTCCTTTTGATTTCAGGCGCTTAAACGCGGCTGACAATTTTTCGGCAAGTCCTTCAAATGCCAATGGAGCCCCTCCTTCCTATTCGCAAAGCTTTTTGGTAACTTCCAATATGAGATTTGCATCCCTTTCGAGTTCATTGGAATAGATGGAATGTTGGTTAAACTCTTTTATGCGCTGCGCGGCTGCATGAATCTGTTCCAACCCTATACGCACTTCACGGAAGCGGCGGGCAAGGCCCAAACGCTCCTCCATGTCGAGAAGCTGGAATTCCGCGCGCTTTATGGAGTCGCGGACGCCTTGACGGGTAATCCCCTGGTTGTCCGCAATTTCGGAGAGTGACAAATCCTCGTTATAATAGCATTCAATTACTTCGCGCTGCTTTTCCGTCAGCATATCACCGTAAAAATCGAGCAGCAACGATATTTCCAAATTTTTTGTCACAGCTCGCCCTCCATTCGCCTGTAAAGTTAATTGCTTTACAGGTATGCATTATACAATAAAGCGTAGTGCTTGTCAAGAGGAAAAGCACCGCACCTTTTTACCTACGATCGCTTTAAAAATTTCTCAAGATAATTTCTTAGGGTATTCATATCCGCTGTAATATTTACAAGGAAACCATCATCCGATACGGACAAGCCGCTGAGATACAGAATATTGCCGTTTGACAGGGAAAGCCCGCTCGGCAGGGGGGATTGCACCAAGACGGTATTGCCCTGCACTTGAAAACGATCCGGAACTTCCCTTTTTACCCGGGACAAAAACCAGCCGCGCGGCACCGACAGCCGCCCGATCCGGACGGATTGCACGGTGGCGGTTATCTGTTTTGAAGCGCTGTCCCAGCCGGGCGCTACGACGGTGCTGATGCCGAGGCGCATTTGCTTGTAAAGCACGGGAACATAGACGTTTACCGTCTGATCATCATTGATGGAAAGCCGCACGCCCTGAATCCTTTCGTCCCGTGTGAGGCTACGGGACAAGAGCAAACTGGCTTCCTCCTCCGTTAGGAGCGCAGGCTCTCCCGTAACGGCGGCCTTCATCATTCTGACGGCAATGCCGTCTGTATGCTCCGCCGCGGCAAGTGGCGGATTTGGGTCGCTTCGCGCAAGGGCATATGCGATTCCAACTGCGGACAGCAGGAATACAAAAACGGAAAGCATGATAATCGGTATTTTACTGCGCTTTCGGGCTGTCTTCATAGAAGTCCCTCCCGCAAATATTATTCCCGCCCAAGGCCGCTTACTCACCCGCTTGCTTACTTCAGCTCCACAACGGTTACGCCCGCTTCGCCTTCGCCGAATGTACCGAGGCGGAAAGCGCGCACGTTCGGATGGCGCTTGAGATGCTGCTGTACTGCGGCGCGCAGGGTGCCCGTTCCTTTGCCGTGAATGATGGTAAGCTGTTCGATCCCGCTGAGCAGCGCGGAATCGATGAACCGATCGACGTTCATAAGGGCTTCTTCGACGGTCTGCCCACGCAGGTCACACTCGGTTGTGACCTTTGCCTCCGCCCGGCTTGTCATGCTGCGTGTAACCGTTCTGCGCGGTTTATTGGCGATTTTCTTTTTCTCGATCAGGCGAAGATTGGAAAGCGGAACGCGGGTTTGGATAATCCCGGCCTGCACCAGCACATTCTGCCCGTTTCCTTCCGGAAGCTGCAGCACGGTTCCCTGTTTGTCAATATCGTATATCAAAACCGAATCGCCCACCTTCAGCGGACGCGGGAGGACATAAGCGCCCTGTTCCTCGCGGCTGTGAACCGGGTCGGCGGTTTCCTCAAGGCTGCGCAATCCGGACTTCAGCCTTGCTTTTTGTTCGGCGCTGAGCGCTTTATCGCGCTGTTTTTTCAGCTCTTCCATTTCGTTCAACAATGCGTCAATCTGGCCGCGTGTGCGAGAAACAAGCTCGGAAGCCTGGCGGTGTGCCTTTTCCAGCTCCTGATCCGCTTTTTTCTGAATGCTGTCGCGGATTTTCTCCGCTTCCTGCCGTGCGCGCTCGGCCTCCAAGCGAACCTTCTCGGTTTGCGCGCGCTCGGCCTCCAATTTCTGGCGGCTGGTTTCCAGACTTTGCACCACGTCTTCGAAAAGGACGTTTTCGCTGGACACCAGTTCCTTTGCACGCTCCACGATTTCCTCATCCATTCCAAGGCGCTGGGAAATTGCAAACGCGTTGGAACGCCCCGGCACGCCGATAAGCAGGCGGTAGGTCGGGCGAAGTGTGTTTACGTCAAATTCACAGCATGCGTTTTCCACGCCCACCGTTTGCAGCGCGTAGGCCTTCAATTCGGCGTAATGCGTGGTTGCAGCAATCCGCGCACCCTTCCTGCGCAATACCTCCAGAATCGACATGGCGAGCGCCGCACCCTCGACAGGGTCGGTTCCCGCCCCCAGCTCATCCAGAAGGATCAAACTGGTTTCGTCCGCCTGTGCGATAACTTTAATGATATTCGTCATATGCGCGGAAAACGTGGACAGGGACTGCTCTATGCTCTGTTCGTCGCCGATATCCGCCAGCACCTTCTGAAAAACGGAGATGCGGCTGTTTTCGGCTACGGGTAGCAGCAGGCCGCACATAGCCATCAGCGTTAGAAGGCCGACGGTTTTCAGCGATACGGTTTTCCCACCGGTGTTCGGTCCGGTGATGACGAGGGTGTCAAAGCCGATTCCCAGCTCAATATCGGTCGGCACCACGCGGTTCGGGTCAATCAGGGGGTGGCGCGCTTTTTTTAACAGGATTTCCCCTTTATCGTTTACAAGGGGCAACGTTGCTTTCATTTTATAACCGAGGTTCGCTTTTGCAAAAATAAGGTTCAGCTCTACCGCCGCCTGATATCCGCTGATAATGCCGCTTGCGAAATTCCCTGTTTCAGCCGAAAGCTCCGCGAGAATCCGCTCGATTTCCGCCTGTTCCTCCGACTGTAAGACTTTCACCTGGTTATTGGCTTCCACCACGCTCATCGGCTCCACAAATACGGTTGCGCCGCTCGCGGAGGTATCGTGCACCAACCCGGCGATTTCCCCGCGGAATTCCGCCTTGACCGGAACGACAAAACGTCCTCCACGCAACGTTACGATCGGGTCCTGCAAGTATTTCTGATAGGCGGTGGAATGAATCATCTGATCCAGTTGTTCCCTTACACGGGACGAAGCGGAACGGATTTTGCGGCGGATGGAGGCAAGTTGTGGGGACGCGCTGTCCGCCATCTCCTCTTCGGAAAGAATCGCGCCAAAAATACGGTCTTCGAGATATTTATTGGGCATCAGGGAATCAAAGCGCCAATCAAGGCAGGTTTTCTGCCCTGCGCTTTTCGCGCGCCAATCTACAATCCCGCGCAGCGTACGAAGAACCCCGGCGATACGCAAAAGCTCCGCCATCGTAAGGGTGCCTCCTGCTTCCGCCCTGCGCAGGGAATTGCTGACATTTTTCAGCCCGCCGAAGGACGGCGCGCCAAATCGGGCCATCAGGGTATGGGCTTCATCCGTTTCCTGTAAAAGCCGCTGAACCTCGCTTAAGGAGTGGGACGGCGAAAGTTGCAAGGCGAGCTCCGCGGCATCGTCGCAGGCGGTTTCCCCCGCCAACATTTTGAGTATCTTATCGAGCTCAAGTGACCGGTAATGTTTTTGCATGTCTTCCATAGGTACCTCTTTTATTTCTATGTTCTTCCTTCGATTTTATTAATAAATAATTTTATTTATAAAAAAACAGACGGAATCAAAAGCATAGGGAGCAAAGCTCCGGTAAAACGGCTCCATTGTGCTCCTGTTACTCTTGCCCCGTTTTCATCTGGCGGTAAAAATCAAGCGTTTGAAAACCACGTTCCAGCGTACACAGCGTAAAATATTCGCTAGCTTTTGCAAGCTCCTTTAATCCCTTTGGCGAAAGGGTGAAAGAAAAAAGCTTTTCAAACTCAGAATAAATAATGTGGCGCATCCCAGTCAGCGCGCCGCGGCCCAGAACGACCGCCTGCTCGGAGGAAGGCCGATAGCAGTCCCCGCAGTAAATCAGCCCGCTGCGCGGAAGAAAAAACATTTGATCCGCTTCATAGCACGAACAGCCTGCACAACAGACCAGATTCGGCATATAGCCCGCCAACGAGAGCATCCGCATTTCCACAATCGCCTTTATCAGCGCGTTCGGCCGTGTTCCCTTACTTAAAAAATGCAGGGAATTCAGCATTAAACGCAAAAAATCCCCCGCCTCCGCTTCCTGTGGAGCCAGCGCACCCGCCAACTCGCAGAAATACTGGGCAAGGGACAGGCGCTCAATGTCTTTCCTCAAGTCAAAAAAGACTTCGATGGGCTGAGCGTCATCGATTATGTATTTATCCCGCCCTTTAAAAATGGAAAGGCAGGAATAGCTGAAAAGCTGCGTAGCGGAAAGCTTACTGCTTTTTAATTTTTTCGCCTGCTGGGCAAATGCGCGCAGAACGCCTTCCCGATCCGTCAAAACGGTTACAAGGCGGTCATTCTCACCCACGCATTTCTCCAGAATCACCAGGCCCTTGGTTTCGATTCGCATCCAAGTCCTCCCGCATCTGCATTTCCTCATGATTGTGCTTACATTGGCTGTAAATTAAATAATCGCTAATATTTCCCGTATGTTGAAAACAATTCCATGCAGTATTTTCATCCATTTTTCCCGCTCCTTTTTCATTGTGCTAATCAAAGTATTTGCCTTAAATCCTCTTATATGAGCGGTAAATAAATGTTTTATACCCATAAAATGACAAATTTCACTCTAAAAATATGCTTTTGCTATTGGTCAAAGCTGTTGCTGTCAAAGCCGAAGCTGCGCAAAACCTCCGCGCGGTTGCGCCAGTCTTCTTTTACCTTGACCCATAATTTCAGATTGATTTTGCAGTCAAAAAAGCGTTCCATATCCGAGCGCGCAAGGGTACCAACCTTCTTGAGCATCGCGCCTCCGTGTCCGATGATAATCCCTTTATGGCTGTCTTTTTCGCAATAGATGGTCGCATCGATATCGGTTATGCCGCTTTTGTCGCCACGCTCATGCATCCGCTCCACCACAACAGCAACACCGTGGGGAACCTCTTTGCTGCACAAACGAAGAATTTTTTCCCGTATAATTTCCCCGGCCAGAACGCGTTCCGGCTGATCGGTCAGCGTGTCTTCCTCAAAGAAATGGCCGCCGGGCATGGCAAGTTTCTCCAGCTCCGCCGTTAAATCCTTTATGCCGTTGCCGTCAATCGCGGAAACCGGTACGACCGCTTCAAACTCATAGAGAGCGGAAAGCTCGGAAATCTGGGACATCAGTTCGGTTTTCTGCGCCAGCAGGTCGATTTTATTGATTGCAAGAACCGCCGGCATTTGGAGCGCCTTGAATTTTTCAATCAGCGTCAAATCCGCAGGGGACGTTTTTCTCCCCGCTTCCACAACCAAAAGGCATGCATCCACACCAGCAACAGACTCGCTTACGGAACGCGCCATATACTCGCCGAGCCGGTTGTGCGGCTTTAAAAGGCCGGGCGTGTCAATAAAAACAAGCTGATATTCCCCTTGCGTCAGCACGCCCATAATGCGCGTGCGCGTTGTCTGCGGCTTATTGGAAACAATCGCAACCTTTTGCCCGAGCATCGCGTTCAAAAGGGAGGATTTTCCTACGTTCGGACGGCCTACAATCGCGATAAAGGCCGATTTCTGCCCTGTTTGCTCTACCATGTGCTTCTCCTTATTCTTCACGTTTTCTGCGGATACGGTCACGGATTCCAGTCGGACCCGATATGATAAAGACAATGCTAATTACGAGGGACACGGCAAGCGCAAGAAGCATCAGCGGCTTTGAGGTGAAAAACTGGAAGATCTGCAAAAAGGCCGCCGGCTGCCAGAATACGCATATTCCAACGGCAACGGCAAAAACAGCACAAACCAGAACCGCCCCTGCCGCCATATCCTTTACGATACGGACAACTGGGTTAAAGCTGGCAGCACTCATATCGCAAAGCTCCTCCGCCACCGTGTTGAACAGTTCCGCCGCCATCACCATGGCAACGGCCAAGAATATCGCCGCATAGCTTGTCCGCGACATTTCGAAAAAAAGCGAAAACACGAATACATACAGCGCTGCTACTGTATGTATTCGCATATTCCGTTCATTGTTAACACAGTAAACGATCCCTCGAAAAGCATATTTAAAGCTTTTAAAAAGTCGCAAACCTTATTCCTCATCCTCGTCCAGTACATAACTGCTTGTTCCCGGAAGGCCAAGCTGCGTCATGACCAATTCTTCTTTTTCGCGCATATGGACTCTTTGAATGCCACCGTTCACATGGTCGTAACCAAGAAGGTGCAACATGGAATGTACAGAAAGGTACCCTACCTCGCGCTCAAGGCTGTGCCCATAACGCTCCGCCTGTTCCACGGCCTTTTCCATGGAAATAACGATATCGCCCAGAATCTTTGCGCCGGTGGAATGATTAATATCGTAAACACCGTTTTCCCCCATTGGGAAAGAAAGAACATCCGTTGGAACATCCTTATTCCGGTACTGTTTATTCAGCTCCTGAATCTGTTGGTTGTTTACAAAGGTTACGCTGATTTCTGCAGGCGAATCAAATTTTTCCAGCCTAAGTACGGCGTTGCAGCACCTGCGAACCAGCATGCGTAAGCCCGTTGGAATCTTTACTTCTTTTTGCTTGTTTTCAATAATTACTCTAATCTTTTCCATAATTAATTAACGCCCGGCCTCCTCGTTTTTTTCATATGCTTTAATTATGTCCTGCACCAGCTTATGGCGCACAACATCTTTTTCATTAAACCTTACTTGTGCTATATCGTCCACATCCCGTAAAATTTTAATAACATCTTTTAAACCGGATCTGCGGCCGTCGGGCAGATCAATCTGCGTTACATCGCCCGTTATGACCATCTTCGAATTAAACCCCAGCCGGGTAAGAAACATCTTCATCTGCTCCGGCGTGGTATTCTGCGCTTCATCCAGGATAATAAAGCTGTCGTCCAGCGTCCTTCCGCGCATATATGCCAGCGGGGCCACCTCAATGTTACCCCTCTCGACATACCGCTGATACGTTTCTGCTCCAAGCATATCGAACAGCGCGTCATACAGGGGGCGCAGATAGGGGTCTACCTTCTGCTGGAGATCCCCCGGCAGAAACCCCAGTTTTTCCCCGGCTTCTACCGCCGGGCGCGTCAGGATGATACGGTTCACTTCCTGCGCACGGAACGCCGTTACCGCGAGCGCCACGGCAAGGTAAGTCTTGCCGGTTCCTGCGGGGCCAATCCCAATCGTAATCGTATTTTTCTTAATCGCGTTGCAGTATTTTTTCTGCCCCAGCGTTTTCGCCTTGACCGGCTTCCCTTTCGATGTTATGCAAATGCAGTCGCCTGCAAGCATTTCAATTTTTGACTCACTGCCTTCGTTTACTAACGAAATACAGTAGCGTACATTTTGCTCGCTCAATGCTTCTCCGCGGTTGATCAGCGTTAAAAGGCTGTCGATGGTGCGAACCGCCAAAGCCACCTCTTCCGGTTCCCCAGAAACTTTTATTTCGCTGTCCCTTCCAACGATGCTGACATGGTACTCTTTCTCAATCAGCTTGATATTTTCGTCAAAGTTGCCGAAAAGGGCAACCGCTTGCTCCATACGGTCTATATTAATCCTTTGTTCAAACATCCAATCACCTTAAAGAAGTATCGGCGGCAAATGTCACTCGATAAATTGTTTTTATTATAACACAACAATTCAATTTCGTCACCACAATAAATGTTAAAAATTGTTTCTATTCTATTAATATTTCTGATTCTTGGGCAATATTTTCTTCACATTTTATAAACAAATCATAATTCAGTCTTGTTCCGGTTATCCTTTCCGTCGTACTGGAGGTAATGATTTTTGCATCTTTCAGTTCCCCCTTTATCTTCTCCTGTATCATTTTCTGCGCCTGCGCCACCGCTTGCTCCTTTGTAAGCGTAACCGCTTGCATCTCCTCCTGCGTCCACGTTTCTTCGTAGATGCTAATCGGCAGAACCGAGTTCATAAGCTTTATATCGGTATGTACCCCTTCCGCCTGATAGCTCGCGTCCGGTTTCCCAACAAAAGTCAGCGGTATGCGGGCACCAAACAGGCAGAAGCTGCGCCTGGTTACCGTCTTTCCCGTCGGCTTTTTAACCATCTGTTTTAAATCGACTTCTGTAGTAAAATTGTGTGATGTTTCCGCAATCACCTTCCCTCCCGCATGCTTAAGGGAGACCTCGCCCGCATTATTTTCCACCACACCGCTGATCAGAAGCTGCCCTTCGACGACGGCGTCGCCTTCCTTCACCTGCGGAGTACCTGTATAAACCTCCATGGAAACGATCTGTCCCGTCCGGGAGGCTTTTATATTGCAGAAATTCTGCTTTTCCTTTTCGATTATGGGCGGCCGATCGATCTTTTCCTGAAGATGGATTTCGGCGCAGCAGCCTCTTGTGTTCACCGACATCCAGCTGATTTTCGGAAATTTCAGCATTAGCTTTTGCTGCAGCTCCAACGGACGCACCCTTGACTTCAAAGTGCCGGTGGTTATCCCCTGCTGGGTGAGCTCCAATTGGATCTGCTGGGTTGGGATGGTTTCATTCCCAACAATTTCGATACTCCAGACACGAATGGAAAGCAGATACAGCACAAGGAAAAACAGAACCGCACCGTAAAGAATCCCTTTGCGCTTCCGGATTCCCTTTGTCGCGAACGGAAAGCCGTGTTTATCCAGCACCTTTAGCTTCGCGTTCGCCTTTCGCGCGCAGGAGCGAAGGTCGCGGTAGTTTTGAACGGCCACGCAGGCTTCGCATTCCCTGCCGCCCTTAATATTCCATAAATTGATTCCGGAACGGGCGCAGTAATTCAGAAAACGTTCGGAACTGCCGCCGGGCGCTTTGAAGTGCACGTAGCCCAGAAGCCAGCGCGTCAGACGTAAAGAAATCATCCCTCCACCTCACACAATAAACTCAATCCCGGTTAAAAAGCCCGTCACCACCAAAGAGTCTGCGGTAAGGCATTTAATCACAAGGCCACGGCCGGAAAAGCGGACAATCAGCTTGCCCGTTTTAATCCGAACTACATCGGTATCATACTCAAGCACGCCGCTGCAGCCGTCTACAATTACTTCCTGATTCCCGTTGATTTCCATATGGGACGGCATTTTCAGCGGCGCCGTCAGCTTTTGGATATTCACTTTTTTAACCAATCTCATCGCCGCCCTCAACGTTTTGTCACATAAAGCCTATGCGAACGGTGGCGTAAATATCCGCGCGGCGGCATATATATAATTTTGTAGTGCTCAGATAAGCAGGGAATAATGGTAGAAACGGTGGTAGATATATGAAAATCAGACAGAACCTTCTGCTCATTCTTACATTTCTCGCCGCGTGTGCGCTGCTCATTTTCCCAGCGGAAGCGGCGACCGGCGCAAAAAACGGAATCTGCTACTGCCTGCAAATCCTGGTTCCATCCCTGTACCCATTCATGGTATTATCCGTATTCATTGTAAAATCCGGACTTTCCGATAAAATTGGAAAAATATTTGAAGGCCCCTGCCGCACGGTCCTAAAGCTTCCGGGAAGCGCCGCCGCGACCATTCTTATGAGCGCGGTCGGCGGGTACCCCACCGGCGCGCGCGGGATCGCCTCCCTGTATGAACGCGGCTCCTTAACGGAAAAGCAGGCGGCGCGCATGCTGTGCTTCTGTGTAAACGCCGGGCCCGCCTTTGTAATCAGCGCGGTAGGCGCCGGTTTTTTAAGGAATGCCCGCGCAGGCGGGATTCTTTTTGCTTCGCAGCTGATTGCCTCCTTTTTCCTAAGCATCCTGTGCAGCATCCCGGCAAAAAATGAAACGGTGCCACGCGGAACCGGAAAGCAGCGGAAAACCGGGATGGCAGACGCGCTTGTGCTTTCGGCGGCGGACGCCGCTCACGCAATGGTCGGGATGTGCTGCTTTGTCATCTTATTCGCCGCTTTTTTAAATCTGTTCCGAATCTGGGTAACGCACCCGGCTGCCTCGGCGGCACTATCGGCATTCATGGAGGTAACGGGCGGATGCTCCGACCTTACAAAGCTTGGGGTTCCGCTGTGGGCGTTTTCGCTTGCCATCGGCTGGGGCGGGGTCAGCGTCCATTTCCAGATTCTCTCCTTTTTTACCAACGTCAAGGTTCCTCTTGCCCGATTTGTTTTTTACCGCGTGCTGCACGGGCTGCTCGCCGCGCTGACCACCGTACTGCTGATGCGGGCATTTCCGGTTGATACCGAAGCGTTCAGCAATATCGCAAGACCGCTTACTCCGGCTCTTTCCGGCTCCGTTCCCGCTTCTGCGGCATTAATTTTTCTTTGCATCGCACTCATAATCTGCCTTCCTCGTGAAAAACTGGAATTTGAAGATACCTAATGCTATAATAGGGTTGTCAAAGAAATTCTATACACCCGAAGATTACATTTTTGAATTTTAGGAGAGCAGAAAATGTTTGGGAAGAAAAAAGAAAAGTTATTTGGCAATAATATTGAAATCAATTGCAAATACTGCGCAAACAGTACCGACTTTGACGGAGCGGACGTCTGCACCCTTGGAAGGTATCTTCAGCCGGACGGAAGCTGTAGCCGTTTCTCCTACGACCCGCTGAAACGCTCACCGAATAATCTTCCGCCTTTAAAGCGCTACCGCGCGGATGATTTTAAACTATAAACAGCACCTCTATGGTATAAAAAACCACCGCGAAATTTTCACGGCGTTTTTTTTAGCCCGTATCGATGAAAAACCTTTGCGGGAAATCGGGTTTCTCCATCCGGTTTTCGTTGTATTGAATTATAACATAATCGGGGCCGTCCGTCTAACCGACTCGGGTTTCCAAAGGATATATAATTCTTCATTGCCATATGCACGTCTTTACGCTATACTAAAAAAGAGGTGATAAAATTGAGAAAAGGCTTGTCCATTGCCGAGTTTGTGCTCGGAATCATTACCGCATTATGCGGCGCGGCGGTTGTTGCGCTGAGCGCCGTCAGTCTGAAACAGGAAAACTGAACGATTTACTGAAACCGCACCGTTGTTCCATTGGAACACAGGTGCAGTTTTGTTTCTACAGGATTCTTCTTCCGGAGCGGTATAAAAACATAAGAAAAACATAAACTATTCAAATAACAATAACAGAATCGGAGAAAATAATGAACGAAAAACGCTTTAAAAGGCTGCCCCGGCATATTGGAATTATTCCCGACGGAAATCGAAGATGGGCGGTAAAAAACGGATATGAAAAACAGGACGGATACCGGTTCGGCATCCAGCCCGGTTTTGAGCTTTACAGGCTTTGCCTGGAACTGGGCATTCAGGAAATGACATTTTATGGCTTTACGATTGACAATACCAAACGCCCAGCTGTACAGACCCGGGCGTTTCAGAAAGCCTGCGTGGACGCGGTTCAGAATTTGGCAAATCAGGACGCCGACCTTCTGATCGTCGGCAATACGAATTCCCCTTTGTTTCCTCCGGAACTGCTTCCCTATTCCGAGCGGGTCAAATTCGGCCGCGGGCTTATGAAAATCAATTTTCTCGTAAATTACGGCTGGAACTGGGATCTTAGCTGTTCGCTGAAAAATACGGATGCAAAATTTAACGGAAATCTGGCAAATACGATCGCATCCGCCGATATTTCAAGAATCGACCTGATTATCCGCTGGGGCGGTCGGCGGCGTTTAAGCGGTTTCCTGCCGATCCAGTCGATCTACGCGGATATTTACGTTTTGGATGAGCTTTGGCCCGATTTTAAACCGGAACAGTTCTACAGAGCATTGGAATGGTATCAGGAACAGGACGTCACGCTCGGCGGCTAAAACAGCATTCCATAAATGCCAAGAAGAATGACAATCGCGCCAGACAGAAGCGAAACGTAACGGGACAGAAATTTTGGGATGCAGCGTTCTCCCACATGGTATCCCAGGGTAATAAACAGCATACTTACGATAAAAGTGCAGAGGGTTGTGGTATAAATTTCAAGGCCTGCAAAGCTTGCGCCTACGCCCATTCCGAAATTATTAATCGTTAGTGCCAGAGCGAGAACGGCGGATTCCTTCGCATCAATCGTGCCCGAACAGTCCATATCCGCTTTTTCAGGCTCTTTCAGCATACGGTTCAGATCGATTTTTTGTCCTTGTTCTTCCGGTTCCTTCTTCTGCGGCTTTTTAAAAAAATCCTTTAAGAACCAGATCCCAATTCCGATCAATAAAATACTGCCAATTCGATTGGATGCGCCTGCAGGAAGATATCCGGATACCGTTTTCCCAATCGACATAGAAAAAAAAGTACCGGCGCCAATAATGGCGGCAATGAAAAAATTAATAAAAAATCCAATTTTAATCTTACGCATGCCAAATGTGATTGCAACGGCAAAATTGTCTAGATTTGCAGAAAGAGCAAATAGAAACGCAGAAAGAAAATTCACATGCATTCACCCGCCAAGCGCTTTTATTTCTATAATAATGCAGCAGGCGAATTTTTGTGCAAGGCCTCGATTCAATATATTCTTTTCCATTTTCCTATAACAAAATATACTAGCGGTTCAGAAGGATAGTGCTCGCGATTCTGGCAAAGCTATATCTGTTCGCAGACTTTATATTTAGGAGGAGAAGCGAATGACGACACATGAAACGCGTACAGAAACCAAACCATCAAGCGGAGGTTCAGAACTTTTACGGTGGATAGGAAGGTTTGTCATTGTAGCAATTATCCTTATGGTTGTATCCTTCTTAACCCCCGGATTTACCATCCAGGGATTGTGGTCGTTCTTACTGGCTGCGGTAGTGATCAGCCTACTCGATTATCTTGTGGAAAGAATCATGGGCATTGATGCTTCGCCATTCGGCAAAGGATTAGCCGGATTCTTCATTTCCGCGGTCATTATATACGTCACACAATTTTTGGTGCCCGGTATGAGTGTTTCCATTATCGGCGCAATACTCGGTGCCTTGGTAATTGGTGTTCTGGACGCCCTGTTCCCGGTCAGGGTAATGTAAAACGGGGTTAAAAAAGGGGGCTGCCAAATGGCAGCCCCCTGATTTTTTACTTACCCGATAAATTGCTGTGTCCAGATATACTGTCCTTTTGCATTTTTTGCAATGCCTACGCCGATCTGCGTAAAGGAGGAATTCAGAATATTGGCTCTATGGCCCGAGGAGTTCATCCAGCCCTGCATAACCTGCTGGGGAGAAGTCTGGCCCATTGCAATATTTTCACCAGCAGTACGGTAGCTGATGCCAAACTGCTTCATCATATCAAACGGTGAACCATAAGTCGGGGAAGTATGGTCAAAATAGTTTAACTTCGCCATATCTTCAGACTTCAGGGTTGCTGTTTTAGTAAGCTGAGAATTTACCGTAAGCGCTTTTAAACCGGCTTTTGCTCTTTCCTGATTGACAAGCTGAACGACCTGATTCTGGAAAGAGGAATAGCTTCCGGTTGAGGCTGTGTTTGAAGAATCACTCTGGGAAGCAGGTTTGGAGCTTGAAGAATTCGGTTTTGACAAGGAGCCGGAGCCCGACGTGCAATTGAATTTCGACAGGATTTCACTAACCGTTATTTTCTTGTTGCCAATAACACATATACCGTTCCCGTTTGCGTTTTTCGTGCAATTGCTGCTTGCGCTATTTGTATAATTTCCCAAGCTGCAAGTGCTGCCGCAGGTATTCCCTGTCTTGCAGTTTGCAGTCACACAACTTCCGCTGCTGCATACAGTATTCCCCGCACAGTCAGAAGCCGTTCGGCAAGCTGTATCTGCTGTTTCGCCCGCCGCCTGTCGGCAGGTGTTTGAAGTACTGGCGTTCTGTTTCGTGGAAATACAGTTGCTGCTGTTTTGTGTGATTGCCGCTACTGCAGGAGAATTCTTCGCAACGGTACTTGTTACCGTGTTACCATTGGTTGGTATGGCCGATGCGTTGTTATTAATAATCGCGCCTACTGTACCGGACACAAACACACAAGCTATTAAAGCAAGTATTTTCGTTTTCATGTATTATCTCCTTTTCTTTTCTTCTGGGGTCCCCGATTGAAAGGTTACATATTTGTAACTTTTCTTATTACCAATAGTAACACCATCGGGTTAAGAAGACAATACTGAAAATTATGTAAACTAATCCATATTCTGGTTAGGAATTCAATTTCCGAATAATATCATACGCCTGATCCGTATTTTTAATAAAGCCCTGCACAGTCGTATCAATGCCGCTGTAATCATTGAATTCCACAAAAGCGTTGCTCAGCATATCCGCAAGCTCCTGCGGGAAATCCTTTCTTGCGGCAAGCGCGTCCTTCGGAATCTCTTCGGTGCGGGCGATAATACAGATCTCATCCGTAAACAAACCGTCTGCGCGGGCCTGGTCATAAACCTCGTCATAGGTCGCTCCGGCATCCACTTCCCCGGAAAGAACCGCGTTTAGAACATTATTATGATTCCCCAAAAAGACAACCTTTTCGAAGATCGTATCAGGATTCATATGGTTTTGCTTGATCATATCCCTAGCATACAAATAACCGGAAGCGCTTTTTTCATCGACATAAGCGAAAGTTTTTCCCGGGAGGTCGTTGATGGAGCGCACCCTGCCGTCCTTGCGCGCGATGATGAAGCCGTTATAGGAACAGCGGCCATTGACCTTCGGCGTTACCAGAACATTCGCACCGAATTTTTGGTGTGCATTTACATACGCAAAAGGAGAAAACCAGCCGATATCAATAATCCCTTTTCCAACACTTTCACTCAGCGCGTCGTAGCTTCGTACAATCAGCGTGCGGCATTTCAGCCCGATGCTGGAACAGACCCGCTCCAAAATAGGCACATAAGTCTTTTTTATGCGCTCTGGCTCAACAAAAGGATTGACTCCAAAGATGATTTCGTTTGCCTTTTTAAAATGCAAAGCGTTAAGCTGCAGCGATTCCGACGTTTCCCCGATTTTGTTGCAGAAATCAAGAACCGTCTGGTTTTTCTTTTGCTGTACATCCACCATCTGTATCGCTTTGTAGGAAACATCGTGCGTTTCCTGTACGGCGTTCGCAACAGTACTGACGGCGCTTTCAATCTCGCTGGCCGTGTTTTTCTGCATGATGGACTCTTCCGTAATGGCAACAAGCGAACTTTGAACATCTTTTAAAATTGAATTGATGCCTTGAATAATTTCCGTCGACTCATTGACGATATTATCCACATTCTTCATCTTATCCCGGATATCGGACATCGCCGTATTGGACGTATCGATTTTTTCGATAATGTTTTTAACAACGCCTTCAATAACAGAAATCGCTTCGTCCGTCTGAACCGCAAGCCTTCTGATTTCGCCGGCAACCACCGAAAACCCGCGCCCCGCCTGCCCGGCTCTGGCCGCTTCAATCGCGGCGTTCAGGGCAAGCAAATTTGTCTGGCTGGAAATTTTGCGGATATAATCCACAATTTCATTAATTTTATTGGAGGATTCCTGAAGCTCAAGATTGCTGTCGGAAGCCACTTTCACCCTGGAGGTAAGGTCGAGAATAAAGTCGCCGATCCCGCGCAGGGTTTGTTCGTTTTTATCCAGCATTTCCACCGAGGTTTCGGAATGCTCCTTGATTTTCACGATACCGGAATTTAGCGCGTTGCATATGCCAGCCAATTCATTGATGCTTGCATTGATTTCTTCGGTACTGGCGGCATTCTGCTCACTCAGCCTTTCAATATCATAAGAAATCTCCGTAAGTTTCTCAAACGTTTTCATATTATCCTTTGAAAGCCAAATGAGCTGCTGGGAATCAAACCCCATCGTCTCCGCCACACGAAACAGTTCCTCGCCTAAATCACTTTCGTTTTGCGGGTTCTGCGCCGTAGAATAGGAAACTTCGCCCGTTTCGCCAAAGATAGCGTTGGCGCCGAAAAGAATAAGAGCGCTGCCGATAACAGAGAAAAGGAACCCCGCCACACCGTTAAAATGGAATAGCAACGCTATTCCCTGCAGGAGAACAATTCCCGCTAAGGAAATCAGCAAAGGTTTTTTGAAAGTCGTATTCATTTCCCTACCGCCTTGAAATTCAGTTCAAAACTGATTAAAATTTTACTCTTTTACGTTTATTCCATGTTTAAATTTCACAACGACAAACTTATATGTATTATATTTCAGGTGTAAAATTTTGTCAATTAAAATTACCTTATGAATATTTTTTTAAATTTTGGTGAAATATACTGAATATTTAAACAGATTAGTAAAAAAGCTTCCAAAGAAATGGAAGCTTTTTCTGAATTTATTTGCTACTTTAGAATTTTATCTAATATGTTCATAATTTCATTCAATTTTTCATTTGAGTCGGTGGAATCCCCCTTTTCAAGGGCTTCCCGCACACAGGAATCCAGATGCGCATGCATAATTTCAAGGTTTGTTTTGCGCAAAATCGCCTGCGTTGCCATCAACTGGTTGGATATATCAATACAGTAGCGATCGTCCTCCACCATTTTCAGAAGCCCGTCCAGCTGGCCTCTGGCCGTTTTCAACAAGCGGGTTATTTTCGCTTTATCCGCTTTCATTTTTGCCCTCCGCCTTTTCTTTCATTATTTCCCGAACAATCCCTTTTTCTCTTGAATAGAAACCGCCTCGTAGCCGGCTTCGCTTACCGCATTTTTCAGAACCTCGTCGGAGACATCCGCTTTCAGCGTTACTGTGGCTTTTTTTTGCTTCAGATCCACCTTCGCCTCGACCCCCTCGATGGCGTTCAGGGCTTTTTCCACCCTAGCCTTACAGTGCTCACAGCTCATGCCGTTGATTTGAATTACTTTTTTCATCATTGAATCTCCTTCCGTTTCTGATAATAATTGTTGCTTCCGCACGCCCCAGTCAGGCCGGAAAAACTTCAGCCGGAGTGCGTTTGTCACCACACAGACCGAGCTCAGGCTCATTGCAGCCGCGGCAAACATCGGGTTCAGCTTCCAGCCGAACAGGGAATAAAACGCGCCGGCCGCAAGCGGAATGCCTATGCTGTTGTAAAAGAACGCCCAAAACAGGTTTTCCTTGATATTCCGGATAACCGCTTTGCTAAGCTGAATGGCGGTTACCGCATCCTGCAAATCGTTTTTCATAAGCACAATATCCGCCGATTCCATTGCAATATCCGTTCCCGCGCCAATGGCGATGCCGACATCCGCCCTTGCTAGAGCCGGCGCGTCGTTGATGCCGTCCCCCACCATGGCAACCTTCCGGCCGGACTGCTGGATTTTACGGATTTCGCTTTCCTTATCCTGCGGGAGCACCTCAGCCACAACCCGGTCGATCGCAAGCTGTTTCCGGATGGATTCGGCTGTTTTTTGATTATCGCCCGTGAGCATGACAACATCCAGTCCCATGGATTTTAATTGCCGGATTGCTTGTTCACTAGTGGGTTTTACCACGTCGGCCACGGCGATGATGCCCATCGGCTTTTTGCTCTTTGCAAAATACAGAGGTGTCTTCCCGCTTTCCGCGAACACATCCCCCTGTTCCCCAAGAGACGACACATCCACTTCCATGCGGTTCATATAGGCCAAATTCCCGGCGAAGTACGGTTCTCCGTTGATTTCCGCCGTGATTCCCAGCCCGGACAAGGCGTTAAAATTCTGTACGGGTTGAGGGTGGATTCCCATTTCCTCTGCTTTCTCTACGATTGCCTCTGCCAGGGGATGCTCCGAAAGCTTTTCAATGGATGCCGCCGCTGTAAGCAATTCCTGCTCCGTCACACCTTTGGAAGCGACAATATCCGTTACAACCGGCCTGCCCTCCGTTATGGTTCCCGTCTTGTCGAGGACAATCGTTTTTACCATATGGGCGGTTTCCAGCGCCTCGGCGGATTTAATAAGGATACCGTTCGACGCCCCCTGACCGGTTCCTACCATAATCGCCACCGGCGTGGCCAGCCCCAGCGCGCACGGACAGGAAATAACCAGCACGGAAATTCCTATGGACAGGGCGAAGGGAAAGGATTGTCCTACAAAAAGCCATACGGCTGCGGACAGCACGGCAATCGCAATGACCACCGGAACAAAAACGCCGCTGATTTTATCCGCAAGCTTGGCAATCGGCGCTTTGGAGGCACTTGCGTCCTCCACAAGCGCAATAATCTGCGCCAGCGTGGTGTCGTTTCCTACTTTTTCCGCCCTGAATTTTAAGAAGCCGGACTTATTCATAGTTGCGGCAACCACCTTGTCGCCCGCTTGTTTTTCTACCGGAATGCTTTCGCCCGTAAGCGCGGACTGGTCAACCGCCGAGTTTCCTTCCATGACTGTGCCGTCCACCGGAATACTCTGTCCCGGCCGGACAAGCACGATATCCCCCACTACAACCTCTTCGACCGGCACCTCCGCTTCGGTTTCCCCGCGCAGGACGGTCGCCGTTTTCGGAGCCAGGTTCATCAGCTTTGCAATCGCCTCGGATGTTTTTCCCTTTGACCGCGCTTCCAGATATTTGCCAAGCGTGATCAATGTCAGAATGGTTGCGGCCGACTCAAAGTACAAATCCATGCTGTACTGCATTACCAGTTCCATCTTATGGTGCCCAAGCCCGTAGCCGATTGCATAAAGGGCAAACACACCGTACAGCAGAGCAGCCGACGAACCGACGGCGATCAGCGAGTCCATATTGGGCGCTCCGTGAAACAAGGTTTTAAATCCAACCTGATAATATTTCCGGTTGACATACACAATCGGAAGGGTGAGCAGGAACTGGGTAAACGCGAAGGCAAAGGCATTCTCGGTCCCATGCACCAAATCCGGCAGGGGAAAGCCCAGCATATGCCCCATGGAAAGATACAGAAGCGGAATCAGGAATGCGAAGGAAACAAGCAACCGGAATTTCATGGATCGGTACTGTTCTTCGACGAAATTGCTGCGCGTATCTTTTTGGGCCTGCACTTCCCCCCGGTGAAAAACCGACACGCCGTAGCCCGCTTTTTCTACTGCTTTTATAATGGCGCTGTCCCCGGTCAGCGCGGGGTCATAATCAACAGTCATGCTGTTTGTCAGCAGATTTACATTAACCTTTTGCACGCCTTCCAGCTTGCTGACGCTCTTTTCCACATTCGCCGAGCAGGCGGAACAGGTCATCCCTGTAACTTGAAATTTTTGATTCATCAAAACACCTCCCACCCCGGTGGGGTGTATAGTCAGTATAAGCTCGGATATCCCTTTTGTCAACTGGATTTTACCTAAATTTTTTTAAAAAAGCTCCCCATCTTCGTGCGTTTTCAAACGCCCGCCGCGTTGCATAAATCCTGTTTTGTGCTAAACTTATATATTGGCTATTACGTTAGGAGGTCTATTTTTTGAAGAAAGGCTATCTTTACATCATTCTCGCAACTTTCTTTTTCAGCTCAATGGAAATCGCCTTGAAAATTTCCGCCGGTAGTTACAACCCCATTCAGCTAACTTTTTTAAGGTTCTTGATCGGCGCGCTGGTGCTGCTGCCGCTGGCGGTGCGTGAAATCCGGAAAAAGCAGATTTCTTTCCGCTTTAGCGACTGGAAATTCTTCTCATTAACCGGATTCATCTGCGTCGTTGTCAGTATGATTTTATATCAGCTCGGGATTGTATTTTCCAAAGCCTCCGTAGTTGCTGTCCTGTTCAGCTGCAACTCGGTTTTTGTTATCCTGTTTGCTTATCTGGTTTTAGCGGAAAAAATATACCGCCATACAATCCTTTCGATTGTGATCAGCGTCGCGGGTATGCTTGTCATTATTAATCCCGCCCACCTATCCGGCAATGCGGCGGGGATTGTTTTTTCCATCGGCGCGGCAATCACTTTCGCTCTATATAATGTAATCGGCCGGACAAGGAGCGACCGTTACGGAGGCATTACGCTGACCTGTTTCAGCTTTCTGTTCGGATGCGCCGAAATGCTTATTTTTATTGCGGTTACGCACATTTCCGCCGCAGCAGATTGGTTTGCCGGCGTGGGATTCCCCATGTTCGCAAACGTGCCGATCCTTGCCGGAATCCAACCGTCTTTGCTCCCGGGGCTGATCTACGTCGGTATATTTGTCACCGGTCTGGGATACACCTTTTACTTCCGCGCAATGGAGGAAACCTCAGCCGCAACCGCTTCCCTTGTTTTCTATATTAAACCTGTGCTTGCGCCGATCTTTGCTTTTATTGTGCTGAAAGAACCCATCTCAATGCAAATGTCCATCGGCATTCTTCTGATTATTATTGGTTCCTTTCTTTCGTTCATACCCGGCATCCGTCTTAAAAAGGCAAGCGAAGAGCGCAAAAGCCTTTCGGAAGATATTTAAGAAATCAAAAGTGCATTTAAGGCGGAAACTGGTGAAACAAAACACAGCCAAAACGGGCCATCCGCGGGAATTGCTCCCGCGGATGGCCCGTTCTTTCTCTTTCTTTATTCCAGTTCAAACTGCCCTGTATAAAGCTGATAGTATTTCCCACGCTGCTGAATCAGATCGTCATGGCTACCGCGCTCAATGATTTCCCCGTTCTCCAGAACCATGATGGCATTCGCGTTATGAACCGTAGACAGGCGGTGCGCGATTACGAACACCGTACGCCCTTTCATCAGCTTATCCATTCCCTTTTCAATTAGGGCCTCTGTCCGGGTATCAATCGAGCTTGTCGCTTCATCCAGAATCAGTACCGGAGGGTCGGCAACCGCCGCGCGGGCAATAGCCAGAAGCTGGCGCTGGCCCTGGCTCAGGTTCGAGCCGTCGCCGGTCAACATTGTATCGTAACCCTGCGGCAGATGCCGGATAAAGTAATCGGCGTTTGCCAACTTTGCCGCCGCAACAACCTCTTCGTCGGTGGCATCCAGCTTACCGTAGCGGATATTTTCCCGCACGGTCCCGGTAAACAGATGGGTATCCTGCAAAACCATGGCAAGCGAACGGCGCAGGTCGTCCTTGCGGATCTTTTTGATATTTATGCCGTCGTATACGATATTTCCTTCGTTTACGTCGTAAAAACGGTTAATCAGGTTGGTAATGGTGGTTTTCCCCGCTCCGGTGGAACCCACAAACGCAATCTTCTGCCCCGGTTTCGCATAAAGGGAAACGTCATGCAGAACGGTTTTCTTTCCGTCATAGCTGAAGGTAACGTCTTGGAAACGGACGTCGCCGTTCAGCTTCGTATACGTGGTCGTACCGTCGCTGTGCGGATGCTTCCATGCCCAGAGCCCTGTGCGCTCCGACGTTTCCGAAAGGCTTCCGTCCTCATTTTCTTTTACATTGACAAGCGTTACGTAGCCGTCATCCGTTTCCGGCTCGGCGTCGATTACTTCAAAAATACGCTCCGCACCGGCAAGCGCCGCCAGAACCACGTTGAATTGCTGCGAAATCTGGGTAATCGGCTGCGAAAAGGTTCTTGTGTACTGCAGGAAGGAGGCGATCGAACCGATGTCCATTCTTCCGGTAATCACAAGCGCCGCGCCGGCGGCGGCCGTCATTGCGTAGTTTACATAGGTAAGGTTGCCCATAATCGGCATCAGGACATTTGCGAAAAAGTTCGCGTTAGTCGCCGCCCGGCGCAGATTTTGGTTCAGTACGCCGAATTCCTTCTTCACCTGGTCTTCATGGCAGAAAACCTTAACCACCTTCTGCCCTTCAATCAATTCTTCAATATATCCGTTTGCGGCGCCGATCGCCTTTTGCTGTTTTTTAAAGTAATCGGCGGAATTGCCACCGACTTTCTTAATAATCAGCAGCATAACCGCAAGCATAAGCACAATAAGTAGCGTCAGGATCGGGCTGAGCACGAGCATAATGATAAAAGTTCCTACCACGGTAATCGCGGAGGACAAAAGCTGCGTTACGCCCATGGAAATTGCCTCGCGCAGGGTATCGACATCACTCGTAAAACGGCTCATCAGTTCCCCGTGCGTATGCGTATCAAAGTAGCTGATTGGAAGGTCCTGCAGCCGGTTGAACAAATCCGTACGCACAGCATTCAGCGTCCGGTTTGCCGCCTTTACCATAAGCTGGGTATATAGAAATGTGGCGAGGACGCCGACAAGGTAGACGCCACCCATTATGAAAACCATCTTTACAAACAGCAAAAGATCCTGGGCCGTAACCGGTTTGCCGATCAGCGGCACAATGCTGTTCACCACAGGTTTTATAAAATACGTACCCGCAACATTTGCGCAGGAAGCAATCAAAACAAAAAGAATGATAAGAATGAACCTTACCTTCTGACGGACAATGTAGCCCATAACTCTGGATAAGGTTTTCCGGATGCTTTTCGGCTTTGCACCCGTTGCAGCTCTTCTCGGTCCCGGCATCAGTCATCAACCCCTTTCTGTTGGGATTCGTATACCTCGCGATAAATTTCGCTGGTGTGCAGCAATTCCTCATGGGTTCCAACCGCGCTGATTTCTCCTTCGTTCATTACGATAATCCGGTCGGAATCGCATACCGAGGTAATGCGCTGTGCAATGATAATGGTGGTAATATCCCGGCGCTTTTCCCGAAAGGCTTCGCGGATTTTTGCGTCCGTTGCGGTATCCACCGCGCTGGTGCTGTCGTCTAGAATCAGAATCTTCGGGTTCTTCAGCAACGCGCGCGCAATGCAAAGGCGCTGTTTCTGCCCGCCGGACACATTGACGCCGCCCTGCCCCAAGTCGGTTTCGTAACCGTCCGGGAAGCTCATAATGAAGTCGTGCGCCTGTGCTGCTTTACAGGCCTCCACAATCTGCTCGTCCGTCGCGTTTTCATTTCCCCACTTCAGGTTTTCCTTGATCGTTCCGGAAAACAGCACATTCTTTTGCAGCACCATGCTTACCGCGTCGCGAAGCTCCCTGATTTTATAGTCCCGAACATCTCTGCCGCCGACAAGCACCCGGCCCTCGGTCGCATCGTACAAGCGCGGAATCAATTGGACCAGCGTGCTTTTCGCACTACCCGTCGCGCCGATAATGCCGATGGTTTCCCCCGATTTAATATCCAGATTAATATGCTTGAGGATATTCTCGTGCGCGCTGCGGTTGTAGCGGAACGAAACGTCCTCGAAGCAAATGGAGCCGTCCTTGACCTTAAGCCCTTCCTCCGCTCCCTCATCCGTTATATCAATACGTTCTTCCAGCACTTCCACAATGCGGCTTGCGGAAGCCCTGGATATAATCATCTGAATAAACACCATGGAGAGAAGTATCAATTGAATGAGAATCTGTGTAACATAACTGACAAAGCCGATCAGCTCACCGGTCTTCATCCCGCCGACGATAACCATGTTGCCCCCGAACCACATGATGGACACAATGCAGGCATACATGGTCAACTGCATGACGGGCATATTCAATTGAAGGATGCGCTCCGCCTTAATAGAGGCGGTCATCAGGCCATCGTTTGCATTTTTGAATTTCATCTTTTCATGCATGGAACGCACAAAAGCCTTTACCACACGGATGGATATCAGGTTTTCCTGCACCGAAGCGTTCATCGCGTCGTATTTCCGCAGCATCGCCTGAAATTTTGGAAATGTGGCAATTCCGATGGTAAACAGCATGAACGCCAGTACGGGAATCGCCACCAAGAAAATGGTTACCAGCCTGGAATTGATATAATACGCCATAAAGGTAGCACCCACCAGCATAATCGGCGCGCGCACCGCAATGCGAATCAGCATCATAAACGCCATCTGCACATTGCTAACGTCCGTTGTCAGCCTGGTAACCAGCGACGCGGTACTGAATTTGTCCACATTCGAAAAGGAGTATTCCTGTACTTTTTCAAATAATCCGGCGCGTATCTCGCTGCCGAAGCCCATACTGGCAACCGACGAAAAGCGCGCGGAAACAGTTCCCATCAAAAGGGATAGCAGCGCCATGATAACCATAATCCCGCCGGTCCTAACCACATAGGAGATATCCTTGCTGGAAATCCCTCTATCGACAATCTCGGCCATTAACACCGGGATCCGAATTTCAATTAACACCTCGCAAATAATGGTTGCCGGCGCAAGGAGCGTAGCCCACCAATATTTACGCACAAAAGGTGCAAGCCTCTTTATCAAATGGATCCTTCCTTTCCCCGCAATTGCGCATGTTTTTCATTTGTCATCGTTTGAATAAGAGAGAACATCGTTTTACCTCGGAATTCATCCGTTGTCAAGTTTGCTATCACACGGCTCAGATACTCTTTAAACAGAGCGGTCTCCTCTTCCGAAAAACCTTCGAACATCTGCAAATCAATCATATCAAACGCCCGGCGGCATTGATTCATCTGAGCCCTTCCCTTTTCGGTAATCGAAATACGGGTGCGCCGCAAATCATTTTCATCGTTTTCTTTTTCCAGCAGTCCGGTTTTCTGCATACGCTTAACGGAAGTCGCTATGGAAGGCGGGGACACTTGAAGCGTATCCGCAAGCTCTCTCTGCGTGCATTTCTCGTGCTTTTCCACATATTCCAAAATTGGAAATTGCCCAAAATAAATATCCGTCGCCGAAAGTGCGCGGTGAACGTATATTCGGTGAAGGATATGGATCTGTCCCAACAGACCAACGATAAAGCGTATATCGTCATTCATCAAAATCCCCTCCTTATAATTTAACCGGTTAAAAATTAACCGGTTAACTATTTTAATCCGATTATTGTGAAAAGTCAAGATAAAAATTAATCCTTATTTTGCATAGCGGCAAGTACAAAAGTATGAAAGCATAAATCGGGCGTCCCGTATGTACGGTACGCCCCTTTGATTGTTCTGCTTTTGCTCCGCTGTTTGCATTTTACTTCGGTTTTAAAATTCCGAAAAGAGAAACCGCCCCGCAAAACGCGGAGCGGCTTTGTATATTATGGCTTAAATTATACCTTCTGTAATTTGCTTGTAAGTACTCTTTGTAATATTTCAGAAATAAATACAATCTGTATTTATCTTTTCAGCACCCGCTTTACGATTGCAATTTCTTCCTTGCTGGGGAAAAGCAACTTGTAAAACGGCGTCTGTGTAAAACGGCAGAAAATAACAATGGAGGTTACCCCCTGCGCTGTCAGGGAAACAGAGGTCGACAATGCCGCGCCATTGATCCCCAAACCGGGAATTAGCAAAAAACTAAAGATGATGTTAAACGCCACGCCGATGGCAGTAGGGATAATGTTCAATTCCGGTTTGCCATAAGCCGCGATGGAATTATTAAGCACCTTCGCGTAAGTGATAAAAATAGAACCCACAATCAGGATGCGTAGCGCGGGAACAGCCGCAATATATTTCGGAAATATAATCGGTACGAAAACCTGTGCGACTACAGTCAGCAAAAAGGCACAGATGAAAGTGATATAGGTCACGATTTTACAGGACATCAGCGTCAGCTTCACCTTATCCTCCTGTACCCTCATTCCGGCAATCCGCGACATGATGACCATGCTGACAGCATTCGGCAAGAGCCAAACCTGCTCCATCAAAGTGGACGCAAAGGAATAAACGCCGAGCGCAGCGACTTTATAATACCCCTTTACAATAAAATTTGCGGCGTAAGTATTTAGGTAAGTCAAAATATTGGAAATATGGGATTTCAAGCTGTATTTTACAATCGCCCCGGCGCCGACAACAATGTCGTTTTCCTCCGGAATCTCTTGCTCCGGGCCGCGACGAAGTGCAAAAATGCACATAAAAATCATCGCAACCATAATCAGGATGCTGGAAAGGATAATCACCATCGGCGTTTTCCAGAAAAATACGCTGAACGCGAAAACCGTCGTCAGAATCCGCTGAATCAGCGTAATGATATTGTACGCGCTGAATTTATTTTCCCCGCGCAGAACACAGGTGTAAATCGTGGATAAAAAGGAAAAGACACCGTAAACAACGGCGAGCGCGCTGTAAAGAAACGGAGTATCGGCAAAGTAACTGTCCCGAAGGATGAACACGCTGGCAAAGCCCACAACGGCAATCAGCACAATAATCCAGATACAAATGGTTGTGAGCGCCTTTCTCACATTTTTCAAGCCGTAGCGAGAGGTGTAATAAATAACCGCCGAGCTGACGCTCATGGATAGGAAAGTAACCAAAAGCGTGCCTACATACTGCAATTGGGTAATATACCCTTTGGAAGCCGGATCCAGAATGCCGGTGATAACAAGCGAGGAAACAAAGCCCATAACCGCGCCGAAAAGGGTGGTTCCGAAGGTACTGAGTGCATCACGCACGATCGAACTTCTGATTTTCGGTTCTTTTTTATCTTTCATCAACGAAACTCCTAATACCTTAATCTGTACAAACATGCATAAGGTATATTATAGCATGGCAGATGAAAGATAACAATATTTGGGGAATTATTGGCGCAGGCGGCCGGTAATTTTATAATCAAACAGAGCCTTAGAGATGGCAAGGAATAAGGGGACCGCCACGCAGTCCGCGATAATGGCATTGGTCAGGCTTGCGCAGCCCTTGGTTATTAGGAGCATCTGAATCGCCTGTGCGGAATTTCCCAAAAGCACCGCTTCAATATAGGATTTGGTCAGGTACAAAATACTATAGGTAAGGGACCCGGAAACCGCGGCTATGATCAGGCGGGAAAGTTTTTTCTTCGCCTGCTTCCCGCCGTTTGCTATGGTTCCGCACACAAACGCCATGATAAATTTAAAGACAAGCGTAAAAGGCGCGCTGGAGGCCCAGCCTCCGGTTATGTCGAAAATAAACGAACCGACTCCCGCGGCAAGACCCCCGTAAAGCGGCCCGAGCACAAGGCCGGACAGGATACAGAACACATTTCCCAAACTGAGCATCGTTCTATCGCCCAAAACAGGAATTGGGATATTCATATAGGTTCCAACCAGCACCAAAGCACCCATCAGCCCAGTTAAGGCAATACTTACCGTCGTTTTTTTATTCTTCAGCATATTCATAAAAAGTCCTCCTTAGCCACGCAGTTCCGTCCCGCCGAGGCGGTTTTTGATATTCACCCTGTCCAGCGCATTGCCGGCAAGAATATAAATAACCGCGCTCGAACCAGCCTGAACTAGGTTTGCGGGGATTTCCACCAGCGGGGATACAAAGCTGTGATAGAGAAACACTTGCGTAAGATAGTATCCGCCAACACAGATAGCACCTGCAAAAACCGCAGCGGCAATATTCCGCTTCGTAACAATTTTCCTGCCCGCCGAAGCAAAGCAAAGAACCATTGCCGATTTTATCAGGAAGGTCGGAAGGGCGTAAACAACGCTTCCGGTCATCGCATCGGACAGCGCCTCCCCGATTCCTCCCGCCGCAACGGCAAGCGGCGTAGGCAGGACGCTTGCCGCAAGGTAAAGCACCGCGTCGCCCAAATGGATATATCCGCCCGTCGCCGGGGTTGGAATGTGAAGAACATATGCTGTAACCAAAAAAATCAGTGCGGCAAACAAAGCCGTCAAAACATAGGTTTTTGTATTGTATTGTTTCGTCTCCATAAAAACCACTCCTTTTCTTGAACTGCTTTAAAGCTGTGCTATAATAATAGCGGATAACTGTTCATATTAAAATATACAGTTTATAAAAATTTGACCAGTACAGTTCAAGGAGCAAAGCATGACATACGACTTTCTTCTTTTAGATAATCAATCCGATACGCCGCTGTATCAGCAGCTCTACCTTTCCATTCAGTCTGCCATTCATGCGGGACATCTGAAAAAAGGGGACCGGCTCCCTTCCATACGGAAACTGGCGGAAGATTTGAAGTTAAGCTGCACGACGGTCGAAACGGCCTATCAGCAGCTCAGCGTGGAAGGATACATTCAATCCCGCCCTCGGCGCGGATATTTCGTGCTGACCTCTGTCCGCGACGAAACCGCAAGACAGAAGTCCGTACAGATCAGCCCGAATCCGACCCGCCGCGCAAAAATCCGCTACAATTTCGGAAGCGACAGCGTAGATAGTGAAAACATTGACCTCAAAGCCTGGCGCCGCCATATCCGCGACGTGCTGAACCGACATGATGTCTTAGCTTCCTACGGCGAGCACCAGGGCGAGCAGGCGCTGCGCGAAGCCCTTTCGGCGTACAGCTATGGCGTGCGCGGCGTTGTCGCCGCCCCAGAGCAAATCGTCATCGGCGCGGGTACGCAGCCGCTGCTTTCCATTCTGTGCGGCCTGCTAGGCAAAACCAGCCGTCGCGTTGCGATGGAAGAGCCCGGCTTTTTACAGGCGGAACAGGTATTCGGCGATTGTGGCCTGACGGTTGTGCGTCTCCCCTCCGACGAGAGCGGGATCCGCATGGACGCACTAAAGGAAAGCGAAGCAAAAGTATTGTTTATCAGTCCGTCCAACCGGATTCAAACCGGGATGAGCCTTCCGATGAACCGACGCTACGAGTTGTTAAACTGGGTGCAGGAAACCGGAGCGATTATTATTGAGGACGACTACAACGGCGAACTGCGCTATAAAGCCAGACCCATCCCCGCTATGCAGGGCATGAACGGGGAGCAGATCGTCTATATTGGTTCGTTTTCCAAACTGCTTCTGCCCTCCGTTCGAATCGGATACATGGTGCTTCCCCCGAAGCTGTTGGAACGCTACCGCGCGCGGGCAAACCGCTACAATCAAACCGCTTCAAAAACCGAACAGCTCGCCCTGAGCAATTATATTAAAAGCGGGCAAATGGAGCGCCAACTTCGGCGGCTGCGCAAGCTTTACGCCGCAAAAAGCACGCAGCTGATAAAGGCCTTAAAAAACGCATTCGGAGACCGAATTGAAATCCTGCTGGAAGAAACCCTCCTTAGTGTAATCCTGACGGTAAAAACCGATAAAACCGCGGCGAAGCTGTGCGAGCTCGCGGAAAAACAGGGCGTTGCCATTATGCCGGCAAAGGGTTCCAGTTTTCCAAAGGTGATGCTCGGATTTGCGGGCATTCCCATTGATGACATTGAAGACGCGGTTGCGTACCTGAAAAGCGCATGGAAATTTGCCCTATAGCCATTGCAAATAGAAATCGAATCATGAAGGGATGTACTTTTGCAGCTCTGAATTGTTATTTCCCATTCGAAGGAGTAAAATAGAAAAAAATACCGACAAAAGGAGCATTAATGGATGAAAGCATATGAAAGATTATTAAAATATGTGACCTTTGACACGACCTCGGACGAGAATGCGCCGGAGGACCGCTGTCCCAGTACGGACAACCAAAAGCTGCTGGCAAAGGCGCTGGTGGAGGAAATGAAAGCCCTCGGCATCAGCGACGCCGAAATGGACAAGGACGGCTACGTTTACGGCACGCTCCCCGCCAACTGCGGCGAAAAAACGCCTGTAATCGGGCTGATTGCCCATATGGATACAAGCCCCTCCGCAAAGGGCGCGGATATCAACGCCCGGATTGTGAAAAATTACGACGGCGGCGACATTCTGCTCAATAAGGAACGCAATATTGTCCTTAGCCCGGCGGAGTTCGGAAGCCTTGTGGATTACAAAGGCAAGGACCTGATTGTGACGGACGGCACCACTCTTCTGGGCGCCGACGACAAGGCCGGTATTGCGGAAATCCTGACCGCCGTCGAACAGTTGCAAAACAGCGGAATAAAACATGGAAAAATCGCGGTTGCCTTTACGCCGGACGAGGAAATCGGGCGCGGGGCGGACAGGTTCGACGTAAAACGCTTCGGAGCGGATTTTGCCTATACGGTGGACGGCGGGAAGCTGGGCGAAATCGAGTACGAGAATTTTAACGCGGCGTCCGCCGTCGTAACGGTTAACGGCGTAAACATTCATCCGGGCGACGCGAAAAACCGGATGAAAAATGCACAGCTCATGGCGATAGAATTCAATTCCATGCTTCCGCCGAACGAAATTCCTTCCTGCACGGAAGGTTACGAAGGCTTCCATCACCTGTGCCACATGGAAGGCGACGAAGAAAAGGCAGTCCTCCACTATATAATCCGCGACCATGACATGGACAAATTCACCGAAAAGAAAGCCCGTTTCGAGAAAATCGCCGTGTACCTGAATGAAAAATACGGGAAAAATACGGTTGAACTGAACCTAAAGGATTCCTACTATAATATGAAGGAAAAAATCGCACTGCATATGCACATCATCGACCGGGTAAAGAAAGCCATGCGCGACGCGGGCGTGGAGCCGGAAATCGTGCCGATCCGGGGCGGAACGGATGGCGCGCGCCTGTCGTTTATGGGGCTGCCCTGTCCCAACCTTTCCACCGGCGGGCACAATTTCCACGGCCGTTTCGAGTACATCCCGGTACAGGCAATGGACAGCATGGTCGAAGTAATAATTAATATCTTGAAAGCATTTTGAATTTTTGTATCGCATTTTATTCAAAAATATGATATAGTAAAGTGATAAAGTGCAGTCGCTTTTTTCCCGAAGATTATTGAATTTTCATTGAAGCGCAAGGTACTTTATGGTATAATTTTGTTTTATAATATAGAAATGCTAAAGGGGACTATGGGATTATGATTTGTGTCAACCAATATCGCACACATCTGTGCGGTGAAATCAGCGAGAATGACATTGGCCGCGAAGTACGCGTCGCAGGCTGGGTCGAAAATATCCGCGACCACGGCGGCGTAAAATTCGTCGATCTGCGTGACCATTACGGCATCGTTCAGATCGTCATCTACGACAATAATCTGCTGAATAATGTCACAAAAGAATCCACTGTTTCCGCCGCCGGTAAAGTCGTGCTGCGTGACCAGGATACCATTAATCCCAAAATAAAGACCGGTACTGTGGAAGTGAAGGTAACTTCGCTCACCGTTCTGGGCAAATCGCTTTCCAACCTGCCGTTTGAGGTGGAAATGTCGAAAGAAACCAAGGAGGATCTTCGCTTAAAGTACCGCTTCCTTGATTTGCGCAACCCGAAGGTGCACAAAAATATTGTTCTGCGTTCGCAGATTCTTTCCTTTCTGCGTAACAAGATGACGGAGCTGGGCTTTCTGGAAATCCAAACCCCGATTCTTTCCGCTTCATCTCCGGAAGGCGCGCGCGATTACCTGATTCCAAGCCGGAAGCACCCGGGCAAATTCTACGCGCTGCCGCAGGCTCCGCAAATTTTCAAGCAGCTTCTGATGGTATCCGGCTTTGACCGCTATTTCCAGATTGCGCCCTGCTTCCGGGACGAGGACGCCCGCGCGGACCGTTCTCCGGGCGAATTTTATCAGCTGGACTTCGAAATGGCCTTTGCCACGCAGGAGGATGTTTTCTCCGTTGCGGAGGAAGTTCTGAGCGAGACATTTTCGAAATTTTCCGATAAAACCGTATCCAAAGCGCCGTTTCCGCGCATTCCGTTCCAGGAAGCCATGCTGAAATACGGCACAGACAAACCGGATCTGCGCAATCCGCTGGAAATCATCGATATTTCCGATTTATTTGAAAACACGGACTTTGCCCCGTTTAAGGGCAAAACCGTCCGGGCAATCAACGTGCCGGACTGCGTTTCCCAGCCGAAGAGCTTCTTTGAGAATATGCTGAAATTTGCAACGGATATCGGCATGAAGGGGCTCGGCTACATCAGCGTAACCGGTGAAAACGAATATAAAGGCCCGATCAACAAATACCTGTCCGAGGAAGACCGTGCAGAGCTTATCCGCCGCGCAGGGCTGAAACCCGGTTGCGTCATTTTCTTTATTGCAGACGACCGCGAAAACGCGCCGAAGTTTGCCGGGCAAATCCGCACCCAGCTTGGTGAACGGCTGAACCGGATTGACAAGGATTCCTATCAGATGTGCTTCATCGTTGACTTCCCCATGTATGAAATCGATGAGGAAACCGGCAATTATGTCTTCACTCATAACCCGTTTTCCATGCCGCAGGGCGGTATGGACGCGCTTCTGAACAAAAAGCCGGAGGATATCCTTGCCTACCAGTACGACATTGTCTGCAACGGCGTTGAGCTTTCTTCCGGCGCGGTTCGCAACCACGACCTGGAAATCATGGTGAAAGCCTTTGAAATTGCCGGCTATACGGAAGAAGACATTAAAAATAAGTTCACTTCGCTTTATCACGCCTTCCAGTACGGCGCGCCGCCGCACGCGGGTATGGCGCCGGGCGTGGACCGCATGATTATGCTGCTTACCGGCGAGGAAAACATCCGCGAAGTTATCGCTTTCCCGATGAATTCTAACGCGCAGGACGTATTGATGGGCGCGCCGAACGAGGTAACCGAGCGGCAGCTGCGCGAAGTGCATATCCGCCTGAGAAAGTAAAGCCGAAGGAGGCATTTTTATGGTCACGCATGAAGACATCCTGAATATTGCAAATCTGGCGAAGCTTTCCGTCAGCCCCGAAGAATTAGACGAGCTTACAAAGGATATGAATGAGATTATCGGCTTTGCCAATACCATTAACGACGCCTGCCCGCAGGCAACCGATTTTGATAATATCAACGGCCTGTCCAATGCCTTCCGTGAGGATATTGTCGTTCCTTCTTATGACCGGGAGGAAATTCTTAAAAACGCGGAAAGCCAGGACGAGGGATATTTTCTGGTTAAAAAACGCATGTAGGAGGTACGGATGGAAAGTCGGATTAAAAAACTAAGCGAACAGATGGCTTCCGGGCAGATTAGCTGCCTAGAGCTTACAAAGGCCTACCTTGAGGCAATGGAAAAGGACAATCAAAAAATCAACGCCTACGTCCGCTTCACTCCGGAAACGGCACTTGAAACGGCAAAACGCGTCGACCGGAAAATTGCGTCCGGCGAACCCCTTCTCCCTTTGGAAGGGATTCCGATGACCCTCAAGGACAATATTTCCACAAAGGGAATCGAAACAACCTGTTGTTCCAAAATTCTGACCGGTTATGTGCCGATCTATGACGCGACGGTTTGGGAATTGCTGCAAAAGCAGAATGCCGTTCTGCTCGGCAAGACAAACATGGATGAGTTCGCCATGGGCTCTTCCTGTGAAACCTCCTGCTTCGGCGGCGCTTTGAATCCGCACGACACGTCCCGCGTCGCGGGTGGAAGCTCCGGCGGCGTCGCTTCGGCAGTCGGCGGCAATCTTGCCGTTTACGGGCTGGGTTCCGACACCGGCGGCTCCATCCGCCAGCCCGCCAGCTTCTGCGGGCTGACCGGCCTAAAGCCGACCTACGGCGCGGTTTCGCGCTACGGCCTGATCGCCTATGCGTCGAGCTTCGACCAGATCGGACCGATTACGCAGAACGTGGAAGACGCTGCCATCGTTTACGACACTATTTCGGTCTATGATGAAAAAGATTCCACTTCGCGCGGAAAAGTCAACGCGCCGGTCTGCGAAAGCCTAAAAAACAGCATCAAGGGCAGAAAAATCGGCATTGCGAAGGAATATTTCAACGGCATCCGAGACGACGTGAACAGCGCGATACAAAACGCAATTAAGGTTTTCGAATCGCTGGGGGCACAGATTGTCTATTTTGATATGCCCTCTTTGAAATACAGCCTGCCAGTGTACTATATTCTGGCCTGTGCGGAGGCTTCCTCCAATCTGGGACGTTACGACGGCATTCGCTACGGCTACAAAACCGCCCATTACGCCGACCGCAACGAAATGGTGTGCAAAACACGCAACGAGGGCTTTGGAAAAGAAGTGAAGCGCCGGATTCTGCTCGGCACTTATGTGTTGAGCGCCGGGTATTACGACGCTTACTATAAAAAGGCGCAGAACCTGCGCGGCGAGCTGATCAAAGCGTTTGAAGACGCGTTCCAAAAATGTGATGTCATGTTGGCGCCCACCGTCCCCATGACCGCCTTTCCGCTGAATTTCACAGCGAAGGACGCAGTCGAAACCTATCAGACGGATATCTGCACCGTTCCAGTGAATATTGCCGGGCTCCCCGCTGTTTCCATTCCCTGCGGGTTTGACACTGCCGGGCTTCCGATCGGCATGCAGCTGATCGGCAACCGCTTCTGCGAGGCAACCATCCTGAATATCGCGCACCAGTATGAAATTGCCACAGACGGCCAGATGTTCCGCACGGCGGAAATGGGGGTTAAGCTATGACAAAGTATGAACTGGTCTGCGGACTGGAAACACATATTGAACTCGCTACCAAAACGAAAATTTTCTGTTCCTGCACCACCGAATTCGGCGGCGAGCCGAACACGCACTGCTGCCCCATCTGCATTGGGCTTCCCGGCACGCTGCCAAAGCTGAACAAACGGGTGGTGGAGTACGCAATTTTGGCCGGTCTTGCAACGAACTGCGAAATCAGCCGCATTTCCAAAATGGACCGTAAAAACTATGTCTACCCGGACTTGCCAAAAGCGTACCAAATTTCCCAGTACGACATGCCGCTGTGCAAAAACGGCTGGGTGGAACTGAGCAATGGCCGGAAAATCCGGCTGACAAGAATCCATATTGAAGAGGACGCCGGTAAGCTGGTCCATCAGCGCAGCAACACCTATGTGGATTACAACCGCGGCGGCGTGCCGCTGATTGAGATTGTTTCGGAGCCGGACATCCGCAGCATTGACGAAGCGAAGGAATACCTTGAAAAATTGCAGCTCATCATGCGTTTTATCGGCGTTTCCGACTGCAAAATGCAGGAAGGCTCCATGCGCTGCGACGTAAACATATCCGTACGCCCGGTGGGGTCGGAGGAATTCGGTACACGGACCGAAATCAAAAATATGAACTCTTTCGCCCACATGGCAAAAGCGATGGATTATGAAATAAACCGCCAGATTGACCTTTTGGAAAGCGGAGAACAAGTTGTGCAGGAAACGCGGCGCTATAACGAAGAGGAAGAAAGCACCGAAAGCATGCGCGGCAAAGAGGACGCGCATGACTACCGCTATTTCCGCGAGCCGGATCTGGTCACCATTCAGGTATCGGAGGAAATGATCAGCGAGCTTAAGAAAAAGCTTCCCGAACTTCCGCAGCAAAAGGCGAAACGCTATATGGAAGAACTTGGGCTTCCGGAAGCCGACGCCCTGCTCTTGACGCAGTACCGCAGGATCTCCGAATATTTTGAAGCGGCCATAAAGGGCGTAAAGAATCCGAAAACCGTCGCAAACTGCATAATCGGCCAGATGTTCAGCCGTCTGGAAGGCGAAGGCGCTAAGGAAAACTTCTCGGTAAAGGTAACACCTGAAAATCTGAACGCTCTGGTACGCCTTTTGGATGAAGGCAAAATCCGGATGAACCTATTAAAGGCTACGCTTGAAAAAATGCTCGACACCGGAAAAAAACCTAGTGAACTGATCAGCGAAAGCGATATGGGCGGCTTGGATCCGGATGCGCTCAGAGCCGCCTGCGAACAAGCAATTTCCGCGAATCAAAACGCGGTATCCGATTACCTTGGCGGCAAAGAAAAAGCCCTGAAGGCCATTCTGGGCACCGTAATGAAGGCTACACGAGGAAAAGCAGATGCAATCGAAGCGGAGAAGCTTCTGGTCCAGCTTATTAAAAAATAAAACTGCCGCGCGGAATCATCCGCCGGCAGCCGGAAAGTTAAGAAATATAAGAGAACGGGGGCGCTGCAATCGGCGCCCCCGTTTTTCAATGCTTTACTGAATATAACTGATGTCGTCGGTGCAGCGTTCCTTGGGAGGCGCCGCGTGCTCCTTTGCGTAACCTACCGCAACGCTGCCATATGGGACATACCCCTCCGGCAGCTTCAGACGGCTAAGAATTTTGTCGCTCCGCAAAGCATCCAAAGCGGAACAGATATAGCACGTGCCAATCCCCAGCGCCTCGGCAGCAAGCATAATATTCATAATTGCACAGGCACAGTCCTCGCGCCCATACTTCGCCTCCTGCGGAGCGGAGAGCACAATGACCGTCGGCGCATGATAGAACGGGGAATCGTTTTCGTTTCCAGTAGCTGCAGCAGCGATTTCCGCAAGGAACTGCTTATTCTGAATAACGGTAAAATGCCTCGCTTGAAGCCCCCTTGCCGTTGGTGCATATTTTGCTGCATGCAGAATATCGGCCAGCTCTTCTTCTGAAACCTGTTCCGGCCGGTAGGAGCGGACAGAGCGCCGTTCGAGCAATGTTTCAATAACGCGGTTGTATGACATTTTCTATTTCCTCCTTTACTCGCGCGCGTCCCCGGCGCGCTTTTCCAAGTTATAATTGTTACCATTATAGCGTAGCTGCTCTCTTTTCGCAATTACATTTTTTGAATATATTATAAAATCAGGAGTAAGCAAAAGAAAGCGCAGAGCGGTGTAAATTTCCGCCCTGCCAATGGAAAACAAGTTCAAAGGCGGGTGCAAATGCGCCCGCCTTTTGCTTGGTTATTCGTAACGCAGTGCTTCGATCGGATCGAGCTTCGCCGCCTTGCTTGCGGGGTAGTAGCCAAAAAATATGCCGATGCACATGGAGAAGCCCACGCTGATGATGATGACCGGTATGGAAATCTTTAAGGTGGCATGGAGCAGGTTCACGCCGATGGACGCTAACCCTATTCCTAAAAGCACGCCGATAATTCCACCGATTACACAAATGATAATCGATTCCACGATGAACTGCATTTTAATATAAATGCTTCGCGCGCCCAGCGCCTTGCGGGTACCGATTTCGCGCGTCCTTTCGGTTACGGAAACCAGCATGATATTCATTACGCCGATTCCGCCTACCAAAAGCGCAATCGCCGCGATCGCCGCAACAGCGACGGAAATGGTATTTAGTGTAGAGGTAGCTTGTTCCAAATAACTTTCCATATTCTGAATCTGGCAAGTGTATTTCTCATTGTTGGCATAAAGCCCGTCAAAGTACTTCTGCACGGTATCCGCGAATACGGCTGTGTCGACGGTCGGCTTCGATTTTACCATAAAGTACTGGAAATTCTTATTTTCCGCCGTCTGTTGCGCGACCGTAACGGGAATGTACAGCGTGGTGCTGATATCCTTATCCGAAGCAGTCTGCCCCCCTCCCTGAAAGGCGTTCTGCTCGTACTTGTACACGCCGACAATCGTATAGGAATCAACGCCGTCATCCTTGTAGATATTGATTTCCTTTCCTAGTGGGTCCGTTTTATCCTTGAAGATATTGTGTACCAGCTTATCCGATACAACCGCCGCCTTGCGCATGGCATTGACGTCCTTCGCTTTCAGAAAGCGACCCTTCAGCATTTTTATATTACTAATTTCCTTGGTGCCTTCGTTTGCGCCCTCAATGCTTACATTTGCGTACAGCCGGCCATCCTTTACCTTGCCGCTGCCCCCGCCGCACGTAACCGACAGCGCGCCGATCTGATCAGCGTACCGCTCCTGAAACCGCTCCAGCTGTTCCAGGGAGATTAAATCGTCATCGTCGATTTTTCCGCTCGGGCCCCTGCCATCCTGGTCGTCCCGCTCCGCCACGTTCACCATGATATTGTTGGCGCCCATGGACGAGAACGTATCCGACACGCTGGAAGTTACCGCATTTCCGATGGTAACGATGGCAATGACCGAGCCGATGCCGATGATGATGCCGAGCATGGTAAGCAACGCCCGGACTTTATTTGATTTTAATCCTGCAATCGCAAGAAGTATGTTTTCTTTCAGGAACATGAAGCTTCCACCTTTTCTTCCTGCTTCGGATTATTGGAAACGTCGGATATGATCATCCCGTCCTTAATGGTTATAATCCGTTCTGTTTCGGAGGCCAAATCATTGTTGTGGGTAATCAGGACGATCGTCTTGCCGCCTTCTTTATGAACCTTATGCAGAAGATCCATGACCATGCGGCCAGTTGAAGAATCCAGCGCGCCGGTGGGTTCATCCGCCAGTATCATTGCCGGATCGTTTGCAAGCGCCCTTGCGATGGCCACCCTCTGCTTCTGTCCGCCGGACAGCTCATTGGGCTTATGGTGCATTCTCTCCTTCATTCCGACCAGATCGAGCAGCTCTTTAGCGCGCCTTGTGCGCATCTTTCTGTCCACGCCCGCATACAGCATCGGCAGCTCCACGTTTTTCAATGCGCTGCTGCGGGGAATCAGGTTATAGGTCTGAAACACAAACCCGATTTTCCGATTGCGAACGTCGGACATTTCATTGTCCGACATTTGTGCAACCGGAATACCGTCCAGCACATATTCCCCCGAAGTGGGGCGATCCAGCACACCGATCATATTCATCAGGGTACTTTTACCGGAACCGGAAGCGCCGACGATCGATACGAAATCCCCTTCGTTTACCGTCAAGCTGATATCCTTAATAATATGCAGCTCGTTCGGTGTCCCGATGTAAAAATTTTTTACGATGTGCTGCATATCAATAATTACTTTACCGCTCATACCTCAGCCCCCTTTACAGGTTTAGAGGGGAACCGGCTTTTATATTATCCGGATTGCTGACAACCTGCACCCCGTCTTTGACGCCGGGACCGGAAATTTCAATGGAAATATCGTTGGCAAGCCCGGTTTTAACCGGCAGCTCCTTGGCTACGTAAACGTCCTTTTCCTTTACCGCTGTGTATACGAACGCGCTGCCGTCTTCCTTGTACTGTACAGCATCGTAAGGAACGGTGTAAACATCGGTTCTTTCATTGATAATAATATTCATACGCGCCTTCATTCCAATTTTGATTTCCTTGCTTTTGTCAGTAATCGTAATCTCGGTCGAGAAAGTAACGTTGCTGGTTCCCTGTGTGCTGGCCGTTGCCGCAGGGGCGATTTTCGTTACGACGCCGGAAAAAACCTTATCTCCGGTGGAGTCTGTCTTAATATCCACTTTTTTGCCAACAGCAACCCTACCGATATCGAATTCCTTCACTTCCGCGATTACCTTTAAATTGTCTGTGTCGTCAATGGTAAACAGAGCGCCATTTGGCGTGGAGCCGACGGTTGCATTGGAAGCGGTAACGGTACCGTCCACAGGCGCCCTGATAATGGAATCCTGCAAGGTTTTCTGCTGCTTTTCCAAAGTAATTCGCTGGCTCTTGTCCTTTGATTTCGCCAACGTGGCTTCATATGTATTTTTCGCTGTCTGCAAATCCTGCTGCACCTTATTTTGTGTAGCTTTCAAGTTAACAACAGCTTTGTCATATGCATTCTGCGCATTTTGCAGCTTGATCTGTTCCTGATCCAGCGCCATTTTGGAAAGCTGCCCCTGATCATACATAAATTTATTGTAATTATAGCTATTCTGTGCTGCTTTCAGATCCTGCTGGGCGGCATCGACAGCCGATTTCGCATTAATCAGCTCGCTGTTCAGGTTGTTTTTGTACTGATAAAGGGCATTGTCATAATCCGCTTTTGCCTTTTCAAGAGTGAGCTTATTGGTCGCCTCCACGGAATCTGTACTAGATTTGGCGCTTTCCAATTCCTTATCCAGCGTAGAGGTATCCAAAATCGCCAGTACGTCACCGGCTTTCACCTTATCCCCTACCTCGACTTTTACTTCCTTTATCGGAAAGGTCAGCGTTGTATAAACATTTTTGGACGTTTTGCTTTTTACCGTTCCGGACACATTCACGGTATCCCGAAGGTTCCCTTTTTGCAGCACCGTCGTGCTGGTTTTCGCCAGCCCCATCTCTTTGCCGGCAGCCGGTTTATTCAGCGTAAAAAATCCCACTACAACAAGTATAAGAACGCCAAGTATAAGAAAACGTTTTTTCTTTTTAATTTTTTTGAAGTTCAATTTACCGAACAATTTACTGAAAATATTCAATTTCATCCCTAAAATACTCCTATTCAACGAACACCATTCTACTCATTAATGAAAGGATTGATATTCGTCGGGGTTATTGCGCAGGAAATCATATTTCAAATATGCGGCGTACAGATTATTCCTGTTTATATCCACCGTGATTTTCATTGTGGAAAGCTCCCGGTTAATATCGTCAACCTCCTGTTTGGTTGCGTATCCCTGCTGGTACTTGGACTGCGTCAGCTTGGCGTCAGCCTCTTTCTTCTGGTAATCCGTCAGCGAAGTCTGATACGTCAGGCTGGCCTGATATAAGGCGTCATACGAACGCTTTAACGCTTCCACTTTCCCTGTAAGCTCCGTGTCGGTCGCGTCGCTGCCGGAAAGGTCATTCAAATCATTGTCCTTTAAATCTCTCTTATAGCTTGCGTTATTGATTTTATTAAGGTTAATTTTGCTGTAGTCCGCCGCCTTAACGATCATCTTGTCATCGTCGTCCAAACCGAACATATGCCGAAGGCTCAGCAGGTTCTGGGCGCGGGTGTTGGTATCCGTTACCTGGCTGGTGGACGTATCTTTCAAGCTTTTTGCTATGTCTTCATACTCCTTCTGGGAGATATAGCCAAGTTCCAGCTTTTTTTCTGCAATGGCCAGTTCCTGCGCCTTGCTGTCATATGTATTGGCATTGGTAGCAGTTTTCAGCGCGTCATTGCAGCAGGTGAGGTATAGCAGCTGAGCGTTTAGCAGTTCTTCACTGGTTGGGTTTATCAGAAGATCCTCTATTTTGTCCAGCGATACGGTAACGGTTTCCGATTTTGTTTTTGCATACGCCGGAACCGTGATGGACAACACAAACGCAAACATGATAAGAAAACTGACGGCTTTTTTCATATTCGATACCCTTCCTTTCATGGATGAGATAAAAATTCGTGTTCAGTCCTTTTCCTGTAAAACAGTATGGCTACCCCACTCCTTTCACAAGAAATCACCTCTTTATGTCGTATTTTTCCTCCAGTGTATTGTAGTATAGCGCATTTATTTTTCAAAGTAAATAGGAAAGTAAACCATGGTTGAAAGTTAACAAAAAGTTAATTATTGACATTTGTTTACTTTAAGTCTATAATACGTAAGCAAATAAACACAACCGGCAGGTGAATATAGATGGATTCCGCAAACTTTAACGAGCTGATTGCCGCTTTATTAAGCATTGTTCCGCAGATTAACGAAACCTTCTTACGGCCGATCGAACAAAAGTCGCTGGGCAATCTTACCCCTACGCAGGTTCGCGCAATCCGCATTTTGGAGTCAAGGGAACTGCTCAGTATGACACAGCTTTCAACCGAAATGGATATTTCCAAGCAGCATATGACCAAAATCATCAATGCGTTGGTGGAGAAGGGGTATGTGGAACGGGTGGAAGATAAAACGAACCGCCGCCTTGTTCTCATCCAGCTAACTAAGTTCGGGCGCGTCCAAATACAAAAATCAACGCAGCAGGCGGTCGAGCTTCTCCGGTTACAGTTTAAGCAAATTTCCGAAGAAGACAAAGCCGCGCTGATAGAAGCTACGCAGACAATCAAAAGCATTGTGAAAAAAATTATGCCGGGAAAAGGGCAAACGCGAAATACGGAACCCCGTGTAGAAGCAAAAATATAGGTATAAAGGAAAGCGTCCGGATAACGGGCGCTTTTTCCATTTAACAACAAACGATATGAAATTACGAAGGAATATCCCTTGCAATGTTTTCAAGTATATCCAGAACCGTGAGCACCTGTTCGCGTCGGACATAGGGAGAAGGGACACCATTTTTTACGCACTCGATAAAATGGCTCAATTCCCTGTAATACCATCCGTCGGACAGGGCTTTCTTTCGGTCCGTTTGCACTTTATCCTCTGCAACCAGCACGAGCGGTTCGTGAGCTAACAAATATGCTGTAACCCGCGTTCCATCATAGATGACCATTGCGTTTTCAAAATAGACCCTCCATCGGGCTATGAAGGGAATATCCGCATGCAGCCATGCCGCTTCGGCGCAAACATTCCGGTCTTTATAGGAATACAGAAAGCGGCAATGCTCCGGATAATCTCTTCCCCTGCCGG
The DNA here is from genome assembly GCF_004768785.1 of Caproiciproducens galactitolivorans. Taxonomy (GTDB): domain Bacteria; phylum Bacillota; class Clostridia; order Oscillospirales; family Acutalibacteraceae; genus Caproiciproducens; species Caproiciproducens galactitolivorans. The sequence goes on from NZ_SRMQ01000011.1 coordinate 62,052, forward strand.
CGCAGCTGGTATAGGAAAAAGCCTCCGGTTTTCCAAACAGGCTGACCATCAGGTCAAGATCATGAATATGCAGGTCAAACGGCAAAAGGCCGCTTTTTTCCCTGTCGAACAGCCATCCTCCCTGCGACCAGCGCGGGCAAGCCGAAAGGCGCTCAAACTGCGCGTCCAATGCCAAACCGTATACCCCGCTTTGCACCAGATTGCGCAATATCTCTGTTTCTTTCGTAAACTGCAGCACTTGTGCTACGTATAGCTGTACCCCCTTTTCCGAAGCAGTACGATACATTTCTTCCGCGTCCTTTTTTGAAAGGGCAAGCGGCTTTTCCGAGATAACGTGCTTTTTCAGTTCCAGCGCTTCCATGACCTGCTGTTTGTGCAGGAAAGTCGGCGTACAGATATCCACCAGGTCGATCGTTTCCTGCTGAACCATCTCGGAAATGGAGTCATACACCGGCAATCCCCACTCCTTCGCCCTCTCTTTTCCCCGGGAAGATTTCCCTACCACCGCAACAACCTGACAGTCATCCATAAGGGCATAATTGCTGCAATGTACGGCTCCCATATTGCCCGTACCTACAATTCCGATTCGTACCATGATGCATTCTCCTAACTGTGAAATTCGCATTTTATAAACGTATGCTTACGAAAGAGCGATCCAGTACCCTTGCGGAAACAGGATGTCCAGTCGAGGATTTATTGTTCTCAGCCGGATAAGGGAATCGTTCCTATAGTATATCGGTTCGAGAAAAAAGAAATTTACTCCCATACACATTTCAGTTTTGTACCGAAAAACCCGCCCCAAAAAAGGGCGGGTTTCCAGACTTCTGAAACAAATTTTGTTTTCTATACGGACTTATGGGCTTTTGTTTTTAACTGGGAAGTATCCCGATTTTGTTTTAACGTATGCAGTTTAGGGAACATCACGCCGAATAAAATCAAGGCGACTCCGGCCCACCGCACAAAACTGACCTGCTCGTGTAAAACGGTGGAAGACATAAATACAGCAACCGGAAGCTCCACAGCCCCTAAAATACCGGCCATACTCTCACCGATGTGCGGCACCCCGACGGCATATAATAAAGGTGGAATAAAAGCCCCGAATGTTCCTAATAGGAAACCGAATAACATCAATTTCCCACCAAAAAAGCCCTGAAACAAAAAGCGCGGCGGAAAAACAATACAGAGAACGGTGAATGCTCCGGTTATCATCCAGGCGCTGCGGTAAGCGGGATGGGCATCCGGCACGGCTTTTCCGTTAAACAACACGAACAGGGTGTAAGTGACTGCCGAAAGAAGCCCCAACACGATCCCTGGCATGCTTAGGTGCGTTGAACCCTGTTCCAGTAATCCGGCAGCAAACACGGTTCCTCCAAGAAGAATCAGCAGCGTCAGTATCATGACGCGATTAGGCCGCTGACGCCTGGAAACCGCCTGAATTAGTGTAGTCATCCACGTAAACTGGAATAGTAGCACGACCGCCAGCGACGCTGAATTGTAGCGGAGTGATTGATAGTATACCAAACTGGTTGCAACGGTCGCCGTTCCGGCCAGCATAAGGAGCAGCCGATTTTTCCATGTTAAAGCCTTAGCAGAACCGCAGGATGTTGACAAGACGCCCTTCCTGCGGCGATACCGTTCTTTCATTTTGATAAAAAATGCCAGCAGCCATGACAAGACGAAGCCCATGAACATTTGGGAGCCTACCACCTCGCCGAGGTGATACCCTTCTCCATAGGCCAGCACAACGATCGTTGATAAAATTCCATAACTCATTGCTCCTAAAAAAACTGAAACGTAATACTTCATTCATTTCCCTCCTGATTTATGTAAAAAGCTTTCAATAGACAAAAAAATCCTAACTACCGATAAAAGTATCCGTAGTTAGGAAGTTAAGGCTCCCTGTAGAAACCCCCGCCCTACCAATTTGCGGGGTTATACGTGGAATTATTTTATTTTTTTACAGCACATATTTTATAATACCGAAAAAGCAAGTTTATGTCAACCCATCACGGGGTTTAAAAAAATTTCATGTATAAATTGATGCAAAACAAAAACATAGGGACATCCTTTCGGGCGTCCCTATCGCTATGTGTTGGCACCTTCCTATTGTCCCGGGCCGTTGCCAGCCAAGTATCTTCGGCATCGATGAGCTTAACTTCCGTGTTCGGAATGGGAACGGGTGGACCCTCATCATCATCAGCACCAACTAATATTTCACACATTGCTGTGCGGATATCAATTTATCTGCTAATCTATATCAATGGACATTTCGCAATTGGTGACCCGTGGGAGAATCGAACTCCCGTTATCGGCGTGAGAGGCCGGTGTCTTAACCGCTTGACCAACGGGCCATATACTGTCAGACGCAGAGGTCAGAGGCTTCCGGCCCCTGTTCCGACTTCTTAATGGTGCACCATCAGGGACTCGAACCCGGGACACCCTGATTAAGAGTCAGGTGCTCTACCAACTGAGCTAATGGTGCATATGGCAGGTTGAGCCTGCACGCTCCGGGTTTCCCCGTTTGCTCTTTTTCTTCTGTACTTTCTGTACACTGAAAACTGAATAAAGGAAACAAAGCAGAAGTGAGAAATGAGGGAGACCAAGAAAAATATGGTCAAGCCCTCGGCCTATTAGTACTGCCAAGCTGAACACGTTACCGTGCTTACACACGC
>NZ_SRMQ01000012.1 GCF_004768785.1 Caproiciproducens galactitolivorans
GCAAGACCGTTAAGATAGTCTGCAATGTCTATAAGGCTTGCCTGTTTCCAACCATCAGGCAATGACTGCAATGATAAAAACTCATTTTCAAAGATTGCCTGAGCTTGCTGCTCTAAATTATTGTTTATGACATTATTATGCTCTATCTTGTCGTCAATAGCCTTTAACAATCCACCAATTTTCCTTTGTTCCTCAATAGGCGGTAATTCTACATCTAAATTGCCAACAACATCAGTTTGGACTCGTTGGCGACCTGATGAACCAACCATAGATTTAATTGCCGGATTGCGAACCAAAGGGCTGCAAATCAAATAGTACAAGAAATCAGCATCACTTACGCCGTCAATTGCACGAAAGACAATATACTCGGTTGAACCAAAACCTACTTCGCCATCACTCAAAACTGAAACTTTTGCAATTTTTCCGTTCTCAAGACAAGGAGTAATTCTTGCCATAATCGTGTCGCCGTTTCTGAATTTTGTGCCACCCTTATATTCTTCAAGCACAAATTCTGGAATGTCCCTACAAAAAGGCTGTAACTTATCCATTGGCACTTTTTTTGCCACGACGCCCTTACCGAGACTCTCTCTTGGGTTAATATATGCGATTCCTGATAGCTTTTTCGTAGTCCAATTACACTTCATATCCAATCGCCCCCAGTTTCTTGCGGATTTCGTCCTCCAGTTCGTGAGACTTTGCAAACATCTCCGAAAGCTCAGAAGTAAGGCGTGTCATCTTTTCTTCAAACGGTTCTCCGTCGTCCTCGACTTCTTCAATCCCTACATATCTGCCCGGAGTAAGGATAAAGTCTTGCTTTTCGATTTCTTGCAAATCGGCAACTGCACAGAAGCCTTTTACATCTTCAAGTGTTCCTTCTTGGAAAGCGGTAAATGTATCTGCCAATTTCTGAATATCGTCATCGGTAAAATCTCTGTGCTTGCGGTCAACCATATAACCCATTTTACGAGCGTCGATAAACAAGGTTTTGCCTTTTTGCTTCTTATTTTTTGTGATGAACCAAAGGGTAACAGGAATAGTAACGCTGTAAAAGAGCTGAGTCGGCAGAGCGACGATACCTTCCACAAGGTCAGCCTGAATGATATTCTTTCTGATTTCGCCCTCACCGCTGGACTGAGATGACAACGCTCCGTTTGCAAGCACAAGACCGATTTTTCCGTTAGGGGCTAAGTGGTGTATCATATGCTGAATCCACGCATAGTTGGCGTTGCCGGCAGGCGGTGTTCCGTACTTCCAACGAACATCGTCTTTGAGTTTTTCCTGCCCCCAGTTTGAGAGGTTAAAAGGCGGATTTGCCATAATGAAATCTGCTTTCAGTGTTTTATGTAAGTCGTTGAAAAATGTATCCGCCTGATACGGTCCGAAATCTGCGTCAATGCCACGAATAGCCATATTCATCTTTGCCATTTTCCAAGTATCTGCATTAGACTCCTGACCGTAAACTGCGATTTCTCCACGCTTTCCGCTGTGAGCCTGAATGAACTTTGCACTCTGTACGAACATGCCGCCCGAACCGCAGCAAGGGTCATATACACGGCAGTTTTTGAACGGCTTTAGGATAGCAACGATTGTTTTAACTATACTTGCCGGAGTGTAGAACTCGCCGCCCTTAACGCCTTCATAAGCGGCAAACTGCTGAATACAATACTCATAAGTTCTGCCGAGAAGGTCTTTGCTTTCTTCTGTGTCGCCCATATCCATATTGGTAAACAGGTCAACAACATCACCTAAAACACGCTTGTCCAAATCAGGGCTTGCATAATTTTTTGGTAAAACATTTTTAAGGGTTGTGTTTTCCTTTTCGATGGCTCTCATAGCGTCATCAATAACTGTTCCGATTTCCGGTGTATGAGCGTTCGACGCAATCTTACTCCAACGAGCGTCTTCAGGAACGAAGAAAATATTATCTTCTGCATAAGCATCTCTATCATCCTCAAAGCCGTCGCCTTCGGCAACAAGCTCCTGATAGCGTTTTTCAAAAGCACTTGAAATGTAACGCAGGAAAATAAGACCTACGATAACTTTTCTGTATTCTGCTGCGGGGATATGCCCCCAAAGGACACACGCTGCGTCCCAAATCTGTTTTTCAAAGCCGATATTGGCGTTATTTCCGGTAGCCATAATATAAATCCTTTCTCCATTTATTGTAACGAAAACTTTTCGTTGCAATTATCCATTATCATTTTATCAATAGTAGCGTACCATAAAACGGACTTATCACTTATCTTCGGGTAAAACTTCCATAATATCATCAACAGTACAATTCAAAGCTCTGCATATTTTAGCAAGGGTATCTGTTGTAACGGCTTCATCATTGCCCAGTTTACGCATTGTGTATTTTGTAAGCTCTGCGGTTTCCTGTAAATCTTTCTTTTTCATATCTCTGTCCAGCAAAATATGCCACAGTTTCTTATATGTAACTGCCATTCGTGTCCTTCCTTTCAGTGTGTTTCAACGAGAATATAGTAACTCATTAAAGAGTATAGCACAAAACGCTCCGATTTTCAATATAATTACTGCTATTTCGCACTTTTTCGCTTTAAGGCAATCTCGACACCAACTATTCGTTATATTAAAAAAGAGGTGCGATTGCACCTCAACTACATAGCTTATTCTCTTGAACCATCAGGGAGATAGAAGCAATTACCCTTTCGACCGGCGGCTCCTTGCCGTCCGGGGCAATTTGTTTCCAAAACGCCTGTGCCGTAGGGTCTGTATTTTTCATCGCCGCCCTAATAGCAACTCTCATTTCATTTCTTACTTCCTGTTCGCTTATTCCGTGTGCTTTTGCAACTTCCTTAATTATGTTCTTCAATATACTTCCTCCTATGTCTTGTGGTGATTGTCTATCACTAACAGTTATAGTTATACCACAACCGTTTTGTCGAAGTCCCGCAATACTTGTCGAAAGTATAATTTTTTTCTCATCAAAAAAAGAAAGTCCGCTGATTAAGGCGAACTTTCGTGATTTATGGTGCGATTTGCTTTGAGTGTTTTAATAGGGTATCAATAACCTCATATATCTTGCTTCTATCTTCAGGAGCAAGCTTGGCAAGTTTTTCATTCAGTATGGAGTTTTTGACGGTATATCCCGTTTCCAAAACATCAGTAAGAACCATATCCGACGATACTTCCAAAGCGTTTAGTATCTTAATAAAGGTTTCAAGTGATGGAATTTTCTCTCCACGCTCGACCATACCGATATAATTTGTTGTTAGTCCGGCTTTCTCAGCTAAATCCTCCTGACGGAACTTTTTCATAAGACGATACTTTCTAATATTCTTGCCGATTGTATCAAGCTGCATCACATCACCCCCTTTGGTGTACTTCTATAACTATTAGTATAGATTATGCTGAAAGCGATATACACCAACCTCACGGAAGATAAAACAACTATTAGTGATGATTTTCAAAGAATTTTGTGTTATACTGTCTTATGTCAGGAGTGATTTACAATGGCTTTGGAAACAACAGCTACCTTTATAGGTCATAATGAATGTTTTGGATTATCCGCAGAAAAGCTCAAAAACACAATAAGAGAGCTTATCAAAAAAGGCGTGACAGATTTTCTGAGCGGAGGGCAAGGCGGCTTTGACAGGTTATGCGGTCGCTGCGTCTATGAACTCAAAAAGGAGTTTCCGCACATCAATAACTATCTCGTTATTCCTTATCTCTCTTTCAATGTTTATGATAAAGAGCTTTTCGATTCGATAATATATCCCGACGGATTTGAAAAATACAATTTCAAATCTGCCATTCCCGCAAGAAACAGATATATGGTGGATAATTCCGGATATGCAATCTGTTTCGTGACTCATTCTTGGGGCGGTGCTGCCAAGACCTATGAGAGAGCCAAGAAGAAAAAACTCAAAATAATCAACTTAGGAGTAAAAGAGGATGGGGAAAGAAAGAGTGATATTCAGTAATCGGTTTGACCGACCGACGCTTGAACAAATTGAAGAAGAAATGAAAAAAGAGAATTACGATGATAACGAAAACTTGATGTCAGCAGAAGAATTTCTTGATTTTATGAAGAAAAACATCAGGACTATCCCCAATGAAAGGCGTATAGCTAATAAAGATAAATTTATTTGGGCAGTCCGTGAGTTATCAGAAACCTATGAAATTGACGCAGATTTGATAGAGGACGATGACGGATATACCGCATCTCTCTATATGAACTATGCTTCATATAATGGATATATAAAGAAACTGCTGGGACTTATTTTTATCCTGTCCGACGACTTTTCTATGTTCAAAGCAAAAGATAATAGAGACAGCGATTTGTTGATGTGTTTTACTTATCACACGCACAATGTCTATCTGAAAGATAGAGAAATAACTGATTTTGAATAATGTACTTGATGGCTACTCAAACGAGCAGCCATTATTTTTTTATTGACTTTTTTCAAGTAATAGTGTATTATAACAATGTGAAGTGTGCAGTTCACAATTTTAGGAGTAAAAGAGGTGATTAAAAGTGTCGAGAGTATACACCAGTTACAGTGAGGAAGAATTTGCTCTAATATCTAATGAATGCGAGCAATATGGAATGACCCCCTCTGCATTCCAAAAGTATTGTGTACTATTATACTTAGGACAAAATGCCGAGGAAATTAAAAAGATAGATATAGAAGAAATGAAACAAATTATGAATCAAGAACTTAATAACAAAAAAGTTGGAGACAAATTCATTGTAAGTGCTTTGTTACCACCGGAAAAGTGGTCAAATCTAAATCGAAGTCAAAAAATCACATTAAGCCTATATTTAAAGAACATAATAGAAAACTGTTCTGACAGATTTAGAGTATGTGATATTTTACACAATAATATCAAGCAATATGAAAGATACTAAAGTCAAGCGAAAGAAAAAATGTTATGGATTATTTGAAAACGGCAGATGAAATTGTTGATGTCTATTTTGTCACATATATAGAGTCTTGTGATAAGAATAATAATTCACATTCTACATCTTGGCGAAATAGATATATAGGTCAAGACGGTGTTATCTATATTCTTAAGAATGGAAACAGACAATTCTTTGTTTGGCATCCTGTTGACGATGATTTTAAACCAATTACTTCTTTGGGAATTATTAGTTCCCGTGATGATTATTATATTAAAAAGAACAATCTATTAGTAACAACTCAGAATTCCATTTACAAATTCAGGCTTATCAACAAGGAGGTGAACACTGATGATAAAACTTAACAAAATGGAACAAAATGAATATAACGCTTTTATTGTTGCTGTTGTTCCTTCATTATTACCCGGCACATACCACTTTAGAGACTTTTTCACAAATAGAGTTACATCTGCAAGAATCGGTCGTAAATTCTATGAAGATGTTGTCAATGGTATATATCCGCATATTTCTCTTGTTGGGACAAAGGCTTCAGAAGGTTATATTTGTTCTTGAGTAAATACCTGATTTCTCATAATGTACTTGATGGCTACTCAAACGAGCAGCCATCTTTTTAATATGCCGGAATACCGTATCCGTAGATAACAGAGCTTCCGACAGGGTATGTTTTGGTTCTGCAAGTGTCGCCTGAGTTGCCCTCAACGGTATAGACTGTACCGTTTTCGCATTTCTGAACAATACCGGTGTGGTCTGTCACACCGTCGCCCTCCCAGTCAAAGAAAATGATTGTACCGGGCGAAGGCTCATACGAACCGTCTGCCCACTGTCCTCGGTCTCTGAACCATTGTACACCGTTTACACAGCCGGCATACTTTGGAATAATACCGGCGTCGATATATCCGCACTCGTTAGCACACCAAGAGACGAAGCAGGCACACCATTCTACACGGGAGTCAAATCCGTACCAAGACCAGTAAGGCTGACCGCCTACATTACCCACCTGTGACAAGGCAACCGTTACGATTTGGTCGTCGCTGTATCCGATACCGTAAAGCACCTGAGACCATAGTTGATTGTTTTCGTCCTTTAGCAGCTCGGCAAGATACTCTTTCTGCTCCTGATTAAAGCCGTACATAGCCGCCATTTCATCAACGGTCTTGTGCGATACCGTGATATACAGGAAAGTTTCTGTTACTGTGGTTTCGGTCTGTACGATGTTGCCGTGTCCGTCGTCGCTTTCTTCGATTTCGGTGTGGGTTTTCGATTCCGTTCTGGAAGAAATATCGTTCATCTCCCAAAAAATATCCGACAGTAGCTGCTTCTTGGTTTCATCAACCGTAGCAACCTCCATCGGATTATCGGGGTCGGTATTTACTTTAACGGAATAGACCGCAAGAACTTCTTTCCACACAGCTCGGCTTCCGCTCATTTCAAGCACATCATAGCTTACGGAGTTCTTTTCCTGCTCCAATCGGTCATCATATTCTTGATTGATTTCCTGAACGACTGTCTGCATAGACATTCCCGTGCCGGAATCCTCTCCCGAAAAGAAGATACCAAACACAGAACCGGCAATTAATCCGACAAGACACAGAACAATAATAACCACCACCGCAACCCAACCGCCGGCAGCGATAGCGGCAATAAGACCTTTTACCGCCGCTATGATTGCTTTTACTGCGGCAACGGTGGCTTTGGCTGCGGCTTTAATCGTAGCGGCTGTTGCTTTGGCTGTGGCTTTTGCCGCCTGTGCTGCTTTCTGTGAAGCCTTAACTGTCGCCTGAGCTGTTTTCTGTGCCGCCTTCGCCGCTTGCTGACTTGTTTTTATCGCTGTCTTTGCAGTCTGTTCAGCCGTCTTAACTGATTTCTGTGCGGTTTTGGTTGCTTCTTTTCCGGCAAACTTAATGGTTTTCTTTCCGGAGGAAGTGGCAGACTGCTTTATGGTCTTTTCCGCCTTGTCAACAGTCTTAATCGCAGAGCTTGTGTTATGCGAAGCCTGTTTTCGTAAAGACTGCTCGGCTCGCTGTTGCTTGAAACGCTGAATACCGTCCTTTGCGGTGCGGATATTCTCTTTTGTGGTTTCCACACCTTTTCGTCCCGCCTTATCGAACGCATAAGCACCATCGTGAACCACCTCGTCAATACCGCTTTCCAGCTTATCGGAAGCGTATTCCTCGGCTGAACTGCTGTTGGCATTTACCGACCGCTCCGCTTTTTCTTTTGTTGCGATATACGCCTGCTTCATTCGTTGGGTTGCAACGGCAGCCTTATCTATGGTTCTTATCGTACCCTTTGCATTGTCCTTCGTTTTAATATCAGCCATACAATCCCTCCTTCCTATGCAGGCTGAACCACCTGTTGCGTTATTCGTTAATGAGTTTTGCCACTACAACGAGTCTGCCGTTTGTCCGGGAATACTCACAGGTGGAAAGGGTCAGGAGCTTGTCGCCGTATTCGGCAGTTACGCCGGTATCGTAAAGCGACAGTTCCTTGCACTTCTCAACATAGGCTGTGAAATTCTCGGCGGTTTCCGCATTGACGAACTGATAGTATTTGAAGCTGTCGGGACTGTCCATATAAACTACGGTTTTGAACACGGCAATCACTTCATAGGTCTGTCTGTCGGTCAGCGTATCAAAGGATACTGTTTTGTGCTTTTCCCAAAAGCTCTTGTCCTTGAATTTCATAAGACCGGCGAACATAGAGCCGTCGTTCATATGATGACCGTAGATGATGATATTGTCGCTTGGCAGCTCCATATCGCAGTTTTCCTGAACATAAGGACAGCCGTAGTCGGTGTATGCCTTATCAAAGCCGTGCTTCAGATAGAAGTTCGGGTTGTCCTTTGACTGCATAACGGGATAATTGATTTTTGTGTCCTCAACCTTAATCCAGCCGACCATATCGTTGTTTTGCAGATAAAGCTCCTGATACTCCGGGATAAAGGTCTTTTCTTCGGAGTAGTTCATCGGCTCTTTGGTTTCTTCTGGCTCGGTCTCCACCACCTCAATCAGATTGTCGTACATTTCCGCCTGCTTTGCAGAGTCGTAATAGTGCTTGATAAGAAAACCTGAGCTTACGGCAAATACAATGCTGAAAGCACAGATTATGGCAATATAGATTTTGTTTTTCATAGGTGTTTCCTTTCTCATTTACAGAATAGGGCAAGGGTTATACACCCTCGCCCGGTTTGGTTGTCATCAGCTTATACAGCTTCGTATTCTTCGGGAACTTGTTTGCAAACGGCACAAGCGAACTGCCGACCTTAATCAATCCGTGTCCTGCGTCAACATTCGTGATATACGAAAGCTGGAGGTCGGAAATGTTAAGGAGCTTGGCAAGCTCAATTCTGTCGGTTGACGCCTGATTGAGCATAATCAAAAACTCGCTGTTCGCAAGCATAGTTCTTGCCGTATGGCTCTGCAAAAGGTCGTCCACATTCTGCGTAATACCGGTGGCATAAGCACCGTACTTCCTTACACGCTTCCAAAGAGTAAACAGAAAGTTTGCGGAGTATTCGTGCTGGAACAGGAGATAGATTTCATCAATGAAGATGAAAGTCTGCTTACCCTTAGCACGGTTCTGTGTGATACGGTTCAGGATAGAGTCGAGAACGACAAGCATACCGATAGGCATAAGCTGTTTGCCGAGGTCAAGAATGTCATAGCAGATAAGTCGGTTATCCGTATCAACATTGGTCGGCTTTGCGAAAGTATTCAAAGAACCGTGTGTAAACAGCTCGATAGCAAGGGCGATTTCCTTTGCTTCCGGTTCGTCCTGTTTCAAAAGCTCCGCACGGAAATCCTGCAAGGTAGGAACAGTACCGGTATATCCTCTCTGCTGATAGTCTCGGTAAACGCTCGCCGTGCAACGGTCAATGATAGACTTCTGCTTTGCTCCGAGGTTTGTACCGCCGATAAGCTGTTCACAAAGAGACATAATAAACTCGGATTTCAGGATAACCGGGTTTGCACCGTCGCCGTATTCCTTATTCATATCCATCGCATTGATATGGCTCGGAGAAGTGGCAGAGATATTGATGATTTCACCGCCGAGAGCCTTTACAAGCTGCGAATACTCTCGCTCGGGGTCGATGATAATAACATCTGCGTTGGAGGAAAGAATGATATTTTCAATTTCTCCCTTTGCCGCAAAGGATTTACCTCCGCCGGATACGCCGAGGATAAAGGAGTTACCGTTGAGTAGCTGTCTGCGGTCGGCGATAATCATATTTTTGCTGATGACATTCTGACCGTAGTAAATGCCGTTTTCGTGGTAAATGTCCTGAACCCTGAACGGAATAAAGACCGCAAGGCTTTCTGTGGTAAGGGTTCTGAATGCGTCAATCTTGCGTGTTCCAAAGGGCATAGCCGTATTCAGTCCGTCCATCTGCTGATACTTGAGAACGGCAAACTGGCATAAATGCTTTCTTGCCGTAGTAAGCAGAGCTTCGGTGTCGTTATCAAGCTGTTCTTTGGAGTCCGCAGTATGAACCATAGTGAGTACAGCGAACATCATTCGCTGATCACGAGTGGTAAGGTCATCAAGGAACTCCTTCATTTCCTTTTTCTGCTGTTCCATATCATACGGAACGGTAGCGGAAAAGTTATTGTTCTGATTCTGCTTTCTCTGCCAGTTGGTAATGTTCGTCTCAACCCCAAGCAGTCTGCTCTCTGCTTCTCGCACCGCTTCATCGGTTGGAACGGGTACAATGTCAATAGACATCATCAGGTTGCGGTTCAGGTCGGTAAGCTCGGCTACCATACTGTCCTTGATATAGGAAGCGTACTCACGAAGAAAAAGAACTCTCCCGTAACGGTTTCCCATTTTGAAGTAGTCCTTTTCAAATTCCATTGTATCCGGGCAAACATAATCCTTGAAATCGTGTCCCTTTTTTCTCGTTTCCTTAATATTGAAGTGGTAGGCGGTTTCCTCCCCGACACGGAAGAAATCGTGGACAATTCTCAACCTCTCATCGGTTTCAAGCTCCACACATTTACTTCCGAGTCTTGCAAAGTGAGCAATCAGGTCAGCACCGACACGGGCAAAATAGGTTCTTGCATCCTCCACGCTCTTTTTGTTGATGGAGATAGTAACATACTTATCCTGAACGATGGCATTTGCACCGGTTGCCTTGTCGAGAAGCATTTTGTTATATTCCTCTCGGTAAACATCAAGCTCATCGCCGGTTTCGGGGATAAGAATGGTTTTCTCAAAGTCCAAACGGTTAAGCCGTCTGTTGTTGATAGTCAGCTTTGTAGTAGCTCCGCTGTCAAGAGAGTTGAGAAGCTCGGAATATTCAAGGAACATTGCTTCCTTATCCTCACGGCTCGCTACGGCATAGTTAATATCCGTGAACTTGAAGCTTTTGGAATACTTGTCCTTGCCTACACGGAAAATGCCGTCATCATAAATAGCGGTAATGGGAATACAATCCTGTACGCCCTTTGGTACTACAAACTTTTCTTTGTCCTGCTTTAACAGGTTTGTAAGAGTTTTAATCATTGTTCTTATAAGCCTCCTTCTGTTTTTGTTCGATTGTCGGTTTCATCAATTCGTAATAGGTGTTGGTGGAATGAAAGACCAGCTTTTTCGGCATAAGGAACTCGGACTTTATCCACGCCCATATAAATTTCTCAGCCGTCATTCCGTTGTATTTCACAAAGCCGAGAGCCGCAAAAGGGGCAGCTCCCAAAATGCACACCCACGATACGGTTTCTGTTCCGAGGTACGGTTTTAGGAGGAAGTAAAGTCCTACCGCTACCGCACAGGCGAGGACAGAAAAAATGAACTGTCTGAGCGACAGTCCAAAAAACATTGACTCTGTGTAATTTCGTATCTCTCGGTTAATTTTGACTTCCATCAAAAGCTCCTTTCTCTGCGATATGCTTGTTTTGCGTGACGGATTTCATCAGAGCAGACGCAGGTGTCCGCAAGGCAAATTACATTGCCGTTTTTCTTTCCTCCGTAATACACACAATATTTGCAGTCGCAGTCGGCAGGCGTATAGCCCTGCCATCTATCGTTATTATTCTTGTTTTTCTTCATCAGAGAACCTCCCGTTATAAGCCCATCATTTCACGGATAATTCGGTCGCTCATCTTAACCGCACCGACAAGCACAAGCATATTGAATACCAGTTCTCCGATATATGCCCATACCTGAGTAACGGCTGCTGCGTCAGGGTTCACTACCGGCGGCGTAGAAGCAAATAGGGAGAATATGATACAAGCAAGTACAATTACTGCTCCCTCAAGCAAAACGGCACAGTAGCTCTTTATAAAGCTCTTACCCACATTCTGCGACGGTTCTCCGGCAAAAGTGGAAAGCGGTATCGGAGCGAGAGCCGTGTACATATACAGCTTGAAAAATCGTCCGTACACCGTCATTATCATAATGAACGACAAGACTGTTATAAAAAGTCCGCCGATAAGAGTAACCGCCCACAATGGGATACTTTCAAAAAATCCGCAGCTTTCAATGGTTGTTACCATTTCAGCAGGTAAGGTTGTTTGATTTGGCGTACCGAACCCAGCAGATGTCATAATGGTTGAAATCGTACCTTGTACGATGTCGAACAGGGCAAGCATAAGCTCCAGCCCGTAGGTAATCACACCTTTGGCAATGGCAAAGCGGATAAACAGCTTTAATGCGTGTTCCGGTTTCTTTACATCGGTAAAGCTTCCGCAGGTGCGAACCACACCGACAACAAAAAACAGAACAAGCAGGGCAAGACCGATAGCCTGAACCGCCCCGTTGATATTCACCATTACAGACCAAATACTGCCGCCTTTGAACTGTTGCGGCGAAGTGGTTAAGAGCTGCCATATTTCCGACAGCTTGCTGTTCCAAGTTTCAAGGGCATTTTCGAGGTTCTGAACTACCCAGTTATCGCTCATCTGTTTGCACCTCCTTTAAGATTAGGGGCATACCTGAAATGCCAGGTATGCCCCGTTTGATAACTGTGTTCTATTAACCGGTAATAAGGGTCAGGATTTCCTTTGCAAAGGTAATGATGATACCGCCTGCAAGAGTCAAAAAACCGTTGGCTCTCTGAGACGGGTCGTGAGACTTCAAAGAGAGACCGACCTGAACGATACCGAAGCCAAGCAGGATAAGACCGATGGCACGGATAAGTCCGAAGATGAAATCAGACAGGTTGTTGACCACGGCAATCGGGTCGCTGGCGGCAAAAGCGGTAACGCTCATGCCGCAGACAAGAGTTGCTGCTGCGACTACGCCGCAGTAAGCACGGAAGCCTTTCTGAGCCTTGCCGGTCATAGGCAGCTTCTGAGTGGTTTTCTTTTCGTTGTTCTTCTTAAAAATGTTCATTGTGTTTTCCTCCGTTAATATAAGTTTTTATTTACTTCAAAATCCTCATCGGACAGAAGCTCGTAATTGGTTTCTCCGTAGCTTTCCTCCGGAAGTTCTTCCGGGTCAATAGAAAGAACGGAAATTGATGAGTGCTTGATGGTAACTTCACCGTGCTTATAGGCAGAAGCCTTTCCATCGGTTGTAAGTGCCACATTCGGGTGCTTCAAGATGTCATACTTGAAGTCCATAACGGGGCGTTCTCCACGAATAAACAGAATTGCATATTGGTTATCAAGCATACGAACCTCATCGGGGGTAAGAAGCTCTCGACCGCTAATCTGATAATTGGTGGAGTAGTTGCCGCTTCGCCCGGTACTTTTTCCGAAAGTGTTGGTATCAATGGTTTCCTTGCCGAGAAGCTCGGACACATATTTGTGGGTGCTTTGCTCGTTGCCGCCGAGATATAAAAACTCGTCGCAGTTGCCGACAATACTTTCCCATTGCTTTTCAAACAAGGCTTTTAACTGAGCCAAGTTCTGCAAGATGATACTTACCGATACTCCACGAGAACGCATAACCGACAGTATCTTGTCAAAGTCATCGGGCAGGCTCACATTCGCAAATTCGTCCATCAGGAAATGAACAGGAACGGGAAGCGAGCCTCCGTGAATATGGTCGGCAGCATAGAACAACTGCTGAAAAAGCTGTGTGTAAAGGATAGATACCAAGAAGTTAAAGCTGGAATCGTTGTCCGGTATCAAAGCGAACAGAGCGACCTTTTTCTCTCCGAGCGATGGAAGGTCAAGCTCGTCTGTGGTAGTTAAAGAAGCAAGACTTTCAAGGTTGAACTTTTCCAGTCTTGCCGCAAGGGTTATCTGTATGGACTTTAAGGTTTTCGCCGCACCTGAATGATAGGAACGGTAATACTTCAAAGCAATGTGGTCGGGATTTGACATCTCCAATTCCGCAAACAGTTCATCAAGGGGGGAAGGTCTTGTGTCCTCCTCGTCCTCAATCGCACCGGCTCTGAGCATTTCCATTATCATTGCAAAGTTCTGTTCATCTTCGGGTGCTTCGTAATGAAGATAAAATACAAGTGCAAGCAGAAGCATTGAAGCCGAGGTATCCCAAAAGGGGTCTTGTGATTGACTTCCTTTCGGAGTGGTACTCTTAAAAAGGTTCGTCACGAGCTTTTGAACGTCGTTGTCATTCTGCAAATAGACAAACGGGTTATAGCAATGGCTTTTCTCCATTGAAATCAAATCGAGAACACGGACTTCATAGCCTTTGCTTTCAAGCAGCTTTCCGGTATCTCGGAGAATTTCGCCCTTTGGGTCAAGAATGACAAATGATGTGTTGCACTGCATAAGATTCGGCTTGCAGTAAAACCTTGTCTTACCGGCTCCCGAACCGCCGCACACAAGTGTGTTTAAGTTTCTTCGGTGCTTTTTCGCATTGAGTCCGATACAGACATTTTGTGTCATCAGCTTATTTGCAGAAGCCGGAGACTGTCTGTATTTTTTATTTACGGCTCTTGCGTTGCCCCATTTCGCAGAACCGTGTTCTTCACGCCTTCGGTAATTCTTCTGTGTTGAGAAGTAAATCCCGATACCCATTGCATAGCAGAGAAGCAAAACGAGGACAGTTTTTAGGCTGTCCTCGCATAGCTCTATATGGAATGGGGTGTTGAACGCTGTTAATAGGCTCGGCAGTATTTCCGGCAATCCTCCTTTTACAGAAGGTGCAATCAGAAGTGCCAGCCATACAACCGGGATAATACCGATGACGGAAAGAATAATAACAGACTGCCTTTCGTTATCTCGATTCACAGGAGCGTTCCTTTTCGATAACTCTGAACTTTTTCTTTGGGGCAGTTCCGACCTTGATGATGAGGTCGTCCACCGCATCGGTAGATTTACCCTCGTTCATCAAATCTGTTTTCTCATCGTTGAGAGAACGGATAATAATGCCGTGTTCATAATCGTCCAATGCGATATGATACATTTCTTCCTTCGCCATAGTCTCACCTTATCTTTCGTAGTCTTTGCTTCGTTCCTGCTTCTTCTTGTAAAGCTCATCGGAAACACGGGAGTGAATATCCTCCATTGCGTTTCTCGTTTTGGAAAGCTCATAGCGAATATCCTTCGGCTCTTTGCCGGCGAGCTTTTCGGGGATACGGTTGATAGCAAAATTCTGTGTATCGACGCCGTACTTCTTGCAAAGCATATAGCCGATACATACTGCCTGAAAGCCCATATCCGCTCTGCTGTAACTGTCGCTGTTGATGGAGAGCTGTGCGTGGCCAAGCTCCTGTGCTACGCACTGAGCGACCGCTACGCTGTCTCCCACATCACGCTTAACATACAAGGTCTGTTCCTCGTTGTTGTAAAACGCCGCCATATTGGGATACGGAAGCTCATTTGTTGCTTCCACTTCAACCGGAGAAGAATCCAGCATAACGGTAATGAGTGCTTTCGGGTCACGATTGACAGTCGGTGCAGGCGGTCTTTTGCCGTTGGTTTGAGAAACATCAAAGACCTTTTTCACATTGTAGGAAATGCCGGTTGTACCGTCTCTCTTTGCATACTCGACAGGTTCAAGAATGGAAATGCTTTTCGCACCTTTCTGAATTTTCACATTATCCTTGCTCCAGTCATCAAAGTTTTTGAGCTGGCTTGCTTCGGGAAGCTGCTTAAAAATCAGAAGTGCATTGACCGCAGAGTATCGGTCGAGACGGCTCTGCGTATCAAGGAAGGCTTTGAACTTTTCCGGGTCGGAAACGATAGCCTTTGCGGTGTCGTCCGCCATCTGATATACTGCTTCTTTTTCCGCTTTCATCTTCTCGGCATATTCCTCTTTGGAAAGTCGTTTGCTCTGCTGTCCTGCCTTAGCAGGGGTAAAATTGTTTGTCATTGTGATTACCTCTCTTTCACATTTTTGCTTTTGGGTTTCGGCTGCTGGTGTGCGGTCTGTGCCGGGGCGTTCTTGACCTCCGGCTTTGATACCTCCGGCTCTTTGCGTTCTGCTTCTTTCTGCTGCTTGGACTGTGCCTTATATCGGTCAAGCTTTGCTTTTACCGACGGCTTTCTCTGTCTGTCGCTTACAGTACCCTTATCAGTTTGCATATCTACCGGCTCGGAGTCGTGCCTTGACGGAGGGTTTTTGTCCGTTTTGGCGACTGTGGGGTTTGATTGGGAATACCCCTCTTTCTGAATAGGCTTTCTGACGGCTTCCTCAGTGATGATTTCGTTTTTGGTTTTTGTCGGCTTGTCTTTCTCCAAAGCTTCACGCTTTTCGACAGCCTTCTGAGACTCGGTGACAATCGCAGCCTTATCAACCTTACCGAGTTCAAATCTCTCAACGATTCTCTGAATTTTGGAAGCGTCCTCTGCACGGGCAATAATATCAATCGGTACATTATCGCCCTTTGTGTTTTTATCCCTGAGTACGCAGTATAGAACGCCGTAGCGTTTTGCCTGCTCGGTAAACTTCTTCAAGTCCTTGTTGGGGATAGAAAACACCTTCAGCTCCTTGCCCGACTTAATCATATTGGTAAGTCGAGCCTTGCCTTTTGTTTTCTGTTCCTGTTTGAGAACAGAGACTAAAAGAACGGCAATATTTTTAGCTGCCGCTCCGCTTAATTTTGCGGCTACTTCAAAGCCCTCAAGCGATAGCCTGACGACCTGTTCTGCCGCATCACCTCCGTTTGTCATTACGGTTCTGCTCCTTTCTTTCTTGTTTTTCTTCGTAAACTCTAACCGTTTCAAGGTTGGCTTCAATGACCTTTGACCTTTCGGCTATGTCATCACAAAGACCGACCTCTTTGCGGAGAGTCCACAGCTTGCTCGTGATTGCCGCAACCTGCTCTTTGACATTTGATAGCTCATCGTCACTCAAATTTCTTCTTAACTGTTTTCGCAGGTGCGTTCTATCGTCAGTCAGGGATTTGATTTGCGACAACACGGACTCTTTATATGAGAAAAGCTGCTCGTCGGTAGAAATGTTCTCCCGTCCAAGCAGCCTTGTCTCCTGAGTGATTTTATCGAGCTTCAGCAAATCTTCTTTCAAAAGATAGTGAAGCCTTGCGGTATTCTGTTTTTTGTACTTCGGCAGATAGCCGAGCTTATAGCAGTAATGCAGATACAGTCCATAC
The DNA here is from genome assembly GCF_004768785.1 of Caproiciproducens galactitolivorans. Classification (GTDB taxonomy): domain Bacteria; phylum Bacillota; class Clostridia; order Oscillospirales; family Acutalibacteraceae; genus Caproiciproducens; species Caproiciproducens galactitolivorans. Next base: position 16,350 of record NZ_SRMQ01000012.1, read on the forward strand.
AGTCCGCCGACCTTTTTGATTTTGTGTTCTCTTGTGGGCATTCGGTACTGCCTGACTCTTACCGTTTCTTTGGCAAAAGGAACGATGAGAACCTTTTGATTTTCCGTCAGCCTACGCTTGATTGCTTCCTCGGTATAATTCTCTCCGAGGGATTTAAGTCGTATCGGCTTCTTGTATCCTTTCGGAACAATCGTCCAATACTTTCGGCTGTCGCTGAGACAATGCTCATAGCCCATCTGCGTGAGAATATAATCAAAGGTCTTTAAGTTGGTGCTGTGTGCAATCGCTTCATCAATGGCGTCACGGGTCATTGAATATCGGCTCGGCATACCTGCTTGCTCATGCTTATGGTAATAAGAGGATTGCTTACTGCGGTTTGGGTTTGGATTGTAATACAGTCCGTACTTTTCACAGAGACGGTCGGCAACCAAACGGAACTTGAACCACGCTTTTTCATCGCCCCATAACCGCTTGCCGTCCACAAAGGAAACGGAGTTGATTACATAGTGGCAGTGCAGGTGCTTCGTGTTCAGATGAGTAGTAACCACCACCTGAAATCTTTTGCCCCACACCTCGTTTGCAAATTCCATTCCGATTTTCTGTGCCAGCTCCGGGGAAATGTCCTGTTCCTTAAAGCTCAGGTATCCGTGATAGGCTTGTATGCCGTCGTCTTTGCCGTATGCTTTTTTCACAGATACAAACTGGTCTCTTGCGGTCGCAGGGTTGCAGTTGATACCCTCAACGAAAAATTCACGCTCGGTTTTTTCTTCGTCCTTTGCGTAGCTGAGAACATCACGGAGAGCCTGATACTGTTCCTCGGTGTAAATATCTGCCGCAGTCTTTTCGGGATTGGCGGCATAGTCGATTACCTGACCGAGCCTTGATGTGACAGACCACAATTTACTTACTGCCATTTCATATCGCTCTTATCGGGTCTTAAAAAAGTACGCTCCACATCAGCCTGAAACTTGTGCCAACGCTCGGCTTCCTTTTTGAGCTGCGGTGCGTCCACAAATCCGAGGGTGTTTGCTTTCGCCGCAAGCTGATTGATGTTGTTGCCGATAGCAGAAAGCTCACGCATAACATCGTAAAATCTTTCGTCGGGCTTTTCTCTCGGCTCATATCCTTTGAGAAGCAAACGGATAAGACCGCCTTCGGAAAGACACGCCCGCTTTGCTTTTTTCTGCAAATCCTGAGCTTCTGCCTTGTTCATCAGAATGTGCTTTTCAATGTTTCTCTTGCTCATTTTTATCGCTGTCCTTTCTGTAAATATAGTGTCTGTCCCGGTTTATCTGAAACAGGCACATTGTTGTTACTCCGAAAAAACCGCCGATGATTAACCCGGCGGCGACCAATACTATCTCCCGCACAGTTTATGCTCCTTTCTTCTTTGGGGTATTAGGGGCAACCCCTAACGAGTGTACCGTTTTGGACATTCCTGTCCATAAATGGTCTGCTCGCTAAGATTATGCAGACACTCAGGGTTGCCCCATAGATTGACTCTTATCTCTCCATATCCTTTGAGACAGGCTTATACGGCTTTGCTTCAATACCGTCCATAGACTTGTTAAACCTCTCCGGGTATTTGAACTTTTCCTCGTACTTACGAGCCAGTTCTTTCGGCATACTGAGAAACTTTTCCGACTCAATCGGTGCGTATGCAATGAAGAACTTGCCGGCAATAATGTCGAGCATTTCACGGTTGCTGTCGTCTTTCACATAACATTTTTCAATCTTCCAACCGTCCTTGCCGCCGTGTTCATCAGCCATATATGCTTCCAGTCGCACACATTTATCCGAGCCGTCAAGGGAAGAAGCATAGATAGAATATCCGCCCATACCCTCAATGAAAGCCTTGTTGTTACTGCTGACAACATAGGTTCTTTGTTCCTCTGTGTAAGGCTTGTCAAAGCTGTCAGCCGTAAAAACAATATATCCGGTCGTGTGTGTTCTTTCTTTTTCTGCCTGCCGGAAATGAGCTTTCAACTGCGGATAACTCATCTCAACATTCTCAGGCTCGGAATAAACTGCCCTGTTCAGAGGCATACCGTTCATCTTTCCTTCCTCGTTGCAGATGATGGCAACCTCGTCCTCAAAGGGCATATATTCTTCAATATCTCCCTCCACAAGAGACTGCATTGCTTCCAGCGTATCCTCAATTTCAATGAGCTTCGGATACCTGCCCGGCTCAACGAGAATGACGGAAATCTTCTCCGGTGCTTCGACCTTTTCAAAGGTATCTTCGTGAATATTCAAAGCGAGGGAGCTTCCGTTTTCCCAACTCATATGAATCTGTCCGGCGTCGTCAACGAACTTAACCGTTCCTTTCAGACCGTATGGCATTTGACTTTCGCCAGCCATTTCAGTGAGTACAATCTGCGTACCCTCCGGGTACATTTCTCTGATTTCTTTTAGTTTCATCGTGCAAAACTCCTTTCGGTTTTATCTTTTATCCCTAAGCGTTTACAAAGAAAGTCGTTGACATCTTTCCCGTATTGGGGAGGGTCGTCAACGACTTCATACTTGTCTGAGAGAATCGTCTGCAACGCTTTGGTCGCTTTTCTTCCGGCAATATCATTGTCCAAATGAAGAACAATTCGCCTGATTGTTTTATCCTTTTCAAGCAGCCTGCCAAGTGTAACAGGCACTTTCGAGTCCTCGATTTTCTGCTTTGGGGAATACACTCCCGCAAGAGAAACAAGGTTAAACTGTCGCCAGTCTTTGCCCTCCAGCTTCATCAAAGTTGCATAGGAAAGCAGGTCAATGGCACACTCAAAAAGATGAACCTCTCCGGTGTTTTCGGCAGTCAGGCGGAAAGAATATTGCTTTTTACTGCCGGTGCAGTCGCCCATAATCCTTGATTGATTTGTTGCTCTGTATGCGGCGTATTTAGGTTCTTTGTTTTCGTCATAGCCGATAAAAACAGCATTGTGATACGGAAGCGACTCAATGATTAGCTCCTGTTCCAAGCAGTAATTGATGATTTCATAATCAATCCCACGCCCGAAAAGGTAATCAAATACCACATCGGTAGTGGGACTTTTTTGGGGCAGAAGCAATGGCTGTTCCTCATAGCTTTTGATATTTTCGCAAGTAGGAAAGCTGACTGAACCGTTTCCCATAATGGTCTGAACCGCACCTACAAAATCCATTCCACGGACTTTGATAAGGTAATCGAGGGCGGATTTGCCCCCGATACCTCTCGACCACCACATCCATTTTCCATTGGAAATCTTTAAGCTGTCGTGGGTTCTTGTGGTGTATGTGTTGCTTGAAAACTTAACAAGCTCGCCCGGTTCATACTCTCTGAGATAGGTTAATAAGTCCATTCGTTTGGCTTCGGTTATGACCTCCGGTGCAATATACGGCATAATTATCACCGCCGTTCTACATCAGCAAATCGGCAACTGCTTTCTGAATCGGTTCGTTGATACTGAGCTTTGCAATGATAATGAGTATCTTATCAACAGGGCAGCCGATGTCATTCCAAACAGTCCAAGCACCTCCCGCAAGGTCGTCGTTTTCATACAAAGCAATGATTTCTTCCGGCGAAAACACCGTTTCAATGCTCTGTCGAACCAACTCTCCGTAGAAAGAAAGCTTTGCATTTCTAAGGGCAAATTCTGCTTCCTTTGCGGGCGGTTTGCTTCTTTTCAATTCGAGATATGCTTTATCAAGTCTCCTGACCACAACCATCATCATTGTGTCAAAAGGGTTAATGATTGCTTTTCTGCAAGGGCAGTTTTCTCTTTCCTTATCGGGTGTCATTTTATCGTTCATAGGTTTTCTCCTTTCGTGTGTTCGGCACTTCGCCCTCATCGGGTTCGCCGCCGACAATTTCGTTTTCTCGCTTATCCATATTGAGCAAGATATTCAGCTCGTCCAGTCGGGCAAGCTTTGTCTTGAGTTCTTCCTCTTGGATAAATGGTTTTTGGACTTCTTTCTTTGCGGTTTCCAACTGATTTTTGGTGTTCTCAAGGTCATTTTCCGCAAGCGATAAGCTCTCGGCAAATCTCTCAATTCCGTTATCAAGACGGATAATATTGCCGTGTGCGTCATCGCCGAGAGGAACATTTCTGCTTGTCGCACCTTTCAGTCGAACCTCATAATTTCGCTCTGCGGTATTAAAAAGCAGCTCCGTTTCAAACCCTCGGTACTTGCCGAGAGGAATAGGGTCGGGGCTGTTCATCTGCTTGCAGGTTTCAATGATTGCTTTGCCGGCATCGGCTTTTTCGGAATAAAAAACACCCTTAACCTCCATACCGACAAAGCGGTCGTCCGTTGGTTTCGGGTGCTGTTTCGCAGTTTCTACATCTTGCTTCAAGCCTTCAATGCGGTTTTCCAAAGCTGTAATTCTCTGCGGATAATATTTGATTATCTTATCTTCCAAAGCGTATCTTTCAGAGAGAAAGTTGGATTTTAAGAGCTTCAGCTTTTGGACTTGAATGTCCAAATCCATCTTCTCCTTAATATACGGGTTGCCGGTGGCAAGCATTTTAATCTCTGCATAGGACAGAGCGGTTTCATCAATATCCTCGGCAGAACGCACCGGGGATTTGCTCGTCATAATCTGACTGGCGAACTTTTGCTTTCCCTCTACAAGCTGATACAGGTATGCGTCGAAGGTCTGCTCTGTAACATAGCGGTAAATATCTACATCGGGGTTTGAGTTGCCCTGTCGGATAATTCGACCGGAGCGTTGCTCCAAGTCTGACGGTCTCCACGGGCAATCGACATCATGAAGTGCGATAAGTCTGTCCTGAACATTCGTGCCGGCTCCCATCTTCTGCGTAGAGCCGAGAAGCACTCTGACCTCGCCCTTACGGGTCTTTTGGAACAACTCTTTCTTCTTCACATCGGTATCTGCTTCGTGGATAAAGCGGACTTCGCTTTCGGGGACACCACGCTCTATGAGCTTCTTTCTGATGTCGTTATATACCGAGAATGTGCCGTCGTTCTTTGGCGTTGAGAGGTCGCAGAACACAAGCTGTGCCGATTTTTTGTCGGCTGTTTCCTCCCAAATGCGGTAAATGTTATCGACGCAGGCGTTGATTTTACTGCCTTCAAAATCAGGCAGCATATCGTTTAGCATACGCTGGTCGAGAGCCAACTTTCTGCCGTCGTTTGTGATTTTGAGCATATTATCTACACTCGAATCCACACCGCCACCACGAACTTTCTCGGCTCGTTCCGCAAGGGAAGCAACCATCTCTTTCTGCATTTCCGAAGGCTTGACCGCAACATTGTGGAAGTGTGCTTCCGGCACAGGCAGCTCCAGCATATCCGCCGTCTTGATGTCGGCGACCTCCTTAAACATCGCCATAAGCTCCGGAAGGTTATAGAATTTTGCAAAGCGGGTTTTCGCTCTGTAACCCGTTCCCTCCGGGGTAAGCTCAACCGCAGTTACTGTCTCTCCAAAGGTACTTGCCCACGAGTCGAAGTGCTGCAAGTTGTTTTTTACAAGCGTGTTGTACTGCAAGTATCGCTGAATGGTATAGAGTTCCACCATACTGTTTGAGATAGGAGTGCCGGTTGCAAATACCGTTCCTCGACCGCCTGTAAGCTCGTCAAGGTATCGGCACTTCATAAACAGGTCGGAGGATTTCTGTGCTTCCGTTTGAGCGATACCGCCCACATTACGCATTTTGGTGTAAAGGTAGAGATTCTTGTAATAATGACTCTCATCAATAAAAAGTCTGTCCACACCGAGTTCTTCAAAGGTAACAACATCGTCCTTGCGGCTTTGGTCGTTGAGCTTTTCCAACTTTTGTTTCACGGACTTTTTAGACTTTTCAAGCTGCTTAATGGAGAAATTTTCTCCACGGTTTCGCTTCAAATCCATAATACCGTCTGTCAGTTCTTCAAGCTGTTGCTCAAGAATTGCCCTCTGTCTTTCTATGGACATCGGTATTTTTTCAAACTGAGAATGACCGATGATTACGGCGTCATAATCTCCCGTAGCAATTCGACCGCAGAACTTTTTGCGGTTCTTGGTCTCAAAATCTCGCTTTGTCGCCACAAGAATATTCGCCGCCGGATAGAGTTGTAAGAACTCTGCCGCCCATTGCTCGGTTAAGTGATTCGGGACTACGAACAGCGACTTATTGCAAAGTCCGAGTCGTTTGGACTCCATAGCAGCCGCCACCATTTCAAAGGTCTTGCCCGCACCGACTGCGTGTGCCAACAGCGTATTGCCGCCGTACAGAATGTGTGCAACCGCATTTTTCTGATGTTCACGGAGTTCGATTTCCGGGTTCATACCGTTAAAAACAATGTGGCTTCCGTCGTACTCACGGGGTCTTATGCTGTTGAATTTTTCGTTATACATCTTCGTGAGTTTTTCTCGGCGGGTAGGGTCATCCCATATCCAGTCCTGAAAGCCCTGCTTTATGAGTTCCTGCTTTGCCTGTGCGATTGCCGTTTCCTTTTTATTGAGAACGGCTTTCTTTTTGCCCTCGTCATCTTCGATATAGTCAAAGATACGGACATCTTTCAGGTTCAGCGTTTCCTCAATTATCTTATATGCGTTGATACGGGAAGTGCCGTATGTGCTGTACGCCTTTACATTGGAACGGTCATAGCTCTTTCCCTCGATGTTCCATTCGCCTGTAAACTGAGAGTAGTGAACCTTGATATTCCACTGTGCATAGCGTGGGGTGTCGAGAAACTCAAACATAAACTGTTGGAATATTTCGGGTGGTATCCAAGTCGCACCGAGCCTTACGGAAATCTCGCTTGCCGTCAAATCCTTTGGCTGCACCTTTTCAAGTGCCTGCACATTGACGGTGTAATCTTCGGGATACAATGCCGCAGACCTTTTGGCTGTCGCCAGCTTCTCACGAACATTGCCCGACAGATATTCGTCTGCCATCAGATACTTCGGCTCATAAGAATTACCGTACTCATAAAGAGGATTTAAAAAGATTACACCCTTTAGGTCAGCGAATAATTCCTCCTCGCTTTTGCCGGAAAGCTCCATCATATATTCCATATCAATGGCTGCTTTTTCACCCATAGAGACAGCGAGAGCTTCGTCTGCGGTATCAACCTCCGTTACCGGCTTGTGCGGTTTTATCGTCCTTTTGAAGAACATATCTGCCTTGCGTTCCAGTTCGCCATCTTCGTTGATGACCTCAAGAGCAGAGAGCAGAGCATAGGAGCTGTCGTCGGAAAAGGCAGAAGTATTGGCACGACTGTTAATCAGTCCGTATTTCTTTGTAAAACTGTCATACAGAGTGTTCAGCTTATCCTGTGCCTGTTTGATTTCACTGTCCGAGTAATCCTCGGTTTGCAGTTCAATCAGGTTGCGGACGCAATCTCTTATCCCAATCATACCCTTGATACGGTTCTCAGCGGTTGCCGATACCTCTACCGGAGACATACGGGAGTTCTCTCGGAAATAGATTTTGTCGTCCAAAACCGTGTAAGAGAAGTTCCTTACCGTAGGGTCTGCCGGGATGGAATTATCTTCTTCCTCCAGCTCGTCGGCAACCTCGTATTCAGAGATTTCTCCGTGAATGTTTGATACCGCTTCGTTCAAAAGCTCCGAAAGGTCGGCATTATCGAACGGCTCACAGGTTGCTTCCGGTCCGAAGCGACCGCTTACCATTTTCATTTCGCCGAGTATCATTTCCGGGTGCTGAACAAAATACGAGTTCATTCTTATACCGTTTTCGTCGGTGTCAAGATGAACCCAATCCGGCTCAATGTCTATAAGTCTGTCTCGCTTTTGCAGAAACAGAATATCGGATACAACCTCTGTTCCGGCATTGCCTTTGAAGGTGTCATTCGGAAGTCTGATTGCTCCGAGAAGCTCCGCCCTCTGTGCGATATATTTACGCACATTGGAGTTTTCCTTGTCCATAGTTCCTTTGCTTGTCACAAGAGCCATCACACCGCCGGGGCGTAATTTATCAAGCGATTTCGCAAAGAAATAATCGTGAATGAGAAAGTTGTACTTGTCGTATCTTTTATCGGAGACTTTGAAATCTCCGAAAGGCACGTTGCCGATAACACCGTCAAAGAAGCTGTCGGGGACATTTACTTCCTCAAAGCCCTGTGCCGCAATGGAAGATTTCTGATAAAGCTGCTGAGCGATACCAGCTGAAATGGTATCAAGCTCAACACCGTAAACCTTTGAGTTTTCCATTGACTTAGGCAGCATACCGATGAAGTTACCGATACCGCAGGACGGCTCAAGCAGGTTGCCCTCCTGAAATCCCATCTGTTCCAACACCTTGTAAATGGCGGTAGATACTTCGGGCGGAGTGTAAAATGCAGTCAGTGTGCTTTCTCTTGCCGACGCATATTCCTCCGGCGTCAGAATATTTTTCAGCATTGCATACTCGGTATGCCAAGCTCCGGCTCGTTCGTCAAAGGCTTCGGGAATACCACCCCAGCCGACATATCTCGACAAAATTTTCTGCTCGTCAGGTGTTGCAAAACGGTTTTCGTTTTGACAATCCTTCAAGACCTTAATTGCCGCATAGTTCCTATGAAAACGCTCTTTCTTGTTCACTTCCTCAACCTGATTATTGGCAAGGTCAAAGTTGTGTCGCTCGGACATCGGAATATCCGGGTGGAGGTCAAAGTTCTTTACCCTTGACTTTTTCTTTTGCTCCCAAGCGGGAACTATCGGCTCAGGTTCTTTATCTCGGTTGTCCTTAACTTCAACGCCGTTGTGTTCGGATAAAACCTTAAAGTCATCAAGCAAGTCAGGTCTGATACCAAGCACAGAACCGTCATCTTCAAACACAAAGGCTTCATCAACAAGAAAATGATAAAACTCTGCACCGTGCCATTCGTTATCGCTGTCCCTTGCAACAAGACCGTTTTCATCATAACTGAGAGCAATGTCGTCAATCTTTAATCTGCCAAGCACGGAATAAAGGATTTCCGTTTCTCGGTCATAAACCGGTACTTCAGAAGCAGCAGCCACAAGGCTTTGCATTGTCGCTTTGGTACAGTCTGTGAAATCAGGCTGTTCCGAAAACTGACTTTCTGCGTCCACAAACCATTCCGTACCTACATCGGCAAGCTCCTGATTTGCAATGCTGCCGAGGTAATCAAAGAAATCCTCAGTCGAGTCATATTCCCGTGCAGCTTGCTGTATCTCGTCAAAAGAAAGCGTATTTGTAACATACTGACCTCCGGCATTGCTGTCAGGGTTATAGTACATCCAAATTACACTTTCATTGACCAGGTCGATAAAGAATGCGTCGTCATAACCGGTTTTCGGACTGAAATCCTGTACGGTTTCGGTATCGTTTTGAGCTTCATTTTCGCCTGTAACGAATTTTTCTTCCGCCGGTAACACACTGACCTTCAAGTGGTCGTTCATCGGATTTTCACGCACTTTGCGGTCAAATTCTTCCCTTGAAATCTCCTTGTTGAATAGGGGCATATCGAAGTCATAGAGCATTACACGGTTTTCATCAAAGGACAAAATCTCATACTGCGAAGCTCCGATATATACGCTGTCGCCGAGATGATATTCATACTGTGCTTCCGGTTCGTCCTCTTTGTTTTCAGGCTCAGGCGGTGCGGTAGAGAGTATCTCACGGTTTTTTCTCTGCTCTGCAAGCTCGGCTCGCCTTTCTTCCTGCTTTTCAAGCCATTCCGGGTACCTTTCTTTTTCCTTTGGGTTTAGGTATCTGTCCATACGGATAAGGTCTCCGATACGCTTTTCAACCTGAGACCAAGAAAGCGTAATGTGCGGCTTGTCGCTTCCGATACCTTTTGAAATTGTGATACCTTTTCCATCGTGCTGTTCGTCAATGCCTGCACCGATAATGACAGGGTAAGAGCCGCCCCAACCGTATTCGTTTTTCAAGAAGTCGGCGTTCTCTTTAGCAGAAAGGCTCTTTTCAAACTGCTCATAGATACGCATTTTGCCCTCGGAAACTCCGCTTCCACGGGTCAATACAGCGTCTATGATTTCCTGAGAAAAAGTAAAGGCAGAGGTTTTTTGTTCCTCTGCCTGATTTCCCATAATGAGAGTCAACTGACCGTCCATAGACGGAAGCGGCTTCATTGTATCGGTCAATTCTCCCAAAAGTCTCATTGCTTCAAAATGCTGTGCGATTACGCCCCAGTCATAGAAGCTCTGAGCTGTTCTGTTTTCGTATTCGCCCTCCCACAAGTGGAGGACATTCTGAAATGTTTTGTAGCCGACAAGCCTGCCGTCGCTTAAAGGTAGCTGGGTGTAATCATTGTTGAAAATACCCTTGATATATTCGGTACGGGTCGCATTATCCGTATTTCTCTCATAGAAGTCTTTGATTTCTTCCTTTGAAGCGGACAAATGCGGGGTAGTGCCGAGTATTTCTCGGATAGTATCATCGCCACCGAAAAACGGCAGGCTCTTGTCCTCGTGGTTTCTGTCGTAATACTCTAAGCGAATATTACCTGATTCTTCACGATTTCCTGTGCCGAGTTCCTGATGTTGTTCATCAGGCGAACCCATTTCATCATATCTTCCGCTTTCATCTGCTCCGTCAGTCCCGCTTTCTCTGCCATCTGCTTTACGAGAGTTTCCTCCAGTTCGCTGGCTCTCTGCTGAACCTCCGCCAAGTGACTGTTCAGAATCCCTTTCGTCAGAAGATTGTAGTACAGAATTTTGTGATGTTCCTTCAGATAAGTTCTCCTCATCTGCGACCATCTGCCGAGAGTCACTTCCTTCTGCTCCGGCAGCTTCAGGTTCGGAAGATTGTAATCTCCCACCATCGTGTATGTGATTTCGCTCATCGCTTTGACTCCTTTCGTCTTTGATGTCTTTATTGTATTCGGATTGTCCCTGTTCATCAATTATGCGATTTTCCTTGCTGAGCGTGCTGATTGTTCTGCTGACAGGGAGCAATGCCATTTCAGCAATGTCGCTTGTAGCAATGCCCACCGCATTGAGAACTTCCTGTGAATTGAAGCTTGAAATCCCGGCAAAGTCATCGGGAGAATAGACCTTGTCTGCGTTCAGTCCCAATCGAGCCATAACCATATATGATACGCTGTTTCTGACAAGCTCCAAATACAAGGCATTTGCTTCATCGGCAGACAAATACTCAATATCGCTTCCTGCACCTAAGCTCATAAAGTCGGAGATATAGTCTGCGATGTTGTCCTCGACGGCATTGGCAATGCTCTCTTTGACGACATTTTCAATACTCGTTGTATCGTTTACCGCCCCGAAAGTGTTTTCAAGCGTTTCGATAACCTCTGCTTCATAATCGGGTCTCATCTCCCAAATAGGAACAGGGCGGGAATGTCGGCTTTCGTGGGTGTCCGATATATCAAAGTAATGAATCAGCCTTTGACGGCTTCTGTCTGCGTCCTCAAATACGGCAATACCCTTTGCTCCCCGGTTTACCCAGCGACCGAAAGTACCGTTCCATCGTTCGATTTCAAGCACGGCTGTTGCGTCGGGTCTTTGGGCATAAATGAGAAGCTGTTCATCAAATCGGAGCCTGAAATTTCTGCCTGCTGTTTTCAGAAACGATTGCCAGTTTACCGGATTGTCTGTAACCGCAAAACAGGTTCTTTCATACAGCTCTGAAATCAGGTCAAATTTCCTTGCCACCTCGTCTGCACCTCCTTATCGTGATTTTTCTTTGTCCTTTGCAGGTTTTTTGTTTTCTTTTGCGGCTGGTTCTACGGTATGACCGTTTCTCTCGCAAAGCTCGGCAAATTCGCAGATATGGTAGAGATTTGTTCCGACCTCCAAATGGTAGTCGTCAATATATCTGCAAGTTCTCTCCATTGTTTTGCCGTCGCCGAGCTTAATTGAGATTTTCTCTCCGTCCGCAATGCGAAACTGCTCCTGATAGTGCGGGTCAATAAATCGGATACCACGCTCGGCATTTTTCAAGTGGTTGTTCAGCCACTCTTTCTGATAGCAATAGCAGTAAAGATTGTACTCGCCCCTGTTGGGGTTAAACCTCATAAGATAGCTGTACTTTTCCGTATCAAGACGAATGCCGTAGTGGTTGCGGTCATCATTAAAGGAGCTGTCGGGAGTGGAATAACAGTAAGAGGACATAGACTTCCTGCCGGACAAAACATCGCCGTCACGCAATCCGTTTATCACATCATCAAATTCAGCCTTAAACTCATCGGTTTTCAAGTCTTTTCTGAAATCGTTCCAAGTCGTCCAAAACTCGTTCCCGTTAGAACCAAAGTCGGCTCTCAAATATCCGATAAGACCGGTCTGCATAGAGAGCTGCTGGCTTTGACTGAAGGTGTATTTGCGCTCTGTTTCGGTCAATACTCTGTAATCCATTTTCATCACCTCGCTTGTTCGTTTGTTTGTCTTTGCTTTGGAATAGGAAAACCATAAACTCCGGCAATGTCATCGCCGAGCCTTTTGGTAACTCGTGTGATGTCGGCTCTTGTGGCTTTTCCGTTGTAGATTTTATCTTGCAGATTTTCAATCTGCGTATCGGTAACACCGTCTTTGAATACACGGTATAGATAATGGTTTGTTCCGTCGTGATGAACGGCGTCGGCTCGAAGATCGCCGTACTTATCCACATACCATTCGGTGTAATCGGTATCGGAATAAAGGCAATCCTTGATGTTGCCGGAATCAATCATCTTGTAGCCCGACACTCTGCCGTTCCATCTGCCGAGGTCGCCGATTACGATAATCGGCTGTGAAAGCTGAATGTTGAGATTTACTCGTTCATCATAAAGATTTTCGGCATTAGATTTTACCATAATGTCGTAAAGCTCATCATCGGAATATCCGGGATACAATTCCTCCAAAGACTCTCGCCAATCATCAAGGTCAAGGCTAATGTCGCTCCAAATGATATGGCGGTCATTCTGTTCCTGACTGCTCATCAGTGCCACCTCCCAAATAAGAGAACAGCTTATTGGCTTTGGTCTGCTTCTGAAGCTCGATAATCAGGCTCATATCCGGAATAGTGATACCAGGAATTTTCAAAATGCTCTCCATATCAAGCTGCTGCAATTTCTTTTCGGTATTGCAGCCTGCGTCAAACAGTTTCGTCAGAAGCTTTGTTTTCTGTTGAAAAGTGAATTTTTCCTTCATTGCTTTGTCCTCCTTATCGTTCTTTGTCTTTGTTTCGCTTCTTGTGTAAAAGCTCTTGTGCCTTTTCCTTTGCCCATTCAGGCAGACACTCAGGCTTTACCTCGCCCATAACGTCCATTCTTTCATATCGGGTGGATTTGCCGGTGTGAAGATTTGTGCAGAACACAGCACTTCCACGGCTGTTTGCCGACGCACCGAAACCTCCCGTAACATAGTAGAGCTGTCTGTCGGCTCTCTGAAATTCGGGCTTTAATACCTTGGGGTCAATAGCTATGATTTTGCCGTTGATGTCTTTGGAATAGTGGTCGGGGATACAATCGGCTTCTGTTATGAGTGTGATTGGAATATCCAGCTTTTCGACCTGTTCCTTGAAAAGCTCCGCTTCATTCGCCACACGGCTACCGAAAAGGTGTACGATTTCGATATAGTCATCGCTTACCATACATTCCGAACACAGTTCAAACAGGTCGTTTCGCTCTGCAAAGCCGCACATATATTTATCGCCGTTTGTGCTTTGCTCATTGGAAGCCAAGATAACTTCCTTTTCGCCCACATTGACCGAGCAAAGAACAGTGTATTCACCGATTTTTCTTTTTTCCTCGTTCATATCCACACCTCAGCTTACTTCAATCACAATTCTGATGTTTCCGCAGTCGCAGCCACTGCACTGCCTTGACAGTTCGGGAAATAGGGATTGCACTCTCTGTCTTGCTCTGCGGATAGTCTCAAAGCACGGCAAGCCGTAGCCTTTATAGTTGTTGACTATATCCTCAAGCGGTAAATCTCCGACTCTCATATAGCTGTATCGGTTGTAATAGCAAAGGATAAGCTGCATATCGTCATACCTCGTTTCGGGGCATTCTCTGAGTATTGCAAGCACCTTGCTGTCAACCGTCTTTTGCTTATTCATAATGCACCTCCGTAAAAGAACGGTGGGCGAAGTTTTCACTCCGCCCACACAAGCGTTCCTTATTTCTTTCTGTTCTTAATCTGCAAGAAGATAAAGCCTCCGATAATAAAGGCGACTAATACAACTGCTACGATTGTTTTAGCGTCCATTACTCATTGTCCTCCTTCTTCTTTTTTCTGTACGCAACAACGGCTGTGCCGACAATACCGAGGGCAGAAAGTCCCGCAAGTGCCGTCCACAAGCCCACATTGCTGTTATCTCCGGTCTTTGGTGTGTCTCTCAGCTCATTGTGCATTTCCACAACGGTAGTAGAGCCGACCTTTACTGTTGCAATCTTATCCGCAGGAAGCACATAGGAAGCAGAAACACTATCCTGAACCTCGGAAACGGTGTAATCGCCGATACGAAGTCCCTCAATAACGATTTCGCCGTTCTTATCGGTCGTGAAGCTTCGGTCGTATCCGTTTACTCCCGTAACTCTGAAAGTGAAGCCTTCAACCTTACCGTCTGAGGAAGTCTTAACGATTTTCAGGTTTCCTTTCATAGCCGTGTTAATAAAGCCGACGCCGGCTTTGTTTTCTACCTCGTAGGTGGTTTCATCTTTTTCAATGAAAACAGAGTACACACCCTTATCAAGTTCAAAGCCTTCCGGTGCTTTGGTTTCTCTTACAAGGTATTTTCCGTAAAGAAGCTCCTTCATCTCGTAAATACCCGTAGAAGTTTCGTTGAGTGTACCGATAAGCTCGTCGCCGTCGTCCAGTTTGCCATCGCCGTTTACATCTTTGTAAACCTCAAAGGTCGCTCCTGTCAGCTTGTTGTCCGGGTAATCTTCATCGACCTTAGTCAACTTGATATTGCCGTGAACATACTCATTGACGATTTCGACCTCAATGACCTGAGCGACCTCGGAGATTTTAACTTCATAAGAAGTTTCATCAAGCACGAAGCCCTCCGGCTGCTCGATTTCTCTTACAAGCCAGTTGCCATACGGTACTTTCTCAAAAGAAAAGCTACCGTCTTTTTGGGAGGTAGCAGTCATCAAAGCATTTTCTTTTGTAAATTCGGTTTCATCAGCCTTAAACAGACCGATTACAGCACCTCCCAGTGCTTCGCCGTTTTCGGTAATCTTCTTACCGGAAACAGAACCGTAAATGAGCTTGTTTTCAATCGGCTTGCCGTCATTGACTGCAATCTCAACAGTTTCGGTATCCTGTCCCGCATAGCTGAAAGTAAACGGATACTTGCTGTCGGAAAGGATATAATGCTCATCAGTTGCAAGTTCCTTTACATAGTAGCTTCCAAAAGGAAGGTCGGTTTTGATAACAGCCTTACCATTTTCGGAAAGTGAGATAATCTCAATCAGACCGTCTGCCGGGATAGAAGTACCGCTTGTTGAAACAAGTTCCTCAGCAGCGAAAAGTCCGAAGCTGATGTTCTTCACTTCATCGCCGTTGCCGATATTGAAGATGTCGTTCTTCTCGATAGCTTTTTCAAGACTTACCGTAACCTTTTGTCTCTCGTTTACGAAGCTGGTTGCCGTTTCGGTCACGGCGACTTCCTGACCTGCGTAGGTAAGCTCGACCTCGTGTGCTTCCTTGTTGATAACCATACCCTCCGGTGCGGTAATTTCAACTACCGTATATCTGCCGAGGTAAAGCTCCTTACTCTTTGCAAGTCCGTTTTCATCTGTGGTAACAGTATCTACGACCTCGCCCTTTGCATAACGGAGTGTTCCGTCAGGAGTGATAATATCTTCTGCTGCGGTAATCTCATAAACCGCACCTGCAAGACCTTTCACTTCATAGACAGGCTGATAAATCACATCGGCATTTTCCTCTCCGGAGATATTTACCCCTGAGAATACCTCGCCGGTCTTTTCAATGCTGACAGTACCTTTCTGTGCCATATTAGGCTTATCGACCTTAATCACGGTAATACCACCCTCATCGGAAGAATGTTCCTCTGCCACATCAAAGTACACCGGTGTGCTGTCAAGCACATATCCGTAAGGAGCCTGAACCTCAACAAGAGAATATCCCTTGCCGTATTCCAGTTTCTCCGGTGTAACAAGCTGTCCGTTTGCATCAGTGTAGAAAATATCTATCGTTGTCGGAGTAGGATAAGTGAAGGTCATTGTTACCTGATTGCCGTCCGGGTCAAAGATTTTGAACCCAGCACCGGCATAAGGAATGTTTTTACCACTTTCTGCGTCCACCTTAACCACCTTGATATAGCTTTCAAAGTTTGCGTTGTTGATGAGATAGCGGTAGGTCTGTCCGTTCTGAGCAATGAACACATCGAAGTCGTCCATTAACTCACGCCCCTCCCAACCGGAGGTCTGATGAACGGTATATACGCCGTAAGGCATATCCTTTGTCTGACCGAAGCCGTTTTCATCACAAACAATTACATCTCTTTCATCTTCCTCTGCTGAATCAAAGCTGCCGGAAGATTTCAGATAGATTTCAAAAGTTGCACCGTTTTCCGGTGTTTCAATCTTTGTTTCGCCGTCATCGGTATGCTTGATGATAGCGATATTGCCTTTCATAACCTGTTCGGTAACATCATTTGCGGTCTGATTGTGTTCCACCGTATAAAGCTGCGGTTCAGCACCGACCTTATGGATTGTACCGTCGAGCAGATAACCCTCGGACGGCGTGATTTCACGGATTGTCCAGTCATTATCACAGACATATTCCTTTGTGGTAAACTGCCCGTTCTTATCCGTCACATACTTGTCCACAAGGGTTTCACCTTTATAGATACCGTAAACTGCTCCGGCAAGGGTAGCGTCGCCCTGCGGTGTGCCTTCCTCTCGGTCGCTCTTTGTTACGGTTACGCTGAACTTTTTGAGAATGTTCGTGAAGTTTCTTGTGGTTACTTCTTTCCAGTTAATCGGTGCGGTCTGATTTGCAGGCACAACATAACGGATTGCGGTATCCACTTCCTCAATGGTGTATGGGGTAGTGCCGCTGATAAGCACATCATCAAAAGAAGCAACACCGTTCTTATCTGTCACGGCATACTCATCGACAGCAATACCGGAAAGAGATGTGCCGTAAAGATGGAAGGTAACGCCCTCAACCAAGTTATCCTCAGAAGATTTGATGACCCGAAGATTACCTCTTTTGAGAACATTATTGAAATTGACCTTTGCCACCTGACCGGCAACAACAGTTACTCTGTGAACCTCCTGCGGAACATATTTGTCAATAGACTGCTCTGTGACCGTGTAAACACCGGGCATAAGGTTATCCAGTTGGAATTTACCGCCGTTTGCGGTTGTTACAGTCTGATTGACACCGTTACCGCTGATGGTAAACTGAATACCGTCAACCTTTCCGTCCTCACTTGTCTTTACAATCTGACAAGAGCCGTAGCTCACCTTCATTTTGACAAAACCGCTGACAGGGTCGCTGACCTCCTGAGCGTAAGTGACAACATCCTGAATGCCGTTGCCATTCTGGTGGATACCATCAGACCATACGACCACACCTCTGCGGACACCGTTCTTTTTTGCGGCTGTGATAGTAAATTCCTTGCTCGGAGCTTTTTCCATTGAAACAGTCAATTTGTTTCCGCTGGTAGAGAAGGAAACTCCGTCAATATTTGCCGAGAAGGTATAATTGCCAAGCACACCGTTTGTATCGGTGAGAGTAGCAACATACTTGCTTCCGTTCCATTCAAGCTCGTTTACCTTTGCAGAACCGCTTGACCTTGTGCAGAAGCTCGGAACTTTCGTATGGTTCTGAACGCTTGTTACCATACTGTTGTAGTAAGACAGGATTTTACTGCGGAGTGGGTGTGCAGAGCTTACACATTCAAGCACGGCATTGTACCCGCCGGTAGAAACGTGATTAAAGCCTGCGTCTCTTTCGCCGACAATCGTTTCCCAAATCAAAATCTGAGTGGCATAAGCGTGTGCGATACAGTTGGCGTCGCTTTCATTCTGCGACTTCCAGCTTGTCGAAATACCTCCACGATAGCCGTACTGCAAGATACGACCGATAAGCAGGCGAATATCATCGCCGGAAATCGTTCCGTTCGGGCTGATGTTGTTGAAGAAGTTCTCGTCCTTTTCGGTGAGAGTATCTCCAGTCCGCTGACCTGTACCCGGTTCAATACAGTAGGCAATATTGCCCGAATACGAACCCATTGCACGAAGTCCTGTATATTTTGTGGACAAGCCTTTCCAACCGTTCATATAGTTGAGATTGCCGTGTCCCCATTCGCCGTTGTTATTGGTATCTCCGCTTCGGGGATAATCGACGAGGTACACATCGGCTTTTTCTCCTACGGCTGCAAAGGCTGTCGTTGCCCCAATGCCCATAAAAGCAGTAAGGCTCATAACCGCCGCCAACACAAGCGAGACGGCTTTCTTGAATTTTGTTTTAACCATTGCGTTTTCCTCCCTGAAATGCAAAAACGCACCGATGTTACTCAGTGCGTCCGCTTAAAATTATTTTGTTTTAGCAGTAGCCGATATAGATGTTGTACTCCGTATCGGATAGCTTTTCTGTCCATATCCACACAGCGGTAAAACCTTCGCTGTTCTTGTATCGGTTCAGTCTGCTTTCAATATCAGACTTAATACCGCTTCGGTTAGGATTTGCGGATATGGGATTGTCCCAACATTCTGTCGCCGTGCTGTCAAGAGAAAGCCCTATGCTTACCGCATACTCTTTTGCGTAACTTACATAAGGGCTGACATCAAATGTCTGCTTGGGCGGCTCTGTCGGTTTCGGTTCTGCCGGCTTTTCTGTCGGTTTTTCAACCGGCTTTTGTTCGGCAGTTGTCTGTTCTTTTGGCTGTTCCGTTTGTTTTTCGGGTTCAGTCTGCGTGGTTGTCTGCTTTGGTGGCTCTGCCTTTGGCTTTTCAGTTACAGGAGTTTCAGCCGTTTTATCTTCCGCCGGTTTTGTCTGAACGGCTGCAACCGTCTGACTTTCAGCGGTTGATTGGATTTCTTCTGCCGTAATCGGTGTATCTTCCTGAACTGCCGTGCTTTCCGGTTCTTCTGCCGTATCTTCCTGAGAATTTGTTTCAGTATTACCAGCCGGAAAAGAAGTCTCTGTTTTCGTTATCTCCTGTGCAGCTTCTTTGGCTGTGTTACCGCTACAACCTACGAGGAAAATCATCAGGCAGGCAAGAACACAAGGTATCAGCCTGTTTTTCATTATCTATCGCTCCTTTCTGCCTTAATCGTAATCAAAACCGTTCAAAACATCAAAGGTGCGATTGGCTGAACTTTTTATCGTAGCAGACATTTTGCTTTTGCTCCAAATGTGCGAACCCTTTAATAGACAGCTATATGTTATTGAGATAGATATACTCAAGGGAGATAGAGTATATTTTTCAGCAGGTTAATAGCCGGTATATATAGGGGTTAGAGTGTGAGAAAGGGGGAAGGCTATCGGCTGTCACGGTCGGCTCTGCTTCGCAGAAACTTGTTGTAATGCTCCAATGCCTTGCACACAAAATCCTCCGTTTGGCTTATGGGAATGTTCTTCGGGATAAGCTGTCGAACCCTGTCGCCCCTCAAAACAATTTTCTCCCTTTGGTTTGGTTTTTCCTCCGACATAATCGCTTGGATTGCTTCGGTTGTTAGCTTACCCTCCTCAAAGAACTTTCGCATACGGATTGTTTGGTCGTGGGACGGGGTTGCGTCGTTCAGGTCGATTTCATCAACCACATCACGCTGACTGTCCTCATCGAGAAAAGACAATTCAACCGCCGGTCGCATTTTAATTCGCCCCTCGTCCACATAATCCAAAAGTTCGGGAACAAGGTTTGTAAGGCGAATATATCGCTGAATTTGAGTTTTGCTGTCATCTGATTTATCAGCTAACAACATTACAGATTTTGTTCCCGCCAACTTGTCCCCCAGTGGGTCACAAGTTAAATCCGTGCGTTCTCCTTGCCTTTTCATTGCTTCCAAACGCATTTTGTAGGCATAAGCTTTTTCAGAGGGAAGTATCTGCGACCTTTGATAGTTGCTCTCAACCATTAAAATCGTGGCTTCGTCTCGGTTCAGGTCAACGACTTCACAACGGAGCGTATCAAACCCGGCAAGCTCACAAGCTCGCTTTCGTCTGTGTCCTGAAATGAGTTCGTATCTGCCGTCCTCTTTCTGCCTTACCGTTGCCGGAGTAATAACCCCTCGTTCCTTGATACTCTCAATGAGCTGTGCCATATCCTCGTCATCACGCACCTTAAAAGGGTGGTCGGGGAAATCGTCAATTTCAGTCAAGGGAATATCTCGAATTTTGGAAAGCTTTTCTTCATCTCTCTGTTCCTGCGTTGAAAATAAGTCATCGAGCTTCGTGAGAGTGAAGTCGCTCTTTCTTCCTGCCATCGGCTAACACCTCCTTTGTAAATTCGGTGTACGCCTTTGACACCGTACTGTTGGGTTCGTAGGCATAAATGCTCTTGCCTTTGGAAGAAGTCTCTGCGGCTTTTACGGCAATCGGGATATATGTTCGATACATCTTGATTTGACTACCGAAGTTTTCTCTCAGAGCTTCTACCGTGCTTTTGGCGAGGTTGGTACGGCTATCCACCAAAGTGAGAAGCATACCGCCAATCTTTAAGTTCGGATTGATACGCTTCTTAACTCTTGAAATGGTCTGAACAAGCTGCGTCATTCCTTTTGCCGGTAAATACTGAGCCTGAACAGGAATAATAACGCTGTCTGCCGCAGATAGCGCATTGATTGTTACCATTCCGAGGGAAGGCATACAGTCTATAAGGATATAGTCGTATTTGTCCTTCACTTCGCTGAGATAATTTCTCAATGCCGTCTCTCTGCTCATTGCGTTGACAAGGTTAAATTCCATCGCAGAAAGCTCAAGGTTTGCCGGAACAAGGTCAACACCTTCGTCGTGGTGCAGAATACCGACCGTAGGGTCATTCATCGTTTCGTTTATGACATCTGTGAGTTTTGTTGCAAGCGTGATACCCAAGTTATCCATATCCTGCCAACCGAGACAAGTGGTTAAGTCGCCCTGTGGGTCTGCGTCTATGAGCAGCACTTTCTTTCCCTGCATTGCAAGACCGACGCCGAGGTTTACCGTAGTGGTCGTCTTTCCAACTCCGCCTTTTTGATTGCATATCGCAATCGTTTTGCAGTTCGACACTTTGTGCGTCCTCCTTTCGTAAAATTCATAGCCATCGCAGTATGGCTATGTACTTGACCGGCTCATTTCCTAACCGGTCGGGCAATATTTGTTCTCAACACCCCTTGCCGAGCATAAAGCTCACGGGAAGTCACTAAGGAACAGGTTGCTAATCTGTATCATAGGAATTTCACCTCTGCCGGGTACTCCGCCAGCTCCGTAGAGAAGTATCATTATCCTTCTGACTGTCATCGCCGTAACAGGGGCAACCTGTTACTTATACCGGGAGTTCTCGCTGTTCTGCAATGCAGAAGTCACGGCGTACCCGATAAGGTGGCTAAAATCATCAGAATTAAAGTCTTAGTGAATGATTTATTCAGTTGTCAAAATACAAGTGAATGGGCTGACCTTTTCGTGGTTCGGAATTAACCCCTTCACTCATTTGGACAAAGGGGGTCAAAATGCACACCCAAAATCACCCCTTTTTCAAAAATTTCTTGAAAATATTTTTTTAGAAACAAAAAAGCCGCCTATTTCCCTCGTAATTGAGGTCAATAGACGGCGGGTAGAAATATTCATAATTTTGGTGTATAATAGGAAATTAAGAGAAAGACAAATTTGTATTTAGTAAAATGCAGACAACACCACGGATCGGCTTTTGGCTGGACAATTCCAACCAAACACCGCAGCAGACAGTAGAAACCATTCTGAACGTTAGGAAGCCGGTATGATTGTTACATATAAGGGGAAGAAAAATTTCTTTTAGATACTTGTTTTCCTAAAACTGATGTGATATAATAATTCAATTCCAGAAAAGGAGTAAAAAATATGCGGCAAGGTATTCTTAAATAAAACTATAATCAAATAGTGGGAACAAAGGATTATGATAGTCCCTTTTGTAGGGGCTTAGTTTTTTGTACCCAATTTAAGAATACTTTTGCCTTATCAATTTTGACATATCCCCAAAAACAGCACTCACAAACAGGTGTATGCTGTATATGTGTATGTCCGCAAATTATCATCCCCAGTGGTAAAAGTATTTTACTGCTGGGGATTTTTATGCCCTTCGGGGCAGTAAAGGGAGGACAATCACATGAAAATAATCAATATTGGAATTCTTGCCCATGTAGACGCTGGAAAGACGACCTTGACGGAGAGCCTGCTATATGCCAGCGGAGCCATTTCAGAACCGGGGAGCGTCGAAAAAGGGACAACGAGGACGGACACCATGTTTTTGGAGCGGCAGCGTGGGATTACCATTCAAGCGGCAGTCACTTCCTTCCAGTGGCACAGATGTAAAGTCAACATTGTGGATACGCCCGGCCACATGGATTTTTTGGCGGAGGTGTACCGCTCTTTGGCTGTTTTAGATGGGGCCATCTTGGTGATCTCCGCTAAAGATGGCGTGCAGGCCCAGACCCGTATTCTGTTCCATGCCCTGCGGAAAATGAACATTCCCACCGTTATCTTTATCAACAAGATCGACCAGGCTGGCGTTGATTTGCAGAGCGTGGTTCAGTCTGTTCGGGATAAGCTCTCCGCCGATATTATCATCAAGCAGACGGTGTCGCTGTCCCCGGAAATAGTCCTGGAGGAAAATACCGACATAGAAGCATGGGATGCGGTCATCGAAAATAACGATAAATTATTGGAAAAGTATATCGCAGGAGAACCAATCAGCCGGGAAAAACTTGTGCGGGAGGAACAGCGGCGGGTTCAAGACGCCTCCCTGTTCCCGGTCTATTATGGCAGCGCCAAAAAGGGCCTTGGCATTCAACCGTTGATGGATGCGGTGACAGGGCTGTTCCAACCGATTGGGGAACAGGGGAGCGCCGCCCTATGCGGCAGCGTTTTCAAGGTGGAGTATACAGATTGCGGCCAGCGGCGTGTCTATCTACGGCTATACAGCGGAACGCTGCGCCTGCGGGATACGGTGGCCCTGGCCGGGAGAGAAAAGCTGAAAATCACAGAGATGCGTATTCCATCCAAAGGGGAAATTGTTCGGACAGACACCGCTTATCCGGGTGAAATTGTTATCCTTCCCAGCGACAGCGTGAGGTTAAACGATGTATTAGGGGACCCAACCCGGCTCCCTCGTAAAAGGTGGCGTGAGGACCCCCTCCCCATGCTGCGGACGTCGATTGCGCCGAAAACGGCAGCGCAAAGAGAACGGCTGCTGGACGCTCTTACGCAACTTGCGGATACTGACCCGCTTTTGCGCTGCGAGGTGGATTCCATCACCCATGAGATCATTCTTTCTTTTTTGGGCCGGGTGCAGTTGGAGGTTGTTTCCGCTTTGCTGTCGGAAAAATACAAGCTTGAAACAGTGGTAAAGGAACCCACCGTCATTTATATGGAGCGGCCGCTCAAAGCAGCCAGCCACACCATCCATATCGAGGTGCCGCCCAACCCGTTTTGGGCATCCATCGGACTGTCTGTTACACCACTCCCGCTTGGCTCCGGTGTACAATACGAGAGCCGGGTTTCGCTGGGATACTTGAACCAGAGTTTTCAAAACGCTGTCAGGGATGGTATCCGTTACGGGCTGGAGCAGGGCTTGTTCGGCTGGAACGTAACGGACTGTAAGATTTGCTTTGAATACGGGCTTTATTACAGTCCGGTCAGCACGCCGGCGGACTTCCGCTCATTGGCCCCGATTGTATTGGAACAGGCATTGAAGGAATCGGGGACGCAGCTGCTGGAACCTTATCTCTCCTTCATCCTCTATGCGCCCCAGGAATACCTTTCCAGGGCTTATCATGATGCACCGAAATACTGTGCCACCA
Organism: Caproiciproducens galactitolivorans; assembly: GCF_004768785.1. Classification (GTDB taxonomy): domain Bacteria; phylum Bacillota; class Clostridia; order Oscillospirales; family Acutalibacteraceae; genus Caproiciproducens; species Caproiciproducens galactitolivorans. The sequence goes on from NZ_SRMQ01000012.1 coordinate 40,203, forward strand.
TCGAAACGGCCCAGGTAAAAAAGGATGAAGTTGTCTTTACTGGCGAGATTCCCGCCCGCTGTATACAGGCATACCGTACTGATCTGGCCTTTTACACCAACGGGCGGAGCGTATGCCTTACAGAGCTGAAAGGATATCAGGCCGCTGTCGGTCAGCCGGTCATCCAGCCCCGCCGTCCAAACAGCCGCCTGGACAAGGTGCGCCATATGTTTCAGAAGGTAATGTAAAGATACATAATCGTCAAGACGGCAACAATCAGAAGTTATGGAGGGTAACAATGGAATATAGTAAGGAAGATTTAATGGAAGCAAAAAAGCAAATTTGGGGAGTGGGAGAGAACATGGGAACAGAGGAAAGTAAAAAAATCTGGGAGGAGAACGCACAATTTTGGGATAATGCAATGGGTGACGAATCTAATGAATTTCACAGAGAGGTAGTGCGTCCCAAAGTAACGGAACTTCTATCTCCTAATCCTGCGGATTACATTTTGGATATTGCGTGTGGCAATGGAAATTATTCTTCGTATCTTGCACAAAGAGGCGCTTCGGTTGTCGCTTTTGATTACAGCAAAAAAATGATAGAATTGGCTAAAAGACGGCAATCACAATATGCAAAACAAATTGAATTTTGTGTGGCGGATGCGACCGATAGAAAAAGTATATTAGAATTAAAAAGAAATCGAGCCTTTACGAAAGCAGTTTCTAATATGGCAATTATGGATATTACGGATATTGAACCACTTCTTATGGCTGTTTATGAACTGTTGCAGGAAAGCGGAATTTTTGTCTTTGCAACGCAACACCCTTGTTTTGTCACGTTGACTGAAAAATATATGACACCGCACAGTTACTATGATATAGCGATTGAAGGGCAACCGAAAGAGCAGATTTATTATCATCGTTCCATACAAGATATTTTTAACCTTTGTTTTAGAGCTGGATTTGTCATTGATGGATTTTATGAAGAATGTTTTAAAACCAACAAAGAAATTCCTATGGTAATGATAGTAAGGCTTAAGAAGGTAAAACGTGATAGCTTAAAATAAATTCCAATTTGTCGAACTTACTCTAAATTAGCAAAGACCGCTTACATCGTGTAGGCGGTCTCTTTTCGTATTCAGATATATTTGATTTTGAGCTTTCTTTTCTTGGTTGAAAGCACCTTGCAGAGAACATCGTCAACTCCGTCGGTGTATCTGCCTTGTGAAATCAGACTGTTCTTTAAGCGGATAAGTGTTTGTATTACTCTGCTATATTCGTCATCATTAAGATAGATATGGAACTTTTCTTCTCTCACAGTCGCTTCCTCCATTCATTGAATTTTGCTCTGATTACCGAAACATCTGCTTCGACATCAGAATAAATAAAGATATGTACGCTTTTGAAAACTGCTTTTACTCTGTCGGCATACTCCGCTTCCGTTTCGGTTGTCTTAAAAGGGAGTTTTACGAGTTTTATATTTCGTTGCTTGCATAAGTGGCTTTTGAGAACCTCCATATGTTCTGAGCCGTTCGTAAATTCTATCGCCAGCTTTTCTGACGGAATGTATGTTTCAAGAGGTATTCCCAATAGTTTATCTGAACCGAGCTGTACCTTTAGTCCTTTTTGATTGGCGTAATAGGCGACAGCCAAGCCGGGGAACACGGATCGATATTCGCTTTCGCATACGGTGCATTTTTCTCCGATAATTGTTCTATCGCTGATTTTTGCTTTCCAAGAGTGTCCCAGTGAACATTTCCACCACACTCTTTTCATCGACCTTCTTGACACTTGTGTCGGGAGCAGAGAGTTTTTTTCGTAATCCCATTCAGCAAGCAGTTTCCTGTCCGTTGTGGCTAAATCATTGTATCCTGCAAGAACTGTCCTGTCCGCACAAACCGGGCATACTGTTCCTTTTACACGAGCATTGATAACGGACTTCCACTCATTGCCACAGGTCTTACACTTCCACCAAACATTGTGTCTTGATTTTGCGTTTACCTCATCAGGCATTAGGGGATAATTTCTTTCTGACCACTCAGCCGCAATGTCAGGGTGCGTAGTCGCCAAGTCATTAAATCCTTTGAGCAATGTATATCCACTACAATACGGACATCTACTCCCACCGGCACGGGTTGAAATAAGAGTGTACCACTCGTTTCCGCAATCTCTGCATTTCCACCAAGCCTTACTGTTTGCAAAGGCTGTTACCATTGTAGGCAGCAACGGAAGATTTCTGTCAGACCATTCAGCAGCAATATCGGGATACTGTGAAGCAAGGTCATTGAATCCGGCAAGGACTTTATTGTGTGAGCAGTATGGACAGCCTGTACCGTTTATCGTTCTGCTTTTAACGCTTGCTTCCCATTCGTGTCCGTGTTTACATTTCCAAATAATCTTCTTATGAGAAGCGACAGATACCTCGGTAGGCTTTAATTTGTTCTTTTTAGACCACTCCTGAGCCAACAGGGGCTTCAATGTGGCTAAATCATTGATACCCTCTATTACTCTCGCTCCTGAGCATATCGGGCATTTCTCGCCCTTTGAACGAGCTTTGACGCTCGTTTCCCACTCGTGTCCGCAAGCACCTATCCACCACACTCTTTTATTTGAACCGAAGGTTATCTTATCCGGCGTTAGCGGTAAGTTCTTCTCTGACCATTCAGAAATTAGCTCCGGGTGAACGCTTGCTAAACTGTTGCTCATAGTATAACCACCCCTTCCTCTGTGATTATCCTCATTATATTGAGAAAAACAGGATTGGTGTAGTTTGCGATGTAGTCCGAAAACTATGAGAAATGAAAGAAGCTCCTGAGAAGCAGTAACTTCTCAGGAGCTGTGTGAAACTTAAAATTATGCGATTTTTTAGTCTCTGCACCGTTTTTAGCACCGATTGGTGTAAATTTGGTGTAAAGAGGTAAATTTATTTGATTTTGAAAGTCCCGAAACCCGCATAAACACTGGGTTTTTCTTACTTGTCGTTCGGTAAGGACTTCATTGTCGGGAACAGCAGAACGTCGCGGATAGACGCACTATCGGTCAGCAGCATGACAAGGCGGTCAATGCCCATGCCCATACCGCCGGTCGGCGGCATACCGTATTCCAGCGCGGTCAGGAAGTCCTCGTCGATCACGTTGGCCTCTTCGTCGCCCGCAGCACGAAGCTTCATCTGGTGCATAAAGCGCTCGCGCTGATCGATCGGGTCGTTCAGCTCGGAATACGCATTTGCAAGCTCGCAGCGCGTGCAAAACAGCTCGAACCGCTCAACCAGCTCGGGGCAGTCCCGCTTGCGCTTGGTAAGCGGGGAAACCTCCACCGGGTAATCGAAAATAAAGGTCGGCTGTACAAGATGCTCCTCTACCTTTTCCTCAAAGACCAGCGCCATGATATTGCCCCACGTATCGGTGCTCTTTGTTTCAAGGTGGAGGCTCTTCGCAATTTCCATTGCCTTTTCGGTGTCGCCCTTGAAGGAGAGAAAGTCGATTCCTGTGTACTCCTTAATCGCGTCGTTCATGCTCAGGCGCTTAAACGGCAGGGAAAGATCAATTTCCTCGCCCTGATACGTAATCTGATCGGTTCCACAGACCTTCATCGCGCACTCGTGAATCATGTTTTCCGTACGCTCCATCATCCCGCGGTAATCCGTATACGCTTCGTATAGCTCGATCGTAGTGAATTCCGGATTATGCTTGACATCCATTCCCTCGTTGCGGAAAATACGCCCGATTTCGTAAACGCGTTCCATCCCACCAACAATCAGCCTCTTTAAGTGAAGCTCCGTCGCGATACGCAGGTACATGTCAATATTCAGCGTATTGTGGTGCGTAATGAACGGTCTTGCGGCGGCACCGCCCGCCAGGGTGTTCAGCACAGGGGTTTCCACTTCAATATAGGATTGCGCGTCGAGGAAAGCACGGATGGTGCGGATAATCTCGCTGCGCTTGATAAAGGTATCCTTAACCTCCGGGTTGACAATCAGGTCAATGTAGCGCTGGCGGTAGCGCAAATCGGTATCCTTCAGGCCGTGGAACTTTTCCGGCATGGGGAGAAGCGATTTCGCCAGCAGCTTGATTTCCTTTGCATGGACGGAAATTTCACCCCTGCGGGTCTTGAACACATAGCCCTTTACGCTGATGATATCGCCGACATCCCAGCAGTTTTTCATTTCGTTATAGCTTTCTTCGCCCACCTGGTCGATTTTCAAATAAACCTGAATCCGGCCGCTGCGATCGTGAATATCCATGAAGCTGGCCTTGCCCATGTCGCGCCAGCTCATCATACGCCCGGCGATGCAGACATCGCTGTTTTCCAGCTCATCGAAAAGCTGGTGGATTTCCTTCGCGGTAATGTCACGGGGGCAGGTTGTGATCGCAAACGGATCCTTGCCCGCCTTTTGCAGCGTACTCAGCTTGTCCCTGCGGATTTGCAGCAGCTCACTAAGGTCCTGTGCGGACTGTGTACCGTTTTCCTCGATGATATTTTCGCTCATTTGTAACTCTCCTATATCAATCTCATTTTCGCTGTCTTTAAGCATCCTGTTCCAGAAAGGAAGCCATATGCGCTTCACACTTTATTGGAAAAAAGGGGCAGGGTGAAAACATCACTCCCGCCCCCAAAAGCTTATTTGGATATGGCAAGAACCTCGTATTCCATCAAGCCGGCAGGTACTTCAATCTGAATCTTGTCGCCGATTTTGTGGTTCAGAAGGGATTTTCCAACAAGGGATTCGTCCGAAATGCTCCCGTTGAGCGGGTCCGCTTCATTGGAACCGACAATTTTATAGTTGGCAACATTGCTCTTGCCGGTTGTGGGATTTGTAACCCGAACCTCCACTTTGGAGCCGATGTGGATATTCTCGTTGCTGAGCTCGTCCTCGTCGATAACTTTTACATTTTTAAGCATGACTTCAATGTCCGCAATGCGGGCCTCGACAATCGCCTGCTCGTTTTTGGCTTCGTCATACTCACTATTTTCAGACAAATCGCCGAAGGAGAGGGCCACTTTAATTTTTTCCGCCACTTCTTTACGCTTAACGCTTTTCAGGTCCTCTAGCTCTTTTTCCAGCTTTTCCAAGCCTTCCCTCGTTAAAACCACCTGTTTTACCATAGTAGAATACCACCTTTTTCAATACAGTAGACTGCATTTTACCCTTTCGATAATAATACTTACATTATAGTGACACCGTACCGTTCTGTCAATAAAATCCCGAACGGGAACCGTGTTTTTCGCCTGCAAACTTTTTCCTTTCCGGCACCTTTTCTCCGCCTCTGGTATTGTATTCAAAAAGAAGAGGGATATGCGAAATGCATATCCCCGGAACCTATCCTTTGCCGATTTTAACCCGCCTTGGCTTTGCTGCTTGCCGGGCTGCTTTCCGTTCCCGGCGCTTTTTCCACGCTTACCCCCTGGCGGATCAGCGCGGAAACCGCCGCCTGCAGCTGCGGATCCTGTTCAGCCCTAAGCTGGTTGCGGACCAGGAGCGCCTCCTGATCGGAAGTAAGCTCCTTTTGAATATCCACGGCGATTCCTTTTCCGTTGAATACTTCCCCGTTCAGCGTCAAATAATTTGCAACGGGAAGAATAACGGCAGAGCCGTCGGAAAGGGGTTTGACTTCATCCTTCGTGCCGAGCCCGGCTGTCTTTTCGCCGACTAAAAGGCCTTTTTTATAATCCTTGATATCGGCCGCGAAAATTTCAGCCGCGCCGAAGGTGTTGCGGTTCACAATCACGCTGATCGGCAGATTCACCGTATTGGGGCCTGAAGTATACTGCACCGTTACTTTCCCGGCTTTGTCTTTGTAACTTACCGTGTTGCCGGCGGGCAACAGGGTATCGAGCATTTCCGCCATCCCGCGGATGCTTCCGCCGGAATTGCTCCGCAGATCAATTACAATCCCGGAAGCGCCCTCTTTAATGCGCGCCGCCAGCATATTGTTAAACTGTTCCGCGTTGGAATCCGTAAACGCGGAAATTTTCAGGTAAGCCACGTTGCCGTTAATCATGGAAGAAATAAGCGTCTGCTCGGCGTATTCGGCGCGGGTAACGGTAATGCTGAGCAACTCGGTCTTTGTCTCCGCTTTCTGCCCCTCGTTTTCCTGCGGCCGCAGGATCCCAAGCTTCACCTTAGAACCGACAACCCCGTCGAGCTTATTGAGCGCATCGCCGTAGGTCAGGCGGATGACCTCTTTGTCGTCCACGCTGACGACGGTATCGCCCTTCTTAATCCCACTTTTTTCCGCAGGGGAACCGGGGGTTACTTCAATAACCTCCATATTGCCGTCCTTGTCCTGTACGGTTTTAATACCGACACCAACGCTTTTTTCACTACTGCTGTTCAGGTATGCCTTATACTTTTCCGCCGAAAGGTACTTCGCCTGCGCGTTTCCCAGCCCAGCGACATACCCGGCGCAGATTCCGTCGTTCAGTTCCTTTTCATTCACCGAACCGATGTAAACCTGCCTTGTTTTCTGGTCGATTTCGCTCAGCTTTGTATACATCGCCTGGCGCTCGTTAATATCCGCTACCTTGGAGTTAAAGCTTTTCATAGCGTAAACATAGGTAAGGGACACCGTGATGGAAGCCGTTACGGCAACAAGGGCGACTGCCGCGCCCCAGGACAGCTTTCTGCTCATATCGTTTCAATCTTCCTTATTTTCAACGTCATTTTGTGAACCAGTTCAGCGGATTTTTCGCCACGCCGTTTACACGGATTTCAAAGTGGCAGTGCGCGCCCTGCGAATCGCCTGTATTTCCAACGTACGCAATAACCTGCCCCTTTGTAACAATCTGTCCGGTGCTAACCGCCACGCTGCTGCAATGGCCGTACAGCGTTGAATAGCCGCCGCCGTGGTCAATTGCGACAACGTTGCCGTATCCGCCGTAGCCTGTACCGTAGTTGCCCCATCCGGCCATCATTACCCTGCCGGAATCCGCCGCAACTATCGGCCGTCCGTAAACCCCCGGACCGGATATATCGATTCCCTTATGGAATGAACCCCAACGCGGACCGTATCCGCTGGTTACGGTGTTTACGCCCGGAACCGGCCAGCAAAAGTTCCCCGTGCTAGTGTAGCCGCCGCTTCCGCTCGTTCCGCCGCCTCCGCCGTTGTTCTGCTTCTGGCGTTCGTAGTACTCCTTATACCACTGGTCAATCGCAGCATCCGCCTTCCTGCGCTTTTCGGCAAGCTCCGCGCTTTGCTGCTGCGCGGAAGATTCATCTGCAGAAATTTCGGCAATCACCTGCTTGGTCTCCTGCTGAAGCGAAGTGAGTTCGCTCTGCTTCTGGTCAAGCGTAACCTTTGCGCTTGCAACCTTTTTGCGGTTTTCCTCAATCTGTGCCTTCTGCGCCTGAATGCTCTGCATGTCCGATTTCAGCGTATCGATAAGATTTGTGTCATGCATGGTAATCGCCTTGATCGCTTCGGTCTTATCCGCTAAATCGACAACATTCTTCGCGCTGAGGATGATCTCCAGATTCGAAGCTTCGCCGGTCAAATACAGAGCACGGAGCCTTTGCTTTAACAGCTCATAGTTTTTATTGATCTCCTGCTGCTTTCCGGAAATCTGGTTCTGCTTCGAGGTGATATCCGAGTCGAGCGCGGAAATCTGCTGGTTTAAAACGTCGATCTGGCTCTGAACGGTTGCAACCTGTGTGTCCAGCGCCTGTTTATAGGCAACCTTATTCGCCTTGTCCGCCCGCAAGGATTTTAATTTCGCGGCAACCTCAGCCTGCTTTTTCTTCAGCGTAGCCTGCTCCTTCTGCAACTGGCTCAGGCTTTTCGCCGCCGAGGCGGGCACCATGACCTGAGGAGAAAGCAGAACCGTAATTGCTAAAACAAGGGCTACCGCACATTTTGCGAATGTTTTACCAGCCAACGATTTCTCCTCCTTCCTTTTTCAAGTATTTACTAATGGATATTACGCCTCCAACCGCGCCGAACAGAGTCCCTGCAAGCATAAAGGCCAACAAAATCTTCCCGGCCATGGGGCTGATGTCGACCGGCGAGAACAGCGTAATGGACGTAATCGAACCAACCATTTTATCGTAAATCAGAAAAAGAAGGAAACTGGAAAGCGCACCGGACAACATTCCGATGATAATACCCTCCACAATAAACGGAACGCGTATGAACCCGTTCGTCGCGCCGACGGATTTCATAATGCTGATCTCCACACGGCGGGAAAACATGGTAACGCGGATAGTATTCGAAATAATAAACAGCGAAACCAGGCTGAGCAGAAGGATAATCCAAAATCCGGCCATGGTAACTACCTTGTCCAGCCTAGTCAGCTTGGCCGCCACATCGGAATAGTCGTTAATGGTTGCAACGCCCGGTATTTTCTTAATCTGCGCCGCCGTGTCCTTATACTTGGACAAATCCTTAAAAGAAACCTTAAACGCATCCGGAAGCGGATTATCTTTTCCGGTCATGCCCTGCAGCATGGTACCGTTCTTGTCACCCAGAATTTTCATATACTGCTGAATTGCTTCGTCCTTCGGAACAAATTCGCAGGTCTTAATATTATCGAGCTTTTTGATTTCCTCCCCGACCTTTATTGCGGAGAGTGTGGGAAGATCCTGCGTCATATAGATACGAACCGAATTATTTCCCTCAATTGTTTTCATCGCGGAGTTAATATTATAAGAAAAAACAACAGCCGCACCGGTCAGCAGTAAGCACGATACCAAAACGCCGACAGAGGCGATACTCATTGTGCGGTTGCTCCAGATATTTTTGACGCCTTCCTTGAACAGGTATCCAAGACTTCTAATCTTCATGGCGCTCCTCCTCCTTCTGCGAGGCGGTGTCCGCCACAATGGTTCCGTCGTGGATTTCTACGACCCGCTTATGAAAATGCTTTACTAGTGTATGTTCGTGCGTTACCATCAGGATGGTGGTGCCGCGGCGGTTGATTTCATTGAGAAGATCCACGATTTCAAACGAAAGCGCCGGATCAATGTTGCCGGTGGGCTCGTCCGCAATAATCAGCTTCGGGTTGTTGACCAAAGCCCTTGCCAGCCCCACGCGCTGCTGCTCGCCGCCGGACAGCTCCGCCGGGTGGCATTTCGCCTTGTTCTGAAGATTCACAAGCCCCAGAATGTACGGAACGCGCTTGCGGATTTCCTTGTTGGAAGCGCCAACGATATGCATCGCAAACGCCACATTTTCAAAAACCGTCATCGTATCAATCAGGCGGAAATCCTGGAATACAATACCCATCGTGCGGCGGATAAAAGGGACTTCCCTTTTTTTCAAGGTGGAAAGCTCCCTCCCGTTAACGATAATTTCCCCGCTGTTCGGCCTTTCCTCGCACATAATCAGTTTCAGGAACGTGCTCTTCCCCGCTCCGGAGGAACCCACAATAAAAACAAACTCGCCCTTGTCCACTTTCAAGCTGACATCCTTGAGCGCCCGGGTGCCGTTTGAATAAATCTTACTGACATTTTGAAATTCTATCAACGCAATCGCTCCATTAAAAATCGAATTCTTCCGGCTCGATCCTATACACCGGATAGCCCTTCTCCCCTTGCCCCTCCCGCAGTCGGATCGATTACTTTTCGCGGGACGGCAATTATCATTTCTTCTTGTTTTTTCCCTGTTTTTCCCTGTCTGTTTGGAGTATTAACCCCTGTTTCTTCACACATAAATACCAACAGGATGAATACGAATCAAAACCCATTGGTATGTTTACATAATACCAATGGGTTTCTTATTTATTATTCCGTTTAAGAAATAATTTGTAATAAATCTGTAATTCTTTTAACTTTTCTTCATTTCTCTGTTAGAATTTAACAGGGTTGGAAGAAAGATACTTTTTAACCATCAGGGCAACCTTAAATACGATGGCGTCTTCAAATTCACGAAGATCCAAACCGGTGATCTTTTTGATTTTCTCCAAACGGTAAACCAGCGTGTTGCGGTGAACAAAAAGCTTACGCGACGTTTCCGAAACATTCAGGTTGTTTTCAAAGAAACGTTGAATGGTGAACAGAGTCTCGTGATCCAGCGACTCAATAGAACCGCGCTTAAACACTTCCTTCAGGAACATATCGCACAGCGTGGTCGGAAGCTGATAGATCAGGCGGGCAATGCCCAGGTTGTCGTAGCTGACAATCGACCTCTCGGTGTCGAACACCTTACCGACTTCCAAAGCAACCTGTGCTTCCTTAAAGGAACGCGCCAGATCTTTAATGCCGGTAACAATCGTGCCTATGCCGACAACGCAGTGGGTGTAAAACTCGCTCGAAAGCGTATCGACGATGGAGCTTGCAAGCTTTTCCAAATCCTTCTGCTCAATGCCAGCACGGATTTCCTTTACCAGCGCAATATCGTTTTCATTTATATTAATGATAAAATCCTTGTTTTTGTCCGGGAAAAGGTTCTGAACCACGTCATAAGCGGACACATCGGACCTGCTGGTTATTTTGATCAACATACAAACGCGGTTCACATCCGAGTTAAACCGGAGCTCGCGCGCCTTCAAATAAATATCGCCGGGCAGAATGTTATCGAGAATGACATTTTTGATAAAATTGCTGCGGTCGTACTTTTCGTCATAGTACTGCTTAATACTGCTCAACGAAACAGCGAGCAAGGAGGCGTAACGTCCGGCCTCCGGGTCGCTACCAGAAACAAAAACGGCATATTCCGGGCGCGGGCGGCTGCCAAATGACTTATACGTGTAACCATTAACAACAAAAGTTCCGGGCGTAGCCAGAACTTCCGGAGTAATGCTGTCGTTAACCTCGCCGATCCTGCCCAGCTCGCTGCAGGCGATAATGACCGAGGTTTCATCAATCACCCCGATTGTGCGGTCAATGGCATCGCGCATCTGATGAATGACTCCCTGAAATAATCGATTGGACATAGCTCTCCCTCTCTTTATCGAACTTATCTAAATAACGATTCCTACCTACATACATTTTACATAAATTAATTGTACTTTTCAACTAATATTCAACAGAAAATAAAGAATCAGCAAAGAGAACGGTAATTTTTAATCATTATTTCACAAATCCTTGCTAATTTAATTATAAAATAGAATATTATAATGAAATACGAACTTTTCCAAAATTTATCATGCCCGAAAAACCTTAGTTTTCCGGGATTCGGTATCAAAAAGGCAGCGAAAACGGCAAAGCGTGAAAAATCCGACAGTTTAACCAAACCGCCGACCCGGAGCCGGAGGGCTTCCTGCGCGGCGCCGCAAAAGCTGCGGATCCCCGCACAGGCGGGCATTTGCGGATATATAACAAAAAAGGCCATGCCAAACGGCACAGCCTTTTCTTTTCTCACTTAATTGAGGATAGTCTGTTCTGTTTCCTTATCAAACAAATGCATTTTCTTTAAATTAAATGCAATTTTAATGTTGTCCCCTGTTTTCGCTGTAGAAGTCGGTTCTACGCGCGCCGTAATGCTATTGCCTTCGCAATTAAGGTACAGATAGGTTTCCGCGCCCATCAGCTCAGTCACCTCGACATCCGCGTCGACAATGCCATCTGTGGATTTCGCAAGGAAATCGGGTTCATCATGAACGTCCTCCGGACGGATGCCAAACACCACCGCCTTGCCGACATAGCCATTCAATACGCCGTCCTTGTCTTTTTCCTGCGGAATGGCAATGCTGTATTTGCCGAATTTAAGAAAGAACTGGTCGTCTTTGGATTCAATCGTCGCGTCAATAAAGTTCATCTGCGGCGAACCCATGAAGCCCGCGACAAATTCGTTTACCGGGAAATCATAAAGGTTTTGCGGCGTATCTACCTGCTGAACAACGCCATCCTTCATAACCACAATGCGGTCGCCCATGGTCATGGCCTCTGTCTGGTCATGCGTTACATAAATGAAGGTTGTTCCAAGCTTTTTGTGCAACTTGGAAATTTCGGTCCTCATCTGTGCCCTCAGCTTCGCATCCAAGTTGGAAAGCGGTTCGTCCAGAAGGAAAACCTTCGGGTTGCGGACAATGGCGCGTCCCAACGCAACACGCTGGCGCTGGCCACCGGACAAAGCCTTCGGTTTTCTGTCGAGCAGATGGGATATATCCAAAATCTTTGCGGCCTCTTCCACGCGTCTCTTGATTTCATCCTTTGGAACCTTGCGGAGCTTCAGGCCGAATGCCATATTATCAAATACCGTCATATGCGGGTAAAGAGCATAGTTCTGGAACACCATGGCGATATCGCGGTCTTTCGGGGCTATGTCATTCGCAAGGGTATCGCCAATGTAAAGTTCGCCTTTGCTGATTTCTTCCAAGCCGGCAATCATGCGGAGCGTTGTGGATTTTCCACAGCCGGAAGGGCCGACCAGAATTATAAATTCTTTATCGTCAATTTCCAAATTAAAATCCTTGACCGCGGTCACTCCGCCGTCATATACTTTATAAACATTTTTCAAGGTTACGTTTGCCATAATCATCCTCCAAGTCTTACTCTGTTCCTGACACACAAAGCTGCTACCGGGCCCGGTAATAATCTTTGCTTAATTTCCACGCGTTAATGATAACAGAACCGCTTGGGGAAATACAGACCTTTTTTACCCAAACTTTTTTCTCCTTGTTTATATAAATCTGATAAATTACAAATTTCCGAATTGAAATTTATACAAGATTATGAATTTGTAAAAAAGAAAACGTTTTTTTCGTACATATTTCGTGATTTTTACTGTGTTTCAGCTTTATATAAAGAGTCCGCGCACCGAATGAATCACGCTAAATTTTCGCTTTGCTCCAAACTTTTTGCTTAAAGTTTATTGAAAATTTATAGGTGACAAAAAACAAGGGGTAAAATTTATACAAGTTTATGAATCTATAAAAAAACGGAATTGGCCTCTTCCACGCTCATTTCGCGTGCTTCGCCGGGCTTAAGCGTGTTGTCCAGGACAAGCGCCCCGATTTTCACGCGCTTTAATTTCAACACCTCATTATTCCTCGCCAGAAACATCCGCTTCACCTGATGAAATTTCCCTTCGTGGATTCTCACCCTGACCAGCGGATGCTCCCCCTCCTCCAAAACTTCCAGCTTTGCGGGCAGGCATACCCTGTCCTTCAACACCACGCCGTTTTCAAACGCCGCAACGTCGTCCGCAGTAACCGGGCGGGCAAGAACCGCCTCGTAATGCTTGTACACATTGCTTTTAGGCATAAGCATCCGGTGCGCGTAAGCGCCGTCGTCCGTAATAATGAGCAGCCCTTCCGTATCGCGGTCAAGCCGGCCCGCCGGAAAAAGCCCCCTCCTTTTCAGCACCGGCGGCAGAAGATCCACCACCGTTTGCGCACGCGCGTCCCGCGCTGCGGAAAGCACCCCGGAGGGCTTGTTCATCATCAAATAGACAAATTCCTTAATGGATAAGGGCTCCCCGTTTATGGTCACTTCGTCTAACAGCGTGTCCACCTTAAAATCCGCTTTTTTTACAACCTTTCCGTTTACTGCGATCTCGCCGCGCCGTATCATCGCGCCCGCGTCCTTGCGGCTGTCCGTCACATGCAAGGCAAGAATTTTATCCAGCCGTTCCCTGCTCACTTACTCACTTCCTGTTTTGCCGTATTCCTTTTATAAGCTTCCCGATTTTTCGAAAAATGGCGGTCCATCCCGCGACAGGCCGCCAGCGACCCTTTTTATGTTCCTATTGTACGCGATCCGGGGGAAACGGTCAACTTGGAATTCGGTTCAGTCCGTTGGCCATGCGTTTGCCGGAATCGCGGAAGATACCGTCGGCGTAGCGGAAGACGGCAGATTTTCGCGAGGGGAAACTGTTTTCCGCATGCCGTAATCGGCACTTTCCTGCACGCCGTTAAAGCCGGTCATGAAGCCGTCCAGCTCTACTGTGCTCAAATCCCCGCCGATAACGATATTGTTGTACACCAGCATGGTAGCGCGCACATTGGGAACCTGCGGAAAATTTGTCACCGCGTATACCCACTGCCTGCAGGTTTTTCCCGCGTAAGGCAGAAGATCCAACCCCTGTTCCTTCTGTATTTTGTTGTATTGGGTGTACACATTATTAAATTTTTCGGGGATTGTCACGTCCTTCATCTCAATCGGCTCCGCGTTTACATTCCATCCAAACTGTTTTAGAAAAGAAATGCGATCCTCATTCGTTGCCGCTTTCAGGGAATATTGTTTCCCCCCCACCGTCGCTACGGGTTTCGAATCATGCATCTTGGAGATTACCATGACGCCGGTTATGACAATTAAAACCACCGCAAGACCGATTAAAAGCTTTTTTCTGCCTGCTTTGACTGATAATACAAACATTTTAACGCCCCCCTTGTAATGATAAATATGCGTGAAAGGGGACAAAAATGCAAAAAAGCAGCCTCCGTTTCCGAAGGCTGCTTCGTTTCTTTATTCTTCTTCCGCCGAAGCCTTCGCCTCTTCAATTACCTTTTGGGCAACCTGCTGCGGCGCTTCTTCATAGCGGCAGAAATCAAAGGTAAAAGAACCTCTGCCCTGCGTTACCTGGCGGACATAGGTACAGAAATCATGCATTTCCGCCATCGGCACTTCGGCTTCCACAATCTGCTTCTTGCCGTCCTCCGTCGGGTTCATCCCCAGTACGCGGCCGCGGCGCTTGTTCACTTCGCCGAGGATATCGCCCATGTTCGCGTCCGGCACGGTGCACCTTAAGGTGCCGATCGGCTCAAGCAGCACGGGGTTCGCAATCGGCATGCCCGCCTTATAGGCAAGGTTTGCCGCCATTTTAAACGACATTTCCGACGAATCCACCGGATGGTAGGAACCGTCGTACAGCGTGGCGCGCAGTCCTACGACGGGGTAACCCGCCAGCGGGCCTTTCATAATGCTCTCGCGCAGGCCCTTTTCAACCGCCGGGAAAAAATTCTTCGGTACTGCGCCGCCGACAATGCGCTCGGCAAATTCCAGCCCTTCGCTGTCGCAGGGCTCAAACTCCACCCAGATATCGCCGAACTGGCCGTGGCCGCCGGTTTGCTTCTTGTAGCGCCCCTGTACCTGCACCTTTTTGCGGATTGTCTCGCGGTAGGGCACACGCGGTTTTTGCAGCGTGACGTCCACCCCGAATTTCCCCTTTAATTTCGAAACGATGATATCCAGATGCTGCTCTCCCAAACCGGAAATCACCATCTGGTGCGTTTCGGTATTGGTTGTAAAGCGGATGGTGGGATCTTCATCCACCAGGCGCAGGATTCCCTGCGCAACCTTATCTTCTTCTCCCTTATTCTTGGGCATTACCGCCATCGAAAGGGTCGGGTTCGGGTAATCAATGCCGTCCAGCGTTACCTTCCGGGCCGGCGCGCAGAGCGTGTCACCCGTACTGGTTCCCTGCAATTTCAGCACCGCTCCGATGTCGCCCGCAACGATCGCCGAGGTATCCTCCTGCTTTTTGCCGTGCAGAATAACCGTCTTGCCGACGCGCTCCATATTTCCGGTACGCATGTTGAGCAATTGCGTGTCGGTTGAAACCTTGCCGGAAATCACCTTCAAATAGGACATCTTGCCGATAAACGGATCCGCAACCGTCTTAAAAACAATGGCGGCTGTCGCGCCGTTTTCGTTCACAGAAAGCTCAACCGGGTTGCCGTCGGTGTCGGCGGCAATCTCCGCGCTCTTTTCCTCGGCGGACGGCGCCAGCCAGACAAGGCCGTCCAGGAACTGCTCCATACCGCGCATCAGCAGGGCGTCGCCGCAGAATACCGGGCAGATCGCCCCGGATTTCACGCCCTTGCTAACGCCGACAATCACTTCCTCCGGCGTAAACTGCTCGCCCGAGAAGTATTTTTCAAACATCTCGTCGCTTGTTTCAGCGACCGCCTCGTAAATCGCGGTGCGCAAACCCTCAAGCCGGTTTCCCATATCCGGCATTTTTACCTCCACAGGCTTGCCATTCTGGTAATCGTATGCTTTATACTCCAGCATATTAATGTATATGTTCGCTTTGCCATCCTCAATGTACGGAACAACCACCGGGCAGACGGAAGGGCCGAAGCTTGCTTTCAGGTCTTCGAACACCCTGTAAAAACGCGCGCTTTCATCGCAAAGGCCGTTCACAAAGAAAATTTTCGGCAGGCCGCGCTTATTCGCCGCCTCTACTGCCTTTTCGGTGCCCACGGCAACCCCGTTCTTGCCGGAAACCGCAATCAGCACGGAATCCGCCGCGCGAACAGCTTCGCAAAGGCCGCCTTCAAAATCGAAAAGGCCCGGAGCATCAATCAGGTTAATTTTATGATTCTTCCATTCCAAAGGAGCCACCGCGGTTGACACAGTAATTTTTCGCTTTATCTCTTCCGGATCGAAGTCACAAACGGTGCTTCCTTCCCCAACCTTCCCAAAACGATCGGTTGCGCCGGAAAGGTACAGCATCGCTTCTGCAATGCTGGTTTTCCCCGCTCCGCTATGCCCCGCAATTGCAACATTTAGAATATTTTTTGCTTGATACTGTTTCATTATCGATACTCCTTTCAGGAATTGATTGTAACAACCACACAATTGCTCAACCAAATTTACGATAATTATAGCGTATATTTACAATGAATACAATGGCTTAATTATAAAAATTCCAATTTATTTCTATTCAATAAAAATTCTTTTCTTTAACCGGCAAAATGGAAGGGGAAAGCGGGGGGCTTCCCCCGGATACTGTCGAAAACACAGAATAAACGCAAAAAGGTCCGCCCCGATTGGGCGGACCTTCTTGCATGGAAACGAACTATCTTTAAGCTTTTCCCGCGCAGCCGAGGACTGCAGTAATCTTATGCGCAACCATATCTTTAATGGCTGTGCGCGCGGGGGCGAGATACTGCCTTGGGTCAAAATGGCTCGGATTTTCCGCCATATACTTGCGGATGCTGGCCGTCATGGCGAGACGTAGATCGGAGTCCACAT
>NZ_SRMQ01000013.1 GCF_004768785.1 Caproiciproducens galactitolivorans
TTCACGATACACTAACGTGTATTTTTGTTGCCTTTTTAAGTGACAACCAACTTTGTCCGAAAGTACTTTCTACTCTCTGGTTTACGGGTTCCTTAATTCGTTACGTTGTTTAATTTTCAAGGTCCTGGTTCTCCGTCAAACCTAACAGGAGAACGCTTAATATATTATCACGATTCAGTAAACTTGTCAAGCATTTTCTCCCCGTTTTCGACGGCTTCACTATAATACCACGTGGGGCATACAATGTCAACGTTTTTTTTATATTTTTATCATACGTTCAATATTTTATGCAATATTGCAGTATTTATGGATGTTTGCTATAATGAATCCATTGTCTCTGTGTCAGGAGGATAAACGATGCCAATAAAAATTCAGGAAAATCTGCCGGCTATTGAAGTACTGGAATCAGAAAATATCTTCGTGATGACGCATCAGCGTGCCATTACCCAGGATATTCGCCCCCTCAAAATTGTGATACTGAATCTGATGCCGACAAAAATTGAAACAGAAACGCAGCTTTTACGCTTATTGAGCAACTCCCCTTTGCAGGTCGATGTGGAGCTGCTGCAAATGGCCACGCATATTTCGAAGAATACTTCTTCCTCCCATCTGAATACATTTTATAAAACGTTTGACGATATAAAAGAGGAAAAATTCGACGGAATGATTATCACCGGCGCTCCGGTTGAAAATATGCCGTTTGAGAAAGTCGATTACTGGGATGAACTTTGTAAAATTATGGCATGGAGCCGGAAAAACGTTTATTCCACCTTGCACATCTGCTGGGGTGCGCAAGCTGCGCTGTACTATCACTTCGGAATTACAAAATACCAGCTTCCCCAAAAGCTGTCCGGCGTATTCCGCCATCATGTGCTTGACTATCGCCATCCTTTGATCCGGGGGTTCGATGACAATTTTTATGCGCCGCATTCGCGTAATACCGAAGTACATGCTGAAGATATCAACAAATGCAGCGATCTTGTCATACTGACAGCCTCTGACGAAGCCGGCGTTCATATTGTTGCCAAAAAGAACGGCAGGCAGTTTTTTATCACCGGTCATCTTGAATATGACTACGATACGCTTGCAAAAGAATATTTTCGCGATTTAAAAAAAGGAATGAATCCTTCCATTCCTTTGCATTACTTTCCGAACGACGACATAACCAAAGAGCCTCCGTTTGTGTGGCGCAGCCATGCACATCTTCTGTTTGCCAATTGGCTGAACTATTTCGTCTATCAGAACACGCCGTACAATATAAAGGAGATTTCCGAATAAAACAGCCGGGACAGTTACCCGGCTGTTTTTTTATTCGCCGATGATTTTAATCAGAACCCGCTTGTCGCGTTTGCCGTCAAATTCAAAATAAAAGATCTGTTCCCATGTGCCGAAGTCCAGCTTGCCTTCCGTAACCGCCACAACCACTTCGCGTCCCATAACCGTACGCTTTAAATGCGCGTCGGCGTTGTCCTCAAAACCATTGTGGCGGTACTGGCTGTACGGCTTTTCCGGCGCAAGCTTTTCGAGCCAAGCCTCGTAATCATGGTGCAACCCGCTTTCGTCGTCATTAATAAACACGCTGGCTGTGATGTTCATGGCATTCACCAATACCAGCCCCTCCCGGATTCCGCTTCCTCTGAGAGCTTCCTCCACTTGCGGAGTAATATTCACGATTCCTCTCCGTGTCGGCAGATGAAAGTGCAGTTCCTTTCGAAAAGATTTCATAAAAGAGTCGTACTTCCTTTCCTTAATAGAGTCTTTATAATTTTATCAAAATCATAGCACAAAAGCGGTTCTCCGTCCAGACAAGGATCGGAGAGCCGCTTTTTCAAATATGACAGCTTTATGAAAGTTTCAAGCGCAATTCATTGAGTATTTTCTTTTCCCGCCGGGATACCTGAACCTGCGTCATGCCAAGTGCGGCGGCTGTTTGCGTCTGTGTCTTGCTTTTAAAATATCGAAAAATAATAATGCTCCTGTCCTTTGGTTCCAGCTCCGTAACAACCTGTTTAAGAGACAAAAGCTCCGCGATTTTATCATCGCCGGCGTCTACGCTGATATCGATCTGACCTCCGCCCTCTTCCGGAGAAGAAGTAAGCGAAAGCGGCAATTGGGATGCGCCCAGGGCCTGTGCGGCTTCCGCTGGTTCGACATTCAGGATTTCTGCCAACTCTCCGATCGTGGGAGAACGCCCTTCCTTTTCACTAAAAGCGGCGGATTCACGCGCGGCACGCATGGCAAGTTCTTTTAAGCCCCGGCCTACTTTCACCGCTCCGCCGTCCCGGAAAAGGCGCCGGATTTCGCCGAGGATAACCGGGACGGCATACGTTGAGAATTTCACTCCGCGGCTGCTGTCAAAATTGTCCACCGCTTTTACAAGGCCCAGGCAACCGGCCTGAAAAAGGTCGTCGTATTCTACCCCGCGTCCTTTAAAATGCTTTACGCAGGCGTGCACTAGTCCGATATTCTCGTTTATGGTCTGTTCTCTGTCCATTTTAAGTGTTCTTTTCCGCCTGACGGCGTTTAATTGTCTTATACATGGTGACGGTCGTACCTTTGCCGGGTTTTGAAGTCACCCTTAATTTGTCCATAAAGCTTTCCATCACAGCAAAACCCAGCCCGGCGCGCTCCTCATTCTCCGATGTGGTAAACAGCGGCTGCATCGCCTTTTCCACATCTTCAATTCCACAGCCCTTGTCGCGAATCCGGATGCTGAGCCGGCCGTCTTCATATAATTTACAGGTTATGTAAATAACACCGAGGGTATCACGATAGGCATGAACGATACAGTTTGTAACGGCTTCGGAGACCGCCGTTTTAATATCACTAAGTTCATCAATGGTTGGATCCAGCTGCGCCGCAAACGCCGCCACCGCAGCCCTTCCAAAGGATTCGTTTGCTGAACAGCTTAAAAAGGAAACCGCCATTTCATTCGTAGGCTTCATCATAATTCACATCCTTTACGATCGTGCAGAGCTGGTTTAAGCCTGCCAAAGATACAATTTTCTCAATTTTCGGGTTTAGATTGGCCACCCGTACACTACCGCCCCACATCTGCAATAGCTTGCAGCGCCCCATAACAAGGCCGATACCGGAGCTGTCCATGAACTGTACCCCCGAAAAGTCCAGCGTTAACCGCTTGGGTTTTACCTTTGACGCCGCTTCGTCGACCTCCGTGCGGATTTCCCTCGCGGAGTGATGATCAATTTCCCCGCTCAGAAGCGCGGTCATCTCTCCGTCTTTTAACAGTAACCTGACACCCATCGCGAAACCTCCATGCTTTTATGTAATCTTTTATTATCTGCAAATCTTTTCAATTTATGCGCAATGCAATAAAAAAAAATAAAAAAGTCCTATCCGCCGTGCCTTTTCCGGCATTTATGCAGAAGCAGCTTGTCCGCTAATAATAATGTATAAATTTTATCAAACCGCATGGGAAAATTACCATGAAAAATGTCGCCGCTCCGCCAAAATCCCGAAACGACGAAAAAGCCCGCCGATCACTCGGCGGGCTTATAGCATATATCCGTCTTCTTTTAACATTTCAACCATCTTTTCGATGCATTCCCGGCAAATTCTATGTCCTTTGAAATTCATTACATAATGCGTCTGCTTACAAAATTCGCATGCCGTTATCCTTTTTTTAATCATAAATTGATCATCACCTAAGAAGAATTCAAGCTCATCATCTGCTTTGATATCCAAACTGTTTCTAAGCTCTTTCGGCATTACGATGCGTCCTAATTTGTCTATTCTTCTAATAATTCTGGCTTCCATTTATCAAACATTCTTTCAGAGTGTTTTTGCAAATTCTATCATAAAACCGGAAATATTTAGTTCTCAATATGCAATGGCAATTATTAACAAAAAGCCGCACCGGATTCCTTCCTGATACGGCCTATTGTTGTATTTCATTTCCGCTAACAACCTGTATTTTCTTTGCATAAAAATTCTTTATTTTCTGGAGAGCAGATCCAATGCAAGCGGACGGAGTTCCCCCGCAAGATAAAGAGAACCGCAGACAAACAGAGTTCCCTCTTTTCCCACTACAGACAAAGCCTTTTTAAGAGCTTCCCTGCTGTTTTCCATTGACTCAGCGGGCGTTCCTACCAACCGGAAGTGCTCCGCAAGGTCTTCCGCGCTCATAGCGCGCGGATTCTTCGGCACCAGCGTGATTACGTTTGAAAACAGCCCTGCCAAATTTTCTACCGACGCTTTTACATCCTTATCGGAAAGCATGCCGACAATTGCTGTGATTTTTTTATCGGGAAGGTACTTGCGAACCGTCGCGGCCAAAGCCGCCATCCCGTCCGGGTTATGCGCCCCGTCAAGGATGACCGTCGGGTTCATAGACAGGACTTCCATCCTTGCCGGAAAGCTTGCGGAGGCAAAACCCGATTCAAAGCTATGCCCTGATATATGGTATCCCTTCTCCTTCAGAACTTCCAGCGCGGCAAGCGCCGTAACGGCATTTTTAATCTGATGCTCTCCCAAAAACGGAAGATGCACCAAAAGCTCCCCGTACAGCAGCCCCGTACCGTTCAGGTTCATGGAAAGCGGCACGACACTTTTCATATCGGCAAGAACAAACCGATTGTTTCGTTTATCCGCCGTTTTTTGCAGGATCTCAAGTACCTCCGGCTTTTGCTCGGGGTAACAGACCGTTACGCCCCCGTCCTTGATAATCCCGCTTTTTTCGTAAGCTATCTGCGCAAGCGTGTTACCCAGCACCTTTGTATGATCCGAAGAAATTGAAGTAATAACCGACACAAGCGGCGTTTGAATCACGTTGGTTGAATCAAGGCGACCCCCAAGGCCAACTTCCAGCACGACAATATCGCATCCCTTTTGGGCAAACCACGCAAACGCCAATGCAGTAACCAGTTCGAATTCGGTAATGATTTCCCCGTTTTGATTCATCCTCTCTACCAGAGGAAAAACCTTTCCCACCATTTCGGCTAATTCCTCATGGGATATCTTTTCCCCATTGATCTGCATCCGTTCACAGAAATCCGTGACATAGGGTGAAATGAACAGTCCGGTTTTATAGCGGGCTTTCTCTAAAACCGAGGCGATCAGCGCACAGGTGGAGCCCTTCCCGTTCGTGCCGGCAACATGCACATATTTCAGGCTGTCCTGCGGGTTCCACATCATTTGAAGCAGTTTTTGAATCCGTTCCAGACCAGGTTTCGAGCCGAAACGCTCCAGCGACGATATTTTCTTTAATGCTTCCGTATAAGTCATTGATATTCACCTGCATTTTTAAAATGAAAGGCGGACGCAATGTCCGCCTTCCTGTTCCTATTCTTTCAAAGCTTCGATGCTGGACTGAATCAGCGCAATATGTTCGCTAAGCTTCTCCGCATTCTGCTTCACGCCTTCCACAACGTTTGCCGGTGCTTTCGAAATAAACTTCTCATTGGCAAGTTTCGCCTGTGCGTTGGCATACTGCTTCTGCGCAGATTCCAGTTCCTTTGTAAGGCGTTCCAGTTCCGCCTTTTTGTCCACCAGTTCCGACATAGGAATATAGAGTTTGGCATCCGCAGTAACAATTGTCACCGCACCGTCGATTTCAAATTCTTCCCCAATTTCCACTTCGTTTGCATAAGCGAGCTTTTTCATGATTTCAACGCCGTCTTCAAAAACCTTTTTGGAGCCGGTTGCAATGAACAGGCGGGTTCTGCGCGACGGCGGCACGTTCATCTCAGCACGGCGGTTGCGCACGGCGCGGATTGCATCCATAATGCTGTGCATATTGTCCGCAGCCTGCGGGAAGCAGTACGCCTCCTCAAATTCGGGCCAACTGGAAACCATGATTGCTTCCCCGTCGTGCGGAAGCGACTGCCAAATTTCCTCCGTAATGTACGGCATGAACGGGTGCAGCAGTTTCAATGTGCCGCTCATGACCCAAACAAGCACCTGCCGCACATTCTGCGCTGCCTTTTCGTCCTCCGAATACAAACGTATCTTTGCGATTTCAATATACCAGTCGCAGAATTCATCCCATAAGAAGTCGTACAGCTTCTGTACGGCAATCCCCAGCTCAAAATGTTCAAGGTTATCCGTAATTTCCTTGGTAATGCGGCTAAAGGAATCAATAATCCACTGATCTTCCGTGGCGAGATCATCCGGAAGTTTATTCTTTACATCATGGCCGTCAATATTCATCAGGATAAAGCGGGACGCATTCCAGATCTTATTGGCAAAATTGCGGCTGGACTGCACCTTTTCGTCAGAGAAACGCATATCGTTTCCGGGGCTGTTACCGGTGGCAAGCGTGAAGCGGAGCGCGTCCGCGCCGTACTTGTCAATAATTTCAAGCGGGTCAACCCCGTTGCCGAGCGATTTGCTCATTTTTCTCCCTTGCGCATCACGCACAAGACCGTGAATCAACACCGTGTTGAACGGCACTTCGCCTGTCTGTTCGATTGCCGAGAAAATCATGCGTGCAACCCAGAAAAAGATAATATCATAGCCGGTAACCAGCGTGTCGGTCGGATAGAAATATTTCAAATCCTCGGTCTGATCCGGCCAGCCAAGTGTGGAAAACGGCCAAAGCGCGGAGCTGAACCAGGTATCGAGCGTATCCTCGTCCTGCTTCAGATTTTTGGAACCGCACTTCGGGCACACGTGGGGCTCTTCACGCGCAACAACCATTTCGCCGCAGTCCTGGCAGTACCACGCCGGAATACGGTGCCCCCACCAAAGCTGGCGCGATATGCACCAATCCTTAATATTTTCCATCCAATGGTAATAGATTTTTTCAAAGCGTTCCGGAACAAATTTGGTCTTGCCGTCCTTCACCTGCTGAATCGCAGGCTCCGCCAGCGGCTTCATTTTTACAAACCATTGCTTGGAAACCCGCGGCTCCACCACGGTTCCGCAGCGGTAACAGGAACCGACGTTGTGCTTAATCGGTTCTACCGCGACCAAAAAACCTTTTTCCTTCAGCTCTTCCACGATCTTTTCACGCGCTTCCAGCGAAGACATTCCCGCGTATTTCCCGGCATTTTCATTCATATTGCCGCTTTCGTCCATCACGTTGACGACCGGCAGATTATGGCGCAGACCGACCTCAAAGTCGTTCGGGTCATGCGCCGGGGTAATCTTTACCACGCCGGTTCCGAAATCACACTCAACATACGTGTCGGCAATTACCGGGATTTCACGCCCAACAATGGGAAGGATCAGCGTTTTGCCGACAAGGTCCGCATAGCGTTCATCTTCCGGATGCACCGCCACCGCAGTATCGCCAAGCATGGTTTCCGGACGGGTTGTGGCAAGCTGGATATAACCGCTGCCATCTTTGAACGGGTAGCGCAGATGCCAGAAGAAACCGTCATGCTCGCTGAACTCCACTTCCGCATCGGAAATGGAAGTGCGGCAGTGCGGGCACCAGTTGATAATCCGCTCGCCGCGGTAAATCAGCCCTTTATCATAAAGGCGGACGAAAACCTCACGAACCGCCTTGGAGCAGCCCTCGTCAAGCGTAAAGCGTTCACGGCCCCAATCGCAGGAGGAACCCAGCTTCTTCAACTGCTCAACAATGCGTCCGCCGTATTTTTCTTTCCAATCCCATGCGCGCTTTAAAAACGCCTCGCGCCCGATATCTTCCTTTGTCAGACCTTCCTTGCGCATTGCTTCAACAATTTTGGCTTCCGTCGCAATAGAAGCATGGTCGGTTCCCGGCACCCAAAGCGCCGAATACCCCTGCATTCTTCTCCAGCGAATCAGGATATCCTGCAAAGTTTCATCCAGGGCATGTCCCATATGAAGCTGCCCGGTAATGTTCGGGGGCGGGATTACGATTGTATACGGTTTTTTCTCCGGATCCACCTGTGCGTGGAAATATCCACCGGAAAGCCAAAAGTCATAGATTCTGTCCTCGACCTCCTGCGGGTTATAAGTCTTCGCCAGTTCCCTGCTCATAGATTTCCCTCCTGGGTTTTCCCCTATATTCAAAATAATATAATGTGTCGCCAAAATCGCCGCGCCAATATCCATTTTCAAGACAGGCTTGTCCGGCCGCCCTGATCGAAAAAACATCATAATACTATATTATGGCATTACAATATCGGTTTGTCAAATTGCGTTAGTGTGCCGGCACGGCCTTCGCAGAACCCGCTATCACCGTGCTGTCCAGAATTACTGCAATGCATAAACAAAGCAGGACGTCCGATTCGTTGGCAATATCAACGGCAAAGCAGTCGCCATTTTCATTCCAGCAACGCCCATGGGACATTACCACCGCCGAATTTGCATCAATCAGGTCATAGGAGCGTTCCACCAAATCACCACGGAAATGCCAGTTCACACCCTTGATTTTGACCGGATGGTGTTCCGACGTAAAGCTCCAGTTTACACGGGCACATTCCTTATCATGAATGTATATCGTATATTTCGACTTCGGCGTAAGGCCCAAGCTTACAATTTTAGCTACTTCATTCGTATTGCCGTCAATCAAATAAAACTTGCTGCCAATGGCAAGCGAATCACCGGTAACACGATAAACAGGTTGACCCAGCGTATCGAGAATCGTAAAAAGAGCATCTGTACCGGTGCTCTGCTTAATGAAAAACTTCATGCGCCAGCCTCCCCTTTACAAGTAAAGATTCCTTTTAATCATACCATTTTTAAGATATATAGGCAACTCATATTCTGTATAAATATGGCTCATGCTCCCTCCTTCTATTTCTTTTATCGAAATGATCCCCTTGGGACTTGATTCCATTGACGCTTCTTCGACGATATACTACAATAAACGAAAGCGGAGGTGTCAAAATGAAAAAGATAGTTTGTTATAAGCGGTTATGGCTTTCCCTTTTTGCGCCGGCCGCGTTTTTGCTTTCGTTCATCGCTTCGAATGCCCCTGCTTTTGCGGAATGGTATGCCGTAACCATCTACCCGGTGTTGTCGAAAAGTGTGAATTTTATAACCTCGCTTGCTCCGTTTTCCATAGCGGAACTGTTGATTGTGCTGCTTGTGATAGGTGCTGCAGCTTATCTGATCGTCTGCGTCATAAAAATCAGAAAAGCGAAGGGGCGCTGCGGGAAGGTTCTTCTTCTTTCCCTGATTACCCCTGTATGCCTTGCCAGCGTCCTGTATTTTGTCTTTATGCTCAACTGCGGAATCAACTACAGCCGGTATACCTTCGCCCAGACGTCCGGGCTAGAGATCCGGCCGTCGTCAAAAGCCGAGCTTACTGCGTTGTGCAATGCTCTGGCCGAAAAGGTCAGCACCCTACGTAAGGAAGAAAAAGCCGACGGGAAATCCGGAACGAAGTGGACTAGCGGGAATATCTATGAAACCGCCAAAAAAGCACAGGCGGCCTTTGAAAAACTTCACCGGCAATACCCGCTGCTTCCGGCGGGATACGGGCAGCCAAAACCGGTAATTGCCTCCCGGCTGATGTCCTGGTGTAATATTACGGGTATATTTTTCCCGTTTACTTTTGAAGCCAACGTCAATGTAGATGTCCCGCAGTACTCTATACCGGCAACCATGTGCCACGAGCTGTCGCACCTTCGTGGATACATGCGCGAGGACGAAGCTAATTTTATAGGTTATCTCGCTTGTGAATACAGCGACGACCTCGATTTTCAATATTCCGGAAATATGCTGGCCTTTCTTTATACATACAATGCGCTCTACGACGCCGACAGCGGCGCGGCGAATACGATCTATGCCAAGCTCAGCGAAGGCGTAAAACGCGACCTGGCGGACAATAACGCTTATTGGGAACAGTTTAAAGGTCCGGCTGCCGTTGCGGCAAGCGCCGTAAACGACAGTTACCTGAAAGCCAACAAACAGGAGGACGGCGTAAAAAGCTACGGGCGGATGGTTGACCTGCTGCTTGCTGAATATCGCGCAAATGAAAAAGCCCGCTGACGTGGGCTTTTTTACGGGATTTTGCAAAAAAGGTAGGGCGAACTGTCGACGGATGGGCCGAGCACATCAAAAGAATAGCTCTCGTTTTTCAGCGTCTTAATAATTTTCGCCATAACCTTCAGCGTGTTCCCTTTAAACTTTGTATTATGAAGCAGAACAACCGAATTGCTGTACCGGTGAACCCCGCTGATTACGTTCCGGTAAATGGATTTTGCGGTGGCACCCTTCTCGGCGTCGCCGGAATCCACGTTCCAGTCGTAATACACATAGCCGCGACGGTTCATTTCTGCTATGATATCCCTTGCCGTATTTTTGTTATAGTCGTTTACGCTTCCGCCGGCATAGCGGTAAATTTTTGTATCGACTCCTGTTGTGGATTTGATCAAGTCATGCATTTTCGCATAGTCTTCCAAAAACGAGGCGGGCGACGCATAAATTTGCTCGAACTGGTGGGTATAGGAATGAACGCCGATCGCATGCCCGCGGTTCACAATTTCCTTCATTGCTTTCAGACTCTGGCGGTCCGTATGGCCGACCACAAAGAAGGTAGCCTTTACATGGTAGGTATCCAGCACATTGAGGAGCGGTATTGTCAGGTTGGACGGGCCGTCGTCAAACGTCAGATACACCGTCTTTTCCTTCGGCGCTGCGGCAGGCACAAGCTCTCCGGCATATAAGTCCGGATACATCGTCTGATAAGCGGGGGGCGCTTCTTTTCCCGATGAAACCCCGCTGGAAGAAGCGGTGGATTCTTCCCTGCTTCCCGTTGACTGCGTATTCATTTGGGCGTTTCCAATCGGCCGCATTTCTGCCGCGGCCATGACCGGCTTAGCCAAATGGCACGGCGCCATATTTTTTCTAAATTGGAAAGTAACTGCACCAATGACAAGAATCAACACAAAAGCTGCTGAAACAATTGTAAGGGAGCGTAATTTTCTTTGAAAGAAACGACTTGCTAAATGAATCATTTTCACACATTCTTTGTCAAATATTGTAAAATTTCTTACATTTCTATTATATGACGATATTCGAAAAATGATAGTTAAAAATTTGTAATGATCGGTTATAATAATGTTTTTTAACTCAAAAGGAAACAGAAAAATTTCTTATGCCTTATGTTAAAAAGCATTTTCGAGTCTATTGGAATTATCCGTTTAAACGGCAAGAAAAAAGGACCTGAAGCTGCCGTTTCAGATCCTCTGCCGCATAATATTCAAGATTAGTTATCGTCGTCGCCGCTTGCCGGCCCTTTGCTGATTACAATAACAACCTCCGAACCGTAAGCCATCTGGCTGCCTTCCTTTACGTCCTTATAGCCGATTGCCAATCCCTCCGGTACGGTGGAACTGTATTCCTCTGTTTTCGTGGGTGTGAATCCGGCTGAAGTGACCGCCTCGGAAGCCTCCGCTAGTGTTTTTCCGGTGATTGAGGGTAGCGTGCGCACAGCAGCACCTTCGCTGACAACCACAACAATTGCCGTACCCTTTGCCATTTTTGTCCCCGGCGCGGGCGACTGGGAAATAATGCAGCCTTCCGGAATGGTATCGCTGAACTGCTTGGTAGAAAGCAGAACCTGATAATCCTGATCTGCGGAGGATGACCCGGAGGAAGTCAGCTCCTTAAAGTTTTGGCCGATTAAACTCGGCGCGGCAATCAGGTTCGGATCCTCGGATTCCTCTGCGTTCAGCGTACTGTCCGGCATTTCCGATTCAGAGGATTCTACCTGCGAGGTACTCGAAGCAAGCGTTTCCGCCCCGCTCCGATCAGAATTTGATATCCAGATAATCCCGACAATTGTAAAAACGATGAGTGCCGCAACACAAGTCAGGATAACCCATACAAAATTCGGCACACCCTTTTTTTCACGATCGCCATTCTCTCCCAAGCTTGGAATCCGCTGTGTTTCTTCGATCGTCGCCGTAACCGTCGGCGCAGCGGACAGTTCGGCGCGCAGCCGTTCAAAGGTTGGGGTGCGTTTATCCGGTGAAACCTGCAATGCGTTTGCCAGCGCGGACACCACATGGGGCGGCAGGCTTCGCATAATGCTTGTTGGAATTAAAAGACGCGTGTCCGCACGGCGCTTCAAAGCGTCCTGCGGAAGGGTACCGGTTAAAGCAAAAAAGAGCGAAGCGGCAAATCCGTAAACATCCGTCGATTCGTTCGGTACATAATCCATCACATATTGTTCAATTGCCGCACAGCCGGGCACCAGATCCGGCGGCAAATCGGTATCCATTTTGCGGATGGCGCTGATACAGAAGCTCCCCAGCTTCATTTTCCCGTCCTGCATAATCTCAAGCGTATCAGGGGAAATTCCAAGATGGCAGATTCCCGCAGCGTGTATGGCGCTGAGTGCGGACAAAACAGGCATGAACAGCTGGCGCGCGGCGTTCCAGTTTAGATTCCCGCCGCTGCGTTCAATAAAGTAGCGAAGGGTAATGCTCTCATTCCATTCGGAAACGGTATATGCCGTGTGGTTTTCTTCAAATATATCATAAATATGCACAATTGCGGAAAGCTCCCGCAAATGAGCAACTTCCCTTGAAAAATTCAAAAACGCGGCAAGGCATTCGTCAAAGATGATTTCGCTTCCGCCCATTACGCGGATATCCCCTTTTCCGTCCGCCCGTTCACACAGGGTTTGCGGAAAAAATTCGCGCAGTTCAATCGGTATGTTTAAAACCGTATCGTAGCCGATATAAGTGATGCCTTCCCCGTTGCTTGCCTTCGCGCGCCCAACGATGTACCGCTTCTGCAGCATCGTCCCGTATGGAAGTGCATGGCGCATCTGAGGCTCGACAGCACTGAAGCCGCAGTTCGGGCATTCCCTTTTGCCGCCCGTATCGGACATACAGTTCATGCATAGATTGTCAAAGCCTGTCATCTTGTTTCCTCCATGTTTTACGCAATATGGAAAAACTTACTTACTATTCTTGGTCATCCAAATCCGGATTATCCCAGTTATGCCAAACATTTTGAACATCGTCATTGTCCTCAAGGGCATCGAGCAGGCGCTGCATTTTTGTTCTGGATTCTTCGTCCGTCAACGCTGTATAGGTGTTCGGAACCATTTCCACCTCGGCAGAAACGAATTCGTAACCCTTTTTCTCCAAGTCGTCGCGTACACCGCTGAAATCTTCCGGCTCCGTATAAATTTCAAAAACATCCTCGTTGGCTTGAAAATCGGAAGCACCCGCTTCAAGGCAGTCCTCCATGACCTTATCTTCATCGAGTCCTTCCCGTTCAATCACGATAACGCCTTTCTGAGCAAACATAAAGGAAACGCAGCCGGTCGTACCGAGGTTGCCGCCGAATTTGTCGAAATAATGGCGTACATCAGCGGCGGTGCGGTTCCGGTTGTCGGTCAGCGTTTCCACGATCACCGCAATCCCGTTAGGGCCATATCCTTCATAAGTAATATTTTCATATTTTGTATCGTCGCCGTCACCGGCTGCTTTTTTGATGATTCGTTCAATATTATCATTCGGTACATTTGCCGCTTTTGCCTTGGCAATGCAGTCCCTCAATTTTGAATTGGAGTTCGGGTCCGGGCCGCCGCCCTGTTTTACCGCTACGGCGAGCTCACGACCGATTTTCGTAAATATCTTTGCCTTTGCGCCATCTGCCTTTTCTTTTTTGCGCTTAATATTGTTCCATTTTGAATGGCCTGACATATTTTTTATCCTCCCAAATAATTAGGCTACATTTTATGATAACACATTTCACATAGTATGGCAAGCGCGAGGTCTTGAGCGGCTTTCCGGGCATTTGCAAAGGTGGAATGACCGCCTAGGGCATCCGTATCTGCCCAGACGGCCATTCCCTTTAACGCCGTATTCGTAACCGAAAAAACTCTTTTCAACTGGCGGTACAAAACATCCGCGTCTTCCGAAGCAGGCGAGCCGCAGGTCACCAGCAGTACGGCCGTCTTATGCTTTTCAATCGGTTTTGATATGCCAAGCGAAAAGCGTGCGGCATAGTACCTTTGGGTACGGTCGATAATCGCCTTCAGCGGAGCGGGAAAACCTAAATTATACACCGGCGTTGCCACAACAATTGCATCTGCGCGGCGGATGAGTAAATCCAACTCGTCGAAATCTCGCTGGGAGCAAGTCTGTTCCGAAGCGCACAGATTGCAGCCTAAACAGGGCGCAATATTTTGTTCATACGCGTTTATGATCCGAATTTCCGCATTGCCATAAAAAGGCTCTAAAAACGCCGTAAGAAGCTTTGCGGAAGTCCCGTTTTTATGCGGCGACCCGAAGAAAACCAGAAGAAGCTTTCGGTCAGATGAGCATTCTTCCTTCACAGTATTTGCATTCAAGCATATCACCGGCCTCTGAGAATAAATTTGGCAGATAAGGCTCCGTACGTGTGATGCATTTCGGATTCGTACATCGGCTGGGATGCGTGGAATGTGGAACCTTTCGTTTCCCACACGATCCGGCGTTTTGCAGAAGCGTCAGAACCAGCGCCATGCGGGTATACAGGCCGTATTCTGTCAGATCAACAACGCGCTCGTCGTCCGCGGCAACATCTTCCATTTCCACACCGCAAAGTTCAGAGGGAATGACCATGAGGTCTTTTTTGGCGCGTTCAATAACCTTCTCGCTGAGGATTTTTTCCCTTTCGGTATGTTCGTCTTTCCCGATATTTTCCTTTTGTGTACAAGTTATGTAAAGCACGTCAAGTGCTGAAATCATTTCATCTAAACCGGATGCTTCGGTATATTTGCAGCCGGCGGCATCCAGACTGTCTTTTATGTACTGCGGCAGCGTATCTTCCGGGGAGGAAACCAACACAAAACTGTTCCCCTTATAACGCATGAAGGTCTGGATAAGCGAAAGCGCCTCGGGGCTGTTTTTTAAGTTTCCACACAGGCCGACGCATAAATGATCGAGCCTGCCTTTTTTATCGCTGATCGCTGCCAGAGCAGATAGGGTTTCGCAAGGGCGCAGATGCTCCCCGTCCCCCGCGTTGATAACAGGCTTTGAGGAATACAGCGCCGCGGCCGCCGCTGTACCCTCCGCCGTGCTGCGCAACACAAGCAGATCGGCGCAACCGCCGACGGCGGAGACGACAGCTTTCAAACTGCCTTGCCGTAAAAATGAGGTGCTGTCCGGAGAATCAAAGCGAATCACTTCGCCGCCAAGACGATACATTGCGGCCTGAAACGCCATTTGGGCTGCAACCGCCGGTACGGTAAACAAAGAAGCCATGATTTTACCGCGACAGGATTCCCGGTATACCCACGGATTGTTCCGGATGTTGTTTGAAAGTTTGATGAGTTCATGGATTTCGCCGAGGGTCAACCGATCCAAATCAATCAGATTTTTCAACTGCATCAAATCACCCCAATATTTAATTTTTACTGCTTAGCTTCATTTTAACATTTCAATCAAAGAATAACAATATCATTACAAATTATTTAACAATTTCGTCATTTATTTGCTTGCGCTTTTTGTGAAAAAAAAACAGAGCGGTTCTCAAAAGTTTCCTAATCAGGAGCATGCATGCAAAAAACGAGACTGCCCCGGATAAAAGGTATTTCCGCAATGTTTTTGGAAATTGCTTCACTTGACAATAGAAGGCCTTTTGAACTAAAATATGTTATTAACGTTTATAGAACAAAGAATGTAGAAACGGTGGCGCTTTATGAAAATCGGCTTAGACGTCGGCTCCACAACGATTAAGTGCGTGGTTCTCGATGACAACAATCAAATATTGTATCAATCCTACGAAAGGCACTACTCCCAGATCACGGAGAAAATGGCGGAACTCTTAACAAAGATTCAAAAAGAAATCGTGAAGGGAAAACAGACCCTTCTTACTGTTTCCGGTTCGGCGGGTATGGGCATTTCACAAACTTGCAAGCTGCCGTTTATTCAGGAGGTTTACGCTACCCGCGTTGCAGTCGGCAAGCTGATCCCCGACGCCGACGTTATCATTGAACTTGGCGGAGAAGACGCCAAGATTCTGTTCCTTTCCGGAGGAACCGAAGTCCGCATGAACGGCACCTGCGCGGGCGGGACCGGCGCATTTATCGACCAGATGGCAACCCTGCTTAACATTCCGCTCGACGAAATGAACCGTCTTGCCAAACAATACGAAAAAATCTATACGATCGCGTCCCGTTGCGGCGTGTTCGCAAAATCCGACGTGCAACCTCTCCTGAATCAGGGGGCACGCAAAAGTGATATTTCCGCCAGCATTTTTGCCGCCGTTGCCAACCAGACCATCGCGGGTCTGGCGCAGGGGCGGAAAATTGACGGAAAGGTCATCTACCTTGGGGGGCCGCTGACCTTTCTTTCCCAGCTCCGGGAAAGTTTTGACCATGCGCTGCAAACCAAGGGAATCTGCCCGGAAAACTCCCTTTATTACGTGGCGATCGGCGCCGCGCTGAGCAGCGGAATCGAAACGGATCTGGATACTGCGCTTGAGAGCATTAAAGCCTACGGTACGACGGCGAATTTTCTTTCCATTCCCCCGCTGTTTGAAAATCAGGAGGAATACGACGAATTCAAACGCCGCCACGCCGAATGCAGGGTGCCCCGGGGAAACGCGGAAACCTACGAGGGCGACGCTTATCTTGGAATCGACGCGGGATCTACTACGGTGAAGGCCGTGCTGCTTGGAAAAGACGGCGAGGTTCTCGATTCGATTTATAAGGGCAACTCCGGAAACCCCGTTCCCATTATCCGCGAGTATCTCCTCAGCCTTTACAACAAATATCCGAAAATACAGATTGCGGCGGGAGCCGTTACCGGCTACGGCGAGGAGCTATTGAAAAATGCATTTAACATAGACTTCGGTATCGTCGAAACGGTCGCGCATTTTACAGCCGCTAAATGCTTTCTGCCGAACGTGGATTTCGTCATCGATATCGGAGGGCAGGATATGAAGTGCTTTAAAATACACAACGGAGCCATCGACAATATCTTTTTAAATGAAGCCTGTTCCTCCGGTTGCGGCTCGTTTTTGCAGACCTTTGCAAATACGCTCGGCTATGATATCGAAGACTTCGCAAAGCTCGGGTTGTTCGCGAAACATCCGGTTGACCTGGGTTCCCGCTGTACTGTGTTTATGAATTCACAGGTAAAACAGGCGCAGAAGGACGGAGCGACAACCGAAGATATTTCTGCCGGGCTATCTGTCAGCGTTGTGAAAAACGCAATCTACAAAGTTATCCGCGCCGCCTCCGCCGAAGAACTCGGCCGGAACATTGTGGTTCAGGGCGGCACTTTCTTGAACGATGCGGTTTTGCGGATTTTTGAAAACGAACTGGGCGTTCACGTCTCCCGCCCGGATATTTCCGGACTGATGGGTGCTTACGGTGCCGGAATTTACGCGAAAAACCGGTCAACCGGTGAGAGCACAATTATCAAAAAAGACGAGCTGGAGAATTTCCAGCACGAAGTCAAAGTAACCTCCTGCGGAAGATGCAGCAACAACTGCCGTCTGACGATCAACGTATTCGGCGGAGGAGCCCGCCGCTTTATCGGCGGCAACCGCTGTGAAAAGCCCGTGACAAAGCGTTCCTCCAGCGATGAGCTGAACATGTACGCCTTTAAACTGCAGACACTGCGTTCCTATCAGCCGGTAAAAGGCAAAAGAGGCCAAATCGGGCTGCCGATGGGTTTGAACATGTATGAGCTTCTGCCGTTCTGGCACACCTTCTTTACGCAGCTCGGCTTTGAGGTTGTTTTGTCCCCCCTCTCCAGCCGGGAGCTGTACATCGAAGGGCAGCACACGATTCCTTCCGACACCGTATGCTTCCCTGCAAAGTTGATGCACGGGCATGTACAGGCGCTGATCGATCAGGGGATTGAAAATATTTTCTATCCCTGCATGAGCTACAACTTTGACGAAGGGCTTGGAGACAACCATTATAACTGCCCGGTTGTGGCGTATTACCCGGAGGTTATCTCCGCCAATATGAGCGCGCCGGATGGACTGCACTTTATCCACGATTATGTCGGCATCCACCGGAAGCATGATTTCCCGATTAAAATGCATGGCGTACTTGCAAAGTACTTTGACGGAATCTCCCTTTCTGAAATTAAAAAAGCCGCGAAAGCCGCTTATAATGAGTATGATAATTACTTGGCCAGAATTCATGAAAAAGGAGACCGGATGATTGCACAGGCGCAAAAGGAACATAGACAGATTATTGTTCTGAGCGGAAGGCCGTACCATCTGGATCCGGAAATCAACCACGGAATCGACAAGCTGATCATCAGTCTGGGTGCTGCGGTCATCTCTGAAGACGTCCTAAGCTGTAAGGTACA
Source organism: Caproiciproducens galactitolivorans (assembly GCF_004768785.1). Lineage (GTDB taxonomy): Bacteria > Bacillota > Clostridia > Oscillospirales > Acutalibacteraceae > Caproiciproducens > Caproiciproducens galactitolivorans. The sequence goes on from NZ_SRMQ01000013.1 coordinate 18,177, forward strand.
CCGCTTCCCCACCGCAGTACTCAACCAGTGGACGTATCACTCCAGGCTGTACGCGGCGGCAAAATACATAGGCGACAAGCCCGACATGAATCTGGTGCAGCTTGTTTCCTTCGGTTGCGGCGTTGACGCCATAACGACCGACGAAGTCCGGCGTATTTTGGAGGAAAACGGTAAAATTTATACACAAATTAAAATAGATGAAATCACAAATCTCGGCACGGTCAAGATCAGGCTGCGTAGCCTATTCGCCGCGCTGGAAAGCTGAGGTGGAGCATTTGGCAGACCTTAAATTCAGCAAAGACGGGCGTTTGCTTTTTACCAAGGAAATGAAAAAAGAATATACCATTCTCTGCCCGATGATGGCTCCCATTCACTTTCAACTGTTTGTAAACGTGTTAAAAAACTGCGGTTATAACGTGGAGCTTCTGACCAATGACGGGCCAAACGTCGTGCAGGAAGGTTTGAAATATGTTCATAACGACACCTGTTATCCCGCCCTGCTGGTAATCGGCCAGTTCATCGACGCTCTGCATTCCGGAAAATACGACCTTGAGCGCACCGCGCTGATGATTACGCAAACGGGCGGCGGCTGCCGCGCTTCCAATTACATCCACCTTCTGCGAAAAGCACTAAAAAAAGCCGGGCTGGAAAAAATCCCGGTTGTTTCGCTCAATATGTCCGGACTGGAACACAACCCGGGATTTCATCTCACTTTATCCATGCTCCGGAAATTCATCGCTGCTGTGGTTTACGGCGACGCGCTGATGCTTCTGGACAACCAGACCAAGGCATATGAAGAAATCCCCGGCGAGAGCCGCCGGACGGTGGAGAAATGGGTTGACGCGCTTTCCGAACAGTTTAACAGGGGACAGGGGCTTTCCTTAAAACAGCTAAAGGAAAACCTGAACCTGATTGTAAAGGATTTCGCACAAATCAAAATCAATAAGCGTCCGAAAATCAAAGTTGGCATTGTCGGCGAAATTTACGTGAAATACTCCGCGCTGGGAAACAACAACCTAGAAGACTTTCTGGCGGAACAGGGCTGCGAGGTCAACGTACCCGGAATCCTGAATTTCGCTTTATTTAAAGTGGACAACCGGCTGGAGGACATTAAGCTCTACGGCGGAAGTAAGGCGAAATTTGTTGTGGTAAAGGCATTGATGGATTATCTGCTGAAAATGCAGAACATCCTGATCCGCGCCGTTGAAAGCGGGCAAAAGTTTTTGGCACCCGTTCCCTATGCCCATACCAAAAGCCTTGTAAAGGGCGTTATCGGTTACGGCAACAAAATGGGTGAGGGATGGCTGTTAACCGCTGAAATGCTGGAACTGGTTGAGCAGGGATACGAAAACATTGTGTGCGCGCAGCCGTTCGGCTGCCTGCCGAACCATATTTGCGGCAAAGGCATGATCCATCGTATCAAGGCTGTGGATGAGCGGGCAAACATCGTCCCCATTGACTACGACCCGAGCGCCACGCGCGTTAATCAGGAAAACCGCATTAAACTGATGCTTGCCGTAGCGCGGGAAAAGCTGAATAAAAAATGAAGCTGCAAAGCAGTCTCGTAAACATGATACCAAAATGCGTCTTGATCCGGCTCAAATCCGTTTCAAGACGCATTTTCATACCGTAAATTTATCTCATTATGCAGCGCATCGCAAATTATCTGTCCCACTTGTTGCAAAGGGAAAGTACCTGATCGGCAAATTTTGCGATATCCTTGTTCGCGCTGCCCTCGTTTTTCTGGATAACTTGCAAAAGCCGCTGCCCTGCTTCCACAAGGCGCGCAAACGCCGCGGAATATTTTTTGCCCTTCCCGGCTTTCTGTGTGCGGCGGGTTTCGGGCGCAATTCCATCTTCCAAAATTTGATTTTCCGCCAAATCAAAGACGGTTTGAAAATTCGGTACCAAAGCATCATAACCAAGCTGCCGCAGCGAAGAACAAAACAGGTCGCAGACCCCGGCTTCACCATGCACGACAAACACACGTTTCGGCTTTTTCTGAAAAGCCTGAATCCAATTCAGCAAACCGGTCCGGTCGGCATGCGCGGAAAGGCCCCTAAAATTATAAATATGCGATTGTACCGCAATTTCCTCGCCGAACAGCTTTACCCGTTTTGCTCCGTCGAGTAATAATCGGCCGAGCGTACCGTTTGCCTGATATCCGACAAACACGACGGCACATTCGGGCCGCCACAGATTATGCTTTAAATGATGCCGAATTCTTCCCGCTTCACACATACCGCTGGAGGAAAGGATCACCTTCGGGACACCGTCCATATTCAGCGCCTTGGATTCCTCCACACTAACGCAAATATTCAAGTTGGAAAACGAAATCGGATGGAATCCGGATTGAATCACTTCCACCGTTTCGTCATCTGCGTACCCCGTAAGATCCCCGCTGTAAATTTTTGTCGCTTCCGCAGCCAGCGGGCTGTCTACATACACCGGAAAATCCGGATTGCATTTCACCAGCCCTCTTTCCTTCATTTCGCGGATATAATAAAGCAGCTCCTGCGTACGGCCGACCGCAAAGCTCGGAATGACCACGTTGCCACCCGCGGACAGGGTCTTTTCAAATATATCCGCCAGCAACGCGACATAATCCTGCGCCTTTTCATGGTCCCGGTCGCCGTATGTAGATTCCATCACAACATAATCGGCCTGCTCAATATACTGTGGGTCGCGGATAATCGGCTGGTCGACATTCCCGATATCACCGGAAAAAACAATTTTTTTCGTCCGGCCGTTTTCTGTCATCCACATTTCCACCGAAGCGGAGCCGAGGAGGTGCCCTGCGTCGATAAAGCGGAACCGCACACCCTCGCAAAGTTCAACCATTTCTCCGTAAGAATAAGGAACCAGGCGTTCCAGCGTGTCCTGCGCATCTTCAAGGGTATAAATCGGTTCCTCTGGTTCCCTGCCCGCGCGCTTCCCCTTGCGGTTTTCATTCACTACGTCCATTTCCTGTATATGGGCGCTGTCGCGCAGCATAATGGACAGCAGCTTGCAGGTTATCCCGGAGGCGTAGATTTTCCCTTGATATCCGTTTTTAACAAGGAGCGGCAACCGGCCGCTGTGGTCGATATGGGCGTGGGTAACAATGACATAATCAATCTGCGAAGCGTAGAACGGAAGCTTGTGATTGTCGTCTTCATCCGCTCCCTGCTGCAAACCACAGTCAATCAGAATTTTCTTGCCGTTCACCATCAGGCAGTAACAGCTCCCAGTTACTTCGTGGGCGGCTCCGTAAAAAATCAGTTGCATTCTGTTTCCTCCATAGATTATTTTAGGATAATACCAGTTCGATCGGGCAATGGTCGCTCCCCATTACCTCCGGATGAATGTTGCTTTCGCAAATTCGGTTTTGAATGCCGTTGGATACAAGAAAATAGTCAATGCGCCAGCCTATATTCTTTTCGCGCGCCTTAAACATATAAGACCACCACGTATAAGCGTCCTTTTCATCCGGATGCAGATAACGGAAGCTGTCCGTAAACCCGGAAGCCAAAAGCTCGGTCATCTTCGCGCGCTCCTGATCGGTAAATCCGGCATTCCCCCTGTTGCTTTTCGGATTTTTCAAATCTATTTCATTGTGCGCCACATTCATGTCGCCGCACACAATGACCGGCTTTTTGGCATTAAGCTGCTGTAAATAAGAACGGAACGCGTCCTCCCAGCGCATCCGGTAATCAAGGCGTGCTAAATCCCGCTGCGCGTTGGGAGTATAAACCGTTACAAGATAATACTCTTCAAATTCCAAGGTGATAGAGCGGCCTTCCCCGACATGCTCTTCCGCCTGAATATCATAGCTTACGGACAACGGCTCCAGGCGGGTGAAAATCGCTGTTCCGGAATACCCTTTCTTTACCGCGGAATTCCAGTACTGCCGGTACCCCGGAAGCGGAATTTCCGCCTGATCCGGCTGCATTTTTGTTTCCTGCAAACATACGGCATCCGCATCCGCCGAGCGGAAAAAATCCAAAAAACCTTTATTCATACAGGCCCGAAGCCCGTTGACATTCCACGAGTAAAATTTCACGATTTCGTCCCCTTTATTTTTTCTTCATTATACCATAACCGCAGGGAAAACACGAAACAGTTCGCAAGAATATTTTGCAATTCTATTTCCAGCGGATCCGAGGGGTTCCTGACCGGGCAAAGCCCGCTTCCCGGCTACGTTTCCAAGGGCATTAAGCAAAAGCCCTTTAAGCTTCCCCCACGACCGGGAATCCCGAAATACAAAAATAGCAGGAGATGCCGAATGAAGGATCTCCTGCCTATACATCTTTACGCAACACGGTTTAAGTATTTGCCGATAGCCGCATAGGAAATTTTTCTTCTCTGCTGGGCTTTGTACGAATAAATTGCCTGCTGATAAGTACTTTTTTTCTGTAATTTCTTTGCTTCGCTTTCTTTTACTTCCTGTTTCCTTGCAGCCCTTTTCGCAAGTTCAGCCCGCTGCTGAAATTCCGTGATAATCCCGTCAGAAACAAGTTTTTTCAGCTCCGCTTCCGTATACAGGGAAAGATCTGCATAATGCTTTGACTTCGGCTTTTCTTCCGTTTGCTGCTTTTTCTGAGCCTCTAACAACTTCTCTGCCCGACCGGAAGGTGCCTGCGATTCCCTCCGCTTTGAATCATGTCCGGCGGCAGCTTTCTCTCCGGTTGAAGCTACGGTACCGGCCCGCTGTATCGCGGCCCGTGCCTGTTCGCTGATTTCTACAGAGTCCGCCCTGATATTTTGGCTTCCCTGCGCCTTTTTCTGAATTTCCGTTTCCGGCGTTTTCCGCACGCTGCTTGAGGAAAGGGGAGCCGTACGAAGCGACATTTCGAAATCAGTGTTGATTGCCTGGAGCATTTTATCACCTCCTCCGGTCGAACCCTACAATTAACCGTGATACTGTAATATTTAGTTTGGTTTGCCAAATTATAGCACTTTTTTGTTAATAAACTGTTAACAAACTATTCACAAGCGAAAATTTATCCCTTGAATGAAACTCCTTTTCCCGCTATAATAAAAATACTGAAAAAATACGGAGGAATTAATATGAAAAATCCGATTGTGACAATTACCACCAATGAAGGTTCTATGAAAATAGAGTTGTATCCGAATATCGCCCAAAATACAGTAAACAACTTTATCTCCCTTGTGAAAAAGGGATTTTATAACGGCACGATTTTCCACCGCGTAATACCCGGCTTCATGATCCAGGGCGGCGATCCGGAAGGAACCGGAATGGGCGGTCCCGGCTATAGCATCAAAGGAGAATTCAGCGGCAATGGAGTCAAAAATGATCTTAAGCATACCCGCGGCGTAATATCCATGGCCCGTTCCATGGATCCGGACAGCGCCGGATCCCAGTTCTTTATTATGGTTGCGGACGCGCCGCACCTTGACGGCCAATATGCCGCTTTCGGGAAAGTGATCGAAGGAATCGAAGAAGCGGATCGCATTGTATCCGTTCGCCGCGACCGCAGGGACAGACCCAAAACCGATGAGGTAATGAAGAGCGTTACCGTCGATACTTTCGGAGAGGATTATGAAGAACCAGTCAAACTTAAAATGTAACAGGAGCACAAAATGTCCATTTTTCGCAAATTTATAAAATATTACAAACCTTATCGCGCCTTATTTTATTTTGATATGTTCTGCGCTTTGATTGTTTCGGCAATCGATGTGGCTTTCCCGCAGATTTTAAATTTTCTGGTGAAAGGCCTGTTTCCACAGGGAACGCAAATCATCCTGAAAAGCCTTCCTTGGATTGCGGCGGCTCTATTGGGAATGGAGCTTGTGCGTTACGGCTGCCAGTACTATATCACAAGCTGGGGACACATTATGGGCGCAAAAATGGAAAGCGACATGCGGCAGGATTTATTCGATCACTTGCAGCGGCTTTCCTTTTCCTATTACGACAAAAACAACACCGGGGAAATGATGAGCAAGCTGGTTTCCGATTTATTTGACATTAGCGAACTGGCGCATCATGGCCCGGAAAACATTCTGATTTCGCTTTTAAAAATCTTCGGCAGCTTTGCGCTCATGATGCTGATTAATGTTCCCATGACGCTCATTTTGCTGTCTGTCACCCTGGTTATGATTGTGTTCAGCATTGAAAAGAACAAGAAAATGCGGGCAGTTTTTATGGATAACCGTAAGAAAATCGCGGGCGTGAATTCCCGTGTGCAGGACAGCCTTGTGGGTATCCGCGTGGTAAAAAGCTTCGGGAACGAAGAACTGGAGCAAGAAAAATTCAGCGAAAGCAACCTGCAATTTCTGGATTCCAAAGAGAGTAGCTATCTCATTATGGGCAGCTACCGCGCAGGAGCCTCGTTCTTTGAAGGATTATTGTTTCTGACCGTGCTGGTCAGCGGGGGGCTCTTTATCGCGCGGGGTACGCTTGCCCCAACCGATTTGGCGGTCTATGCCTTATACATCAATATCATTATCAATCCCATCGATATTCTGATTGAATTTACCGAGCAGTTTCAAAAGGGGTACTCCGGTTTTAGGCGCTTTGTTGAAGTCGTGGAAACACAGTCGGAAATTGTTGACCGGCCCGGCGCCGTCGATCTGAAGGACGTAAAAGGCAGCATCGAATACCGCAATGTTTCTTTCAGCTACGATACCGCTAACAACGTACTGGAGAATATCAATATCAAAATCGACGCGGGAAAAACCGTTGCGCTTGTGGGGCCATCCGGCGGTGGAAAAACCACCCTCTGCTCCCTGCTCCCCCGTTTTTACGACGTTACCGGCGGCAGCGTAACCATCGACGGTCACGACATTCGTGATGTTACGCTGAAATCCCTGCGCAAAGCAATCGGCATTGTACAGCAGGACGTCTACATGTTCGCGGGCACTATTAAAGAGAATATTGCCTATGGAAAGCCCGACGCAACCGATGAAGAAATTATGGAGGCCGCAAAAAACGCCAATATCCACGACTTTATTGTAAGCCTTGACAAAGGCTACGACACCTATGTGGGTGAGCGCGGAGCGCGCCTTTCCGGCGGGCAGAAGCAGCGGATTGCCATTGCCCGGGTATTTTTGAAAAACCCGCGGATCTTGATTCTGGATGAAGCCACGAGCGCGCTGGACAATGAAAGCGAGCGGCATATTCAGAAATCGCTGGTGACCCTGTCCAAAGGCCGCACTACTTTGGTCATCGCCCACCGGCTGAGCACAATCCGCAATGCGGACGAGATTATTGTCATCGGCGACGACGGAATTGAGGAAAGCGGCACTCATCAGGAATTGATTGAAAAAAACGGAATCTATGCAAAGTACTATAACATGCAGTTCGAAGGACTGGATACGGCCATGCAGTAAACGGAAATAAAGGGCTGTTGCAAAGCAAGCTTTACTCAATTGCGAATTGTTAAAAATCAACAGCCCAAAATGCAAAAACACGCCCGGAAGCAGCTCAATCGCATCCAAGGCGTGTCTTTTTTATATTATTTAGAAAACGTTTTTCTTGCATTCCCTTTTCAACATCAAAGCTTTTCCACGCCGTTTACTGTTACTCTGGCGTGAATAACCGGAACCGATTTCGGTGCTTCCGGACGGATGGAAACCGCGCTTTGGAAGATCTTTTCCGCTTCTTTGCATTTTCCTTCTTCGGACGTATAGAACACGGCAATTACGTCGCCCTTCTTCACATAATCCCCGATTTTTTTGCGAAGCATGATTCCGGCGCTGTAATCGATGGAATCTTCTTTCTTTTCGCGGCCCGCGCCCAGTTCTACCGAAGAGATTCCGCACCGCTCCGTATTCATTGCGTACAGGTATCCTTCGCTCTGCGCCAAAACCTCATACGCAATTTTTGCCTGAGGGAAGTTTGCGCTGTCGTCCAGCACACGAGTGTCGCCGCCCTGCGCCGCGACCATTTCCTTTAATTTCGCAAAAGCCTCGCCGTTGTCGATCTGCCTTCTTGCCAGTTTTTTGCATTCCGCAAGATCGCCTTTCCCCGCCAGATACAGCATATTGGCGGCAAGCTCGATGCAGATTTCCGTCAGATCCTCCGGGCCGTGGCCTTTCAGCGTATCGCACACTTCCATAATTTCTAGCGAATTGCCGATCGCGTTTCCCAGCGGGCGGTCCATATCGGTAATCAAGGCGATGGTCTTACGCCCAACATGTTCGCCGATCGCAACCATTGCCTGCGCAAGTTTAATGGAATCATCCACGGTTTTCATAAACGCGCCGCTTCCGGTCTTAACATCCAACAGAATACAGTCGGAACCCGCGGCAATCTTTTTACTCATGATGCTGGAAGCAATCAGCGGGATGCTTTCAATCGTGGCGGTTACATCGCGCAGGGCGTAGAGCTTTTTATCCGCCGGAACCAGATTGCCGGACTGGCCGATGACACTCACGCCGACCTTGCGGACGATATCAAAGAATTTTTCACGGTCAATGGAGGTCTGCATACCGGGAATCGATTCCATTTTATCGACCGTTCCGCCGGTATGCCCCAGTCCTCGCCCGCTCATTTTCGCCACGCGAACGCCAAGGGAAGCGACAATCGGGGAAATAATCAATGTTGTTTTATCGCCAACGCCGCCGGTGCTGTGCTTATCAACCTTAATCCCGTCGATGGAAGACAAGTCCACCATTTCACCGGATTTTGCCATACACATCGTCAAAGAAGCCGTTTCCCTGTCCGTCATACCCTGAAAATATATTGCCATGAGAAGCGAGGAAACCTGATAATCCGGAATTTCGCCGCTTACATATCCGTTGATGAAAAACTGGATTTCCTCGTCGGAAAGCTCTCCCCCATCCCTTTTCTTTGCAATAATATCATACATCCTCATTTGAATCACCTCATACGTAATTTTATGGTTTCAGAGAAACGCCGGCCCTGCGTAGTGTGTCGCGCAAGGGCTGCTCCTCTCCCTTATAGACAAAGCCTTCCATTCCAAGCCTGCGGCCCGCTTCCACATTGTCCGCGCGGTCATCCGTAAAAAAACATTCTTCCGGGCGCAGGGAAAACTTTTCAAAAAACAGCCGATAAATGTTCGGATCCGGCTTTATATAATGTACATCCGCTGAAAAAAATGTGCCGTCAAAGTATTGCAGGGCCATAATTTTCTTCGTGAATTTATGAATGCTGACAGAAGCGTTGGACAGCAGGTAAAGGGAATAGCCGTTTTGTTTTAATTCCGCAACCAATGGGTCAAGATTATGGAAGACCTTCATATAATCCTGCCAGTGCAGAAGAAGCTCCTTGACCGCAAAATGCAAACGTTCCGGCAGACGGGCGCAAACCGGTTGAACAAGGTCTTCCTCGGTCATTGTTCCGAGATCCATTTCCACCCATTCGCTTTTACCGAAAAGCTCGGTTCGCAGAAGAAGGGCGTCCTCCCGATCCGTGACATAGTGCCCAATAAAGTAATCCGGATTAAAATCTACGAACACCTGGCCCATATCGAAGACAATATTTTTAATCATGGCTCTTCTCCAAATCTTGTTTGCCAAATCCGAACGGCAGCAGTTCGCGAAGGGTATAGACATGCCATTTTTCCGGCGTGCCTAAAATTATTTTGAATTCGTCCGGATCACAGAACTCCATCATAACCTGTCTGCAAACCCCGCATGGAGCACAGAATTCTTCCAGTTCATCCCCTTTGCCGCCCACAATCGCGATACATTCAAACGCAAGCTCACCTTCGCTGACCGCCTTGAAAAAAGCAGTCCGCTCCGCGCAGTTTGTAGGAGTAAACGCCGCATTTTCAATATTGCAGCCCTTATAAATCCTGCCGCTTTTTGAAAGCAGCGCGGCCCCCACTTTAAAATTGGAGTAAGGCGTATAGGCCATTTCCCGGGCGGAAACGGCCGCAGAAATCAATTCCCGAGCGTTTTCCATGATAACACCTCTTTCAAGGAAGATTTAAGGAGCGGCGAACCGCTCCTTTTGGTTAATATCCGTGGGCTTCCTCATTCTTAATCAGTTTGATAATCCGGCTTGTGCCAAGGCGGGAAGCACCGAGCGAAATGAATTTTTCCGCATCTTCCATTGTCTTAATGCCGCCGGCCGCCTTGATCTTTACATTCGGTCCGACATGCTCTTTGAACAGGGCAACGTCCTCAAAGGTAGCTCCTGCCGTAGAAAATCCTGTGGAGGTCTTAATGTAGTCGGCTCCGGACGCGGTTACGACCTCGCACATCTTTATTTTCTCTTCTTCCGTCAGCAAACAGGTTTCGATGATTACCTTTAGGATATGGTTCCCACACGCAGCTTTCACCTGTTTAATTTCCTCAAGCTGAAGGTTGTAAAGGCCGTCTTTTACATAGCCTAGGTTAATAACCATATCTATTTCATCCGCTCCGTTTTGAATAGCGTCCTTCGCCTCGAACACCTTCGCGGCCGTAGTAGTGTATCCGTTTGGGAAACCAATCACGGTGCATACTGCCATTTTTTCGCCGACATACTCCTTTGCCCGCTTCACATAGGCGGCGGGAATACATACCGAAGCGGTACCGTAGTGAACGGCGTCGTCGCAGATTTGCTTGATCTCCGCCCATGTTGCCGTCTGCGTCAGAAGAGTATGGTCAACCTTCTCAAGTATTTCTTTTTGGTTCATTTCAATTGCTCCCTTGTTCAAAAATTCCGATTGTCTTATCTTTGGCCCTTTTCATACGGCACACCGTCCGCTTTCGGTGCAACCGAGCGTCCAACAAAGAAAATCAGCACGATAATTGTCAGAACGTACGGAAGCATCGCAAGAATCTGGGAGGGTACGGCATAGTCGCCGCCACCCAGCACAATCGTCAAAGCCTGCGCAAAACCAAAGAGTAGACAAGCGCCGTACGCGCCGAACGGTGTCCATTTCCCGAAAATAACAGCGGCAAGCGCAATAAAGCCCTGCCCGCTGATCGCCGTGGGCGTAAACTGCGAAATAATTGCCAAGGTCATGGAAGCGCCGCCAAATCCCGCTAAAACGCCTGACACCAGCACGCAGAGGTAGCGGGTACGGCTGACGTTGATTCCCAACGTATCGGCTGCGGCAGGATGTTCGCCAACGGAAAGCACACGGAGGCCCCATTTCGTCTTATACAGGAAATACCACATAACAGCGGCACAAACGAGCGCAAGCACAACGGTGACATCCACATTCAAATTTCCTGCCGGGCTGCCTTGAAAGAAATCTTCTCCGAAAATCTTCGGAAGCGTCTTGGCAGGCGGCGTCATGGTAGCCTTGGAAAACATCAAACGGCAGAAAAACAGCGCAAGTCCGGGTCCGATAAAGTTGATGGCAATACCGGAGATCGTCTGATCCGCTTTAAAGGTTACCGAAGCAATCGCGTGCAAAAGGGCGATTGCTCCGCCGGCCGCTCCCGCCGCAAGCAGTCCCAGCCAGGGGTTGCCCGTAAAATAGCTGACCGCAGCGGCCGCAAAAGCGCCAACCGTCATCATACCCTCAATACCTATGTTTACCACACCGGAACGTTCGGAAATAACGCCGCCGAGCGCACCGAACACCAGCGGGGTGGAATACATCATCGTAATACCGATCAACAGCAGAATTTTACTTAGCATGGCGAGCACCTCTCTTCTCAAGCTTATCAGCCAGCACGGGCACAACCCTTGTAAGGGCTACAAAAAATACAATCGTGCCGATCATAATATTGATAATTTCCGTGGGCGCTCCGACTTCCTGCTGAACGCTCTGCCCGCCATAGAGCAGGCCGCCAAACAGAAGCCCCGCGAAAATGCAGCCGATCGGTGAGGAACCCGCAATCAGCGCGACCGATAAGCCATTAAAGCCGTTGTTTTCAAAAGCAGCCATCTGCGAAATGCGGTGCGGTGCGGTGCCGGTTATGGCAAGCGCGCCGGCAAGTCCGGAAAGCGCCCCAGCAATCAGCATCGCCTGGACAAGATTGCGGCTGACGCTGATCCCCGCAAATTCCGCCGCGTCACTATTGAATCCCACCGCACGAAGCTCATAGCCCTTTGTGGAACGGTAAAGGAGTATCCATATGATTACCGCCATAACAGCAGCAACCAGAATTCCGAAGTTCACATCCGTTTTGACCATTACCTCATAAAGCCATTTATTCGGCTTCAGCGCGGCCATACCTTCTTCTGAGACTTTCCATTTCGGAAGAAGCATGGTAAAGCTCGACTCGTTAACCGGCAGGGAGCTTGTGGAGTTCGGCTGATGGTATGCGGGCAAGGCAACAATGTAATTTGAAAGATAGAACGCAATCCAGTTCAGCATAATACTGGTAATAACTTCATGGATGCCGAAACGGGCTTTCAAAAGGCCGACGATCCCGCCGAAAATCGCTCCGGCAAGAACGCCTGACAGCACAACAATCAGGATTTGGAAAACCGGCGGCAAATCCAGCTTAACGCCAACACAAACCGCGGCAACTGTCCCAACTATGTACTGGCCCTCGGCACCAATATTGAACAGACCGGTTTTAAATGCAAATGCCACGCTTAGTCCCGTCAATATAATCGGGGTTGCCTTGATAATGACATTGGAAATATACTTTGGCTTTGCAAAAATACCTTTGAATAACGCCGCAAAAGAGCTTACCGGATTGTAACCCGCCAGCACCAAAACAATGGCGGCTACCAGAAATCCGCAAAGAATCGCAATCAGCGTGGAGGTAATCGGCTTTTTTAGAACTTTAACCAACGTTTTCATTTATTTTACCTCCCGCCATTAACAGTCCGACTGTATTTTCGTCCACTTCACCCTGCTTAAAGGTGGAGACGATGCTTCCCGCATAGATAACCGCAATTGTATCCGCCACATTCATAACTTCGTCAAGTTCCAAAGAAATTAAAAGAATCGCCCTGCCCTTATCGCGTTCCCGGATCAGCGTTTTATGCACGTATTCAATCGCGCCCACATCCAGGCCGCGGGTAGGCTGAACGGCAATCAGCAAATCCGGCTCATTCGAGATTTCCCTCGCAATAATCACTTTTTGCTGATTTCCGCCGGAAAGACCCCTTGCCGCCTGATTTTCACAGTTCTCCGGACGGATATCGTACTCCTTGATCAGGCCCTTTGTAAACGCAAGGATTTCGCTGCTATTGAGCATGCCACCCTTGCTGTACGGCCGTTCACGGTATTTTTCAATAACCATGTTTTCCGCAACGGTAAACGGCAGAACCAGGCCGCGTTTCTGGCGGTCCTCATGAATGGTCGAAATCTTATGGTCGATCACATTGTGCGGCGTCGTGTTCTGGATTTCGACCCCATTTATTTTAATGGTACCGCTCTCCGCTTTCGTAAGGTTTGTAATCGCCTCGACAAGCTCTTTCTGTCCGTTTCCGTCGATTCCAGCTATGCCGACAATTTCTCCCTTTCGGACTTTCAGCGACAGGTTTTTCACGGCGTCCAGCTTCCGCTCATCCTTGACCGTCAGGTTATCAATTTCGAAAACGACGTCGCCCGGCTTGGCGGGCGTCTTTTCAACAACAAGCTGAACAGCATGCCCCACCATCTTTGTCGCCAGTTCTTCCTCGTCCACATCCGCAACAGGAACTGTATCAACATATTCGCCGCGGCGGATAATGGTGCAGACATCGGCCGACGCCTTAATTTCCTTCAGCTTGTGGGTAATAATGATAATGGTTTTGCCGTCAGAAATCAGGTTGTGCATAATCTGGATCAGGTCGTCTATTTCCTGCGGAGTCAGCACCGCGGTAGGCTCATCCAAAATCAGCAGATCAACCCCGCGATAAAGCGCCTTTAATATTTCAACACGCTGCTGCATGCCAACAGAAATATCCTCTATCTTTGCATCCGGATCTACTTCCAGTCCATATTTCCGGACGATTTCAAGGATTTCCTCACGTGCTTTTTTCATATTTAATAGGCCAAACCGATTTGTTACTTCATTCCCCAGAATAATGTTCTGTGTAACCGTAAAATTTTCAACCAGCATAAAGTGTTGGTGAACCATGCCAATGCCATGTTCAATCGCAATATTCGGATTTTTAATATTTACTTTTTCCCCATTTAAAAAGATTTCCCCCGCATCCGCCTGATATAGGCCGTAAAGCACATTCATCAGCGTGCTTTTCCCCGCGCCGTTTTCGCCTAAGATCGCGTGGATTGTTCCCTTCTTAACGTCAAGATGGACATTGTTCAGGGCGCAAAAAGAGCCAAACATTTTTGTAATACCGTGCATCTGCACCGCATAATCGCTGCTGACTTCCATTAAAATAGACCCCCTGCCTGTTAATGGTTCTTTAGACACAGCGGGGCGCCTGAAAACGCGCCCCGCTTATGAAAGAAATGGATTGATGCCAAATTATTTAAGAGCGGCTACGAATTTATTATAGTCGTCTTTGGTTGCCGGAGGAGTGATTGTCTTGTCTTTAATTTTGCTTTCGAGCGCAATCGCCGCATTGTAGGTGTCGTCGCCCATGAGCGAATGTTCTTCCGGAATGCCAACAGCGTCTTCCGTCAAGCCATAGGTGTATGTCTTACCGCCGATCTTCTGGCCGTTGATTGCTTCCTTGGAAACGAGCTCAACCGCTTTGTTGACGAGCTTCAATGCAGAGGTAAGAACGTTCTTCGGAGCAAGATAAGCCTGGTCGCGGTCAACGCCGATCGCAAATTTGTTGGCTTCTTTTGCCGCTTCAATAACGCCTGTGCCAGCACCGCCGGCCGCATGGAACACGACATCGCAGCCATTGTTGAACATGCTTGTTGCAATTGCCTTGCCCTTTGCGGCATCGCTGAAGCTTTCCGCGTACTGGGCGTCAACCGTAATGTTCTTTTTCAGTTCTTTGGCCGCATAAGCAACGCCGGCCTTATAGCCGTATTCGAACTGGTCGATGATAGCGCTGGTCATGCCGCCCACAAAACCGACTTTACCGGTCTTTGTGGTTTTCGCCGCAATGTAGCCTACAAGGAAGGAGGGCTCCTGCGCGCGGAACATAACCCCTGTTACATTGGCAGGAGTTTTGTCGCCATAGGAATTGTCTACGATTGCATAGCTGATATCCGGATTCTGTTTCGCCGCATTGGCTACTGCGTCGGCCATAGCGAAACCGATACCCCAGATCAGGTTGCTGCCGTCGTCAGCAGCCTTATCAAGGTTCGTGGTGTAATCCGATTCCTGCTTAGATTCGGTGTACTTTACCGTAGCGCCCGTATCTTGGGACACCTTCTGAAGTCCTTCCCATGACGACTGGTTAAAGGACTGGTCGTTTACACCGCCGGTATCCGTAACCATCGTAATCTTAAAATCGGATTTTCCAGCGGAAGTTTCCTGGCTTTCCGCAGCGCTGGCGGCAGGGGCTGTGCTGGATGTTGTGGAACCAGAGCCGCATGCAGTCACAGACGCCGTCATCATTACTGCAAGAAAAAATGCTACAATCTTCTTCATAATTCTTTCCTCCTGTTTTTTTTGCAGGCCTTACCAGAAAATAAGACCCGGGGATATATAGAATATCACAAACGTGATATTACCCACATCATCAGGCAAGGGACAACGCGATTTCCATCATCTGCGTAAAGCTGGTCTGGCGGTCTTCGGCCGAAAGCGATTCGCCGGTAAACGGACAATCGGAAATTGTCAGCATGCAAAGAGCATTTTTGCCGGCACGGGCCGCGTTCATATACAATGCGGCAGCTTCCATTTCCACCGCGAGAACGCCCATCTTTTTCCACTTTGCCAATGCGTCCCCGTCGTCGCCGTAAAATACATCAGAAGACAGGATATTGCCGACCTTTACCGGGTATTTCAGCCTTTCTGCTTCCTTTACCGCCCGGCTGAGGAGGCCATAGCTTGCAATCGGCGCAAATGTGCCCGGAAGACAGTACTGGGAAGCATAATTTGAATCGGTACAGGCTCCCATGCCGATAACAATGTCACGCACTTGCACATTATCTGCGATTCCTCCGGCTGAACCGATACGGATAATATTGTCAACATCGTAAAAATGAAAGAGCTCATAAGTATAAATCCCAACGGATGGCATGCCCATTCCGCCGCCCATTACGGACACCCGTTTGCCCTGATACGTCCCGGTAAAGCCCAGCATATTGCGAACCGTATTAAAACACGAAACATCGGTGAGAAACGTATCTGCAATAAATTTTGCCCGTAACGGATCGCCCGGCATTAAAACCGTTTTGGCAATTTCCCCTTCTTTTGCCGCGTTATGTGGTGTAGGTATATTCGCCATATTCAATTCCTCCTGTTTCTTTTTGAACTGCTTTTATTTTAAAATGTGCTTCAACAGCGAAGTCCCCGTTATCTTTTGCTCCACGTTGAAATAGTCCAGAATGGTCGCCGCAATATCGGCGAAGGTCGGACGGGTGCCAAGGTTTACGCCGGGCTTCACATTCTTTCCGTAAATAACCCACGGCGTGTACTCCCTGGAATGATCGGTAGACGGCGTAATCGGGTCGCAGCCGTGATCCGCCGTAATCATCAGCAAATCATCGTCGCGCAGGCCGTTCATAATCTCCGGAAGCTTCTGATCAAAATACGTCAGCGCTTTCGCATAGCCTTCCACATCGTTACGGTGACCGTACAGCATATCGAAATCAACCAGATTCACAAAGCAGAGTCCGTTAAAGTCCTCTTTTGTCAATTCGATGGTGCGCTCAATGCCCTCGGCGTTTCCCTTCGTGCGCATAAAGCGGCTGATTCCCTTGCCGGCAAAAATATCATTAATTTTTCCAACAGCAATAACATCATACTTTTCTTCCAAAAGCTGATCGAGCATGCTGGCTTTCGGGGGCAGAAGGGAAAAATCATGACGGTTTGCCGTGCGGGTATAATTCGGGTAAGTTCCTACATACGGCCTTGCGATTACCCTGCCTACGCCATGCTCGCCGGTCAGAAGGTCCCGCGCGATCTGGCAGTAGCGGTAAAGTTCTTCAACCGGAACCACAGCTTCGTTCGCGGCAATCTGGAAAACGCTGTCTGCCGAAGTATAAACAATCAGCGCGCCCGTTTCTTCATGCTCCCTGCCATAATCCATAATGACCTGCGTTCCGGAATACGGCTTGTTGCAGATGGCTTTTCTTCCAGTTTTTTCCTCAAAGGCGCGGATCACTTCCTCCGGAAAACCGTTCGGATAGGTCGGTAGCGGTTTTGGGGAATAAATTCCCGCAATTTCCCAATGGCCGATAGTCGTATCCTTTCCCTTTGAGGCTTCCTGCATACGTGCAAACGCCCCGGCCGGATTTTCCACCTTCGGGCGGCAGTTAACGCCGTCAATATTAAACAGCCCCAGTTTCTGCATATTGGGCATCGCAAAAGAACTGCTCGTAGCGGCGGCGGCAAGCGTATTGCTGCCTTCGTCTCCATATTCCGCAGCGTCCGGCTCTTCACCGATCCCCATACTGTCCAGTACAATTAAAAAAATGCGTTTGTTCACACTACACGCCATCCTTTTTTAAATAGTTTCTCTCGTTCCGGCAGTTTCATCCATTACTCTCTGCCGGCGGTCTGGTTGTCTGCCTTACTTTCAGCTTGACCGGAAGAATGTATTCCTGTCGGTCAGGGGTTTTATCCGCCACCTGATCAATAATAATTTTCGCCGAAAGCCTTCCGATCTCCTCAATCG
This sequence comes from Caproiciproducens galactitolivorans, assembly GCF_004768785.1. Lineage (GTDB taxonomy): Bacteria > Bacillota > Clostridia > Oscillospirales > Acutalibacteraceae > Caproiciproducens > Caproiciproducens galactitolivorans. Next base: position 35,734 of record NZ_SRMQ01000013.1, read on the forward strand.
GCTGCAAAATCGTTGTCAGCTCAGGGGTCATCAGCCCTCCGAGCTCTATACCGTCATACCCGACGATCATAATATCATCGGGAACCCTGCGCCTCTGCATAAGCAGCACCTTATAGAGCGACAGAACCATCATGTCATTTACTGCCAGAATGCCGTCCACATACGGGAACCGCTCCAAAAGCTCCTGCGAACACCGAAGCCCGTCATTAGAATTGAACGGGCTGTCGATAAACAGCGGCTCAATGCCGTGTTCCTTGCATACATCCATATAGCCGAGAAAACGCTGCCGGCCGCTCGAATACTTTTGCGGGGGGCGCATCAAAACCGGATGTTTGCAGCCGCACTTCAGAAGATACTCGGTCGCGAGGCGCCCGCCGGCGTAATTGTCGGACTGTACGACGGCGGTATAGCGGCCGCTGGCTTCTTTATCCAGTACAACAATCGGAAGCGGGCAGTTCCGAATCTCCTCATCCAAATTTTCATTGTTCGCGGTAATAATAATCCCGTCGGCATTCATCGCCGTCAGCATTTGAATATATGCCGCTTCTTTTTTCGGGTTTTCATCCGAGTTGCATAAAATCATTTTATAGCCGTGCTGGAAAGCCTCTTCCTCAATCGCGCGGCCGATTTCGTTCAAAAAAATATTCAAAATACTGGGTACAATATATCCGATAATCCGCGAGGACTTTTTATACAGAGAACGTGCAATCTCATTCGGCTTGAAACCAGTTGCTTTAATCGCTTCCAATACCCGTTTGGCCTTCTCTTCGCTCACTTTGGCGGAGCCATTAATCACACGCGACACGGTTGCCGGAGATACTCCCGCCAATTTTGCCACATCGCTGATCTGTGCCAAACTTATCACCATAGCCTTCCTGATAAAATATGCGCTTTAACTTTGAAACCGGTTTCAAAGCGTTCTCATTTTACATCCATGCTGCAAAATTGTCAAGAGATTTTATAAATGTAAAAATTAATTGTGCAAAATCGCCACATCCTCCTGCTTAATTTTATTTATTTTTTTGCCCAAGAACCATCTTTTTATTGCAGTACCTAGTTCCAGTATTTTCTTGTTCGGTTGCGCAGAAAACACCCGTGCGGATATTCTCCCGCACGGGTGTCGCTTATGTTACTTATTTTACAGGTACAACCGCACCGTTAAAAGTATTTTTTATAAACGTTTTCATTTCATCGCTTTTCAGCACTTCGACTAGTGCCTTAATCTCCTCGCGGTTTTCATCGCCTTTTCGTATGGCAAGAACATTTGCATATTTTTCCGCGGCTATGGAATCGTCTTTTTCCACAGCAATCGCGTCCGAAACCTTCAGGCTACCCTGCAAGGCGTAATTTCCGTTGATAACAGCCAGATCGACATCCGGAAGGGAACGGACAAGCTGGGCGGCTTCAATTTCCGTAAACTTCAGGTTCTTTTTGTTCTCCACGATATCCTTCTGCGTGGCAGTAATCCCCGCATCGTCCTTCAGTTTAATCAAGCCCTGCGCCTGCAAGAGAAGGAGCGCTCTCGCTTCGTTGGAGGTATCGTTCGGAACGGAAATCGTCGCACCGTCTTTTAAATCCGCCAGGCTTTTGGTTTTTCCCGCATAAATTCCAAACGGCTCATAGTGGATAGATCCGGCGGAAACAATATCCGTACCGTTTTTCTTATTGTAATCATCCAGATAAGTCACATGCTGGAAGTAGTTTGCGTCCAGTTCCTTGCTTACCAGCGCGGTATTGGGCAAAACGTAATCGTTAAATTCCTTTACTTCAAGGTCATAGCCCTTTTGCTTCAGTAATTTTGCAGCTTCCTTTAAAATAATCGCATGGGGTGTGGGAGAAGCGCCCACCACAATCTTTTTGCTTCCCGCGGAAGCCGCTGTGCCGGATTTTGCGCAGCCGGCAAGCGCTGCCAGGGATAGAGCTGCGATCAATATAATCGATATGATTTTTTTCATAAATTCCCCTCCAATATTTGAAAATCGTTATTTCTTATTGCTGAGCCCCGCCAATTTCATCAAGATCCCCTGAAGCACCTGTACAATGAGAACCAACAGAACCACCGTCACAAGCATAACGTCGTACTGATAACGGTAGAAACCGAAATTCGTTGCGATCGTGCCAAGCCCGCCGCCGCCTGTAAATCCGGCCATTGCCGAATAGCCAAGGATCGTTGTGGTTGCGATAGCGCACCCGACAATCAGGGACGGTTTCGCTTCCGGCAGCATGACTTTCCAGATGATCTGCATATTGGAGGCGCCCATGGACTGAGCGGCCTCAATAACGCCGACATCCACTTCCTTGATGGAAGACTCGACCAGACGGGCAACAAACGGCGCCGCCGACAAAGTCAGCGGAACAATCGTCGCAGTGGGACCGATCATCGTCCCGGTAACAAGCCGCGTAAAAGGGATAATGGCTACAAGGAGGATCAGGAACGGAATGGAACGGGTCAGGTTCACAATGACGTCCAAGGTTTTAAATAGCCATGGACGGGGGCGGATCCCTTCCTTTGCGCTTGTAACAAGCAGGATGCCAAGCGGCAACCCGATGATATAAGCAAAGAAAGTGGAAACAAGCGTCATATACAGGGATTCACCAACACCCTGTATCAGCAGATTCAGCGTTGTCTCATCCCACATAACCATTCACCTCCTCCGCAGATAATCCTCTTGCACGAACATAATGAAACATCTTCTGCGCCAGAACTTCGTCCTCCGGCAGTTGGACCACCATTTGGCCAAACGCTTTGCCGTCTATATTCTTTGTATCCGCATACATAATGTTCACGGGAGCCTTACATTCCAGCACCATGTTGGCAATAACCGGCTCAAACGAAGAATTCCCGTCAAAAACAATTCGCATGCAGCGCTTGCTGATAAATTGCTGCGTAGGTTTTCCGGAAGGATAAACCAGCTTTTGCGCAATTTCGGTTTTCGGCTTATAAAAAATATCTTCCACCTTACCGGACTCCGCGATGTGGCTTTCGTCAATAATCGCAACGCGGTTGCAGATTTCCTCAATAACACTCATTTGATGCGTAATCATGACAATCGTAATGCCCAGCCGTTGATTGATATCCTTTAAAAGGGCCAAAATGGAAGTCGTTGTCGTAGGGTCAAGGGCGCTGGTGGCTTCGTCGCAAAGAAGCACTTTCGGATCCGTGGCAAGCGCACGCGCAATTGCAACACGTTGCTTTTGCCCGCCGGAAAGCTGAGCGGGATACGCCTTGGCTTTATCCGCAAGCCCGACAAGCTCCAGAAGATCTTTCGCCCGCTTCCTTGCGGAAGCCTCATCCATACCGGCAAGCTCCAACGGGAAACAGACGTTGCCCTCCGCCGTGCGCTGCATTAAAAGATTGAACTGCTGAAAGATCATTCCCATGGAACGACGCACTTCCCGCAACTCCCGTTCAGACAGCTTCGCCATGTCACGGCCGTCAAACAGAACCGTACCATGCGTTGGCTTTTCAAGCATATTGATACAGCGCACAAGCGTGCTCTTACCGGCGCCGCTCATGCCGATAATTCCGAAGATTTCATCCTTTTCAATCGTCAGATTAATATCCCTCAGGACGGTTACTTCCCCATCTTTTGTGCGGAAAGATTTGCTAAGCGCCCGTATTTCAATAATGGCCTCGCCCATGCCCAGCACCCTCCAAATATATTACTAAATTAATAGGACTTATAATGTATCCTCATGCGTTTGTCAATGAATATTTATAAATTAACGAACAGGAAGTTTTGCAATTAGTGCTTTGATTTTGATTCCCTTTTCTAGGAACATTTTCTCATGCTCCGTAAGCACATTTTCCTCCGGCCAGTTATCCGCGTGCAGATCATAGGTTATTCTGGTAATTTCAAACCCGCTTTGTTTAAAATAAGCCACCGAATTACTGAAAAGCGGGTCGTCGTCCGTTTTAAAATGGATTTCGCCGCCCTTTGCTAAAATCTGTTTGTAGCTTTCCAACATTCGCGGATAAGTAAGACGCCGTTTATTGTGCTTCGCCTTTGGCCATGGATTGCAGAAAAGAATATAAATTCTCTCGACGGTATCGTTTTCATTCATAACCGTTAAAAGCCGCTCAATATCCTGCGCCATCAATACAACATTGTCCGGCTTTTTGTTTTGCTCCTGAAACGCCTTTTCGATATTGCGCTTTGCAGGGCCTAGAACCGCATCTTTCAAATCGATCCCGATATAATTAATTTCCGGATGCTTTGGAGCCATTCCCGCGATAAAAAATCCTTTCCCGCAGCCAAGCTCCAGATGGATCGGCTGTCTGCGCGGGAAAAATGAATGCCATTTCCCAATCTGTTCCGACGGGCTACGGACAAAAAATTCGCAGGCGTCCAGTTCCGGCGCAGCCCATGGTTTATTACGCATTCTCATACTACTTACTCTGTCCCCCGGTTTCCTGCCAATTTTTACAGACGTCCAGCCACTTTCTGCTTCCCGACGCCCGGAAAAGCTCCTCACAATCCAATTCTACACAGGAATTGGAGCTGCCCCCAGCGGGGTAGACCGTGGTAAAGCGCTTCAGGGACAGGTCGCAGTAAACCTTTGCTTCCGACGGGTTCCCAAACGGGCATACTCCGCCGATCCGGTAACCGGTCAGCCGCTCCACATCCTCGGAAGCGAGCATTTTTGCTTTTATCCCGAATTCCGCCTTAAACTTTGCATTATCAATTTTTGCATCCCCCGCGGTAACGATTAAAATGCATCCGCCTTCGGCGTAAAAAGAAATCGTTTTTGCAATGCGCGCCTCTTCCACTTGCAGCGCCTGTGCCGCAAGCGCAACGGTTGCACTAGAAACCGGAAATTCCCTTAAACGGTTTTCCATTCCGTATTTTTTAAGATATTCTCGTACTTTTTGTACCGACATGTCATCCTCCGAAATGATTCTTAAACTTTAGTATAGCATACTGGTTGTTGGTGAAAAGTACTTTCCTTAATTTTTGTAATAAAATACAAATCCAAGAAACCTTTATTTTGGTTTTCTGTAACAGATTTGTATGGATTCCGAAGTGGCTCCATCAAATGCATACGCAAAAAATAAAAAACTTTGGTTTTTTTCCGGTTGTATTTGGGCCGACAAAAAGCATAAAGCATCCAGGATTTGAATAAAAATTATTACCCTCTCCGTACGCCGCTTCCATTTTCCCTTTCCAATTTTTCAGGAAATTTCTGTTAATTTCCCGTATAGCTTTATTCTGTCGCAATTGGGAAAAATATCCTGTTTTTTAAGGAAAAAGGAATTGCGTTAAGGAAAAAAATAGTGTATATTTTATCTATATTGAACAATTTTCCTTAAATTAAAACACATAATGGAAAGGATGCGAGCTTGTGACGTTAAAGCCAAAACTAGCGGCTGCGTGCGTTCTTCTTGTCTCTTTATCCTTTCTGCCGTTGTCATTTACAGCTTTCGTAAGCAAGATGAACCGTGACCTACAGTCCTCCGTTTCGAGAAATATGATTGAAAACGCTGCGCAAAGCGCTGCAGCTATAACGGCAAAGATGGACGAAAGTTCATCTGTTTTACGTACCCTGGCCACATATCTCGGCGAACACGGGAATCTATATGACAAAGCGGCTGCGGACGCCACGCAAGCGGTATTAAACAGCCATCCGTTCCTTCAGATATCTGTTGCCGACCTGCACGGAGACAGTATAACAAACGACGGCTTGAAACGGAATATCGCCGCAAGCGAATCGTTTCAACAGGCGGTAAAGGGAAAGGCCACCATAACCGGCTCTGAATCCTTCCCGAATGCGAAAAAAGCGTTCCTTTATTCCGTTCCGATCTATTCAAAGCAAAAAATAATCGGCGTATTAAACGGAACAGCATCCGCCGACCCCATTGCAGAGCAACTGGATAACCCCCTGTATGAAGGAAAGGGCACGCGCCTTCTGATTCGCCATGACGGCACCGTCGTGCTGTATTCCAAAAAGGCAGCCGACAGCGCCGTGCAAAATTTTTATTCTTCTCTCAAGTGTGTAGAACCGGATAAAATGAGCGTTGAGGCGTTGAAGGAGCAGATCGGCCGGAACAGCAGCGGAACGGCAGAATTCAACGTCGACGGTTTGGACAGCTTTATATATTATCAACCGCTTGGCGCGGGGAACTGGTACCTGATCACCATTGTTCCGTCCAATGTAATTCTACCGCAGTCAAATTATATGATCCGCATTTCGGCCCTGCTGGCGTTCAGCACCGCGTTCGCTTTTATCCTTCTTGGTTTTTACGCAGTCCTTCTCCTTCGGAAAAAGAACAACGCTATTGAGAAAAGCATCCGGGAACTGAGTGTTTTAACATCCAATATTCCAGGCTGCGTGCAGCGCTGTAAATACGACGGGAACTTAACCATCATCTATTGCAGCGACGGATTTTATTACTTAACGGGATATAGCCGTGAGGAGGTCACCAGGCTTTTCAATCAACAATTTTTGAAAATGATTTACCCGCGTGATCGGGAAGCGGTAAAGCACAGCATCGACGAACAGCTTCATGCCGGCAGCGTAATCGACATACAGTACCGCATCCAGAAAAAAGACGGGACTTTGGTATGGATTTTGGAGCGGGGCCAGCTCATGGTGGAAAGCGGGAAAGAACCCGAGCTGTACAGCCTTTTAATTGATATTACCGAGCAAAGGGTAATCATGCAGGAGCTGGAAATCAGCAATGAACGCTATCAGATTGTTATGGACCAGTCCGACAGCATGATTTTTGATTACGACATTCTAAACAAGACCGTTCTGAACAGTACGGGCGGGCGGCAAATTTCGGGCGGCGGCTACGCCATTAAAAATTTTCCCGAAAGCTTTCTGAATACCGACGTAGTCCATCCGGACGATGCCGAAGCTTTCCGCCAAATGTTTGAAAGCGTGAAAAACGGCGAACCCAGCGCCGAAAGCGAATGCCGGATGAAATCGGAAAACGGCGATTATCTATGGTACAATATTAAAATCACTACAATTTTCAGCAAGGAAGGCAAAGCCATACGGGCAATCGGCAGAATCAGTGACATCACCTGCCAAAAAGAAGCGACGCAAAAGCTTTTGTTCAAAGCGCAGCGGGACGGATTGACGGAACTGCTCAATAAAATCGCAACGCAGAATCTGATTGAGCAGGCGCTCAATGACAATGAACCCTGCGCCCTTTACATGATTGATGTGGACCATTTTAAAGAGGTCAATGATAATCTGGGCCATATGTTCGGGGATGCCGTGCTTGCGGATATCGGCAGCAAACTGAAAAAGCTGTTCCGCACAACGGACATTCTAGGCCGGATCGGCGGGGACGAATTTATGGTGCTTCTGAAAAATGTCGATGACCATGCTCTGATTGTAGAAAAAGCAATGGCGATCACCCAATGCCTGCAACAAACATTCAACACCTGTTACTCGATTTCCGGAAGCGTAGGCGTTGCCCTTTTCCCGAAGGACGGAAAAAGTTATGCCGAGCTTTATCAAAAAGCCGATATGGCCCTGTACGAAGCAAAGCGCAGCGGCCGAAACCGCTTCGTTCTTTTTCACGACAGAGCGGATTCTTCTGAAACCTGCCCGGAACATGGGAAGAAAAATATACCGTAGACAGCTCGCGTCCTTACAATTATAATAAAGGTACGAAGTCATCCGCCAACATAATGCAGGCAGATGACTTTGTTATATCTGGCACTACTTTTCGGAGGCTAACAAGTGCTTTGTTATTGCTGGACTTTCCATAAATTCGTGGTATAATCTACCTACTGGAGGTTAAAAATGTATAAAGAAAAAAAGCTGGCTTATCTGCTTTTTGCCGTCTTGATTGTAGTTATCGCCGTACTGGCCTGCATCCTCATAAAATCCAATCAAAAACCGGTCAGCTACGAATGCACAAATTACGCGATGGGAACCTATGTGCAGCAAACCGTTTACGGCAAAAACAGCCAACAGGCCGCCAAAGCAGCAGCGCAAAAAATCGGCGAACTGGAAAATTTGATCTCATGGAGGCGTAGTGATTCCGACATCACGAAGCTGAACCAGGCATCCGGCTCCGACTGGGTTTCGATCGATCCAAAAACGGCGGCAATCCTTCAAAAAAGCCTTGATGTTGCCGATAAATCGTATGGAGCATTTGACCCCACCATCCTCCCGGTTTCCTCTCTCTGGGATTTCGGCGGTGAAAATCAGCATCTCCCCTCCAAAAAAGAAATTCAAAAATATTTAAAATATGTAAATTACAAAGAGCTTCGCGTGAATACGCAGGAATCCACCGCCTCGCTGAAAAGGCACTATATGGCCGTTGACCTTGGTGCGGTTGGAAAAGGCGCAGCATGCGACGAAGCGGTTGCCGCCTACGAACAGGCGGGCGCGGATAGTGGAATTATTGCGGTTGGAGGCAGTATAGGCGTATTCGGCACAAAAAAGGACGGAACACCTTGGAATATCGCCGTACGTGATCCACACAGCTCCGAAACGCAGAGCGCTTCTCTGGGAGCGATTGATCTTCGTTCCGGCTATGTCTCAACCTCCGGCACATACGAAAAGTACTTTACAAAGAATGGCGTTACCTACCACCATCTGCTGAACCCGAAAACCGGATACCCGGAAAACAACAGTCTGGTATCCGTTACGGTCGTATGCGACAACGGCGCGCTGAGCGACGCGCTCTCAACCGCCTGCTTTGTGCTTGGACGCGAAAAGGGAGCGGAACTTTTGAAGAAATATAACGCCGGGGGGATTTTTATTACCACGGATGATAAGATTTATTTGACCAAAAACATGGAAAATACCTTCACCCTATCCGATCGGAAATATTCCCTCGTTAAAAGCGGGGTATAACACACCATTATGATATTAAAAAAGAAGGATCTGTTTTTAATCGCATTCTTTCTTTGCCTTGCAGCTGTCCTGCTTCTTTGCTTTAACAAAAATGCCGGGACAGGAATTGCTGTGGTTGAAAGAAACGGTACGGAACTTTACCGCTTTGATTTAGGAAAACAAAAAGGCACGCAGGTTATCGACTTGGGCGGCGAATACCACGTCAAACTCCTAGTGGAACCCGGTGCGATTTCGTTCCAGCATTCCGACTGCCACGACCAGATCTGTGTGCGGACAGGCAAGCTTTCAAAGCCGGGGCAAGCCGCAGTTTGCCTTCCGGCAAAAATTTCCGTCCGAATTACAGAAGGTCAAAAAACAATTGACGCATTTACAGGGTAATAAAAAATGAATCATACGACAAATCTGAATCTATCCCCACGCACGCGGAGCATTGCCTTTAACGGCCTTCTAACGGCGCTGGCTCTTGTTTTATCAGCAATCGAGCTGACGCTTCCCCCTCTGCCGCTTCTGCCTCCGGGTGCAAAGCTGGGGCTTTCCAATATAGTAACCATGTACGCGACGGGAGCGGTTGGACTGGGTCCCGCCCTTTGTATTGCCCTGATAAAAGGGCTGTTTGCCGGTGTAACCCGCGGGTTCACCGCTATGCTCATGAGCCTTTCCGGAGGCTTGCTCAGCACGCTTGTTATGTGGCTGTTGCTCCGTGTGAATGGCAGCCCCTTCGGGCTGATCGGGCTGGGGGTAGCCGGTGCGCTTTCCCACAATGCCGCGCAGCTTTTCGTCGCTTTTCTTTTAACCACACCAGCCGTTCTTTATTACTTACCCTGGCTGATTCTTTTCGGCGTATTGTCCGGAATTGTAACCGGGCTTGTCCTTCGCGTGATGATGCCGTTACTAAATAAATTTACGATAGATTGATTTTGTTTGGAGGTAAGAAACATGGAATTTTCTTCGAAACATCGCGGTGCAGATGTTCCTCATCGGAAAAGTACCGCGCAGATGGAGTCATCCATCCTTCCGCCACCGGGACAGGTTATTCTTCCAATGCAGCAGCATGCAGGCGCCCCCTGCAAACCCTTGGTGAAAATCGGCGACGAAGTTCTGGTCGGGCAAAAAATTGCGGACAGCGATGCCTTTATCGGTGCGCCGATCCACGCAAGCATTTCCGGAAAGGTATCGGCGATTAAAAAGCTCATGTTACCCGGCGGACAATATTCCGAAGCGGTGGTCATCGATTCCGACGGCGAGATGAAGGTTTCTCCGGAGGTACAGCCTCCGGTTATTAAATCGCCGGAAGATCTTGTAAAAGCAGCGCGGGAGTCCGGATTGGTGGGGCTTGGCGGCGCCGGGTTTCCTACGCATGTGAAGCTGAACGTCCCTAAGGATAAAAAGCTGGACACCTTGATTATTAACGCCGCCGAGTGCGAGCCTTACATAACGGCGGACAACCGGGAAGTTCTTGAGAACACCCAATCCATATTTGACGGGATTTCCGTTGTGCGGCATATGCTGAAAATCGACCGGGTAATCCTTGCCATCGAAGATAATAAACCGAATGGCATTCAAAAGTTAAAGGAGCTTGCAGACAGCGAAAAAAATGCGGAAGGCAGCGTCCACATCTTGACGCTGCCTTCGCGATACCCGCAGGGAGCGGAAAAGGTTCTGGTAAAAGCCTGTACGGACCGGGAAATCCCCATGGGCAAACTTCCCGCGGACGTTGGCTGCTTGGTTATGAACGTCACATCCGTGGCTTTTCTGGCAGATTACATAAAGACAGGCATGCCGCTGATCAAAAAGCGCGTTACGATTGACGGTTCCGCAATTCAGAAGCCACAAAACGTGATTGTCCCCATCGGCACCAAAATTGGGGATGTCATCCAATTCTGCGGCGGTTACCGGGCCGAACCAAAAAAACTGCTGATGGGCGGCCCCATGATGGGGCTTTCCCTTCCGGATGACTCGTTTCCTATTTTGAAACAAAATAACGGAATCCTTGCGTTTGACGAGCGGGAAGCGCGGATGAATAAGCCTACCTCCTGCATACGCTGCGGCCGCTGTGTGAACGGCTGCCCAATGCGCTTGATTCCTACCCAGCTTGAACGGTATTCGAATGCAAAGGATATTGAGAAACTCCAGGAGTACGACGTAATGGATTGTATTGAATGCGGTTGCTGCGCATTTAACTGCCCGGCCAATCGACCGCTTGTACAGGCAATCCGGCTGGGCAAAGCATTGGTAAAAGCAGGAGGGAAACATTAATGGCGGAAAAAATGATCGTATCCTCATCTCCCCATATCAAAAGCGGTATTACAACTCGAAAAATCATGCTTGACGTGATCATTGCGCTAATTCCGGCGGCAATCGCATCCGTCATTCTGTTCGGACCGAAGGCGCTCCTTCTGATTGCCGTTTCGGTAGCGTCCTGCGTACTGAGCGAATATATATCCCGTAAGGTTATGAAACGGGAAAATACCATTGATGATTTAAGTGCAGTCGTGACCGGTCTTCTGCTTGCCTTCAACGTACCGGTGGGCGTAAGCCCGTTTATCGTCCTGTTCGGGGGCGTGGTCGCCATTGTCGTTGTAAAGCAGATGTTCGGCGGTATCGGACAGAATTTCGTGAACCCGGCTCTTACAGCAAGAATTATCCTAATGTCCTCGTTTCCATCCGAAATGAGCACATGGAACAAACCATTTTACTATATGCAGACGACGGCGGACGCGATAACGACCGCTTCCCCGCTCGGTATCCTGAAAGAAGGTACAAACGGCACCATGCCGACCCTGCTGAATATGTTCGTCGGGGTTCGTGCAGGCTGCCTGGGCGAAACCTGTGCGGTTGCTTTGATTTTAGGCGGCATTTATCTTGTCTGCCGCAAAATCATAAGCCCCATGATTCCGATGTGCTACATTGGCACCGTTGCCGTTCTCTCCTTAATCTCCGGCCGGAATGTTGCGTTTGACATTCTAGCGGGCGGCCTTCTTCTCGGTGCGATCTTCATGGCCACCGACTATGCCACCTCCCCTATTACCTTCAAGGGAAAGATTGTTTACGCGGTTGGCGCCGGGATAATCACTATGCTGATCCGGATATTCGGCCAGCTTCCGGAAGGTGTATCCTTCTCCATTATTTTAATGAACATCATGGTTCCGCACATTGAGCGTTTAACACGCCCGCGTGCTTTCGGGAAGGAGCGTGTGGTAAATGAAGGTTGACGTAAAAAAGATTCTCAAACCGGCCGCTGTACTATGCGCAATCTGTATTGTCATCGCGGCTTTGCTTTCCGTCACCAATTGGATGACGCAGGATAAAATCAAACAAATCAACGAGGAAACAACCGCTGCTTCCCGCGCGCTTGTCCTTCCCGGGGCGAAGCAGTTTGTGGATTCCAAAAATGGAACCTACGCTGTCGGCAAAAACGGCAATGACGTCTTGGGCTATGTGTTTACAACAAAGACGAAAAGCTACGGCGGCGATTTGAAGGTGATGACCGGCATTGATAAAAACGGAAAAGTGACCGGCGTTGTGCTGCTGACCATCAACGATACGCCCGGACTTGGCCTGAACGCGCAAGATGAAAGCTTCCGTAACCAGTACCTGCAAGAAGCCCCAGAAAAGGGATTCAAGCTTGTGAAAAATGGAAACGCCGGAAAAGGCCAGATTAACGCTATGACCGGCGCGACGATCACAAGCAAGGCGGTTACAGAATGTGTAAACGAAGCCGTTGCGCAGTATCAAAAGATAAAGGAGGGCAAATAAAATGGCGAAAACTCCGTGGCAGGAATTCAGCAAAGGCATCATTAAAGAAAACCCGGTGCTGCGCCTTGTCCTTGGTACCTGCGCAACGCTTGCGCTGAGCACCTCCGCAAGCAACGCGATCGGCATGGGCCTTGCAACGACTTTTGTGCTGGTTTGCTCAAACACGGTTATTTCCCTGCTTCGCAAGGTAATTCCCGACAAGGTGCGCATTCCCTGTTACATCACGCTGATCGCCGGATTCGTTACCATTGTTCAGATGCTGGTGGAAGCCTATTCGCCCAGCCTGAAAGCAGCGCTCGGCATTTTCCTCCCCCTGATTGTTGTAAACTGCATTATTCTTGGCAGGGCGGAAATGTTTGCGAATAAAAACAATGTGCTCCCGTCCATTCTCGACGCTCTTGGCATGGGCGTAGGATTTACCGCGACCCTGCTGGTTATGGGTATTATCCGGGAACTCCTCGGCGCGGGAACCGTCTTCGGATTTCCGATTACAAGGGGCTTCATTTCCCCGATTATTATCTTCCTGCTCCCTCCGGGCGGATTCTTCGTTTTCGGCATGCTGATTGCCCTTGCAAACAAACTTGCTGCCGGCAAGGGGGAAGCGCCGGCGGAACTCGGCTGCCAAAGCTGCCCGCTTTGCGAAAGCTGCTCCAAACTGGCAGAAAAAGAAAAGGAGGGTGCTAAGAAATGATAAAAAGCCTACTTGCTATCTTTCTGGCCGCTATTTTAACGGAAAACTATATTCTTAATAAATTCCTTGGCATCTGCCCCTTCCTTGGCGTTTCCAAAAAACTGGATACCGCCACCGGCATGAGCGTCGCCGTAACCGTTGTCATGGTAATTTCCACCGCGGTTACCTGGCCGATCTATACCTATGTTTTGGTTCCGTTAAACCTTGCTTACCTGAAAACCATAGTGTTTATTCTGATTATTGCCGCACTCGTCCAGTTCATTGAAACCGTTTTGAAAAAATATGTCCCCTCCCTTTACAACGCGCTTGGCATTTACCTGCCCCTGATCACCACCAACTGTGCGGTTCTCGGTGTAACCATGCTGGTAATTGAAAAAGGACAGGCCGACCCCAGCTTTGGATTTGTGCAGTCACTAGTGAACGCATTCGGTTCCGGCATCGGCTTTTTGGTCGCCATGGTGCTTTTTGCGGGTATCCGCGAGAGAATCGAGAATAACGACATTCCCAAATGCCTACAGGGCCTGCCGATTACACTGGTCGCCGCTTCGCTGACAGCCGTATCGTTCCTTGGCTTTCAGGGACTTGTCGACAAGATGCTGGGTTAGGAGATGCTGTAAATGAATGAAATACTGATTCCAATTTTGATCGTTGGGGGAATCGGGCTGCTATGCGGGCTGATTCTGGCGTTTGCCTCCATTGTGATGGCTGTTCCTAAAGATGAAAAAGCGGAAGCCATCCGCGATTTGCTTCCCGGCGCAAACTGCGGCGCCTGCGGTTTTTCTGGTTGCGACGGCTACGCGCAGGCGTTGGCGGCCGGAGAAGTGAAGCCGGGGTTGTGTCCGGTCGGTGGAACCGCTGTTGCAAAAAGCATTTCGGAATACCTTGGCTGCGAATCCGACGAGATGGAGGAAAAAGTCGCAACCGTTCATTGCCTTGGCAGTTACGATAATACCAGTAACAGGGTTGAATACGAAGGAATTGAAACCTGTGCGGGTGCGTTAAGTGTTGCCGGCGGCCCCACAAGCTGCCAATTCGGATGTTTAGGTTTCGGAGACTGTGTAAGGGCCTGTCAATATAATGCCATCAGCGTCTGCAATGGCGTGGCCAGAATCGATCCAACACGCTGCAAGGCCTGTTCCATGTGCATAAAAGCCTGCCCGAGGCATCTGATTTCCTTTATTCCCGCCAAAAAGCAGGCGGTTGTCCGCTGCAAGAACTGTGACAAAGGCACCCAGACGAACAAAGTTTGTAAAATCGGTTGCATCGGTTGTAAGAAGTGTGAAAAAACATGTCCGCATGACGCTATCCATGTAAAAAATTCCATTGCGGAAGTTGACCCGCAAAAATGCACGGGATGCGGCGAATGTGTGGGCGCTTGCCCAAGGCATTGCATTACCCTCTTTAATGCAGATTGATAAGTATATAAAGCAGACGGAGCCTCCCCTTCGGGGTGCTCCGCTTGTTTTCGATTAAATTAAAAGTATGTATTGATTTTTCCGTCGATTTATTATATAATATTATTCGTTGTTCACGCCGGTGTGTCGGAATTGGCAGACGAGACAGACTCAAAATCTGTTATCCGCAAGGGTGTGTGGGTTCGAGTCCCACCACCGGCACCATCAATATGTACGCCAACTTCTACGGAAAAGCTTCCGTCAGGGTTGGCGTATATTTTTGTCACAAATTCATGAATTGGCAGACCGGCCGAAATCATGGGCGGCTTTCGCTGTTTCCCTTGGCGATCC
Source organism: Caproiciproducens galactitolivorans (assembly GCF_004768785.1). Lineage (GTDB taxonomy): Bacteria > Bacillota > Clostridia > Oscillospirales > Acutalibacteraceae > Caproiciproducens > Caproiciproducens galactitolivorans. The sequence continues at coordinate 50,746 of NZ_SRMQ01000013.1, forward strand.
GCTTCCGAAACCCTTTGCAAATATTTCATTGGAAATGCCCATCTGTGTATGCTGACCCCGGAGCGAGTTCCAATCGACAATGTTCCCGTTGAACCGAGCTGGCCTCCATCGCAAATAGCTTTACAGTCCGAGAAATACTGGAGTTTTTTGAAAATAGAAATTGCTCAACTTCATTCTCAAACTCTGCTGCATTTTTATTTTGGTGTTAAATAGTGTGAAAAAAATACAAATTTAGTATTAAATTGCAAAAATTGAAAGCTTGGGATACAATATGAACAGTAAAACAAAATATGCAGAAATTAAGGAACTGGAAAATACAGAGAATATTACGATGAGCAGCACAAGATTAAGGATGATCTTGATTTCTGGATTGATTATGACTTTTATGATGACGGTAGACAGCAGCATTTTTAATGTCGCCCTGCCGAAATTGGCAAAAGCCCTGAACGTGCCGACCAGCCTGATTGACTGGACATGCACTGCCTAAATGATAAGTATGTGTACGTTTGCACTTATTTTTGGAAAAATATCTGATATCATCGGAAAACGAGAATTTTTCAGGCAGAAACGGTCATCTTTACCGTTGGATCCATGCTGTGCAACCTATCCGAGTTGCAATCTTGGCATTATTAGTGAGACTTATCCTACCGAGAATCGAACAAAAGCGCTCAGCGGCGTTTTCTCGGCAGTGGTCTGGGAACGTTGGTCGGGCCGATTGTGGGTGGTGTTATTTAAATTATTTCAGTTGACAAGTCATCTTCCTGATTAACCTGCCGAAGTCTCGGGTCGCTGCGTTATCTAGGCGTGTTAATTGGGCTGACGCTTTCTACTTGTATCCTTTATGCCTTGATGTCTTATAAGGCAGGCTACCCGATGAAAAGTTTCCCGAATGACCAGCCGGATTTCTTTATTTACGAGCTACGCTATGTATTTATTGGTTCGTGTGTGATTTTGTGGGTGGCAACTTTCCTCATGTTAAGGCAACATATAAAATCCAAAAAACATCAGAGTACAATTATAAATTACAACTAAGCTCAAATGGGCTGAACTTCCAGTTCGAGGCAGTTTAGCCAATTCGGATACAAACGCCGATTGTGCGGTACATAAACCGTATAAATAAATTATTTATTAGGAGGAAGTTCTCATGGATAAAACGTACGAATTCTTAAAGAAAAGCGGTACTTACTATCTGGCAACCATGGATGGTGATCAGCCAAGAGTACGTCCTTTCGGCACGATACATCTTTTTGATGGAAAACTCTATATTCAAACCGGCAAAGTAAAAGACGTATCAAAGCAAATGCATATCAACCCAAAGGTTGAAATATGCGCATTTATGGACAGAAAGTGGATTCGGGTATCCGCTACTGTGGTAGAAGACCCGCGAACTGAGGCTCAAAAGAGTATGTTAGACGCGTATCCGTCACTTCAAGGAATGTACAAGGCGGGAGATGGCAATACAGAAGTCTGGTACTTAAAAGACGCTACATCGACTATTTCATCTTTTACTGAAGAACCAATCATTGAAAAATTCTAACTGACATAAAACAAATAGTTACTCCCCCGGTACTGATGGACTGTTCCCGATTGAACAGACAAAGAAATAAAAGCCCTGTCGCAGAATAGCTCAGATTTAGGCGGTCTTGCTCCGTATTTCGGACGGAGTGAGGCCGTTTTTCATGTTAATACGCTCATAATTGTAAAATTGCACATATTCAGCTACTGCCTGTTCAACTTCAGGATAAGGTACAATAAGTTTCGCAAATTAAGGCTATGTCAAGAGAAGTTCGCAATTTGGGGACTCCACGAAATGAATTAAGCTGCGCTTAGCAGAAGTGTCTGAATCGATTTGGGATTCAAATATGCTCTGGAAACGGACCAGTCTTCAGCGTATTC
>NZ_SRMQ01000014.1 GCF_004768785.1 Caproiciproducens galactitolivorans
TGAAAATGTCGGCCGCCGACAGGCTCCCGCCCGGGTGTCCTGACTTTGCGTGGTACACACCTTCAACCACGCCACGCCTTACTTTACAGGCCAGTATTCGCAGTTCCTTCTTTTCCATGTTGTTCATGAATTCTCCTCCTGTTTATTAATAGTTGGCCTTTTTATAAATTTCATAGACATCCTTGCCGTCAAGCTTTTTAAATCCGCCGATCGTGCGTTTTCCGTGGAACACGCAGCTATCCGCCAACTGACGAAGAACATCGTCGCTCTGCGCCCCGATACCCAGCTGCGTAAAACAGGTCGGCATTTGGAGCGAAGCAAAATAAGAAACCATTTGGGCAATCGCCGCCTTCACGGTTTCCTCGGTACCGCTCTTTCGGATTCCCCAAACCTTGTCCGCGAAACGCACGAAGCGCTCGGGTTTATCGCGCCAGCAATAAGCAGCCCAGGAGCCCCATACGGTCGAGAGGCTCGCGCCGTGCGCAACGTCAAAACGGGCGCTCAGCTCGTGGCCAAGCTGATGGGGCGCGAAATCCGTTACGGCGCCGAGCCCGGTCAGCCCGTTGTGCGAAAGGCTTCCGCACCACATCAGTTCACTCATCGCGTCGTAATCGTGTGGATTTTCATGTGCGATTCTTCCATTCTTTATGACAACCCGCAGAAGGGATTCGGCGATTTCATCCGTAATCTCATTTCCCTCTGTCGGTGTAAAATAGCGATCAAGCGTATGCATCATGATGTCGACGATGCCGCAGGAAACCTGAAAAGGAGGAAGCGAATAGGTCAGTTCCGGATTCATAATGGCAAACCGGGGGCGGTTGAACGGGGTGTTCAGCCCTCTTTTTACGCCCAGCTCCATATTCGTCAGCACAGCCGAATCGCTGGTTTCGCTTCCGGCTGCGGAAATAGTCAGCACCGCGCCGACGGGCATGGATTTCGTAAGCTCCTTTTCACGCGTCCAGAAAAGCCATAAATCCGTATCCGGGTTCGCCACTCCGTGCGCGACCGCTTTCGCCGTATCAATCACGCTTCCGCCGCCGACGCCAAGGAAAAAGTCCGCACCGAAAGCAATCGCTTTGGCAACCGCATCGCGCGCAAAGGACACGCGGGGGTTCGGCTGGACTCCTCCAACCGTCAGAAAAGGCAGGCCCGCCTTTTTGAGGGTCTGTTCCACTTTTGCGATCAAGCCGCTCCTCACCGCGCTTCCGCCGCCGTAAAGGACCATAACGCGTGTGCCGCCGTGCTTTATAATTTCATCCGCTACCTGAAGCTCGGAATCTTTTCCGAAAATGATTTCCGTAGGGGAATAAAATGTAAAATTTTTCATCTGCAAGACCCTTTCGTTAATCGCTGATATCATTTTACACCATTTTTGAAATGTGTCAAATGTTTGAATCCCCACACCAGTTTATTTAAAAAATATTATGCGCAACTCAGCAGTTCCGGATTCGCATGAAGCAAAAAGCAGGAGTTATGACACTAAAAAGAGAAAAATTCCAATAATAACAGCCGTCCGATAAATTTGCGTTTAAAGGACGGCCGTACACACTTTAATGGAGCCAGATAATGGATAATACCGCAATCAGAATCCCGAGAGCCATGCCGGCGATCACTTCCGTGGGCGTATGCCCCAGCGATTCATTCAGCCCCGTAAGCATATGTTCAAAATATTCGTCACCTTCCGGCAGCTCGTACCGGTGCTTTTTCAGATAAGCCTGTATGGAATTAATCGCTTTCGCTTGCTCACCGGCCGCGTGCCGGACGCCCATGGCGTCGTACATAACAATCACAGCCAGCGTAAAGGCAAAGGAAAAGTAAGGAGATGAAAGGCCGTATTCGTGGGCGGTTCCAACCGCTACGGAACAAACGAGTGCGGAGTGCGCACTTGGCATCCCCCCCGCGCCGGAAAGTGTTTTGAAATCGATCCGCTTGTTGCGGAAAATAAAAATCAAGGATTTAATTGCCTGCGCGGCAATCCATGAAACAACGCCAATCGTAATCAAGTAATTAAAAGTAAGAATTTTATAGATCATCGAACCCCATCTTTCCCTTTATATGCCGGGCGGCGAATTGACATTTAAAAGTGTAATTCATTATACCATTTCCAATGTTATAAAGCAAAATGATTTTCCGGTTTTTTAATATTTTATGACAAAAAAGAGCATATCGGCAAATGATATGCTCTTCGGCTTATTGCTCTTCACTATAGTCCGCCGGTTTAATGCCCCTGTGCGGAACAGGCGTGGAAAAAACGATCTGCGTCTGCGTATGCCCAAATTGCTGCAACTGCCCCACAAAGGTGTCCAATTCCACCGTGCTGGGGAATGCAACCTTGATCAGCATGGAATAATTCCCCGTGATGCAGTTGCATTCAATCACATTGGGACATTTCTGGATGAACGGATAAAATACTACTTTTTCACTTGGGGCAACTTCAAGGTTAATAAAGGCCATGATATGGTACCCCAGCTTAACATAATCGACGGAAGCGGTGTAACCCGTAATGATTTTCAGCTTTTCCAGCCGTTCCAGCCGTGCCGAAACCGCCGGGGCGGACAAAAACACCTCCTGCGCCAGTCTTTTAATGGATATTCTCGCATTGGACTGCAGCAGTTCTATCAATTTCCTGTCGATTTTATCTAGCATTCTCTATATCCCCCGCAACGGGAACAGCCGGCTCTCCTTTCAGCCGGCTGAACCTAGCTTATTTAAAATGTTCCGGACGGCTGCCACTTTCCTTTCGTCCGTTCGGAATATGGCATACTCGCTCATAACCGGAAGTCCCATGCTCACACCCTGTTTCCGGTATGTCATGGCGCTGTCGAGCGTCGCCTTCCCCGACATATGGAAGGACCGCGCACCGGTTTCTTTAGCGAGCACTTCGACATTTTCCGCGCCGACGCCGCCACCGATTAAAATATCGATTTTCCCGTCCGCTTCCTTTACAAGGCTTGCAAGCAGTTCCCGTCCTTCGTAACTCGAATTCTTCTGTCCAGAGGTTAGTATGGTCCGCACGCCGAGCTTTTCGGCAGCACGAAGCATCTGGAACGGGTCGCGGCAAACGTCAAATGCGCGGTGGAGCGTAACCGGCCTGTCCCCGGCCGCGTCCATCAAAATACCCATCCGCTCCAAATCCAGATTGCCGTCTGGCTGAAGGACGCCGATCACGATGCCGTCCGCTTCGTTTTCGCGGAACATTTCAACATCTTTTTGAACAATGTTAAATTCCTCATCCGTGTAACAAAAGTCGCCGAAGCGCGGTCGTATCAAAACATTGACCGGAATGGAAACCTTTTTCTTTACCGCCAAAAATAAATGAATATCCGGCGTGGTTCCCCCGATGATCAAATTTCCGCACAATTCCAGCCGGTCGGCCCCGCCCGCCTGCGCGGCGACCGCGGATTCTACTGAATCCACACAACATTCCAGTAAATAATTTTTCACAGTTACATACATCCCTTTTTATCCGTTGCCTATGCGGCAGAATTCCTACCGGCATCATTTTGCCTCCCGCCAAAGGCAGGAGGCAGTTTCCATTTTCCGTATGTAAGCTATTTTAACCCTCAATCCTGAAATCGTCAACCCCGGATATTGGGCCGGGTCATTGCCATAGGATTCAGAATATTATCCAGCATCTGCTTGGGCAGAAGGCCTTTCTCTAAAACGATGTCCTCCACATTTTTGCCGGTTTTCAGCGCAAGCTTGGCAATTTCGGCGGATTTCCGGTAACCGATGTAAGGGCACAGGGCGGTCGCAATTCCGACGCTTTGCCCGAGAAGCTGCCTGCAGCGCTTTTCGTTTGCGGTAATGCCGGACACGCAGTTGTCCACAAAGGTTCTTACACCGTTTTCCAGTGTGGTCAAGGATTCAAATAAATTGTAAAACAGCACCGGCTCAAACGCGTTCAGCTCCATCTGCCCGGCTTCCGCAGCCATAGTGATCGCCATATCGTTGCCAATAATATTAAACGCAATCTGCGACACAACCTCGGGAATGACAGGGTTTACCTTGCCCGGCATAATGGAAGAACCATTCTGCTTCGCCGGCAGGCTGATTTCCGCAATGCCTGCTTTCGGCCCGCTGGAAAGCAGGCGCAAATCGTTCGCCATTTTGGAAAGATCCACCGCACAAGTTTTCAGCGCGTTGGAAACAGCCACAAAGCCGTCCAGATTCTGCGTGGCATCGATCAAATCGTCCGCCTGCCGGATTTCGATCCCGCTAAGCTTACGAAGGTTTTCAACAATGTGTTCCAGATAGGAGGGACTGACATTGATCGCCGTTCCGACAGCGGTTCCGCCCATATTCACGGCGCGGATTTCCCCCTCGGCTTTTTCCAGGCGCCGGATGTCGCGGTCGACAACGGATGCGTAAGCGTGGAACGACTGGCCAAGCCGGATGGGGACGGCATCCTGAAGCTGGGTGCGCCCCATTTTCACGATGCCGTTGAATTCGACTCCCTTTTTCTTTAACACGTCGCTCAGCCGTTTCAACTGGGCGATGACCTTCGGCATCAGCATCAGCGCCGTCAGCTTTCCGGCGGTCGGGAATACGTCGTTGGTCGACTGGGACATATTCACATGGTCATTCGGATGCACGACCGTGTAATCACCCTTTTTCCCGCCCAGAATCTCGATAGCCCGGTTCGCAATAACTTCGTTTGCGTTCATATTTGCCGAAGTCCCTGCGCCACCCTGAATCGGGTCAACGATGAACTGGTCGTGCCATTTGCCCGCAAGGATTTCATTGCAGGCCTTTACTATGGCGTCCGCTTTTGTCCGGTCGAGCAAGTTCGCTTCACAGTTGGTAATCGCGGCCGCTTTTTTAATCTCGGCCAAACTATTTATAAAACAATCGTTCATCCGTAAGCCGGTGATGGGGAAATTCTGTTTTGCCCTTAACGTCTGAACCCCGTAATAGGCTTCCTCCGGTACTTCCAAGCTGCCAATCGAATCGCTTTCGATTCTTGTTTTCATTTTTTTGCCTCCTCCAATACATTCCGAAACACAACATAACTTTTGCTATTAGAGGATAGCACCGGAGAATCCACACGTAAATACATACCGGCAAAATGAAAATTAAATATGGAAACAGAACCTGAAAGTTAACAAAAATAAGTTTTTCTGCAATATACTTTCTTTTTCAACTTGTTTTCCTGCCCGTTTTTCCGGCGGGATTTACTTATCCTGGTACTCCTGCTCGCAGTAAATGCAGCGGTAGCGCTGTGTTCCGTCCTGCGTAAGGCGGAATACATGATCGATCTCCTCTTCAATGCTGGTAATGCAACGGGGGTTTTTGCATTTAATCACATTGGTCAGGGTTTGGGGAAGAACCAACTTCTTCTTTTCAATAATCTTCCCGTTATCAATAATATTAACGGTAATATTGTGGTCGATGAACCCAAGCACGTCGAGGTCGACGTCGGTGGTTCCTTCGATTTTAATAATATCCTTTTTTCCGAGCTTATTGCTCTTGGCATTTTTAATGACCGCAACGCAGCAATCCATTTCGGACAGCTTCAGCAAATCATAAATTTTCATACTGCTTCCCGCGCGGATATGGTCCAGTACAATTCCTTTTTCCAAGCTGTCGATATTAAGCATGTTCTACCTCCAAAAGCGTCATCATTAGTGCCATTCTAACGTACACTCCGTTTTGAACCTGATCAAAATAGGCGGCGCGCGGGTCGTCGTCCACTTCCAGCGCAATTTCGTTTACGCGCGGCAGCGGATGCAAAATCGCCATATCCGGCTTTGCATTCTTCATTTTCGCCATTGTCAGAATATAGCTGTCTTTTAAGCGGATATAGTCTTCCTCATTAAAGAAGCGCTCCCGCTGAACCCTTGTCATATAAAGGATATCGAGCTGCGAAATCACGTCCTCGATATTTTCGACTTCCTCATAAGGAATATTCTTTTCTTTGAGGACATTGTCGATTATGTAGTCCGGCACCCGCAGTTCCTCCGGGGAAATCAGCACAAAGCGGACGCCCTCGTACCTTGATAAAGCCTTAATTAAAGAATGAACCGTCCGGCCAAATTTCAAATCGCCGCACAGTCCAATGGTTAAATGATCCAGCCTGTGCTTTTTCGCACGGATGGTCATTAAATCTGTTAATGTCTGGGTCGGATGCTGATGCCCGCCGTCGCCGGCGTTAATAACCGGAATTTTGGAATACCGGGAAGCCCTTAACGGGGCGCCCTCTTTCGGATGACGGATTGCGCAAATGTCGGCATAACAGGAAACGGCCCGAATCGTATCGGCAACGCTCTCCCCTTTCGCAGCGGAACTGCTGTTTGCAGAAGAAAAGCCTAATACACTGCCTCCCATGTTCAGCATTGCGGATTCAAAGCTTAACCGGGTGCGTGTACTAGGCTCGTAAAATAAGGTTGCTAATTTTTTCCCCGAACAGACTTGCGAATACTTTTTTGGATTTTTTGAAATATCATCGGCTAAATCCAATAGCATGTCAATTTCCTGCACGGATAGGTCGAGTGGATCGATCAGATGTCTCATTTTTACCTCCATCATCTTCAAATTGCGTCCGGATGCCCGAAAAGAAGCACACCCTGAAAAATTCAAAGTGTGCTGCTCAGTCATGAACCGGAATGGTTTTTGTTTTATAGTATACGCTAGCGCGCCGCCGATGTCCATTGTAAGAACTTATAAAATATGCCTCCAACTCACCGACAACACTTGTTTAGAATAACGGAGGTCGGGGAAAACACGATTATACCGTCTGATCCCTCCGTTCGCCCTGTCAAAGCGCTTTGACAACCGGGAAGGTAACCGCACAGGGCCGGGCAGCTTGTTTTGGCTGTCCGGCCCTGTCGGATTGAGTGTATGATTATCTGTGTCCCCGAAAGCGGGCATGCGTAATTACAGGTTTTCCCGGCAAAAATCGCCGATTGCTTTTATATCCTGCTCCTCATTCTTTCCGGACACCGCAATTTCAATGGTGTCCCCTTCCTTTACGCTCAAAGCCATAATCGAAAAAAGCTTTTTTGCATTCGCACTCTTTCCGCCACAGGTAATAATAATTTCCGAATCAAGCTCCTGTGCGCATTTCGCCAAAAGCCCTGCCGGCCTTGCATGCAGGCCGTCGGTAGCGGTGATGGTATATTGTATTGTTTTCATCTTTGTTTTCCCCTTTGCGTTGCTGTTTTACTTTAATTTTTATTTTTCATATTGGACAACAACGGTTTCTCCCGCTTTTGCGTCCCCTGTCTGCAGGGACAGATTTTTCAGGTCTGTAAGGTTGGTCACGATACAGGGAGAGGCTGTACTGTAGCCCTGTTCTTTAATGAATTCCAGATCCATGTTCATCAGCTTTTGTCCAGCCTGGACATGATCCCCCTGCTTTATATGGCAGCAAAATCCCTTTCCCTTCAACTCAACGGTATTGATGCCTAAATGAATGAGCACTTCCGCCCCGTCGTCGCCCTCAATACAAAGGGCGTGGTAAGAATGCGCAATGTTGACCACCTTACCGGCTACCGGCGCGACCACTTCCCCGTTTTCCGGAAGAATCGTCACACCGTCCCCCAGAACCTTCCCGGAAAAGACGCTGTCGGGCGTTTCCGAAACAGGAACCGCCTTGCCGGTTAGTGGGGCTAAAATTTCGAACTTCTTTTTCTTTCTTGTAAATAATCCCATAGGAACCTCCAGTGATATATTCTGCACAAACCCGTTGATTGAAACGGAAAAGTCGGCGGGCGTGCTTCCGACCGGAGCCAGAAGCATTCCCCCGCCGCTGTGATTTTTAACTTATTCGACTAGGCGCTGCTTTACGCAAGGAATTTTTTCATTGCGTTAACCAGCATTTCCGCCTTTGTACCAACGATAACCTGCGTTACCTGATTTCCTGCTTTCAGCAGGCCCGAAGCGCCAAGGGACTTGAATGCCGTTTCATCCAGTTCCTTGTTGCTTTGCAGAACCAGGCGGATTCTCGTAATGCAGGAATCAATCTCCTTAATATTCTCCGCACCGCCGAGCGCCTCTATGTATTGCTTCGCCAAATTATCAAAGCCCTGGTCCTCCACAAGCTTTGCAAAGTTAGCCGTTTCGTTGTCGTCCTCGCGGCCGGGTGTTTTCAGGTTGAACTTCTTGATAAAGAACACGAACAGGAAGAAATAAATAACCGCAAACACAAGACCGACCGGAATAATCATCCACCCGTTGCGCGCTATGTTCCAGTTGAGCAGGTAGTCTGTCAAACCGGCCGAGAAAGCAAAGCTGTCGTGAATGCCCAGCGCACTGCAGACAACGAGGGATACGCCCATTAACACCGCATGGATCAAGTACAGAACCGGAGCAAGGAACATAAACATAAATTCAATCGGCTCGGTAATACCCGTTAAGAAAGCCGTAAGGGCAACGGAGAAAAGGGCGCCGCCAACAGCGGTTTTGTTTTCTTTCTTCGCGCATACGTACATTGCCAGAGCCGCCGCGGGCAGAGCGAACATCATAATCGGGAAGAAACCGGCTGTAAAATGACCGCCAGTTGGGTCGCCGGCAAGAAAACGGTTGATATCGCCATGAACGACTGTTCCGTCCGGTTTTGTAAAATCGCCAAACTGGAACCAAATCGGCGTATTAATTACGTGATGCAGCCCCAACGGGATGAGCAGGCGGTTAAGGAAACCGTAGATGAATTCACCCGGGCCTTTGCTTGTAAGCATCCAGTTTGCCGCCGCGTCAAGCCCCTTCTGAACAGTCGGCCAGATCACGCCTAAAACAGCCCCCACGGCAAGGGAGGCGCCGCCGGAAACGATCGGGACAAATCTTCTGCCGCCGAAAAATCCGAGCCAATCCGGAAGCTTCGTATCCCTGAACCGGTTATAGAGCAAACCGGCAATAATACCGGCGATAATCCCGCCGAAAACCGCCATGTTGATTTTGGTCAGATCCTTTGGTAGTCCGCCCTCCGGCAAGAAGATGGTATGTACCTGTAAAGCATAGTTTACCGCCTGGCTGGATTCGGTAAGAATATAATAGCAGATTGCGCCGGCTAAGCCCGCCGCGCCGTGGTTGTCTTTTGCAAGGCCTACAGCAATGCCGATCGCAAACAGCATGGGCAGATTGTCGAACAGGACTCCGCCCGAGTTTTGAATAAACGGGATGTTGAGCAAATCCGGCTGCCCAAAACGTAAAAGAAGACCAGCAACAGGAAGTACCGCGATTGGTAACATCAATGATTTACCAAGCTTTTGAAATGCCGCTAAAACCTTTTGCATTGTTTTTCCCCCTAATAATAAATATTTTGAATCGAGCTCCCTCGATTAGGTTACGAGTTGCTTAAGCTTTTCAATATCCGTCGCTATGAAAGCAACCGCATCGCCGCAAAGACGGATATCCATCTCCTTTTCGATCACCTCTGCAACCTTTGAAGCCATCGCATACGAATCGGTCATGCTGAGCTTTACCTGCTGGCTTATCTTCATGGTGATCGGTTTTTGATTGGCGGTTAAAGTAACAAGGCAGTGCACGGAAAGCAGAAAGCTTTTGGCGGGCGCGTGTGCCTTATCCAGTTTTTTCCCGAGCATGGCGCCGACCATATCCAGAATTTCACTATACACCCTTGTATTTTTTATGGTTGTGCGTATGTGTTTGTTTCTGCGGGCGGAACAAAGATGCAGCGCAATAAAACCCGTTTCCCCGTCGCCGATTTCAATGCCGATGCGTTCCTTTATGATTTCCGCGGCGATCTGTGCTATTTCATACTCTTTACTGTAAAGAATAGAAATTTCCCCAATGAAGGGATTGTCAATCGGCAACCCCATTTGCAGACATTCGATCGCAAACGTAATATGATCGAGTAAAGCGCCAAAGAGTTTTTCGTTTTGAATCCCTAGTTTTTTGCGTGCAATTTCAACAATCTCGCGGGTTATCTGTTCTACCTTCGCTTCTTCCAAACTGAGCTGCCTAAGCTTACTTTCGCTCCCGCTGCTGTCCAGGATGTAAAACATTTTCTGTTGCGCTGTATTTTCATCCACAGTATCTCCCGGCCTTTTTCCAAAACCGATGCCTTTGCTCATCAGAACGATCTGGCTGCCATCCGGCTTTTTAGCAAGAACCGCATTGTTGTTCAATGCCTTAATCACTTTCAAGCCCATTTCGGGAGCCCCCACATCTTTCAATTTTTCATAGCATTCCCCATCTTGACGATTCAGCTTCAACCCCCCTCAAAGCATAAAAAGGCATAAGCAGTCAGCCCCCTACAAAAAGGAGATCTGAAAGCTTATGCCTGATCGAATCAGTTACATACTTCAATTTTCTCTTATTATAATTAGTTCCTATGCAATTGTCAATATGTTATGAAAATTTTTCTTTCTATAGTTATTTTTATGGAAATTAATTCTCCTTTAGTCATGAGAGATCTTGCAAAACAGCTTAACCGGCGTATCCCGGCGCAAGCGCTTATTCAATGGCCTTGCCGGGATTCCAGCTCGCACAACTCCAGGTAGGAACGGATATAACCGTCCGCTTCCCGCTGAATGGTTTCCTTTTCATATTCCGAATACGGATCGTAAACCCCGCAGGTACAAAATCCACCTGCTTTCGCTCCCAGGATTCCCAGGGAGATATCCTCAAACACCATGCAGTCGCCCGGCTTCAGGCCAACCCGCTGTGCCGCAAGCAGGTAGACATCCGGAAAGCCCTTTCCGCGCGCAACCTCGCTTAAGTCGGCAAAGGCGTCAAACAATTCCAGCACACCGTTATTTTGGAGCGCCGGGCGGTATAGCTCCTCTGCCTGCGCGGTTGCAACCGCCAGCTTTACGCCCTTGCTTTTCAAATGGCGAAGGTACGTTTCGGCGTACGGCTTCAGCCGGATTTCCGACCGGTAGGCTTCCTTCGAAAGCTCTATCCACTCCGCAATCACTTCTTCCGCTGTTTCGGGCAGCGAAAAACGGGAAATGGTATAATCCGCCGCGTCGCCGTAGCTCATAGGTGTAACCTTCTCTATATAATCCTCCGGAAGCACAATTCCTCTTTTTGAAAGGAACCGCTCGTCAATCTTCGCCCAGATTCCCATGGAATCCAACAGGGTTCCGTCAAGATCAAAAATCGCACCTTTAAAATTTTTCATTCGCTTTTCCCCTTAAATATTTCCAATAGCTCGCGGGCGGCATTGCGGATATCGGGCCGGGCGATAATTGCAGAAACGACCGCAAGCCCGTCGACGCCGATGTTGCGGAAAGCGGGGGCGGTTTCCCGGTTAATCCCTCCGATGACGACGATGGGCAGGCTTACCGCTCTCCGGATTTTCAAAAGCTCGTCCATGGAAACGATCGCCGCATCCGTTTTCGTGCCCGTAGCGTACATGGCGCCAACGCCGAGGTAATCCGCGCCGTCCTTTTCCGCCTGAACCGCTTCTTCCAAAGTGGAGGCGGAAACCCCGATAATCTTATCCTCCCCCAGGATCCGCCGCAGGATCTTGCAGGGCAGGTCGCTCTGCCCCACGTGCACACCGTCGGCGCCGACAGCAAGCGCGATGTCCGGACGGTCGTTGATAATCAGGGGGGTATTGTACCGGTCGGTCACTGCTTTTACCGAACAGGCGGTTTCGCAAAAGGCGCGTGAGGAGCAATCCTTTTCCCGAAGCTGAATCAGCGTGCAGCCGCCGAGAATTGCCTGCTCCACCGCCTCCTCCACGGTGGGGGTGGACATCAGCCCCCGGTCGGTGCAAAGGTACAGCGAATAATCGATTTTACGCTTCATCCAGCTTCAACCTCGCTTCCATTACGGCGAAATCCAACTGGCTAAGCTCGTCGAGAATCGCAATATGAAAACTGCCTGTGCCAACTTGTCCCGCTTTCTTATAGGCGATTTCCCCCGCGATTCCCATGGAGGCAACGCCAGCAGCAGCCGCAACGAACGCATCCCTGTTTGCGCCCGCGTAAGCACCAACCAGCGCGGTCGTCATGCAGCCCGTTCCGGTTACTTTGCTGAGCATCGGGTGACCGTTATGAATTTTCACAACCCGTTTACCGTCGGAAATCACATCCACCGCACCGGTAATTGCAACGGTACAACCAAGCTTTTCAGCGACCAAGCCTGCTACGGAAACCGCGTCACGGCGTCCGTCCGCGGCGGAAGCGTCTACGCCCTTGGTGGTCGCGTCCAGCCCAGCAACAAAGGAAACTTCCGAAATATTGCCGCGCAGGACTGCGATTTTTACCAGTTCAAGAATCTCCTTCACGGTGTCGTTACGCAGTCTGGAAGCACCCGCGCCGACCGGGTCGAACACGACCGGGACGCCGCATTCGTTGGCCCTTTTCCCTGCCGCGATCATGGAATCGATCGTGTGCCGGTTCAGCGTGCCGATGTTCAGTACGAGGGCGGAGGAAATCGCGGTAATATCGCCAGATTCCGCCGGGTCATCCGCCATGATCGGCGACGCGCCGATGGCAAGCAGGGCGTTCGCACAGTCGTTTACGGTAACGTAGTTCGTAATGTTATGTACCAGCGGAGCGGCTTCCCGCAAGCGGGCAATTGCCTGTGAAATTTCTTTTGTAATCGTGTTCATTTTTTCAATCTCCTTTCTTTTTCGGAGTAGAATTCGACCTTTTTGCCCTCCAGAATCCAATTGGTCGTGCGTACGGCGCACATCTTGCCACACATGGAGCAGGTGTGCCGGTCGGCCGGAGGGGTGCTTTCGAAGTACTGCTTCGCTTTTTCGCCGTCAATCGCAATTTGGAACATTTCTTCCCAGTCCATTTTGTGGCGGGCATGCGCCATTTGATCGTCCAAGTCGCGCGCGTAGGGAATGTCCTTTGCAATATCCGCGGCGTGCGCGGCTATTTTGCTGGCGACGATCCCCTCCTTTACATCGTCCAAATCGGGCAGGCGCAGATGCTCCGCAGGCGTAACGTAGCAGAGGAAGTCCGCCCCGCTTGCCGCTGCGATCGCGCCCCCGATGGCAGCGGTGATGTGGTCGTAGCCCGGCGCGATATCGGTTACCAGCGGGCCAAGCACATAGAACGGGGCGTTGTGGCAGATGCGCTTTTGCAGCTTCACATTTGCCGCGATTTCATCCATGGCCATGTGGCCGGGGCCTTCCACCAAAACCTGCACATCCTTTTCCCATGCGCGCCGCGTGAGGTTCCCGATTTCGATCAGCTCGCCGATCTGCCCTGCGTCGGAGCTGTCGTTCAGGCAGCCGGGGCGCAGCGCGTCGCCTAAGCTGATGGTCACGTCGTGCTCGCGCAGGATTTCGAGCACCTCGTCGTAGTATTCAAAGAACGGGTTTTCGTTTCCCGTCATTTCCATCCATGCAAACAAAAGGGAGCCGCCACGGGAAACGATGTTCATTTTTCGCCCTTCCCTATGGAACGCTTCCAGCGCGCGGCGGTTAATCCCCGCATGGATCGTCATAAAGTCAACGCCTTCTTCAGCGTGCGCTTTTACAACCCTTAAAAAGTCCTCTGCAGAAATTTCGAGCAGATCCTTGTCCAGGTAGCCGATCGCGTCGTACATGGGAACCGTTCCGATCATCGCCGGGGATTTCGCGATCAGTTCGCGGCGGAAGGTGTTGGTTTTGCCGTAATTGCTCAAATCCATGATTGCTTCCGCGCCAAAACGCAAGGCCATTTCCACCTTTTGCATTTCCACGTCGTAGTTTTTGCAGTCACCCGAAATTCCAAGGTTCACGTTGATTTTTGTTTTCAGCCCCGTACCGATCCCTTCCGCGGAAAGCGCGGTGTGGTGGATGTTCGCCGGAATCGCTACCTGGCCGCACGCGACCAGCGCACGCAGCTTTTCCGGCTCAACACCTTCCTTTTTCGCTACGGTTTCCATCTCTTTTGTAACAATGCCCTTCTTGGCCGCTTCCATCTGTGTTTTATAATTCGGCATGGCAGAGTCCTCCTTCCTGATAAAGGGTATAAAAATGATTGGTCGGGCCGTTCCCTTTTCCAATGGGCAGGGCATGCCGGATAGCGGTTGTCACATACTCCTTTGCCGCTTTTACGGCTTCAACCGTCCCCATCCCGTTTGCTAGATTCGCCGCGATAGCGGACGACAGCGTGCAGCCCGTTCCGTGGGTATTTTTTGTTGGAATCCGTCGCGTAATAAACGTATGAAAGTCCCCGCCGTCGTACAGAATATCCACCGCGTCGCCCGAAAGATGCCCGCCTTTGATAAGCACGTTCCATGGACCCATTTCCGACAGGAGCACCGCGGCCCGCTTCATTTCTTCTTCGGTTTCGATTTTCCTGCCCGTCAGGGCTTCGGCTTCCGGAATATTGGGCGTAATGAGGAACGCCCGGGGAAGCATTTCCTTCTTTAACGTTTCCAGCGCTTCCGGCTGCATCAGCGCGCACCCGCCCTTTGCCACCATCACCGGGTCAAGCACCACGCCGCGCGGGCGGTACTGCAATAACTTGCCCGCCACCGTTTTCATCTGCTCTTTGTTCGACAGCATTCCGATTTTCACGCCGTCGACCGGTATGTCCTCGAAAACGGCGTCGATCTGGTCGGCAATGATCCCCGGCGCAACGTCTTCAACGGAGATCACCCGGCAGGTATTTTCCGCGACAACGGAAATAATGACGCTCATCCCATACACGCCGTGCGCGGCGAAGGTTTTTAAGTCCGCCTGGATACCCGCTCCGCCGCTGCAGTCCGAGCCTGCAATGGTCAATACATTTTTGATAGCAATTCCTCCTTCAAATAAAGCAGCACACGGAAAGGCGGAGTCGGCGCCCCCACTTGTACGGTTCACCCCGAAAATCAAAAGCGGGTTTGCAGGGAGATGTTCCGCCCCGAAGGGCCAAAGGCTAGACGGAATACCCACCGCAAAGACGGTTGTTTGTAAGCGGGACAACCGTATTTATCTTTCAAGGAAATAAAAAATGCCCGCCGTCATGGCGAGCATTCATCCATCTCAATTTCTCAATTCAAGCTCCCTACGACAGTATTAACTGACAGGTTCAAAGGGTCAGGTTCTACCTTCTCAACTCCGAAGAGTCCCCCCGTGTTCTTATTCAATTTTATTGATATCATATCCCTTTTCTGCGGTTCTGTCAATTCACTCCCGTCAATTTTTCTTTCGAATACCGGAAAAGGCGGCGCACCGTTTCGATACGCCGCCTTTCAAAGCATATTGATCAGCCTTTCACGCTGCCAAGGGTAACCCCGCCGACAATAAAGCGGGCCATGCACAGATAAACCAGAATGATTGGGATAATTGCAATTGTAATGAGCATGTATACCTGCCCCATATCGAATTTCAGGAAATCGGCGCTGCGAAGCTGTGCAATGAGAATCGGAAGCGTCTTTTTATTCTTGCTGTCAAGCAGCAGGGCGGGCAGGAAGTAATTGTTCCACGCAAAGACAAAAGTAAAAATCGCCTGAACTGCAATCGCCGGCTTCATCATCGGCAGAACCACGGTGTTAAACGTCCTGAATTCACTGGAACCGTCGATGCGCGCCGCTTCCACAATCTCCAGCGGGAGCGCGCTGATCAGGTACTGCTTCATAAAAAAGACAACGGTTGGCGAAGCGGCGGCGGGCACAATCAGCGGGATGAAAGAATCCTTCAGCCCCATGGCCGCCATCTGGCGGATGAAACCAAGCGAATAAACCTGCGTCGGCACCATCATGATCAGCATGATGAAGGAAAACGCCAATTTTTTCCCGTGAAATTCATACGCGTGCAGCCCAAACGCCGTCATTGCGGAAAAATAGGTTGCAAACAAAGCATTTAGGAAAGAAATCAGAAGGCTGTTCCGGATGCCATAAAGCACCGGCAAATTCTCGTTATGAAGCACATTGTGCAGATTGATAAAAAAGGAATTCCCCGGAAACACGCTGAACCCTTTCTGAATGTCCGGATGGGCGCGCGTAGCATTGATAAGCAGAATAAAAAACGGGATAAGGCAAAGCAATGTAAGAAAAATCAAAACAAAATAAACCTGTATGCGTTTCCCGTTTCCCCGCCGGCGCGCATAAGTCTTTTCTGCGGTATTCGTCATATTAAGCCTGCCCCCTTTCCATGCGTCCGGTCAGGCTTCGATAAACCAAGGCGCTGAGCGCAGCGCAAAGGAAGAAGAGGATAACGGAAACAGCGCCGCCCAAACCGTAATTTTTGCTGAACAAATGCTTATTCAGGTACATGACGAGCGTCATGCTGGAACGGCTCGGATTCCCGTTGCCGTTCGTCAGAATCTGCGGTACGTCGAACATCTGAAGGCCGCCTATCATCGAGGTAATGAACACATAGGTAAGAATCGGCTTAATCAGCGGCAGCGTAATTTTAAAGAAGATTTGACTGGAGGTTGCGCCGTCAATTTCAGCCGCCTCAAAAAGTCCCGGATCCACCCCAAGCATCGCCGCCATCAGCAGAATGGTCGTATTTCCGAACCACATCAAAAAGTTCATCAGGGCTATAAGTCCCCGCGTGCTACCAATATTTGCAAGAAAGCGGTACGGATTTTCCATCCCCATGCTCATTAAAATGCTGTTCACCGGGCCGGAATCGGAAAACATAGCGTAAAACAGCATGGAAAAGGCTGTCGCCATAATCAGATTCGGAAGGTAAATAACGGTTTTGAAAAATCCCTGCCCCTTTATCCGCAGGCTCGCATTCGTGAACCACGCCGCAAGCAGAAGTGAAAAAACAACCTGCGGAATAAAGCACATCAGCCAGAGAATGACGGTATTTCCCATATATTTCGGCATATCGCCGTTGAGAAAGATTGTTTTGTAGTTTTCAAGCCCCACAAATTTAGGGCCGATATGTAAAAGCCCTACCATGTAATTTTCAAAGAAGCTGTTGTAAAACGTGGAAAGAAGTGGTACAAGGGAAAAAACAGCAAATACAAGGAAAAACGGCGCGATAAAAAAGTATCCCCATTTCGCGTAGCTTACCGACTTTCTTTTTTTCACACCGTGCGAAAGTCCGGGCATTTCGATCACCTCAGAGTACATACTCATTCAAACAGCAGGGCGGACGAACCGCCCCGCCGCATTCCGACACACTCGAATATGGATTTTACGAAGGCCTTTTCAAATTCGGATACTTTTCAATTGCCGCCGTATAGAAATTTTCGAGCGCTTTTTCCTTTGATGTATTTCCGTCAAAATAATCCTTGAAGGCCTTCTGGAATTCTTCGTTCAGACCCTGGTCATATTTCGAGATATTGTCCATTTTAATCTTCGGAGCCGTCTTTGCGAACAGCTTAATGTGGTTCTGGCCGCCGAGGAATGCGGATTTGTAATTGCTGTTCGCAAGCTCGTTCATTGCGGCCTGGTTGTTTGTGTAATCTTCCGTATCCTGCGTAATTTTCTTCATGGTCTCTTTGTCACAGGTCAACGTTTTCATCACGTCGCGCACCAGGTCTATATTGTCGGTGCCCTTCGCCGCGCAGATCCATGAGCCGCCCCAATAGTAGTTTTGCGGGCCTTCGCAGACCGCGTAATCGCCGTAAGCCCCGTTGCCGACTTCCTCTTTGCCGCCGTCGGCAACCGATTTCGCAAGCGAATTTCCAAGCAGGGTAAAGTTAATGCCCCATGTGGAATAGAAGAAGCCGAACACCTTTCCGTTCGGGCCCTGGTCGGCGGCCCAGCCGTCGTCCCATAGGGAGGTTTTGTTGTTGTATCCCAATGACGTGTATTCCTTCGTCTGGTCAACCCACTTCATCAGGTTTTTGTCAACGACAATCGTGTCGTTTTTGTCTACCCACGGCGCCGATACATTATTCGAGAAGGCGCGGTAAGCGTCATCGTATCCGGAAAGCATTTTGTAGCCCTTCTGGTGCATCTTTACGGCAACGGAATTAAACTTATCCCAGTTGGAGATGGCCTCCTGCACTTTTTCGGGGTCGTCCGTGCCCAAGACGTTTTTGGCGATGGAACGGCGGTAGGCGAACAACCCCGGCGTTGCCTGCCAGCTAACGCCTTTCTGCCTGCCCTTGCTGTCCGTTACGATTTGCTTGGTATATTCATACTGTTCTTTCAAATCCTCGTCGGTCAGTCCGACGTCCTTCTTTACGTCCAGCGTATAATCCGAGTCAACATATTTCAAAGCATAGTCTGCTTCCACAAGGAAAATATCAATCTTCTTTTCCGCAGATTCCTGATTAAGCAGATCCTGGTCGAGCTTGTTCTGATACGCGTTGTTTTCGTTCGGGGTGATCACCCAGTCCACAGTAATGTCCTTCGGAAGCTTCGACGCGTAATAATCCTTGAAACGGCTTTGGAACTCTTCGTTCCAGCAGTAAATGCGCAGAACCTTGTCGGATGAACCGGAAGCCGCTTCCGTCCCGCTAGCGGGCGAAGCGGGCTGAGACGAGGAAACCGTTTTCCCACCGCCGCAGCCGGTGAAGGTTCCCACAGCCAGCGCGGCTGCCACCGTAAACGCCAGTACCCTTTTCAGTTTTATGCTTCTTTTCATGACTTGATACTCCTCCTTTAAATGAAAGATAGTCGGGTGCAACAGGGCGACGGCCTACAGTTGCCTTACCGACCGCCCTTCCAGGAGTTTTCCGGGAATAATGATGCGTTCCGGCAAGGTCGTCCTTGGCCGTTCAATTTGATTGACAAGCTGCTCCGCGGCCGCCCGGCCGAGGGCAGAGGTGTCCTGTTTTAGTGTGGTGAGCCGGGGGGAAAGAATCTGGGAAAGCCAAATTCCGTCATAGCCCACCACGGAGATATCGTCGGGAATGGATAGCCCCGCTTCCAGAATCACGTTCATTCCGCCGATATAGGAAAAGTCATCCGGGAACATAATGCACGTGGGCCTGCGGGCCAGCGCCAGCAGCTCCACCGTACAGCGTGCGGTTGCCGCCGCGTCGTGGTACCTTGCTTCCTTCACGTAACTGTCCGGCACCTCGATTCCCAGCTCGCTGCAGGTTTTGTAAAAGCTGGTCAGCCGGTTTTCGGTAACCGCCGTATTTTCTCCATGGATGAAAGCAATGCGCCGGTGCCCCTTTTTGTAAAGATAAGTGACCAGATCGCGCACGCCGCGGATATTATCGGATATGATCGCTGTGCGGTTATTAAAGATATGGTCGATGGTTACGATGGGAAGCTTGGAGTTTACCAGCTCGATGACCTGCGGATCGTTAAAATCCACGGAAGCCACAACAACGCCGTCCATCCGGCGGTAAAGGCAGTGCTCCAGATAACTGGTCGCTTTCCCGCCGATATTGCGGTTGATAAACGTGATATCATAACCGCGCTTTTCAGATTCCACCTTGAAGCTCTCCAGCACGGTTGAAAAATATTCGTGTGTCAGCCCGCGCTGTGTTTCGTCCACAAACAGCACGCCGATATTGTAGGAACGGTTTGTCTTCAGGGAACGCGCCGCCGAGTTGGGCGTATAGCCCATTTCAGCCGCTGCTTTCCGCACCCGCTCCCGGGTGGATTCACCGATATCGCGGTGGCCGTTCAATGCCTTGCTGACAGTAGCGACCGATACGCCACAGCGTTCAGCTACTTCTTTAATGGATACCATGCTTGTTCCTTCTCCCCAATTATGTATATATTATTGTTTTCAGAGCATTTATTTTATTTATTATACCATAGCGGCAGTTTGTTTAGGGGAGAACGGGATAAAAACCCTTCACTTAATCGTTTTCGTGATTTTGAGTATAATGCACATCTGGTCATTTTGCAAGTATTTTTTCTTATTTATTGATATAGTATATGAATTTTGTATAGAATTCTAAAAATATTATTTCATTTTATTAATTATAAGCAAGGAATCATTTGGTTTTCGTGATTATTTTCGTAGCACATGGGAATCTTTACAATGTGATAAATTGTCATTTGGACATTTTGCTGTATTTTTATGTATTCTTTTGACATTTCTATAATTTTGTTTGAAAAGTCCCCAATTTTACACTTGATTTTTCCCCCTGTTTCCAGTATTGTTAAACAAGGATTATTGCTCTCCCATTACTTAATCGTTTTCGAAGAGTAATTCGCCCCCGGGCAAAAGGAGAGCCAATATGCAATATGGGTATTTTAACGACGATTTACGCGAATACGTTATCACCACGCCCCGCACGCCGCTGCCGTGGATAAACTATCTTGGCAACAGGGATTTCTTTTCCTTGATTTCGAATACCGCCGGCGGTTACAGTTTTTATAAGGACGCGAAGCTTCGGCGGCTGACCCGTTACCGCTACAACGCCTGTCCGCCTGACCAGAACGGCCGCTATTATTATATAAAAGACGGTTCCTGCGTATGGAACCCCGGCTGGCAGCCGACGCAAACCGAACTGGACCGGTACACATGCCGCCACGGCCTGGGGTATACGGTCATCAGCGGCGAGAAAAACGGGGTAAGTGCGGAACTCACCTGCTTTGTGCCGCTGAACGACCCGTGCGAGGTAAACCGGCTGGTACTGGAAAACCGGTCTGCGGAAATTAAGGATCTGGACATTTTCAGCCTTGTAGAATTCTGCCTGTGGAACGCCGTGGACGACGCGACGAATTTCCAGCGCAATTACAACACCGGCGAGGTGGAAGTGGACGGAAGCGCCATCTACCATATAACGGAATACCGGGAACGGCGCAACCACTACGCGGTTTTTGCCGTTAATACGGCGATTGAAGGATTCGACACCAGCCGCGACGCTTTCTGCGGGCCGTACCGTGGTTTTTCCTCACCAGAAACTGTTTGCAACGGCTGCTCCAAAAACAGCATCGCCCACGGATGGGCGCCTGTCGGGAGCCACCATATCCGGCTGCATTTACAACCCGGCGAAAAACGCAGCCTGCTGTTTGTGCTGGCCTATATTGAGAACCCGTTGGAGGAAAAATGGGAAGCCCCGGGCGTCATTGCGAAAATACGCGCAAAAGAGCTGCTTGCCCGCTACCGCGAAGACCAGCAGGCGGAATTCGCCTTTGCCGAGCTGCACAATTACTGGAGCGGGCTTCTGAACCGCTTTTCCGTTTGCACAGGGGATGAAAAGCTCGACCGCATGGTCAACGTCTGGAACCAGTACCAATGCATGGTCACCTTCAACCTGAGCCGGAGCGCCAGCTATTTTGAAAGCGGCACGGGACGCGGCATGGGTTTCCGGGATTCCTGCCAGGATCTTCTGGGATTCGTGCATTTGGTTCCCAGCCGGGCGCGGCAACGGATTTTGGATATTGCGGCAACGCAGTTTGAGGACGGCAGCGCCTATCACCAGTACCAGCCTTTGACGAAAAAGGGCAATTCCGACATAGGAAGCGGCTTTAACGACGACCCGCTGTGGCTGATCGCCTGCGTTTCGGCCTATCTGCGCGAAACGGGGGACTTTTCGATTCTCCAGGAAAACGTTCCGTTCCAGAACGACGAAAAGAAAGTCCGCCCCCTTCTGGAACACCTTCGGAGAAGCTTTGATTTTACGGTCAGCCGAAAAGGCCCCCACGGGCTTCCGCTGATTGGGCGGGCGGACTGGAACGACTGCCTGAACCTGAACTGCTTTTCCACCGAACCGGGCGAAAGCTTCCAAACCTGTTCGAATATGGAGAGCAGGAAAGCGGAAAGCGTCTTTATCGCCGGAATGTTTGTGAAATACGGCGGAGAATACGCCGACCTCTGCGACTGGCTGGGCGATACGGCGGAGGCCGCGCGCGCACGGGCGGAAATCGAGAAGGTCCGCACCGCCACGGAAACATCCGGCTGGGACGGCGAATGGTTTCTGCGCGCATACGACGCGTTCGGGAAGCCGGTCGGCAGCCGAACCTGCGAGGAGGGGCAGATTTACATCGAACCGCAGGGAATGTGCGTAATGGCGGGGATCGGCGTTGAAAACGGCCTAGCCGATAAGGCGCTCAACAGCGTGATGGAACGGCTGGAAACGCCGTACGGCGTCATGCTGCTGCAACCCGCTTACACCTGCTATCATGCGGAGCTTGGGGAAATCACCAGCTATCCGCCGGGTTACAAGGAAAACGCCAGCATTTTTTGCCACAACAATCCGTGGATCTCCTGCGCGGAAGCTGTTCTGGGGCACGGAGAGCGCGCCTTCCATATCTATCGGCTTACCTGTCCCGCCTATGTGGAAGCATTCAGCGAAATCCACCGTACAGAGCCATATGTATACAGTCAAACCGTCGCGGGCAGCGACGCAAAGACCTTCGGAGAAGCGAAAAACAGCTGGCTGACCGGCTCAGCGGCATGGAACTTTGTGAACATCAGCCAGTACATACTTGGTATCCGGCCCGGTCTGGAAGGGTTGGAAATCGACCCCTGCATCCCCCGCTGGATGAAAGGGTTTACTGTTCATCGCGTATACCGGGGTGCAAATTACTATATTACGGTAGATAATACGGCGGGCGTGGAAAAAGGAGTGGCGGCAATGAAGGTGAACGGAAGACCCGTAGCCGGAAACCGGGTTCTACTGGAAAACGCCCGTTCCGAATATAACGTTGAAGTAATAATGGGGTGAACGCATGTCTTTTCCAAACGAATTTATCTGGGGCACAGCTTCCGCCGCCTATCAGATTGAAGGCGGTGTTTCGGAGGGCGAGCGCGGCCCGTCGGTCTGGGATACCTTCAGCCATATACCGGGGAAAATTTTTGAAAATCAAAACGGCGACATCGCATGTGACGCATACCACCGGTACAAAGAGGATATTCGCCTTATGGCGGAGCTCGGTATCCATAACTACCGGTTCAGCATAAGCTGGGCGCGGGTCATACCCGACGGTTTTCATGTCAACCCGAAAGGGCTGGAATATTACGACCGGCTGGTGGATTGCTGCCTGAACTACGGCATAACGCCATGGGTCACGCTTTACCACTGGGATTTGCCGCAGGAGGTGGAAAACCAGGGAGGCTGGACAAACCGCAAAACCGCAAAAGCCTTCTGCTGGTACGCGGAAACGGTTGTCCGGCACTTTTACGAGCGTGTGCGCCATTGGTACACCCTGAATGAACCGCAGTGCTTCATCGATTTGGGGTATCGCACCGGAACCCATGCCCCGGGGCGGCGGGAAAACAGGGGGCAGGTTTTTCGCGCCATGCATAATGCGCTTCTCGCCCACGGGCTTGCGGCAAAGGCCATGCGAAGCATCGACCCCGGCCTTATGATCGGGGTTGCCACTACGGGCCGCCTGTGCTACCCGGCCAGTCTGAAGCCGTCCGACCGGGAAGCGGCCAAGGCGGCAACCTTCTTCCTTGCCGACGAGAACTGGTGCTTCACCCATCACTGGTTCCTTGATCCGCTCTTTTTCGGGCATTATCCGGAATGCGGGGGTACCTTTCTGGAACCGCTGGCCAAATCCGTTCCGGAAGCGGATTGGGCAGACATACAGGAAAAGCCAGACTTTATCGGGATGAATATTTACCACGGTATGGAGGCAGAAGCCACACCCGAAGGCGCGCCGTCCATCAAACAAAAGTATACGGGATACCCGTGTACCGCAACAAAATGGCCGGTGACGCCGCAGGTCATGTACTGGGGTACAAAATGGATTCATGAGCGGTACGGCGCGCCCATCATCATTTCGGAAAACGGGCAAAGCGGAAACGACCGGATTTATTTGGACGGAAAGGTACACGATCCCGACCGGATTGACTTCCTAAAACGATACCTTCGGGAGCTGGAAAGGGCGATCCGGGATGGCGTGGACATCCGCGGCTATTTTCATTGGAGCTTCACGGACAATTTCGAATGGGCCCTCGGATACGGCGAGCGCTTCGGGCTGATTTACATTGACTATCCGACGCAGAAGCGCATTCCGAAGGACAGCGCCGCGTGGTATGCGGCCATGATAAAGTGCAACAATCTTCTTTTCTAAATAAATTTGAAAAAGGGACTTCCTGTTCTTTCTCCGGTCACCGGACGGATTACAGGGAGCCCCTTTTGTTATTCCGAATCTTTTTTACACTTTTCTCTCCGGACTTTATGCTTGCAGGTCCCAGATATTAAAGGGCATGGAGATAACCGCGATCAGCGCCCCGGATGCTATCATCAGCATGTATAGCGGTCCTTTTGCGGAAAGGATGACCAGATGAAGAAGACAATAAATGAGGCACTCTATGGAATTAGCGTAGGGTGCCTTGTCTTTTACGTTTTATCCGCATTTATTGAACTTTTTGGCTCCATATATTTTTCAAATAATTATGTTCGATAGCTGATTTATTCATTAGTTGCTAAAATACACTAAATATTATTGAATAATTTAGAAAATTTGTATATCAACATAATTATCTATATGGAATTTAACTAAAAACGAATAGCACAATTACAACGAATAAGACAATATGTGGAATAATTGTGTTGGGTTCAAAGAAATGTGTCATTCATTTATGCATTGTTTTTAGTTCTGGTATTATATAATGAAAATGGGGAGGCAAAGTCGAAAATGTTTAGTAAAATAAGCAGACGTGAACGAGAAATCATAAATTTGCTTCATCAACAGGATGAATATGTGACTGTTCAGTTCATTGCCAACAAAATTCATTATTCTGAAAAAACTGTGCGCAATGACTTGAAAAAAATCAGTAACTATTTAAGTCACGCCGGCTTAGGAGAGATATCCGCCAAGCCCAAAAAGGGGGTGAAGTTGACGGTCACTTTCGATCAGTGGGAAAAGCTGCAAAGCTCCGTCAGACAATTTGAATTTGTACCGTTAGCGGATGTTTTTACAGAAGAACGAAAATATCAAATTTGCCTTATGCTTTTGCAAAACCGAAGCATGAGTGTTGCAGATTTAGCGAAGCGGCTTTACCTAAGCAGAACAAGCATAGAAAGTGCTTTAGTGCAGGCTGAGAAGTGGTTTAAAAAGCATAGTCTCTCTCTTAAAAGAATTCGTGGGAAAGGACTGGTGATAGAAGGAAGCGATTTGTCAATTCGATTAGCAATGTTGGAATTATTTCAAATTTTTAAGTTAAAGCAAGACAAATCGCGCGTGAGTGTGAAATTTGGAAGTGATGCATACGTAATCAACCTGATAGCAAAATTTTTAAATGGTTTTCAGGCAGACGGAGTTATCCGCTGCGTCAAAGAAACGGAAAGGGAGTTCGGATTTAATTTTGAATATCATTCACGATATCCACTTTTCTTTCTAATATCTTTTTCACTGTATTGCTGTCGTTTAAAAAGGCAGTACTCCGCATCATTCGGAAATCCCGAAATATCCGTTTTTAACCGGCAAGTTACCAATTTTTTAATAACGCAGTTAGAAAAATGCTATCGTATGAAAATCCCAGATGGAGAAAAAAATTATCTGCTGTTATGTTTGAGTGCGGCACATATCGAAAAATTTGAAGATACTGAAAAATATGAGTTTTGCAAATCAACTGAAATACAGTTTTATAACCTTGTTCAACAATTTGTCAATCTCACAGCTAAAATAGCAAATACAGACATAAGCTCGGATGAAATACTACTGAAAGATGCATTTCTGTACCTACGCTCTGCAATCGTAAGAATGTGGTGCAAGGTTCGCGTTCCAAATCCTTTTTTGGAACAGATAAAGCGGGAATATCGTAATGTCTTTGCGGTTGTATGGTTATCCAGCACGCTGCTGGAAAGCGAATTGAAAGTGGAAATAAGTGAAAATGAAGTAGCTTCGCTTACCATTAGTGTAGTAAGCGCAATTGCACGCGCAGTATCTAAAATTAAAATATACATAATTTGTAATTATGGAATTGGCTTTTCACGGCTATTGCGTCAGCAAATTGAACGTCAGATTCCAGAAGTTGTAGTAGAGGGAATCGCGACAGTAGCGGAAGCGCAAAAAATTAAAAATAGCGGCTGCGATTTTGTCGTTGCACCGGAAGATCTCGGAGGCCGGTTTGGCGGCAAAGAAGTAATTAAAGTTGATAACTTTTTAAAGACTTATGATATTAAAAATATTCAGAAAAAGGCATTTCAAATCCGCTGTCAGAAAGGACAAGATCTGGTTGGTACAAAAGAAGTGGAGCATGCAATGATTTTTGACGGTAAATTCGTTTATTTTCTCGATAATATTTTAGATAAAACAGAACTGCTTAAAAAAATGTGTTCTCATTTGGAAAAAGGAGGATACGTTTCAGAGGGATTTATCCAGTCGGTCTTGTATCGCGAAAAATCGTCCTCAACAGAATTCGGTTGGGGAGTTGCTTTGCCACATGGTGATGTTAAATATGTCATTCAACCGATTATTTCGGTTGCGGTGTTAAAACAACCCATCAAGTGGGACAATGTGGATGAAGTTGATACCATTTTTTTGCTGGCATTAGACTCGAATAGCGCGGCGAACAATTTACAGGTAAAGAACTTCTATACCATACTTTCGACTATGACTGACAGTTCAGATGTTTTAGAAAAAGGAAAAGAAATGTTGGACGAACAGAAATTCGCCGATTATATGAATGCGTTAACAAAATAAAGTTTTATGCTGATGGAGGCAATCGTTTTGATCAAAGATTTACTTAAAATGGAAACAATTTTTTTAGATATTGAAGTACCGGGTCAAAAAAAGAAAAGCGCACTTAAATTGTTAAGCGAAAAGTGTGCGGATTATAGCGGTATCGAGGAACGAACATTGTTTAAAGCCTTTGAACAGCGCGAAAAGATAGATTCAACCGGTTTTGGCGGAGGAATCGCGATTCCTCATGCTAAATTGGATAAGCTTGAAAAACCGTTTATAGCTATCATGCGTTTCAAAGAGCCTATCGATTGGAAATCCATTGACGGTCAACCGGTAAAATTAGTGATTGCTTTGGTCATGCCGAAAAACGATAAAAACAATACCCACCTAAAAGTGATTTCTTCTTTGTCACGCAAGCTTGCCAATGAGGAATTTATTCAAGAAATAACTGCCAAAGAAAATCGCGGCGAGCTTTATAAATTTATAATTGAAAAAATGGAGGAGAATGCAAAATGAAAGTTATAGGTGTTACAAAGTGTCCTGTTGGTATCGCACATACATACTTGGCAGCAGAAAAGCTGGAAAACGCCGCAAAAGAATTCAAGTACGACGTTAAAGTTGAAACACAGGGCGCACAAGGCACAGAAAATCTTTTGACAGAGGAAGATATTGCAGCCGCTGATTATGTCATTATTGCGGCTGATGTAGCAATCGACGGTAAAGAAAGGTTCGTCGGCAAAAAAGTAGTGGAACTTTCGATTAAAGAGGTTATCAAAGATCCAAAGGCTTTTTTGAGTAGTTTGGAACAAAGAGCGGTCGTTTACTCCTTGTCAGATGTTGAAGGTGAAAACAAACCGAGCAAGGCAGCAGAAAAAGAAAATACGCAAAACAGTTTTGGCAAAGCCATGATGAAACAACTGATGAATGGCGTTTCATACATGATTCCGTTTGTTGTACTTGGTGGTTTATTCATTGCTCTGTCAATTTCATTTGGAGGTACTCCAACAAGCAAAGGAATGGTTGTCAACAATCCGTTTTGGAGCAAAGTAAATGCCATAGGCAGCATCGGTTTTAACTTGATGATACCGATTCTTGCAGGATTTATCGCTTTTTCAATCTCTGGCAGAGCTGCTCTTGCGCCTGCTATGATTTCAGCAGTTGTGGCAAATGATAAATCTATATTGGGTACTTCGTCGGGAACGGGCTTTTTAGGAGCAATTCTAGTCGGTTATTTGGCCGGTTACCTCGTTAAGTGGATAAACACCTGGAAGATTCCGAAAAACATCAGGCCGATTATGCCTATATTTGTAATACCGCTGCTTGGTACAGGTGTTTTGTCTGCCGTATTAATTCTGTTTTTTGGCAGACCTATCGCCATGCTGATGGGCGGCCTGCAGAGTTTGCTGAGTATGCTGTCTCAGAAACCTGAAACCGCTCTTGCCCTGGGGTTGCTTCTTGGCGCAATGGCAGGTTTTGATATGGGTGGTCCAATCAACAAAGTTGCGTTCCTTTTCGGTACAGCATCTATCGTTTCCGGCACACCACAGATAATGGGAGCAGTTGCTGCTGCTATTCCAGTAGCACCACTTGCTGTTGGACTTGCAACTCTTGTGAAAAAAGACCTTTTCAATAAAGAAGAAATTGCTGCAGGTGTACCTGCACTTTTAATGGGACTTATCGGTATATCAGAAGGTGCCATTCCTTTTGCAGCTTCAGATCCGAAAAGGGTTATCCCAAGCAATGTTATAGGAAGCGCTGTTGCTGCTGCTGTCAGTTTATTGCTGGGTATAACAGACGTAGTTCCACACGGCGGCCCAATCGTTGGTATTTTAGGCGCAACGAACAATGTTCTGCTTTACTTCCTTTCTATTTTGATAGGAACAGCAGTAACAATGTGTATGATTTTGCTGTTAAAAAAACGTCAGATGAAAAAGCAGACAATAGATTAATCTTTTGAAAGGAATATATAAATGCGACAGTTTGATTATGTTATTAAAGACCCGGAAGGTTTGCACGCACGTCCGGCAGGACTGCTCGTGCAGTGTGCCAAGGAATGCACTTCGAAAATATCAATTAGCACAAGTCAAGCATCGGCAGATGCAAAAAAGCTATTTAAGGTAATGGGATTGGGTGTTGCATCGGGTGAAAAATTTACTGTGACTGTTGAAGGAAAGGACGAAGCAGTAGACAGTGACAAGATAAGAGCCTTTTTGGAAGCCAATCTGTAAGGTTAGGCGGGGCTGCATGAAGATTAACAGGGATCATGTCAAACCCTTAAAAGCACAAAAAACGGGAGTCATCCATTTGGGGGTGCTCCCGTTTTTTGATTCGTTGAGTTTGATAAGCTGCCGGATAGTTCTTCTTATCTGGACAACATTGCCATAGACAAAAACGCAAGGGCTTCCATGACCGAGGAATTGCGAAGATATGGCATCAATTACACCCAGCTCTTCCTGGAAATCGGGTACGTTGCTCTTAAAATAACCGAGGAAGGATATTGATGGACTGTAAAAATGGCGTATATGGACGGTTTGTTGTATGGCGAGAAAGCACACGAAAGTTCCAAAGTCCATAAAGAACTATTTACTGGACTTTTTATACTCTCACTTCTCACCCCTTGACATCAATACCACACACTCAACGTGCGCCGTGCGCGGGAACATGTCCACCGGGGTTACCTGCTGTGGTTTATATCCCTTCTGGAAGAAAAGCTTCAGGTCGCGGGCAAGGGTGGCCGGGTCGCAGGAGACATAGACCACGCGCTGCGGCGCCATCCCGGCTATGGTTTCAATCAACGAAGCATCGCAGCCCTTGCGCGGCGGGTCAATGATGACCACATCCGGTCGCTCACCCCGGTTTTTCAGCATGGAAGCGGCTTCGGCAGCATCCGCACAAAGAAATTCGGCGTTATCAATCCGATTGTCCTGCGCGTTCCTTTTCGCGTCCTCTACCGCCTGCTCCACAATTTCCACGCCGATAACTTTCGCCGCATTCTTCGCCATGGAAAGCCCGATGGTTCCGGTACCGCAGTAAAGATCCAAAAGGGTCTCCTTCCCGGTTAGCCCGGCATATTTTCCCGCAATCGTATACAGCCGCTCCGCCTGGTCACGGTTGACCTGGTAAAAGGACATAGGGGATATGTGGAAATTCAGCCCGCACAAGGTATCCGTAATCGTGTCGCTGCCCCACACTGTGCGGCACTCCTTCCCCAGCACCACATTCGTCTTTTCGCGGTTAACGTTCATAATTACGCTCTTTAATCCGAGCACTTTTTCTTTCAATATGTTGACCAGTTCCGATTCATAATGCACGCCGTTCCCGTTTACAACAACACAGGCCATCACTTCCCCGGTCGCGTTCGCTTTCCGCAGGTACAGGTGCCGAAGCCTGCCTTTCCCGGTTTCTTCCTCGTAAACGCTGTCCCCGCTTTGCTCCGCCCATTGCCGAAAGGCTTCCATCGCCGCAGTAAATTCTTCCGGCTGCAACAGGCATTCCTCGCAGGGAATGATCCGGTGGCTGTGATTTGCGAAAAATCCCATCCGGATTTTGCCGTCCGGCCCGCACCCGATGGGAAGCTGTGCCTTATTACGGTAACGGTCGGGAGCCTTTGCGCCGACAATCGGCCGAACCGCAATCTTGCGGAACCCGCCGATGCGTTCCAGCGCGTCCTGCACCATCTGTTGTTTCGCTTGCAGCTCGGCAGTATAATCGATATGCCGGTAAACGCATCCGCCGCACTGGGCAAACTGTGCGCAGTCAAGCGCAATCCGGTCTTCCGATGCCTTTAAGATTTTATCAATTCGCCCGAAGGCGTATGTTTTTGCAGTTTTTAGGATTTTTACACGCAGCCGGTCGCCCTTCGCCGCAAGCGGAACGAAAACCGCGATGTCGTTATATCGGCCGACGCCGCTCCCCTGCGCTGTATATCCCGTTATTTCCAAATCAATGAAATCATTCTTCTTTAAGTCCATATCTTTCCCTCATAAGCAGATTTTCCTGCCGTTTATTGTGTCATCATTTTATCATTATACCCTTAGAAAAACAATACAGCCCAAATTCATAAGAATCAAAACTTCCCCTTGACATTTTCGATCACTCCTCCTATAATAAGGCAAATAAGAAAAACCGATGAGTAAGAGTAGTAAACAGGCAAAGCGTTTTCCAAGAGAGCCGCAGGCGGTGGAATTGCGGCAAAACGGGGCTTGTCGAATGGACTTACGAGGGCAGCGTGAAAGGAAGCGAGTAGCTGCTGACGGGAACTCCGCCCGTTACCAAGGGAGCACGCATGATGGTGCGTGGAAAAAGCGGCGCTAAAAGCGCAATTTGGGTGGTACCGCAGGAGCAATCGCTCTTGTCCCTAATGATTTAGGGGCAAGGGCGTTTTTTATTCCCGTTTACGAAAGGAGAATTGTTATGACAAAGATCCCACACAGGATAATTTTAGCCGAGGAGCAGATGCCGAAGCAGTGGTACAATCTTCGGGCGGATATGAAATCCCAGCCCGACCCTTTGCTGAATCCCGCCACCTTCCAGCCGATCCGCACAGCAGAGCTTTATCCCATTTTCTGTGAGAAACTGGCGGAGCAGGAAATGGACTGCACCACAGCCTATTTTGATATTCCCGAACCGATTCAGGAAGTTTACAGGGCGTACCGCCCCTCCCCGCTCTGCCGCGCGTATGCGCTGGAAAAGCATCTGAAAACGCCTGCAAAGATTTATTTTAAATTCGAAGGCGGAAACACTTCCGGAAGCCACAAGCTCAACTCCGCCGTCGCACAGGCATATTACGCGAAGGAGCAAGGCTTGACGGCCCTTACAACCGAAACTGGGGCCGGTCAGTGGGGGACCGCGCTGGCCGAGGCTTGCGCATACTTCGGAATCCATCTGGATGTGTTCATGGTAAAGTCCTCCTACAGCCAGAAGCCGTACCGGAAGACAATTATGCAGACTTTCGGCGCAACGGTAACCGCCAGCCCCAGCGACACGACAAAAGCCGGCCGCACGATTCTTTCGGAAAAACCCGACACCACCGGAAGCCTTGGCTGCGCGATTTCGGAAGCAGTTGAAAGGGCGGTAAGCACTCCCGGATGCCGCTACGTGCTGGGTTCCGTACTCAATCAGGTTTTACTGCATCAATCCATTATCGGGCTGGAATGCAAAAAGGCCATGGAACTGCTGGGAGAATACCCGGACATTGTGATCGGCTGTGCCGGGGGCGGCTCCAACTTAGGCGGCTTGATTGCACCGTTTATGCAGGATAAGCTGCTGGGACGGGCAAACCCGTATTTCATCGCGGTGGAACCCGCTTCCTGCCCCTCGCTCACGCGCGGGCGCTACGCCTACGATTTCTGCGACACGGGCAAGGTTACTCCGCTTGCAAGAATGTACACCCTCGGCAGCGGCTTTATCCCATCGCCAAACCACGCGGGCGGGCTGCGCTATCACGGGATGTCGCCGATCCTTTCAAAATTGTACCATGACGGCTATCTGGACGA
The DNA here is from genome assembly GCF_004768785.1 of Caproiciproducens galactitolivorans. Classification (GTDB taxonomy): domain Bacteria; phylum Bacillota; class Clostridia; order Oscillospirales; family Acutalibacteraceae; genus Caproiciproducens; species Caproiciproducens galactitolivorans. The sequence continues at coordinate 31,797 of NZ_SRMQ01000014.1, forward strand.
AGCGCGCGCCGAGGAACAGAGCAAGGTATTTGACGCGGCAATCCTGTTTGCCAAGCTGGAAACCATTCTCCCCGCGCCGGAAAGCGCCCATGCCATCCGCTGCGCGATTGACGAAGCGATAAAATGCAAGGAAACCGGCGAAGCGAAAACCATCCTGTTTGGGCTGACCGGAACCGGCTATTTCGATATGGCGGCTTATGCTTCCTACCTGGAAGGGAAAATGACCGATTCTATCCCTTCGGACCAGGATTTGCAGGCCGGTTTTGACTCCCTTCCGAAGATTCCCGGCATCCAAGAATAGCATGGCAAAATCTCTGATTTTGTCGAAGCTGGTGCGGTTTTTTTTCTGATTTCTTCGTCAATAATAACTAAATCCCATGAACAAAAAACTACGTTTTATACAAATGAGAGATTGTTAAAAAATCGATTGTTAATTCATTGACATTGCAAAACATGGGTACTATAATAGAATCCAGACAGAGTAAATATCTAACTTTAAGTACGAGATTTGTGACAAGGATTTGTCACGACCTTTTCAATACAACTCCTCCCCATAAAAAACAGGAACTGGTTGCAACCGGTTCCTGTTTTTTGTGCAATTTTTGCATGAAATAATTTCACAAAATGCTTTTTTGTCATATATTGCGAGTATAATGCTGATAGGCAATTAAATGTCGAGGAGTGTCAAAAGATGAATAAAAAGCGCAAAAGCCATTTTCTGTTGTGCCTGCTGATTTTCTTTATTATGATTCTTCCTGTGACAGCCGCACTCACCTGCTTTGCTGAAAATTACCCTGCGCTGGAGGACGTTGACCCCAGCCTTTACCTGCCAGAAAAGCATCTGTTTTTTCACCGCCCGGACGGCGGATTTGTCCTACTCAGCTCCGACGGTAGCCAAAAAACGATGGCCGCCCTGCTGGACAAAGACGGCGGCATGGATTTATCTTGCAGCAGGCCGGTGCAGAATTTGAAATATGTCTACGAAAAAGCTTCTCCATACGGGGATTTCCTTTATATTGTCGGGATGGAACTGAACTCCGACTCCAACGCGTTAATCTACCGCCTCAATATGAAAACCGGCGAACGGATTTATAATAAAATTCTTGGCTGTACCTTTGACTTCACGCGGGATTTCCACGCGGAAGCGGACGGGAAGCTTTCCCTTGTTACCGCCCCCGCCGGGCAAACAATCGACGCCGGCACGAAGGCGTCCGTTTACCGTTTCCAAGAGACAAACGGCATGTCGATTACGTCGGAAGCTCCCGAACCGGAACCCGGCCCCGGTTCCGCATCAAGCGATGCGCCGGCTTCCTCCGCCCCTTCGGAGCCGGCGGCGGAGCTTCCTTCTTCCATCCAGACTTACCGCTTTGAAAAGCCGGTGACAATCGAAGCGCTCCAGTCCGCGCTGGATGCGAACAAGCAAGGCGGAAAAGTCCGGGTCCTGTCGGCCGAAGACAGAACAGAGATAAAAAGCGGCCCGCTCGGAACGGGCCAGATTGTCCAAACCATTTTAAGTGGCAAAACGGAAACCGCCTATATTGTAGTGATCCCCGGCGATCTGGACGGCTCCGGCACCGTGACGGACTATGACTACCGCCTTCTGTGCGATTATTTCACACAAACCGCGGCGGGCGGTTCGGCTGTTCTCAGCGGGCCATATCTTGAGGCAGCAACCCTCAGCGGCGGAAAGCTGCCGGAAACCGGCGACCTTCTGAAAATAAAAAGGCTTATAAAAGAACTTCGCAATTGATTTTCAAAGAAAATCAAAATATAATGGTAAGAAATGAATACATGGAGGAACCTTTCAAATGTATGATAAACTTACCATAGCAAGCCTTTTCGACCTTAGCCATACGGCGGCGGCGCCGCTTCTGGAAAAGCTGAGCTACCCGTGGGAAGCCCTGCCGAAAATCGGCGAATTCATCCTTCAGTTAGGGCAGACCTTGTCCCCGGAGGAATATGAAAAGCGCGGCGAAAACGTTTGGATTGCAAAATCCGCGAAGGTTTTTGCTTCCGCCTTTATCAACGGCCCCGCGATCATCGGGCCGGATACGGAGGTTCGCCACTGCGCGTTTATCCGCGGAAACGCGCTGGTTGGCGCTGGATGCGTTGTGGGAAATTCCACAGAGCTAAAAAACGTAATTCTGTTTGACGGCGTTCAGGTGCCGCATTACAATTATGTCGGCGATTCCATTTTGGGATACAAGTCCCATATGGGCGCCGGCTCCATTACCTCAAACGTAAAATCGGATAAGACGCTTGTAAAAATCAGCGTGGAAAGCGAACGCTTGGGAACCAGCCTGAAAAAAGTCGGCGCCATGCTCGGCGACCACGTGGAAGTCGGCTGCAACTCCGTGTTGAATCCCGGAACGGTAATCGGCAGGGAAAGCACTATTTATCCCCTTTCCATGGTGCGCGGTTATGTGCCCGCCCGCAGCATTTACAAGCATTCCGGGGAAATTGCCGGAAAAATATAACCCGCCGCGATATTTCACGGGCTTTACATTTTTCACTCCCATTTCCCATATGATTGCGTATACAATTGTATAACGTATGAGGTGATTTCCATGGATACACAAAAGAGGATTGCGGCGATCCACGACCTTTCCGGCTTCGGCAAATGCTCGCTTACGGTTGCCCTGCCCATTCTGTCCGCTGCGGGAATCGAAGTCTGCGCCCTTCCAACCGCTGTGCTGTCCTCCCATACAGGCGGGCTTGCGGGATATACCTATCGGGATCTGACCGAAGATATGCCCGGCTTTGCAAGGCAGTGGGAACAGCTTGGACTGCGTTTCGACGCAATTTACAGCGGATTTTTAGGCTCGAGTAAACAAATCCAGATTGTATCAGATTTCTTTGATACCTTTAAAACGGAAAACAATTTCATCATGGTCGACCCCGTGATGGCGGACGAAGGCGTATTGTATAAGACGATCACCCCTGAGATGTCGGATGGGATGAAACAGCTCTGCCGTAAAGCCGACCTGATCGTGCCGAACATGACGGAGGCGACATATCTGCTGGGCAGCGAATACAACGAAGGCCCCTATACCCGCGAGTACATTGACTGCATTTTGCGGCGGCTGAGCGACCTTGGCCCGGAACAGGTGGTTCTTACCGGAGTATGGTTCAATCAGAGCCTGATTGGCGCGGCGGGGTACACCCGCAAAACCGACGAAGTCAGCTATGCGTTTTCCCAGAAGATTCAAGGGCATTACTACGGCACAGGGGATATTTTCGCCAGCGCGCTTTTAGCGGGGCTTCTGAATCAGATGCGGCTGCAAAACGCCATGCAGGTTGCGGTGGATTATACGGCCGGCTGCGTCCGGCGAACCAGAAACGCCGGTACGGACTTCCGGTACGGCGTAAACTTTGAAGCAGGCCTGCCCCGATTTATGCGCGAGCTTGGCCTTACAGAAGAATAATGTAGCAGCGGAGGGGACGATGTCCCCTCCGTTTACTTTGCAAATAAAACATTGTATAATAGGAAAACAAGCAAAGGCAGGCTTTGCTCCAAATTAGGAAGGAGGCGTTTCCTTGACGCTTGACTTACCTGTAATTCAAACTTCTTTTGACTTGGTACTTTTCGCTTTCCGCGTGATTGTACCGTTTGCGTCACTCATCGTAATATGCAGGTGCTTTGCGTCGCTCAAACGCGGTCGCAGACGGGAAGACCCCGTCGTAATATTGGAAGACATGGTAACACATGAAGTGATTCCTGTTTTATACTGGGAAAATTCCATCGGGCGCAGCAAAAGCTGCGATATCGTATTGAACGACCCTACTGCAAGCCGTGACCACGCCGTCCTGATGCGGCGCGAAAGCGGGTGGATTATTACCGACACCGGTTCAAAATCCGGTACCTTCGTAAGCGGCACCAAAATAAACGGCCCGTATCAGGTGATGCCCGGGGACGTGATGGCAATGGGTTCTACGGCATTGATGCTGAAGCGGGCAAACAATAACCCAAAGAAACGCAAATGGGTGCGGCGCCGCGCGGCGTCCCCGTTCGGACTTCTGCTCTCGGTCACGTTCATCCAGATTCTGTTGGTTTTTCAGGCCTGTTTCGCAACGGGCAAATTCAGCCCCACGCCACTACTTCCCTTCGGCGGCCTACTGGGGCTGGAATGGGGATTGTACTTTTATTCCATCAAAGGTCTAGGGCGCGTCAGCTTTGAGCTGGAAACCATCGCGTTCCTTTTAAGCGGCACGGGGCTCCTCCTCATTTCCGGAACGGACGTGAAAAGCACCTTTACCCAGCTCGGGGCGCTTGCAGGCGGGATCGTATTGTTCTGCGTTATGATCCAATTTCTGAGCGACCTTGACCGCGTAATGCGCTGGCGGCTGGCAATTGCAGGCTTTGCCATTCTGCTTTTCATAGCAAACCTGCTCTTGGCGCGCACGCACAACGGCGCGCGCAACTGGATTAAATTCGGCCCGTTAAGTGTGCAGCCCTCTGAATTTATTAAAATCGCCTTTATCTTTGTGGGGGCTTCCACGCTGGACCACCTGCAGACCGCCCGGAACTTAACCGGATTCATAGGTTTTTCCGCCGTCTGCATGGGCGCGTTATTTTTAATGCGCGACTTCGGCACGGCCTGCATATTCTTCGTAACCTTCTTGATCATCGCCTTCATGCGCTCCGGCAGCCTGCGTACTATCGCGCTGATCTGTTCCGTTGCGGCTTTCGGCGCTTTCCTCATTCTGAAATTCAAGCCCTACGTTGCGGATCGCATAAACGCCTGGGGACATGTCTGGGAGCATGTGAACGACTCCGGCGGCTACCAACAGACCCGCGTGTTAAGCTACGCTTCCAGCGGCGGGCTGTTTGGAATGGGCATCGGACGAGGCTATTTAAAAAACGTGTTTGCCGGCACAAGCGACTTGGTTTTCGGTATGCTCTGCGAAGAACTTGGACTGGCCTTCGCGCTGCTCCTTGTAATAACCATCGCGTTCGTGATGTTTTACGCCCGCTCGGACGCAACCCGCAGCCGCTCAACATTCTACTCCATTTCCGCTTGTGCGGCGGGCGGCATGCTGCTGTTCCAAACCTGCCTGAATGTGTTCGGCGCGACCGATGTGCTGCCGTTAACCGGCGTTACCCTGCCCTTAATCAGCCTTGGGGGTTCAAGCGTTATGGCGGTCTGGGGACTGCTGGCATTTATTAAAGCAAGCGATGAACGCACTTACGCGGCAAGGAGGAAGAACTGATGAAAACGACCGGAATCCGCTCATTAATCCTCTGGATTCTAGGGATGTGCTTCTTTGTCGGACTGGGATACCTTGTCCACGGCTTGGTTACAAACGGCCCAACCTGGGCCATGCAGCCCTTCAACAAGCATCTGACCAGCGGCTCCCAGCTTGCAAACGGGGGAGAAATCCTCGACCGCAACAATGTCGTGCTGGCGAAGAGCGAAAACGGCAAACGGATATACAACAGCGACGAAACTGTCCGCCGCGCCATGCTTCACGCCGTAGGCGACACCAAGGGCTATATTTCCACCGGCATACAATACAACTACCGCTCCGAACTTTCCGGCTACAATCTTATTACCGGGCTTGCAACGCCGACCGAAAAAAGCGGCGGCAGCAATATCAAGCTGACACTCGATAGCGCGCTGAGCAAGCTGGCCCTGCAAAAGCTAGGCAACCGCAGCGGCGCGGTCGCGATCTATAATTATAAAACCGGGGAAATGCTCTGCATGGTAAGCTCCCCGAACTTTGACCCGCAGAATCCACCAAAGGATCTGGATACGGACAAATCGGGGAAATACAGCGGCGTATACCTGAACCGCGTACTTTCCTCCTCTTATACGCCCGGTTCCATTTTCAAGCTGGTTACTTCGGCTTGTGCAATCGAGAACATCCCGGATCTGGACAGCCGGACATGGGACTGCAAGGGAAGCATCCTGATTAACGGAAACAAAATTACCGACGTTTCCTCGTATGGAAAGCTGAACTTTAAGAACGCGCTTGCAAAGTCGTCCAACATTGCCTTTGCGCAAATCGCGGTGGAGCTTGGAAGCGATAAGATGAACGCCATCGCAAACGAAATGGGCTTCAACAAAAGCTTTGATCTTGACGGAATTCCCACCAGCAAAAGCGTTTACAATGTAACCGGAGCAAAACCCAATGAGCTTGCTTGGTCAGGCGTCGGGCAATACACCGACCTGACGAATCCGTATCATATGCTCCTGATTATGGGCGCGATTGCGAACGAGGGTGTGCCCGTAAAGCCGTATGTAATCAGCAGTATCACTTCCCCGCTCGGGCTGACAACAAAAAGCGGACATACCCATGAAGGGGATCGTCTGCTGAAGGCTTCCACCGCCAATCGGCTGAAAGAATACATGCGGTATAATGTTTCAAACTACTACGGCGACAAAATGTTCCCAAACCTTTCTGTATGCGCGAAAACCGGAACCGCCGAAGTGGGGCACGGCAAAAAGCCGAACGGCTGGATGGTGGGCTTCTCCTCCAACCCGAACACGCCCCTCGCCTTTGCGATCGTTGTGGAAAATGCGAACAGCGGCATTTCTTCCGCCGGGCAGATTGCCTCCGCCTTGATGGCCGCGGCGGCAAAGATTCAATAACAAAAGGAACTTTCCAAATGGAAAGTCCCATTCTTATATTTCGTATTTTTTATTATGGCTTCCGCACATGTTCCAAAAGCCTTTGCATCCGGTTCATATGGTAATGATAAACTGTAAAAAGCTCTGAACCGGGTTTTAGGGCATCCTCCGTCAGTTCCATAACCTCAATCGCCCTTAACTCGTCCAGAATCATCTTATAGGTGGAAATTTTACAGGATATTTTGAATACCTCGTCGTCGTTCCATCGAAGGAATTTCGCTTGCGCAATGTACATTCGCACATTGTAGTTCAGCTTTTGGATGCCGGCTTCCACCGCGCCGATATCAATCTGCTGAATCTCGGCGGCATTCCCCATGGATTCCTCAATCATAGCGCAGAGCTGATCATAGGATTTTTTGATTTCCTCCGCGTAATTGGGCGGCATCATAACCAGATTCACAACAATAGCGACAACAATTCCAATAAAACAGTTTATCGCGCCGATAAGCGGGGTTCCCAACTGGAACATGATCGCCGTAAAAACAAAGCTGGACAGCGTCGCCGCACCGTCGAGGCGGAAAAAATGGCACAGATACAGCGTTAAGATGATTCCCACGCCGCACAGTCCCGCATTCGCCGGGGACACCGAAACAAGACCATAGCCGATCACCGCGCCAATTACAACGCCGATTATTTTATTGCGACCGGATTTTATTGACGCGTCAATGGATTTCCCCATCGTCATAACTGCGGCAATTACCATAAAAAACGGCTGATCCAGCTTAAAAAAAGTGGATAAGACAACGCAGAGCGTAACGGCAATTCCTGTCTTTACCACTCGAAAGCCAAGCCTGTGGTCGGATTTAAGAAAATTTTGAAGCCACTTCATGAATCACCTCATGCTGCTGGCAGCTATACCATAAATTTGCTCCGGCCTTTGAATAATAAATTTTGCCTGATTTTCCCGTAATTCCTTTTCGTCCCGAAAGCCCCAAAGCACCCCTACCGTATCCATTCCGGCGGCGGCACCGGTTTTCATATCGGTATTCGTATCCCCGATATAAAGGAAGTCCTTCGGTTCAATTTGAAGTTCATCCGCAATTAGCAGGGCGCCGTCCGGCGAAGGCTTCCGTGCAACCTTAGGGCGTTGACCGTAGCAGCAGTCGAACAGTTTTCCGTAAATGGATTCTACAATGGCTGTTGTGCAGTTATGCGGCTTATTCGAAAGCACCGCCAGCTTCAGCCCGGCGGCTTTCAGCTTTTCTACTGTTTCGCGCATGCCGGGGTAGTTTGTAACCAAATAGGTTGGGTTCCCTTCGTACAGCTCGTCGTATACTTTGCGCACCCTTTGGACATCTTCTTCGCCGTATCCGCCTGCGCCGCAGACAGTAGCCAGCATATTATGCAACAGCCTGTCCGCGCCGTTTCCAACCAGATACCGGTATTTGTCTACCGCAATGGTTTCGTAGCCGCACTTCTGCAGAGCGGTGTTTGCAAAGTAAGCAATGGACGCAAGTGTGTTCGCTAGTGTTCCGTCCAAATCGAAAATGCATCCTTTATACAAAAAATCACCTTACATTCAGAATCAGACATATTAATAATAATAAACAATTTTGGAGTGATTTGCAAGTTTTTTATCGGTTCTGCGCCCTTCGCAAACGTTTTCGGCGCGCTGGATCTTCAAGCCCCCGGACAACAAGCCCGTAGCCGTCCAGATGTTTCCGTACGGTCATTTTAAGGAGCGCAACAGGGAATAATAATGCGCCGGAGTTCTCGCTCCGGCGCTCGGTTCATATGTATTAATTCTGCATAGCAAGTTTTACTGTCTGCTGTTTTTTACCAGTAGGACAAATATTATAAATCGTCCCTTCTTTTCCAACCATGGAAACAGGTACTTTGGGCAAAAGCTTATGAATTAGCTCAACAAATCCATTCACCGGTGCTTCCGGCATTCCCGTTACAATATGGACAGCACCGATTTGTTTTGCAAACCCCACGGCGATCAATGCCGCATCGTCGTTAAAATACACGGTCATTTCCGCCTGTGCGTCACGTGCCGTCTGCCTCAGATACTCAAGCTCCTCACAGCTTTCATCCCCTGCGGAAGTTGGCTGCACGCAAAGAACTTGCAGAGAAGTGGAAGTTTCGTCAGCAATTTTCCTGCCGGCCCGAATCAACCTGTCGCAGTCACGCTGCCCCGTAACGCACACTAGGGTTGTATTTCCCTTCTTCAATCATTAGCCTCCTTTCCATAACCTTTCCCGACAATACAAGTATAAAATGGTTATGGTAACAGATAATGTATAAATCATTAACAAACTGTAAATAAAAAATTCGACATTTTTTGTGCGATTCATACATTCAAGTTCTATTATAGCACAATACAGAGGCTTTCACAAATGAAAAAGGCCGCGGAACCAATCGGCTCCGTGACCTTGCAGCGCCCCTAATCGTATCGGGGGCGTGTGTTATTTAATAACAGAGAGTGGGTCAATGTATTTTCCGTCTCTTTTCATGGAAAGATGCATATGCGAAGCATCAGCACTTTCAAAAGGCGTAATACCCACCGTGCCAATTTTCTGACCCTGTTTTAAAACTTCGCCTTTACGGACAATTATAGTGCCAAGGCCGCAGTAGCTTGTTTCTATATTGTCGTGCATGACAACTACGGTGTTTCCGTAAAAATCGTCCGACACAATATCCTTAACCGTACCGTCCGCGGCGGCCTTTACGGTATCCCCCGGCTTCGCCGCAAAATCCGTGCCTGTATGCACGCGCCAATCCTTGAAGGTTTTGGAATAGACCGGATTCTGGCCGCTGAAGCCTTGGGTAACCGTTTTTTCAACCGGGCTGGTAAAAGTTAATACTTTCGCCTCCGTACGCTTAGCGGGTACCTTGGAGGGCGGAGTTACAGGCGCTTTTGAAACTTCCTCTTTTACTTTTGGCGCCGGTTCAGATGAAATCACCGGTGCCGGTTCCGAGGATTCCTCCTCGTACACTTTAATGCCGCTGACCGCTTCATTCGTATGCTGAACCTGCTTACTGCTGACTGTTCCTTCATTGGGAGCCGCGTAATTCACTACGCTGTCATAGGTTGTCCATGCCGCCACGCCGATTGCAATCAGGCATACACCGAGCGCAATATAAAACCCTCTGGAATTATCCTTTTTTGGTTTATTGTTTAGCAGATGTAAATTATCCATTCGTGCCACCTCCGATACTATTTTGACCACATAATAGGCGGTCTATTCGGAAATGGAAGTGAATTTTTGACAAAATAAAAAAGAAAAAGAACCCAGTCCGAATGATTGGGTCCTTCTTCATTAGCTTGAGGGGTATATTGAGGAGGGTAGAACATGTATCAAGTAATGGTGCGGCTCCATATCCTTGATTACATCTCTATTATATAGCAATGCGCTTTTGAGTTGTTAAATAGCTATGAATTTCTTATGAATTTTTGGTTTTACATCGTTTGTTTGATTTCTTCTAATTTTATGTTATAATGTTTATATAAGGATTTTTAAGGGGGCGCGCTGTGTGTTGACCGAAAGCCAGCGAAAAGTTTATGAATACCTGAAAAGCAGGACGGAGGGCGGACTTCCGCCGACCGTGCGCGAAATATGCAAAGCAACGGGACTTCGGTCCACTTCAAGTGTGCATGCCCATTTGAAAACATTGGAACGCTTGGGCTATATTACTCGCGACGCCCGCTTAAACCGTGCAATCCATCTTGCAGGCGAGCAAAGTACAATCCAAGTTCCCATTGTCGGCAGGGTTGCCGCAGGGCAGCCGATCCTCGCCATAGAGGAGATTGAAGGCTATGTACCCTATGCTCCCAGCAATAACCGAAGCAGTTCGGAATATTTTGCACTAAACGTCCGCGGCGACAGCATGATCAACGCGGGTATTCTGGACGGCGACATTGTCATAGCGGTGAAAACCGCCACCGCAAATAACGGCGAAATTGTCGTCGCAATGATTCAGGACGAAGCGACCGTAAAGCGATTTTACCGCGAAAAGGACGGTATCCGGCTTCAGGCGGAAAACCCGGCTTATCAGCCAATTTACGCGAAGGAAGTTTCGATTCTGGGCAAAGTCACGGCTGTTGTGCGCCATTATAAATAAAAAAGAAGAAAAAACGGGCATGGGATTCCTTGATTCCATGCCCTCTTTCATTTTATAAATAAGCATAACCGATTGGAAGCACACGCGGGTAATTATTCCGCCACCAGTACCGCGCGTACCGGGGAGGCCTCCGCGCCGCCTAGGAGCAATGGCAGGGCGATCAGACGGTAGTTACCCGGTTCCACTTCGGAAAGGTTCAAGCCCTCTAGTATCGGAATCCCGGCGCCCAACAGCTCCCGGTGGGCCGGATAGGCTTCGTCCTTGTCCGTTTCAATGCTGAGAGAATCCGTACCCACCAGCAAAATACCGGCGTCGGTCAAGGCAAACGCTCCGCTTTCGGAAAGGAGCGCTTTTTCTTCTCCTTTAAACAGGATCCGCTTTTTGGCAATCGGCAGGATACGGTCAATATCCGAGCCGGTAATAATCCCCTGCATCTCTATAACCGTACACTCACCGAGAAAACGTTCCGGTTCCAATTGGTCAACTGTTTTTCCGTCCTCAATAAAGTGGCTTGGAGCGTCTATGTGGGTTGAAGCGTGACAGCCTGTGTAAAACCCTGAAAGATTGCAAATATCGCCCAAATCCATTCTGCGCAGCCTGTCGCGGCGGGGAATGGGGTCGCCGGGATAAACGGGAGCTGAAAACAGTTCACGCGAAATGTCGATCACCTTCATGGTTTTCACCTCTTTTATATGTTGGGAAGGACCTTCCGAATCAGCTCCGCCGATTTCCGGGCAGAGCTCGCAGCAAATGTAGGGAAATCCACCTTTGCCGCTTCATTCGCGTTATCCGATATGGCGCGGATAACCACAAATTCTATCTGATTCATATAACAAACCTGCGCAATACTGCCGCCTTCCATTTCACAGGCTGACGCACCGAATTCCTCCGCAATTTTATTCAGCGTGCCGACATCGCCGATAAACTGGTCGCCGGTTGCGATAATTCCGGTATGTACGCCCTTCCCGTAGATATTCTGTGCCGTAGCAGCAACAAGGTAGGAAAGACGTTTGCTGGCTGGAATCGTAACAAGGTTCAGCCCGCTGATCAGGCCCTTTTCGTCGCCGAGTGCAGTAGTATCCATATCATGCTGTACCAGCCCGGTCGAGACAACGATATCGCCAATATGGATTTCCTTTCCGATACCGCCCGCCACACCGACATTAATCAACGCGTCTGTTCCATATTTTAAAATCATGGTCTGTGCACAGACGGCGGCGGCTACTTTGCCGACTCCACATTTCGCTACAACGCAGTTGGTATTTTCAATTTTTCCCATATAAAAAACGATTCCGCTGATTGTCTCCGAGTTCCGGTCGGTCATAACCGAAATCAAATTTTCCACTTCAATTTCCATGGCCCCGATAATACCGATCATATTTACACCTCATCCTTATTTTAAATTAAGTATAAAGCAAGAACGATAGAAAAGCAATGAGGAATATTGACGCCGCCTTCAACTCAGGAAAGCAGGCTGAAAGAATACAGCATTTACTCTACACTATACTTCCGATATTTGCTTTTTTGCTTCTCGCAATCTTCACACGAAATTACAAAACCCGCCTTATATATTTGCTGCGAACAGTACCATATGTAAAAAAGCCACCTGTCGTAAGACAGGTGGCTTTCTTGGCTCCCCAAGTTGGACTCGAACCAACGACCCTGCGGTTAACAGCCGCATGCTCTACCGACTGAGCTATTGAGGAATATTTGTGTTGGCACCTTCCTATTGTCCCGGGCCGTTGCCAGCCAAGTATCTTCGGCATCGATGAGCTTAACTTCCGTGTTCGGAATGGGAACGGGTGGACCCTCATCATCATCAGCACCAACTAATATTT
>NZ_SRMQ01000015.1 GCF_004768785.1 Caproiciproducens galactitolivorans
ATACTTGGCTGGCAACGGCCCGGGACAATAGGAAGGTGCCAACACAAATATTCCTCAATAGCTCAGTCGGTAGAGCATGCGGCTGTTAACCGCAGGGTCGTTGGTTCGAGTCCAACTTGGGGAGCCAGAAAAGTAAAGCCGCCGTTATTAAATTAGCGGCGGTAACTTTTTGCTCGGGCCATTAGCTCAGTTGGTTAGAGCAACCGGCTCATAACCGGTCGGTCCAAGGTTCGAGTCCTTGATGGCCCACCACGAAAAAACCGCATCAGATAGCCATTTATCAGCTGTTTGGTGCGGTTTTCTTTTTTCTCTTGATTACATTATATTACAAGAATTTATAAGATGTTTTGAAATTATGCAAGTCAAAAATTGTGTAGGGTAAAATTTAGGACTATAGGAATTTCTTCTCCACGCAAGAAATATTCAAATTCGTTTAACCATTCTGTTCCAGTAACAAAGAGTTTCGTATTGACATCTGGAAAAAGGAATGGTATAGTATTCTCATAATTTAAAATTAGGAAGGTTGGTTTTGATGTCGGCGCTGTCTGTAAAGGTGAAAAACAACTAAATAGTTGTAGAAGGTGAGCAATAAGCGGTTATTCCGCGTGTTTGCTATGCCTTTTAGCGGTACGGGTTTTCTATACTTGCACCGTCGGACTTCCGCCCTTACAGATTGCTTCCATACGGTTTATTGCCGTAATATAACCATCCAGTTATATATTGCCAGATAAAAGAGATTATCATTTTATCTGATCTAGGAGCATAATGGGATTGTCCCGTTATGCTTTTTTGTTTGGATGATAATGCCCACAGGAGCATTTTGCCATTTTCCGATGAAACAGAAAACAAAATTGCCTTCTTTGACCTTCCAGTATGAAGATGGGAACTCTGGTTAATCTGTTTTTTTGAAAGGACGGCGGATGATTCCTGTGGGCTTTTATTATCTAATTTTATGGAGTAACAAAATGAATACAACAGAAATTATATTAGAATTTACCAGAGTAAAGAAAATGCTTTGCGAAAACGCCATGTCGGAGCGCGCACGCGGCAAATTAGCGGAGTTATCCCCTTGTTTGGATGAGAGAGAATGTGTACGAAAAATGGAAGAAACTACTGCGGGGAGGAGGATTTTAGACGTATGCGGAACGCCTCCGCTGACAGCCATGACACAGATTGAGGAAATCCTGACGCTTTCGAAAACAGGTTCCATGTTGGTTCCCGAACAGCTTATCTCGGTTGTGCAGTTTATTGTGTCTTGCAACAGGGTGAAATCCTACCTTAAAAAAGCGGAAGAGCTGGAAAGTACGATTGCCTGCTATGGGAACAGCATGGCTGATTTGACGGAACTCCGGCAGGAAATTGACCGGTGTATCCGGAATGATCAGGTGGACAGCGACGCAAGCCCCGCCCTGCGCGATCTTCGCCGGAAAATTGAGAACGTAAAGGCACAAGTACAGACAAAACTAAATGATATTCTGAATAGAAAAAAACAATGGTTTTCAGATTCGATTATCTTTACGCGCAACGGGCGGTTTGCCCTCCCCGTAAAAAAAGAGCATAAAAATCAAATCAGCGGAAGCATACTGGGCGTATCGGGAAGCGGAGGAACGTACTTTATGGAACCGTCCGCAGTAACGAAATTGCAGGAGGAACTTTCTTTACTGCAAATTGAAGAAGATAACGAAGTAAGAAAAGTTCTTTTTACTCTAACCGCATTGGTTGATGAATACAGTCCGGACTTGAAACGGAATATGGAAGCAATGGAAACATTGGATTATGTATTTGCAAAAGCAAAGCTCAGCGCGCAGATGGATGCCCATCCGGTTTGCATTTCTTCCGAACGGAAAATATCGATTCAAAACGGCAGGCACCCGCTTATTGACCGGAAAGCCTGTGTTCCTCTGAATTTTGAATTAGGCGAAAGCTGTTTGGGCGTGGTAATCACCGGACCGAATACCGGAGGAAAAACTGTCGCGTTGAAAACCGTTGGATTACTCTCGATGATGGCGCAGAGCGGCCTGCACATTCCAGCAGATGCGTCCAGCGTCCTCAGTATGAATAACGCGTATCTGTGCGACATAGGGGATGGGCAGAGCATCTCGGAGAACCTGTCTACGTTTTCTGCCCACATGACTCGTATTATTGATATCCTTCGGCACGCGACGCGGGAAAGCTTGGTTCTGTTGGATGAGCTGGGTTCTGGAACCGACCCGGCGGAAGGGATGGGGATTGCCATTGCGGTATTGGAGGAACTGGGCAGCAGGGGCTGTCTGTTTATCGTAACCACGCATTACCCGGAGGTGAAGGATTACGCGGAGTCTGCACCAGGGATGATCAACGCGAGTATGGCATTTGACAGGGAAACGCTTCGTCCTACCTATCGGCTGGAGATTGGCAGAGCCGGGGAGAGTTGTGCGCTCTACATTGCAAAACGCTTAGGACTTCCCTCCCGTTTGTTGGAACGGGCTTATCAGGAAGCTTACCGGGATCGTCGGCGGGCAGAGGCGATTGCCGCATTTCAGCCGGATTTTGAGGATAACAAGAATGAAACAGTTTTGCCGCCGGTTCCCACAATTAAAAAACATAAGCCGCAGGCGGTTTCCAATACGCAGAAATATGAACTGGGGGACAGTGTGATCTTTTTTCCACGTCGGGAAATCGGAATCGTATTTCATCCAATGAACGAGCGCGGAGAAGTCGGTGTGCAAATCAAAGGCATTAAAAAATGGGTTAACCAGAAAAGGCTTCGCCTAAAAACACAGGCAAGTGAACTGTATCCGCCGGATTACGATTTTTCAATTCTTTTCGACACAGTAACCAACCGTAAAGCCCGGCATGTCATGGAAAGAAAGCACGACCCGAACGTGACAATTCAATATGGTGGGGAGAAAAAGGGATGATAAGGGCATACTAATTTTGCATCGGAAGGAGGTGGAACGATGGTTAACGACGATACGATAAAATTATTAAATGAGTGCAATGCAGGAATCAAAATGGCGGTGAGCTCAATCAACGAGGTTTTACCAAAGGTAAAAGACCAGCAGTTTGGACAGGCTTTAATTGATTGTAAGCATCTGCATGAGGAACTGGGCAATGAAACACACCGCTTATTGAATGAATATGGAGACGGTGGGGAAGAGCCCGGTTCACTAGCAAAAGGAATGTCTTGGATAAAGACCAACGCAAAGCTTGCCATGAGTCCGACGGATCAGACTGCAGCGGATTTAATTACCGAAGGGTGCAATATGGGTGTGAAATCATTGAGCCGTTATTTAAATGAATATAAAGCGGCGGATGAACAAGTGAAAGATATTACGAAAAAGCTCATCCAGTCCGAGGAACAGCTTTCCGTTGATATACGGCCGTATTTATAAATTATACAATGATAAAACCCGCATGAACACGATGCAGTTCATGCGGGTTTATATTCCTTATGGAGGCGGTAAAAACGCGTTTGCTTCTTGGAGCCGCCGCCATAGCCGGGGCAGACGGGGCAGGCGGAGCGGAAAGCTTATAACTGGTGCATTAAATCTTTGGTTGCAAGATACAATTCATCAAACAGCTTTTGATATTTTTTATATTTTTCATGATTTTCCATATTCGGCGTATAGGTAATGCCGGGCTTAATTTTCTTCGCCAAATCAGCAAAGCTGTCAAAGAAATGGATACCCATGGCGGCCATCATGGCATCGCCGAAACTGGCTCCGATGGTCACGCCGGCGGTTGCGATCGTCTTGCCGGTAATGTCCGCGACAATCTGCATCCAGCCCGGATTTTTTGTTCCGCCGCCTACAGCCATAATTTTGTTAATTTGAACTTTGTCTTCTTCAAAAATTTTGAAGTGCTGGTTAATAGAGTAACCCACGGCTTCCAGTGTGGAGCGGTACATATGCTGCCTCGTATGCGAAAGCGTAAGGCCAAACAGCATCCCTTTCGCAAGCGGATCATTGATTGGCGTACGCTCGCCTGCAAAATAGGGCAGGGTAATTAACCCGTCGCAGCCGATCGGAATCTTGTCGATGCCTTCCATCATGGATGAATACGCATTCACGCCTGTTTCCTTTTCCGCTTTAAGGCAGTCGGTAAAGATATTGTCCCGATACCAGCGCGTCAGCGTACCGGCCGCGTTTGTGCCGGCGGAAACGTCAAAGGTACCCGGAACAATGAATTCCTCGCGCCAGATACGGTCGTCGTTTACCAGTTTGTCAGTACAGAGGATCATGTAAATGGAGGAGCCGAACTGTAACATCATATCCCCGGGCTGCAGAACGCCGGTGCTGATTGCCTCGGCGCCCGAATCGTCCGTTCCGACGATAACGGGGGTTCCTTCGGCAAGCCCGGTTTCCTTTGCGGCCTTTGCCGTAACGTGACCGGCGATATCTACGGTGTTCATCACATCTGCCAGTTGGTCGGGGCGGCAGATTGGCTTGCAGGTTTCCGGATTCGGCGTGCCGTCCGAATGATAGAGCGGATTAAAGCTGGCAAGACCAAGAAAACGGTCTACGGTAAATTTGCCGGTGAGCTTTGCGGTTATAAAGCTGGAGCCGGTTAGGAATTTATGGGCTTTTGCGTAAACTTCCGGCTCATTATTCTTAATCCAGAGGATTTTCGGCATAACGTCGGAAGAGCAAAGCGGGCGGCCGTACCATGCTTTGATCTGGTCTTCACCGTAGTATTCCGTCAGCCATTCCATTTCTTTGGTGGCCCGTGCGTCAATGCCGTATAGAATTGCTTTGCGCAGCGGGTTGCAATCCTTGTCAACAGGCAGGCAGTCTGCGCCCAGCGCGCTTGCGCCAATAGCCCGAATATCCTTTGGGTCTAAGCCGCTTTTCTGCAAAAGCGCGTTACTGATCAGGCAGAAATCATGCCACCATACCTTGTCGGCGTCATGCTCAAAGTAGTTTGGTTTTGGATTTTCCATACCGTGTGCTGCGGCGTGGGTTGCGATTACATTGCATTCATTATCGATAATTACACCTTTGCTTTCAAAAGTTCCGGTGTCAATTCCCATAAAATATGTTTTGTTCATTTCTATACCTCTTTTTATCTGTTTTCGTGTGGCATTCGCAATAGCAAAGAGGAAAGGAAGGGGTGAATCCCTTATTTATAGAAGTGTACGTAAAAATTGCATTTATCGCTTCGTGTATAAGTGCGGGTAAATTCGATTACACGGTTTTTATCGTCGTAGCTGGTGCATTTAAATAAAAAAACCGGCTCTGACGCATCAATCCCCATCATCCGCGCGTCCTTTGGCTCCAGCTTGGCAAGGTCCAGCGTCTGGTAGGCGCGTTTGAGATTCACTCCGTAAAAATCATATACCTCATAAATCCCGAAGACGGAGAGATCAATTCCCTCCAGCTTCGGCACAATGTATTGCGGGATCAAAATTTCCTCTATGGAGATCGATTCGTTGTCCGCGTAGCAGATGCGCTTGATGTAGTACAGCTTATCTTCCGGTTTGATCCCGAAAATCAGGCTGTATTTGCCGCCGGCGTCCCGCAGTGCCTTTGTCAGAACCTTTGTGGTGGGATGGGTGTTCTTGGAACGCATGGTTTGCGTAAATCCGCCTAGTGTTTCCAGGTCGCGCTCAACCTTTGCGCCCATGACATAAACACCCTTACCCTGTACCCGTTTCAGAAGTCCCTCGTGGACAAGCGCGTCAATGGCGTTGCGAACGGTCAGCCGGTTGATACCGTATGTTTCAGCCAGCTCATTTTCAGAGGGAATGGCGGTGCCGGGCAGATATTCCCCGTCTTCAATTTTCGTGCGGACAACCTCCCGCAGCTGCAAATAAATAGGGGACTGATAACTAATTTTTTCTTCCGTCACACTCATTTATGCCAACTCCTTCCTTCAACGAATCATAATAGATAGCAATTTCAAAATACTGTAGAATCAATTCCGTTTCCCCGCCAAGGGAGGGAGAAAGGAATTTCTGCTTCCTTTCCTATTTGAAATGATTACCGAAAGATTACCATGCGCCGTTGTATTGCAAAGTTATACTGCTGTTGGCCGCGCCCATGTGCATGCATTCTTTCAGTTCTTTTCCCTGAAGGATTCCCCTCAGGAAACCGGCAATATAGCTGTCGCCCGCGCCCATTGTATCTTTTACGTCGCAGGGTACAATTCCGAAGGTGGTGAATTTCTCGCCGTCATAGGCAATGCTGCCCTTGTCCCCTAAAGTAACAGTTACGATTTTCGGCCCCTTCGCGTGCATTTTTTTCATATAATTGCGGATGAAATCTGTGTCGCCGTCATCGGAAGCAAAGAATGCGTAATCGACATGATAGATTGCCTTTTCAATGACGGGGTCGTCCAGTTTATTTGCAAAATCAAAGGCGATTGGGGTTCCCTTTGCCTTGATTTTATACAGGTCGTTTTCAATCTTGCCCCACAGCCCGGTAACGACCATGTCTTGACTGCAGAGAAATTCGATATCCTCGTCGGAAAGCTTGAACTGAGCTAAAACGCCTTCGTCATAATCGCCGAACACACGCTCGCCGTCAATCAATTCTACCTGTGTAATCGCGGTGTTTCCCGGCAGTACCTTCACGTGAGATGTGTCTACGCCCTTGGCATTTAGCGCATCGATCATGATTTTACCGTATTTATCGTTGCCCACTACGCCGGTGTAAGAGGCCTCGCCGCCAAGGCGAACCGAATAAACAGCCACGTTTACCGGGTTACCGCCCGGAAATGCTTTTCCTAAATTCTCGTAAACATCCATACAGTTGTCGCCGACTGCTGCTATTTTCATTTTTCATGCTCCAATCTATCGGGTGAGCACACTCGCAAAACGAACCGAGTCTGCCCTTACAACCGATTTAAAATATTCTATCGGGACATCCTCTTCGTCTTTTACCACCCCTGTCAGTAAAAAGACGGGGGATTCTTCCTCAATTTTCAGGTATTCGGACTCTTCGGGGGTCGTATAGGTAATAGCGATTTTTTCCTCGCCTTTTACAATGCAGACGCCGTAATCGTTTTCCAATACCCCGTAAAAGGATTCCTGACCGAAATCGTGATGGATTAGTTCAGGAAACCGCTCAAAGTCCACGTAACAGGTTTCAACAATCACGGGTTCCCCGTCCACAATGCGCAGGCGGGTTAGCTCATAAACTTTATGCCCCAAGGGCAGGTGCAGCATTTTTGTAATCTGCTTGTTGCTTTCGATTACAAGCGCGGAAATCACCTGGGTAGTAAGCCTTTTGCCCGCTTCTGCCACGACGTGGGAAAAGGGTTTCAAATCCTGCAGATTACGGATCAGCTTGGGGCTGGCGGTAAAGGTGCCGGAGCCTTTCCGATGGTACAGCTTTCCTTCTGTAATCAACCGTTCGATCGCGCTTCGCAGCGTTGTACGGTTAAAATTCCACATTTTGCACATGTCACGCTCGGAAGGCAGCTTGGAATGGGGCGGAAGTTTATGTTCAATGATATAGCATTCAATTTTTTCTGTGGCTTCGTCTCTGGGACGGCTGCGAAATTCGCTGGTCATGGGATTTCCTCCTAAATCGATATGGTATAAATATATAATTTCGTAGCATTTGATTTGGTACATATATTGTTTTACAAATTATACCACTTTTACAGCGATTTGGGAAGAAAAAAATGAATGTCTGTACATTTTCCGAAACCCCCTATACTTGGAAATTCCTTCAAGCATAGGGGGGAATCGTTTACGATAAAGCTTATTCGGCTTTTTCTGTTGAAACGTTATTTTTTTTATCCCAGTAATAAAAGACCGGCAAACCGGTTACAACAACTAGTGCTGCGCAGATTAAACCGGGGATGGGTGCCCACAGGAAAGTGGAAACGATCAGCGTTCCAGTCATAAACATTGCGATGCTGGCCATCAGATAGCCGCAGGGCATTTTCCACAGCGGGTCATATCCTTTTTTGCGGCGCAAGACAAAGATAGTGCCGAATGTCATGAAGTTTTTCAGCAGCGCAATAAGGGTGAAGTAGCCGAGCAGGTCGGACAGGCTGGAAGCGAAGATCAGAACGATTGCAACTGCGCATTGAACCAGAATGGAAAAGTACGGGGTTTCCCACTTTGGATGAACCTTTGCAAAGGATTTAAAGAACAGGCCGTCCTTCGCCATTGCGTACTCAATGCGGGGCTGGAACATAATGCAGCTTGACAAAGAGCCGATGATGACGATAATGGCCATGATTGCTGTGATTGTGCCGGCTGCATCGCCAATTAACGGGATCTGAGAGGCTGCCAGCGCTACCGGTGCGTCGCTTTCGGCAAGAGCTTTCAGCGGAAGCAACCCGGTGGCAACGGTGCTGAGCAGTACATAAAGCACGGTTACGGTAATAACGGAGATGATCAAAGCGCGCGGCATTGTCTTTTTCGGTTCCTTAATTTCGCCGGTCATGTAACAGACAGCGCCCATTCCATCGAAAGACCATGTAGTGGCGGAAATGCCGGCCAGCAGAGCCGTCATTCCAACCGGAGCGCCCGCAAGGGCCGGGGCGGAAATATAGTTGCCTTTGATATAGAATAAGCCGATACCAATTAGAAGAGCGAAGGGGAGGATTTTAAACGCGGTGATAAAAGACTGGAATTTACCGCCGCCTTCCACGCTGCGCAAATGCACAAACATAAAGATCAGCACCAAACCGGTGGCGACAAATTTCGTCGTGAGGCCTGAAAAGTTTGTGAAGTAAGCAAGGTAATTTGCGATGGCAATCGCCATAATGGAAATGGACGGAGGGTCGGTTGCCCAGAAGCTGATCCAGCCGCAGAGGAAGGCCAGCGGGCGGGAACCCGCTTCGCGGAAGTAAACGTATTGGCCGCCGTCTTCCGGATAGGCTGTGGCAAGCTCTGCGTAGCAAAGATTTGCCGGAACCTGCATTAGCCCGCCGATAACGAAAGCCAGAATGGTAAATGCTGCACAACCTGCTGCCGCGGCAACTGTTTGAAGGGAAGAAAAGATGCCGGAGCCGATTGTGGTGCCTACGGACAGCGCAACGGCTGCGCTAAGACCAAGTTTACGCTTCAGGTCCTGATTATCCGGGGCTGTATTGCCTGATTTTTCTTTTGTAGACATGGATTATTCCCCTTTCTTGATTGGCCGCAAAGCGGAACCGCTTCCGGCTGCGGCCGTTTCTTGTTATTCCCGTTTTTTCGCAGAAACAACGCTAAAATACATAACACAACATATTTTCCATACCACTTCACAAAAAGAATAGCATATACGATAAAAGTTGTCAATTAAAAAAGGGAAAAAATATAAAATATCAATAAATTCGTCATGTTAAATGAAAGAAAACCGATAGAATTGTAATTATAACTAAAGATCTATTAATGTTGAAATGGATTATATTATACCAATACTATGCAGAATATTCCTTATTTTTTCTAAAATCCATAATAAACATTCTGTTTTATCTTGATAATTTGGTAAAATTTATGAAACCCGTCCGAAAATCACTCGCCAAGAATGCTGATACTGATCGTGCGCTTTGCCGGACCGTCGAACTCGCAGAAGTATACATCTTGGGCATCGCCTTTTACCATTTCACTATTCACAATTGGGAAAACGCAGTGATTCCCAGTAAGGTGTGCTTTTAAATGTCCGGTTGGATTGCCCGCAGTAGAACCGTAACTTCTCAGCATTCTGGCGTGGACGTAGGGATAATCCTCCGGCACGAGCCTTTTCAGGAAGGTGTCAATATCGCTCTCCAGACATTCCAGCGATTCGTTCACCGTAATTCCTGTTGTCGTGTGCTTGGTAATAACCGTGACGATTCCGTTTTTGATGCCGCTTTCGGCTACTGCTTTTTCTATCTCATCGGTAATCCGGATCAGGTCGTTGTATTGTGTTGTCAGCAATGAAAAGCTTTTATAAATAACCATCTTTCCATATCATTCCTTTCGCGGAGGATGAAGCTTAATCCAGTCCGCCTAAAAATTCAATCGCGTTTTCACCCTTGATCAGTTCCAGCGTACTTTCCCGGAAGTCAAGTTCCTGAATTGCCTGTGCCATCCGTATCTGTTCAAAGCGCGGGTTGTTGCTCCCGAACATCACCTGATGACGCAGGCTGCGGTCGATCCATGTTACGGGAAGGTCCTGCGTGAGTACGCGGAAGTAAAATTCCTTTGCACAATCAAAATACAAAAAGCTGGTATCGGCGTATACATTTGGAAATTTGACCATCAGCATGGCGGTTTCCTGCACCCATGGCCAGCCGAAATGCGCAAGGCAGATCCGCAGCTTCGGATGGCGGTAAGCGAGTTCTTCAAATTCCATGGGCTTTGCGTATTTGCTCAGGGTGTCCGGTTCCCATGAAAGGCCGCTGTGGAACAGAATCGGCTTATTGTATTTTTCACAAATCTGATAGATTTGTTCCAGCCTCTCATCGCTTGGATAAAACCATTGCCTGGAAGGGTGAAGCTTCAAGCCTTTTAATCTCAGGTCGGCAAAAGCATGCTCCAGCTTCTCGCAGCAGTCGTCGGCTAGTGGGTCAACGCTTGCAAAGCCGATGAATTTATCCGGCGCCATGTCGACAAGGCTGCGAATTTCCTCGTTGGTCACCACCGCGCGCCCTGCGGTGGTGGTGTAGTCCTCCGGCAGGAGGCAGAGCCTGTCCAGGCCGGCGCAGCGCATTTGGTTAAAAATGTGCTCTAAAGGGGCTGTGCCGTTGCGATGGATGTCCAATGCATTATGGCGGAATTCCGTTTGTTCTTCCTCGGTGTTAATCGGTTCAAAAAAAGCCGGATGTACATGAATATCGATAAACATCCTTAAAATCCTTTCTCACGATAAATAGAACGGGGGTATGCTTTCTGATCTACATACCCCCAAAAAATGTAGCTTGCTATTTTAATAAGTCCTTTATGTTGTTGATTGCGCGGCGGGCGTAGAAACGCGGTTCGTTGATATAAGAGGTTACAAGTTCGATCGTCATGGTTCCCTGATAATTGATTTCCTTCAATTCTTCCATCATTTCCTTTAAAGGCATTTGCCCTTCGCCCGGCATGATGTGCGTGTCGCTTGCGCCGTCATTGTCAATGACATGCATGTGATACATCTTTTCGCCAAGCTTATCGAAATAAGCCATAATGCTTTCCTGCTGCACATAGGGCGGGACAATATCGCACATGCCGACTAGAAATTCGGACGGAATCAGCCGGAATATTTCCGCAAGGTCGTTAGCGCTCTTGCATACGTTGGATTCATAGGGCGTCAAGGCTTCCACAACGAGCTTATGCTGGATTTTTTCCGCGTGTTCGGTTAATTCGCGCAGGGAGAGGATCAGCCGATCCCAAATTTCCTGTGTGGTCGCGTTGTATCCCGCGTGCCCGCAGGAGATGAGGGTAAAGTTGGCGCCCATTTCCTTGGCCATATCCATGGAGAGCTTCAGGTATTCTATGGACTCGCGGCGCATGGCCTCCGTACCGATCATGTAGTTATATGGATAAGCGTTATGTTCCGGGGTATAGCCTATTACCGGTATTTCGTATTTGTCGATCAGCTCTTTGATCTGCCGGATGCCGCCGGCCTTTAAATCTGGGGCAAAAGCGTGGGGACGGCCTCCCCAAAGCTCAATGTAATCGTAGCCGAACCGCTTCGCGTCTTTGAAAATATCTTCCATGGGATTGCGCTGATAACCGGATGTAAACATACCTATTTTCATGAAATTTCCTCCGTTTCAAATTTAAATTTAGTAAATATGCTAAACTAGCCGCGTAAAAAAACCGTTTACAATGCGGGTACAGAGCAAACGGTTTTTTGTAAGCAAGCGTTACAGTTGCATTCGGTTAATATTGTACCAATCCGCCGTAGTAACGCCTGTCATCCGGGTTATGATCCTTGCTGATGGAGAGATAATAATAGAAGTACTCGAGAGGCACGAACAGCACCATCGGGGCGAGCATTGGGTGCAGGTCCACGTTCAGATCCTTATAATCAAATACAATATAATCCTCGGTGAACTTTTTCACGAAATTAATCGTGCGCTCGGTTGTGTGTCGGGACTCGTCGGTGCCAAGCATGAATACGTACGGAACACCCTTTTCCACGATTTCTAGTGGGCCGTGGCGGAATTCGGCGCTGTTCAGCATGCAGCCGTGCGTCCATGTGAATTCCATCATGGTGATGACGCCCTCTTTATAAGCGAGCGGCAGCATAGGGCCGGCGGCAACCGTATAAATGAAGGGCCATTTGCTTGCGCGGATACCGAGTTCCTTTGATTTTTCTTCCTGGGAAACGACGAGTTCTCCCAAAACTTTGGGCAGCTTCGGCATGTCTGTAAGGATTTTGCTGATTTCTTCATTTTCCTTGATTGCATTGATGTATTTGCAGGCAATGTAATAGCTGACCAGCAGGTGAATTTCCCAAATGCATTCTGCGCCGTAGCCGAGGACGTATTCCGCTTCTTTGCTTAAAGGCGTGCCTTCCTGATCGCGGGTCACACCGAGCGTTAACGCACCGGCTTCACGCGCGCGCTTAATGCTGTTGTAGACTTCTTCAGTTTTGCCGTAATGACTTATGCCGATGACCATGGAGTGCTCATCCAGCTTATTCGGGGTTTGATCAAGGAAATCCCAGCCGCTGTAAGATTTGCAGGGGATGTCGGAGTACTTTTCAAACAGCATCTGAGCTGTCTGGCAGGCACAGAGGGGAGAGCCGCAGGCCACGAAGTAGACGCGGTCAATTTTGCGTTCAACCATCTTCGCTACGATTTTGTCGAGCTTCGGAAAGTCATTTGCCATCAGGTTTTCTACTTCTTTGACCATATTTGCGGTTACAAGGAAATCAACCTTGCTTTTGTCAATGTTAAGCATACAATCAATCCTTATCTGTTCGTATTTCGTGCCGGAGGCACGTTAAGTGTAAAGTGGTGGAAAATATATTTGAAATGGACAAGTATGGAAATGGTTATTTATTCTGAACCCAGGGTTCAAAAACGCTGACAACTTCGGAGGCGATTTTCGCACCTTTTTCCAGCGCCTTTTCGATCGGCATATTTGTCAGGATACCGTAAAGGAACCCTGCAATAAAGCTGTCGCCCGCGCCAACCGTGTTGACGGTTTTCGCGGGAAAGATGCCGAATTCATAGAACCTTTTGCCATCCCATGCAAGGCTTCCTTTTTCTCCGAAGGTGGAAACCGCGATTTTCATTCCGTGGTTCACTTTATCCTTCAAAAAGTTTTCGATAAATTCATCCCGCTGCTTGTAGGAATAGAAACCGTAATCGACATAGGGAAGGGTCGTTTCAACCAGCTCATGATCCAGTCTGTCTGCATAGTCAAAGCTGATTTTTGCGCCGCGTTTTTTGATTTCCGGCAGAACTTTTTCCGCCTTGCCCCAAAGGGCGGTATGCACAAGATCGTGGCTGGCGGCAAAACGGATATCTTCCTCATCGAAAACAATGTTTTCTAAAACGCCTTCGCAATATTCCCCATGAACGCGGTCCAAACCATTCATATCCATATAGGTAATTGCTGTCGGGCCCCTTCCAACCTTTAGATGGCTGATGTCGAGCCCTTCGGAATTCAGACAACTCAGCATCCATCTTCCGTTTTCATCGTCGCCAGTAGTGCTGATAATGGAAGTTGGGATGCCCAGCTTCTGCAGGTTTACGCCGGTGTCAACCGCATTGCCCGTAGGATACTTTTTCCCTAAACGGGGGTATACGTCGATACAATTGTCACCGATTGCAGCGACCTTCATTTTCACGCCTCCTTTTTAAAATATTAGATATGTAATTGATTTTTTTAAACCAATTACTCTAAATTAAGTATAACGCGAAGATTTTAATTCGTCAACGAGTTAAAATATCTAAATGATACGACACGTATTTATTTATTTTATACAATTCATAGTTTATATAAGCAAGATATAAATTATACCACTTTAATGCATAAAAAAATTTAAGTGTAATTTGAGTTGGAGAGAAGAAATTTTTCTACAATTTCCGCAACAGCGTCATGGTTATTATCCTTCAAAGTAATATAATCCGCGGCTGCCTTAACATCCGGCAGGGCATTTTGTACCGCTATGCCGATCCCGGCGTGGGTCAGCATGTCGATGTCGTTGTCGTAATTTCCCACGGCAATCGTTTGGCTTATCGGGATGGCAAGAAAGTCGGCAAGGACCTTTATCCCGTTCCACTTGTTGATGCCTTTTTTCATAATATCGAGGCAGCCGGGTTCGGAAGCAACATACTCCAAATCCAAATCCGAGTTATCCAGAAACGCGCGGACTTTTTCGCCGTCATCGGTTACAGTAAACCCTTCTACATTTTCGCATTGCACGTCTTCGGGGGAATGGTAAAAATCCGGTTCCAGGCCCAGTTCCTCCGCATACTTTCGGGTTCGCGGCGTCATCTTATTGATGCCCCAGTACATTCCGCTGAAAATGTGGAGTTGACAATCTTTTTGCAGGCAGTAGGAAATCAAAGCCCGCGCATCTTCCTTGCCTGTGAAATCATTTTTCAGCACGCGCCCATCCGCAGCGGAGGTGATTTTCCCGCCGTTGTTCAGTATGAAATAGTCGGCGTAACAGGCGTCCTTGCCCAAAGGCACCATATCAATATCCCGCCGGCCGGTGACAAAACAAAGGATATGCCCTTGCTGTCGGGCGGAAATCAGCGCTTGTTTGGAAAGAGCACCCAGTTTGCCGCTGTCGTTCACAGCGGTACCATCAAGATCCAGAGCCAATATTTTTTGGTTCATATTTCACCCGCAGCTTACAGCTCTTTACGGTATTCTTTTACGACCTTCATAAAGGCTTTAACCCGGTCACAATCGACGGTGCTGTAGAAATCGCCGTTTTTCTTAAAGGTTGTGCCCACAACGGCAGCGTCCGCATACCTCAGTTTTTCTTTAATTGTATCAATGCGGCACCCGGTATTGCAGATTACGGCAACATCCGGCGCGGCTTTTTTCACGCTGCTCATCAGTTCTTCATTTACCTCCTGCCCGGCTGCGGAAGCGGAAATGCAGAGCCCGTCCGGCGACGCCTTGAACACAACCGATTTCGCAATCTCCGCCAGCGGGCGGGTATCCAGGTTATGGTCGGATTCCGGGTTGATGAAATACAGCATCTTCAGGTCGTCCAGATGCAAAGCAGCTTTGCGGCGGAGCAAATAGGCGAAGTCATTGTCATAGAACCCGCCGTCGCCAACGTAAGTGCCGCAGAAAGTGCCGCGGATAAATTTTGCGTCCACCGCCGCGGCCAGCTCAAGGCTGGCAAGCCCGTCGGAAATGCAGTCCGCACCGTATGGCACGCGGATTTCGCTCATCAGTTCGCCGATGACGCGGGCCATGGCCGCAGGCGTAACAAAATCCATTTTCCGCTGATAAGGGAGGCTGAATTCATTGCTGAAAATAATTCCATCCACACCGCCGTCCTGCAATGCCTTCAGGTCTGCGCGCGCCTGATCGACAACTGCTTTCATACTGTCACCATAGCGAAATTTCGGGTCGCCCGGCAATGCTTTCAGATGAAGCATTGCAAAGATCGGTTTTTTTACACCAAACATTTTTTCTGTCCAAAGCATAATACATCCTCCAAATTCTATGTTTTTTGTTTAAAAGTTCGGTAAATTTGGCTTTAAGCAGATAAGTTAATAACAATTACATACCATTTGCAAAATCATAATAGCATTCCATTTTCGGAATGTCAATAAGATTTCGGATGGTTTTTGCCGCGATTTTTGTAGAATTTTCACCGGAGTTATAAGCACAGAAGTAGATTTATCATACCAAACAACGGATTATTCCGGACTTTATTCTATTTTTTTAAATGGTCTGAAATACAATCGGGAATGATAATATACTGTAAATTTTTATTGCGCACAACGAAATAGTTCTACAAATTGATAAAAACTTTTAAGATTTGTATTGCAAAATTTAGGGATATATGCTATCTTAAAAGCGTAAATGGTATGAAAAACGCTAAATCTTATATATAACACTTCATTATTTTCCATCTACCTTTGCTGTCAACACAGTAACCGCACCTGTGTCGGACAGTCCTTTCATGTAAACCGTATTGATTAAAGAGGGAGTGCTAGAATGACAAATAGTGGAAAAGCAGAGATTCTTTTAAAATCGAATTGTATTTATACGGCTGTTTCGCCAGAGCCGTTGGCAGGCTTTGTGGCTGTTGCAGACGGAAAAATTCTTGCTGTGGGCAGCGACGGAGAAGAGGAGTATATTGACCGGAATACGGCTGTATATGAACTTGGCGACAAATTGGTTTGTCCTGGCTTTGCAGATGTACACTGCTTTTTTACGGGGTATGTGCTGCGTTTTGTCGGCGCAGATCTTTCTTGCGCCGGCACAGCGGAGGAAATAATTGAAATCATGAAGCGGTATGCCTGTGAACAGCCTTTTGAAAAGGCGCTGCTTGGGCATGGGTGGGATTCGGAAAAAGTTAAAAATCCCGATCCCGCGCTGTTGGATAAAGCCTTTGCGGGGCGTCCGGTGATTCTGTTCGAAAAGGGGCAGGAAACCTGCTGGATGAACGAAGCAGCAGAAAAAACTTACCAGTTTACACCGGAAACCTGTTATCCCGAAGCATATTGGAAGCTTTTGGGTGAAGTGCTGGGCGACCGTGCGTTCATTGTTCCGGAATTCAAAAAGTATATGGCCATGCTGAACAGCCGCGGCGTAACTTCCGTAAAAGAAATGGGATTTGATGATTTTTACGGCTTTACAGACGTGCTGGAGGACTTGGAAAAGAAGAACGAATTGACTTTGCGCGTTAACTTTATGAGCCAGCCGGTCGGCGCCGGTATGAACCTTGCATATGGCCGGGAGATGAGAAAACGTTTTCAAGGCGATTACGTCCGTTTTTCGGGCTACAATCGGATGACGGACGGCTCTATCAGCCAGTTGTGCGGCGATTTGAAAGAGCCCTACTGCTGTGCTCCCAACATCTGCTGTGCTCAGGAAATCGACTATGATCTAATTGAAAAGGAGACCTTGGCGGCAGATGCGGAAAATTTCCGTTTTTCACTCCATGCGCAGGGAGACGCGGCAATCTGCAAAGTCCTCGATATTTACGAAAAATGCAAACGCGAAAACGGCAAGCTGGTAAACCGCCACAGCATCACCGATCTGGAATTCAGCGATCCGTCTGATTTGGAACGGATGGGAAAGCTGGGGGTGATTGCGGAAATTTATCCGCAAATTATGGCCATTGCGGATCGCAAGAGCAAGCTGGAAATGATTGAAGAAAAGATCGGAATGGAACGCGGACGCTACTACTGGAACCGCCGCAAAATGGCGGACAGCGGCGTTTTAATTTCCTGTGGTACGGATCTTCCTTTATTAATCGATGATATTCCGGAATCCATTTACCATGCCTGCGGCGGGCAATTCCCAGAAGGCGGAGAGCCTTTTAACAAAGAAAATACTCTGACGGTAAGTGAGGTTATGCGCGCTTGGACCTATGGCGGGCAATACAATCTTTACCGTGAAAAAGAGCTCGGCACCCTTGAGCAGGGGAAAAAGGCAGACATTGCGGTATTGGATGGGAACGTCTTTACGGAATCCATGCAGAATATGCGGGCGATCAAAGTCTGCCTGACTTTAGTTGAAGGAAAGGTAGTATATACCTCCTTATAATCACTTTGATTAGTCTCTCCCATAACTTCCCGAATCCACAAAAGAAAAAGCCGAAAATGCAATGGAGCAATCGTTGCATTTCCGGCCTTTCTTTTTTCAGAGGAGTGGAATTATCCGTGCGCAGTTTTTTCGTCAGGATTCTGTTTCAGCCCCGTAGCTTTACGGTTAGCCCGTTTCGCTAGAAATACGCCGGATGATCTTTGCTCACACTTCTATTTTCTTTCAGAGGGAATATATTATAGAAAGATATGTTCACCGGAGGAAGATTATGGATTTACAAGGAAAAATGTTTGCTGCTGTTGCAGGCGGCTTCGGTCTGCATTTAACGGAGGAACGGATTAAGACGGACTGTTCGAGCTCCGCGGTACAGACGATTACGGAAATCGTGGCTGCGGAAGGGATGTACGATTCGAGAGCGAGGGATAAAATATGAAACGGAAAATTTGTGTGGTTACCGGCTCACGCGCAGAATACGGCCGGCTCAGCGTCCTGATGAAAGAAATCCGGAAAACGCCCGGCTTTCAATTGCAGCTGATTGCAGCCGGAGAGCACCTGTCCCCGGAATTCGGGCTGACGTATCGGGAAATTGAAGACGATGGATTTGCAATTGACTGCAAAGTGGAAACGCTGCTTTCCAGCGATACCCCGGCGGGCATTACAAAGTCCATTGGTTTGAGTGTTATCGGATTTGCGGACGCTTTTTCCCTTTTGCAGCCGGAGCTATTGATCCTGACGGGTGACCGTTACGAGATTCTGGCGGCGGCGCAGGCTGCGTTGATTTTTAAAATCCCGGTCGCCCATATCGCCGGAGGCGACACAACGGAGGGGGCTTTTGACGAAGCCATCCGCCACAGTATTACCAAAATGTCGCATTTGCATTTCGTTACAAATAGTGAAGCCTATCAAAGAGTGAAACAGTTGGGGGAAAATCCCTGTCATATTTATAATGTTGGTAATATGGGAATCGATTGCATTATCAATACGCCGCGAATGAGCCGGGAGGAACTGGAAGCTTCCTTGCCTTTTTCGTTTCGGAAGCGGAACCTTCTGATTGCGTTCCATCCTGTGACGATGGATTCGGAGCCGTCTTCCGTTCAGTTTGAAGCGCTTTTGCAGGCGCTGAACGATCTTGGGAGCGAAGTGGGCCTTTTGTTTACGGAACCGAACGCGGATCCGGAGGGGCATGAAATCATCCGCCTGATGAATCAATTTGCCGCGGTGCATCCGAATGCTGCGGTTTTTCCCTCCTTGGGGAGCCGCTGCTATTTCAGTCTGATTGAACAGATGGATGCGGTGGTGGGGAACTCCTCCAGCGGAATCTATGAAGTCCCGTTTTTCAAAAAGCCGACAGTCAATATCGGGGATCGCCAAAAGGGAAGAATTTTCTCTTCCTCTATTATCAGCTGTTCTGCCGAAAGCACAGAAATTACAAAGGCAATTCACAAGGCCTTTTTAATGGATTGCTCCCATGCGGTCAATCCCTATGGCGAGGGAAATACTTCTGCAAAAATCCTCAGTATTTTACAAACGATACCGGATTATGGCGTTTTATTAAAAAAGCATTTTTATGAAAATTAGGGAACCGGCGTTTCAAATGGGTACGGTTTCTGTCCAGCGTTGTAAAAACTGTTGTAGCAAACGGGAAGCGGCAAGACCGTTATCCGCTCGATGGAAATAATGGACAGAAACGGATAGGGGGACATTGCATTTGCGCCGGCGGGGAAGTACAATAAAGTTATACATGAATTCTGTTTGGAGGAGTGAAAAATGAAAGTTTTAGCAATTAACGGCAGTCCGCACGAACAAGGATGCACCTATACGGCAATCCGGCTTGTTGCGGATGAGTTGGAAAAGCAGGGGATTGAAACGGAGATTGTACAGGTAGGGAAGCTGCCTGTCCGCAGCTGCATCGGCTGCCGTGCATGCAAAGAGGGCAAGCGCTGCGTGTTCGACGATATTGTAAATGAATGCATTGATAAGTCGAAGGACGCGGATGGGATTCTTTTGGGAAGCCCTGTTTATTATTCCGGGATTGCCGGCAGCATGAAATGTTTTTTAGACCGCTTCTTTTACGCGGGGCCGTATCTTCACTACAAGGTGGGTGCCGCCGTTGTTTCTGCAAGGCGTGCAGGAACCGTTGAGACCTTTCAACAGCTGAATAATTATTTCAATCTCAGGAATATTGTAATCGCTCCTTCCCATTATTGGAACGAAGTCCATGGCTCAAATGCTGAAGACGTTATGAAGGATGAGGAAGGCGTTCAGATTATGCGCACGCTCGGCAGGAATATGGCATGGCTCTTAAAAATGATGGAATACGGCAAGAATGCCGTTCCGCTGCCCGAACAGGAAGAAGTTATCCATACGAATTTTATCCGTTAAACTGAATAAAAAATCATCGTTGCCAACCGGGGACGGTGATTTTTTCATATGTCGAAAAATCGACCAGTAATGGCTTTGGTCAGATAAATGGTGTTTGGCTTTTCTGCCAGACCGGAGGAAAGCAGTACATGGAATGGAGAGATTACTCTATTTTTATAGAAAATATGAATTTAACGCATTAAATTTAGTTAAGTTTATTAAAATTCAAGTAAAATATAGTTGAATTCAAGTGATAAAGTATATATAGTAAGAATAGCGAAAAGTGTTTAAAATTGAATATTCCAAAATTTAAACGCAAAAAATGAACAAGTCAGATGAAAACCTAACTGGAGTAGGTGTATTTCAATGCAAACATGTCACCAACTATTGGAACAATTTCCTTTTAGCAAACTGCAATTCACAAACACAAAACTTCCGATCATTCTAGAAGAGGGAGACAACCGTGATGTTTATAATATTTCCTCTCCGTTTTTGTACAACGGAAGTCAACTACTTTTAGGTAGGGCTGAATTCAGGGATAGTGAGGATTCCAGTATTGTTTTTTTGCGGAGAAATTCCGGAATATGGTCATTGGATAAGCGGTACCAACCTCTTAAACATTTGCAGGATCCGTTCTATTCCTTTGTGAAAGGAAAGTTGATCGTAGGTGGTGTAGAAGTTTACCGGAATGATAAAAATGAGAGTACATATCGTACGGTGTTTTTCCGTGAAACCGCTCCGTTCCGGATTGAGCGCTTTGCCTGCGGTCCGGAAAATATGAAGGATATTCGGTTGTTGGAGTTGCCCAGCGGCGAGATTTTGGTTACAACAAGGCCGCAGAACGCAAGCGCCGGCAGGGGAAAGATCGGTTTCACGATTATTCCCTCCTTAGACGACTTAAACAGCCAGTCCATTTTGTCGGCCTCCATTTTAGAGGATCAGTTTATCTCGGAAGAGTGGGGCGGAACCAACCAGCTTCACTTACTCAATAACGGAAAAATAGGGGTTTTATCCCACATTGCCAATTTTGATGAAGAAGGTAACCGGCATTATTATTCCACCTGTTTTTTGCTTGACCCGGCTACCGGAATGCATCTGCCTATGAAAATTATAGCGGTGCGCTGCAATTTTGAGGATGGCCCCAGTAAAAGAGAAGATTTGAAGGACGTTGTGTTCAGTGGGGGTCTTGTGCGCCATGGCAATGGAACAGCGTGTCTGTATTGCGGCGTAGGCGACGCGGAAGCGCACTGTCTGACCATTCCGGATCCCTTCGTGGAATGGGAAAAAAGTAATGTTTTATGAAATGCCAATTCGCTAAGCGAATTAACTTATTTTTTTATCAAAGGAGGAAGAAAGATGATAATGAAAAAGTTAATTTGTGCTATGTTAGCAGGTATCATGTTGGCGAGTGCGTTTTCAGGATGTTCGCCATCCGATACCGCTGGCGGGGAATCTTCCGAATCGGGCGGAGTTGTCACCGTGAATTTCTGGTCCGCTCCGCAGAAAGTGCAGTATAACTTCTGGACTGCAAAAGCAAAGGCTTTTAACGAAACGGAAACGAAAGTGAATGGCAAAACCATTAACGTAAAAGTACAGGAAATGCCCGAGTCACCGTCATCGGAAGCGGGTATCCAGAACGCTATTGTTACAGGAACCGTTCCGGCTGCATCGGAAAATATCAGCCGCAGTTTTGCTGCAACGCTCGCTTCGTCAGGCGCAGTATATGATCTGCAGGATGAACAATGGTTCAAGGATGCAGTTGCAGCGAAAAAAATGGAGAATATTATTGCCGGCTGGGCGATTGATTCCAAGCAATACGTTCTTCCGGAATATGTAAATCCGATGACATGGCAATGGAACGCAAAAGCGCTGAGGGCGCTTGGATTTTCAAAAGTGCCGCAGACGGTGGATGATCTGGACGCCGTCTTAAAGGCATTTGTGTCCAACAAATCAAAAATGAGCGAAATCGGCGTCACTCATACCCTGTATCGCACATCGCTGGCCCGCAATGATCAGTGGTGGGAGAGATGGTATGATTTCCAGTCGCCGTATATGGCGCTTTCCCAGAAGACAACATGGGTGGAGAACGGCAAGCTGACACTCGACCGCCAGGGAGCGATTGATACCTTTGAACTGCTTGGGAAGTTTGGCAATACCATCCAGACCAACGAAGTTACGGATGCCTGGACTGCGGAAAATCCGCCCATCCTGCTTAGCGTAAGTTCTCCCTGGGATATTCAGACGCTCCGCGCGGCCGGGAAGACGTACGGCATGGACGGCGACTATGTTTTCGGGCCATCCCTTGTGAAAAAGGCGGGAGATACTCCTTACAACTTCGCGGATTCCAAGGGCATTGTCCTTTACAAAAACAGCAAAATTTCCGATGAGCAGCATCAGGGCGCCGTTGCGTTCCTGAAGTGGGTATACAGTTCGGAAAACTGCACGCAGTCAGACGTGGATTGGCTGAAAGCCACAACGATGATCCCTGTTCGCGGAGATATTTCGACCAACAGCGCGTTCGCAGATCAACTGAAGCAGTACCCGGAATTGAAAGACCTTGTTGAATTTTCCAAATACAGTATTCCATGCATGGCTTCCGACAAAATGACGGATATTCAGACTGCCCTTACAGAATCCGGGCTTTCCGTCTATATTCAGGAGGTGCTAAAGCAGGAGCCTCTGCATGCTCCCGATGCCTCAAAAGCTGTCGATAGTGCGTTCAGCGCCATGAAAGCAGCGGGAAATTTAAGTTGAAGGCTGTCATAACGTATCCTGCGGCCCACAGTTAAAAAGCGACCAATTTCGGCGCAAAGCCTCCTTCCGGTTTCGGAAGAAGGCTTTGCGTTACAATTATATGCGCTGCGGGGATTTCTGTTTAAGGAGGGAACTTTATGGCAGAAAGGACAAATTCAAAAAAGCATTACCGGGACAATTTTACCGGTTGGCTTCTTAATATACCGTATTTGGCATATACAGCCGTCTTTTTTCTTATACCTCTCGTATGGGCCGTTTGGCTCTCCACAATGGACTGGAACCTGATGTCCCCGGACAGGACGTTTGTAGGAATCCGGAATTTTACCGGCATGTTTGCAAATCCGAAAATTATTGCAGCCTTTTTCAATTCTTTCCGTTATTTAGCTCCGATTGTGGTTCTGTGCTTTCTGTTCGGCTTATTGCTGGCTTTGCTGATTTCGAATCTGCCGGACCGCATCAAAGGCGTTACGGCGGTTCTGTTTTTTATTCCGTATTTAACCTCCGGCGTTGCAACATCCGTTGTAATACGGTTCTTTTTCAGCTATAATTCCGCATTTAATCATTTCCTTCGTGAGCGCTTTGACAAAGATATATCGTGGTTCCAGAATCCAACCTCCGCCTTTTGGATTATTATTGCGATTATCGTTTGGAAAATGTCGGGTTACTATGCTTTGTTCTTGCTGTCTGCCATTGAAAGCATTGAACCCGAAGTAAATGAAGCGGCCGCTATAGACGGGTGCGTTGGTTTCCGCAGGCTGGTTTATATTACCCTTCCGATGATTCTGCCGACTATTACAACGGTTATCGTTTTAGCGTCCGGGCTTGCGTTCGGGATTTACACGGAGCCTTACCTTTTGACCGGCGGCGGGCCAAATAATGCGACGACAACGTGGCTCCTTGAAATATACAACACATCCTTCACAAACTTCCGGTCGGGCGAAGGCGCCGCCATGGCAATTGCGAATGCGGTTCAGATTTTTGTGACAATTCAGCTTTTTACCTTTGTGATGAATAAATTGAACCGAAAATTCGGGGTTTAAGGAGGGACAGTTTTGAAAAGAAGCTCAAAAATAAAAACCGGAATATTAATCGCGATTACCGCCGTCCTCCTGGTGTTTTCCCTTTTCCCGCTTTTTTATATGGTGATTCAGTCTCTCATGCCTTGGGATCAGGTTGATAAATCCATGGTTTTATCGCACCCGACTATGAAAAGCTATCAATATTTGCTCGGTTCCGGCAATTCGTCGGATGCATTTATGTGGGTCCGTTCTTTGCTGAACTCGCTCATCGTTTCCGTTCCAACTGCGGTTGTTTCTGTTCTGGTCGGCTTGTGCGTAGGATATTCCGTAACAAAACTGCATTTCAGGGGGAAGAAAATCATTTATGAGTCCCTTCTTTTTCAAATGTTCTTTCCTGGAGTTATCCTGTTAGTTCCTCGTTACATATTGATTAAGCCCCTGGCCAACCATTATCTCGGCATGATCCTGCCCCTATGCATTTCCACATGGGCTATCTTTATGTATATCAACTACTTTACCACGCTTCCGAATGAATTATTTGAAGCGGCAAAGATTGATGGACTGGGTGAATTCGGGATCATTCTGAAAATAGCGATGCCGATGACAAAATCTGTTACGACAATCGTTTTCTTATCCATGTTCATGGCGCGCTGGAATGAACTCATGTGGGATATGCTAGTTGCGCCCGACATTAAGATGCAGACCTTGAATGTGCTGATTTCCACCCAATTCCGTACAATGGGGAATTTCCCGGGACCGATGTATGCGGCGTCCGTACTGCTTACGCTGCCGATTATCATAATGTTCCTCTGCGCTTCCAAGCATTTCAAAGAAGGCATCAGCTTTATGCTTAAGTAAAAAATATTGATTGGGGTGTTTGCTTCATGATGAGATGTGTCAATAATCCATTGGTTACAGCAAAAGATGTGAAATCCAGCCGGCCCGATTTCCGTGTGGAGGGGATTTTCAACTGCGGCGTCTGCCGTTATCAGGACGAAATTCTGCTGGTTTGCAGAGTTTCCGAATCCGCAGGTTTTACCGACCAAAAGGTAAATATCCCGGTTATGGTTCCGGACGGGGATCGTATGACAATGGATGTAATTGAAGTTGTAAAAAAAGAACACCCGGAATGGAATTTTTCCGATTCGCGTTCCATCACAAAAGAGACGCCGAGCGGCCGCAAAATCGTATATCTGACCTCGTTTTCCCATTTGCGTTTGGCGCGTTCCAAGGACGGAATCCGTTTTACCGTTGATGACGCTCCGATGATTCCGCCCGCGATGAAAGAAGAAAGCTGGGGAATGGAAGACCCGAGAGTTGTGAAAATTGAGGATACATATTATATCAATTACACAGCGGTCAGCCCGCTGGGCCCGGCGACCGCTCTGCTTAGTACAAAGGATTTTCAGCAGTTTAAACGGCATGGAATTATTTTTACGCCCGAAAACAAAGATGTTGTCATTTTTCCTAAAAAAATCGGTGGCAGTTATTATGCGTTGAACCGGCCTGTAAGCCAGGAGTTCGGTTCTCCGGAAATGTGGATCAGCGAATCCCCCGACCTCATTCACTGGGGGAATCATCGCCATTTTTGCGGTGTATCCGGAAAAAGCTGGGAAAACGGAAGAATCGGCGGCGGAGCGGTGCCGTTCCTGACCGAAAAAGGCTGGATTGAATTTTATCATGCTGCGGATAGCGACAACCGTTATTGCATTGGGGCAATGCTGCTGGATGCCCGGCATCCGGAAAAAATACTGGCGCGAACGGAAAAGCCGGTGCTTCAGCCGGAAACCGATTATGAAACGAGCGGCTTTTTCGGAAATGCGGTTTTTACCTGCGGATGCTGCCAAAATGGGGATACAATTATGCTCTATTATGGTGCTGCAGACGATAAAATCTGCCGCGCGGATATTACGTTGGAAGAAATATTTCATGCTTTAAATATATAAAGTTGAAACAGGTGATGAAAATTGAAGCGCCGGGTTACAATGAAAGATATCGCCGAACAGCTGAATGTTTCGGTTAATGCGGTTTCTCTTGCCCTTAACGATAAAAAGGGGGTAGGGAAAGAAACCAGAAACCGTATTCTTAATAAGGCGGAGAAAATGGGCTACTTTTTGGAGAAAGCAAAGTATAAAAAATCCCTCTCCAATAAAAATATCTGTATTTTAATCCCGACGCAATATTACCGGAATTCAGATTTCTATGCCAAAGTCCTGCTGGGTGTTGAAGAGGAGGCAAAAAAGAACGGATATGAAATTCTGATTAATTTTACCGACAAATTAAGCGGTATTCCCGATTGTGTAAAAGAAAGCCGCGTCTGCGGAATTATCGTAATCGGACGAATCAGCGACGAATACCTTATGGCTCTGAAAAAACACAGGCTTCCCATTGTCGTAGTGGACCACAGTTCCATGGCGGAACCGGTTGATTGTATTCTTACGAACAACAAATTAGGGAGTTACCGGATCACCCGCCTGCTGATCAGCAACGGTTACCGCAAAATCGGTTTTTTCGGCGACCTTAATTATTCCATGAGTATCAAAGAGCGCTTTTTTGGGTACCAGGAAGCAATTCACAATCTGATCCCCATGAATGGCTACCGCAACGTGAGCAGGTATGCATTGGAATATTCCATTCTTGGAAACGTTGAGCAATTTGTTATTAAGCAAAATGTTTTGAAAATCATGGATCAGTTAGAACAGCTCGAGCAACTTCCGCAGGCATTTGTCTGTTCGAACGACGAGGCTGCAGTCCAAATGATTCATGCGCTGCAGCAGATGGGCTACCGGGTTCCGGAAGATATTGCGGTAGTCGGCTTCGACAACACCCCGCTGTCCACTATAATTTCTCCGCAGCTTACCACAGTAAACGTTTATAAAGAATTTATGGGGCGGGCGGCTGTACAGCGGCTTATCTGGCGTATAAGCCACCTCAATGAGCCATTTGAAAATATTGTGCTGAATGTGGAAATCGTGGAACGGGAGAGCAATTTATTCTTGAGGAAACAGCATTCCCAACCGTTGCCCTATATGTAATCTCATGCGGCGTTTTCTTTTTCAGTTTTTCTTACCAGCGCCCCATGCATCATCGCCATTAATAAAAGAATGATCAGCAAATATACCGGCAGAAAAACAATATTGATATGCTTTGCAATTAGGCCGAAGAGCGGCGGCATCAAACAGGTTCCCACATACGCGCTTGCCATTTGAACCCCGATGATTGCCTGCGACTTATCCGCACCAAAGCAGGAGGGAGTGGCGTGAATCATACATGGGTAGATCGGCGCACACCCAAGGCCGATAAAAAGCAAGCCGGCCAAAGATACGGCTTCATGTACCGGCAGCAGCATCATAAGAATGCCGACGGCAATGATCCCCTGCCCCAGGCGAATCATTTGTAAATCGCTTAATTTCATGCTAATAATACCACTCAATACTCTTCCAATGGTAATGCCCATAAAGAACATGCTTGCATAGCCAGCCGATGTTTCCATTGAAAATCCTTTGAACAGGGTAAAATAGCTGCTTGCCCATAGACCGGCCGTCTGCTCCAAGGCGCAGTAACAAAAGAAACAGAGCATGACTTCTTTGGTCCCGGGAATCTGAATTACTTCTTTTAAAGGCAATGTCTTTCCCGCTAAAATAGCATGTTTTTCTGCAGAACCTTTTTGGTTCTTCCATAGTGGCAAACTAAAAAACAAGATTACTACAAAAGCAATCTGTAAAAAGGAAATATACTGATAACCCGCATTCCAATTCTGGCCATGCATCAAGGTATATCCCATCATGTAAGGCCCAATCGTTGCGCCGATTCCCCACATACAATGCAGCCAACTCATATGCCGGCTTGTGTAGTGAAGTGCTACATAATTATTTAAGGATGCATCTACACTCCCTGCTCCAAGTC
Organism: Caproiciproducens galactitolivorans; assembly: GCF_004768785.1. Taxonomy (GTDB): domain Bacteria; phylum Bacillota; class Clostridia; order Oscillospirales; family Acutalibacteraceae; genus Caproiciproducens; species Caproiciproducens galactitolivorans. The sequence goes on from NZ_SRMQ01000015.1 coordinate 27,631, forward strand.
CGTAAGGAATCGCCCAGAAACAGAGCAAACCAAACGAATGGGAAATGGAAAAGCCAAATAAAGCCACCGCCGTCATGGCAACGCTGATCGCCGTTATCTTTCCGGTTCCGAATTTACGGGTAAGTTTATCGCTTTGTAAACTTGAAACAACGGTTCCGATTGCAATAATCGTAGAAATGACGCCTATGCATGAAATCGGCACCCTAAATTCCGTATACATGGATGACCATGCCGAACCGAGTAAGGCATCCGGCAATCCAAGGCTAATGAATGCAAGATAGATTATTACCAGCAGAAATTGAAACATATTGATCTCCTTCTCTTTTGATGATATCATAATATCATCATTTAACGAAATATTATATAGTATTTTCCGCGAAATTATATAACAAAACCGTCAAAGAGAAGGGGCATTGTATGAGCATAGCGAAATGTGATGTAATAGTGAATTCTTCCGGCGAAGAAATCCAAAAACACGGGACGACAGAATTCCCGATTGCTTTTTATGAGGAAAACGTATCAAGCCATTCGATTCCATGGCACTGGCATGAGGATTTTGAGATTATATGGGTAATCTCAGGGTCAATAACAGTATCTGTTCATAACACAGAATATGTCCGGAACAAAAAGCAAGGGATATTGATTAATGCAGGCGTTGTTCATTCCATTCAGCCAACAAACAATGAAAAGTGCATTTTAAAATCGATTGTTTTTCATCCAAGGCTCATCGGAAGCATAAATAGCATATATTGGCAAAAATATATTGAGCCGATTATCCGGAATAAAAACCTGCCATACATTTTATTAGACCCATTTATTCCCTGGCAGGATAAAATACTCGCTTGCTCGATTTCTGTATGGAACAGACTTTATAACGCGGAACACGGTTTTGAAATATATGTGAGGAACGAATTATCGGAATTGATTCTGATTGTGCTTAAAAATCATTCCATATGTGAAGCAAAACCCAGCCTTCGCAATCTTCGAAATGCCGAGCGGATAAAAACCATGCTTCAATACATTCAGGCACATTTTTCGGAAACCATAACCCTCTCTACTTTGGCAAGGACAGCGCTGATCAGCGAAAGCGAAGTTCTGCGCTGTTTTCACAGTACAATCCATGCCACACCGAATCAGTACCTGAAACAATATCGAATCCAAAAAGCATGCCAAATGTTAATCGATACAGATATGACTTCGATCGAGGTTGCCTTTCAATGCGGACTCCATAGCAGCAGCTACTTTACAAAAACTTTCCGGGAACAGATTGGCTGTACCCCTTTGGAATACAGAAAGAGGAATCAGCAATGCTGATCCCTCTTTCTATTTATAATGATAATGAAAAATTTGGCACAACCAATTGCTATTCAGCAAATAGTTTTGAACCTGTATATGTGTTTTTACAGGATGCCTTTCGCAATCAAAAGTAGGATTACGCTCCACTATGTTCAAGTATGCACTAATTTGATAAACTTTCGATTATTTCTTAACAAAAACGAGTTCGATTGTCGGAGAGTAGCTTGGATGCCGCGGCGATTGGGGCAAAGCGGGACGCCGAATGAAGCGACGAAGCGGGCATAACGCCTACCAAAACGCCTACATTAATTTTTTTTACAGTTCCGATTTATTCCGCGGCATGATGTGTTAAGCATAGAGAAACCCGCATGAATACTGGGTTTTTCAGCATTCATGCGGGTATTAAAATGGTCCGAGTGGCGAGACTTGAACTCACGGCCTCTTGCCCCCCAGATAAATCGAAGGGGATTTTCCGTCTTTTTGCGTTTCATGGAGTGCCAACAAATCCAGTAATAGAGCCATTTTTTAAATCAGCGTTCCATCGGATATTGGCACATTTTGAGGCGGTTACTACGTATTTACTACGTGTTTTTATGGCAATTTTTCGATTGACTTCGAGAGTTTTTCGGCTGATTGTGAAATGTAGCTGTCGATATCCACAGAATAATCAGTATGCCCCATGATCGCAATAAAATCTTCCTCGCGGACATTGGCTGCGCTCATCATTGTTGCAAAAGTTCGGCGTGTTGCGTGAGGAGTGAGTTTTCTTGTTATCCCGATCTGCTCAAGCGCCGGATAAAAACATTTTTCGCGAAAATATTGTGACGTGTACGGAGCACCATCCAGACGGCAGAATATCGTTTCTCCATTTTTACTCATCCAGTCCATTAAAATGGGCTTTATTTTATGATGTACCGGCACAACTTTGTTTTTCCCTGCGTCTGTTTTTATGCCCCCGTAAAGGGCGTACATGCCATTTTTTTCGTGAACGTTAAATTTGCTTAACGTCAAAAATTCCGTGATTCTAAGGCCTGTGTAGCACATGAAAAGTATGCAATCGGCAAATGGAACCTTTTTAACCTTATCTGTGCCAAACGCCGCATTTTCGATCTGCTTAAGTTCAATGTCATTAAAGCAATCTTTGACACCCGATGGTTTTTTCGGCAGCACTAAAAATTCAGCATAATTTTTATTTATGATATCGTTTTGCATAGCATATTTATATAGTAACCCCACCAAAACCTTTATATCATGTAAAGCCGAATATGACATAGGGGGAAGCATAACGGGAACGCCGTCTTTTACAACCGGTTTTCCTTGCTTGTCTAGTTTAGGGCGTTCTTTCTGGAGGCCATCTATTATCGATTGTATTTGAGCGGTGCGAAGCTCTCGGAATTTTTCGTCATACAGAGCCGACAATTTTTTCCACGCAGCTCGATAACTGTTTGCTAATTGCTTTGACTTGTTTTTGGTGCCGAGCGCCCACCAATCTTCGTAAATCTCTTTTAAGGTGATGTTAATTTTTTCAACCGGATTCCTCCGATATTCTTCTAACGCGTCCTTTGCTTCTTGCGAGGTCGCATAATAGCCTATGAGTTGCGGAGAAGTTGTTTTCGTTTTTGGAGTGACAGCTACCCAAGGGCGATATTTAATATCTGAGCGTTTATATACGGAGCCTGTCCGATTTTCTCGCCTGGTTGTTTTACGCTTGCGTGTGGGTTTAGTTTGCTTTGTTCCACACCAAGGACACCAAATCCAATCATCGGATAAATTTCGCTTGCATTTTTTGCAATTAGCCATAAAAATACCCTCCTATCTTGATTTTGGAGGGCTGAACTGGTACAATATAATGGCGTTATTATGCGTACGCTGTCAGCCCTGCTGATGGTGGCCGCTCGTTCCGGCTGGTATCCGGAGCGGGCGGTTTTTTATTTATTTATAGTTCTTTTGTTGTAACACATCGGACTGCCACACCTAAAATTCGCGCATATCCATTTTCAAAATCATAGCACTTTACAATAATTGGTTCATAATTTGAATTTTCTGGGATCAAAAATATGGTATCTCCAATTTGCTTAAAACGTTTGAGAGTAGCACTATCCCCGTTTACAAAGCAAGCAACGATTTGCCCATTCTCTGCACAATTTTGTTTGCGAATCAAAACGTCGGAGCCGTTTTCTATTCCAGCATTTATCATGCTATCGCCCTCGACATGCAAGTAGAAATATTCATCAGGATTTTTAATGTCTGTAGGAATATATCCAATAATACTTTCTTGAGCAAGAATTGGTTGGCCCGCGGCAATTTTGCCCACTACAGGAATCATTGGGAGGGATGAAAGAGGGGTGCAATTAGATGGAAGCGAGTCATCGATAAATTTATTACTGTCTTTTCCACAGACCCAAGCTGGATTGAGCTTAAGAGCTTTCGAAATAGATTCAAGGACTGGCATTTTTATTTTGGCCACATTCCCAGTTTCGTACCTTTGAATAGTTGAGCTTGCTACGCCAACTATTTTTGCGACATCTTGTAATGTAAGGTGTAACTCCATACGCCTCTCATAAAGCTTTTTACCTATTTCAATGTTGTTCATAATATCCCTCTTATTTCTATTTGGCAATCATTATATCACAAAAATTTGCAGAGCGCAATACCTATAACTGAATTTCAAAAAATATTTTGCACAATGCTATTGACTTTGCGCTATGCAAGTGATAATATAAAAACAACAAAATTGCGTAGCGCAAAATCAGGAGGTGACATTATGATAAATACCAACAAAATCAAAGGAAGAATGGCTGAGTTAAATCTTACTCAAAAAGACTTAGCAAAGGCTATGGGACTGTCCCCGTCTACAATCAGCCAAAAAATAACAGGGGCAAGACCCGTAACATTGGATGAGGCCGAGGCATTTGCTTCTGTTCTGAAAATTGAAAACGAACAATTTAGCGATTTTTTTTCGCAAAACAAATTGCGTAGCGCGAAAATTGACTCATCAGAAAGGCAAGTGAGGAAGATGAAGAAAGTAAATATTGAAATAACAATAAACAAGAATTTTAAAGAAGCCGCCAAAAAAGCAAAACAAAAGGCAAAGCGTTAAACACCTTGCCTTTCTATATGAAGACTAAATTTTAGCTTCTGAAATGCAATCAACAACAGTATCAATTAGGTCTTCAACGTTTTGCTCCAATACGTCTACATCATTGTCATAGTACTTTACTTTATATTCGTACAAAATATCAAGCATTAGTTTTAAGTACTTAATGCGTTCGTCTGGAGAACTTGCTGCATTAGCAGCATTTTGGCATTTACCAATTTCTTCTTGAATGGATTCTACCTTACAGTTGAGAATGATTCCGCATGCGTCGCATATCCCGATTTCTTCCATATATCTTGAATGCGGAACTTCTCGACCACAAATTTTACATTCTGGCAACATTATCCCTCCTTTCCGTATTTATTCTACAGCGGAAAGGAAATTCTTGCAAGAAAGGTGGGGGAAACGGCATGAATGATTTAGTTTTTCTTGAACCTGACAAAATCGGCGCAGAACCGTTCACGACATCCGATGTGATTGCGGAATTTACAGGAAACAACTATCGGTCTGTGCAAAGAATCATCGAAAAACAAATTGATGCCCTTAAAACCTTTGGACAGGTGCGATTTGAAATTACACCTGTTGCAAAAGTTTGATGTGTTTTCGGAAGGAAGGATATCATGCAACGCTATACAAATTGGAATGCTCTACCGCTCGTCCTTGACATTGATGTAGCTGCAATGATTGCAGGATACCACCCGGCTTACCTGCGAAAACTGGCACGGCAGGGAGAATTTCCAGCAAAACAAAACAAACCGCGGGGGAAATGGCGAATCAGCAAAGACGAATTGCGTGGTTGGATTACAAACCAAGCAGACAACATATCCGCATAGTGCGGACATTCTGAAAGGAAAGAAGAAGTCAAAACGAAAGAAGGTACATAATGAATTTACAACTTATCAAATCTGAAAGCTTTGGCTCTGTAGAATGTGATTTTTACGGGAACGGAAAAAATGAGTTTTTTATGACTCGTGAACAAATTGGCTGCGCGCTTGGATATTCAGACCCTAGCGATGCCATCCGTAAAATCCATGACCGCCACAAAGAGCGACTGAACCGGTTTTCAGTACAGGACAAATTGTCCGGTACTGATGGGAAGCAATATCATAAGAAGGGCAGGTGAGAAGAATGAACGAAGCAAAAGAAAACGGAATCAAGGTAGAAAAGTCCGAAGAGATCGCACAAAAAATTGCTAAACTGCTTGAAGCAGAAAAATGCACGGTAAGCGAAGCGTACAGCATACTCCGTATGACTGGAATAATTGTGAACAATTCGACATTTACCGTGCAAAATACGCCAGTCGGGCGGATCCGCGGGATGAAATAACTTTCATTTAGCAATATCTTTTAGCCATTTCAAATTAGCATTGATTCTCGACATAGTACACTCTTTTGTTTCCGTATCGTACCAAGCACAACCTTTAACGCAAAGCGCAGGAGATTTTCTCCCGACCGACATAATTGGGCAAATATCGTCCTGTCCAAAATGCAACGCAGCTTCTTTATCAAATTTAGCTTCTTCGTCTTTTGTCATAACATCACCCCCTCTCCGAGATGATTCTACATCGGAAAGGAAATTTTTACAAGGAGGGTAATTAAATGAACAATCTTACAGTATTTAGTAGTGACATTATCCCGGTTTATACCACCGACACGGGAAAGAAAGTTGTCATTGGACGAGAGCTTCATGAGAAGCTCAAAATTGACACTCCTTACACACAATGGTTTGACCGCATGTGTGGATACGGATTCGCAGAAAATCAGGACTATTCAAGTTTTTCACAAAAAAGTGAAAAACCCCAAGGCGGCCGTCCAAGTTTGGAACACATTCTCTCCCTCGACATGGCGAAGCACATCGCGATGATTCAGCGCACACCCGAAGGACGAGCAATCCGCCAGAAACTCATCGAACTTGACACCGACATCTCAAACCTTTCTCCGGAGCTACGGCTGCTTATCAAATTGGAAGTTGCGCAAAAGCAACAAGAAAAGGCCCTTGCCGATACCAACAAGCGCCTCGATCATATCGGTGACGTTATTGCATTAGATACCCGCTCATGGCGAGAAGATACGCGGAAACTGATTGTACAAATCGCCCGTGCTCAGGGTGGAAACGAATATCTCCGTGATGTACAAGCTGAAATTTATAAGCTGGTTGACCAGCGCGGCGGCGTAAGTTTGGAAACCCGGCTTACAAATAAGCGCCGCAGGATGGCCGATGAGGGCGTGTGCAAATCCAAGCGGGACAAGCTCAACAAGGTTGATGTCATTGCCGATGATAAAAAGCTAATCGAAATCTATGTAGCTATCGTCAAGGAAATGGCGATTAAGTACGGTATCGACCAGCAGAGCGCTTAAGAAAGGTAGGTGAAAAAGCCATGCAAAGACGTGAAACCGCATGGGAACGTGTACCGGTAGTAATGGACCTCTCCTATGCCGCCATACTCCTTGGCGTAAGTCTTGACAGGCTCCGCAAGCTAGCACAACGTGGGGAGTTCCCGGCATTCAAAGTCGGGAAACTGTGGCGGGTAAATAAAACGGACATGCTTTTCTATATTCAAAAGCAGGTAAAGACTTCATGACCGCCCGCTGCACACGCTGTGGCAAGCATTGGATTATAAGTATCCAGCAGCCGATCAAAGGTTACATATGCCCGGATTGTTCTACAAGGAACAAGCTGATCAGGAAAGGAATATTGAAAGAAAGGAAAGAAAAATGAAGTGTAAATCCTGTGGGTGTGAAATCCCAAATAGTTCTAACTTTTGCCCCAAATGCGGCATAAAGATTGCTTCGGTATGCAATTGCTGGGTAATAGGAGAGCCATATAACTGCGGGCAGGATGAATGCCTAGGACGCAGGCTTAATGTGCTGCTCGAGGAGGAAAGTTCTTTCGAAGAAGGGCATATTTCAAGGAGAGAAACCTTAATGCAAAACATAAAGCAGCAAGGCGTTGTTCCGTTCATAGCTCTTATAGCTTCCATAATCGTTTTTATTTGTTCGTTTTTTAAACCTTAGTATTAAAAATCGGCATGATTCTTTTGAATTCGAAATCAACTACTTTCCGAGTTCATTCAGAGTTTCATCCAAGTCATCTGCTAATTTCGAAATCAGTTGCGGTTAAATCAGGCATTTAAATTCTCCTTTCCCCACAATTCTATATCGGGAAGGAAATATTTACAAGAAGGTGAGACAAGCCTATGCCATATAAATGGGACAATTACCATGCGATCATAACGATTCCGGCAACGGAGAACAAGCCGCTGACGAATGGAGACTTAATCCGCAGCATGAGTAATGAAGAACTCACCGTAACGCTCACGTGTCCTAATGAAATGGGTATGGATGAAATTGATTGCGATCACTCCGACGATAAAAATTGCTGTCAATGTTTGCTGGATTGGCTGAATCAACCCTACGAACCAGAACAGGAGGCTACACTATGACCGCGATAATTGACATTCTGCTTTACCTTGTTATCATCGGCGTTGCAATGTTTATTATCTCAGTACTTATGTACTGCATTATCCAGGTGGTCAATAAAATCCACCGCGCCGACATCGCCGCCGAGAGGATAAGACTGAACCGGGCGCTTATAAGAAAGGAGTTGGGCAGAAATGGTATTTAGGACGCCGCCTTGTAAGGATTGCTCTGACCGCCATATCATGTGCCACTCGATTTGCTCCAAACACAAGGCTTGGAAAGCGGAGGAAAACCGCAAAAACGCTGCGGCCAACAAGCAAAAGGATATCGTGAACGGATTTGTCGAATACGAAACGGAGAGTTACATAAAGCATGTTGTCCGCCGCAGAGCACAGGGGTTTAGATAAAATGGGCTTGAGGAATTAGACGTGGTATTGGCATAAATCAGTAAAATGATAAAAATTTAATGAAGATTGTGGTATTTGGAGGTTATATGAACGATAAACAAAGGCTTTTAATTCAGTATATATGTGATGGCGATATTAAAAAGGCCCAGCAGCAAGCAAGAATTATTTTAAATGAGTTAACCACAGCAAAAGATGAAGCATTCAGGATAAATATGCTCCATAAACTTGACGCCAAACCAAACATGATTGAACTTCCATATAATTTGCGTGAATTTCTTGTTGCAGAGGATGTATCAAACTTTCCAGAAAGTCGCTTTGTATTACGTCCTGAAGAAGCAAAGATAGTTGAAAAGGTTATGTCTATAGTGAAAGCATCTGAACGGTTATCTGAACTTGGTATCTCATATTTGCCAGCCGTAATGCTTTACGGTGGCAGCGGTGGAGGGAAAACGATACTTGCTCGATATATAGCATACAAAGCGAATAGACCATTTGTATATGTAAGGTTTTCTAGTGTTGTAAGTTCTTATCTTGGAAACACTCAATCAAATATTGCGAAGGTATTCGAATATGCAAGGACTGCTCCATGTGTACTTTGTTTTGACGAAATAGACGCTGTTGGTATGGCTCGTGGCCAAAAGAATGATGTTGGGGAAATGAATCGCATCGTTATTGCACTTATGCAGGAAATGGATAGTTTGCCTAACAACGTAATCATCATCGGAACTACTAACCGTTATGACAGACTTGATTCTGCACTAATCAGACGTTTTCCGATAAGGCATGAAGTTCGACCAATGTCACGCAGCGATATTAATAACCTTGCAGAAAGATTTTTTAAATATGCAGGCATAGTCACTGATGGATGGCTAAAAGACTGGTGCGATACTAATTTTTTAGATATAGAACTTGCTTCTACTGTTATCGAAAAATGCACGCAACTAATGGTTGATAGAATCATCCAAGAGATTGACACAAAAAAGTATAATTCCTAAATTAAACAAATTTTCACCTTAAATAGCTCTCTATGAATAATAATCTGAAAGCGAGGATTTGTCAATGGAAAACAGTTTAATCCCCGGAATCCGCAGGGCTATCCAGAGTGATAAATCCATTTTGTACGACACCAAGGCCGAGCGGGATTATATCATGCCAATTCTGCGAGGTGCGAGGTTTATTGGGCGTGCGACGATTGATCTCATTGACCGACAGTATTCCGATAAAATCGAAAAATTGGAGGATGAAATCATAGATATGGGTGCCCGCTTAGTAGAGCTGACAAAAATGGATGACTACGGGTTAAGTGCAGCACAAGCTGCCTATGACAGGCAGGAAGGTCCATGCCCGTTTGCAAAGGATGATAAACCGGAATATGAATCAGAATGTGAATCAACCGACGAACCACGACGAGTGGATAAAGGCACGTCTAAGCGGAATCGGAGCTAGTGAAGCTGCTGCTGTCGTAGGTATGTCACCGTACAAAAGCAACGCCGAACTGTGGGAAGAAAAGACTG
>NZ_SRMQ01000016.1 GCF_004768785.1 Caproiciproducens galactitolivorans
CGGATAACGGGCGGCGCATTGCTCAAGCAGGCTTTTCGTACAGACTTGTCCGATTGTGCCGTAAACGTATCCGGTTCCGGCGGCAAGCGCCTGTTCACAAAAGGCCACAAGTCCCGTATTTGTTTTCCCCATTCTCAATACCTCCTAAAAATTGAGCAGGAAGCTGTGCGCCTCCTGCTCTGTCATTCTGTGTAGTTTTCCCCGGTAATGGCCTTATACTGTTCTGCTGTGATTGTTCCAGAAGCAACCGCAGCTTTCAATTTTTCTTTTTCCGTCGGTTTTCGCATTGTTACATAAATGCGATCTTCAGGGTGGCCTGATTCCGACGCAGGAACAAGTGTAGCGCCGGCGAATACGCTGTAGCCTGTTATTGGCATGCCATCTTCTCCGTCTGTGTTAATTGTGAGCGTATCTGTTGTACTGGAAAATTGTTCTTGTAGCTCCTCGCAAGTATGTCCCTCTTTTCCAAATTGGAAAACATACTGTAGTGTCCTACCTTGCGCCAAGAGTAACCCGTCAATAACTGTGCCGTTTGATTTTTTTACTGTTTGCATATATGTACCTCCATTATGGGTATTGTATTTCCCCATTGATTTTTATTTGTGATATTTTAAACCATCTTTCCATTAAACGTGTTGAGCCATGGTCTATGCCTATAGTGACTACACCACCTTGTGACATCGTAATGGTATTTTTTTGATCCGTAAAATCTTCCGTGCCATAATACTGATCTAGGATAATATTATTCGTGTTCCACGACCTCATGTAATTATTGCTGTAAATATATCCTGCGCTTGCTGACCATATAACCTCAACAACATCTCCAGCGTTTAGTCCAGCTATTATATAGCACAGTACGGCTCGATTAGTATCTGTATTTGATGGCACTCTCCCGGTCAAATTACCGTAAAGGTAATCTCCATGATCGTAATATTCATGAGTTCCGGCATAGTTTGATGGTATGTACTCAAAAAAATCACCGGGATTACGCCTCCATACAATATGGTTTGTACCGTCCGCTCCGCCTATCTCAATTAATTTGATTTTGTGATTTGCACCGTCAGAATATCCTATCTCTGTGCCTGCATTAAATTTATGCATTGCTCCATCAGAACCGCCTATTTCTGCATACATATCATCACCTCACAATATCACAACGTTAATGTTTCCGAGACCGAGATAAGACGATGCTTGAGCAGAGGACGCTTGTATGTTGCGCAACGCTGGCGTTGTTAGTGCAATGGAGCCGGAGGCATAACTGGCACGATCCCCCCTAATATTATCCAACTAGCTCCATCAGTAGTTATTCTAATGTACCTCCAAACTGGAATAGTTAATGTTTGAACCCCAAGTACTCCTGTTACTAAATCGAATATAGCTGCAGACGTACTTAAAACAAATGGATTGGCATTAGAAAAAATATCGTATTGTGCTCTTGTAGATGGAGATGGTAATGTTACAGTCGCGATATTAGCAGATGACACCATGATAAGATAACCTGATTTATCAGATGATAGCGTTGTGTCTTTTGTAATTGCGACAGTTTTTTTATATAACGGCAATGCTTCGATTTGCTCGGCGGTTGGCATGGGTATATCCAGAGTCTTCCCTTTTATCGGAACGGCTTCGCCGCCGAAGGTGGCGCCTTGGATGGCGGAAGAAGCTTTGCCGTCTATTTCTTTTAATTTTTGATCTATGATCGCGTTGTCCTCTACAAAATCAGTCCGCTTTGGATATTCATTCCCTTGCCATTGGTTCAGGCCGTAATTTGGTGTTTTGTTCGCACTTGGCATTATGTATCCTCCTTATATGTTTCAAATGCATCCCATGTAAGGCCTAAGGCGTCCCATTCATCCCACGTATGGCTATACGCTTCTACCTTATCCCATGTGATGAAAGTATAAATAAACGAGTAGGCAAGGTGCGCCGGTTTGATTTGGTTTATGGTTTCCGTAAGTCCTGCCATATTTTTAGGGATTCCGAGTGTTCCCGTAAACTTCACAACGAAGCTATAATCTGTCGGCTTTTCAATAACTTCGACTGTACCATTGCTGTAAGAAGCCGCCGTATCAATAATCAACTGTTTTGTAATAGTGCCAATTCCACGGATTTTCGCCTTTAAAATTTCTCTGCGCGCTGTATCTGATTTAGTAACGTCTACAGTACAGCCGTAAATCTTTTCATAACGGTTTAGCAACTTTGACGCTGTGTTGATAAAGCACTCGTCAACCGTCGCGCCAGTATAAGAAATCATGGTATTTATCTTATCTGTTAAAATATCCTGTAATTCCTGCATGGTTGCGTTGCCATCATATATTGGCGGTAAATAATCCATCAAGTTCATGGGGAAACCTCCGTCAATGCTATCGCTCCAATCATCGGCAATTCGGTATCCCCGATTGCAATGTTGGATGTGCCACCGTTTACAAGCAGGTTAGTGTAATCTTTCACGCCTGGCGTTGCTAACAACTGCGCACCGATTTTCGCATAACTGATGCTGTAATTCACGAATACTGATTCTTTAAAATACTGCGCAACAGATTTGGTAAACGCTGTTTGAACATCGTTAAGCGTCTGCGAGCCGTCGAGGATAACATCGGCTGTTACGCCTATTTCCACCCCTCCGGGGCTTGCGACAGTAACCGTAGCGCCTATTGGACGTACCGCTTCAATATATCCTGCAACCTTGTTAGGTAACGTTTCATCAATTGCCATATCGGAATTTACAACAAGAACCTTTACTGTGCCGTTTCCATTCCAAAGAGGAAACACCTTCGCACCACCGACACCGGGAACAGACAGCGCCCATTGCTTATAGTCGGCAATATTTCCGCTTGTTGACGGGCTACGTACTTGCTCGTAGAACCGCGAACGCAGGTTATCATCGGTTTCTTCATCCGTTCCGGCGGTTAAGATATCACCAAGTGTCGCGGCAACATCGGAAGTATTATCAATATTTGATAACGTACCGGAATAGGTATTGCCGATTGATCCGGCTGTTTCGCATGTTGCGCTGTAGACGCCTGTCGAAAGAAGCGCGGTAATCTTGAAAACGACATCGTTTATTGCCCACCGACTTCCAATATCAACGGGACCGGTTGTCATAACTTTTCTAACCGTTGCTGTCGCGGGCTTGCGGGTTATTCCGTAATCGGCAACAACGCGGTCGAGATATTCGCCGACGGCTGTATCGCCGGAAACCAGGTCAACAAAATTATCAAGCTGCGCATAATACTCTGCTATTTTTAAGCAGGCCGGCGCAAGAGCGTCATAGATTACCGAGCCTTGCCGCTTATCAACGTCGCTCGGTACCCTTGAGAGGGCGTCTGCAAGAATTGCCTCATAGGTCATATTTTCCCACATCAGGCTGTCACCGCCTTGCTCATAGAAATTGTTTTGTAGATGCTTTCGACGTCAAACGTGCAGAGCATTTCGTCACCCTCAACTGAAAACTGAAAATTGTCAACTCCGGTAATACGGTCGTCGGTAATCAAACATTCCCGAATCCGGCGTTGGAGTTCCGATTCTACATACTCCCGGTCTTTGCCAATCAGGTCATCTGTCCTCAAACCATAATCAAGTGTATAAATCGGGTATTCGAATTGCTCCGTGTTCAACATGTGATCAATCGTTTGCTGCAGGGCTGTTAGGCCGTCTGCAACGCCCTGAATTTTATCGGGTAAAACCTTATAGGTTTGCGTCTGCTCAATCTCATCGGAAAGTTTCAGGTCTACTGTGACTGTGTTCGCAAGTATCATTTCACCACATCCTTTATCTTGATTTCTGATATGGTAGTTCCGCCTATGGTCAACGGTTCAATCTGCAGTTTGCGACCTTTCGCGGCCGGGACGTATCCGATAATCTCCACAATGTAATACCGCGCGCCGCCATCGTCGCGGATAAGCCGTACGGTATCGCCCGTTGCAACATAATCACGCAGCGTTCCATCAACGAGTTCCCACGGAAGCGTGAGCTTTTCAGAGACTTTTACACCACCGGAAACGACCGTGCCAACCATCAAGCAGGCGAGTTTCCGGTTATTCAGATAACCGTCAACAATTTGCTTTATTTCATTTATCATATCCTCACATCCAGTTTCATGGTGTGGTTCGGCAAAAATGTATGGGTGGCCGATTTAACGATCAGACGCTTATTTATCCCGACTTCCGATAAATACGCGTGAAAGCTGCTCCCGGCACGGATTGCCGTATTCCCAATACAGTTCATAGAAAATGATTCTGTTTCGCCGTTATAAAGCGATAAGAGAGCGTTTGCCATCTGAATCGCAAGCGCTTTTTTCTTTGCTTCGTTTGCGGCTTTGTCCGTTTTAGACTGGCTGCCAGAGCTAGAGCTGGTCGAGCTGAACGACATAACGTCAAAGTATTGCAGCAATCCGTATTTGTTAATTGAGGCGGAATCTTTTGCAATGTAAATATCCCGCTTCCCGGTAACTTCGTTATCCACAGCCAGCTTGATCTCGTTGTAAAAATCATCGTCTATAGATTTTGAATAACTGTAGTCATAACACAGCGAACCGTCGCCGAGAATCAGGTTTGTTTCCAGTTCGCCCAGATTTCGCAGGCAGATAGAACCAAATTCATCCCGCAAAACGAACCATTTTCCCGTCGCCCGGAGCGTGTCGCCAATCGCTGAATACATAATGTCAAGCCACGTCTTATCGCTCTGTGCCGCCGTAGCAAGCTTGTATCCCGTATCCGTAAGCGTCCCGACCGGCAGCCCGAAATAATTGCACATCTTTTTCGCCAACGTGGTTGCGGTGTCACCGTTTATAACGATGGTATCCTTTGCCTTGCAGTACCGCAAAAGGTCGTAGGCCGTCGCGGTGACGATTTTGTTCTTGGCCACTTCATGTTTGAATACCACGCCATAAAAGATGTTTGCCCCGTTATACTTAAAGCGGACGATTGTGCCGTTATCAATTCCCGGGCCTGTCGCAACATACGAAAAAGTGAACTTGCTGCATCCGTTATTCATGGAATCAACCCACTCTGCGGATTTTACAAGTTCACTAATTTCATAGACTTTTTTGTTTGTGGTTTCAATGAGGAGCTCTACACTCAAGGACATCACCTATTTTACGTGAGATATGTTTCAAAATCGTTATTATCAATGGTAGCGCAAAGCCGCTCCAAAACGGAGCGGCTTTTACTATGGAATCGTCAGTACCTGCCCCGGATAGATCAGATTCGGATTCTTGATTTTGCTTTTATTGGAATTATAAATCATCGTGTACTTTGCACCATTTCCGTAGAACTTCTTTGCAATCACCCACAGCGAATCCCCTGATTTTACGGTATAGGTTTTGCTTGCTTTTGGATTCTTTGTTGTCGTTGGGGCATTCGTCGCTTTTGCTGCACTTCCCGTCTGTGCGGTTACAACGGTTTTATATCCGAATTCGCGGTATTCGAGGAGTTTGAAACTAAAATACTTATCCCCCTCTTCCCCAGCAGTTTCGGATACATTACATTCTTCAATCAGCACCAGCGTATTGATATCTTTTGTAATCCCGTTCCGGGCGATAAACCGCACCGGGTATTTATTTCCCCGCCAAGTTTTAAACAGGTTTTCGTAATAGTCCGGTCCTTTAAAAGAGCCAGACGTTTCAACGTAATGCAGGGAAGTATTCGGAAATTCAACATCCTGCAAGGAATATTCCGCAAGCTCCAAATACGTTGGCGCAGCAATCTGTCCCACACCGAACACGGCATACTTTTCGCTTGCCAGCGTCGAAGTTTTTTCGATTTTCTCCGGGTTAGTCGGCAGCCGAATCACTGTGCTGCCCTGTTGAAAAAACACCGCATAACTCATTCGTAAAGTCCCTCCGCCGCCGTTGCAAGTTCTTCCTTTAACATTCTGCTGATGGTGGAATATATTTTTTGCTGATCGTCCTTATCTCCGACGTTTCCCGAAAAACTGACGGATAGCTTTGGAGACAAAACAGCCGTAGAAAATTTGTTGATATATTGCTTTTCAGCAAGGTCGCGGAGATATTGCAGATCCTGATCAGCAATATTTACTTTAACGGAACCGTCGGCACCTGTACCTTTTACTTTGACGGGTTTGTCTTTGTCCCCACCGCCATAAGTAGGCGTAGGTATATACGGCGGAGCTTTTTGCGGCGGCAGCTTGCCAAGATTCTTCATCCAATTACTTACAGACGTATCAATGCCCCGCCCGGTCTTATATCCTGCCATATAAGCTTTTCCATTTCCAAGCGAAGCCCAATCGACATTAAACGTTCCCATACCTTTTTGGAACGCTGCGCCGATATCTTCGTATTTACCCTTGTTTTTTTGGAGTGCCGCCATTTTTGAAATATTTGAGTTTATCATGTTTGCAAGGCCGGAAGTGTCCATTTTCATCCCCGGAATTCGGTTTATCGCATCTGCAACGGCTTTTACCCCGTTGAAAATCATGGTAACGAATCCTAAGAACCCGGTTTTAAGATCGGCCCAGAGGTTTGGAAAAGCAATTCCAATATTATGAATAAGTACCTGCGCGGCATCCCACACGCCAACGGCAAAATCGGCCACCTGAAGCCCTACATTTTTGATAAGCGTCCAGACCCAGTTTAAGCACCCGACTATAACGCCAGTCGCGCTGATCGTTTGCCCGGTAACTTTATTAATGATCGCAATTACGATGTATATAACGGCAATGACAGCAATTATAAGAAGTAATATCCATGTAAGGGGGCAAGCAAGCAATGTTCCGTTAAAAAAGGTTTGCGCATCGGCAGCCGCAAATGTAACGCCCGTAAACATTCCCAGAACTATATTTGCGCCTGCCATAACCAGTTCCCATATTCCTGTTATAGCTGCCCAAGCTGCTTGGGCAAGTGCAATACCCTTGGTTACCGCCCACACAGTCAGCATAATTGCGGCCACCCCGCCGATTATCGGTGCAATAATCGACCAATTTTGAGCGATAAATCCACCGACGTTAGAAACGGCTGTAAGCACCCCGTTGGCAACACTTGCCAGCACGCTGAATGAACCAATTATCCCGTTTATCATGTTCTGGAATTTTTGCGAGCCTAAAACGCTGTTTTCGTTTTCAAATGCTGATCTAAACGCCTGATACGCTCCGTTCTTGATTTTGTTCCAGTAATCGCCCCAGGTATATTTCATCTTACCCATCTGCTGGTCGACAGTACTGGAATACTGTAAAATGGAATTAATTAAGACTTGTGATGTAATCTTTCCTTCAGTACCAAGCTCCTTAACTTCGCCAACCGATTTACCCATATACTTTGCGATCGCAGTTTCAACGAGCGGCGCATCTTCTGCCAGTATGCGGAGATCTTGCCCTTGTAGCTTTCCCAGTCCGATTGCCTGCTGCAGCTGAAGCAGTGCCCCCGCTTGATTTGCAACTGGTGTCCCACCGATCTTGAACATTTTCTGCATGGTTTCAGTAAACTTCACGATATTCTGGTTGCTTCCGAACTGTGAACCGGCGATAATACCAAGTTTAGCCACAGTGTCAGCCATATCGGTGTAGGAACCCCGTGCGCGGTCAGCAGCAGCAAATATATCATTCTGTAGTGACTTTAGCTGAGCTGCATTAGAGGTAATCAAGGACAATTTCGAGCTGATATTTGTGTATGTATCTGAAATTTCCATGCCTTTCTTCAAGGTTTCAATGCTTAGAAAAGCGGCAGCCAAACCAGTCAACCTAGATGTAAGGCGGCCTGCAGAACTTTCCGTTGCAGTAAACTTGGAATTTACATTATCAACGGCAGAACTTGCTTGAGCAATTCCTTTGGTTGCGCACTCTGTACTGTTCCAAATGCGGTCCATTTGTCGGCTGTAATTATCTTGCAGCGTAAATATTGACCTTAGCGACGGCATGGTATCACCTCTTTCGTTTCGCTTTTTCCGCTTCCCTCTTCTCGGCTTCAATTCGCAGATCAATGGAGGCATAAATAAAAGCCCGCTCGCGCTGACTCATTCTTGCCAGCGCGGACGGCCTTATGTGCAATTTTTGCAGGGCGAAGTGTGCGTAATTAAAATCCGGGTCGCCCTGCTTTATGCGTTTTTTGCCTCTTCAATCTGCTCGTTAATATCGTTTGTATCCAGTCCGGACAGCTTGGAAACTTCTTCGGACAGCTTTGCGAACTCGCCTACTGTCAGCATCTTGCTGAGCAGCTCGGTTTCGCCTAAAACTCCATACGCTTTTTGCAGTTCGGCATTTGATAAATCCGGGAACACAACGCCAGCCGCCGCAAGCGCGTGCGCGTATGTAACACGGTCAAGCTGCTGCACGCCAGTTTTCCGGTCGGTTTTTGTGTACTTCCGTTCAAGCGCGCTATTCTCCTTTTCGGAAACCGCCCGGATTTCCCATTCTACAGGTTTCCCGTTTTCCTGGAATCGGTCAGAAATGACCACCTTTTTATTTTCCACCTTTACCGGGTGGAGAAATGCTGCAAGACTATTCATTTATTTTCCCTCCGAATTAAAGATTTGCCGGGTTACCGAAGCTCGATAAGATTTCAAAACTGTCAAAAGTGAAATCGGTATCGAACGTCACACCATCGTCGCTGCTGTCGTCCAAAATAGAGCCGGGAAGTTTCGTAGGAATAACCCCGTAATAAGCAATTTCCTGCTTACCAACGGTGGACTGTTCATCCTCCTGGAGCACCAGCATGGTGAACCCGGTAAAAGTACCATTTTTCAGGTACTTTTTCGCGTAGTTTATCATTTCGGAATTCATGTGAAACATCGTCATGGATCCGGTACCTTTCGCCCCGGTGACCTTATGCTGCGTCATACGGTGACCGAGCATACGCTTTTCTGAAACCGTCAGTTCAATCTCAGCCGTAAACTTTGAAAGCTCGAAAGCTTCGCGATTATGCCCGTCGATTGTAATATAGCCTTTCCCTTCGTGGCCGCTGACGGTATCGCTGTAGAGTGTTCTTGCTTCATCCATCTATTTTCCCTCCTTAGGACAGATTGACGGTCATATAAACTTTTTCAATGCTGTCTACAGATTGCACCGCAACAGTAACGACAACCGCGTCGGAATCTTCTCCGACTTCCACCGTTACATCATTGGCACTAAAATTCTGAATCGCCTGTTTGTTTTGCAGTTCAAGAAAATACCCAACAAGAATCGTTTTAAATGCTGAACGACCCTCCGCATTGTTGTTGAATTTTCCTTCGTACTGCGATTCAAAGATGGTTGTGATGTCGTTGTTAATACCGGAAACAAGCCGGATAAACCGATTCTTACGGTAGGATTTCGACTTTGCCTGCGTATATGTGGTTAGAGAATTGATATCATATACCGCCGTTACGTTCTGCTCGGAGTCCACCTTAAAAATCCATTTGCCGACAGAAACGGACTCTTCCATCTGCGTTTTCGTCATGCGGGGGATAACATCAATTGCCCCGTCGTACTGCGCTCCGGTGTTACTCTGATTGACCTTTGCGCCTGCCGTAACACCTGCAACCCACGCAGTCGTCTGCGCATTCGTCAGTTCTGTGCCGTCGGAAAGTTTGACAGCGTGCGCACAGTTGATGATGTTTTCAGAATTCGCCGCGAAATCGGCGAGTACCGCCTGCATATAACGGCCCTCATCGTCTACCATCGATGTTACCCATATTTTGATGGCCTCCTGATTTGCCGCGTAGGTTTCTGCTGGATAAGGATAACACAACACATCGAAATCAACTGTTTTAAGGGTTTTAAGAGCGATGGAAAGTGTTTCTGCCGTATGCCCCGTTCCAAGGTTATATACCTTGACCGCTTTTGCCTTTTTAAGCGCTTCTCTCGCAAGGAATTTGTCCTCTTCTGTTGCCTCTTTTGGCCATTGTGAAGCATCTAACGCCGTAATCTCGTAAATCTCCCCGACTTTGCCGCTAGTCATTTCCTGCAATAGCACTACGGTTCCGCGGTCGCCCGGCGTAATGGAGAGCGGCGCATTCGTTTGGAAGTTCATGTAGATGCCCGGAAGAGCCTTATTTTGAGTTGTCCATGTACCTGCCATATTACTTCTCCTTCGTCGAATTTGTCACAGAATTCATCTGCGGGTCTGTGACAACCGCCCGCTCCGAATACTTGATGTCAAATGTAAAGTGCAGCACATTATCAGTTATCCGCGCGTCCTTATTGATGCAGCGGAACCGGCCAACCAAATCCATTCCCTTCAGAAGTGTTTCCTGCATGGAGATACAGTCGGCGCGGGTTGCCTTAATGTCAATCAACTTGGTACCGGAAAAATACTGTACATCGAACGACAGCTTACCCGTATAAGTGCCACGCAAAAGCCGCCCGTAATCCTGGTCGATGATGGAAATAAGAAAAGAGGGTGTTTTGAAATTCTGCGGGCAATAATAGCGGTAAATCGTCGCTGTTGGGGCGAGCACATTTAACTGCGTTTCTATTGCGGCGATAATATCATCCGTCATGTTTCGCTTTCACCCTCTCGATTTCTGCGTTGAACTCCTGAATCATAGCCTTTTCCGCAACGTTGCCGGCTTTTTCGAGTATGTGTTTTCCTGGAACGTAACCAACTGTTATGTAGGTATCTCCTATTACACTTACTACTCTGTGACCGTCATTCACATAAATGGCATAATCGACATTGTTTTCAAGGATTTTTTCAACACCGTTTCCGACACGTCGTGCTCGTGGTGAATGCCATCCTTTTTTCAGCGTACCGCCCACTTTTGTTTTAGTTTCTGATGTTTTAAAATGCACATGTTTAGGAGGGATTGTCGTAGTGTAAAAATCAACAACATTTGAATATTTTCCGACAGGCGTTAGCCTTTTGGCTTCTTTTAGCCCTGCATTCACAGACCGCGTCAACACTTTCCGGTCAATCTTTGAAATATCGTCCAGCATCGACCGCAATTCTTTACGATATTTGTCAATAAATGCTTTATTCCGCCGCTCATTTGAACTGCTCATGCCGTATCCGTCCTCGCCACGCTGAATTCCTGATTATAGGTGTACGAAAAGCCCTCACCCACAGTCAGGTTGACTTTCGCACCGTTGCGTTGCGTAACTTCCACATAGTCCCCGGATTTGATGCCAACGTCCGGTGCGCAGAACAGCTTATTTGTGCTCTGCATTGTCGGTGCCGAATCTGTACCGACCGGCTGAACCGTTCCCATGCTGTAATGACACTTTATACCCGAATATGTCGGTGCTTCCGGAAGGCTGCCGTCATCGTTGTAGCGGTAAATATCCATCGTGTCATGCCAGAGTCTTTCAAACGGGTTTGTCATGCTATCACCTCAAAACAACGTCCGAAAACTGTTCATAATTCGGATGTTATTCACGCTAAGACTGTCAAACAGCTCCGCCTGCGCGGTTTTCTTGCTGCCGATGGACATGCTGGAATCGCCCTCGTGAACACTCGTTACCGTGCCTGTGGTGAGTGCCGCGCTGTTATTCATCAGCACGGTCGCAATCTCCACCCACGAATATTTCAGCGCATCAGGCACCTCTTGAATGTTCTGCGGCAACGTGCAGTATTCGAGCATGATAGCCTTTGCTTCGTCAATATAGGACTGGATGGTATCATCAGAAAAGCCGTCCGGTATGGTAGCCGGGCGACTCTTAATTATTGCGAGGGCTTCACTTGCCGTTACTGCCATCTTTCGCACCGGCTTTCGCTATGGCGGATGATTCCTTACCTTCCACAGCTTGCTTCTGCTCCGGGGTTGTCGGTGGGGTATAAATCTTAAACCCTTCCCTGACATATTTCTGAACCTGCGAATCCTCCACCATTAGAATCATACCTCTACGTTTTACATAAGTCATGGGTCAACTCTCCTTATGCCTGCGCGGTAGCCGCAGTATGAATATAGATTCCGGAAGTATCGTTGTCTGCTACGATTAGATCATGATGCAGACGATAGAAAACATCGTATGCATCCGCACTCTGGTTCACGTCGGGCGTAACGATTTTGTCGGCGTTCCGCTTAATCACAGCACGGAGAGCAGCTTTACGGGCATATACAAAATTAATCGGCTTGTTGCCTGTAATTGTCTTGTATCCGCCGGCGGTCTGACCAGCAGTCTTGCCGTCGTTTAGCTGAATCAGGCTGTTAAACCTAGACTGAGGCACTTTAATGATGGGAGTAATACCGTCCAGCATTTCAACACGGCGGTCAATGTTCGGATTTGCCTGCCCAACGTCAATGCGGCGGGAAATCTTCGCATCTGATTTCAGCATCTTGTAGACTGTGTTGGTCACATAGAGCACGCGACCCTCTTCGGGTACTTCCTTTTCGTTCATAGTCGCCTCAGCTGCATCGAACAGATCAAGAATGCTGTCGGATGTTCCGAGGTCTTTCTCCACTACTGTTGCCAGGGAACCGTTGCGTTTCGCGGCGGCATAGATTTCAGCGAACCGAACCGCGTCAATTTCCGGAACTTCCTTTGTGCGAACATACTCAGATGCGACACGGCGGTACAGGTCAAACGCAACCTCGTCGTTGTCAATCACGTCAATACGGAATTTACGGCCACGGTCATATTGCAAAGTATGCTCTTCCCAGCTTACACCGGCGGAACCCTGAACATATCCGTTATCGCGGTCGTAAGTGCCGGCACCATCCACAGATACCTTTGGCAACTTGATTTTGTTGGTTCCCACAAACTGTGCAGCCAGCGCAGAATCATCCAAATCGGATGTTTTCGCGTTCTGAACATACAACAGGTCGAGAATAGGAATAAACTTCGTAACTTTTTCTGCAAAAGTGTTGATAGACATAAATAAAAATCCCCCTTAAAATTTAAGTTTTCGGCAGCGTAACGCCAGCTTCCGCCGCCCATTTTGCTAAATCATCCTGCGGCTTCGCAGGTTCCCCTCCTGCTGGCGGAGGGGGATTCTTCGTTTCCTCACCGAACAGATACGGGTTTTCTTTTTGAACCTGTTCGAGCTGTTCTTTCAGACCGAGCACGTTTTCTCCATCCAGGCTGATTTTGGATTCGTCCAACAGGGCACGAACGGCTTTCACGTTCTTAGCCATGGCGCCCATCAAGGCAACCTCAATTTTGCTGCCGAGCGTCAGCTTCTTCAAGTTGGCATCGTACTCATCCTTAGCCTTTTTGTTGGCCTCCTGCAGCTCGGTAATCTGCTGTTTCAACGCTTCATTGTCTCCGGATGACTTTTTCAGCGTTTCAAGCTGCTTATCACGCTCGGAAATCTGCTTCTGTAAATCTGCAAGCGTGGTTTTCGATGTTTCGACTGCCGATTTTAGCTCGTTAATGTCCTTGCCGTTCTCGGCCATGATTTTATCAATGACATCGTCGGCAATGCCGAGGTCTTTCAAGAATTTACGTTCCATATAATCCCTTTCCGCAGCTACGCTTTTTTACGAGGTCGCACCTCGCGCCGCCCTGCCGATTACGCCCGCAGTCAGCGAAATAGTATTAAAAAACGCCCTGCCAAATGGCGGGACAAATCTTAACGGAATATGTAGAATATTAGCGAAAAGAGGTGACTTAAATGAAGTTAAATCCAGATTGCATCCGCGATATTTTGCTTGCAGTAGAAGAAAATACGGGTTATCGTAAAGAACTACAAATTAGTAGAGCGTTGCCCTTGCCTGAACAACTTCAAAAGTATGACTTTGAAACTGTTGCTTATCATGCAAAGCAATGCATTATGGCGGGCTTACTTGTTAAGGGACATCCTTTTCTACGCGTAGAGATTCCAATCGCTGATTTAACCCCCGCCGGACACGATTTTCTTGCAAACATCCGTGCTGATACAAATTGGAACCGGGTAAAGCAAAAAGCTAAATCCGTTGGATCAGAATCTCTAAGCATTCTGATCCAAATTGCGAGCCAGGTTATCACCTCTATGTTAACGCAACTGCACGGATTCTAAATCAACAAGCAATTTTAGTGAGAGCTCTGCCGTACCGTCGGTAGAGCCCTTCAAGCTATACTCCTGCACGCATTGAATCTCTTTGTTGTCCAAAAAAATGCGCCCGTCTTGAATCGTGAGCTGATTCATTTTTAATTCATTCATCCTCGTCCTCACCATCTCTTCTTAAAAATCCGCATAAAAATACCACCTTGCCGTTTCAGCAGGTGGTATTTCACTTATTGTAAAAATATTTCTTTCGGGCCTGTTCCAGACTCATTTCATTTGCGCCGCCTTCAAGTTGTGGGTTGTCATTCTGAACATCATCGTCTTCCCATCCACATATTGGACAGATTTCAAATTCACTGTCTGGTGGTAAGCTGTATTCTCCGCAGCACGCACACTGCTTATTTCTCTTTTGTGCCATATTTTTCAACCTGTCCTTCCCAATATTTTTCGCCACGTCGCGGCTTATAGTATGTGGAAATCGTCCCGTCAGGATACACGGAAGCAAATTCGTTTGTGTCCCGTGAGTAAAATCTCCGTACACCATCCGAAGCGATTACTGTTTCTTTGCCCAAAGTTTCGTTCACAAACTTCAAAGCTGCAGCCTCATATTCTGCTGAATTCTTTGCCCCAATATCCAAACCATGTTTTTCAAAGTGGCTATCTAAAGTTTGTGGATTGAACTCAACGGCTTTCCAACTGCTATTCTCTTCAACATTTGAAAGCCTCTGCATCAATTTTTGATATTCAGGAGAATTATTATAGCGCTGCTTTTGGAAGGTGTCAATATCCGGTACACGCCTTATTCCTAATTTTTGGAGGTTTTCATACTCGTTTCGACCTATAGCATACTTCTCGTCCTGCTGCGCTTTCCACTCGTCGTAGGTCTGCGCTGTGGTAGACACAGTTTTACCCGTCACCGGGTCGCGGGAAATTCGCGTACCGCTCAAATCTGCTAAATCAGGTATGTACGGTGCAGTAGTGCAACGGCAATTCACATGGAATGATGGATGATTCTCGCCCTCAATTGCTTTTTTTACCGGAAAATGTTGCCCGTCAAACGATGCGCAGGTTCCGCACGTGCTCCGATCCAGCGCAGCTATCACTTCATATTCATCGATACCGTCATCGCGATAGGCTTGTAATTGCGCCTGATTGACTGCATGAGCGGATTCGTTGTACAGCAGCCGATACGCTTCATATTTTTTACCTGTGCCGGTTACCTTTCCGGCCTTGTCTACACGGATTGCGCCGATTGCTTTTTGAAGCTGGTCGGCGAAGTCCTGCGGCGGCCGGCCGGTCACAAACATATTGTTCAACGCCTGCCGGATTCGAAAGCCTGTGTCAATATCTTGCCGCCAGAGATGCTCTGAGATATCCATACCGAAAACCGGTTGCTCAATCACTTTTCGAATAGCTGACACGGCAGGCTTGGAATATGGAAACTGGAAACCGGTGTACTGCTCAATGTCGAACAGACTGTAATAGTACTCCGAAGTATAAACATCTGTTGCGATACCCTCAATCTGCTTTTTCTGCTCTTGATACAGTTTTTGCAGAATTGCATCGCACTGTGCCAGAAGTGCCTCATAGCGGGTTACACGGGCTTTAATGGACAAATTATCAACCTCAAGATTGAACGTACCAATGGAATTCTTGGCGAGCCTCTCGAACCCCGCAAGGTCGCCGCGGAAGTCCCGCAGTTCCGAAAGGGATAGAGCTTTCTGCGCCTCGTCTAGTGTGATTTTGTTGTTCTTGGCATATCGGGCATAAAAATAAAAGACCTTGTCATTGAGATCTTTTCTCGCCTGTTCAAATGCTTTAACAAGGTCAGGAATCTGCCCGTTGACGGCGGATTCCATTCGGTCAATGCTGTCGGTCGCGCGCTTTTCCCAATAATTGTTGTTCATGCGACACCACCGTCATTTGGTTCCCGCCTCTCTGACGGCTTTTCCTGCTCCGGCGCACCAGCCAGCCGCGTATATTTGTCGAGCAGATTCTTTTCCCGGTCGGTCTGCTCTTTCTCAACCTGCGCGCGTTCAGCCTGCCAATCGGTAACAAGCGGGTGGACTTTGGTTTTTGTTTCGTCAGACATGACCGTATCCGGCGTCTGTGCGATAATCTGCGATATTTCAGTCGCGTTCTGCGGCTTTGTACGCTTCCAGGTCTGGACGAATTGCTTGCTTTCGTCTGCGCCCAGATGGTGCAAAATTGCCCAGAGAAATTCATCGATGGAATCGCGAAACTCTGTTTCCATAAGTCCGGATTTCAGCTCCAACAGACCGTACAGGTAATCGATATATACGCCCGACTGATTTCCGGCGGTCGGCGGATTTGGGTTGACAGCCATCGCCGCCGTCCAAAACTCGTCGTTAAGAATTTCGCGGAACTTCGACCGCGCTTCATACGGGATTTCTCCGCGAACCGCATCCACTCCGCCCTGGTCGTCTACGCCAATCCATTTCTTGGCTTTCATCAGCAAAACCGGGTCGACTGGGCGGGTAATCGGTTTACCGTCCTCGCCCAGCATCTGCTTGCCGTCATTATCATAGACCGGCGCCGACCGTTCGCCGTTGTAGTTCTTGATTACCCAGACGATTTCCTGCAGATCATCAATATCATTTGCAAAGCCGGACATCAGTTTATCAAGCGCGTCGATGATATCTTTATACATTATGAGGTCGGGTAATGCTTTTGCGTTATTCCTAAACTCGATGAACGGTATCCGACCGTAATTGTGTGGCTGGATGTTCCAGGAGCCATCCGGTAGCGTATCATAAGCAATAGCCGGTTTCTGGGAAGCCCCTGTCGCTTCCGGGCGGATAAGATAGGCAACCTGCGTATCGCTCCACAGTTCGTAGCGCGTCACCGGACAGCCATTGGCATCATTGAACGCATACACCCGCAGCAAGTATTTCAGGCGCTTTTTGACCGTGCTACGGTCGTAAATCGGCACAACCGTCATCGGATTGAGGTACCAATAATCGAATTTCTTGGTTTCATTATCCACCCAGTACGTTAACCACGCCCGGCCGGTGTTGGACGCGTCGATGCCAAGCTGCCGAATCACTTTTGGCCACTGTGTACCAATAGTGTTATTGACGCGCTGCAGAAGCGCCTCGTCGTCCTTGTCCGTATCATCGGAAGGAATATCAAACTGCGGCGGAATGGAGAAAAGATACCCAACTTTCTGATCTACTGCAACACGATGCCGGTTCACGGAGATTCTGTTATCCGCACTATGCAGCGGATTGGAACCCTTGAGCTTCAAAAACTTATTGACTTCGTTGATTGCCGCGGCGCCGAAACGCTTAACATCGTCGTGATTGTTGTAATAATCAAAGCCTTGCTGCGCCTGCTTAGCAAATTTCTTGTATGCGCAGCCATCGTTATAGATATAATTCTGAATAACTTGCCGCACCTGATCCAGATTATTAAAATCAATGTTTGTGTTCAAATTCTCACCACCCGCCTATTGTTGTTCCGCCGCGGTGCATCTCATCTTCGAGCGCATACCGAACGGCGTCAATCGTATGATTGTTTTTGTCCGGATACCCAGCCTTAAAATTCCCATTCGCATCCCGATCCAGCTCATAACCATAAAATTCGCGCCAGGTATTCGGGCAGCGGTCTGGGTCGATGATAATTTCTTCAAGTTCTTCAGCAAGCCACTTAATGCCATAATCTACGCTATCCGGCCCTTTACGAGCACCGCGGATGTGGATACCAGCCGCTCTGTAATCTGCAATACTTTTCGGCTCTGCACTGTCTGCGGTAACCTCCTGATTCAGCGGATTATGCTGCCGCACAAGCCGTGCCGACGCTGCATTGCTCAACCGCACCTGATAGATTTCATCAAAAATATAGAGCCGCCGACGGGTTTTATCATAATTGCAAGCCACATAAACAAATGGGTCGGACGCATAGCCCCAGTCAAGGCCGCGCCGGATATGGTCAAAGTGGCTAATTTCTTCATTCGTAATCGTCCGGTGCGTCAAGTTTGTAAATACCTCTGCGCCGGTACCCGTGATTTCTCCAAGATATTCATGTCTGTACGCCTCAGGTTTTACGGATTTTAAATGCTCTGCATCCGAAATAAACTGTTCTCCCAGCCAAGCCGCGGGCACAGATCGATAATCACTGTGGTGCTGCATCATATCTGGCATTGAAAACTCAACCGGGTCATTTACCCAGTTGCGCTGCGACTTTGGTGGATTGTATGTATAAAACACCGTGAATTGCTCGCCACCACGGACAACCGACTGCTGAATGCTGCGGATTTTTTCAGACCCTTCAAACTCGTCCAGTTCTTCGAACCACAGGTATTTTATATACCCTTTAGAAACCTTGATTGATTTGGATTTTTTAACCTTGTCAGCACCGCGAAATAAAATTGTCTGGCCGGTTGGGATATAAGTCAGGCGCAGCGGGGATATGGTGTCTTTCCATTGCCCAGCTACGCCCAACTTATCAATCGCCCATAGAAGCTGTTCATAAACGCTGTCATGTAAATTTTCCTTATATCGGCGGAAAACAACGGCATTTGTGATTGTTCCGGCCGCCGCGTCCCGCATCATCCCAAGAATGATTTCTGAACTCACAAAAGACGACTTTGTGCTGCCACGCCCTCCATCGAGTTTGTAATAGGTGTGCTTGCAATCAAGAATATCCTGATGAACGGGATAAAAGGCCGGTGCGATAACGTCAGTCAGACGGACAGTCGGCCTTTGGTATGTCGTCAACAATGGTCACCCCAATACCCCCATTCAAATTCACATTATCGGTAAACATTCCGAAGCGTTTACCCAACAGCTCCAGAGCTTTTAACTTGTCAGCAAATCTAATCTCACGTTCAACACCTTCGCCATCAGCCGTGGGAATTGTTTTAACCTTCACCGATGCGATAGCTGCCGTATCATCCCGAGAAGATCCATCCTTTATCGTCGCGTTATTAAAATCGATTACATCCTCTGAGTTTACAAACGCCACTCTGGCAAGTTCCCTAACCACACGATCCGCGGTCACCCCCGTCCGCTTTGACTGCTCCGCCAAGGCCGCATCTATACGTGCACGAATTTCAGGTTTTTCAAGGTTTTCTCCACCAATAGCGCCTGCGCTGTTTGGGCTGTATCCGGCACGAATAGCCGCCTGTGTAGCATTCAAGTCAATTAAGTATTCATCGCAGAACTTTTTTTGTTTTGCTGTCAATCTGGCCACTATTCCCACCTCGTTTCAATCGTTTTTGCCAATAAATATCCGCCCTGCGCTCAGCCGGTCCGTAAACGTGGGCATTGAACGCAGGGCGGTAACGTGATTTCATATACGGTCACCACCGAAAAATGGTATAAGAAAAGCCCTGGCTTTTCACAGCCAGAACTTGGAAAAATATCTGAAAAATTTTATAAAAAGTATTGACTTATACGTACGTATAGAATATAATATAATCAGAATGGAGGTAAACTGATGGGGGGAAAACGAAAAGCCCTAAAGCGTCGGATAAAAAAGCTGAAAGAAATTCTTGAATGGCTCGCACTCATAACAGGAATAACTTCAGCAATCTATACGATGCTTAAGGGCTAAAGCGAGGGGAGCGAGAAGCTCCCCAAGCTCACCTATATTATACCTCATCGGAATGGATATGCGCAAGAATATTATAAGTGTCCCTATCCTTGCATTGGCCCTCGCAAACCTTGTATTAGCCATACGTGACGGCTTCAACCCATTAAGCATTGTTGCTCTAACGCTGGCATTTATCGTCCTTGTGTGGGATATCGTGGAGGTGATACGAAACGGACGAAAAAAATAAATACTCGGCGCAGCAAAAGCATTTGCGCTCTCATTATGTCCGGTTTCCACTTGACTTAAAACCAGAAGTTTTGGAGGCGTTCAAAGCCAAGTGTGTGGAACGCGGCACAACACCCACAGCGGAAATCAAGAAGTTTATTGCTGAATATTGTAAAGCAGAGGACGAATAATCCTTTGCTTTTTCTTTGGCGTCACCGCCCGGCTCTGGCCCGGCAGGCCCCGGATAATTCCGTGCCCGGTGACATAGTTTGCGCCCGGAAAAAGGAAACAAACCGGGCGCTGAATAGGAGGAAGCGAGCCATGTCCCTTACTTGTAATTATTTCATAAACATCCGGTCAGCCGGACGTTCTTCTAAAATTTCTCAGCTTAGTTATACCACAGACGGAGTATCAACTTCTATCAACTGCTCTGAAATTTTTTGAAGCGCCCTACCATGAAGCTCGCAAACCCATTGATAAGAAATATTGAGATCCACCGCAATTTGCTCCCAGGTCTGACCGTTGATATACCTGCGAGTCAAAACCGCTCGCTGTTTGGCATCCGTTACAGACTGGATTACCACCTCAATTTTGTGTTTTATTTCTTGCAGATGGTCTATCTCCAAGTCAACTTCATGCTCCATGTCCACAATCTTTCCAACAATAACTGATACCTTGTCCTGGGCTGCGGATGATTGTACCCGGTCTGGGATAAGGCTCTGTGTCGTTTTCGTTGCAAGTTCGCGGAGTCTATGTATCTGGTCAAGCTTCGCATTAATTTGGCGGTTCGCATCCTGATATTGCTGTAAAAATTCTTTCGACGTCATTATTTTTCCTCCCTTGCTCGTTCGATTCTCACTCTTAAAGCCTTCAGTAGACTGTCTTGTGTAGTACTCTTGCCCTGCAGCGCTTCCATGACATCCTCATCCATACTGCCCTGCACAATCAGGTTGTGGATAAAAACCTTTTGCTTCTGACCTTGACGATGAAGTCTTTTGTTTGCCTGCTGGTAAAGTTCAAGACTCCAATTCAGCCCGAACCAGATTATGTGATTACCGCCGTCCTGAAGATTCAGTCCGTAGGCGGTGCTGGCCGGATGTGCCAGAAGGGCATCAATTTTGTGATTGTTCCAATCGGTTTCATCCTGCGGGCCCTGATAGACTCGGACTCGTAAGCCGGATTTTGCAAGTGCTTGTAGCAGCCTGTCCCTGTCATGCTGGAAGTTATAAAACACCAATGCAGGTTGCCCTTGTAAGGCTTCCACGGTTTCCAGGAAGGCTTCGATTTTACATTTGTGAATTTCTATCACCTTGTGGTTCTCCCCGTACACCGCGCCATTGCCAAGCTGCAGCAGCTTATTTCCGAGAACCGCCGCAGTAGTCGCCGTGATTTCTTCCTCGTTAACTTCCAGAAGCATATCGCGTTCCAGCTTCTTATACGCTTTCTGTGCGGCTGCATCCAACTTAACCGGGATGTCGTCATACACAATTTCCGGCAGTTCCAAATAATCCTTCGCACTCATACTGATGCAGATATCGGAAATCTTATCCTGAATGGTGCTACCGGCACCTTCTTTCGGTTTGTAAGAAAATATCTGCTGCGCATTTCGCTGGTCCGGGTCGAAATACCTTTGCCGGAATCCTCCAATCGTCTTCCCCAACCGTTGGCCACCGTCAAGGAGATAAATCTGCGCCCATAGGTCAATTAATCCGTTCGGCGCCGGTGTACCGGTCAGCTCCACGATACGAGAAATCTTACCGCGCACCCAGCAAAGAGATTTGAAACGCTTTGCCTGATGATTCTTGAAGCTGGAAGACTCATCTATAACCACCATATCGAAGGGCCAATCGTTGCGGTAATAATCCACCAGCCACTGAACATTTTCGCGGTTTATCACATACACATCAGCCGGTGTATTCAATGCCCGGATTCGCTGCTTGAGGGTTCCCAACACCGGAATAATCCGCAGCAATTTCAGATGATCCCATTTTGCGGCTTCTTTCGACCATGTAGCTTCGGCGACTTTTTTCGGGGCTATCACAAGCACCCGCCGAATGGCGAACCGGTTATATTTCAACTCATTCACAGCGGTAAGGGTAATAACTGTTTTTCCCAAACCTAACCCATGTCCAAAAACAGGCCAAGCGCAGCGTCATTGATAATCCGTTGAATGCAATATACCTGATATCCGTGTGGTTTGAACATCATGGGGCATCACCTGCCTTTCCATTCTGCAATCAGCCAATCGATATTCGCTTTGCAGTCTATCACTCTGACATCTAGGCCAAGCCCTGTTAAGATTTCATGCTGCCGTTCCTGCAGCTTCGTCGGCTTCTTGCCCGGTGCTTTCAACTCGACAAATACAACTCGTCCACCCGGTAAACAAACCAACCGGTCAGGCACCCCATCATTACCCGGTGAAACAAATTTGTAAGCCTTACCGCCGAGTTCCTTGACCCGATCGCGGAGGTACGCTTCTATCGTTGATTCTCTCATTTGCTTTTCATCCCTTTCAACAAACTCTACACGCGCGCGTATACATATACGCGCTTAGGCGCGCTAGGCGGGTACGTGTATGCCTAATTGCCTATTCAATAATTAATATTAAAAAGATTGTAGAATTGTAGAAAATAGTAATTTGTTTAGGATTCATGTGGTTTTAACCGTCTACAAAGTTTGTAGACAGATTGTAGGCTTTGTAGACCTGTCTACAATCGCTTTGTAGACGAATTTGAGTTTGTAGACTAGTTTGTAGCAACTTTTTCAAAGCCTCTTTGCGCCTTACAGTACCCAAATTTACCAGGGCTTTTCATTCGTTTCCAATCTTTCCGCATTGCAATTATGGCATTGATTTCCGCGGAATCCGAATTTTTGATTGCCCGTATGTCGTTTCCCAACGCTTCGCACCAAATCTCCAGCGCGCACACCTTGCGGCGCTCTACCAGCTTTAGCTCCGGGTTTTTCTCGCCGCCATTCCAGAACATTAACCGCCTCTGCAAATCCCACGAATCCCAGTCCTCCGGGACTTTCTGTTCAAGGAAGTCTATTATGATACCCTCGCGGGTGCTATGCTCTCTGTGGCTTTCCTGTTCTTCCTTAGCGGCCTTTTCCAGTTCACCGGATAAATACAACGGCTCCCCAAGTTTCCAGCGCGTGACCGCCTCAGCCCATAGCTGGTCTAACTCATTATCTAAGTCTTTAAAAACGCTTTTTGTCGGCTGCGTGATTGCCAGATCAACCGGCCAAAAGCGCCGGCCGCCGGTCGGGTCACGTAGATATTCACCGTTATTGGATGTACCGAAGAATACACAGCACCGCGGGCATTCCTGCACATGGCGCCCATACGCCGCACGGAACCGGTCTACGCGTTGGCTGAGGAATTGCTTTATCCGTCCTACTTCTGATTTATTAAAGGCTTCCAGTTCGCCGATTTCGACGATCCAGACGCCCTGAATTAATTCGCAAGCTTCTTTCCCTTCAAAGGTTTTAAGGCCATCTGTGAACCACTTGCGCCCCATTTTATTCAGCAGCGTGGACTTGCCAATCCCCTGCGGTCCCGTAAGGATAGGCATCGTATCGTATTTGCAGCCGGGGTTTAGTGCGCGGGCGACGGCCGCGGTAAAGGATTTCCGGGTTACTGCCCGAACATATTCGGTATCAGCGGCACCAAGATAGTCGATGAAAAGGCGGTCGAGCCGCGGCACACCGTCCCATTGCAGGCTGTTCAGGTAATCCTTCACTTCATTAAAAGAATGGTTGTTCCCACACAGGCCGAGCGCATCCGTAACCTTATCCTTGCCGGTGATACCATAAATTTTCTCCATATACCAGCGTGCGCCTTTATCGTCGTTGTCGTTCCATGTCCGCCGTCCCGGGTGGCTTAAATCCCATGGTAAGGTGTCGGCAACAATACCGCGTTTCGCGAATTCATCATATTGGATACGGCCTTTAAGCAGCGGGTCGTTTTCGAGGATAATCAGGATATTATCGGTGGTTTTCGCCGGAACACCCGTCTGAGGGCTTACCTGCAGCAGCTTCATCCAATCCTCCGGGGTCTCGTTCTCTGCGCTCGCCGAATCGTTTGTAAAGTCCTTGGTGGCGTTCTCATATCGTTCTTTATTGAGTAACGCCGCAACCGCAGCGTCTGCAACTGCCAGCTCGCACATGGCGGTATAGGACGGTAAACGGTTCGTAGGTGTATCGGGCTTTGCGTCATCGTCCTTGTCGGAAAACAGGTGATATCGAACAAGGTCAAACGCGTTGCAGAGCTTCCCGCCAGCGGGGTCTGTCGCGTGATGGGAGTAAAGGAATGTTCCGTTATCATATACAATGGCGCCACCGGTTGTGCTGCCGCCTGTGTAGGTGTACCGTTCAGAGCTATTGTCAACAGGTTCATAGATGCCGGGCAGGAACTTTTCCATAACATCGTAAATGTTGTATGTACGGCAGAACGCGCCGACTACGCCGCTTTTCTGCGTGGGGTCACCCTGCTTTGCAGCAAGTCGCTTGTGCGTGTCCTGCACGCCCGGCACCTGCGGCCACGCGTTTATATCATGCCAGTCCGGATAAAGGGCAAGCATGCCGTCAGCCGATAAAAACGGCTTATCACCGTATGTAAATACGTACTGGCTGTCACAGCAGCAGGACGGCCAGTACATAAGCCTTGACGCTTCAAAGGTGGACGGGTCGCACATGCCTATTCCAATTAGATTTGCGGTCATCCGAGCGATAGGTTCGTACTCGTCTGCGGTGACAGTACGGTCAAGCGGTAGGATAATACGCAGCCGAGGCGCGTCCGGAGAGTGCTTACGGGTCGAGTACACAGCATACCCGCAGCCAAGCCCGTCCACTCGGCGCAGTACGTCGTTTGTTCCGCCGGCGGGGATATGGTCGAGGTCGAGGGTTAGTATATCGCGTCCGTCGATGGCGTTACCCTTGCGCCGTCCACCACCATGGACGATGCCACCGACGAACCCGCCAACGTCTTTCAGGCTATCCTGTTGGGCTTTTGACATTTTGAGGTAGACATCGAGGGTTTCTGTACCGCGCAGCGGCGTACGGAGTTTATCATATAGGTCAGATAAATAGAGAGTCTGTGCCGGCCAGCGCGTTGCATTGCGGCTGTTGCCGGTACTGATGGTTATTTGTCGGTCATATTGGAGCATTTTGTCGAAGTCACTCCTTTACGGTCTCTGAATACAACTTAGAATGTTTTCCGATTAAATCTACGAAGGCGCCCAAAATATCCCTTCTTTCAGTCTTTGGTATAGTAGCTTCCAACCCACCCGTCAGCTTTTAGCGGAAGTCCGGGTGCCCATGGTATCGGTT
The DNA here is from genome assembly GCF_004768785.1 of Caproiciproducens galactitolivorans. Lineage (GTDB taxonomy): Bacteria > Bacillota > Clostridia > Oscillospirales > Acutalibacteraceae > Caproiciproducens > Caproiciproducens galactitolivorans. Next base: position 24,965 of record NZ_SRMQ01000016.1, read on the forward strand.
GGCTCATGATTTGGCAGACCGTGTCAAGGTTTGCCTTTTCCTTTTTCACATCAATTACAACTTCGTCATGCACATGGAACACAACCGGGAATCCGGCGGCTTCCAGCCGTTCGATATTTTCGGCTAAACAGTCTCGGGCGATTGCCTGTACACAGTTCTCGACGAGCTTCCCGCCGTATGTATCAATGACTTCCCACTTCTTACTTGTTTGGTTCATGCCATAGTAATGCAAAGAATCATTGCCCCATTGGTTTGGGGAGAGAAAAGGCTTTGCGTAATACAGCTTTCGACCGGACGGCAAAGTAATCGTAAGGAAAAATTGGTCGGTTGTATGGTCGCCCTCAAGGGCAAATATCAAGCCGCGAACGCCCGCCGGCCGTCCTGTCTGAACAACGTTGATTGCTGTATTCTCAACTGAGTACCAGAGGTCAACAATCCGTTTGTTGCTGTCTCGCCAGCGGCGGACGATATCGGGAAGGTCTTCTTCCGAAATTCCCATTTTCAGGGCACCCATACTTATGAGTGACCCGGAACCACCTTGATAACCGAGCGCGAGGGTGGCGACTTTGCCCTTTTGCCGCAGCGCGTATTCCGGCTGCCCTTTGACGATTTTTTCGATTGGTACGCCGAACATCTGAGATGCAGTCGCTTCGTAAATTTTTCCGTGTGACCGGAATACATCGAGTACCCACTCCTCACCGGCAAGCCACGCAATCACACGGGCTTCGATGGCGCTGAAATCTGCGTCCACAAATTTATGCCCCGGTGACGGAACAAGCGCGGTACGGATAAGCTGTGAAAGGGTATCTGGCACGCTGCCGTAAATCAGCTTCAGACTTTCGATTTTCTGATCTTTAACCAAATCACGGGCTAGATCCAGCATTCCGCCATTAATATGTGTCTGCGGAAGGTTTTGAGGCTGAATAATTCTGCCGGCCCAGCGCCCCGTCCGGTTGGCACCATAAAACTGTAATAATCCTCGTACACGTCCATCGTCGCAGACCGCATCGGTCATGGCCGTGTATTTTTTAACGCTGGTTTTGGAAAGTTCCTGCCGAATCTCCAGAACCCGACGGGCGTCATCGCTGTTCAAATTACTGCCAAGCATTGCTGCGACAGTATCTTTGCGCAGGTCGGCAACTTCCTCTCCGGTTTCCTTTGTCAACCAGCGGGAAAGCTGCGCTACGCTGTTGGGGTTATCTAGTCCGGTAAGTTGTACGGCTTCTTTGGCAAGCGCCACGGTGACGGTATCGGAGCATTCTAGTGCGCCGTGAATTAGGTCGAGGTCGACGGCTACACCGCGGGAATTGATTCGCAGGTCGGTTTCCCACTGGTGCTGCACCTCCGGCGGCACCGGGAACGGAGATAACCGACGCTCGATTTCCTGTTCAGTAATGACATCCTGCCGGTTGTATTCCTTAAATAGTTCCCATTTCTCTGGTTCATGTTGTGGTAGTGTCCGGGTGCGGTTACCGTTGCGCGCCGTAGGCTTGCAGGGTACGCAGAATGTCCGGATTAATGCTTTGCCGGTCGCCAGCTTGCGCTTATCCTCCGGCAGTCCCAATGCTTTGCCTGCAACGTCCAAGCTGGCCGGATACCCACAATAAAGAGCATGGAGCATCGTGTCGCGCCAGCTCGGCAGAGAGTCAATAGGATTTCCGGTAATCAGATTATTCTTACAGCTTGTTAGACAGTACCATTCAAATGCCGCATTATAGGCATGCTTGATAACATTTGGATCATTAAGAGCGCGGAGTAATTCTCCTGGAATTTTTTCTCCCGAAGCAAGGTCAACTACAATCGGTGGTGCGCCGTCGATGGAATACCCTAACAGTAAGATTTGAAAATCCGGAGATTGCACGTATTTATACAGCCCTGCCTTTGCGATTGGGACAGAGGAAAAAGTTTCAAGGTCAATGTTCAGGTGATGAATCATTGGTGTCCTCCTGTAATTTCATTCAATGTTATTTCCTCCTAACTTAAGATTTCTGGGGCGGGGCCTTACGGTGACCCCGCTAGGAACGGGCAACGATGTTATCTGGTGAACGGAGCACCGGTGATCGGGTCAACGGCAGGATACTGCGGATAATTTTGCGGCATATCGGGATACTGCTGTGCCGACGTCTGTGCGAACGGCAGATATGCAACGGCAGCGGGTTGCTGTGCATATTGCGGGTACTGCGGAGCCGGAGCGGCCACGGGGAAAGCGGCTTTCTTTTTTAAGTACGATTTTCGCGCGGTCTCACGATGTTTTGCACGGTTGCGGATATAATATTCGCTCATATATTTGCGACGCTTTGCGCGCCTTTTGGCATAATCGATATCGAGGTCAACGTCATCATCTTTGTAAAATCCCATCTCGATATCAGCTTTGATACACTCTGCGCGCCATGCGGCATATGCCCGGCTTACCATGCTTTTCCCAGCCTCCTGCGTATGTACTCCCGGTTGTAATGGATCCGGGCGCCATC
>NZ_SRMQ01000017.1 GCF_004768785.1 Caproiciproducens galactitolivorans
ACGCAAACACCACCCAGCAGATCAGCGGCGTAATCATGTCGCTGGGTGCAGTAATCGCGTACATAGTAGGCGAGGGGCTTGTGGATTCCGCAGCAGCCGGAGCAAGCAATACGCCGGATGAAGTAACGAAGCAGGAATAACGAAGGAATCCCCCGTTGGCCGATTTATCTGGAACACTCCAAAATTGGCTGGCGGGGGATTTTTTGCTTTATGGGGTTTTTGTTAATAAAGGACGAAAATCAAAAAAGATTGGTTGATGGGATATTTCTATAATTATACGAAATAAGTTATAGTTATACTTTACAGATATGCGTTTGGCGGAGGATAAACCCGTCTATGGTGACTGTCTAGCAGATACTGTTTAGGTTAGTTATTTCCACTTTTGATCATGAACGAGGGCGTTTTGTGTTGCATTTCGTGTTGCATGTGTTGCATTTTTTAATGTATTTTTGTGTTTTAATCAATATAATAGTCCGATATAAAATACTCTGAAAACGTGAAAAACCCGCATGAATACTGAAGAAATCAGCGTTCGTGCGGGCTTTTGATTGGCAGGGGCAGAAGGACTTGAACCCTCGGCACGTGGTTTTGGAGACCACTGCTCTACCAACTGAGCTATACCCCTATCTAAGTGTTTTAAGTTGCGCTTAATATTCTATCATTTTCCCTTTTTTATGTCAATACTAAATTCTACACTTTTAGTAACTTATGCAAAGTTTAACAGATTAGGCTTGACATATTCCGGCACAGTATGTATAATGATTTTTATGTAATATGACTTACACGAATACCCCTGCCGTATGGCGGATGGGAGGGAAAAGATAAATGGCTGAGATTAGAATTAAAGACAACGAGTCTCTGGACAGCGCCCTGAGAAGGTTTAAGAAGCAGTGCGCGAGAGCGGGAGTCATTGCTGAGGTTCGTAAGAGAGAAGCTTATGAGAAGCCTTCCGTTAGACGTAAGAAGAAATCCGAAGCAGCCCGCAAGCGTAAGTATAAGTAAGCTGGGACAGAAAAACAAATGTCATAGGAAAAGCGGGCTTGATTGCCCGCTTTTTTAGCTTGATTTTCATTTCTGCGAAACGGAGGTATTGCTTTGGCATTATTTTTGCCTACCACTGCTGTGGATAAGGTGTTGGATATTACTCCGGAGCTTATTCGCGCTATGAAAGCCAGGGCTATTATACTGGATGTGGACAATACGCTCGCCGTTCATGGATCGCAGGAGCCGTTTGAGGGAACGATTGAATGGACCCGTACCATGCTGGAAAATGGAATTGATATTATTATTATGTCAAACAATTTTAAACGGCGTGTTGCGCCCTTTGCCGCAAAATACGGGCTGCCGTTCATGTATCTTTCCTTGAAACCCCTTCCACTGGCCTATCATCGCGCAATACGAAGAATGGGCGTAAAACACAGCGAGGTTGTTGTTGTCGGGGATCAGGTTTTTACGGATGTGATCGGTGCGAACCTGTCCTTTATGAAATCAATTCTTCTTGTCCCCACGGGTAAGGAACAATCAATATCCTTTGCAATCCGCCGCTTTTTAGAAACTCCGATCCGATACATAGTGAAAGCCACGAAACGTGGGAAAGAATACTTTGAATAAGGGGAAATCAGGATGGGCAAAAAAAGAGTTCTTGTTCTTCTCGGGCCAAACCTGAATATGGTCGGTGTGCGTGAGAAGGGTGTTTATGGGGATGAAACAGCGGAAAGCATTAACCTTCAAATTGTGGAAAATGCAAAAAAGTTGAATTATGACTGCGACATTTACCAGTCCAATCATGAGGGCGATCTGATCGACAAAATCCATAGTGCAAGCGGGGTTTATCATGGCGTCGTTATTAACGCCGGGGCCTTGACGCATTACAGCTATGCGCTGCGGGATGCCATTGCAAGCGTTCGGATTCCTTTTGTGGAAACACATATGAGCAATATCTATGCGCGCGAAGATTTCCGCCATAAAAGCGTAATTTCGGAAGTGTGTGCCGGGCAGATTGCTGGATTTGGAAAAAACAGTTATTTTCTTGCGCTCGCTGCGCTGAAGGATCTTATGTAGGGCAAAAATATCTTGAAAAAATATGTGAAATATTATAAGATATGAGATGGAAAAACTAGTTTGGAGGATAAAATCATGATATCAGCAGGTGATTTTCGAAACGGCGTTACCTTTGAGTTAGACGGCAACGTTGTATCTATTATTGAATTTCAGCATGTTAAACCGGGTAAGGGCGCGGCTTTTGTCCGTACAAAAATCAGGAATGTGATTACCGGAAGCGTTACGGAAAGAACATTCAATCCGAATGATAAGTATCCGACCGCGTTTATTGAGCGCAGAGATATGCAATATCTTTACAACGACGGGGATCTTTATTATTTCATGGACTCGGAAACTTTCGAGCAGATTCCAATTAACAAGAGCGTTTTAAGTGATAACTTTAAATTTGTTCAGGAAAACATGATCTGTAAGGTTCTTTCCTATAAAGGCAACGTTTTTGGAGTTGAGCCGCCGAATTTTGTCGAACTCAAAGTTACAAAAACAGATCCCGGCTTCAAGGGTAACACCGCAACAAACGCATTAAAGCCTGCTACAGTTGAAACCGGTGCGCAAATCAATGTTCCTCTGTTTATTGAGGAAGGCGAAATGATTCGTATTGATACGCGCACAGGCGAATATATGGAGCGCGCGTAACCAACAATAAGCTTGTTATAAACAAGCTTTATAAGGAGGTATAATTATGACAAACAAAGAGAAGGTCTCCTATATTCGCGGACTGGCTGAGGGCCTGGAGCTTGATGAAAGCAAAAAAGAGGTCAAGGTGATTAATGCGATTATTGACCTGCTTGACGACATGGCTCTTTCTATTGCGGAGATGCAAGAAAGCTTTGATGATATGACAGATCAGCTTGATGCTGTCGATGAAGATCTGGGAGCTTTGGAAGACGATTTCTATAGTGACGATGATGATGAGGACGACGACGGGGAATGCTATTATGAGGTAACCTGTCCGAATTGCCATGAAACCATATGCCTGTCGGAGGATATCGTTGAAGACGGCCAGATGGATTGCCCGAATTGTGGCGAGTCGCTGGAATTCGATCTTGACGAAGACGGCTGCGAATGTGGTTGCGATTCCGACTACTGCGATCACGAATAATTCAAAATTTCTTTATGTTTTGAAAGGGAGCACTGCGTGAGCAGTGCTCCTTCTAGCGATTGGCATTTGTTTCTTTCTAAAAATAAGAAATAGATACTTTTGCTTGTGTTAAGAGGAGAAAAGAATGAATTTAACGAAGAAATTAACTGCATTTTCTTTGACAGTATGTATGTTAGCATCGGTATTGTCCGGTTGTACGGGTATGTCTTCGACTGCTTCTAGCCAAGCGAGTGCGCCGGAACCGAGCCGGCCTGCTTCCAGCACACAATCCGCCTCGCGGAAAACAACGATAAAAATTGCCACACTAAAAGGGCCGACAGGGCTGGGCATGCTTCAGCTTATGAGCAAGAACGATGCCAAAACCGCAGCGGAAGCGTATGAATTCACACTTGTAAATTCACCGGATGAAATCGTGTCGAAAATCTCTAAGGGCGAAGTCGATGCGGCTGCGGTGCCGACCAATCTTGCGGCCGTGCTATATAATAAAACGAACGGGAAAGTCCAGATGGCCGCAGTAAACACGCTCGGCGTCTTGTCCATCTTGACGAACGGGGAAACCATCAACAACATAAAGGATTTAAAGGGCAAGACGGTTTATTCCTCCGGCCAGGGGTCTGTTCCGGAGTACGCGTTTAACTATATCCTGAAGCAAAACGGGTTGACCGTCGGCAAGGACGTTCAAGTGGAGTATAAAGCGGAGCATGCGGAGCTGGCTGCGCTGGTTATCGCCGGAAAGGCAAAAATTGCCCTGCTGCCCCAACCATTTGTCTCACAGGTAATGGCGAAGAACAAGAATGTGAAGGCTTCGCTGGATTTGACAAAAGAATGGGATACCGTGTCCGGTGGAAAAAGTGTGCTCACGATGGGCTGCTTAATTGTCCGCAAGGATTTTGTGGAGAAGAATAAGGCGGCCTTTGACACATTCCTTGACGAATATAAACAGTCGACGGAGTTTACCAATTCCAATATAGAGGAAGCGGCCGCGCTGTCGGAAAAATATCAGATTATGCCAGCGGCGGTTGCGAAAAAGGCGATTCCAAGCTGCAATATCGTCTATATGGACGGCAAGGAAATGAAAACAAAAATTCCTGATTTCTTAAATATTCTCTACACAGCCAACAAGAAGTCCGTTGGAGGTAGTTTGCCGGGTGAAGACTTCTATTACAAAAAATAAAGGATTGTTTCGGTACAAAACAATAAGGAAGCTGTTTGCCGCCGTATTTTGGCTTTGTGTATGGCAGCTGATTTATTTCGCAGTTCGGCAGGAGATACTCATTGTATCTCCTGTTCATGTTTTGCAAAAACTCATTGCTCTTTCCAAGGAGAGCACTTTTTGGTTGACCGCATTCTTTTCCATGACCCGTATTTTGGAGGGCTTTCTTCTCGGAATTTTTACGGGAAGCCTATTGGCGATTTGCACATGCGTTTCCAGCATGTTGTATGATATTTTTCATCCGGTAATCAGCATCATTAAGGCTACGCCGGTCGCTTCCTTTATCATCCTCGCGCTGGTCTGGATTCCTTCCGCCCATGTGCCGGCCTTTACCTCTTTTTTGATGGTCACGCCGATTGTGTGGGCAAACGTGTTTCAGGGAATTGAGAAAACGGATGAAAATCTGCTGCAAATGGCCGCTGCTTACCGGTTCGGCACGGTAAAGACGGTTCGGCGCGTGTATATTCCCTCCATTATGCCGTATTTTACGGCTGCCTGCACAACGGGGCTGGGCCTTGCGTGGAAAGCGGGCATCGCCGCGGAAGTGCTGGCAAATACCCCTTTATCGGTCGGCGGCCAGATATACAATTCGAAAATTTACATTGAAACCGACAGCCTGTTTGCGTGGACGGTTGTAGTTGTTGCCATGAGTGTGCTTTTGGAATGGCTGATGGTCCGTTTTATGAAAACGATGGGACAAAAATATAATGTTGAGCAATGATGGGAAAGTGTAAATTGGAAATCATCAACCTTACGAAAACATATAATGACAAAAACATATTTGATCATTTTTCCTTAACCCTGCCGGAAAAGGGGACAGTCTGCCTTTACGGCCCTTCTGGGTGCGGAAAAACGACGCTCTTAAATTGCATAGCGGGCCTGGAGCCCTATGATTCCGGCGTGATTGCCGGGGTGGAAAAACGAAAAATAGCGTACCTCTTTCAGGAAAACCGGCTTTTGCCTTGGATTTCCGCGGCGGAAAATATTGCAGCCGTTCTTCGGGGCAATGAAATACAAAACCGGGAAGAGGCGAGAATTTGGATGCGGCTTGTGGGCTTGGAAGGAGAGGAAGACAAACTGCCCGCACAGCTTAGCGGCGGCATGAAGCGCCGTGTGGCGATTGCCCGCGTGCTTGCGTACGGCGGAGATCTCTTTCTGCTGGACGAGCCTTTCCGGGGGCTTGATCCCGAAAGCAAGGAGCAAATGATCTCTCTCATTAAACAGAGAACCAATGATGCGCTGAAAATACTGGTAACACATGATAAACAGGAAGCGGAAATTCTTGCGGATATTACTTATATTTTGAGCGGGCCACCAGTTAAAATTGACAAAAAAATTGAGAGAAATTTGCAAGAGGTTATGTAGTTAATCAATTCTTCATAATTTCGCCCTTTCTTTCGTAATAGGTTTGTGTTATACTAAACCGGTTAAATTTCTTTTGGTAGGAGTATATTCACATGAAGAATCGAAAAGCAACATTTGGAAATTCTTTCATACAAATTATAATAGATATTCTCTGTGTGTTTTTCAGCTATTGGATTGCCTTTATTTTGCGTTATGATGGCCAGATTTTTCCCAGAGACTATGATTTAGAGTCTTTTAGAGCGTGGATGCCCTGGATAATCGGTATTTATATCATCAGCTTTTTTTTATTCCGTTTTTATTCAACAATGTGGCAATTCGCAAGCCTGGACGAGCTTTTGCTAATCTTTTATGGGACAACCTTTGCCGCTCTGATTGTTACAATTACAGGTTTTACTTTTTCCCAGCAGATATCCTGGCAAATCCTGCATGTCCGGCGTTTCCCGTGGGGCGTTTACATTATGGCTTGGGTAATTGCCATTTTTCTGGTTGGCGCGTCGCGGTTCAGCTTCCGTTTGGTTCGGCGGATGAAGCGGAAAAGCCAGATTAACAAGCAGGATCCTGAAGAGTTCCACCGCGTTATGGTTATCGGCGCGGGGGAAATGGGTTCCATGGTTATCAAGGATATGAAAAACGCGCCGGAAAGCAAGGGGATTCCGGTTATCGCAATTGACGACGACCGGCGGAAAAGAGGGACGCGGATTCATGGCGTAAAGGTCGTGGGCGGCCGGGAAAGTATCCCCAAAATGGCGGCTCGGTATAATATCGACCAAATCCTCCTGGCAATCGCGTCAGCAAAAAAAGAGGAAAAGCAGGCTATCCTGAATATCTGTGCAAAAACAGGCTGCCAGCTGAAAACCATCCCCGCGCTTTATGAAATCATTGAGGACAGCGCCGATCCGCTTAAAATACGCGATGTGGATATTATCGACCTGTTGGGCAGGGACGAGATCCATTTGAATACAGAAGAAATTAGCGGATACCTCAAAAACAAGACCGTACTGGTGACGGGCGGCGGCGGATCGATCGGCAGCGAGCTTTGCCGCCAGATAGCTTACTTTAATCCGAAAAAACTGATCATATTTGATATTTATGAAAACAATGCTTATGATTTGCAGAATGAACTTTTGATGCGCTTTAAGCATTTGAATCTGGAAGTCCTGATTGGCTCCGTCCGCGACAAAGCCAGAATCGAGCATATTTTTTCTGTTTGCAGGCCGGACGTTGTTTTCCACGCGGCGGCGCACAAGCATGTGCCGTTGATGGAGCTCAGCCCGGGCGAAGCGGTGAAAAATAATGTTTTTGGTACGCTCAATGTCGCGGAGATGTGCGATAAATTTGGCGTAAAGCGCATGGTGCTGATTTCTACGGACAAAGCGGTCAACCCGACCAATATTATGGGTGCGACCAAGCGCATATGTGAATTGATTATTCAGTATTACAGCCGGCACAGCAAAACGGATTACGTGGCTGTCCGCTTCGGCAACGTGCTTGGCAGCAACGGCAGCGTGATTCCGCTTTTTAAAAAGCAGATTGCGAACGGCGGCCCGGTTACCGTAACACATCCGGATATCATCCGTTATTTTATGACCATTCCCGAGGCGGCCCGGCTGGTTATTCAGGCGGGCGGAATGGCGCACGGCGGGGAAATCTTTGTTTTAGATATGGGGCAGCCTGTAAAAATCGTTGATTTGGCGCGCAATTTGATTCGCCTTTCCGGTTTGCAGCCGGATATTGACATCAAAATCGTGTATACAGGTCTCCGTCCCGGTGAAAAGCTGTATGAAGAGCTGCTTTTGGACAGCGAAGGAGGATGCCAGAAAACAAGCCATGAGCTGATTTACATCGGCACCCCGATCCCCTTTAATGAAGAAACCTTTATCAGCCAGATTGAGCAGCTTAGAAAGGTTGCCGGTGTCGATAATGTGAAAATGATGGAGATTGTCCACGAGTTAGTGCCAACGTATACCGGCCATGCCGAGCAAACGGATGCACTTGCAAATTAAGCCTTGAAATAAATCCAAAGAGAAACCCGCAGGCAATGAATGAATGGACTGTACCCGATTGAACAGACAAAGGGATAAAAGCCTTGTCGCAGAATAGCTCAGATTTAGGCGGCCTTGCTCCGTATTTCGGACGGAGTGAGGCCGTTTACGTCATAATTGTAAAATTGCACATATTCAGCTACTGCCTGTTACTTCAGCGCGACTGGAAAACTTGGTACGGTATAAACATTCCGTTTTTAGCGCACCAAAGAAATTTTCCATAGCTGCATTGTCATATGGACAACCGGGGCTGGACATGGATGACTGAAGGTACTCTTGACTCAGGTCAAAGTATGCTTGAGAGGTGTATTGAGATCCTTGGTCGCTGTGGAGAGTAAGTCCATCAGCGACTTTCTCTTTTTGTAAGGCGTCTCGGCTCGGATGGTATCAGTCACTAGTGAGGCAGTCATATCATTACACCGATACGATAGGCCAAAACCATTTTGCCACACAGGTTTACTACCGCACATAGATACAACATTCCTTTTACAGTAGGAATGTAGGTAATATCGGTAACCCAGAAATGATTGGGCAAGGATTGCTCAAATATTCTCTGCAACAGATTTGGATATTTATGTACTGCTTGTTTGTAATGCACATATGGCCGACGCCGACGTATTTGTGAAAGCAAGTCATACTTCGCATGATGCGCAGAATGGCTTTTAAGTTGACGTTCTTTCCGGTCTGCCGCTGAATCCAACGGCGCACTCGGCGGCAACCGTAGGTTTGTTTGCAGCGCTGTTGACAATCCAGTATCAAATCCGTTAACCATTGATCCTTCGCTGCTTTTGTTTGTCGGTTTCGCCAAGCATAGTAGCCACTGCGGGAAACCTCAAGCGCATTACACATGGCCTCAATGTTATATTTACCACGGAACCGTTCAATGACACGATATTTTAGCTTCACTTCCTTCCAACTTCGGATAGAAAATTTTGCAGTAATTCTACTTTCATCCGCAATTCAGCCAATTCGTTGTTATAACGTGTTTTTTCGTCCGCTATGTTTTTTCGTGGCCTGCCTTTAGGAAGAGGTTTATACCCGTTGGCAATCAAGCGCGCCTTCCGATGTTGGCGGCTGTCCAAACTGTTTGATTTGATATTTTGTTAGTCCATAGCTTTCTCCTATTTCTCGGTTCGTTTCTCCAGCTACCTTTCGACGGAATACCTCGCTTAACATTTCTAATTTTGTATATTTTCTGGGCATAAAATTACCTCCTGTTGTACTTTCCATTCTACAACAGGAGGTCTCTTTTTTTACTGTCTGTTTTCTGGGGGATAGTCTACTGAACTATTCTGCGACAGGGTTTTTATTCCTTTGTCTGTTCAATCGGGAACAGTCCACACATAACGGCGCTTTGGCGGCTTTTTCTTCATGCTTGAATCTTTTACACAGAAGGATCCCTCCAACCCGTACAGTGTGGAGGAGCGGCTTTACCATGCCTTGGATATTCACGACGATTTTAGGAAGTACGGTCATCGAATCGCCGCATGGCTTTTTTTACGCCTTTATTCTTGATGAAAGCCGGAGACAAGCAGCTGGAGGACACACCGCAGAACGTCGTGCGGGGAATTTGCCGTAAAATCAGCGCCGGCGACCTCCGCGCGTCCGTATCCGTAAAGGCAGCCTACAAACGGAATCCCGTTCTGCCGTGCGGCGTCGCTGTCAAACCGACGGTCGCCAACCATGCAGGCGGCGTCCGGCCGGACTTTTTCGAGCAGGCGGCACAGCGAATCCGCCTTGGTTCCGTTGCCCTCCAGCGGCTGAATCAAATCGATCAGGCCGGTCAGATGAATTGCGTCAAGCACATCTTCGATGTGCGCCTGGGTAGCATTGGAGCACACAGCCGTCAGAATGCCCAAATTCCGCAGGTCCTGCAGCATTTTTGCCGTTCCATCGAATGCCTTTCCGTATTTTTTCATCAGATCGGATTCGTTCCGGACGATTTGACGGGAATACGCGCGACAGATCTCCGGACTGCACCCATCCAGAAGCCTTTTTTCAATCTCTTGGGGAGAAAGGCCAATCAGCGCGATGATCTCTGCGTCGGACACATCGGGGCGCCCCAAGTCCAGAAGTGTCTTTCGGTATGCCTTTACGGCGTAAAGCTCTGTTTGATTCAAAGTTCCATCCACGTCAAATATTGCCAGCCTTTTCATATACCATCCTCCTTGTATAATGTATTTGGGTTTTAAAGGGTACCCATAACCCTTGAAAGCTTGGCCATTATGGGAGATAATGGCAGTCTGGGAAAGAATGGCGTCGTGTGCCTCCCTTGGGCCGTGGGCTCGTGATTGAAAGCCTGACGCCTCTTCCGGTAAGCAGGCCGCGAATAAGTTGGATGTCGCGGAGCAACGCTCCGGTCTCGTATCTCCCACAAGGCTGCGGCACTTAGCGGTAAAGAGGAAAACACTCGCCCAAATACAAAGACGAAGGACGCCGCCATGAATTATCTTAGAATAGATATAGGCAAAAACAACCATGTAGCCAGCATGATAGGCGAGGACGGGAAACCGGTGTTCCGCGCTTTTTCCTTTTCGAACGCCACGGAAGGCGCGGAGAGCCTGTTTGCAAAGCTGGAGGCCCACAACGTCCATAAGGACGAGCTTGAGATTGGTCTGGAAGCGACCGGTCATTACTGGCTGCCGGTATATTCATACCTTCATGACAAGGGCTGCAAAATCCATGTAATCAACCCCATCCAGACGGGCGGATGGCGCAAGGGCGTAGAGATCAGGAAACGCAAAACCGACGTCATAGGCTCGATGCTGATCGCCGAGTTTGTGCGCTACGGCGATTTCATTGAGGCGCGGTTGCCGGAAGAGGCTATTTTTTCGCTCAAGAACCTGACGAGATTCCGTAGCTACCTGGTTGATTCCATCGGAGATCTTAAGCGCAAGGTTATCTGCGTGCTTGATCAGGTATTTCCGGAATATCAAAGCGTTTTTGTCGATGTTTTCGGAAAAACCTCAAAGGAAATCCTGCTTCAGTTTGGCAGCCCTGCGGAATTGGAGGAGGTTTCCGCCGAAACACTCGCCGAGCTGCTGGCTGATCTGAGCCGCAGGAAGATTGGCTTTGAGAAAGCGGAGAAGAACAATCTCATTGAGTCCTTCAACAACCGCTTTAAGGCCTGGTACAAAACTAAGCGTGGGTTTCATTTCATTTGAATCTGCCAATGCTACCATTGCCGTTTTTATATTCTTCTTTAATTTCATTCGTCCGCACCAAGGTCTTGGTGGCTTAACTCCCGCTCAAGTCGCTGGAGCTAATTACAATCCCAATGTCAAAAACTTGTTTTCTTTAGCTTCTTCATGAAATTTTGTGCTTTTTTGCAGGATACTTTACCTATCTTTTCATTTTTACTTAATAGTGCCCACGGGAAAGCTTCCCCGCTAGATATCGTCCAGGCGCCGGATATTGACAAGGGGACGCAGCTGCTGCAGATCTTCCGGTCGGATGCTGCCCGTCGTTATAGTGGCGGCGTTTGCGGCGGCCGCCGCAACGCCGATACGGAGGGTATCCTCAAAAGAATATCCGCGCGCAAGGCCGACGGCGAATCCGGCAACCATACTGTCGCCGCAGCCCACGGTGTTCACCACATCAACACATGGCGAATCACACAGGAAAATTCCTTCCTCGCACGCCGCCAAAGAGCCCTTTTCGCCCAGCGAAATGATAACGTTCGCAATCCCCCTACGATTAAGCACGAAAGCCGCGCGCTGCAGGCTTTCGAGTGAAACATCGGGAAGGTCGCAAAGTTGCCGGATTTCATCCGCATTTGGCTTGATCAGGGTCGGGCGAAACACCAGGCTCTGTTTTAGCGGTTCGCCGCTGGTATCGAGAATTACTTTTTTCCCCTGTTCTTTGGCAAGTGAGATGAGCATTCCGTAGTACTCGGCGGAAACTCCCTGCGGAAGGCTTCCTGAAAGCACCGTCACGCTGCAAAGGGGCAGGTACTTTTTATAGCGCTCCAGAAATGCCTGCTGTTCGGCCCCGGAAACTTTTGCGCCAGGTTCCAGAAACTCCGTGTGCTTTCCCGTCGCAAGGTCAACCACATTGATGCAGGACCGTGTTTCGCCTTCAATTTTTACAAAGTCGGATGCAATTCCATCCTTTTCGAGCAACGATTGAATGTATTCTCCGGAAAAGCCGCCGAGAAAACCGGTCGCCAGCACTTTTTCGCCGAAAGCGGCGGCTACGCGGGAAACGTTCAGCCCTTTTCCACCCGCTGTAGGAATGGCCTGCCGAACGCGCATTACGGAATTCAGTTTTACCTCGTCGACCATATACATCTTGTCGACCGAGGCGTTTAACGTAACTGTCAGAATCATGTTTTACTCCTGATAATACGGGTTCAGTCTTCGTTGATCAGCATGATCTTCCCTTTGACTTCGCCTGGAATTTTAAAAAGCTTGAACGCCTGTGCGGCTTCGCTCATCGGGAAACGCTTGTAGATCAGCTTCGGGTCGTATTTCAGTTTGCCATTGCTGAAGCATTCTGCCGCTATGATCCATTCATCCCCTGGGAACGGCGCGCTGTAGCTCATCCAGGAACCGGTCAGACGGAATTCCTTGCGGTTCATCAGCTCGAATTTGCGCCAAGGGAATAAAATGTCTATGCTGGATGTGCCAATAAAGCAAACACTCGCTTTGTTGGAGGCAATATCGAACGCGATGTTCATGGTGGCGTTCTGCCCGGCCGTTTCAAAGACAAACGGGAAGCCCTTGCCGCCGGTCATTTCCCTGATCTGTTCCATAAAATCTTGATCATTAGTATTAATCACCACATCTGCCCCGAGGTTTTTCGCAAGCGCGAGCCTTGAATCGCTGATATCGAAAACGACAGCCCTGCGCGCACCAAAAATTTTTGCCCATTGCATGGTGAACAATCCAACCGTACCGCCGCCCAGAATTGCGACGTCTTTCCCACCGTGGAACCCGGCGCATTTTACGCCGTGCAGTCCGACTGTGGCGGGTTCAAAAAACGCGCCTTCCTCAAAAGGAACGGAGGCGTCAAATTTGACGACATTCCTTGCAGGCACCTTCACAAAGTCCGCGAAGCTGCCGAACAGGCTTGAACCGATAAATTTATAGTGCTTGCATAGGGAAAAATTCCCTTTTTGGCAATCGTCACATTTCATGCATGGAACCAGCGGGGCGGCAGTAACATGTTCGCCGACTTTGATATTTTCCACACCTTTTCCAACTTCTGAAACAATACCGGAAAATTCATGTCCCAGCACGATGGGGTAATAGTGCGCCGCACACGCGTTTACACGCGGAATATCGGAACCACAGATTCCCGTTGCCTTCACATGGATAATCACTTCGCCTTCCCCGGCTTTCGGGGTTTCAATCTTTTCATAACGAAGATCTTCCTGATTATGTAAAACAGCCGCTTTCATGATTGCAGTATCTCCTTTGCTTTCTTAAACTTTTCCATCGCAGCCACAGATCTTCATGCGTTCCATGACCTGCTTCTTGACGGCCTCACGCGCCTTTGCTCCGTATTTTTTAGGGTCAAACACGGCGGGGTTCTGGTGCAGATACTCTTTTACGGCATCGCTGAACGCAATGCGCAGCTCCGTCGCAAAATTCACCTTGCAGATGCCGCAACTCACGCAGTTTCGTATATCTTTGTCCGTCAGGCCGGAGGCGCCGTGCAGCACCATCGGAACGGCGAGGACTTTACGCAGTTCGGCAATCAGCTCTACATTCAGAACTGGCTTCGTTTGGTAAATCCCGTGCGCCGTACCGACCCCGACGGCCAGGGAGGAAACGCCGGTTTCCGCAACAAAGCGTACGGCTTGCTCCGGATCGGTATAGTTGACACCGGAGCCTTCGGTATCGTCTTCCTTTCCGCCAACCTTACCGAGTTCGCCTTCCACAGGGACCCCACAGGGGGCGCAGGCAGAAACGACGTATTTTGTAATCGCGATATTTTTCTCAAGAACCTCTTGGGAACCGTCGATCATAATGGACGTGTAACCAGCACGCAGTGCCTGAACGGCAAGTTCATAGCTGTTGCCGTGATCAAGGTGAATGGCGACAGGGACAGAGGCATTCTTCGCAGCCGCGCTTACGTTTGCGTAATAAAGGTCGACACCGGCGTACTTTATCGTACCGGGGGTTGTCTGAATCATGACCGGTGCGCGAAGCTCTTCAGCGGCGGCAATAATCGCCTGTACCATTTCCATATTTTCCGCATTGAACGCACCGACAGCATAGCCGCCTTTCTGTGCGTCAAGGAGCATTTGTTTCGATGTTGTTAGTGGCATAAATCATTTCCTTTCTTTTAAAAGCCTGCGAACCTCTTTCGGGGAAACACACCGGCAAACGCGCTCGGAAAACGACTGCGCCTCGTCGCGGCGGCTGGCGCGGATGAGATAGCGGATTTCGGGAATCCGCGAAGGCGACATGCTGAATTCGTCCAGTCCAAAGCCCAGCAGCAAGGGAACGGCATCCGCATTTCCTGCGAATTCCCCGCACATGCCAACCGGAATGCCGTGACGATGCCCCGCCTCTATGACGCTTCGGATGCTTCGGATGACAGCAGGGTGAAAGGAATCATACAGCTGTGCCGTTTTCTTATTCCCGCGGTCTACTGCAAGCATGTACTGTGTAAGGTCGTTTGTGCCGATGCTGAAAAAATCGGCATAATGAGCCAGATCGTCAGCGCAGAGCACGGCGGCGGGCGTTTCCACCATGATTCCGGTTTTGATGTCTGGATCAAAGGCAATGCCACGGCGGGTAAGTTCCGCTTTACATTCCGAGAGAACGGCGTTTGCTTCCTCCAACTCGCCAACCGAAATAATCATCGGATACATAATGCTGATTTTTCCAAACGCGCTGGCACGCAGGATGGCAAGAAGCTGTGTTCGAAAAATATCTCTTTGCTCCAGTAAGATACGGATGGCCCGCCAGCCGAGAAAGGGGTTTTCTTCTGTTTCCATCTGGAAATAAGGTAGGGCTTTATCCCCACCGATGTCGAGGGTGCGGATAATCACTTCGCCTCCGCACAGTTCGGCGGCGCATTTGTACGCAACGAACTGTTCTTCTTCCGTGGGGAGATGGTCGCTTTCCATATAGAGAAATTCGCTGCGTAGCAGGCCGATGCCCTCGGCGCCTTCGGCCGTTGCTTTCTTTATATCCTCGAGATTCCCCGCGTTTGCGTATAGGCGGACCCTGAAGCCGTCTGCCGTTTCCGGGGGAAGGTCGTTTGTTTGCTTCAGCATTTCAAGACGCTGCCGGTACTCTTTTTCCCGGCGGGAATACTTCCGAATTGTTTCCTCATCGGGGGAAATGACAATCCGTCCGTCCAGCGCGTCGACGATCACGTCGTCGCCCGCTTTTACCTCATCCATTGCGCTGCCGACGCCTACCAGCGCGGGCAGATTCATGCCGCGCGCCATAATCGCCACATGGCTGTTTTCACCGCCGGTTCGTGTAACAAAACCGGTCACGGATTGCAGGTCCATATTTGCTGTATCGGACGGGGTAAGCTGATCGGCAAAAAGAACCGTTTTCCCGCGAATCCCCGCGAGACTATCTTCTTCCAAACCTTTAAGAGCCAGCATGATTCTCCGGCAGACATCTTTGATGTCGACAGCGCGCTCCCGAAAGAAGTCGTCGTCAATGCTTTGAAATGTTTCCTGTATTTCCGCCGACGTTTCTTCCAGCGCAAGTTCGGCATTTTTATGTTCTTCAATAATTTTTTTGACTATGCTGTCCTGAAGGGCCGGATCTTCCACAAGATCCAGATGAACTTGAAAAATTTCAGAGTTCTCTGCGAGAACGCTGATTTCCTTTTTAACTTTCTCTTCCGCACGTCGGTAGCGATCAAGCTCGGCGCCAGTCTGATCGCACCCGATCAGACCGGCGGAGGCTTTTAGGCTTACTGGTTTATAGAAGAAGGCTTTTCCGGTTGCAATTCCTGCGGAAGCAGTTTTCCAAATTTGGATAATTTCCATTTTTATTTCTCACTCTCCTGAACAAGGCGGAATTCCGGCTGATGCGCGAAACCGCAGCCATTCACTCTTTCAGGCTTTTCAAAAATTCGACAATTTCCGGCAGAGCCGTTTTTTCATCTTCTCCGGAAACCTGCAGTTCAACGGTAGTTCCCTGTTTAATTGCCATACTCAGAAGATTAATAATGCTCGCGCAATCCGCTTTGCCGGTGTCTGTAATTAGGAACACCTTGCTTTTGAATTTTTTCAGGAATTTGCAGAACTGGGAGGCCGGCCTGGCGTGCAGGCCGGTTGGATTGCTAATTGTTACTTTTTGTGAAACCATACAGGACTTCTCTCCTTAAACCGTAAATGCTGAGATATAACCTCTCTTTTTTAATTCTGCGAATCCGCTTCTTTCTTCGCGTTCATTTTCTTGCGGTACTGAACATATGTAAAAGCGATGCAGAAAATATACAGGGCTCCGATCGCGATCAGACCGGGAACGTTCGTGGTGTGGAAAGCTTGGGTTAAGATGTAGGTTATCGGGCAGCCGCCTTGGTCCAGAGCGACAATTTCAGAGCTCTTGTTCAGCAGATTGGAATTTGCCGCTTTGGCAAGGGCAGTCGTGAGCGGGATGACCTGATTGGCGATCCAGATGGTAATAAACATGATAATCGAGCCGGAAATCAAGGTGCGGAACAGATTTCCCTTATGGATTCCGACCGCAATGGCAATGAAGAACCCGATGGTTGCAAGGTCTCCAAACGGAAGGATTCGGTTGCCCGGAACGATCATAGCGATTAGAATAGTGAGAGGGACAAACAGCAACCCTGCGGAAACAACCTGTGAGTCACCCAGCAGGATGGCCGGGTCAAGCCCAATGTAGAATTTTGCTCCGTGAAAGCGTTTTGCCATCTTTTCTTTTGCAACTTCAGAAATCGGCATTAAGCCTTCCATAATGCACTTAACCATCTTGGGCATCAGAACCATGACGGCGGCCATCTGCACGCCGAGCTGCAAAGCACCCTTCACGTCATAGCCGGCTAAAGCGCCGATCAGGCAGCCGAGTACCGTGCCGATAATCATGGGCTCGCCGATAACGCCGAATTTCTTCTGAATGATGTCGGACGTAATGTTGATTTTGTTTATGCCGGGTATCCTGTCAAGCGCCCACTCCACCGGTACGGCAAACGGCGCCATGAACGCGGAGTCACCGTGCGGAATACAAACGCCTTCGAGTTCAAAATAATCTTCGATGACGGGAGCAAACCAGTCGCCGAATTTAAACGCGAGAAAACCGTGAATGCATACGGCCAGGATGCCGAGCATATAGTTTCCGGTGGCAAGGTGAACAAGGGCGCCGGTAAATGCAAAGTGCCAGATATTCCAGATGTCAACGTTGACAACATGGGTCATCTTCAGCAGCAACATGACAACGTTCAGCAGAATTGCAACCGGAATGGCGGCAATCGCTATGCTGGAAGCCCAGGTCAGCGGGGACATCCCCGGCCAACCGATATCAATTACCTGAAGGGACATTCCAAACCGTGTGGACATTGCCTGCGCCGCAGGGCCGAGGTTGTCGTTCATAAGGGTTACGATGAGTCCAATTCCGACGAATCCAACACCAAGGATAATACCGGAACGAATCGCTTTCCCAAATTTTACGCCGAAAATCAGACCAATAATGGTAATAACGATCGGCAGCATGGCGGAAGCTCCAAGAGCTACAAACCACTTGACCGCATCAAAGATAAATTCCATAATGTTCTCTCCTTCCGATTTTGTTGGCCTCGCTCAGGAGGCCGGCCAGTTGGTTAACCTTTCAAGACATCAAGGATTTTCTGCTTGAGTTCCTCTTCTCCGACTCCTGAAATGAAAGGCATCCCGCTGATGACGGGTACGCCCAGATCCTGCTTCAGACGCGAGGTCGGCACAATAAGGGAGACCCCGTCCAAATGAGACCGTATTTCAGAAATCCTGCATTGAATAATCTCAATGTCAATACCGTTCTCCTTGCAAAGATCCACAACCTTGTTTGCCGCAACCGTAGAGGTTGCCACAGCACCTCCGCAGGCCACAATCACTTTCTTTTTCATGTTTTTTCCTCCTTCCCTTTGATGATGTGAATAACTTCCTCCGGCGATTCTGCAGATATCAGCTCGCGGAGAATGCTATTGTCCTGTAAAATTTTCAGCAATGCCTGTACCTGATTCAGATGCGCCTCGGTATCCCTGATGGCCATTGCGACGACTAGGGAAACGTTTACGATTTCTCCTTCGTCACCGCCCATTACCTCAAAGGAGACGGGCTTTTTCAGAACGGCGATCGCCATGGCGGATTTGAGCACGTGTGAAGCGTCCGTATGGGGAATCGCCACTCCAATTTCGCCCATATCAAGGCCGGTGGGGTATTCTCTTTCCCGGTCCTTCAGCGCTTGTATATAAGTATCGCGGCAGTAGCCTTCCCGAATCAAAAGACTTCCGAGGGTTTGGAAGATTTCCTCCCGGCTTTCCGCCTCAGAATTAGTAACTATCAGCCTCTTTTTCAATGTTTTCCAAATCAAATAATTCAACTTCTTTCGTTGTTACTGTGCAATGCGGGATTCGTAGATCCGTATAATTTCCGCCGCCACATCCGGAGTTGCCGCCACGTGAAGCTTTGCCTTGAACTCGTCCATTCGGAGCAGGTTCACAAGATTGAAAAAAGCCTTCAAATGGCTGTCAGAATCCACGGCGCTTAGGCAGCAGACAAACTCAACGGGGTCAAATTCCTCGTTGCCAAACGGAACAGGGTGCTTCAGCCGCAAAAGGCTCATTCCCATTTTTTGACTGCCGTTACCAAGCCCAGCATGCGGAACGGCAAAACCCGGCGAAAGGACAAAATACGAACCGTTCTCTCTCATATTCTGAAAGATCGCTTCAATGTACTGCGGCAGGATATATCCCTGCTTTAGCAAAATGTCCGCCGATTGCCGGATTGCTTCGTCGCTGCAACAGCACTCGACGTCAAGCCGGATCTTATCCGGAGAGAGAAGCTGGCAAAGCATTGCTGTCCCATGCTCCGTACGTTCTCCAAAGTATTCGGCGGCCGCTTTTCGGACCCGCAGGATAATCGCTTCGGTAGCGTCCTCCTGTGGAATCAGTTCCGAAAGTATGGGTTGAAGCTTTTTCATCAGCCCCTCCGAAGTAAGTCGCTTCTCAGGAAGGTCGGTTGTCCTTGCGGGATGCTTGGAATCTAAATATCTGCAGATTTTCAGGTAATCCCCGTCATCCAGGAAGGGACTGACCTGAATATAATCAATGCCGCAGTTTTTAACGGGCACCGTGGAGATGATAAAGTCAATACCGGCATCCTTCAATGTATCTGCATTGTGGGCTGCCACTACCGCGGCAATGTCAAAACTGAAACGCTTCTGCAAGCGTTCGACCAGCAGTTCGGAGGTTCCAACACCTCCTCCGCAGGCTACGGCAATTCTCGCCCTTTTCCGGCTTCCCCGTTTTCTTTCTATGGCTGCGCAGATATGCATTGCCAAGTATGAAATTTCATTTTCGCTGATGGTATGGCGGATATAATCCTCCAGTATCACAGCTTCTTTTTTTGTGACCCTCATCACATCCGAATAATTCTGGGCAATCAATTCCGTTACAGAGCTCTGAGGCAATGAGGCAAACCGGTTCCGCAGGGTCGCCTGAAGATGATTTTCCAGGTTTTTATAAAAGGTAAAATCGGACGTCAGGTCGATACTGAGGTTTTCCGAAATGTTCCGGATAAATTTGGTGGCAATCACCTGAATTTCCACAGAACTTTCATGAGCGCCTCCCCTGCGAGCCGGGGAAAGTTCCCTAAGAATTTCACTCAGAAACTGGATTTCCGATTTCCGAAGCGGTAGATGAAAATAATCGGTCGTATAAGCGAGAAGATTCTTTGCTAGCGGATAGTTGGCGTCCTTAAGATCTTCTCTCTCCTCAGCAAAGTTTCCGGTACTCATCCTGCCGATGGATACGATTAAACAGTAAACAAGAGTGGCAAAGGCGGTATCAGTAAAGCGCAGACCGTTTTTTCTCTCTTCGGTTTTGATGATCTGCTCAATGGTTTGTTTGTCGCTCTCGTTCCTGTCAATTAGCGACAGAATCATATTATAAAAAGGACCATACTGTTTACTGGAGAGACCGAGCTTAGCAAGGGCGATATCAATAATACAGTGTCTCCGCGCCCGTTCTGAACCAAGCAGGCGGATTCCTTTGTTTGGGCGGGATTCCACCTCCAAATTCCGGGAACGAAGCAGCTGCTTTACAGAATCAAGATCGTTTATCAATGTTGTCCTGCTGACAAACAGCTCTTCGGCAACGCTGGTTAAGGTTACAAAGTTGTCCGAAAGGAGGAGAATCAGAGAAAAGGCAATTTTCCGCTCCTCTTTGGAGAGCTTATAGGCGTAGAAATCATTCCGCTTAATCAGATTCAGAATGGGCTTTTTCTCGCCATAATAGACGATGGCTCCGTTTGAACTGATATTAAAGGGAGGTAACCGGTTGTCACAGAGAATTCCGTTTATCGTTTTAAGATCGTTCCGTATTGTGCGCTCGGAAACATGGTATTTCTGAGCGAAAAAGGGAATTCCTCCATCACCGCCTTTGCTGATAATATCGTTCATGATATCGCTGACTCGTTTGTTCATGGTTGATCACCCTTACACCTTAAGTATATATGGTAATATAGACTAAAAAAAGTCTAAGTATCTTCAATTTTTTTGGAAACAAAATGTACTATTCGTCTTAGTTTCCTATATTCCATTCACCGAAGGTTTATTTCCAACCTTGCCTTCCGAAGTTTCACAAATATCATAGTTGCCTTTTCCTCTTAAAAATATCCCATGAGGCAGGAAAAGTTATATTGAAGCGAAACCGACAGGAAAAGATGTACTAATGGTTTTTTCTGCCACAGAGGAACTCTTCCGCTTGTCCGAGACTTACCACCCGTCATTATATCAGAAAGGCCTGCTCTTTATTGAAAGCGCTGAATTCACCCGCAAAAGCACCAGTCAGAACCCCCGGCAAGCCGGGGGCTTGTGTAAGCCCTAGAAGGGCATAATACCGGCTAGCCTCTTAAGAGGCGCCTGAAAGGTCTGACCAACGTATCGACTTTCTCAGGCCGCCCCTCAAAGGGCTATTTTTTATGCCTACTTTGGCGGTATGTTTACAAGCATATGAATATGATCTGACAAGTTTCTGCCTGAATAATTTCTACTCCTTTTTCATCACATAACTTCCTCAATATCCACCCAATATCTTTTTTTATTCACCATACATCGCCATCCATCTGAACTTTGGTGCGAATACGATATGATATTGATATCTCCATGTTGTATGCTCTAAACTTTTAATGTTTTTCTCTTTCATGAGAAGACCTCCCTGCTATTTTTGATGTGGTTGGCCAAACCTTCATCTTATTTTAGCAGGGTGTTTGTTTGGCTAAAGCCATCTACGATTCCACCGGCTAAGCCAGTAGTTTATTTCGGTTTGACAATAAAAAACGGAGAACAGTTTGTCCTGTTCTCCGTTTTTCTTACTCCGCATCTTTTCTGGAATTCTCTTTTTCAAGAAAGCATCTGGGTTCACCGACTCACTTCGTCATCACTTCATCGACCTGATTCTTATTGTATCCGTGCAGAAAAGCTCTGCCAAATGTGATACTCTCCAGTTTCTCAGGATCATAATTCATCCTATCCGCTCCTCCTAAACTTTACTGAACCGAAATCATTCCTACCTTATGAGTATTCAGCAAACGTACTTCCCAAACTTATTTCCGAACAGACATTAAAGGCTTTCGTATTCCAAATTTAGGGCTCCGGATCGAAAACGCCAAACGATCCGGCAAGTTGCTGTAACCCTGCCGGATCGTTTGATTTTTGAGGAGATGATAAGGAATGGTGTAATTAGATTACGCCGTATTTTTTCAGCAGCTTTTCAATATCGGTTCCAGCGATCGTCTTCCCGATCTCTTTTATCTTCATGCGTTCCGCCATACCCATGTTCATATCGGTCAGCTTTTTGCCGTCACGAAGCTGAACGGTTGCATTCAGCAGATCCCGCACGTCATAGGTGCTGCCCCATACCTCCGGCACGCCGCGGTCAATATTCAGCAGTGTGTAAACGGCTTCCATACCGGTGCGGATGGAGTATTCCGTGGTAAAGATCGTGTCGCGCACGGTTTCGGCAAACTGGCCCAGGAATGCAAAGTTCACGCTGCCTTCCGGAACCACCGCGGGCCGGTCGCCCTTCCTTCTGGGCATGAAGAAGGCTGTAACATAAGGCATCATCACCGGTACTGTGTTCGCGCTGTGCTCCGCCATGTCCTCAATCTCGTTTTCCGGCACGCCGATGTGGTAAAGCCATTCCATGCAGATTTCCTTACCGGTGCAATCGCGCATCGGTTTTTTAATATAGTTGCCGGGTTTATCGCTGAACAGGGCGTAAATCCAGCCTACAAGCTGATCCTTCGGCTGGCTGTGGAACTGCGGCTGGCGGTTGAAGGTCCAGCTCATGAGCCAATTAGAGTCTTTCACGGTAACGATGCCGCCCGTAACCACCCTTCCGGAGAACGGGTCTCGTTTGCAGATTTTCTGCACATACGGCGGTATACGGCCATCAAGTGTCGTCACGGTAGCGGACATCCAATTGCTCTGCTCGGGGTTAGAGCAGAATTTGTCCGGGTTCCCGAACGACGAATCCTGTGCCGCAATCTTTCGCCACATATCCCATCCGCCGCCCTCGCGGATTTCCCAGTCGAAAGAAGCGGGTTCATTCTGACTGCCGATGGAGGAATTTTCAACGCAGCCTCCGTTTGTGATGAAAACCAGGTCGTTCTCGGTTAAATCAATCGCGTCCTCCGCTCCTTCACGGATCACGTCAATGCGTTTGGCAATTTTCCTCTCCTTTTGGATATCAAAAATCACGTTAAGTACCTTAACTTTATAGTGGAACTGGACATCATGCGCTTCCAAGTATTTGATCATCGGCAGAATCATGGACTCATACTGGTTATATTTTGTGAAGCGCAGCGCTCGAAAATCGGGCAGGCCTCCAACGTGGTGGATGAAGCGCTTTAGGTAAAGCTTCATTTCGAGCGCGCTGTGCCAGTTTTCAAAGGCAAACATTGTGCGCCAGTACAACCAGAAGTTTGAATTCAGAACCTCGTTGTCAAACACTTCTTCAATCCGCTTATCATAGAGCTGTTCGTCCGGTGTGAAGAATAAGTGCATGATTTCCATGGCACCCTTGTCGGAAAGGCCGAATTTGCCGTCCGTATGGGCGTCTTCGCCGCGATTCACCGTGGCGCGCATCAAAGAATAGTTGGGATCATGTTTGTTGAGCCAATAATATTCATCAAGCACGCTGACGCCTTCGGTTTCAATCGAAGGAATCGACCGGAACAAGTCCCACATACATTCAAAATGGTTATCCATTTCACGTCCGCCGCGCATAACGTAACCGACGTTGTCGTATTTATAGCCATCGCATGCACCCCCGGGGATGGGGTCTTTTTCCAGAATATGTACCCGCTTGCCATTCATTTGGCCGTCGCGTACAAGGAAACAGGCCGCCGCCAGCGCTGCAAGACCGGAGCCGATAATATATGCCGATTTGCGATCGACGCCTTCCGGTTTTTCCGGCCGCGCGAATGCTTCGTAATTTCCGCTGGAATAATACATACACAGGACTTCCTTTCTGAATTTGATTGTGCCTTTATTATATTTCAACCTGTTGAAAAGACTCAATAAACAGAAATGCCGCTATGATCAAATTTTGATCATAGCGGGCAAATTGTATGAAATTTAGTCATTTGGGTCGATTTGTTTAATTTTGTCGCTCCGGAACCGATCCAAGGCCAAGGTGATATTGCCGCGGATCAGTAAATCCAACCTTTCAACAATCTGCCGTGGGTTTTCCCTCATATCCTTTTTAATCCAGTCGAGCAGCAGTCCGACAAACCCGTATTTATAGAAATCAGCAATAAATTTCTTATCCTCCTCGCTGACTTTCATTCCGACCGCCTTTTCCTCTACCACACCGATAATCAGATCGTAAGTGAGCTTGTAAAGGTATAGCTCCACCTGCTCGCGGCTGACTGAGCGGTACACATTGATGATAAACGGCCTGTTTTCGATCACCGCTTCAAAAATCTGCAGAAAGCCCTGCTGCCAGGTATCATAAGTCTTTTTGTCGCCGAGCGCTTTTTCGGCGTCCTCCAGACAGCACCATTCCACCAAATCATGAATATCCTTAAAGTGGTAATAGAAGGTCATGCGGCTAATCCCGCAATCCTCAGCAATATCGGCAATCGTAATTTTATCCAGCGATTTTTTCCGAAGCATCCTTTTCAAGGATTCTTCAAGCGCACGTTTTGTTATGTATGACATGGCAAATCCTCTGCTTTCAAACACTATCCTTCCGGACGCATTTTAAAACCATCCAACCGGGAGGTCGTTTTTATTATAATCCAGTCTGTTTATCGCGCGGCATTTCCGTCCGGTATCTGCATTCCGGAATTGTCGATTGTGTAATGGTTTTTATAAATCAATTGCGACACCGGGACAATCTGATACCCTTGTTCCTGCAGCGCTTCAATCACAGCCGGCAAAGCCGTCGGCGTATTTTTCGCCCCATTATGGAATAAAACGATGGAACCGGGCTTAGCCTGCGACGTAATGCGTCTTACGATGGCGCTCGGCGCTGGATTTTTCCAGTCAAGGCTGTCGACATCCCACTGTATGCAATACATATTCTTTGCTTTTACCGTCTCCATTAAGGCGTTATCATAGTCCCCGTACGGGGGGCGGAACAGAATTGGGCTTACGCCGGATGCTTTTTTTATTTTATCATTACAATTGCCGATCTGCGCCGCCATTTCGTCCCGGGAAAGCTTCGGCATATGCGGATGGGTATCTGAATGATTGCAGACTTCATGGCCGGCCGCGGTAAGCGCTTTTACGGATTCGGGATATTTTTCAGCCCACGCGCCGACGACGAAAAAGGTTGTTTTTACCTTGTACCTCTGCAATATGTCTATTAAGGTCTGCGTTAGATCATTTCCCCAAGCCGCGTCGAAAGAGAGAGCGATTTTCTTTTCATCCGTCTTCACGCAATAAATCGGAATCATACGCTGATTCGACGACGCCGTCAGCGCCGCTATACCTTGAAAGGCAAGAAAGACTGTCAGAACACCGCAAAGCAGGCAACAGAGAACCGTCAGCATCCGCTTACGCGTCAAAATCAGAATTTTCATCATTTGGCCCCCTTCGGTTTATATATATGCAGCGATTTGAAGTTAGAACCGAGAAGGCTTTGTATTTTCGAACGGGCTAAACCATGCTATACTATTATAATCTATTATTATAAGATTTTGAAATTGGGGGAATCATATTGCCAAAGCTCTATTTTAAATACGGCGCTATGGCCAGCAGCAAAACTGCGCAGGCATTGATGGTAAAATTCAATTATGAGGAAAAAAGATACCATGTTGGGCTGATGAAGCCTTCCATCGATAATCGGGACGGCACAACGGTCGTTAAATCACGAATCGGTTTACAGGACGAAGGAATATTAATCGAGAAGGACATGAATATTTATGACTGGTATTTGAAAAACAGATATGATGTTTTGATTATAGACGAAGCTCAGTTTTTATCCGCCAAACAAATTGATCAGCTAAAGGATATTGCGATAGAATTTGTACCCGTCCTGTGTTTCGGGTTAAAAACCGATTTTCAAACCCATATGTTTGAGGGAAGCAAACGGTTGTTTGAAATCGCGGATTCCTTAACGGAAATCAAATCGGTTTGCACCTGTGGCAAAAAAGCGGAAGTGAACGCCCGGATATGCAACGGCAAAATTGTCCGGGAAGGCGAACAGGTTCTGCTGGGAGGGAACGAAAGCTACATCGGATTATGTTACGAATGCTGGAAAAAGGACCGGATCGGAATCACGCAAGCTCCGGAACAAAAATAAACAAACCCGCAGTCATTCTGGACTATCCCCCAGAAAACAGATAGTGAAAAAAGAGACCTCCTGTTGTAGAATGGAAAGTACAACAGGAGGTAATTTTATGCCCAGAAAATATACTTAGCGGCCTCCTTGAGCTTCATTGCTTTAAGATCTTCTACAACAGATTTAGCTTTTTCTCTGGCTGCCGTTTTGCTTTCCTGAGCGTGAATCGCTTTCAGCATTTTGGCAACCAGCTCCATTTTTGAACGTGGGACAACGGAAAAGATATTGCGGTAGAAATGAACGGTACAGCGCTGATATTCAGCCTCCGGGAACACTTCGGCAACCGATTCCAGCATACCAAGACATTTGTCTCCGACAATGAGTTTTACGCCGTCCAAGCCACGCCCTTTGAGCCATTTGAAGAACTCTGTCCAGCTGGATTTATCTTCTTTCATACCTTCCCTGGCACCGATGACTTCACGGTATCCATCTTCATTTACGGCGATTGCGATAAGGATGGAGACATTCTCATATTCGCTGCCCCAGTTGCGTTTCAGATAGATTTCATCTAACATAGACGTATGGATATTTGCCGCCCTTCAGGGGACGGTTTCGCCATTCTTCAATATGTACGTAGGCTTTTTTATTCAGTTCACTGATGGTGCCTGGTGACACCTTCGTCCCCCAAAGGGCTTCGGTAATATCCTCTACCCGCCGCACAGAGACACCGGCCAGATACATTTCTATCAGCGCTTCTTCTACGCTGCTTTCTCTTCGGCGATACCGTTCGATAATCGCTGTTTCAAATGGCACCCCTTTGAGCTTTGGTACTTTAAGGCTTACATCTCCGAAAGTTGTTTGAAGATTTCGGGTGTAGTGACCGGAACGATAACCCTGTCGGTTCTCTGTACGCTCATACTTGGCAGCATTCGTTAATTCCGCTGCCTCCTTGTCTTGCAAGCCGTTCAGGGTTTCTTCCACACTATTCCTGACCAAATCTTTCAGTTCCTGCTTAATGATTTCTTCGTTTAACTGTATAATTTTCTCGGACATGTTTACAGTCTCCTTTTGGTGTATTGGTGTGGTAACTTTATTCTACCAAATGACTGTAAATCTGTCCTCCTTTTTATCCTTTTTTAATTTGGATAGAGTACAATAAAGTTCGCAATTTCGAGAAGGTATAGAAAAGCCATTGGGACTCCTTTAAAATGAATGGTGTCAAGACATTCAAAAAGGAGTTGGTCCCAATGACTCAAGGAAAGAATAACACA
>NZ_SRMQ01000018.1 GCF_004768785.1 Caproiciproducens galactitolivorans
ACGCAGTCGGCGCCGGTCGAAACCGAAAAGTAATAATCCACAAAGGCATGTATGTTTTGCCCTTCTGCCGGATGCATCATACAGAATTTCATAACACCGGCAAAGACACGTTTTGCAGGAAATACAAAGTTTTTGGAATCAAACTTGATGATTATTTGTGCCGCATCTGGCGGCTGAAAGGATAGGCTATGACAAAGTTTAATGTTTTGACATCGGATTTGAAATACATCATGAGTGCGCTTCGCCCTGCGGTTTCGAAGACAGACTGCAGACCGGTTCACGAATACATAAAGTTTGAATGTACAGACAATTCGCTTTTAGCGTATGCGTTAGACGGCTACCGACTGCATTCTGTTACTGCCCATGTGGACGTTACGGACGGGGAAAAGGCGTTTTGCTTTCTTTTGAAGCCGTTCGCTGTTCCTAAAACCGATTCTGAATTTATTCCATGCGAGTTGTCCGAGAAAGAAATCATGTTTAATTTTGGAGAGCAGAAAATTACATTTAAGCTTGGTGCAGGCGTTGAAAGCTTTATAGACGTTAAAGAAGTTATGCCAAAGACCCCACAAGTGTTCAAAATAGGCTTTAATCCGCAATTTTTAGCTGATGCGGCAAAATCACTGCAAACAAAGAACTGTTTGAAAGATTCGCTCGTTATGGAATTCTACGGCCCTTTATCTCCTGCAAAGCTATACAATTCTCGAAACAAAAGTGATTTTAGAATTGTTTTGCCAGTGCGCTTAAAGGAGGAAAATTAATGCTCAATATTGCTGTTCTTATGGGCCGTCTTGTTGCCGACCCGGAACTCCGCCAAACCCCGAACGGCGTTTCTGTGACAAGCTTCACCCTTGCTGTTGACCGTTCTTACGCCAAGCAAGGGAAGGAACGGCAAGCCGATTTCATTGATATCGTCACGTGGCGGTCCACTGCGGAATTTGCCTGCAAATACTTCCGCAAGGGCCAGCTGGTTGCTGTGCAGGGTTCCATTCAGACACGCTCTTACACGGATAAAGACGGTAACAAGCGTAAGGCGTTTGAAGTGGTAGCCGACCACGTGCATTTCGCTGAATCAAAGAAAGATTCAAGCAACAATAATACATATCCAGCGCGCGGTTCCGCAGATGTCGAAGCAGACGATTTTGAGGAAATGCCGGATGACGGGGACCTGCCTTTCTAGGGAGGTGCATATGAGCATTACGGGCAGATGAGGTGATGAAATTGTGCTTGATTCAGGTTATGTCAGAATATACCGCTCATTTCTTAGCTGGGAGTGGTATGACGATGCAAACACTATGCGGGTATTTCTGCACTTAATTCTAACGGCAAACTGGGAGCCAAAAAAGTGGCACGGAATCACGATCGAGCGCGGTCAAAGGGTGTATTCACGCTCAAAATTGGCGGCTGAATTGAGGATGTCAGAACGAAGCGTTCGCACATCGCTAAATCACTTAATTTCGACCGGAGAAGTGACCAACCAAACAACGCCGCAATACAGCATCATTACTATAAAAAATTATGAATTGTATCAGCAAACGACCAGCAAAACGACCAACGACCGACCAACGGACCCCAATATGCCTGAAACCCCGATGGATACTGAGATGAACGGCGATATTTTCCAGAATCAACATAATAAAAATAGCGAAAATTCGACCAACGAAACGACCAGCAAAACGACCAACGATAGCCCGCATGAATCCTTGGAAAATTCGGAAACCGGCGAAGCAAAACGACCAACGAAACGACCAACGACCGACCAGCCACCGACCAACGACCGACCACAATTGAAGAAAGATAAGAAAGATAAGAAAGATAAAAAGAATATATATAGCAAAATTTTTTCCGAATACGCCGCCGGTGATCTGGAACTGCTAAAAGCTCTGAATGATTTTGCTGAAATGAGAAAGGCAATCAAAAAGCCATTATCAACTGAACGAGCCGCAACAATGCTAATCCACAGCCTAGACAAGTACGCTGATGACAATAAAACGAAAATAGCGATTTTGAATCAATCCATTTTTAAGAATTGGCAAGGGGTGTTCCCATTGAAAGGAGATGATCATCACGGACAATCTGCCAACAATGCAGGAAATTATGTCAAAGGTTCCGCCGACTGTGCGGAAGAAGTACCAAAGTACGGCAAAGTGTACTGACAAGACACAGCATGAATGCGACGTAATGAACTCTATTCGAGGAAACTTAACCGGATACGATTGCCCCAAATGTCTTAACCGCGGAACAGTTTTTAAGGTGGATGGGAATTACATAGTTTCGCGCGAATGCGAATGCATGAAAATCCGCCGGAGCGTTTGGAATATCGAAAAAAGTGGCATCAAAGAACTGTTATCGCGATGCACGTTTGATAATTTTCAGGATACAGAAGAATGGCAGAAAGACTTGAAGTCGGGGGCAAGTACTTTTATCACAGACCATATCGGAAAGTGGTTTTATGCTGGCGGACAAGTCGGATGCGGCAAGACACATATCTGCACGGCAATCTGCGGGGAACTGCTAAAGCAAGGCATGTCAGTACGGTATATGCTATGGCGCGATGAAGTAGTAAAACTAAAAGCTAACGTAAATGACAGTGAAGAGTATCAAAAGCTCATAAACGTGTGGAAAACGGCTCAGGTGCTTTACGTGGACGATTTTTTTAAGACCAGCGACACGGAGGATGGTAAAAAGAAAAAGCCCACACAGGCAGATATCAACGTTGCATTTGAAATCTTAAATTACCGGTACATCAATCCAAAACTTATTACGATCATTTCCAGCGAACGCAGCATTAATGATTTGCTGGATTGTGACGAAGCTGTCGGGAGCAGAATTTACGAGCGGACAAAAGACTATTGCTTTTACTTCCGGCCGGACAAAAATAAAAATTGGAGGCTAAGATGATTAAGTTTACAATCCCATTTCCCCCAATTACGAAAAAGAATCATCAGCAGATCAGGCGCAACCGCAGCACCGGAAAGCCGTTTATCGCGCAATCGAACCAATATCGCGATTATGAGAATGCTTGTCTTTTAGCCATACAAGGCCGCTACCGCATAAATATCGATTATCCGATTAACTTAACCGCCCTGTTTTACATGCCGACACAGCGCCGCGTGGACCTTGTAAACCTCATTGAGGCATTGCAAGACATTTTGGTTGCAGCTCACGTGTTATCGGATGACAACTGCAAGATTGTGGTATCGACGGACGGCAGCCGGGTGCTGTACGACAAAGAACATCCGAGAACGGAGGTTATTATATCGGAGGCCAAAGTATGAAGCCTGCTGATGTAAAAACCGCTCTCGGCCACCAGGTTACATACCGCGATGTGATGTACACGATGACGGCGTACATACTGCGGAAACAGGACGGCAGGCTGCTTTATCAGGCAGAATTGCAGGACCCGAACGGAAACAGCGTGGTTATTGCGCCGCTTGAGAATGTGAAATTGATTGAAAATTAGGTCATAGGTACCGGTTTAAAGGCGCGCGTAAACCCGGCTCCTGCCGTAAAACAAGAGCCGAAAAGAAAGGATGATTTTTAATGACATTACTTGAACTTCAAGAAATTTTAGGTGAGAGAATCAGAATCGCCACCAGCAAGGATTTATCCATAGAGGAACGCAAAGCGGAAACCGAATTATCACAGACGATATCATCGCTGGCAAAGCAAATGATTAACAACGCAGACATCGTGCTCCGTACTGACAAGCTGGTTGCTGACGGTAAAGCCAAAGGTGCGAACATTATCAAGTTGGTAAACGGAAATGGCAAGCAAAACTAAAAAAGACCATATATTCACCGACGAGGAAAAAGCTTTCTTGCGCGACAACATCAGCAGATATACATACCCAGAGTTGGCAACTGTTTTTAACCAGACGTTTGGCACACATCTGACACATGGCAATATTTCAGATGTGTGTATCAAGCGTCTGGGACTCCGGCGGAATAAACCGTATGTATTTTCAATTGGGAAAAAGGATTTTACGGCGCACCCGGTTGGAACTGAAGTCTTTGACGGCAAATATGTTTGGGTGAAGGTTAGCGACCACTACCATGAGGGTAGTGCAATGGCAAAAAGTCTTGATGAAAACTGGGAGAAAAAATGTGTACTCGTCTGGGAGCAGGCACATGGGAAAATCCCAAAAGGCCATATGATTGTATTTCTGGATAAGGACCGCAAAAATTGTACTCTTAAAAATCTTTACTGCACAACCAGAAAAATAAATTTCATGATGGCTAAAAACGGATGGTATTCCACTAGCCCAGAATTGACCTTAGCTGCGCTGAAATGGTGCGAATTATTTTACGCGTTGAAGGAGGAAAAGTGATGGATAACGTTAATGCCTTGCGCTCCATTGCAGAAATGCCGATTAATTTGAGTGTTGAGCAAATTGGAGCATTACAGGCCGGAATCAAGGCTTTGCAGAAACAGGCAGAGCGCGACAAGGGGTGCGAATACTGCAACAATGAAAAAGTATTTGGAATCAATTTTGGCGGCGAAAAGGCCGGCATTGCTTATTTGCATAAATGCTCTGATGGATGGGGGCTGTTTTTGGAAATGGATAACGGCAGCACCTATTACACCGATGTTGTTAATTGTCCCATGTGTGGTCGGAGGTTGAAATGATGGACTGGAATCCATACGCATACGCTTTTTGCCACGGATGCCCGTATTACCGCGCAAGCGGAGAGTACATCTACCAGCTGGAGGAAAATCCAAAAGAAAGATTATGCCGTTACGCTCCGCAATGCAGGCGCGCGGCAAAAATTTCAGCAGGGGGCCAGCAGACAAAAATGGAGGGATTTTAATGGACGCTAAATATCTTGCAGAGATCAGGGCACGACTTGACGCGGGCCGCATTCCCATGAAATCAGATATGGAGGCCTTGCTTGCCGAAGTGGAGCGGATGACGGCTGAAATCGCCACGCTGAAAAAGGAAATTGAGCAATTAGCCGAAGAAAGAGATGCTGCAAAGCGTAAGAAAGACGAACTGGAGGCCTTTTACGAACAGCTATGCCGAAACATAGCGCAGGAGGTCTCAAAATGATTGCCGTAATAATTGCCGCTGTAATTACAGTCGCCTTGTGGTGCTGCTGCAAGGCGGTCGGAGATGCGGATGAAAGGGATGATAGGAATGTCTGAAATGACTCTGCAAGAATGCATCGTAAGGCTCGAAGATCTGATACAAGACCGCAAAAGTTTCTTTTCAAAAGACGGAAACGACGATGTGTTTCGGACTGATGCGGCGGCTCTGGAAAAGGCCGTTTCAATGCTTCACAAAATCGCCGCAGGAGAGTATAAGCGGGTGGCGCATGGGAGGTGGGTTAACATGCCGTTTAATGTAGATAACGACAAATATGGCATGAACAAATACAACATGAGAATCAAATGCACAAATTGCGGATTTGTTACAAGCAGCGAATTAAAATATGCGCATTGCCCTGTTTGCGGTGCTCTGATGGACGGAAAGGATGAAGCGGAATGATAGACTGGAATCCATACTCCTACGAATTTTGCCACGGATGCCAGTATTACCGGGCGAGCGGAGAGTATATCTATCAGCTTAAACGTGATCCAAAATTAAGAAAATGCCGCTATTTACGTATATGCAAGCGTGCGGTTGAAATCTCAAACTCTGGTTGTCAAATGAAAATAGGAGGAATTTAACATGCCTGACATTATTCAACATCTACGCGATACATACATCGAGAATCCTGCGGCAGCGCCGAAGCGGAGAAAGCACTTAAGGAACATGAACAGGAGGCCTAAAATGACATCCAAAGAGTTGATCGAACACTATGCTGACCTCAAAATAGAAATCGGCCAGTTAGAGCATGAAATCGCTGATCTGTGTGGTAAAGGCTGGCGCATGGAAACAGATACCGTGATGGCTTCTCCGACGCATGAGCCATATAAAAGCCGTCCGATTCCGATATCCGGGTTCGTACAATCCCCTAAGACCGCCAAGGCATGCAAGCGGCTTATACAGATTTACGATGAAAAATTACGGAACCTATATTTTTGGCAGAACAAAGCCGAGGAAGTATTTGACCGGATTCCGGAAGGCAAAGCACGAGCCATTCTGCGGTATAGGTACATAGATGGGCTTGAGTGGCAGGCTATAGCGGCTAAGATTGGCGGGAATGCTACGGAAGATAGTATAAGAAAATATGCTACAAGAATTTTAGAAAAATTTTGAAAATGTCCGATATGTCCGTTGTCAATATGCTACAATTAGTATAGTGCAAAGTGTACCTATACAAGATACGGACAATTTTAAAAAATTTTTCAAGGCTCTGGCTGTGAAAAGCCAGGGCTTTTCTTATGCTTATTTAGAGGTGACAGTATGCTATGCAGTAAACGCTGCGTGTGGAATGAATACAGGCGGTGCGGAGTGATGTTCTGCATACTGCCATGTTGCGCTTATGAGAATTCAAAACAAGAGTTTGAAAGAACGGAGAGAACACACACAGAAAAGACAGTAGTGAAAAAATTAGATTGTAAAGGAAAGAAAAATGAGCCTTAAACATATCTGCCCTTATCTTGGTTGTCATGAACTGATACCGGTATCGGAGCGCTACTGCCAAAAGCATATGGCTTTAATTAATGCGCGGCAGGCAGAGTATGATTCATCCGTCCGGCATAAAAGGGATGCAAAGCTGACAGCATTCTATCATTCCCAGCAATGGGTTAAGTTGCAGCGGGTTATCATAGCGAAGTATCATGGGCTGGACCTATGGGCTTATTTCGTTGACCATGAGATCGTCAAGGCTGAAATGGTTCACCACATCAAACCATTACGTGAGTATTGGAGCGATAGATTGAGTATAGGGAACCTTATTCCATTGAGCAATGCCAACCATGGGATGATCGAACAGTTATATAAGACAAGTAAGCGCGAAGAAACACAACGGAAGTTGCTTGGACTGATTGAAAGATGGGAGGAAGAATTCGGCTGAATCGCTTGAAACCAAAAACATTGTGAATGGGGTAGGGGTATAAGAGAAAGTTTTGGCCAAATGGCAGAAGACCGCAAGCCCCCTTATTTCCCGCAAAAACTCCCTAAATAAAAATTGGAGGTGAAAACGGACATGGGTAGAAACGCAAAGCCGATTGAATTATTGGAGGCTGAGGGCAGAAAACATCTGACAAAAGAGGAAATCCGAACCCGCAAGGAAAATGAGATACAGTTTGGAAGCCATAAATTGAAATGCCCTGAATTTGTGAAAAACGATCTTGTTGCATATAAAAAATGGAAAGAAATCACCGCACTATATAAAGATTTTGACTTTGTCAGCTCCGGCGATTCGGGGCTGTTGGCCAGATACTGTAAATCATTCAGCGAATATCAGGATTTGCTGACATCGTATCAGCGGATTAAGGAAATTCATTACGATATGGCGGAACTGGACGAAGCACTCGAAGGGACATACGTAGATGATGAAAACGAAGAACGGAAATTGTTCAGCACCAAAGTGAAAAAGCAGCTTCGGGATATGATTTCGGTTAGCGCCTTGTTGTCTATTGAATCCGCCATTAATAAGAAGATGGATATGCTGATTAAGATGGAAGACAGGCTATTCCTGAATCCTTTGGCAAAAATCAAAAACGTACCGAAAAAGGAAGAAAAGAAGCCACAAAGCCGATGGGAAAACTTCGGCGGTGGTATAAGTGGATAGGGCGACAAAATACGCCGAAAGTGTGGTTAACAAAACGATCGACCGGCCGGTTGGGCGCAGCGAAATACTCGCCTGCCAACGGCATCTTCGCGATTTAAAGCGGCAAGGCACACCGGAATTTCCTTATGTATACGACGAAAAGAAAGCAAAGCACATGATTGACTTTTCGGAAAACCTGATTTTGGCGGAAGGGGATGAAAAACAGCCTTTCCGCGCGTATCCGTTTCAGGCGTTTATTATGGCAAACTGGAACGGATGGGTGCTAAAGGACACCGGGTACCGGAAATACCGCACATCATATATTCAGATTGCGCGCCAGAATGGGAAGTCAGTAATGAACGCCATTCCGGCGCTTTATTATGGGAATTTTACGGGTTATCAGTACCCGCAGATTTATTGCGTAGCTACCAAAGAACGCCAGGCAAAAATCGTATTGAAAGAATGCTATAAGTTCATTGAGGCAGATTCGGAACTGAGTGGAAGCAAATATGAAAAAGGTTTGTTTACGATTCAAGATTACAAAAGTGAAATTCGGTGTAACTTGACCCATGGAACGATTGCTGCCTTGGGACGTGATACCGATACTATCGATGGATTCCGGCCATATTTCGCCAGCGTGGACGAATACCACAAGCATAAAACCAACCAGATGTATAAGCTTCTGACAGATGGAACGAAAAAATTAAGATCATGTTTAGTTTCCATTATTACAACAGCCGGTTTTGACCTTAATTCCCCGTGCAAAAAAGAATATGATTATGCAATTGGAATTTTGAACGGGTTCCCGGATGAGAACCATTTCGTTTTTATTTGCGAACCGGATAAAGACGATATTGTGGGTGACAAAATCTATGATGAAAGTGTCTGGCCGAAAGCACATCCGCTATGGACCCCGGAAACGCTGACCAGCCTGCGTGCCGCTGCTTTGCAGGCACGCGAAAAGGGCGGGGAAGACCTGCTCGATTTCATGACAAAAGACCTGAATCTGTGGGTAGCGGCCAGCGAAAACCGGTATCTGGACGACGAGAAATGGAATCAGGCTGCAAGCAATACGACGCTTGAAGATATGCGCGGGAGAAGCTGCTGGCTTGGCCTGGACCTTTCCAGCGGCGGCGACCTAACAAGCGGGGCTTTAGAGTTCCCTTTGGAAGACGATTGCTATTTTATCGACAGCCATTCCTTTATGCCCGCCGCGCGGCTGTTAGAACACGAGAAAAAAGATAAAGCGCCATACCGTATGTGGGTAAAAAACGAATTGCTTACCCTAACAGAAACGCTTGGCGGGTACAAAACCGATTACAAATACATCCTGTCGTACTACAAGGACATTATTAAGAAGTACGATCTGCACCTGAAAGGGATTGCGTATGACCCGCATGGTGCAGACGCGTTTTTAAGCGATTTGGAAGAGTTCAACTGTGATCTGGTTATGATTCCGCAATCGGCACGTAACTTACACGACGCGACGGATGATTTTCGAAATTCGGTTGACGCCGGGAAAATCATCCGGGACAAACGGAACACCTTGCTAGAATGGAGCTTCCGGAATGCGGTGGTGGTTCATAACAGCTTCGGGGAAATGAAAATTGATAAAAATCTGGAAGAAAAGCGGATCGACCCGTGCGACGCTGTAATTGACGCGCACAAGCTGGCGATGGCAGATCGCCGGGAGAAAATAAACGTCGCAAAATATGACGACGAATTCTATGAAAAGTGGTGGGGCGTATGATAAAGCAAATCGTCAAAATAATATTGAACAACATGGAGGATGTGCTGATTCTAAGCGGGCTTGCCTGTGCTGCGGCGGCAACATTCCAGTTGTCTTTTATTGCGGGGCTTTA
The DNA here is from genome assembly GCF_004768785.1 of Caproiciproducens galactitolivorans. Lineage (GTDB taxonomy): Bacteria > Bacillota > Clostridia > Oscillospirales > Acutalibacteraceae > Caproiciproducens > Caproiciproducens galactitolivorans. The sequence goes on from NZ_SRMQ01000018.1 coordinate 9,521, forward strand.
TGTAATAGGCGTGGAGCTGCTTGGGCTTGGCATTTGGTTTACCGTGTACCCTCCGGGAAGGGAGTGATGTGATTTGCTTTTTCGAAGCGCCTATCGGAGACGGTTATATAATCAGCAGCTTACTGGGGCAGACCAGAACTGGAATGATCTGCGTGAATGGCTCGGGCTGACCGGGGATGAACTATCTATACGGGGTGAAAAGTCGCTGAAAGAGACGACGGTTTACGTTTGCGTGAAGATTCTTTCCGAAACACTTGGGAAATTGCCGCTGAAAATTTATAAAAGCGATGAGAACGGCCAGCGAAAGCCGGTAAATCATTATTTGCTTTTTCTTATGAAAGTACGGCCAAACCCGTATATGAGTGCATTTACATTCTGGTCATGCCTGGAAACGCAGCGGAACCTTTACGGAAATACTTATGCATGGATGGATATTAACAGAAAAAATGGCAGGATCCAGGGCTTTTATCCGCTTGACAGCCGGAGAATGCAAATTTACGTTGATGATGTGGGGTTGCTATCCTCAGAGCAGTCGGTATGGTATGTTTACACCGATAATCTTGGAAATCAGTATAAAATCGACCCTGACGAAATCCTGCACTTTAAGGGACTGACGACGAATGGCCTTGTCGGCCTAAGCGTGATTGAGCAGCTTAAAAATACCATTGAGAACAGCAATGCGTCGGCACAGTTTCTGAACAACAGTTACAAAAGGGGGATGTCGGTTTCCGGTGTACTTCAATATGTAGGCGACCTTGATGAAGAAGGCCGGCGGAAAACCCGCGAAAAATTTGAACATATGGCAACCGGCCTTATCAACGCAAACCGGATTGCCGTTATGCCGCTTGGAATGCAATTTCAGCCGCTGCAATTGAAGATGACGGACGCGCAGTTTCTGGAGAATACGCGCTTTACGGTTCAGCAGTTAACGGCAGCGTTCGGAATTAAACCCCATCAGGTGAACGACATGACGAAATCGTCGTATGCGTCGGTGTCAGAAAGCAACCGGGAATTTTACACGGACACGATCATGGCTATCCTGACGAATTATGAGCAGGAAATCACCTATAAGGTATTTTTGCCGTCGGAGCAGCAAAGTGACCTGTACGTGAAATTCAATGCCGATGTCATCCTCCGCGGCGACATAGAAAAACGCTATGCCATGTACAAGGACGCTGTACAGAATATGTTGAAAACACCGAACGAATGCCGGGCACTCGAAGAGGACCCGCCGATGGATGGTGGAGATATCCTGTATGGGAACGCCGCGCTTGCCCCGGCGACGCTGCTCGCCGAAGGCATAGCATTCCAGAAGAAAGGAGGGGAAAAGAATGGCAATTGAAATTAAAGGATATATCGTACCGGACGACGACAAATTTATTTATGATTATTTCGGTATCAGCGCCACATCTCCGAAAGATGTCACAGAAGCCATTGAAAAGGCGGACGGCCAGCCGCTGGATGTGGAAATTTCAACGTGTTACGGCGGGGACATTTTTGCCGGGTCGGGTATCTATTCCGCGCTTCGCGGGTACAAGGGCGGCGTACATATTCACATTACCGGCCTTGCGGCGTCCGCGGCGTCTGTAATTGCAATGGCCGGTCCGTCCGATATGTCACCGACAGCCATGCTGATGGTACACCGCGTGTCTACTATGGCAGAGGGCAATCTCCATGCAATGGACGCAACATCGGATATGCTGCAAAACGCCGATAAGGCAATCGCGGCGGCTTACGTTGCAAAATCCGGCATGGATGAAAAAGATGCCCTAAAAATGATGGATAAAGAGACATGGATTACCGCCGCGCAGGCTGTTGAATTGAAACTGGTGGATAAAGTTGCTGACGCGGCAACGCCACAGCTTGTCGCAGCCTATGGATTGCCGCTTTCGCACGCTGTCATCGAGAAGACCCGCGCCATGCTGGCCGAACAGAAAACGGCCACGGGAAAGAATCCGAAGCTGGAAGAACCAAAGCCTACGGTGAGCAATCAATCGGAAAAAGAAAAAATATTACTGATGATCGACCTGATTTAAGGCCGGTCAAATTTATTATTGGGGGTATAATTATGACAAGAGAAGAAAGGGAACTTCGTAATCAGATTTCTGTCCTGAAAGCAGAAGCGCGCAATCTCGTTGCCGAAGATAAACTCAAGGAAGCCAAGGCAAAAGCAAAAGAGGCTGAAAATCTTACCGAAAAAGCCGATTTGCTGGCAAAACTGGAAGATGAATCCAATCTGGGCGGTATTCCCCTTTCCAAAGGTGAAAAAAAGGATTTGGAGGACCGCAAAGCCCTATATCGCAAAGCATTTTTTAAGGCTTTCCGCCGTCAGAAACTGAGTGCGGATGAACGCCAGATGCTGGATGAGGGCGAAGGAGGCGGTACTGTTACAGGGTTGCACGAAACCCCGGATGAAAACGGAGGCCTGCTGCTTCCGCAGGATGTGCAGACGGCGATTAACCAATATAAGCGTACGCTTTCGGAATTGGAGCCGTTCATTACCGTAACACCGGTTACTACCCTTTCCGGGTCCCGCGTATATGAAAAAGTAGCAACCATGACGCCGCTGGAGGAACTGGAAGCGGATGACCAAGATATTCCGGAAACGGATAACCCGACCTTCGAAAAAGTAAGCTATAAAATCAAAGATTACGGCGGCTGGCTGCCGGTTCCGAAGGATTTGCTTGACGACAGCGACCAGAATATTCTCGCTTACCTGACACAGTGGTTTGGGAAGAAATCCGTTGTTACCAGAAATACGCATATCCTTTCCATTCTTACAGCACTTACGCCGACAGCATTTGCCGACTACAAGGCAATTAAGAAGGCGCTGAACGTAACATTGGATCCGATGTTGGCGGCGTCCGCGATCATTGTAACCAATCAGGACGGATTCCAGTATCTTGACACGCTGGAAGATAAAAATGGAAAGCCCCTTTTGCAGGCTGACGTTACGCAGCCCACGCAGAAGCTCTTCGCCGGAAAGCCGGTGCATGTCATTGGGAACAACGTACTGGCAACCACGGGAACTGACAAAAAGCTCGCGCCGATCTTTGTTGGTTCGCTGGCTGACGCTGTGGTCATGTTTGAGCGTCAGGGCTACCAGATTGCGACAACGGATGTCGGCGGCACAGCTTGGAGAAAGAACCGTACCGAAATCCGCATGATTGAGCGTGAGGACTTCAGGCAGATTGACCCTGCAGCGGTTGTATATGGCAAGATCGATGTTACGAGCGTGCTTTAACCGGCACGCTTCCGTTTTGGGAGGCTGAAACATGGCGGAACTGATCGACCAAGCGATAGCCTACGCGCGTGTTGAAGAGGATAAAGAGGCTGTCCGTCCGATTTTCGACGCGGCGGAAAATTACATCATTAACGCGATTGAACAGAAGGACAAGGCGGAAAACGAGAAAAACCCGATATTTTGCCTTGCCGTCGAAATGCTGTTCGCACATTGGTACGATAACAGGGGAGCGGTTGGGGAAACCGGCACGCTCCCGTTCGGCCTTCAATCGCTTATTGCGCAACTGACGTATTCCACCCCGTCTGCTGCACAGGAAGGGACTGAGGGAATATGAACGCAGGAGAATTGAATGAACAGATCAGCGTACTTGAGTTGCAGCAAATCGGGATTGTCTGCGGTTGGAATGTAAAGCGCGTTATGTTCGGGAAAGTGGAAAAGCTGAATAAAACCAATCTGTTTTCGCAAGTGGGAATCGGCGTAAAATCCGTAAAATTCACGGTTCGAAAGCAGGATTTGTCCCTTTTCAATGCTTTTCGCTGGAAGGGCGATTTTTATTTCCTAACCGATATTGTGGAAATAAAGCGTATGTATTACGAGGTTACGGCAGCCAGGATCGAGCCGAAGATCTGCACGGTAACCCGAATTACTGTCACAAAAAATGAACGCAAGAATCCGGTGAAGCGAAAAGAAATTTTGCTTACCTTCCCCGGGTGCCTGGTGGAAAAGTACATGGGATACGCCCAGCAGAAGCCGCAGGCCGTCAGCGAAATACAGTATGTGCTGGTTACGCCGAAAGCAGTTGCCCTGAAGCTTGCCGATTTGGTGGAAATCGAAGGGGTTACGTACAATGTTCAAATCGCCCACACGCTTGACCAGTACAAAAACGAGTACGAAATTTTAGTTCAGAAAGATGTGTGAAAATGAGCAACAATACCAGTATTGCCTCGGATGATCTGGATGTCTTGACAGCCGATCTTGACGCGCTTCTCAAAGAATTCCCGCAAAAGCGCCGGGAATTGCATGGATGCCTCGGGCGGATGTTGCAGGAAGAGGTAAACGCGCAGATTGCGCAGGCCGGATTTAAGGACGGCGGGGAGAAATTAAAAAGCTGGCAGGAAATGAAAGTCGGCAGCGGCGGCGGATATACCGCCGTAAGGCCGACCAAATCCGCAACCGGAAGCAATAGCCCAGGCGCGATTACCAACTACAACGAAGCGGGGCATAAAATTAGGAAGCCGAAAGCAGTACATAAAGGGAATAAAAAATACCGCTACCGTCCAAAAATCAATGTACCGTATGTTGACGGCAGGAATTTTTATGAAGCTGCGCGCCGGAATGTGGAAGCCAAGGCAATTCAGATTGTGGAAGAATTTGTCGACGAACTGGCAAAGGAACTGGAGGGTTGACGGTGATTACAACAAGGCAAATCATGGAATCAGTTAACGACCTTCTGGTTGACCAGTTGAATGCGGAATGTGTTTACCTGAACCGAACCCCGAAGGATTTCGAACGCCCTAGCTATTTAATTGAGGCCATTTCAAACGAACTCGGCTCCGTAAACTGCCGTACGGTGAAGCAAACGGTATATCTTACCATTACCTGTTTTGCTGTGGTGGACGCGTTTGGAAACAGCGACGACGGGGTATTGGTTAACCTTCAGGACGGCGTGCTGAACCTGTTCCGAAAAGGATATTTGAAAGTGGCGGACCGGGCGCTGGAAGTGCAAGCCAGCACCGGGGGAGCGGATTTTGACCGCTCTTATGTGGATCTGCAATTGGAATTTTATGACGACCGCTCCGATGAAACGGATACGGCGCCGCTGATGAAAGAAATTGAATGGAACTTAAAGGAGGAATAATCGTGGGACTGCCTAACATTAATATCAGTTTTAAAAACGCGGCCGCAACGGCGACACGGCGTGCTTCGCGCGGGGTTGTGGCGGTTATACTGCTGGATTCTGCCGCGGGTACCGCCGGGGCGCACGTAATGACCAGCGATACGCAAATCCCGAAGGAACTCAGCGTGGCAAACAAAGAGTACCTCTCCCACGTATTTTTAGGGTACGTCAATAAGCCTAGCAAAGTGATTGCTTACGTGCTGGCCGCAGACGCGGAAGGCCTTTCTGCCGCACTTGCGTATTTCGCAACGCAGAAAGTGAATTATGTAGTGGGACCGCCGGATTGCACTACCGCGCAGGCCGCCGAAATTGTTACATGGGTGAAAGCCCAGCGTGCAGACAAGCGGACGCCGAAAGCCATCGTGCCAAATACTGCGGCAGATAATGAAGGAGTCATCAATTTTACATCGGACGAAATCAGGGTGGGGGATAAGATCTATACGACGTCGGGATACTGTGGACGCATAGCGGGGTTGATTGCCGGCACGCCGATTACAATATCCTGCACGTATGCCGAATTGCCCGAAATAGCGGATGTAAAACGGATGACCGAGTCCGAAATCGACACCGCGATCGATGCGGGGCAGTTTGTTATTTTCCACGACGGGGAAAAAGTGAAGGTAGGGCGCGGCGTGAACAGCCTTACCACCACAACGGATCAGAAAAACGGTTCATGGAAAAAAATCAAAATTATTGAAGCAAAGGATATGATTGAAGACGATATCCGTATGCTGACGCAGGACAACTATATCGGGAAATACAGCAATACATACGACCATAAATGCCTGCTGATCACAGCGATCAAGGAATATTTCGACCAGTTGGAAACAGACGGGGTATTGACGGCCGGAAAATCGTCGGTTGAACTTGACCTTGAGGCTCAGGAAGCCTATTTGCAGGGAAAGGGAATTGACACGTCGAAGCTGTCCGAGCAGGAAATCAAAACGGCAGACACCGGTTCGCACGTTTTCCTGAAAGCAACCGTCAGTATTCCTGACACAATTGAGGACATCAATCTTGACATAACGTTTTAAGGGGGCAGAGATATGGATAATGCAAAAAGAATTATATCCGGCACTTGGGGGGAAGTTTGGCTTGACGGCGAATATGTTTCCGAGTGCTACGGCTGTAAACTGGCCGTAAAGGTCAACAAGGAAAAGGTTCAGCTCGCCGGAAAAATGGCGGTTGACAACAAGGTAACCAATATTGAACTGACCGGAAGCCTGAAATTGCACAAATGCAGCAGCCGCATGGCACGGCTGATCGGGGAAAAGATTAAATCCGGCCAGGACGTGCGGTTTACGATCATTTCCAAGCTGGCCGACCCGGATGCTTACGGAGCAGAGCGTGTTTGCGTTACCGGCGTTTCGTTTGACGACCTGACGCTTGCCGATTGGGAAGTTGGTAAAAACGGCTCCGTAGAGGCACCGTTTACCTATACGGATTACAGCTTCCTTGACCTGATTCCGGAGGTATAAAATGGATAATACGCTTGAACTGCTTCTGAAAGCAGAAATTCCAAACGCGCCCGAAAAGGAGCTGAAAATGAAACGGCTCAGCAAGCTTTGTGGGGGCAATGTGATATTTACCATCCGCGCTCTTACTTACAGCCGCGTTGCAGAGATTAAAGAATCCCACAACGTGGAAGACATGCCGGTCGTTATTGTTCTGGCGGGGCTGAAATCGCCCGATTTGAAATCGCCCGAACTTTTGGCAAAATACTCTGTACCTACCCCGGCGGAACTGCTGAAGAAAATGCTTCTTCCCGGAGAGATTGAAGACCTCTCCCGCGAAGTCGAAAAATTAAGCGGATACCGCGTTTCGACGGTGGAAGAAATTAAAAAAAAATAAACGATGATCTGGAAATCGGATTGATGTATCTGCTTTTCCGGGATAAGAACATCCTGCCGGGCTCTTATTACAATCTGCCGGAAGGCGATAAGGTTGTGATAAGGGCCTTTATGGAGAAATATTATGAGGAGTTGAGCAAACATGGCGAGAGATATTAGCATTGCGATCAGCGCAAAGGATAATTTTACGCAGGCAATCACTACCATGCGGAATGCGAATTCCTCGTTTAATAAAGATTTGACCGGAACACTCGAAAAACTGAATGAACTGAACCGGAACAAGATCACGTTAAAAGTTGATACGGACAGGGCAAAGTCGGAACTGAAGGCGGCGGAAAAGCAGTTTTTGGCAACCGGAAGTGCCGCCGACAAAATGGCAATGGAAATCGCTTCCGAAAAATACGAAAACGCACGCCGGAATCTTGACCTTGTATCGAAGAATGCGCGGCAGGCGGAAAGGGACATTCTGAACATGACCGACGCGGTTAGCAAGGCGGATAACCGGGCTGGTACCGGAAAAAGCACGGGAATTGCGGGGGCGGTCAGCGCGATTGCGCAGGCGGGGCTTACAAAAATGGTTGGTGATACCGTTTCCGTCATGGCGAATACGCTTGTAAGCAGCGCATATGGTTCCAATACAGGGACATTGTTTGAAAGCGCTTTGAGCGGCGCCGGTTCTGGGGCGGCAATAGGCAGCATGATAAGCCCGGGTGTTGGTACGGCAATCGGCGCGGCGGCGGGAACCGCAATCGGCGCGGTAAACGGGGCGGTTCAGAATTTTCAAAAAGAGGACGACGCCTTTAAATCTGTGGTTCAGGAAAGCTATAATACTATAAAGCAGACGCGAAGCAGCGAATTAACAGAAGGGTCTGCTATAACAGCCAATCGGGAGCAAAACCAGATGTCATTTACTACTCTGCTTGGAGGAGAAGACAAGGCAAAATCGTTTCTTTCCCAAGTAACAAATTTTGCGGCAAAAACCCCATTTGGATATGATGACCTGACTAAGATCAGCAAAACGCTGCTTGCCTATGGTTACAAGCAGAACGAAATTCTTCCTTTGCTCACGAAAGTAGGAGATACCGGCTCTGCTTTGGGAATGAGCAACGAGGACATGAACTATATTGCTATCAGCCTTGGGCGTATGCAAAATGGTGGAAAGGCAAAATTAGAATATTTAAACCCGTTGTTGGAACGTGGTATTCCAGTATGGGACTATCTTGCAAAAGCCAGCGGGAAAACAAAAGAACAGGTTCAGGAGATGGTATCCAAGGGACTGATTCCGGGAGAACAGGCTGCAAAAACAATAGCCGATTATATGGGAAAAGCGAACGAGGGTAGTATGGAATTGCAGTCGCATACATATAGCGGGTTGTTAAATAATTTAGAAGACGCGCAAAAAAGTCTGAAAGCGGCCTTAGGCGAAGGGTACAATGAGGAAAGCAAAAAAGGCATTCAGGCACAAATCGACTGGCTGGGAGGAAAAACCGGAAGCGCGTTAAAAGAAGCTTATTCTATGCAGGGTAAATTCCAGGCCAGACTTGAAAATATGCAAAAAGATTTAGAGCAAAGAGCTTTAACGGGCGTTGTATCAGGCGAAATAACCGGAAATTTCAGCGAAGAGAATAAAAGCCGCCTCAAGCAGTTAGCGGAAGATTATAAAAAATCTATGATGGAAGCGGCGAAAGGAAATGAACAAGCTGAAATTCAGGCGGCACAGGATGTAGAGGAAGCCAAAATTATCGCTGCCAATGAGTATAAAGCTACCAGAGGGTATCAATTGCAGCTAGAAGCTGATAAAAGCCTGATTGCCAGTATTCAGGAGGATACTGGGCTAAAATCGGAGTATTGGAACGCAGGATACACCATGCAGCAGGAATTTACAAAAGGATTAGGCTATAAGGCGAAAGATAAGATCGTTGGAATGCTGGGAATATCAAATGCAATAAAATCGCCCGGTTATTCCGGAATGGTCGGAGGAACGGGCAGCGCGCACTCTTCCGGCTATGTGGGGATGGTCGGCAGTTCACATGCAACCGGTTTGTTCCGCGTTCCGTATAACAATTTCCCCGCCCTGCTTCACGAAGGCGAAATGGTTAGCACCGCGGTAGAAGCGCGGTCCGCAAAAAAAAATCCGAGCGTTGTAATTTCCGGTAATTCTTTTGTTGTACGCGAGGAAGCAGACGTAGACAAAATTGCACGAGCGCTGGTGGAAAAGATTCAAAAGGCGGAAATGATAACTTGACGTTGCTTTATTTTTTTATTATGATATAATAGAAAATAATGGTATGGAGGGGGATTTATGAAAAAAGTAGTTGCTTTGCTATTATCTTTTATCTTGGTGCTTTCATTGACATCATGCAATACGTCTGGCTCAACATCCTCATTGACTTTATCTTCAAAGGAAACGTTATCTTCAGAAACATTAAGCAACTCAGAATCGAACAGTACAGAATTATCTTCCCACGAAAACTCAATAGTGCCTAGCACCAAAATTTCAGAAAAGGATAAAGAACAATTAAAAAATATTTCAGTAACTTATCGGGCTGATTCTCTTTACAATGATGCTGGCAAGCAGAGAATGATCGTAATTATAGAAAATAAAGGAGATAAAATTTTCAATGGCGACGTTGCGGTAACGTTTTGGAGCGATGACCAATCGTTGGGAAGCGATATATTCCCCGTAAAAGAGTTAAAGCCAGGGAATAATGGGCGGGGAGAAATATATATAATTCCCGATAGAGATTTTAATTTTATTTATGACATTTCTGATTACTCATTTACAGAAGATACTGTTGGAAGCAACGGAAAAGAAGACGAAAAAATGAGCAAAGTTCTCACCCAAAAAATGTATGAAAATTTTGGAGGATGTGGAAATAAGGCCTTTACAACAAGTTGGTATCCATATATCAAAAAACTAACAGTATATAAAAACAATGATAATTACTATGTAATTGCGATTACGTCATCCAACAAAGAAGAAGTTGTGAATCATATCGGAAATGCTGTATTCGGGAATACCGCATCAGGAGATGGAGTTGACGGAATTCTAATGAATGGAGTTATCGTAAAAGATGAAGCTGGGAAGATATTGTTCAAAAAATCGAAATAAAAACAGAATATGATTAAGAGGCGACTGCCAAACGGCGGCCGCTTTCTTTATGCCATTTTTTTGAAGGGGGGGTTGTATGCTTCGCCGGATTATTATAAAAAACACGGAACTGAACAGCGAAATGGCACTTCCGGTCACGCCGGAGAAATTCCAGATCAGCCATGGGATAAAAGTGGAAACTATTAATATCCATACCGTCGGTGACGTGAATATTGCCGGATACCCTACGCTGGCGACGATTAAAATCGATTGTATGTTCCCGGCGCGGGCATACCCGTTTTGCAATTTTACCAATATGATATCTCCATATGACTATGTAAAGATCTTCCTGAATTATTGCGACTATCATCCGCTGCTGCGATTCGTGGTTTCCGGAACGCCAATTAATATACCGGTTATAATGGAATCCATCGATTACGGAGAGCGGGATGGCTCAAACGATGTGTACGCTACGCTGACGTTTCGTGAAAAAAGAATCCTGACAGCGGTGCAGTCCGGAACAACCACAAAAAGCGGGAATTTGAGCCGGAGTTACAGCGCGGGCGCAACACAGAGCAAGACAAGCAGTTGCAAAGTCGTGAAAGGCGACACGCTCAGCGCAATTTGCCGGAAATATTACGGCGATTCCAGCCTTTACGCCAAGCTTGCAAAGTACAACGGGATTAAAAACCCGAACCTAATTCGCATCGGGCAGATTATTAAGCTGCCGCCTGCCGCGCAGCTTTAATTTCGGACGGTTTTGGGGGTGATACAAATACCAAAGCTATTGCTTACAAATTCAAGCGGCACCATGGATATAACAGAGCTGGCGCCTACGATCACATGGTCCGGGGATTATCAGCAGCGTGCCCGCAGCCTTGATTTCGGCCTGCTTTCTTCTGCTACGGATAAAAGCATTCCGACGGTCAAATGCGAACTCGGGAACGCGGTTACGCTGATGGAAGGAAACACTACCCTGTTTGAAGGATATGTCTTTACCCGCCAGAAGGGAACGGAGAGCAGCATTATTGATATCGGGTGCTTCGACCGCGGATTCTATTTAAAAAGCAAAGCGTCCTACAAATTTACGAACGTAACGCCGGAAGCAATCACACGCCGCATTTGTACGGACTTCGGGATATCCGCGGGCGAAATCGTTTCCACCGGTTTTAAACTGAGCCGCAATTTTTTGGGGTGCAGCCTGTACGATATTGTCCAGACAGCCTACACTTTGGCTTCCGCACAGACAAAGAAAAAATACCACTTGGTGTTCCGAGGGAAACAGCTCTGCGTTGTGGAGAAAAAGGCCAATGAGAATACGCTGGTGATTGAGGGCGGGTCAAACCTGATGGACGCGACCGTATCCGAAAGCATTGAAAATATGGTGAATCAGGTTGTTATTTACAACAAGGAAGACAAGCTGATTAAAACCATGAAGAACGCGGAGGCAATCAAACTGTACGGCGTAATGCAGGATTACCTGAAACAATCGGATAAAGAGGACGTGACCGCGCAGGCGCAGAAACTGCTGAATGATAACGGGGTGGAACAAAAAATCACGTTAAATAACCTTGGGAATATCGCGAACGTCACCGGCGGGACGGTGGTTGTCCGCGAACCGTACACAGGCCTTTACGGCCTGTTTTTTATTGATTCCGACGTTCACACTTGGAAAAACGGTCTGTATCTGAATAAGCTGGTAGTCAATTTTAAAAACATAATGGACGAGAAAGACGTGGGTTCATTGCCAAATAAAACCGGAAAGAAAACGGCTTCAAAATCAAAGAAAAACAAGAAGAAAACGACTTCCGGGGAAACTTGGCAGTATATTAATCCTCCGGGGTGATTTAGTTGGAAGATAATCCGTATGTGAAAATAGTACAGCTTGTCCGGAATCAGGCGGATAGGCAGATCCCCACGCTCTTCCGGCTGGGGACGGTCATCAGCCCGAATCCGCTGAAAATCGATGTGAGCAGTACGGTTCAGGATGAAGGCGCACTATTCAAAAACGCGGCATTGGGGGAATTGGAATCAGGGGATTCCGTATTGCTGGTTACTTTGGACGGTGACCAGCATTTCATTATTCTTTGCAAGGTGGTGGGAGTATGAGCCTGTTTCCGATCATACAGCCGCAGGCGGCGGACGTGGATACAGAATTACCGTTCTACCGCGAGGTAGCCTGGGACTATGAAAAGAACGCGCCGATCTGGAAAAACGGGAATCCCGTCATGCTGGAAGGGAAAGAAGCCGTATATGTCTGGGCGTGGAATGCCCTGCATACGCCGCGCTTCCGGTATGAAATTTATACATGGGCATATGGGAACGAGGCGGAATCCTTAATCGGCCAGAATTATTCCGACGAGTTAAAGCAGGCGGAGGGAATCCGGTACGTGCGGGAATGCCTGTTAATTAATCCGTACATCACCGATGTTCAAAACACCTCGGTTTCCTTTGCGGACGGAATACTTACCATTGCCTGTACGCTGGTTACCGTGTACGGGGAGATTGACTTAAATGGGGATGTGAATATCAATGTATGAAGAAATTACGCCGGAAAGCATAAAAGAAGAGATCCTCTCGAATATCACCACAGTAGACACGCGCGAAGGCAGCTATACCAATAATCTGATCAGCCCGGTTGCGCTGCAAATTTGGAAAGTGTATCAGGGCATGAACGCCCTGCTTCCGATTGCCTATGTGGACGAAACGTCCGGGGAATACATCGATAAGCGGGCGGGAGAACACGGAATCACGCGGAAGCCGGGAACAAAGGCACACGCGAAGCTGACGTTCACCGGGTCGGACGGTACCGCTATCCCGGCCGGGACGGTGTTTTTAACGCCCGATGGGTTAGAATACATTACCTCGGACGACGTTACAATTACAGAAGGAAGCGCAACTGCAACGGCCGCCGCAGCAGAGGTTGGAGAAGCCTATAACGTCCCTGCGGGAAGTATTGTAAACCAGTACAACAGTATCAGCGGATTAACGTCGGTCACGAACGTGGAGGCCGCGACTGGGGGAACTGACCCGGAGAGCGATAAAAGCCTTGTTACCCGGTACTATAATTACCTGCAAAAACCGGTGACCAGCGGGAATACGCACCACTACGAACAATGGGCGCTGGAAGTAAACGGTGTGGGCGCGGTTAAGGTTACGCCGTTAGCAAACGGACCTGGTACTGTGGGAGTTATGATTGTAGGGCCGGAAAAGCAGCCGGTTTCCGCAGAGGTTGTTTCCGCATGCGCCGCACACATTGAAGAACAACGCCCCATCGGTCCGCTTGTCATAGTGGAAAGCGCTTCTGCATTGAACATTGACGTATCCGTTACCGTAACGACGGATACCAGCACGACGGCGGCGCAGGTGCAGAAAGACTTTTCAGCGAAGCTGGATACTTACCTGAAAAGCATTGCGTTTGTAAAGTATCAGGTGCTGATCAACCAGATCATCTATATTTTAATGGGAGTTGACGGGGTGACGGACTTCTCCAGTCTGACAGTAAACGGAGGCGCAGAGAATATCACGATAGCTGCAAATCAAGTACCCGTGCTCGGAACGGTGGTGGTTAACTGATGGCGTTGATTGATCTGCTTCCGCCAAATTACAAAGGGAGCGAGCCGGACGTTCAAATTCAAGCCGCGCTGAATGCGCAGGTGCAAAAACTGATGGACGCAAAGGATGACCTGCTGTTGCAACTGAACGTCCAGACGGCCACGTGGGGCCTTGATTTGTGGGAAAAGGTACTGGGATTGGCAACCGACGTTTCAAAGCCGTTTAGCTTCCGCCGAAGCCGGATTGAAAGCAAGCTGCGATCGCAGGGTGTTACTACAAAGCTTATGATTCAAAACGTAGCGGAGAGTTTTTCAAACGGTATTGTCGAAATCATCGAACATCCTGCGCTGTATTCGTTTGACGTTAAATTCATCGGTACGCTTGGAATCCCGCCGAACATGGATGACCTGATAGCGGCTATTGAGGAAATCAAACCGGCGCACCTTGCCTACTCGTTTATTTATACTTTCATCACATGGGATAAGGTAGAAGCGTATAGCCATACGTGGGATGAATGGGACGCCTTAGGCCTTACATGGGATGCATTTGAAACATATAAGGAGGATACATAATGCCAAGTGCGAACAAAACACCAAATTACGGCCTGAACCAATGGCAAGGGAATGAATATCCAAAGCGGACTGATTTTGTAGAGGACAACGCGATCATAGATCAAAAATTAAAAGAAATAGACGGCAAAGCTTCTTCCGCCATCCAAGGCGCCACCTTCGGCGGCGAAGCCGTTCCTAAAAACGACGGGGTGTTGGATTTTCCAATGCCGACTGCTAAACAGACGGGGGCGTTACCATATAATCCGTCTGTTATGATAGACCCAGATAACATGCCGGACGGGATATATTACTATGGCGGCCACCTTGAAATTCCAGCTAATACAACTGGCGACGGCGAAATCATCCAAATATCGCATGACCAATCTTTTATCATCCAAATTGCATACGGGTTTCATTTGTCGGGGATGGCGGTACGTGTAAAAGAATCCGGTACGTGGCTCGCGTGGTCAAAAGTAAATGTAAGCCAAATAATTATTCCGAATACAGATCCTATCCCCACCGGACTTGCTGAAGGAACAGTCGTTTTGAGGTACGCGCCATGAGCGGTATTCCTGTCATTGTCGGCGGGGCGACAAAAGAAACTAAACCTTCGGTTATTATTGGCGGCGCAGAAAAGAAAATCTATGATGGGTATGTAATCGTAGGCGGGGTGGCAAAGCGATTTTATAAAAGCGCGATAGCCTATACGAGAACGGCGCATAACGATTATGGATATACATGGACTTTTGCCGAGCCACTTCCGATTAAGCCAACGGACGGAATTGAAGCATATTTTTCTGTGGAGAATGAGATAGGCCGGAAAATATATGTTAAAGCATGGGGTAGATTTGCTAATGCGTTTTTAAGTTATACGTATCGAAATAACAGCAAAGACGGAGTAAGCATACGGACATCATTTAATCAGGCTGATGAATTTGGGCAGGTTTTAAGTACAAGTGATTTTATTTTGTCAATTTCGGTAGAAGGAGGATTTATGGATTCGGAAACTACTAGGGGAGAGAGAGGTTTATATTTAATAATGAATGGAACTGAAATATACCTTGGTGAATCTGGAGAAATTGAAATTTAGGAGGTATGTAAAATGTCATCTATATTAAAACTTGCAGACGGTACGGAATTGCCGCTTGCTTCTGCACCGACGCAGACTACAGCCTTTGCAGACGGGCAAATGCGCACAGGGTATCTTGTCCAAATTCAAGCGGATAATCTGACTGCAGAGGGCGTAAATGCCATTGTCAGCGACAGCGCAAAAACCTCCACGTGGGATATTGTCAACGATGGCGTAACGGCTGGCAGTTACAGCAATTACACCGTATTGGCAAACGGCGTTACTTTGGATAATAATGTATTGTCCTTTACGCTTTGCAAGCAGACCGATTTGGAGATTGAGGTAGCGGCGCAGGCGGGCGCAATCGCGGAAATGTCTATGTTAATTGCGGGAGGGACTAAATAATGTTTACGACGAAAAGCGGACTTGTCGCCGTGTGGGTGCGACTGATTAAGGCCGGTACCTACACCGAGGATAAGGTGCCGAAGTTATCCAATTTACAGGAAATGGTACATCAGGTGCTGATCAGCGAGAAATAAAACAGAATGACAGAGCAGGAGGCGCACAGCTTCCTGCTCAATTTTTAGGAGGTATTGAGAATGGAGAAAACAAATACGGGACTTGTGGCCTTTTGTGAACAGGCGCTTGCCGCCGGAACCGGATACGTTTACGGCACAATCGGACAAGTCTGTACGAAAAGCCTGCTTGAGCAATGCGCCGCCCGTTATCCG
>NZ_SRMQ01000019.1 GCF_004768785.1 Caproiciproducens galactitolivorans
ACGCAGTCGGCGCCGGTCGAAACCGAAAAGTAATAATCCACAAAGGCATGTATGTTTTGCCCTTCTGCCGGATGCATCATACAGAATTTCATAACACCGGCAAAGACACGTTTTGCAGGAAATACAAGGTTTTTGGAATCAAACTTGACGATGATTTGTGCCGCATTTGGCGGTTGAAAGGATAGGATAATTATGAAATTAACAATTAGCACATCCGATAGGCGCTTTTCTATAAGCGGGACAGAGGAGCAACTCAAAGCACTATTTTGCAAGCTCGTGTCGAACATCATTTTCGATAAAACTGTCACAATTTCACAGCAAATATCAGTTGCCGATACGCAAAGCGCACTTGCTGTAAAAAATCAATCATTCGGTGTCAAAGGATTTTTGTTTGTCAGGTGTCCAAAGTGTGGACATGAATACGGATTCTGTTCCAAGTCTCCTATTACAGAGGCAATATGCAAAGAGTGCGGAGAAAAATTCCTGTTGACATCAAAAATGACGCCTGTTGAGTTTACATGTGAATGCGGGCATTCTTTCAAGTACTTAACGAACATATCTGATTCAGAATTTGACATTCCTTGCCTCGACTGTGGAACTCCTAATGCTGTGATATTCCATAAGGCTGACAACCAATATAAAGATGTTCGGAGGATTCATAATGCTTAACGTTGCTATTTTAATGGGCCGGTTAGTCGCTGACCCCGAACTGCGTCACACACCAAACGATGTGTCCGTTACCAGTTTCACGCTTGCTGTTGAACGTTCATATGTAAAATCAGGTACTGACCGTCAAGCCGATTTCATCGACGTGGTTGCATGGCGCAGCACCGCTGATTTCGTCTGTAAATACTTCCGCAAGGGTCAGTTGGTAGCCGTACAAGGTTCCATCCAAACCCGCACTTACACAGACAATAATGGCAATAAGCGCAAGGCGTTTGAAATTGTCGCAGATCATGTACATTTCGCGGATTCGAAGAAAAATGAATGCAACAATAATCTATATTCAAAACCGCAAGATACTGTCGAAAACCCGGATGGTTTTGAAGAACTGCCAGATGACGAGGATTTACCTTTTTGATGGGGGAACTCACAATGAAGGAAATCAAAATGGAACTATACCATGACAATTTTCAGAATTTTAAGCGCTACAACATCCCAAAGGCGCAGCTTGTCATAGCTGATATACCATACAATCTCGGCAATAACGCTTATGCTTCAAGCCCCGAGTGGTATGTTGGAGGAAATAATAAAAACGGGGAAAGCGGCAAAGCAGGAAAGCAATTTTTCAATACCGACAGCAATTTCAAGGTTGCGGAGTATATGCATTTCTGCAGCCGGTTACTTAAAAAAGAGCCAAAGGAAAAAGGCCAAGCTCCGGCAATGATCGTATTTTGCGCTTTTAACCAAGATCAGATGGTTATCGACTACGGAAAAAGATACGGATTTATGCACTCATTCCCGATTTTTTTCATCAAGCGCTATTCGGCGCAAGTCCTAAAAGCAAACATGAAGATTGTCGGAGCAACGGAACACGCAATCGTGCTTTACCGCGACAAGCTTCCTAAATTCAACAATGGCGGCAGGATGGTTTTTGATTGGTTTGAGTGGCTGAAAGACGATCCAAAGCGCTATGCAAAAATTCACCCGACACAGAAACCGGTCAATGTTTTAAAGCGGTTGATTGAGATTTTTACCGACTCCGGAGACGTTGTAATTGACCCTTGCGCCGGAAGTGGAACAACGCTTCGTGCAGCCTATGAGTTAGGCCGAAGCGCGTACGGATTCGAAGTCGATAAGAATTTTTATCAGGCTGCACAAGAGAAAATGCTTGCCCCGGCCAGAGAAGAAAGCAAATACGAACAAGTCAAACTGCTGGTTTAGAAGGTGATAATTTGGCTGAAAAAAGAATGTTCGCAAAATCTATTATCGATACCGACGCTTTTTTAAGTATGCCTCTTTCAGCGCAGGCACTTTATTTTCATTTGTGCATGAGAGCCGATGATGATGGCTTTGTTTCTAACCCACGCAAGATTCAGCGTATGATTTGCTGCTCTGATGATGACCTGAAATTGCTCATTGCAAAGCGCTATATTTTGGTTTTTGATTCGGGCGTAATTGTCATTAAGCATTGGCGAATCCACAACTACATCAGAAAGGATACATACAAAGAAACCCTCTATTTAGAGGAAAAATCCTCTCTTTTTTTAAAACCCGACGGAGCCTATACAGACCATCCATTATTTGAGCCGTCACGAACCCGTGACGAACACGTCAACGAGCCGTTGACACAGTATAGATTAGATAAGAATAGATTAGATAAGGATAGTATAGAGAGTAGTGCTTCGGCTGCGCCGTCGCACCGCTCCGCATTCAAGCCGCCAACCGTAGAAGAGGTACGAGCATACTGTCAGGAACGGAAAAACCAAGTTGACCCTGAGCGCTTTGTCGATTTTTATTCCGCCAAGGGCTGGATGATAGGAAAAAACAAGGTCAAGGATTGGAAAGCCTGCGTACGGACATGGGAAAAGCGCGAGAAAGAGGGCAACAATCGCAAATCAGAGTCTGCGCATAAACCAACCTACGACATCGAGAAATACGAAAAGTCCGGAGTATTTGATGATTTCGGGAACCTTGGGAAAAGTTAGATCACAGCATGGAAAGGAAAAAACAATGATTCGATTTACAATTCCTTACATAACGCCGCAAATCCGAACGATGAAACAGTTCTGTCGGCTATTTGGTTTAAACGCCATTTACGCAGGCAAGCATTGGGCACAGAGAAAGAAAGACGCGGAGTATTGGCACCTTATTGTAACGAACTGCTTGTCCTGCCAGAACGTTCCACACAAGCCAAACGTTAAACCTGTAACAATTACATTTTGGTGGAACGACCGTATGGATTGCAGCAACCACGCCTACGCCGCGAAGATGATCGAGGACGCTATGAAAGGCTGGGTAATCAAAGACGACAGCCGCCGCTACGTCAAGGAGATAAGGCATAAATTTTACGACGGAGATTGTATCGCGGTAGAAGTGAATGAAGCATGAAACCGCAGGATGTAAAAACTGCTCTCGGTCATCCGGTTACATACCGCAGCACGAAGTACACGATGACGGCGTACATACTCAGAAAGATGGACGGCAGGCTGCTTTATCAGGCAGAATTGCAGGACTCGAACGGAAATAGCATAGTAATCGCTCCATTGGAAAGTGTGAATGAACTATGAAGAAGCAAACTGTATATGAGCAAATCCAATGCAATGGAAAAGAAATCCGCCAAGCGATTAGGTGCTGGAAAGATATTTACAAATACGGGTGTAATGACACGTGCTATCCAGATGGCGTAAATCTGAACTTAATACATAACCATGTGTGCTATCACAAGGACAAGATACGCCATCTGTGCTCGGGATCTGGTGATAACCCGCCTCCGGAGTTTTATCTGCCTACGCCTCCAATTGTAGACAGCAACTATTTTGCTAAACCTAAATCGAAGCGCGCACAGCGCATTATGGGCCGTCCTGGTTGGAGATGTGCAACGGTAGAGCAAATCAGTAAAAAAACGTTTAACAATACTCAAATGAGCCTATTTTAACCGGCTTCTGCCGTAAGGAGCTGGAAAGGAGGAAAAGAGCGATGTTAAAGCATGAAGAAATCAAATCCCGCGAGCAGGCGGCGACGCCGGGGCCGTGTATTCAGTACGTTCAGGAATATTTCATTAGGAAGGCGCAGAAAAATAAACATAAGCCGGTTGAAGGCTTATGTTGCGATTGCAGCCATGATATGTGCGGGTTCTGCGGAGATTGGAGCGAAAACGAGGATTGTCCGCACCGCAAAGAAGATGGCAGTTGTTGGGAAGCACTAGACGGAAAGGATGGTGCGGAATGATAGACTGGAATCCATATGCTTATCAATTTTGCCGACATTGCCAATATTACCGTCCAAGTGCTGAATACATCTATGAACTTGAACGTGATCCCAAATTAAGAAAATGCCGCTACTTACGTATATGTAAGCGTGCGGTTGAAGTCTCAAACTCTGGCTGCCAAATGAAAATCGGAGGAATCTAATATGTCTGACATTATTCAAACCCTCCGCGATACATACGCCGAGAATCCAGCCACGGCGCTCAATATGCTGCCGGAATTATCCTAAAGAATCGTAAACAGGAGGCCTAATATGACGTCGAAAGAACTGATCGAACACTATGCTGACTTAAAAATAGAAATCGGCCAGTTGGAACATGAGATCGCTGATTTGTGCGGTAAAGGCTGGCGCATGGAAACAGATACCGTAGTGGCTTCTCCGGCGCATGAGCCGTATCAAAGCCGCCCGATTCCGATATCCGGGTTCGTACAATCCCCTAAGACCGCCAAGGCATGCAAGCGGCTTATACAGATTTACGATGAAAAATTACGGAACCTATATTTTTGGCAGAACAAAGCCGAGGAAGTATTTGACCGGATTCCGGAAGGCAAAGCACGAGCCATTCTGCGGTATAGGTACATAGATGGGCTTGAGTGGCAGGATATAGCGGCTAAGATTGGCGGGAATGCTACGGAAGATAGTGTGAAAAAATATGCGCAAAGAATTCTAAAAAAATTTTAAAATGTCCCACATGTCCCATGTCAATATGCTACAATTAGTATAGTGCAAAGTGTACCTATACAAGATACGGACAATAAACCTCCATTCATCTTTTCTTTTTATCCTCCCATAGCGCCCGGTTCCTCTCCTTTCGCCGGGCGCAAAAAGAAAAATCAGCGGCGGTATTAATTTACTGCCGCTGATTTTATTTCTTATTTTGACTTTGGTGTCCTATTATTCGTCCTCTGCTTTATCTGTAGTATAAAATTTATCGAGTGAAATATGCAATGCATCACATAATTGCCTTGCGGTAGATATTCGGCAATCGCCGCGGCGTTCAATATCCTCAATCGTGCGGACAGGAACTCCGCTTAGTTTTGAAAGCGCTGCTACGGATAAGCCTACGTTTGTACGAATCTCTTTTAGCTTTAGCATTTCTTCTCCTTTGTTCTATAGGCGCGGTATAGTGTTTTTGCGACGTTGTATAAAATAATTAAGGCGTTTAGGATTACAGCAGATCGGATGATGATCCCCCAGTGTGTAGCAAAAGCAATGACAAGCAGTACAGCAAGAGAGAAAACCCAAATGTATTTTTTTTCCATATTGTTAATTCCCCTTTCTCGTGGTATTCTATACTAAAAGCAAAACCCAAAATGGGGAGGGAGTTTTTAAGCTCCCTCGGCTTTTCACTTTGTTTTGATTGCTGTAATCAAAGCGGCTATTGCAATTACGGCTTGGATTATCAGTTCAACCAAATCTTTTGTGGAAAGCTTTTTGCTTTTCTTTTTGCTCATTTTTTGTTTCTCCTTTCCTGTAATCATATTATGCCACGTAAATACGTGGTAGTCAATACTTTTTATAAAATTTTTCAGATATTTTTCCAAGTTCGGGCTGTGAAAAGCCAGGGCTTTTCTTATGCCATTTTTCGGTGGTGACCGTATATGAAATCACGTTACCGCCCTGCGTTCAATGCCCACGTTTACGGACCGGCGGAACACAGGGCGGATATTTATTGGAAGAAACGTAAAGAAAAATCCCCACCTTTGTCAGACGGGGATAATTCTATCGGTCAGTTACATGCAGCCGCTGTTTTAGACCATCCTGCAAAACCTGAGAAAAGTTAATGCCGGCTTTTTCAGCAAGGTCATTTAGCCAACTTGGAACGGTTACATTTTTGCGTATTGTCCGCATATCATTGGCGCGGCGGTATGCTTCAAAGTCAATATCGACCAGCGTTACAATCTCATTCGACTTATGGTCAATGGGTACAGTAGACGGTTCGGGAATCGTATGTCCCAAATCCTGTTGTGTAATTCCCCAGAGACCGATTGCATCACGCGCCATTTCGATTGCTTCAGCAATGTCGTTTCCTTCCGTGTTAATTTGTAAATCAGGTACATATACAACATATCCGTGTTCTGCCGGGGTGAGGATAACGGGATAAACTTTTTTCATGGTGAGCACCTCCGTATATTTTAACCGCAACAGCGGGGCTTTATTTTAGCCCCTGCCGTTTGATAATTGCCTTTGCGAGTAATTCATTGATTTCATTGTGGCGAGGAATCGGTTCGATTTTTGTTCCGTTGGTATATATGTCATGATTAGCACCTTCCCTTATTTTCCACCACCCATTCTTTTCAAGCTTTCTAATTAAGTCCTTGCGTTTCATATCCTCACCTCACGATTATATTATACACATTCAATACGCATAAGTCAATAGGTTTTAAAAGATAATGCGTATAAAATACACATAAGGAGCTAGAAGTGAAAAGATATAAAACTTATACGCCGGAGGAATTAACAGTATGGATTCCCACATTAATCGCAAAGAATGACCTTCATGCTTTTTATATCAGCAAAGCATGGCTACACTTGCGCGATGAAGTTTTGCGGGAGCAGCACTATGAATGCCAGCGCTGTAAGGAGAAGGGGTTGTATGTACCAGCCACAACCGTGCATCACAAGAGGACAGTACGAGAGGCTCCGTGGTTAGCACTAACAAAGAGTAACCTTATAGCATTATGTGATGGATGCCATTATGAAATTCATCATGAGCGTAAGTCAAAGTGGGATGATGAGAAATGGTGATACCCCCGGGTCAAAAATTTGAAAAGCGGTCGGGCTATGGGAGATCGGGGCAACAGGGTCGACAAAACCGATTTCTCACGCGCGTGTAGAAAAAATTAGTAAAGGAGGCGGCCAAAGCATGGCAAAAGCAAAAGAAGTAAAAGAATCTCTCATCAAACAGTTACAGGCAAAAGGAGCGGATGTCACGCTTTACCGTGCTCTGATTGATGATTACATGTGGTTTTATCAGCAGTTTCATCAAATGCAGGCCGATATTCGAAAGCGTGGGCGCACCTACATGACAGTTTCTGCCGCCGGAAAAGACTACGAGAAGAACAACCCATCGGTGGATACTGCGTTGAAATATAGCAAACAGATGGTTGCTATATTGCAGGCGCTTGGACTGAGTACAGAAACGGTAATTCCGCCGGATGTTGAGGCAAAGAAGGATAATGATGAATGTGATCTGTAAGGAAATAGACGAGTACATATCGTTGGTTCGTCATGGTTCTGTGCCGGTCTGCAAAGATCAAATGCTTTTATGCGACTATATCGAAAAATGTTTCGCAACGGAAGACATTCACATTGACGAAAAACAGCTTGCACGCTATCTCGATAAGCAAAAATTCTTCCCATTTCGGCTTCTGCCTTGGGAAAAGTTCGTGTTTACGCTCCACAACTGCACATATCGGGCCGACGGGTTGCTCCGCTGGCCTATTTTGTTTATCATGGTTGGCCGCGGTGCCGGAAAGAACGGGTATTTGTCGTTTGAATCCTTTTGCTGGATTACTCCCATTAACGGCGTAAAAAATTACGACGTCGATATTTTCGCTACGGCAGAGGATCAGGCAAAGACCAGCTTCGAGGATGTGTATAACGTCCTTGAAGATAACAAGACAAAGCTCGGTCGATTTTTTAACTGGAATAAAGAGGTTATTACCAACCTGGCAACGGGTTCCCGAATCCGCTTCCGCACTTCCGGGGTAAAGACAAAGGATGGCGGACGCCCGGGAGCTGTGGTTTTCGACGAGTTCCACGCCTACGAGAATTACAAAATGGTGGACGTTGCCCGCACCGGCCTTGGTAAAAAGGCGTTTCCCCGTCAGACGATCATTACGACGGACGGCTATGTCCGTGGTGGTCCGCTCGACGATATCAAGGCACAGGCAGATCAGATACTGAACGGCGGTATGGATGACAAAGGAATGCTCCCGTTCATCTGCCGACTGGATGACCCTGCGGAAGTCGACAACCCGAAGATGTGGTACAAGGCAAATCCATCTTTGCAGTATTTCCCGGTACTCCGGCAGGAACTCGAGCAGGAATATGCGCAGTACCAGATCAATCCGTCCGGGAATTCTTCATTTGTCGTAAAGCGGATGAATCTTCCTAAGACCTTCGACGACGAAAGCGTCACCGATTGGAATAACATTCTTGCAGCAAAACGTCCTATTCCTGATTTGGAGTGGTGTGATTGCGTTGCAGGGATTGACTACATGAAAACGACAGATTTTCTCTCCGCTGGGCTTTTGTTTAAGCACAAGGGCATTTATTACTGGATGCAACATACATGGGTTTGCAGGGCAAGTGCTGACCTCCCACGGATAAAGGCTCCGCTTGGCGATTGGGAAGATGCCGGGTATTTGACGTTTTGTGACGGTCCAGAAATTCCACCAGATGTTCCGGCTGCGTGGCTTGTGGAAAAAGCAAAAGAATATCATATCACACTACTTGGCATTGACAACTTCCGCTACACACTATTAACGAAGGCTCTCCGTGAAGCCGGATTCGACACCGATAAAGGAGGGGCAAATAACATTATGCTGTGCAAACGTGTTACTGAAAACCGGTATGTCCCGGTTATCACAAGCCTGTTTAATACGCACCGGATTTGCTGGGGCGATGACCCGATGATGCCGTGGTACACAAATAATACCTGCATCATCACCGACCGCGGCAACCAATATTACGGCAAAAAAGAGGAAAAGTCCCGTAAAACAGATGGCTTCAAAGCAATGGTCGCCGCAATCTGCGCGAGTGAAAACCTTGCAGACAGCGGCGAGGAAAGCAACATTGATGATTTTAAAGTCTATTCGTATTGAGAAAAGGAGATTAATGCGTTCGAAATTCCGGTATTTAATTTGCAAGAAGCAACAGAACGGGACACTATTTTTTAAGAAAGGAAGAAATTGTTTATGGCAAAGACAACCGAAGAGCAACGTGAAAGAGTAAGGAGAGAAATTATCGGAATTTTTCAGCGTGAAAAAATTTCTGTTGGCGTTGCACGTGAAATTCTGTTTAATGTTGTAAGAGAAATTCAGGTATCGGAGGTAAAAATCCCGGACGGATACTACAAAGATTGATTTATTTACTTTATGTGTGAAGGGGGTGAACGGTTGAAAATAATTGATTTCTTCCGGGATATCTTTCAGCCCGGAAAGACATACAAGCTAAATCAGCGTCTGACAGACAGTGTGAAGCTGCAATTGGATATTGAGGACTTCGCAATTCAGATGGCTATCAATATGCTCGTGGGGTTGATTGCGAAATGCGAATTTAAGACCTATATCAAGGGCAAAGAAGTGCGTACTGACGAATATTACCTCTGGAACGTAGAACCGAATGTCAACCAAAACAGCAGCCAATTCATCCAGCAGCTTGTTTCAAAACTCCTCCACGACAATGAAGCGCTTGTTATTGAAGTAAACGGGCAATTACTCGTCGCTGACAGTTTCGTTGCGACTGGATACGCATTGCTTCCGTCAACTTTCTCTGATGTAATGGTAACGACATTCGGAAATAATTTCACATTTGACCGAACCTTCAGCATGGGCGACGTGGTGTATTTTCGGCTTAACGATCGCAATATTCGCGCTATGCTTGCAAGCGTTATGGATGGATACAGCCAGCTGCTCTCCATGGCGATGGGTAAATACAAGCGCGCTGGAGGACGGAAGGGCATCGCTCACGTAGACAAGACGCTATCCGGAGACCAAAAATTTAAACAACAAATTGACGATATTTTTGGAAAAGGATTCAAAGAATATTTTGATTCCGAGAATGCTGTAATCCATCTGCCGAATGGCATCAATTATGAAGAAATCACCGGCGAGGGTAGCAAAAAGTCCACATCGGAAGTCAACGACATTGCCAATATCACAAAAGAAGCGTTTGCCCGCGTTGCGCAGGCGTTCCGCATTTCTCCGGCCCTGCTGCAGGGCGACATTGCAGATATAAGCACCCTCATAGACGAGTTGCTTACCGTCTGCATTGACCCACTTGTAGACATCATACAAACGGAGATCAACCGCAAGCGTTATGGGAAAGAGGCTTATCTTGCTGGAACATATCTCAGGATTGACACCACGTGCATTAAGCACATTGACATATTCAGTATTGCAGATCAGGCTGACAAGCTTATAGCAGATAGTCTGTATAACGTCGATGAATTGCGGCAGAAGATTGGAGATACCCCGCTCAACACGTGGTGGAGCAAAGGTTATGGAAGAACCGCAAACTACAACTGGTTGGCGGATAAACCGCCGGATGATTCCAAAACAGGAGGTGATTCAGGATGAAAAAATATTATTCTTTGGAAACGAATTCTCAGACACGTACAGCGGATCTGTATATCTTTGGCGACATTGTGGATGCAACAAATACTGGCTTGGACGAATGGCTGGGTGTGGATTTTGGCGAAATGTCGAGCCTATCCATTGTAAAAGATATTCAAGCCCTAGATGTTGATACGATCAACGTTCACATTAACAGCATGGGCGGATATACAAACGAGGGCCTTGCAATCTACAACGTGCTTAAAAATCACAATGCAAAGGTTAACACAGTCGTTGATGGCTTTGCTTGCTCGGCCGCGTCCATTGTGTTTATGGCCGGTGATAACCGGATTATGAATGCAGCGTCTGCGCTGATGATTCATAACGCATGGATACAGCCAGAAGCGGGCAATAGCGCACAGCTAAGGCAACAGGCAGATGAGCTCGACAAGATTTCGCGGGCCGCCGGAAACGCCTACATGGAGCGCGTAAATATCAGCCGCGAGAAACTTGATGCCATGCTGGACGGTGAAAACCACGAGGGCACATGGATACTTCCCGAGGACGCGGTCAAGATGGGATTTGCGACAGCAATTTCCAGCTCTGCCGAAAACAATGTTGCACGCCAAAGCGCTATGCGACAGGTATTACAGAAAGTCACAGCCAAGTCACAAGCCAAAAAATCCAATGAAGTAACGGTTGTGTTAAATCTTGATACAAAGGACTTTTGTGCCAAACTCGAAAAGGCAAAAATGGCTGCAAAGCAGGCGGTTGACGAAATCAACAAGACTATTCAGGAAAACCAGAAAACAAACGCGGAGCGGCTAATGTCTGCCTTCCGCAAGAAAATGGAGGTAAAATAATGAAATCGAAAGATGTTATTAAGCAGGAACTTCACGAGAAATTTTCTGCGGCTCTCTCCGGTGAAAATCCGGAACAGATCACCGACGCGCTGACACAGTTTGCAGTTGATTTGCAGCAGGACGTCGTGAACGACTTTAAAACCTATCAGAAGACGCAGGATTCTTCTATCCTTGCTGCGCGCGGAATCAGGCAATTGACCGCAGAAGAGCGCAAGTATTACACCGGCTGGATGAGCGTACTGAAAGAAAACTACAATAATCCAAAGATGGCGTTTACTGGCCTTAATAGCACTACTTTGCCTGAGACGGTCATTGATCAGGTATTAAGCGACATTGGTACCACATTTCCGCTGCTTGCCGCAATCAATTTCCAGAATACATCGGCTATTACAAAGATGATTGTCAATAAGCAGGGTATGCAGCTTGCTACCTGGGGAGCACTAAATACTGCAATTGCAACAGAGCTTTCAGGCGCAATCGGGACAATCAGCATTGACCTGAACAAGCTGACAGCTTTTATGGCTGTTTCTCGCGATATGCTTGATGTCGGCCCGGAGTGGATGGATTCTTACGTCCGTGCAGTACTTACAGAAGCGCTTGGCTATGGGCTGTCCCAGGGCATTGTAGCTGGAACTGGTAAAGATCAGCCGATCGGCATGCTCAAAGACCTTGAAGGCTCTGTAACAAACGGTGTCTATCCGGACAAATCCGCTGTAAAAATTACAGATTTGTCCGTTAATACCATCGGCAGTATTGCAGCTACATTGGCACAGGGGCCGAACGGCAGGAAACGTCCGGTTCCGTCAATCCTGATTGTGGTAAATCCGGTAGATTATTTTGAGAAATTCTTGCCTGCTACAACCTATTTGACTACGATTGGTACATACGTTAACAATGTACTACCGTATCCGTCTAATATCGTGCAGGATATCAACGTACCGTCCGGAAAGGCAATTTTCGGACTTGCCAATAAGTATTTTATGGGTGTTGGTAAAGGCGGCTCCGGCGGGCAACTGGAATACTCTGATGAATTCCAATTCCTTGACGATAACCGGGTTTATAAAATTAAGATCTACGGTAACGGCATGCCGCTTGATAACAATGCGTTTGTGGTGGCTGATATTAGCGGCCTTGAACCGATGAAGCAACAGGTTGTCGTTGCCAATACGGATGCAAACCCGGTTAAGACGAAATCTGTATCCAGCACATAATTGAGGTGATAATCTATGGCGGATCTGCCCGAAGGTTTGCTAAACGCCATAAAAGCATATCTTAAAATCACGTGGCAGGACGAAGCTACGGATTTGGAAGTTACAGGATACATCAATCGAGGGATGAGGCGCCTGCAGCAAATTGCGGGCGCCTCGCTTGATTTTACGGAAGAAGGCCAACCGCGCGCGCTGTTGCTGGACTATTGCAGATATGCGAGAAGCCAAGCCTTGGAAGTGTTTGAAAAGAACTTCGAAGCCGAACTGCTCGACCTGCATTTCAGCACGCAGGCGCCCGTCATTGACGCTTTGACCGTTATTGCTTCTCCGGACCAATTCGGAGGATGTGCTATTACGGTTACTCCGAAAGCGGATGAGGGTAATAACTATGTTTGTAAGGTAGGCACGAATTTGGAGTTACCAAAGCGTCTCGAAATATGTTTTCCTGAAAACGAATGGACACTCCCGGATGGGAAATGGGCATTTTGGGACGGAAGCAACATTTCGGCCGAAGCCGGCCAACAAATTATGATTGTGGAAGTTAATGACGAGTATGGAGCAGAGCGTGCTGGGGTGGTAACGGTATGAAAATTCAAGTGCCTACCGAATTCCTAACGTTTAATGACGGGTTTTGCGAGATTTATTCCGTCAAAGGCAACAAACTGGACGAAAAACTGATACGCCTGTGTTTTGGAAATCGAGTAGTTGGGTTTAAGAGGCATTGGGCGGCCCGCGCGGCCAGTACCGAAATTAATCGGTTGATTCAGATTCCTTTACGGGAGGATGTTACCACAGAAAACAATGTTGTGATTGCCGGAACTCGTTACCGTATCGAACAGTCGCAGAATCTCAATGATACGAACCCGCCTGTCACAGTACTTACGTTGCGGAAAGTTGGGGTGGTAACATGAGCTATCGTAAATGTACTCCTGAAGAATTTGAGGAGGCTCTCAATAGTGTTCTTGCTGAGTACGCCAACGATGTTACCGCAGGTGTCAAAAAAGCGGTTGATATTGTTGGAGATGAAGTAAATCAGACTATAAAGGCCCACATTACATTTAAGCAACATACAGGAGATTATGTAAAATCTTTTCGTGTTGCAAAGACCTATGAAGATGTCTTTAGAAAGACGAAAACCTGGTATGTTAAAGCACCGCATTACCGACTGACGCATTTACTTGAGAATGGTCACGCACTTAGACAGGGTGGCAGAGCACGCGCATTTCCGCATATTAAATATGGGCAGGAAATTGCAGAAGCACGTATGATGCAGCTTGCGAAGGAGGCGGCAGAAAACGGTGGGCATTAAATCATGGCTAGAAAAAGCCGGAGAACCGGTCGCGGAAACCTGTTTTCCACCGGGCGACGTTCCGCCTTTGCCGTATATCATCTTTTCTGACAATGCAGACGGCGGCGGAGGAGATATGCGAAACCTCTTGATTAAGCACAACCTGACGGTTGAGAGATATTCCGAAACATCTGAATACAGCGCAGCGCTGGAAGCCTTGTTCGACCGGGCAGGTTTGGAATACTCCCGCGAGCAGATGTGGCTTCCGGATCCGGACGATTTGTACGAAACGATTTATACGATTAAAACTCCAATTATGGAAAGGGTTGATATTTAATGGCAGATAAAATCATCCATATCCCGGTAGGGAGCGGTTATCTCTATCATGATGTGTTTACTGGAAAAGTGCCGGCAAATTCTGAAATTGAAACCGAGGAACACCGCCTCGGTTACATCGAAAAGGGCGGAGAAATTGATTACAAGCCCACGTTTAAGACGTTTAAAGATGACTTCGGAATTATACAGAGGAATGTCCTTACAGCCGAAGAAGCGACGTTCAAAGCGTCCCTGATTGCATGGTCAGCGGCTGATTTTAACACGTTTGTATCCACGGCGCGTATCACGGAAACACAGGGACACCGCACTATTAAAATCGGTGGCATGGGCCATGACGACGGAAAGGTACATCTTTTCCGCTTTGTACATCCAGATTCTCAGTATGGCGATGTACGCTTAACGATTGTCGGTACGCAGACCGGAGGATTTAAGCTGAATTTCAAGCCGGATGACGCTGGAAACATGGATCTTGAAATCACAGCACAGGCCAGCGATAGTGAGGGCACGCTGATTATTTACGATGAGGAAGTCCTCGGCGACACGGTAAAAGCATCCGGCTTGACCGTATCTTCTGTTGCCGGCAGCACAACCGGCACAACGAAGCTGACTGTAACGCCGGAAATTGCGAAAGGCAACAGTTACCGCTATATCATGGGCGCTCAGATTCTGTCGGTCGGTGCTGCATTGACCGGGTGGACGGCATGGGATGGTACGTCTGATATTACGGCGGCAACCGGTGATATTCTGACAGTTGCTGAAGTAGACAGTAAGGGCGCAGCGGTTAAAGCCGGTATCTGCACAGTAACTGCGAAAGCGTAGGTGATTTAGGATGTATGATGTAACATGCGTTGCAAAGCGCTATTTCCCGGTCAAACTCACAACAGAAGATGACGGTGGGGAGATCCATTCCACGGTTGTGGAAGTGGAGCCGCCGCGTATTAAAACCATGCGCGAATTAGTAGATGTGGCCTTACGTTCTACCACAGCAATTGAAAAAAATACAGTAACAGAAAACGTTGTTGCAGAACTCCGCGATTCAATCAAAAAACTGTTGAGCAAAAATAAAGCAAAATATCGTGTTCCGGATGAATATGTCGAAGCGATGGATTTGGATCAGATGAACGGCCTGCTCAATGCCTTTTTTGATTGGATGGGTAAAGTAAAAGCGGAAAAAAACTGAGTGTCCCCTCGTGCCAAGACAGCGAGCAGAACGAGGGGCATTACACGGCGGTAACCGGCGATGATAAATTCGTTGCCGATTATACCGGTATCAACATTTTTCAAGTTCAACAAATGGACGTGTTCACGTACTGGCAACTGTTACGCGACGCTGTAATATTTACGTGCCAGCAGAGTGAACAAGGCCGTGATTATTTGGAACGCTGCTGGGCGGCAGAACAGACGGAGCCGGACAGGAAAATGCTGCGGCAATACTTCGGAAAGAGGTAAGTGCAGAAAATTTCACAACAGCATTGACATGCTTCCTTTATTGTCCTATTATGGAATTAATCATTGAAGGGAGCGTGCTGATATGTTTGGAAGCGGGAAGTCAAAAGAAGATAAGCAACAAGAGCAGTTACAGAAGTTTCAAGGAAAATATCATATTGACGAGCTTGACCCAAGAGACCTTGAGACTGTAAAACAAATTGCGGCTGATCTGGCGGGGAATGGATTCTTAAAAGCTGGTATGGCTCTTAGCTTGGCAAATTCAGCAGACCAAGCGAAAGTAACATATCTTTCCGCGCTTGTGGAGCAAAACTGGATTATCATAAATCAACTGAGCCGATTGAACAAAAATATTGAGAAGCTAAGTAAAAAGGCTGAATAAACAAAAAATTACTTAATAAGCAGTTGCTAGTGTATAGCAACTGCTTTTTTGTACCCATTTTAGGTGGTGAAAGAATAATGGCAAACAATATAAAAGGAATTACCGTTGAAATTGGCGGGGATACCGTGCCGTTGTCCTCTGCATTGAAAGGCGTTAATAAAACTGCCGGTGATTTGCAAAACGAGCTTCGGGAAGTAAATAAACAGTTAAAGTTTGAACCCGGTAGCACGGAACTACTTACGCAGAAGCAAACTATTCTTGCTAAGGAAATTGAGACCACAAAGCAAAAACTTTCCACGTTAAAAGAAGCCCAGAAAGATGTTGAGCAACAATTTCAGAATGGAAAGCTCGGCGAAGAAAAATATCGGGCATTTCAGCGTGAGATTGAAAAAACAGAGTCGCAATTAAAGGACCTGGAAAAGCAAGCAAAACAATCAAATAGTGTACTTGGAGCACAGCTACAGAACACAGGTAAAAAAATTTCCAAAGCGGGAGAAAAAATAAGCAATGTAGGTCAAAAATTGTTGCCTGTAACCGGTGCGGTAGTAGCAATCGGAACCGCTGCGGTTAAGGCTGGTAACGATTTTGAGGCACAGATGTCCCGCGTGGCCGCAATTTCAGGAGCGACAGGAGATGATCTAAAAGCGCTGACCGATCAGGCGTTACAGCTTGGCGCTGATACGGCATATTCGGCTACAGAGGCTGCACAGGGCATGGAAAACCTTGCTTCCGCTGGATTTACAACCAAAGAAATCATGGCGGCTATGCCGGGCATGCTGGACCTTGCGGCTTCGTCTGGTGAAGATTTGGCAAATAGCGCTGACATTGCAGCATCCACTTTACGTGGATTTGGGCTTGCGGCAGATCAGGCCGGGCATGTTGCGGATGTGCTTGCTAAAAACGCGGCAGATACAAACGCTGCCGTTGCTGATACAGGTGCCGCTATGAAGTACATTGCTCCTGTTGCGCAAAACGCCGGATGGTCTTTGGAGCAGGTAACGGCGGCAATTGGCGAGATGGCAGACGCAGGTATCAAAGGCGAACAGGCCGGCACCACCCTTCGCGGAGCGCTGACTAACCTCATGAATCCGTCAAAAGAGCAGGCGGCAACCATGAAAGAAATCGGGTTTAGCGCGTATGGTGCAAACGGAAAGATGAAATCGCTTTCTGAAATCATTAAAGAACTCGGAGAAAAAACAGCCGGTCTAACCGATAAACAGCGTGACAATGTCATAGCAACCATCATGGGAACCAATTCCCTGTCCGGCATGCAAGTACTATTAAAGGATGGCAGCGCAAATCTTGACAAGCTGACTGCTTCTTTAAAAAATTCCGATGGCGCAGCTAAGCAGATGGCTTCCACTATGATGGATAATACTAAGGGCTCCATTGAGCAAATGAACGGCGCCATTGAAACAGCCGCAATAAAAATCCAGCAGATACTGGCACCGATAATCACAAAAATTGCGGAATATATAGCAGATCTGGCAAATAAATTTTCTGCGCTTTCTCCTGGCATGCAAAAAATTATTTTGATTGCTGTTGGAATTGTGGCAGCCATAGCGCCAGTTGCAAAAGTTATCCAAGTGACCGCAACTGGGGTGAAAAATCTTGTTGGTGTCATACAAGCGGTAGGCGCAGCAACCAAAGATTTATTTGCGAGCCCGCATGTGTTACTTATTGCTGCCATTGTTGCCGCCATCGCCCTCCTTGTTGTTGGCATTAAACACCTTTGGGACACAAACGAGGGGTTCCGAACAGCGGTGACTAGTATATGGGATGGGATAAAAACAGTTATTTCAAACGTTGTTAACACCATAGTTGGATTCTTTACAGTAACAATTCCACAGGCATGGAACAATTTTATTGCTTTCGTGAAACAATGGGGTCCCACAATCTTGGCAGTTGTTGCGCCATTCCTTGGAATCCCTCTTTTGATTATTCAGAATTGGTCTCAAATTAAAGCATTTTTTTCTAATTTGTGGATTTCTATTCAAGGCACTATGGCGGCAGCTTGGGTATACATTCGGGCTATAGCTGTAAATGCATGGAATTCTTTCGTAGCGTTTTTTACAGAAATCATTCCGGCGTTTATTGAATCGGTTGGAGAATGGTTTCAGCAATTACCATATAATATCGGATACGCTCTCGGCGCGGCGGCGGCAGCCGTTGTTAATTTCGGTACGGATGTTTGGAATTGGGTTACAACAGAACTTCCGGAAATCATTCAAGGAATTGTTAAATGGTTTTCAGAGCTTCCGGGTAATATATGGAATTTCCTTAAAGAAGTCATTACTAATATCAACACATGGGGCGCGGATATGCTTCAATCAGCCACCACGTGGGCTATGAACACGATCAATTCCATTGGAACGTGGTTTTCCCAGCTCCCGGGGCGCATATGGACGTGGCTTGCGAATACCATAACCCATATCGGTACTTGGGGAACGAATATATATAACTCCGCCGTAACCGCCGCCAGAAACACGATAGGCGCGGTTATCAATTGGTTCTCCCAGTTGCCCGGAAAGATTTGGTCATTTCTCTCGAATATCCTTGCATCGGTAGGCACATGGGGAACCAATATGTATAATTCCACGCAGACAGCGGTATCAAACGTCGTAAACGGGATTATTCAATGGTTTTCCGATTTGCCAAACCAGATGTTGAAAATTGGAGAAAACATCGTAAAAGGCATTTGGGATGGTATTAACGGTGCAGTCGGCTGGCTGCATGATAGGATTTCAAGCTTTTGCGACGGGATTTTAGACGGGTTTAAGAAGAATCTGAAAATTCATTCGCCGTCAAGGCTATTTGCCGATGTTGTTGGTAAAAATATTGCGCTTGGCATTGGGCAAGGATTTTCCGATAATATTGCGGCGGTTGTTCAGTCCATGACAGCGGCAATTCCGGTTTTTCCGGATAGTGGCATGCAGATCCGCACGGCGATGGCAGCCGCCTATGGCGGGTATTCGGCGTCGGCTAAATTTGGCGCTGGCGTGACCGGAAGTGCTCCAACTGCATCGGGCCCAATGGGCGACATTAAGGTATATCAGTATTTTCAGGGCAAAGTGCCATCGCCTGCCGAAAACGCGCGACTAACACGGAACGGACTGCAGCAAGTTGTGAAAAAATTGAGGTGAGTGTATGAAGCGTGTGGTTTGCGAAAACCAGCAAGGGCAGAAAATTGAATTTAAGTATGACGGGTACCCGCTCCGGCTTGAAAGCACAAGCGGGTTTTCTAGTACCGAATATACTGTACATACTTCGCAGAACAGCGGGCAGGACGGCGAACATTACAACGGCGCCAAGGCTAACAAACGAAACCCGGTAATTACGGCAAACATCTTTGAGAATTTTCCAGAATGGGGAGACCGTTTGCGGAGCTTTTTCCAACCTCGCTCATGGGGAACGGTTTATGCCTATGAAAGCGACGATGATGTTGGCCGTAAGGCCACGTATCAAGTAGAGAAAATTGATATTGACGAAAGCGGAATGCCCCGCGATGCAACGATCAGTTTAATTTGCCCTGACCCGAAGTTTTACGCTCTCAACGACCAGTTAACACAGTTGGCTGTCTGGCATGGGTGCATAAGATTCCCGTTACGGATTACTGAACCGTTTCATGTTACCGAAAAGGTTAATACCTTAATCGGAAACGTCAATAACCCGTCCGCCGTACCAATGGGGCTTACGGTTAAGTTTATGGCGAGCGGTACGGTGGTCAATCCCAGCTTATACGATGTCAACCGCCGGGAGCTGATGCAGATTAACACGACAATGCACGCCGGTGATGTTATTGTCATAACGACTGCCGATGGTAACAAGCGTGTTAAACTGATTTCCGGCGGCGTGACGACCAACATTAATAACCTTATGGTATATCCCCCTAAATGGCTCAAAGCCTATCAGGGGGATAACTTATTTCGGTATAACGCGGACGAGGGTATCGACAACTTGTCCGTGTCAATACTGAGCACGCAGGCGTATTGGGGGGCGTGATATGGAGCTTTACATTTACAGTCCTGATATCGAGCTACAAGGAATTATAGATGGTTACAGTTCCCTCCGCTGGCGGCGCCGATTTTTTGAGCCGGGCGAATTTGAACTGCATTGTCCGGCATCTGATGGAAACATAGCCTTATTGCAAGAGGGCAACATTATCCATCGGCTAGACCGTCAGGAAGCTGGTATTATCGAGGGCATCTCAATCGCTACAACAGATACTGGCGGAGACGAGATAATGGTAACAGGCCGGATGGGGTCGTCCATGCTAAGCCAGCGTATCATCAAACCGACCATTAATTTCAGCGGTACGGTAGAGGACGCAATGCGCAAGGTTGTGTCAGACAATGCAATTACCGCTCGCCCCATACCACATTTGGTGCTCGGCGATACCATAGGTCTTGCAACAACTTGTGCGTTTCAAGCAACGTATAAAACAGCATTGACTGTATGCGAGAAACTTGCCAAAGCTGCCTTATTGGGATTTAAAATGCGTCTGGACGTGCTAAACAAGCAATGGGTATTCGAGGTTTACAATGGCGTTGACCGCAGCGTGACGCAGACAGAGCGGCCTTTTGTATTGTTCAGCAAAGAGTACGGGAATATCAACGGATCGACCTACACCCGCGACTGCACAGGCTATGCGAATTATGCCTATGTTGCCGGGCAAGGTGAGGGCGACGGCCGGGTGATCGTTGAGATTGACCGGACAAATGGCGAACCGCTACGGGAACTATGGGTTGATGCTCGCGACCTCCAACAGGCTGAAGGCCAGACTGACGCGGATTATCAGGCGCAGCTCCGTCAGCGTGGGTTTGAAAAATTAGCCGAGGTGAATCGTTCGGAGAGCTTTTCGGCGGCCGCAGTAGATACCGGAAATTTTGCTTATCTGACCGATTGGGACTTAGGCGATATTGTGTCGTTTGAGTGCTGGGGTATCCGCCTTGACCAACGTATAACGGAGGTTGAAGAAGTAGACGAGGGCGGCGTTGTAACGGTTACGCCTACCTGTGGCAGCCCGCTTCCCGAAACACTAAATTTAGGAGATGATTATTAAATGGCTGAAACAAGCGGATTTTTCCCGGATGTATCTGGCGATCGGGAATACACGTCGGATTGGCTTGCAAAGTATATCGCGTCCATCGTTGGCAACGGCGTATATAACGGTGAGCTTGCGGCAACAGCCGATGGCAGCGCTATGTCAGTTACTTTGCCCTCAGGACGTGCATGGATTAATGGTTATCATTATCGCAATGATGGGGACATGAAGCTGACAATCGACAACGCCGATGGGGTGTTAAATCGCATTGACATTATTGTCCTGCGCTGGGACGTAAATGCGCGGAGCATTACAGCGCAGGTAATCAAGGGCACGCCTGCGAGTACGGCGATAGCCCCTGCAATTACCCGAACGGTTGAACAGTACGATTTAAAGCTCGCCGAGATTAGCATACCCGCAGGAACAACGGCAATTACGCAATCGCTGATTACAGATTGTCGGCTTGACAGATTGGTGTGCGGTATCGTTACCGGCGTGATTGATCAAGTCGACACGACGACATTCTACAACCAGATCCAGGCGGATTTGGCAGCGTTCAAATCCGGGAGCGAAGCAGATTTCAGTACATGGAGTGCACAGCAAAAAGCGAGCTTTGATAGTTGGTTTGCCGGGATTAAAGACATATTGGATGCGAATGAAGCGGGAAATTTACTGAACCTTATCAACGACCATAAAGCAGATACGGTTTCGCACGTTACACAGGCTGAACACGACAGTATCGCTTCCGCCATCCAAGGCGCCACCTTCGGCGGCGAAGCCGTTCCGATAAAAGGGAAGGCTCTGGATATACCCATGCCAACCGCCGAGCAAATCGAAGCATTGCCGTTATATAAAAAAACTGTCGCAATTACAAAAGACACAACGCTATCATCTGATAAATCAGGTTATCTTATCATGGTGTCATC
>NZ_SRMQ01000020.1 GCF_004768785.1 Caproiciproducens galactitolivorans
ACGCAAACACCACCCAGCAGATCAGCGGCGTAATCATGTCGCTGGGTGCAGTAATCGCGTACATAGTAGGCGAGGGGCTTGTGGATTCCGCAGCAGCCGGAGCAAGCAATACGCCGGATGAAGTAACGAAGCAGGAATAACGAAGGAATCCCCCGTTGGCCGATTTATCTGGAACACTCCAAAATTGGCTGGCGGGGGATTTTTTGCTTTATGGGATTCTAGAGTTTAATAGGCTTGAAAATTACAATTATAAAATTCTATAGCAGTTATAATCTGAGCAAGATGATGAAAACTCCTAAAAACGGTAAATATAAAAATTACTACGTATTTACTACGCGTTTCAATAAAATAAAAACCGCATAAACTCTGGGGAATCCAGCATTCATGCGGGTATTAAAATGGTCCGAGTGGCGAGACTTGAACTCACGGCCTCTTGACCCCCAGTCAAGCGCGCTACCAACTGCGCCACACCCGGATTCGCAACGAAAAATATTTTATCATATGCGAACTGAAAATGCAAGATATTTTTTTAGAAATCCAGTATCCATGCGATAAAATAAAATCCTCAATATTCAAATTCTTTGATATTTTACGGTATCTAGTCAAGTCTACAAAATCAAACTTGCCATTTTGTATGCTTGACCCATATTTTATTTTGAGTATATCACAATAACCTAGTCAAGTCAACAATATCACTCTGCATCTGTTGTCGGCTGAACGGTATTTCGTTCCCCTTGTTCATCTGCAATCCTCTGTAATTCAAGGGCAGTATCAGTAGTATAAGGCGATTTATCAATCACTGTCTGTTTACTGATAGCACCCATATCATATTGGGTTTTCAATTCATTCATCATGCTTTGTGTATCCACTGGACGATTGACACTGAAAGTAATATCCAAACTATCATACATATCATCAGAGAATGTTACACCCTGAATTTTAAGCAATTTACGGATATATTCAAACCTTTTGTACATACCCTCTTTAAGCACCTGAATCATTTGTTTTGCCTTGTTATCTGTCTGGCTGAAAAGCAACTTCAAACTGATTTCAGACACATTTGCAATATTACCTTGTCCGATCACACTGGCTGGTACACTGGCAACGGCATATAACTGTTGTGTAAGGCTATCCAATAGCAATTTAATATTCTGATAATCCATTTGAGCAGTTACATACTTAAAATCACCGCCATCTTCAAGATTCAATGTGGCACCGCAAATATCTTTAGGAATACTGTCTGTGATTCTCTGTCCCATAGATACCCCTAAAGGATTCATAGACAAGGTATTAATTGCATCATCTAATTTACTTAACAAAGTTTCAATCTGATTCATAATTGGCATAAGGTCATTTAAAGGACTATCACCAAAGAAATTGTATTCGGACTTGTCCAAACTAGCATAGCAAATTGGTAAGCCGCTCAAATTTGCATATTCATCAACAAGTGTATTGTCCTGATACACCTGAACCATTGCCGGAGTATATACGATATAGTTTTTATGTCCATTCTCCATATCTTCCCAATACTCAATAAACGCTACATAATTTTCATGTTCATCATATACAGGGTATGAATCTTCATTTGCTATGACCTTGCTTTTTATCACCCCATTATCGGAATATACATATTCAAAGGCATTACCATAGGTATATAAATCCTCTGCAATTTCATAATCGGTCTTTGTGTACATACCTTTCTTGTAAATGCTATTGTATTTCTTTACAATTTCCTGCTCTCCTGTAATGCTTATAGGATTACCAACAACATAGGAAGTATGGAAATTTATAATAGATTTCAATGTATTCAGAACGATTTTAGCGGTTGTATATGTTTCTTCCTTAAACTTAAAATCTTTACGCTGCAATACCTTATGTAAGCGTAATAGATACTGTTTTATATCAACAACATTGGAAATGCGTTTCATATGTTCTGTTTTATTTATTTCATCTTGAAACCAAAATTCACTTTTTATATCCATTATATCACCCTTTCTTTATATGTAATTGACACCTGATTTTAGCGCAACGATAGCCATTGCGAACGACATTACTAAATCGTCATGAAAGCCTATTGTGGCTTCCATTTTTCCATCTTTGAACTGGAACATTTTCATTTCTGATAATAAATCCTTACTGTTAATAACAATCTGATTTGTTTCAAACAGTTCTACAAAGTCATTAATCATAAGAGGTTTAGTTTTTGGGTTCGTTACGAAACCTACTTTTTTCATAGGGATACCCCTTGCATCATAATCCTTGTATTTGTACATGTTGGAATATCTGTAGTCATTTTTGAGTTTATCCACAACGGTATGTCCGGCACTCGCTTTTTCAACACAAAGTAATGCCTTATTGTAATAGATACCTATATCATTTACTATTTCCGCATACTGGAACGGTTTTATTTTATTACTCTTAAACTCTGCCACCTGTATTCCATCCTGTGATAATACATGAAAAGCAGAATAATCTTGTCCCATACCCTCACCAGTATCGACACCAATATAATACTTTTCCCCTTTTTTGGGGAGAACCCATAATGTCAATTCATGCCCTAACCACGGAACTAAGCTAACTGGCAATCCAATAGGCTTGTTTTTTATTGGTTTGACTTCATCAATATACTGCAATCTATCATGAATTAATTTAGGGGAGAAGATATTGCTGCCTGTACTGATAAATGCTTCAAGGGGGTTAGCAGGAAATTCTTGTGCAAATGATTCTTCACTACTGTTAGCGACCTTTAATCTTCTCCATACTAATTGTTCTAAAGTAGCACCTTGCGACCTTAACGCTTTTTCAATATCTGTTAATTCTTCATCTTTTGGTAATGAACCATGAATAGCAATATATTTATCACAAAATTCTTTGTATTCATCAGCAAACATTACCTTGTCATTTATCCAACTGAAGAAAAACGGCTTGTACATATTTTCTTTGCGTTCTGCCTTATTCCATAATTCTGAAAAATAATTTAAACCATTAGCAGTTGATTCAAGAATGATTTTCCCATTCGGTGTTAATGCCTGTTCAATAGCAAGTAATTGTTTGTCTATGTTATCTTTACAAAATCCGACTTCACTAATGTGACAGTAGCGAATTGTAAGCCCTCGGGCACAATCCTTGCTCCCACAAGTGGCACAAATAATTCTTGAACCATTTACAAATTTCAATTCCTTTTTGTTATTGGCTATCAATTCAACTCTTAATGCATTTGGTAAATCATTATATAACTGCTTTAATTTCTCAAATATTGCAGTAGCAGAATCAATAGAATAGGATACCAATAAGCAAGTAATATTACTGTTTGTCATAGCAAGATATATGGAATAAGCGCATGAAAGCGTTGTAATTCCTAACTGACGGCTTTTAAGTACAATATTATATTTATCCATGCCCTGTAAAAGTTCTTTCTGCTGTGGATTCAGAATAAACGGTACTAACTTACCATTCTTATTCACTACTTTCATAAACTTCTGTATATATAGAACTGGATTATTTACTATCTTTTTTAGCTTATCTTGTACTGTCATGTTACCCCCCTTTCTACGTTAATAAATAAGGGGATATAAGGCACTTTTATTTCAGTAAGCAAATTACACTACCTACCTATAAAAGCCGCCCTATAACCCCTAGAAACGCTTATACACTATTCTAATTCATCATCTTTAATGCCGTTCAATATTCCTAACAATTCACTGTCCTTTTCCTCTGCGAAGAACTTATCTGAAAAATCAGTAAATGCCTTGAAAGCATTTGTATCATCTTTTGCCTTATCATAATATGTATTGTACAATTCAATTAATTTGGCTTGATGTTCTCTTTTCAGCAGCCATTTAACCGCTGTCTGAACATTTTCTTCCATAAGCCAATTGTTACAACTCTGTTCTGTCATACCTGCTGTAAAAGATTTATAAGTATTTTTTAAATCATCAAATGTTTTAATATCTGAATTGGGTAAAAGTTGTGGAGCATATTTCCACATGATAAAATATACTTTGGGATAAGTCTTTACAAGTGAAAATAATTTTTGTTGAATACTAACCTCCTGTGATACGCTTTTACCCTGTGCATATCCGTCTAAATGATCTGACTTTTTTCTACCTGCCATAACGCACCCCTAATTTCTCAATAATCATATCTAGCTTTTCATTCAGCAAACAAATTTTTCTATTGTTTTCACAAACTTTATCCCATAACATTTTCTTTTCAATTCTTTCCATTTCTCTTGAAACGTCCTCTAATGTCATAGGTCTATCTGCATTAATCCTGTCACAAGTTTCTGTAATATTTTTAATGCTCTCTAATAATTCAGTATTGAATTTATCAATGCGTGAATCCAAATTGTCCTCTGTGATTTTTTCATTTGTATCATTAATAGTTTTCATAGTAAATACTTCCTTTCTAAATTTGATTATCATTTTGTACAATATAAAAGGGCATCACATTTCTGTGACACCCTTAACCTAATTCCATATTAAGACGCAGTTTCAATCGGAACCTTGTCAGAATGATATTCTGCTGTAGGATGAAAATACAATTCATTTAAGCCATCAACCCATGCAGATTCTTTTTCAATTCTTTCCTGCTCTGCTTTTTTCTACCTGCCCTACATTTACTACTTTTCTGCATAAGTCAAGAATATCATTTGAAATATCCTCTATCTTATATTTAGGAACTTTTACAAATTGCATTTCAGAAGAATCGTAAATTGATTTTGTTTTATTCAATACAGTTTGAATTTTTGAATCAACTAATTTTTGTTGTGCTTTATAGAATTTATCCATATCATCACTATCTTCTGTATCGTCATTAAACTTAAATTCAAAATCAACATCAACATCATCAGTATCATTTCTTCTAATCGTCATTGCTTCAAAACAATTTACAATACCATCATTATCAAATAATATTTTGACTTGTCCTATAAAATCCTCATAAAACTTTTTGGATTTATTTTTATCACAGAATATTTTCCACTTCTCACTGTTATCAGTTACACCATAAAGCAATTCAAGATTTTCTTTCGTCTTAATAATTTTTTCAATATCATCTGCATTATCAATATCTTTTACAAAATAACATTCGCTACCATATTTATTTGTTCCATGTATTAGTGCTTTGTAGTAATTAGTGATAGCAATTTTATCTCCTAAATTATCGAGAACCCTTTTTAATCTACCTCTGTAACTTGACATTACTTCTTCGCAAAAGTCAAAGAAAAATTCCTTTTCTATTGAATCTAAATCTCCAACGGTATCTTCAAAATCATAATAATATTCATCATAGCAATAATTTACCAAGCCAAATTGTTTTATGATATTACTTTTACTTCCATCTATAAAATCCCATGTATCTTGTAAATTACTGGTAATACAATTGTATAAATAGTTACTGATAATAGAAGTTCCCTTACGGTTATCTTCTTTTTCTTTTGGTTTATCATATATTTCAGTAATTACAATTTCATTAGTAACTTTACCTCTTGATATTTTTCCTGTCTTTTCATAAGAAATATACCTTTTTAATTCTTTAATCTGTGATTTTTTTGTATGTAAACTTTTTGTTTTTTCAAATCCTACATTACAAAGTAATTTGTTTTCTGTTGAAAATGTATCTCCAACTTTTATATTTTCTAATATCATCTTATAATCCTTTCATCATCTTATTATCATCTTATGTGTAAAAAAGTACCCTTTCAAATTTGTAATATGACTTATTTATATATGAAAAATGAAATGGTACTTTTTTGCATTATCATCTTATGTGTAAAAATAGACACTTTTTAAATTTGTAATATGACTTATATATATATATGAAATTAAAAGGTATCCATTTTTACATTAATGTTCTCTATTACACCATTCAGAATAAACTTCTTCTGTTTCATTAAAATCAAATACCCAAAATGCTTTTTTGGTTTTATGATGTACTCCAGTATCTAATACTCTCATACCATTTGTAATATAAAAACTTGCTTGTTTTGGATTGTAGATATAAACTTTGTTACTCATAATAATTTATCTCTCTTTCTTAATTTCAAAATATAAAGGGCATACGGCATTACACCGTACACCCATTGATTTTATTTCCCAAGTTATCCGACTTCGGTAAAGTTGATTTATTCTTGATCTGGTCTTTTGTATTCTGCTAATGATTCTCTGATTTCAGGTGTAGCATCAAATACCCAAAAGTTACATCTACTTCCCTCATTGAAGCATTTGAATAAGTATCTAAATCCGTTGTCTTTCAGATATAACATCTTCCGGCAACTATATACGATAATAAACCGATCACTAATTGATTTCTGAATTTCTTCCTGTGTCATTTTTATCCTGCCTTTCTGCATATTGAATAGGAATCCTTATAACAAGCCGCTGCTGTTATGATTTCATCAGGATTCATTTTATAGAGTAATCTCAATTCAGAATCACTCATATTTTCTCTTGTTACTGGTTGCACTAATTCAAATTCATAATCTGGAATATTAATATTTCTTTCACAATACAAGTGATTATTTTTCATTGTGATAGTTGTTTTCAAATGATGTTCCTTTATGAAGTCGGTAAAATATTGTTCGTCATGTGATTCTAATATTGGCAATAGATATTTGTCCATATCGAGCATTTCCATCCAATAGATATTGACATCCTTATATCTGCCGCCTTTATTGTAATAACCAATATACCAACCATCAATGCAAAGTAATATTGTTAATGCTTTTTCACTGTATTTTGATAAATCTCTATTGTATAAGGAACATAACAAAGGTAATGTACCACCGTTATATTTCGATAGAGTACAATAAAGTTCGCAATTTCGAGAAGGTATAGAAAAGCCATTGGGACTCCTTTAAAATGAATGGTGTCAAGACATTCAAAAAGGAGTTGGTCCCAATGACTCAAGGAAAGAATAACACA
>NZ_SRMQ01000021.1 GCF_004768785.1 Caproiciproducens galactitolivorans
CGCCCATCACAGGCTTTGAGCGATCTGTTGGTGGAGGAATTTAAGAAAGGGCTGTAAACGCCCCAGAAACGCCCTACAAGGCGTTTTCGGGGCGGGTAAGGGTTTTTATATTACCCCACCGAAAACGAGGCTTGAAAACCGCGCGAAATAAGGCTTTTTCACCCCCTAAATGTACACGCTGCGGTGTTAGCATATAGAAAGCACTGT
Source organism: Caproiciproducens galactitolivorans (assembly GCF_004768785.1). GTDB lineage: Bacteria > Bacillota > Clostridia > Oscillospirales > Acutalibacteraceae > Caproiciproducens > Caproiciproducens galactitolivorans. Next base: position 208 of record NZ_SRMQ01000021.1, read on the forward strand.
TCATAGAAAAGTTGCAAAAAAACATTTGCAATGCACTTGCAAATGTCACGAATATTGAATATAATATTAGTGCAAGCTAAAAATGACGAGGAAAGGAGTGCTATTATGGCTAAAGGAAATATGACGATAAGAATGGAGCCGGAGCTGAAAGCACAGGCGGCAGCTCTCTTTAAGTCCCTCGGAATGGATTTGAGTACGGCAACGGGTATTTTTTATCGACAGGCACTTAGGTGTCATGGACTTCCCTTTGAAGTCAAGGTTGACGAGCCGAATGCTGTTACCTATGCGGCGATGGAGGCGGCAGAAAAGGGAGAGGATATGTATGGTCCGTTTGATAGCGTTGCAGATCTGATGGAGGCGCTGAATGCTTAAGCCGGAGTTTTCGGGGCAGTTCAAACGAGATTACAAGCTTGCGATCAAGAGAGGCTGCGATCCGAAGAAGTTGGAGGAAGTGATCACGCTGTTGTGTAACGAGCAGCCGTTGCCGGAGGCGTATCGAGATCATGCTCTCACTAATTCCAGAAATTATAAGGACATGAGAGAATGTCACATCGAGCCGGACTGGCTGTTGGTCTATAAAGTTGTTCGGCAGACTTTGATTTTGAAATTGATAAGGACGGGATCTCATAGCGATTTGTTTTGAGATTAACTCCGGATGAAAGAGTGGTGATGATATTTGGCGGGTGTAATAACGGAAATTGCAATAGAATGTGGCGTGTCGGAACAGGCAGTTCGTGCATGGTGTAGGCGAAACCATGTTGCGAAAGATGCGAAAGGAAGTTTCGCAATCAGCGAAAGTCAAAAAACCGCCATATATCAGCATTATTTAGGTGTTGAACGAAAGCAAGTTTCGCAACAGGCGAAAGCAAGTTGCGAAACTTGCGAAACCACTTTGATCGCTATGCTGCAGGGAGAATTAGACCGGAAAAGCGAGCAACTTGCTGTAAAGGACAAGCAGATCGAGGAACTGAACGCAAGGTTGGCGGAGGTCAGCTCGGCGTTGGTGACGGCACAGCAGACTGCGGCAGCGGCCCAGGCTCTCCATGCTGGGACAATGCATCAGCAGCTTCTTTCCGGCAAGTCCGGAGCCGATCAGCCGGAGCGTGAGACAGAACCGGTTCAAAAGCGTAGCTGGTTTAGTAGGTTCTTTGGGGACTAAACAGAACGACAAATCGGGAATTTGTGGAGGTAAAATATAGATGAATCAAGGTAGAATTATTGTAATCACAGGTGCGCCGGGGACAGGAAAAACTACAACGGCATCTGTTGTTGCAAAAGAATCAGATTTGGAAAAGTCTGTGCATATGCACACAGATGACTTTTATCATTATTTGAGTAAAGGGGCAATACATGAACAAAAATATAAAATATTCTCAAAACTTTTTAACGAGTGAAAAAGTACTCAACCAAATAATAAAACAATTGAATTTAAAAGAAACCGATACCGTTTACGAAATTGGAACAGGTAAAGGGCATTTAACGACGAAACTGGCTAAAATAAGTAAACAGGTAACGTCTATTGAATTAGACAGTCATCTATTCAACTTATCGTCAGAAAAATTAAAACTGAATACTCGTGTCACTTTAATTCACCAAGATATTCTACAGTTTCAATTCCCTAACAAACAGAGGTATAAAATTGTTGGGAGTATTCCTTACCATTTAAGCACACAAATTATTAAAAAAGTGGTTTTTGAAAGCCATGCGTCTGACATCTATCTGATTGTTGAAGAAGGATTCTACAAGCGTACCTTGGATATTCACCGAACACTAGGGTTGCTCTTGCACACTCAAGTCTCGATTCAGCAATTGCTTAAGCTGCCAGCGGAATGCTTTCATCCTAAACCAAAAGTAAACAGTGTCTTAATAAAACTTACCCGCCATACCACAGATGTTCCAGATAAATATTGGAAGCTATATACGTACTTTGTTTCAAAATGGGTCAATCGAGAATATCGTCAACTGTTTACTAAAAATCAGTTTCATCAAGCAATGAAACACGCCAAAGTAAACAATTTAAGTACCGTTACTTATGAGCAAGTATTGTCTATTTTTAATAGTTATCTATTATTTAACGGGAGGAAATAATTCTATGAGTCGCTTTTGTAAATTTGGAAAGTTACACGTTACTAAAGGGAATGTAGATAAATTATTAGGTATACTACTGACAGCTTCCAAGGAGCTAAAGAGGTCCCTAGCGCCTACGGGGAATTTGTATCGATAAGGGGTACAAATTCCCACTAAGCGCTCGGGACCCCTTGTAGGAAAATGTCCTAAGTGTGGCAACAATATTGTATTAAAAAAATCGTTTTAGTGCAGTATCTTAAAATTTTGTATAATAGGAATTGAAGTTAAATTAGATGCTAAAAATTTGTAATTAAGAAGGAGTGATTACCACCGCATTTGCCAGAATCAAATGAGCAAAATTTGATTGTCATTGAAGCGTTTTTAGAAGCTGCGAAGCGATATGCTCGTGGTGGATATGATGTAATTGTAGATGGCATTGTAGGACCGTGGTTTTTAGAGCCGTGGCTCAACATTGTTCAAGAGCATTATGAAGTACACTAAGGGCAAGTAAAGAAGAAACTATGAAGCGAGCTATCGAACGCTCAAAGTTAGACAGAGAAACAAATATTGAATTAGTTGAAACAATGTGGAATCAATTTTCCAATTTAGGAATCTATGAATTAAATGTTATAGATACAACTACGCATTCAATCAAAGATACTGTTTCAGCAGTAAAAGAAAAAATAGTAAGCGGTACGGCCTTACTATTTTAGACAATTCCAGTTTATCGGTGGGATGAAGGTCGGGGAGCCGTCCGCAGACGGCAGGGGCAGCGCCCCTCCGGAGCTGGCAGAGCAGCAGGCACGAGCCGGCAGTGAAGCAGCTCCGGCAACCCCTCCCCTTTAGGGGCGCAAAGCACTTTCACACCGCTGCACCGATGGGGTGGCGGTGTGAAAGTGCTTTTGCGTTACTTTCTCACCAGAAAGTAACAAAGAGGTTGTTTTTAGCGGAAATTTATGATAAAATAGAGGACGGAAGAATAAGCGGAAAGGGGGCGATTTTATGGGAGTTACGATTTCGGGTATGACAGGTGCAGGGAGCATCCGGCACAACAACCGCAGCTTCTCAGCGGCGAATGTAGACCGGAGCCGGACGGAGCAGAACATTGTTTTCTGCAACGAGGATCTGAAGCAGGTCTATCATATGGTCTTTGATGAAGCTCTCGCAGCCTACAACGCAAAGAAAACCAAAACGAGAGATAAGATACCGGACTACTATGAGCATATCCGGCAGAGTAAACAGGAAAAGCTGTTCCATGAAGCGATCTTCCAGATCGGCAACATGAGCGACTGTGGGTGCGGTACGCCGGACGGAGAACGGGCGGCGGCAGCTCTGAAAGATTTTGCGGAGTCTTTTGCAGAACGCAACCCCCATCTGCGGGTGTTCAATATGGTGCTGCACATGGACGAGGCAACGCCCCATCTCCATGTCGATTTTATCCCTGTGGCAACGGAGCAGTCAAGAGGACTTTCTACAAGGGTATCTATGAAACAGGCATTGAAGCAGCAGGGGTTTGTCGGTGTCGGCAGAAAGCAGACCGAATGGGCGGCGTGGATGGAACGGGAGAAAGAAGCTCTGACGGAGATCGCCCAGCGGCACGATTTTGAAATTATCTCTCTCGGCACGAACAGACCGCACATGGACTTGCCGCAGTTCAAGGAAGCGGCTGCGAGGCTGGAAGCGGTGCAGCAGCAGACAGCGGCAGTAGAGCGGGAGGTTGCTGAGCTGGAACGGCAGCGGGACGCTCTGAAAGGCACTGTGCGGCTCTTAAAGGAGGCTGACAGGGTAAATGCACCCCTGCATGATATTCAGCCGGAAAAGACGCTCACAGGGGCAGTAAAGGGCGTGACGGTGGATCAGGTCGAGCAGCTAAAGAAAATGGCACTGCGCAGCGTGACGGATCGGCACAAGGTACAGGAGCTGACGGAGGAAAACACCCGTCTGCGGTCACAGGTGCCGTCCATGAAGAAGCGGCTGGAAGAAGCGCAGCGGCAGCAGAGGCTTGAACAGGAAAACCGGAGGCTGCGCGATGAAAACTATTATCTGCAATCCGAGCTGCAGGAGGAACGCAGCTTCACCGAGCGTCTGACGGACGGCATCGGTCGGATGCTGGACTTCTTGGAAGAACACTTGCCGGAGCGTCTGCGTCCTCTGCTTGAAAAGGCGAGGGAGCTGCTGCCCGATCCGGAGATTGGACAGCAGCAGGAGCAACAGCAGCACCAGCGAGGAATGGGCGGCATGGAGCTGTAAAAGAAGCCTGTCCGGAGGGCTTGAAAATCTCTTTCGGACAGGCTATAATAACAACTGAAAATAGGGAATTGCTGTATTGATAATCTAAGCCCCCTGTAAGGGTACTCCCAACCTATATTTTTTCTCTCTGAAAGGGAGAAAGTCGGAGGGGAAAAGGGGGGTGAGCGGAGGGGTGTTGGAAGTGTGGTAAACCTCGTTAGAGGTTTTCCAAGCCACTGTGGTAAACCCATCGGGTTTTCCATAGTGGCGGCACTTTCAATGCCCCGCAGCGAGGGGGAAAAGGGGGAGGTGACTTTCTCTTTAAGGCGGCGTAGCCGCCGCTCTTTTGCTCCCCCTTTTCCCCCTTCCCGCCCGCAGGCGATCCCCGCCGCAGCGGATTTTCTTTTTGGTACTTTTTCTTTTGTGAGGTGGTAATATGACCGAGAATTATCGAGGCTGCTACGAGTATTTGAGCGCACAATATCCGGAGGTCGGAGGCTATGAGTTTTATAAAGAGCTGTTTCCGGACAATGAGAACTCCGGAGAACGGCACACGGATTTTTCCCATCCGAACGCTGTGTATCTGTATCGGGACGAACAGAGCGAGGATAAGAAGCTCCGGCGCAGGAAGATGTATAACGACACATGGGAACAGGATTACATGGAGTTTGTCGAGGGGAACAGCCTTACTTTGTGCAGCGGTCTTGCATATCGCAGAAAGGAGAACAGGCTGGAGAACGCCCAGCGGATGTATGCTCTGATCTTCGATCTGGATGGCGTAGGTCTTGCCGAGCTGCGCAACCTCTTTCTGCGCTTTGGCGGCGATCCGGAGCGAGTGCGCCGGTTGCCGATGCCGACTTTCCTTGTTCTGTCGGGGACAGGGCTGCATATCTACTATGTTTTCCAGCAGCCGATTGACCTATACCCGAATATAAAAATTCAGCTTAAAAGTCTGAAATATGACCTCACTTTCCGGCTATGGGAGTATGGCAGCACTTCGCAGGTCAAGGCGATCCAGTATCAATCCATCAATCAGAGCTTCCGCATGGTGGGCAGCATCAATGACAAGCATGGGACGGAGCTGGTCGCTTTCCGTACCGGAGAACGGGTAACGCTGGATTATCTGAACGCCTACGCAAAGCCAGAAAACAGGGTGGATGTCAATAAGCCTTTCAGCCCATCCAAAATGACACGAGCTGAGGCGAGGGAGGCATATCCGGAGTGGTATGAGCGTGTTGTTGTGAGAGGCGAGAAAGGACGCAAGAAGTGGGATATTGCCGGAAAGGTGCATGGTGATGATCCGTATGCGCTCTACCATTGGTGGCTGCGGCAGATCGGAGAGATAAAGGGCGGGCATCGGTATTTCTTTTTGATGTGCCTTGCTATCTATGCTTACAAATGCGGTGTGTCGAAGCAGCAGCTCCGGCAGGATATGAAAGAGGCTTTTGATGATCTGCAGATGGTGAAGCATGAGAACGCATTGACCGAGGAAGATATACGGAGTGCGCTGGAAGCCTACGACAAGGAGTATTACAATTTCACGATTTCCGATATTGAAGCTCTGACCGATGTTCGCATCGAGCGCAACAAGAGGAATGGTAGATCACAGAAAGAGCATTTGAAAAGAGCAAGGGCGGTGCAGGAAGTGGATTATCCTGGCGGCACATGGAGAAGAAAAGGGGCAGAAGAAAAGAAAGCGCAAGTCTATGCGTGGCGGCAGGAGCATCCAGAGGGACGCAAGGCCGATTGTCATAGGGACACCGGACTTGATCCGAAAACGATCCGCAAATGGTGGGACACCGTACCGGAGGGGCATATAACGGTCAAAATACGCCCATCACAGGCTTTGAGCGATCTGTTGGTGGAGGAATTTAAGAAAGGGCTGTAAACGCCCCAGAAACGCCCTACAAGGCGTTTTCGGGGCGGGTAAGGGTTTTTATATTACCCCACCGAAAACG
>NZ_SRMQ01000022.1 GCF_004768785.1 Caproiciproducens galactitolivorans
CAGGACCTTGAAAATTAAACAACGTAACGAATTAAGGAACCCGTAAACCAGAGAGTAGAAAGTACTTTCGGACAAAGTTGGTTGTCACTTAAAAAGGCAACAAAAATACACGTTAGTGTATCGTGAATAAGAGCGAACAAACTCAGGATTTGATATAAACGCTCGGAGGAGCGATTATATACAAAATTTTAGAGAGTTTGATCCTGGCTCAGGACGAACGCTGGCGGCGTGCCTAACACATGCAAGTCGAACGGAGTTAAGAAGGAGCTTGCTTCATCTTAACTTAGTGGCGGACGGGTGAGTAACGCGTGAGTAACCTGCCTTTCAGAGGGGGATAACGTCTGGAAACGGACGCTAATACCGCATAACATTTCTGTGCCGCATGGGATGGGAATCAAAGGAGGAATCCGCTGAGAGATGGACTCGCGTCCGATTAGCTAGTTGGTGAGATAAAGGCCCACCAAGGCGACGATCGGTAGCCGGACTGAGAGGTTGAACGGCCACATTGGGACTGAGACACGGCCCAGACTCCTACGGGAGGCAGCAGTGGGGGATATTGCACAATGGAGGAAACTCTGATGCAGCAACGCCGCGTGAGGGAAGAAGGTCTTCGGATTGTAAACCTTTGTCCTTGGTGACGAAAAGAATGACGGTAGCCAAGGAGGAAGCTCCGGCTAACTACGTGCCAGCAGCCGCGGTAATACGTAGGGAGCAAGCGTTGTCCGGATTTACTGGGTGTAAAGGGTGCGTAGGCGGCTCTGCAAGTCAGGCGTGAAAACCATGGGCTTAACCCATCGGATTGCGTTTGAAACTGTGGAGCTTGAGTGAAGTAGAGGTAGGCGGAATTCCCGGTGTAGCGGTGAAATGCGTAGAGATCGGGAGGAACACCAGTGGCGAAGGCGGCTTACTGGGCTTTAACTGACGCTGAGGCACGAAAGCATGGGTAGCAAACAGGATTAGATACCCTGGTAGTCCATGCCGTAAACGATGATTACTAGGTGTGGGGGGTCTGACCCCTTCCGTGCCGGAGTTAACACAATAAGTAATCCACCTGGGGAGTACGGCCGCAAGGTTGAAACTCAAAGGAATTGACGGGGGCCCGCACAAGCAGTGGAGTATGTGGTTTAATTCGAAGCAACGCGAAGAACCTTACCAGGTCTTGACATCCAACTAACGAAGCAGAGATGCATTAGGTGCCCTTCGGGGAAAGTTGAGACAGGTGGTGCATGGTTGTCGTCAGCTCGTGTCGTGAGATGTTGGGTTAAGTCCCGCAACGAGCGCAACCCTTGTGATTAGTTGCTACGCAAGAGCACTCTAATCAGACTGCCGTTGACAAAACGGAGGAAGGTGGGGACGACGTCAAATCATCATGCCCTTTATGACCTGGGCTACACACGTACTACAATGGCTGTTAACAGAGGGAAGCAAGCCCGCGAGGGGGAGCAAAACCCTAAAAACAGTCTCAGTTCGGATCGCAGGCTGAAACCCGCCTGCGTGAAGTTGGAATTGCTAGTAATCGCGGATCAGCATGCCGCGGTGAATACGTTCCCGGGCCTTGTACACACCGCCCGTCACACCATGGGAGCCGGTAATACCCGAAGTCAGTAGCCCAACCGCAAGGAAGGCGCTGCCGAAGGTAGGATTGGCGACTGGGGTGAAGTCGTAACAAGGTAGCCGTATCGGAAGGTGCGGCTGGATCACCTCCTTTCTATGGAGCAGGGAACAGACAAGGATCTGTTCGGAATCCAAGGTCAGTTATGGGGGAATTAATTCAGACGTTGTTTAATTTTGAAGGCCCCGGACCGAGTCCGGTGTCACGCCGCGCACAGAGCAAGCAGAAAAAAGCAGCGAAGTGCCTGCGTAACACAAGGAAACGGAAAAGAGCTTTCAAAGAGTGGAAACAAGGGTAGAACACCTGAGTGACGCTGCCTTTCATATGGGGGTTTAGCTCAGCTGGGAGAGCGCCTGCTTTGCAAGCAGGAGGTCAACGGTTCGATCCCGTTAATCTCCACCAGCGGACGGAGTCCGCAGTCCGAAAAGGGTTGCAGAGGACGTTTGCAAAAAATGTGGCTATATGGGCACAAGAATAACCGGATAGCCTCTAGCCAGAGAATATGGGCTTATAGCTCAGCCGGTTAGAGCGCACGCCTGATAAGCGTGAGGTCGGTGGTTCGAGTCCACTTAAGCCCACCAGCGGTGAGTCGCCGCGGACGATTCGCGGGCGAGATTGATGGTTAAATCAATTTTGAGCACGCGGAAAGAAGCGCAGACGAGCCGATAGCTTTAGGAGAAGTCGAAAGAGACTCCCGAAGCCCTAAAAATACATATGATACTTTAACATTCATTTCGGTGGGTGAAAAGGTGTTGTATGAAAATACATGCGTGAGCTTGGAAAGGATCGCGAGGAGTCAGGTAGTTAAACCTGATTGTAAAGCGTGAATGAAAAGCATGCTGCGTGTGCTGTACATTGAAAACTGAATAAAGAAGAAGCAGATATTAAGCGAGAAATAACTTGTTATTTTAAGATTAAAATCTACAATTTCAAGAAGAAGAACCAAGAAAGAACACATGGTCAAGCTACAAAGAGCGCAAGGGGAATGCCTTGGCACTGGGAGCCGAAGAAGGACGCGACAAACTGCGATAAGCTATGGGGAGCCGTAAGTAGGCATTGATCCATAGATTTCCGAATGGAGCAATCCGGCTGGAGTCATGTCCAGTCACCGTACACTGAATCCATAGGTGTGCGGGGGGAACCGCCTGAACTGAAACATCTAAGTAGGGCGAGGAAAAGACATCAACAGAGATTCCGTAAGTAGTGGCGAGCGAACGCGGAAGAGGCCAAACCGGGGGTAGCAATACCCCCGGGGTTTCGGACAGCAGGAAGCACGCGGGAATTTAGCAGAATGGCATGGGAAGGCCAACGAAACAGTGTGAAAGTCACGTATGCGAAAAAGGAACGCGGCAAGCTGGATCCAGAGTACCGCCGGACACGAGGAACCCGGTGGGAAGACGGGGGGACCACCCTCCAAGCCTAAATACTACCCAGTGACCGATAGAGAAGAGTACTGTGAAGGAAAGGTGAAAAGGACCCCGGAAGGGGAGTGAAAGAGAACCTGAAACCTTGTGCTTACAAGCACCGAGAGCCCGTCAAAGGGTGATCGGGTACCTTTTGTAGAATGGTCCGGCGAGTGAATGTAACTGGCAAGGTTAAGTCCTTAAGGGATGGAGCCGCAGGGAAACCGAGTCTGAACAGGGCGCATGAAGTCAGTTGTATTCGACCCGAAACCGGGTGACCTACCCATGTCCAGGTTGAAGTGGGGGTAAAACCCCATGGAGGACCGAACCGACTCCCGTTGAAATGGTAGCGGATGAGGTGTGGGTAGCGGAGAAATTCCAATCGAACCCGGAGATAGCTGGTTCTCTCCGAAATAGCTTTAGGGCTAGCCTCGTATTAGATTACCGGAGGTAAAGCACTGAATGGTCTAGGGGCCGAAAGGCTACTGAAACCTATCAAACTCAGAATGCCGGATAATTGATGTACGGGAGTCAGACAACGTGAGATAAGTTTCGTTGTCAAAAGGGAAACAGCCCAGACCCACAGCTAAGGTCCCAAAATATGGTTAAGTGGAAAAGGATGTGGGGTTGCCCAGACAACCAGGATGTTGGCTTAGAAGCAGCCATTCATTAAAAGAGTGCGTAATAGCTCACTGGTCGAGTGACCCTGCGCCGAAAATTTAACGGGGCTAAATCATATACCGAAGCTTGGGATCCCGCCAGGGATGGTAGGAGAGCGTTGAATAAGGGAAGAAGTCAGAGCGGAAGCGCTGGTGGACTTTATTCAAGTGAGAATGCCGGAATGAGTAGCGCGAAATGTGTGAGAATCATATTGGCCGAAAGTCTAAGGTTTTTGGAGGAAGGTTCGTCCGCTCCAAGTAAGCCGGGAGCTAAGGTGAGGCTGAGAAGCGTAGCCGATGCACATACGGTGGAAATTCCGTAGCCGCCAAAAGATTTAAGTAAGAGGACACCTGAAAAGGGCATAACCCGGGCGATGGTTGACCCGGGCGTAAGGGACCGAAATTAGAGTAGGGAAGTATGCTTGGCTCAGGGCGAGAAAAGTCTTATGAATATCTTCGGCGCCCGTACCGCAAACCGACACAGGTAGACAGGAAGAGGATTCCAAGGCCAACGGGAGAAGGGTAGTTAAGGAACTCGGCAAATTGACCCCGTAACTTAGGGAAAAGGGGTGCCACAGCGATGTGGCCGCAGAGAATAGGCCCAGGCGACTGTTTAGCAAAAACACAGGTCTCTGCCAAATCGTAAGATGAAGTATAGGGGCTGACACCTGCCCGGTGCTGGAAGGTTAAGAGGAGAAGTGCAAGCTTCGAATTGAAGCCCCAGTAAACGGCGGCCGTAACTATAACGGTCCTAAGGTAGCGAAATTCCTTGTCGGGTAAGTTCCGACCCGCACGAATGGTGTAACGATCTGGGCACTGTCTCAACTACCCGCCCGGCGAAATTGTAGTACCGGTGAAGATGCCGGTTACCCGCGACAAGACGGAAAGACCCCATGGAGCTTTACTGCAGTTTAATATTGGGTTTCGGTAATTTATGTACAGGATAGGTGGGAGACTGGGAAACCGTGGCGCCAGCCGCGGCGGAGTCAATGTTGGGATACCACTCTTAAGTTGCTGAAATTCTAACCTGCGGCCGTGAATCCGGCCGGGGGACATTGTTAGACGGGCAGTTTGACTGGGGCGGTCGCCTCCTAAAAGGTAACGGAGGCGCTCAAAGGTCAGCTCAGCACGGACGGAAACCGTGCAAGAGAGTGTAAACGCATAAGCTGGCCTAACTGCGAGGGTGACGGCCCGAGCAGTAACGAAAGTTGGAGTTAGTGATCCGGCGGTATGAGAGTGGAATTGCCGTCGCTCAACGGATAAAAGCTACCCTGGGGATAACAGGCTGATCTCCCCCAAGAGTCCACATCGACGGGGAGGTTTGGCACCTCGATGTCGGCTCATCACATCCTGGGGCTGAATTCGGTCCCAAGGGTTCGGCTGTTCGCCGATTAAAGTGGTACGCGAGCTGGGTTCAGAACGTCGTGAGACAGTTCGGTCCCTATCTGTCGTGGGCGCAGGATATTTGAGGAGAGCTGTCCTTAGTACGAGAGGACCGGGATGGACGCACCTCTGGCGCACCAGTTGTCATGCCAATGGCACAGCTGGGCAACTATGTGCGGATCGGATAAACGCTGAAAGCATCTAAGCGTGAAGCCGACTCTAAGATGAGATATCCCATAGCGTAAGCTAGTAAGGCCCCTTGAAGACTACAAGGTTGATAGGCTGCGTGTGTAAGCACGGTAACGTGTTCAGCTTGGCAGTACTAATAGGCCGAGGGCTTGACCATATTTTTCTTGGTCTCCCTCATTTCTCACTTCTGCTTTGTTTCCTTTATTCAGTTTTCAGTGTACA
>NZ_SRMQ01000023.1 GCF_004768785.1 Caproiciproducens galactitolivorans
GAACTATTTGGGATTTCACACCCACAGGATTTACACTTCATTTTTCTTTCCTTTCTTTCAATATTCCTTTCCTGATCAGCTTGTTCCTTGTAGAACAATCCGGGCATATGTAACCTTTGATCGGCTGATGGATACGGATAATCCAACGCTTTCCACAGCGCGTGCAATGGGTGGTCATGAGACCCCCTCCAAAGGCGCAACCCCGAGTATCACTTCTAACGGCATTCTCAGCTTTTGACTTACCCGACGTAATTCGGCCAGGGTAAAGCCTTCTGGATGATTAAGCCGGTCAAACCAAGTTGATCGGGAAACGCGGGCTGTAAGCGCCATTTCGTTGTTGTTATATCCATTTATCGCCATACCGTACTTAATACGGCCAACAATTTCCCGATCCGAACGCACGGAAGGCGGAGTACGCAGCCTCGGCATAAGATCACCTCATTTCGTTAGAATATTCCTTACGCACTCTGCTGGTCGATACCGTACTTAATCGCCATTTCCTTTACGATCGCTGAGTAAATTTCGATCAGCTTTTTATCATCTGCAATGACATCAACCTTGTTAAGCCTGTCCCTCTTGGATTTGCACACGCCCTCGTCAGCCATCCTGCGGCGCTTATTCGTAAGACGGGTTTCCAAACTTACGCCGCCGCGCTGATCGACCAGCTTATAAATCTCGGATTGCACGTCGCGGAGATATTCATTTCCGCCCCGCGCCCGGGCAATTTGTACAATCAGCTTCCGCGTATCTTCTCGCCATGAGCGGGTATCTAATGCAATAACGTCACCGATATGATCGAGGCGCTTGTTGGTATCGGCAAGGGCCTTTTCTTGTTGCTTTTGCTCAACTTCCAATTTGATAAGCAGCCGAAGTTCCGGGGAAAGATTTGAAATATCGGTCTCCAGTTCGATACGCTTCTGACGGATTGCTCGTCCTTCGGGTGTGCGCTGAATCATCGCGATGTGCTTCGCCATGTCGAGGGTAAGGATGTGGTTTACTGATGGTCTTCCGCCTGTAGGTTTTTCCGATTTTTCGGAAAAACTGCTGTAGTCCTCATTTTCAGCAAATCCATAGTCGACCATACGCGGAAACCAGTCTGCATATTTTTCATTAATTTTGAGCTTCTCGTGAAGTTCCCTGCCAATGACAACTTTCTTTCCCGTGTCGGTGGTATAAACCGGGATAATGTCGCTACTAAATACTGTAAGATTGTTCATTATGTACCTCCGTTCTGTTTTTTCTGGATAAGCTCGTCCAGCGCTTTTGAGAATTCCGCTTCTGCCCCATTCGGATTTCTGTGTCCGTTAAGCACCATACTTACGTATTCCGGTGTGTAACCAAGCTGCTCCGCAAGCTGCTTTTTAGAAATTCGATTTAGATGCAGTTTTGCAATCAGCTGGGCTGTCCAATTTGCTGGCATTAAAAAGTTCACCTTCTTGTATTTTTATTGTTGCATTTCTTAAACTTATGTGCTATTATCTAATTATCACGACAAGAACATAAACTCTGCTGACTGCCATCTAGCAGAGTTGGCACAATTAGTTTATGTACTGCAACCTTGTAACTCAAGTATAGTACATGAACATAAACTTGTCAACACTTTTTTGTTATGTTCTCAAACTTTTTTAACGCATAAAAAAGGAGACAATGTTATGTTTTATGATGTGTTTGCCAAACTTTGCGAAGAACGTGGAATTAAACCGAGCAAGGCTGCGGAAGAATGCGGCATCAATAAATCAAACGTCAGTAATTGGAAAAATAATGGTTATGTTCCACGCAGTGATGCGCTGAACAAAATAGCTGACTATTTTGGGGTAAGCGTGGATTATCTACTTGGCAATGAACAAAAAGAAAAGTCCCTCGTCAATAATGACGAAGAGCTTACTGCTTATCTGGAAGAGTTGAAGACAAGGCCTGAAATGAAGATGCTTTTTAATCTCGCCAAGGGCGCGACAAAAGAGGATGTTGAAAAGGCTGTCAAAATTGTAGAAGCTTTTTTAAAGAAGGACTGATCGACCTTGGGCGATATATTTATACATTCGCTGCCACTTCCGGCCAAGGTGCACGCGCTTACTATCCCTGACGCATCCGGAGATTTTACAATAATCATTAATTCAAATCTGAATGATCTGGTGCAGCGCAGGGCATTCGAACATGAATTGAAGCACATCGCCTTAGACCATTTTTACGATGAGAATGGTGTCGCTGAGGATGAGCAAGAAGCAGAGGAAAGCGTTAGAAACAGTAATTTGATTGCTATGTAAAAAAATAAGCCCACACGCTATTCGCGGTAGCGTGTGGGCAAAAGCGAAAAAATTCCGACTAGGAATTCCTCAAATACATTGTAGCATATTAGAATAATATGTCAATTATTGGGGGAAAGTACTATGTTTCGCTTTTTAAAGCACTTGTTTGGAATACCATCCGGAGAAAATTTAAATGGGAAAACATCTGGGGATTCACTAGGAACAAATGACAAAACTTTCAATAATTTGGAAGAGTCAACATTAGATTTAGATATTGAAGGATTAGATCAGCAAGGGCGTATCGCAACCGAACAACGCTATCAAAAATATATTGATATTTTGTGCCGGTTTAATCCTCATGACCTGAGGTTGTGTCCCGAATCAGCCGAGCCGCATTTTAATTCGGTTGAATTGGCATTTTTAAAATATATCGATGGGACATCCATCAAAGCATTTGCCCCCGCCCAATACTGGTATTACGAATATGGCCTAAACTATAAAGCAGAAATTGCTAAATTCATTTCAGCGGGTTTACTGTTAATTAGCCCATTGAACGATATTGAGAAAAAGACCATTCCGCAGTTAAAAGAAGTTTTAAGAATAAAAAATCTCCCATTAAGTGGTAAAAAATCCGAATTAATTAGACGAATTTACAGTAATTTTACAGAAACCGAAATTGAAACATTCTTACCAAAAGGAGAAGAATATTATATTCTTACTGAGAAAGGGAAAGAACTTGTAGCCGGTCTGAAAAAATCCGCGACTAAAAACCTTGAGTTAGAAGACCATTGCATTGAACTTATATTGAACAATAAAATTAATGAGGCATATAAAGCGGTTGCTGCATTTCGAGCCTCAGTTCCCGGCCAGTCCGGGCTTGGAATCGATTGGAATGAAGAAAAGCTCAAAGGTTTATCAAAAAGATATTTATCTACGTATCAAAAAATGCTGAATTACGCAAAATCCGATGATGAACGTAAAGTCGCTGCCTGTTGTATTTTGTGCGAAGTGATGGGAATCCCCCATAAAAAATGCTTGATGATAAACAGAGTCTGTGATTCTACCGGTAAAGAATTTCTCGATAAGTTGATTGAAAGAGAAACGCTTTTAGCCATGAAACAAGCTATAAGGGAAGAGTTGAAAGAATATAAACAAGACGGTATAACCCAATATCAAATTCTCGCAGCATTGGATACCGAAACTTGTCCCTTGTGTGGAAAAATGGATAGTAAAGTTTTTAATATTTCTGAAGCGAAGATAGGAAAAAACTGCCCACCTTTTCATAGTGGTTGCAGGTGTTGTATAACTCCTTTTATTCCAGAATATGATGACTTAGCCGGTCCTCGCGCTGCCCGAGACCCGGTAACCGGAAAAAGCATTACTGTTCCAATGATGTCATATACTGAATGGTATAAAAAATATATTGAAGGCAAATAAAAAAAACGCCCGCTCCGGGTACCAGCCGGAGCGAGCGGCCACCATCAGCAGGGCTGACAGCGTACGTATAATAACGCTATTATATTGTACCAGTTCAGCCCTCCAAAATCAAGATAGGAGGGTATTTTTATGGCTAAAGCAAAGCAGTTACCAAGTGGAATGTGGCGCGCTCAAGTGTACGCCGGAAAGGACGCAAACGGAAGGCGAATATACAAATCGTTTACTGAAAGCACCGAACGCAAGGCAAATCTGGCAGCATTGGAATGGCAGGAAAGGTATAAAGAAATCGCTTCTGACAGTTCGAATTTAACAGTTGAACAGGCAATCGATGAATATATGCGTCTGAAAAGCAATCTTCTCTCGCCGTCTACTATTCGATTTTTAGATAATGCTAAGCGAAATCATCTAAAAAGCATACGTACCGTAAAGTTAAATAAGCTGACGCAAAATATAATTCAAAACGCAATTAATACAGAGGCAGAAAAAAATTCGCCAAAAACCGTTAAAAATATATACGGCATTTTAACGGTTATTTTGAGGCAATACAGATCCGATTGGGCGATTCCTAAAATTACATTGCCACAGCAAAAAAGGCCTGCAACTAAGGCGCTGAACAAACAGCAGATAGCTAAGTTGCTTTATAGTATCGATGGTGATATAATTGAGATACCGATTTTGCTTGCTTTGTGGTTAGGCTTGCGTCGGTCGGAAATACTCGCACTAAAGTGGGATAACATTGACTTCGAAAAAAATACAATTCGGATTGAAGAAGCTATGGTTCCGGACAAAGACCACAAAATGGTTGTTAAGAGCACAAAAACGACATACTCAACACGGACGCTAAACCTGCCGCCGTATATCGCCGAGAAGTTGAAGGAATTGCCAAAAGATGGGGATAGGATATTTAATATTAGTCCCGGACTTTTGAGCAAGCATTTCCCTAGACTGTGCCAAAATATTGGTATAGGGCGGTTTAAATTTCACGATCTCCGCCGGTCTATGGCAACCGTTGGCATTACCCTAAATATTGCGGACAAGCTCATTATGGCGCGCGGGGGATGGAATAATATACAAACTATGAAAAATATATATCAAGTGGTACTAGAGAATGATCTCAATGAAGCGGACATGCTAATCAATAACTATTTTGAAAGCATATTGTTAAAGGCCAAAAATAGATCTAAAAGTGCAAAAAACATGCAACACGAAATGCAACACAAAAGGCCCACAACATAGGTATATAGCCGGTTTTAGCGATTTCCAAGAGGGTTCAAGTCCTTCTGCCCCTGCCAATCCGGGCCCGCATAGATGCTGATTTCAGCGTCTATGCGGGCATTGTCTATGTTGTTGGTTAAATTATTTCAGCAAAGCAAAATAATTCGAGCAAAACAGTTAAATCAAAAGCAACGAAACACAAAATTTGGCTATGTCAAGAGAAGTTCGCAATTTGGGGACTCCACGAAATGAATTAAGCTGCGCTTAGCAGAAGTGTCTGAATCGATTTGGGATTCAAATATGCTCTGGAAACGGACCAGTCTTCAGCGTATTC
>NZ_SRMQ01000024.1 GCF_004768785.1 Caproiciproducens galactitolivorans
AATCAACCGACGAACCACGACGAGTGGATAAAGGCACGTCTAAGCGGAATCGGAGCTAGTGAAGCTGCTGCTGTCGTAGGTATGTCACCGTACAAAAGCAACGCCGAACTGTGGGAAGAAAAGACTGGGCGGCGCGTGGCGGAGGATATTTCTGATAAGCCTTACGTCAAGTATGGAAAAGAGGCCGAAAAGTACTTGCGCGCGCTGTTCGCTATGGACTTTCCGCAGTATCAAGTTGACTATGACGAATTCGGCATGATACGCAATAACTCAGATTGTCCATTTGCTTTTGCAACGCTCGACGGAGCATTGACGGAGCGAGAAACCGGGCGGCGAGGAATACTCGAAATCAAAACAACTGAAATTCTGCGTGCCGGGCAATGGGATGAGTGGAATGGCCGCATACCGCAGCACTATTACATACAGGTCATCCATCAGCTTCTGGCTACCGGATATAGCTTCGCTTGGCTCAAAGCACAAATCAAATATACCGACAAAGACGGTATGAAGCAGGCGGCAATCCGACATTACCTTATCGAGCGCTCCGAAGAAGTGAAAACGGACATTCAATGGCTTGCGGAACGCGAAAAGGTGTTTTGGGATTGTGTTGTAAACGATAAACGTCCGGCGCTTATTTTGCCGGAGATTTAGGAGGAAATATGGAACTTATAATGACAACCGACTTGGCAAAAGTACTGCCAAGGTCGATCGATTTTAACCATGAACAGCTAAAGGCTGAGTTATCTCAAAAGCTGGATTACTACAATAACCTTGTTGTTACGGAGGACAGCATCAAGTCTGCAAAAGCGGATAAGGCTACGCTGAACAAACTCCGCGCCGCGTTGGACGATAAGCGCAAGGAAGTTAAAAAGGATTGTCTTACTCCATATGAGGACTTTGAACGCAAGGTTAAAGAGTTGATTTGCATGATCGATAAACCGATCGCCGCAATAGACGGTCAGATAAAGGCTTTTGACGAGCAAAAACGTTCAGAGAAACAGGACGAAATCATGCGATTCTTCTGTGAGAAAATCGGTGATTTGGAACCGCTTCTCCCGTTTGAAAAGATTTTCAACCCGCGCTGGCTGAACGCAACTTACAAAATGTCGGACATCGAAAAAGAGATTACCGAGACTATTTTCAAGGTCCGTAACAATATCAACATTATCAAGGCATTCGATGTTGATTGCGAACAACAGATGCTTGATAAGTACCTTGAAACGCTGGATATGAGTGCGGCAATGGCTGAGAAAACGCGCTGGGAAGAGCAGCAGAAACGCCTTAAGGAGTACGAGGAAAGCCAGAGGAAGGCACAGGAAGCCGTAAAAACTGCGCCAGATGAAACTACGTCGGAGCAGAAAGAAACTTCGCCTGAACAGCCTGCGCCGCAGTCTTACATACCGGAGCCGGAGCAATGTCACGCACGTGAACAACTCAAAACAATTAGTGTGACTTTTCACGATACAACAGCAGAGTTCCGGCATGGAATGCATGATTTGTGTGTAAAGTACGGCATCAAATACGGTTGGGCTAAAAAGGAGGATTTGGAATAATGGTACAGAATAAACTAGCTGCACAGCAGGAAAACAAAGTCGTTGAGTATGAGGTAAACGGTGAAAAGGTAAAACTTTCACCGGCAATTATCCGAAATTATCTTGTTTCCGGTGGTGGAAATGTCAGCGATCAGGAGATTGTCATGTTCTTAAACCTCTGCCGGTTTCAACATTTGAACCCATTTTTGCGTGAAGCATACCTTATCAAATATGGCAACCAGCCCGCAACGATGGTGACTGGAAAAGAGGTATTCACAAAACGCGCACGCCGTAATAAAGACTACGCGGGACAACAGGCTGGTGTGGTTGTCCAGAAAGAGGACGGGACTCTGGAAAACCGTATCGGTACGTTGGTTTTAGACGACGAGAAGCTCGTTGGAGGTTGGGCGAAAGTTTTCATCAAAGATTACGTTGAACCGGTCGAAATTACCGTTTCGCTTTCCGAGTACATCGGAACGAAAAAAGACGGAGAGATCAACAGCCAATGGAGCAAGAAGCCCGCAACTATGATACGCAAGGTCGCGCTTGTCCAGGCGCTTCGGGAAGCGTTTCCTGAGGACTTCTCCGGTATGTACTCGCAGGAGGAAATTGATACCGGAAATCAGATTCTCGACGAAACCCCGATTGATGAAAGCAAGGTTGTTGACGTTCCACCGCAGGAGCAGAAACCTGAGGAAACCGACCCATTAGCATAAGGAGTGATATGGGGTGAATATCAAAGGCTACATAAGCGGATACGACAGTCAAGTGCTGACGATAGTCGCCCCGTTCTCCGATGACTACATACTTGCAAAACGTAAAATTACAGAGTGCGAAATCAGGCTTGATGACGGGCGAACAATTAGTGCAGACCAGCGCAAAAAGATATACGCCACGATGAGAGATATATCCATATGGTCAGGACACGTGCCGGACGAAATCAAGGCACTTATGAAATATGATTTCATTGCAAAAACCGGTTGCGAATATTTTTCACTATCCAATGTGGATATGAGCACGGCAAACGAATTTTTGAACTTTCTCATTGAGTTCTGCATTGAAAACGATATCCCAACGCTGGATTCACTACTTGACCGTTCTCCTGATATTGCGCGGTATCTGTACTGCTGCCTGGTAAATAAAAAGTGTGCCATCTGTGGTAAGAAGGCAGAACTACACCATGTTGACGCAGTCGGCGCCGGTCGAAACCGAAAAGTAATAATCCACAAAGGCATGTATGTTTTGCCCTTCTGCCGGATGCATCATACAGAATTTCATAACACCGGCAAAGACACGTTTTGCAGGAAATACAA
>NZ_SRMQ01000025.1 GCF_004768785.1 Caproiciproducens galactitolivorans
TGTGGAAACAATGGATTACCAAATGTCTGTGCTTTTTCCTCTGTGGATTGTATTTGTAAAAAACCGTCAAGAGCTTGGAAAAAGCAATATCACAAGCTCAAGGATTAAGCCGCTAAATTATTGTTTAGCTTATAACATATCCCATAACTTCCGTGGGTGGCGGGAGTTAATATCGGGGGACTTCCGCCCCATAGTCGTTCTCTAAGAATTATTCAAAGGAGAATTGACTGTGAAACAAGATTTAATCAAAGATGTTATTCAGGGAATGTTACCTTTCCTGAATAACGCACAAAATGAAAAGTTGCAGGAGGTTTTACAATATACCCTTGCAAAGTATGAGGTAACCGAGAAGCAAAACCAAGGAAACAACTCGGAACAGAACTATGTGGAGCTGTTCTTATCGGCAAAGCGAATTGAGGGCTGTTCCGAGAAATCTCTTAAATACTACAAGGCAACTATTGAAGCAATGCTCGATGAGCTGAACAAAGATGTAAAACACATTGTAACGGACGATATTCGAGGATACCTGACCGAGTACCAGGAAAAGAAGAAGTCGAGCAAGGTTACGATCGACAATATCCGTCGTATCCTGTCAAGCTTCTTCTCTTGGCTGGAGGACGAGGATTACATACTGAAAAGTCCGGTAAGACGCATACACAGAGTGAAAACCGGCACGAATATCAAGGAGACATACTCCGATGAAGCTTTAGAGCTTATGAGGGATAACTGCACGGAACTTCGAGATTTGGCGATTATTGATATGCTTGCTTCAACGGGTATGCGTGTTGGCGAAATGGTACTGCTTAATCGAAATGATATTGATTTCAATGAGAGAGAATGTATTGTGTTCGGTAAAGGCAGTAAGGAACGAGTAGTCTATTTTGACGCTCGCACAAAGATACATTTGCAGAACTATTTGGAGAGCAGGACGGATGACAATCCGGCGCTGTTTGTGTCGTTGAAATCACCACACGAAAGGTTGAAAATCGGTGGTGTTGAGGTTCGCCTTAGAGAATTTGGAAAGCAATTAGGAATTAACAAGGTACACCCGCACAAGTTCAGGCGTACACTTGCAACCGTGGCAATAGATAAAGGAATGCCCATTGAGCAGCTCCAACAGCTCTTGGGGCATAGGAAAATAGATACAACCTTGCAGTACGCAATGGTCAAGCAGAGCAATGTTAAGATTGCCCACCGAAAATACATTGGATAGAGAGGAAAAGATTATGGCGGAACAATTTACCACATTAGCTTCACTAACGGTAGATGGAAAAGGTTCATACGGAATTGGAGCAAGTGCAGTTCCTTTCTCAAAAGATTTATACACCTATTTGAGAATTACGGATATAAAAGATGATGGCACACTAAATCTACAAGACTTAAAATCGGTTGATGATGAGAAAGCTTCTGAATATCTTTTGAAACCGAACGATATTGTATTTGCGAGAACAGGTGCAAGCACAGGAAGAAACTATTTTTACGATGGAATGGACGGAGAATTTGTATATGCAGGATTTCTTATTAAGTTCAGTATTGATGAGAAAAAAGTTAATCCTAAATACATAAAGTATTTTTGCCAGTCTAAACAGTATAAGGATTGGATTAATTCGTTCAACACAGGTAGTACACGTGGAAATATAAATGCTCAAACCCTTGGCAAAATGCCAATTCCTCTAATTGAGAGAACGGCACAAGATGCTTTGGTTAGTATCCTTTCAAGTATAGACGAAAAAATCAAGAAGAACAATGAGATAAACAATAATTTA
>NZ_SRMQ01000026.1 GCF_004768785.1 Caproiciproducens galactitolivorans
ATGAACAACATGGAAAAGAAGGAACTGCGAATACTGGCCTGTAAAGTAAGGCGTGGCGTGGTTGAAGGTGTGTACCACGCAAAGTCAGGACACCCGGGCGGGAGCCTGTCGGCGGCCGACATTTTCACGTACCTGTATTTTAAGGAGATGCGAGTGGATCCGAAGAATCCGAAGGATGAAAACCGGGACCGTTTCGTGCTTTCGAAAGGGCACTGCGCGCCCGGGCTTTACGCAGCACTTGCCTTAAAGGGTTATTTCCCGGAGGAAGAACTAAAAAAGCTCCGCCACATCGGTGCGATGCTGCAGGGGCATCCGGATATGAAGGGCACCCCGGGCGTGGATATGAGCTCCGGTTCGCTGGGGCAGGGTATCTCCGCAGCCTGCGGGATGGCGATTGCCGGTAAGATGGACAAAAAAGACTACCGCGTTTATACGCTTCTGGGCGACGGGGAACTCGAAGAAGGCCAAGTCTGGGAGGCTGCGATGTTTGCTGCGCACCACAAGCTGGACAACCTCTGCGTGATCGTCGACAGCAACGGCCTGCAGATCGACGGCCCGGTTGCGGAAGTCGGCGGGCCCGAGCCGATCGACGAGAAATTCCGTTCCTTTGGTTTTGACGTCCAGGTGATCGACGGCCATGATTTCGACGCGATCGAAGCAGCGTTGGCGCACGCGAAAACCGTAAAGGGCAAGCCCAGCGTGATTATCGCGAAGACAATCAAGGGCAAGGGCGTGTCCTATATGGAAAATCAGGTTGGCTGGCACGGAAAGGCGCCGAACGACGAACAGTATGCGGCAGCCATGCAGGAATTGAATACGGCACTGTCCGGACTGGAGGCGGAATAAATGGCAGAAATGGTAAAGAAAGCAACAAGAGAAAGCTACGGCGAAGCATTGAAGGAGCTTGCCGATCAATACCCGCAGATGGTTGTGCTGGACGCAGACCTTGCGGAAGCAACGAAAACCATCCTGTTTAAGAAAGCATATCCGGATCGCTTCATCGACTGCGGTATCGCGGAATGCGACATGGTCGGCGTAGCGGCGGGACTGGCAACCTGCGGGAAGATCCCGTTTGCAACCTCGTTCGCGATGTTCTCGGCGGGGCGCGCCTTTGAGCAGGTGCGCAACTCGGTGGGCTATCCGAAGCTGAACGTGAAGATTGCCGGCTCGCACGCGGGCATTTCGGTCGGCGAGGACGGCGCGACCCACCAGTGCAACGAGGATATCGCTCTGATGCGCACGATCCCCGGCATGGTGGTGCTGAACCCGTCGGACCACTATGAAATGAAAGCGGCCGTCAAAGCGGCAGTTGAGCACTACGGCCCGGTTTACATCCGTTTGGGCAGGCTTGCGGTGGAGAGCTTCAACAACGGGGACGATTACAAATTCGAGCTTGGCAAGGGCATTACCCTGAAGGATGGCAAGGACATTACGATTATAGCGACCGGCCTGATGGTGTCGCGCGCGCTGGAAGCGGTAAAGGCTCTGGCGGAGCAGGGGATTGACGCCCGGTTGGTCAACATTCACACGATCAAGCCGATTGACCGCGAGATTATCGTGAAAGCGGCGCAGGAAACCGGGAAGATCATCACGGTGGAAGAGCACAGCGTGATCGGCGGGCTTGGCGAAGCGGTTTGCAGCGTGGTGGC
>NZ_SRMQ01000027.1 GCF_004768785.1 Caproiciproducens galactitolivorans
GTTACTTCATCCGGCGTATTGCTTGCTCCGGCTGCTGCGGAATCCACAAGCCCCTCGCCTACTATGTACGCGATTACTGCACCCAGCGACATGATTACGCCGCTGATCTGCTGGGTGGTGTTTGCGTCCACGTTAAAGAGCGCCAGCACGCCGACGACAAATGCCGCTACGGTCATCCAAAATTTACGGGATGTAAGTTTCTGTGTAATATTCATATGTACCCTTCTTTCTGCCGGATATCCGGCTATTTTATTTTTGCTCAGACTGCTTTTTTATGGCGGCAAATGCATTTTTAATGACTTCCGGCATCGGCAGCCCCATAATACCTAAATTCTCTATAATCGAAAACCCTTCGTTCGCAATGAAAAACAGAATTACCGTATTGCGTATGTAGCTGCTGTTCCCGGCCAGCATGTCAATCTGGACGGCCATATAAACGATTGCCAATATGCCGCCCTTCCGGAACAGTCCTTTCAGGCTGGCATTGCTTTCGAAGGATCCATCTTCCGTCTTTGGGGAGCTTTTCCAGACAAGAGCAATAATAATCCCAAGGACATAATCGACCGCCATGAATGTAATTAACACTTGTAACGATTCGTCCCACCCTCCAAGCGCTTTTGCAAGCACCGCTCCCGCCGCCGAACAAGCGGTAAGCACCGAAAAATATAATGCTCTGGCTTTATCCATTCGCCCCTGCCTCCTTACTTAACATTCACCACAAACTGCTTTTTCCCGTTTACGTAAATACCGGTACCGCTCTTTGGCGCACCCACAGCGCACAGGTAAAAGTAATGGTCATTGCCAACCACATACCGCGGTAGGATGGTTACAACGTCGGGAGTGCCTGTGGTAACTTTCGGCGGAGTGTTGCCGGATACGGTAACTTTCATTTGATAAAACGCGCCATGCTTAATAGCCATATTGCACGTTGTGTCGCACTTAAAAGCCGGTTTTGCGCTGACATACTCTATCCATGGCGATTTAAACCAGTCCGTCCATCCGCGGCCGGCGACCTTGGTCTTTACAACGCCATAAGCGGTGCCCCGAGCCTCGATGGCATAGCCGTTTCCGATATACACGCCAAAATGGCCGGGCATGTGCAGACAGATACCGGGGATTTCGGGCAGCGTAGAAATCGGCCCTTTTTCTGTAGCCTCATTGTATGCCCCATTTGCCGATTTGTCGTATTTGCTGTTGTAATGCGGGTCTTTCCCGAAGCCATCCGACATGATGTAATATTTTAGTAAGCCAATACAATCTGTAACGCGGCGGCCGAGCCACTTTTCACCCAGCTTTCGCATTGAGCCACCGGCGAGGTTGTCCGCCGGATAACGGGCGGCGCATTGCTCAAGCAGGCTTTTCGTACAGACTTGTCCGATTGTGCCGTAAACGTATCCGGTTCCGGCGGCAAGCGCCTGTTCACAAAAGGCCACAAGTCCCGTATTTGTTTTC
>NZ_SRMQ01000028.1 GCF_004768785.1 Caproiciproducens galactitolivorans
GATAGAGTACAATAAAGTTCGCAATTTCGAGAAGGTATAGAAAAGCCATTGGGACTCCTTTAAAATGAATGGTGTCAAGACATTCAAAAAGGAGTTGGTCCCAATGACTCAAGGAAAGAATAACACAGATCTTACGGAATTGCTACTGAAATGTATGGCGGAGCCCGACCCGATGCTCAGTATGCTGGAATGGCTCTGCGCTCAACTGATGGAGGCGGAGGTTTCCGGCCTTGTGGGGGCGGAAAAGAATGCGCACAATCCGTCTCGAAGTGACTACCGCTGCGGATATCGTCCCCGGAGGCTGGATACTCGCGTAGGGACGATGTATCTCATGGTGCCAAAGCTGCGCAGCCATGGATATATCCCGTTCTTTGTCACTGAACGCAAACGCAGCGAGGCGGCGCTGGTACAGGTTATTCAGGAGGCATTCGTGCAGGGCGTGTCCACACGGAAGATGGAAAAGTTGGCTCACAGTCTGGGGATAGAGAACCTCTCCCGCAGTCAGGTCAGTGAGATGACAAAAGGGCTCAATGAACAGGTACAGGAATTTCGCAACCGTTCTCTGACGGATACTCGTTATCCTGTCATTTGGACGGATGCCCTGTACGAAAAAGTCCGTATGGATGGCCGTGTCGTCAGCATGGCGGTGATGGTTGTCTGCGGCGTCAACGAGCAAGGGCACAGGGACATTCTCGCCGTGGAGCCGATGCTGGACGAATCCAAAGAGAGCTATTCCCAGTTGTTTCAAAGTCTTTTGGATCGCGGCTTGAAAACACCGCTGCTGGTGGTTTCCGATGCGAACAAAGGGCTGATTGCCGCCATCCGAGAAAGTTTTCCCGGCGCATCCTGGCAACGCTGCAAAGTGCATTTCATGCGAAATATTCTGGCCCATATACCGCAGAAAGAAAAAGAATCCTTTGCGGTCCAACTGAAAGAAATCTGGCTGGCGCCTTCCGTCCAATTAGCGCGACAGCGCGCAAAACAGTTGTCGGAGCAATATGGGAAGCGGTTTCCCAAAGCAATCGAGCTTCTGGAAGACGGGCTGGAGGACTCACTGGCTTTCTATGCATTCCCCGAGCTTGATGCCCGTAAAATCTCATCGACCAATATGCTGGAACGGCTGAACAAGGAAATCCGGCGCAGAACCAACGTCGTCGGGATATTCCCAAACAAAGATTCCTATCTGCGGTTGGTTACAACATATCTCATGGAATACGCTGAAGACTGGTCCGTTTCCAGAGCATATTTGAATCCCAAATCGATTCAGACACTTCTGCTAAGCGCAGCTTAATTCATTTCGTGGAGTCCCCAAATTGCGAACTTCTCTTGACATAGCC
>NZ_SRMQ01000029.1 GCF_004768785.1 Caproiciproducens galactitolivorans
TAAACAATAATTTAGAGCAGCAAGCTCAGGCAATCTTTGAAAATGAGTTTTTATCATTGCAGTCATTGCCTGATGGTTGGAAACAGGCAAGCCTTATAGACATTGCAGACTATCTTAACGGTCTTGCTATGCAAAAATACCGTCCATCTGCTAACGAGATAGGTATTCCCGTCTTAAAAATCAAAGAGCTTCGTCAAGGTTGTTGTGATGATAACAGCGAGTTTTGTTCTCCAAGCATTAAAAGCGACTATATCATTCACGATGGCGATGTAATCTTTTCTTGGTCAGGTAGTCTGCTTGTTGACTTTTGGTGTGGCGGTATTTGTGGTTTGAACCAACATCTATTCAAGGTTTCATCAAGCAATTAT
This sequence comes from Caproiciproducens galactitolivorans, assembly GCF_004768785.1. Taxonomy (GTDB): domain Bacteria; phylum Bacillota; class Clostridia; order Oscillospirales; family Acutalibacteraceae; genus Caproiciproducens; species Caproiciproducens galactitolivorans. The sequence goes on from NZ_SRMQ01000029.1 coordinate 369, forward strand.
GATAAGTGGTTTTATTATGCTTGGACAAAACATCACCTTGACCGCTTTATTGCCGTTGCTGCTGATAAAGCAACAACAATGGGTCACATCAAGCGTGATGAACTTGCAAAAGCAGAAGTCCTCATACCAAATGAAACTGACTATAACCGAATTGGAGCGTTGCTTCAGCCAATTTATGACTTGATTATCTCAAATCGAATAGAGAACAAGAAACTTGCTGAAACAAGAGATTCGCTACTTCCCAAACTTATGAGTGGTGAAATTGATATGTCGGAGGTGGATTATGAATAAGAAAGACCTCTCAATACCATTTAATGCACCACTTAATCCACAAGATACCGAACTGCAAACCTACGGTTGCAGAGCAAACAATCCAGATATATGTGGAAACAATGGATTACCAAATGTCTGTGCTTTTTCCTCTGTGGATTGTATTTGTAAAAAACCGTCAAGAGCTTGGAAAAAGCAATATCACAAGCTCAAGGATTAAGCCGCTAAATTATTGTTTA
>NZ_SRMQ01000030.1 GCF_004768785.1 Caproiciproducens galactitolivorans
TCGGCGCGTTCAACGTCAACAACATGGAGATTGTGCAGGGAATTACCGAAGCCTGCCAGGAACTGAAGGCTCCGCTCATTCTTCAGGTTTCCGCCGGTGCGCGCAAATACGCAAATCATACTTATCTTACAAAGCTGGTCGAAGCGGCGGTAATTGAAAACCCGGATATTCCGATTGCGCTTCATCTTGACCATGGCTCATCATTTGAAATCTGCAAGGATTGTGTCGACGGCGGTTTTACTTCCGTTATGTATGACGGTTCCTCCAAGCCCTACGAGGAAAATGTGGAGGAAGCCCGCCGCGTTGTGGAATACGCGCATAAATACAATGTTACCGTTGAAGCCGAACTGGGCAAGCTCGCCGGTGTGGAGGACGACGTAAACGTTGCGGACGACAAGGCGCAGTTTACCGATCCGGACGAAGTGAAGGATTTTGTCACCCGTACGGGCGTGGATTCCCTTGCGATTGCCATCGGTACCAGCCACGGCGCTTACAAATTCAAACCAGGCCAGAAGCCGCAGCTTCGTTTTGATATTTTGAAGGAAGTTTCCGACCGTCTGCCCGGTTTTCCGATCGTTCTGCACGGCGCTTCTTCCGTCATTCCGCAGTTTGTTGAGGAAATCAACAAATACGGCGGCCAGATGCCGGACGCAATCGGAATTCCGGAGGAAATGCTCCGCGAAGCCGCAAAGATGGCGGTCTGCAAAATCAATGTGGACTCCGATCTACGTCTCGCCATGACGGCCAGCATCCGCAAGTATATGGCGGAAAATCCGAGCCATTTTGACCCAAGGCAGTATCTCGCCCCCGCGCGCACAGCCATTAAAGATATGGTTGC
>NZ_SRMQ01000031.1 GCF_004768785.1 Caproiciproducens galactitolivorans
CAGTCTTTTCTTCCCACAGTTCGGCGTTGCTTTTGTACGGTGACATACCTACGACAGCAGCAGCTTCACTAGCTCCGATTCCGCTTAGACGTGCCTTTATCCACTCGTCGTGGTTCGTCGGTTGATTTACATTCTGATTCATATTCCGGTTTATCATCCTTTGCAAACGGGCATGGACCTTCCTGCCTGTCATAGGCAGCTTGTGCTGCACTTAACCCGTAGTCATCCATTTTTGGCGTCCTCCAGCTCTACTAAGTGGGCGCCCATATCAATGATTTCATCCTCCAATTTGTTGATTTTATCAGCGTACTGCCGATCGATGACATCAATCGTCGCACGCCCGATAAACCTTGTGCCGCGCAGGATTGGCATGATATAATCCCGCTCGGCTCTGGTGTCGTATAAGATGGACTTATCGCTCTGGATAGCCCTGCGGATTCCGGGGATTAAACTGTTTTCCATTGACAAATCCTCGCTTTCAGATTATTATTCAAAATAGAGTTATTTTTTATTGTGCCGCTTTTCCTGCGCCAACAGGGGAGCGGCTTTCTTTTTTAAGTACGATTTTCGCGCGGTCTCACGATGTTTTGCACGGTGACGGATGTAATATTCGCTCATATATTTGCGCCGCCTTTCGCGCTTTTCGGCATTCTTGATATCGAGGTCAACGTCATCATCCTTGTAAAATCCCATCTCGATATCAGCTTTGATACACTCTGCGCGCCATGCGGCATATGCCCGGCTTACCATGCTTTTCCCAGCCTCCTGCGTATGTACTCCCGGTTGTAATGGATCCGGGCGCCATC
>NZ_SRMQ01000032.1 GCF_004768785.1 Caproiciproducens galactitolivorans
CAATTCCGCCCCGGAGAACAAACCGCTGACGCTGGAACGGCTCCGGCAGATGGACGGGGAGCCAGTATGGATAAAAGGTAGTGATGCTAAAACAAGCGGATGGGCACTTATAAAAGGCAAAAGAGAAAAGCAAATAGCGAATTGTCCTGATGACTGGAATATTAGCTATTACATGAAAGATTATGGTAAAACTTGGCTTGCCTACTCCCGCAAGCTGGAAAACAAGCCGCTGACGAATGGAGACTTAATCCGCAGCATGAGTAATGAAAAACTCGCCGTAACGCTCACGTGTCCTAATGAAATGGGTATGGATGAAATTGATTGCGATCACTCCGACGATAAAAATTGCTGTCAATGTTTGCTGGATTGGCTGAATCAACCCTACGAACCAGAACAGGAGGCTACACTATGACCGCTTTAATTGATGTCCTGATTTATCTATCTATCATCGGCACCGCCGTGCTGATTTTTGGAACGCTCCTGTACGGCATAAACCGGCTGATCTTTAAAACCCACCGTATGGACGCGGATGGCGCCCGGATCCATTACAACCGGGAGTACATACGCAGGAGGCTGGGAAAAGCATGGTAAGCCGGGCATATGCCGCATGGCGCGCAGAGTGTATCAAAGCTGATATCGAGATGGGATTTTACAA
>NZ_SRMQ01000033.1 GCF_004768785.1 Caproiciproducens galactitolivorans
ATTCAGAGTTTCATCCAAGTCATCTGCTAATTTCGAAATCAGTTGCGGTTAAATCAGGCATTTAAATTCTCCTTTCCCCACAATTCTATATCGGGAAGGAAATATTTACAAGAAGGTGAGACAAGCCCTGCCATATAAATGGGACAATTACCATGCGATCATAACGATTCCGGCAACGGACTGCAACTTCATCAGCGCTCTCGGATATGCAAGTAATGATGAATTAACCAAAGCCGAGGAATATTTGAGAACACATCCGTTCGCAAACAAAACCCGTCTGAAAGCGGTGCAACGGGAAATCAGAAAGAGGGCGAAAAAGTAATGGATAAGCTTAAACCGTGCGATATTGATAGGCTTGAAAATTTCCTAAATGGCATTGCATTGGCACGTTTTAATCCCGATGAGGTAATCGCCCGAATCAACAGGCTGAAAGATATGCTGACAGATCTTTGCAATTCCGCCCCGGAGAACAAACCGCTGACGCTGGAACGGCTCCGGCAGATGGACGGGGAGCCAGTATGGATAAAAGGTAGTGATGCTAAAACAAGCGGATGGGCACTTATAAAAGGCAAAAGAGAA